>CAXXKK010000015.1:0-128838 GCA_963676845.2 Prolixibacteraceae bacterium | reverse complement strand
TTACTGCTTCTACATTTTTACTAATTGGTCTTTCTGAAGTTGACCTGGCTGATCATCAGAAGTTTACTTTTTTCTGGGCTTGGGGGACAACAATAGTAATGACCTTAGTTGCTTTGATAACACAATCTATACATTTATGAATAAAAAGATACGAATTGGTTCAGGTGCCGGCTATTCCGGTGACCGGATTGAACCTGCTTTAGTTTTGGCAGAGAAAGGAGACATTCAATATTTAGTTTTTGAATGTTTGGCTGAGAGAACAATTGCTTTAGCACAACAACAACGAAAAATAGACCCTGATAAAGGTTATGATCCACTTTTGGCATATCGATTTGAAAAATGTTTGTCTGTCTGCAAAAAAAATGGTGTAAAAATCATCACCAACATGGGAGCAGCAACACCCTTGGCTGCAATGGAAAAAGTAAAGGATATAGCTGCTGTCCTTGGTGTGAAAGACATTAAAATTGCTGCTATTACAGGTGATGATGTTTTAACACAAGTTAAAGGAAGTGGATTGCCAATTTTTGAAAATGGTGAGAGTCTGAATACGATCGATGATCTAATAATTTCAGCAAATGCTTATGTCGGAGTAAAACCTTTAGTTGAAGCTCTTGACAATGGAGCTGATGTAATTATTACAGGTAGGGTTGCAGATCCGGCACTTTTTATGGCTCCTGTTTTGCATGAATTTAAATGGTCTTTGGAAGACTATGAAAAAATGGGTAAAGGAACAGTTTTGGGGCATTTGTTAGAGTGTGCAGGTCAGGTAACAGGCGGTTATTTTGCCGATCCGGGGGTTAAGGATGTTCCAAATCTGTCAAATCTGGGTTTCCCAATTGCCGAGATAAATGAAGATGGCGATTTTTTTCTCACAAAAGTCAAAGGTACTGGTGGAATGGTAACTACTGCTACTTGTAAAGAGCAGCTTTTATATGAAATTCACGACCCCAAGAATTATATAACTCCTGATGTAATTGCTGATTTTTCTGCTGTCTCTTTCGAACAACTAGCAAAAGATAAAGTAAGTGTAAAAGGTGGTTCAGGTAAAGAAAAGACCGGAAAATACAAAGTTTCCGTTGGATATAAAGATAGCTTCATTGGTGAAGGACAGATAAGTTATGGTGGTCCGGGAGCGGTAGCTCGTGCACAACTGGCATTGGATATTGTAAAAGACCGTCTTGAATTAACTGGCCTGCCACATACAGAGGCTCGCTATGACATTATGGGAGTGAACTCCTTATATGGTGATAAAATTTCTTCAGGTGAACCCTACGAAGTAAGAGCGAGAGTAACAGTTAGAACTTCAAATCCGAATGATGCCAAAAAAGTTGGAAATGAAGTTGAAACTCTCTATACAAATGGACCCGCCGGAGGTGGTGGCGTACTGAAATCGGTGCGTGAAGTGATCGCCATAAAATCTGTTTTGATTGATTCTGATTTAGTTAAACCCGAAATTCATTATACACAATTATGAAACTTAGAGAAATAGCACATTCAAGAACTGGCGATAAAGGAAATATTTCAAATATATCGGTAATTGCCTATAAAGAAGAAGATTATAAGTTTTTACTTGACAATGTTACTGCTGAAAAAGTGAAAGAGCATTTCTCCGAAGTTGTAAAGGGTGAGGTTGTTCGTTACGAACTACCATCTATCGGAGCCTTAAACTTTGTTTTATATGATGCACTTTCAAGTGGAGTAACTCGCTCATTAGCCATCGATATTCATGGGAAGTCCTTTTCTTCTGCTTTGTTGGATATGGAAGTTTAGATATCACTACTTAAATTTTATGAAATGAAAACGAAAATACTTTTGCTATTATTAGCTTTTCTTTCTCTAAATGTTTTTGCTGCCAAACCTAAAGTGAAGTTAACTGTCACAAAAGTGGTGGATTATCCAGGGAAATTCGGTGATAAAAAAATTGAGTACGAAAAAATATATGGGAAATTTACCGGAGAAGTTGATCCGGCAGATCCGCATAATGGAATTATTGTTGATCTGCAATTGGCCGATAAAAATGAAAACGGGTTGGTAGAATATACTTCTGATTTCTTTTTGATTAAACCCAAAAAGATGAAGTATGCAAATGGCGTTTTACGCTATGATGCACCAAACCGTGGTAATGCTTATGGTTCTAATCCGGATTCTACCTTAATGGCCAGAGGCTATGTCTTTATTAGTGCCGCATGGCAGGGAGATGTAATGAAAAAGGAAAGTCCGATGAGTATGTTCGATCGTCTTTACTTGGATGTTCCAACAGCTCATAATCCTGATGGAAGTGAGATTACAGGAATTATCAGGGTGGAATTTGCTCCTACAAAAGGAACACATCCTCATGAAATGGCTTTAAGTGGAAATGTTTATAATTCGGGACATATTTCGTATGTTCCTGCAGGTTTCCCAAACAATGACGGTTATGAACTGACCATGCGCATTAACGAATCAGATCCAAGAAGATGGATTCCTAACGAAGATTGGGCTTTTGCATCAACCAGTGAAAGCAATCCTTTCCCGGGAACTCCTGATCCAGCGAAAGTGAGTATCAAAGGTGGTTTCAATCCTGACTATTTATACGAATTGATTTACACTGGAAAAGATCCGAAAGTGATGGGATTGGGCTTAACTGCCATTCGTGATATTGTTACTTTTTTTAGAGATAGTGAAGAGGATGATTACGGAACAGAAAATCCTGTTGCAGGATCTATTAAATACACATTAGGAACAGGAACTTCTCAGTCCGGAAACTTTATGAAGACTTTCCTGCACTTAGGTTTTAACCAAACATTGTCGGATACCAAAGTTTTTGATGGTATTTTCCCAATAGTTGGTGCACGTCAGAATAATATAAACATGCGTTTTGCTGTTCCCGGTGGTGGTGGTGGTCCACGTACAGAACACCGAGCTTACGGGCAATCTTCGGTTCGTGGTTTTGCCGATGATTATACGGATGAAATTAGTGGAGAGACTGGCGGAATATTAACTCGATCAATTGCTTCAAATAGTGTTCCTAAGGTTTTTATGTTGTTGACTTCATCTGAAATGTGGGCATTACAGGCTTCTCCAGTCTTCACAGACGCATACGGACAGTACGATTTGGAACAACCTGAAGATCTTCGTATTTATTATGTCGCTGGCGCACAGCATTCAGTTTCAAGATATGGTGCTATGTGGAATCCGTCACAAACTGTGTACCCGGGATTTTCAGACGTGGATGGAACTCCAATTATGAGAGCATTATGGATTGCATTGGAACAATGGGTAATTGAAGGGACGGAACCTCCAGCAAGTGAAATGCCTTCAATAAAAGATAAAACCTTAATTTTTCCTGAAGATTTAAAATTTCCGGAAATGAAAAGGGTAAGCTTTCAGACACGAAATGGGGAGAAAACAATTCCTGATTTTAACTATCTGAACATTATTAGTAACCTGTCTCTGCTAGACTTTGGGCCAACATTCAATATTCATGATGAAACAGGAATTGTTACCCAATTGCCTCCTGCATATTTGGGAAAAGATTATGCAATTATGGTTTCTCAGGTTGATGAAGATGGAAATGAAATTGCCGGTATTCGTTCTGTTGAACTGCAAGCACCTACAGGAACAAGTTTAGGGTTTAATTATTTATCGGGTGCTGCATATAATGATTTAGCCGGATTAACAGGTTCTTATATTCCTTTTCATAAAACAAAACAGGAAAGAATTGCTGCCGGAGATACCCGCCTTTCTCTTGAAGAGAGATATGGAAATCAAGCAGGCTATGTTGATGCTGTGACCAAAGCCGCAAATGATTTAGTGAGCAAAAGGTTTCTATTGGAGGAAGATGCCGCAATAATTATTGACAAGGCAAAGAAGACATCAATTTTTGAGAATTAGAATAGATAAGTGGATAGTAATGAGTATAAAAATTAAAAATATAGATTCAGTCCTTACATCTGTAAAAGATGGGGATATAATTATGATTGGAGGATTTCTTCATTGTGGACATCCTGATCACTTAGTGAAAACGTTAAGTGAATGTTCTGTAAAAAACCTGACAGTAATTTCAAACGATTCAGGGACAACAGAAATTTCAAGTAATGATCTTATACGAAGTGGTAAAGTATCGAGAATCATAGCTTCCTATATTGGTGCTAATCCTGAAACAGGACGTTTAATGTATTCCGGGGAAGCTGATGTTCAATTGTGTCCTCAAGGAACTCTTGCTGAGAGAATTCGTGCAGGAGGTGTTGGGCTGGGGGGGGTTTTAACTGAAGTTGGTTTAGGGACTGTCGTGGAAAAAGGAAAAGAAAAGATCACAGTCGATGGAAAAGAATATCTTTTGGAAAAGCCATTGAAAGCAAATGTTGCATTGGTCAAAGCAGATCGGGCAGATAAAGCTGGAAATCTTTATATATCAGGTACAGCAAAGAACTTTAACACTTTAATGCCAATGGCCGCAGAATATGTTGTGGCAGAGGTTGCTGAGATCGTTGAGGTAGGAGACATTGATCCTAACCATGTGACTGTACCAGGAATTTTCATTGATGCAATTGTAAAAATATAAACCATGGATAGTAAAGAAATAATAGCAAGAAGGGTTGCCAAAGAATTAAATGATGGCGACGTAATTAACCTTGGAATTGGCCTGCCTACCATGGTGGCTAACTATATCCCTGAGGGCATTTCAGTAACCTTTCAATCTGAAAATGGTTTATTAGGACTTGGGCCTAAAGCTGATGAGACAAATAAAAATTTAAACATTACGGATGCCGGAGGTGGTTTTGTGACAGTTTTAAAAGGTGCATCGTTTTTTGATAGTGCTACATCTTTTGGGATAATCCGTGGCGGTCATGTGAATTCTACCGTGCTGGGTGCTCTTGAAGTTGATCAGGAAGGAAACCTTGCCAGCTGGATGATTCCTGGGAAAAAAGTACCGGGAATGGGAGGTGCAATGGATTTGGTTGTTGGTGCCAAAAGAGTAATTGTAGCTATGCTTCATCAAAATAAAAATGGTGATCCTAAAATTCTTAAAACTTGCCAGCTTCCATTGACTGCCGCTCACCAGGTAAATATGATTGTAACCGAAAAAGGTGTGATGGAAGTAGTTCCCGGTAAAGGACTTTTGTTAACAGAAATTGCAGAAGGAATAACTATTGACGAAATGATAGAAGTAACCGGAGCTGACTTGATGATATATGAGAATTTAAAAACCATGAATATTTAAAAATATACCAGAATGAAGGAAGTCGTAATTGTTTCAGCAACAAGAACAGCAATTGGAAAATTTGGAGGTACATTGTTAAATGTTCCTGTTGAAAAACTAGGTGAAATTGTAATTAAAGATGCAATTGAAAAGGCCGGTATAAATTCATCCGACATTGATGAAGTGATCATGGGTAATGTTTTGCAAGCCGGAAGAAGCCAGGGTACTGCTCGTCAGGCAGCAATCAATGCTGGTATTCCTAATGAGGTTCCTGCAATGAATATTAATAATATTTGTGGTTCTGGCTTGAAAGCGGTTAACCTTGCTGCCTCATTGATCGCCTCGGGAGAAGCTGATGTTATTATTGCCGGAGGTATGGAAAATATGAGTGCTGCACCTTATGTATTGGATAATGCCAGATGGGGTTACCGAATGGGTGATGGTAAAATGGTCGATACCATGGTCTATGATGCACTAACTGACGCTTTTGAAGGATATCATATGGGAATTACAGCTGAAAATGTAGCTGAAAAATATAATATTTCCCGTGAAGAACAGGATGCCTTTGCTGCATCAAGTCAGCAAAAAGCGGAAAAGGCTATTGCAGAAGGTCGTTTTAAAGATGAGATTGTTCTTGTAGAGATAAAAACAAGAAAAGAAACAATCATTTTTGATACCGATGAGTTCCCAAGAGCTGGTGTTACTGCCGAGGGAATATCAAAGTTGCGCCCTGCATTTAAAAAAGATGGTACGGTAACTGCAGCCAATGCTTCCGGTATTAATGATGGTGCTGCTGCATTATTGGTTATGAGTGCTGATAAAGCGAAAGAACTGGGACTAAAACCAATAGCAAAGATTGTGTCATCTGCATCTGCAGGTGTCGATCCTTCCATTATGGGAATTGGTCCTGTATATTCTACCAGAAAAGCATTGGACAAAGCAGGCCTTACGATTGATCAGATTGATCTGATCGAGGCCAATGAGGCATTTGCTGCACAGGCTTTAGCTGTGGGCAAAGAGCTTGGTCTAAATTCTGAAATTGTTAATGTAAATGGTGGCGCAATTGCTCTTGGTCATCCGGTTGGTGCAAGTGGAGCTCGTATTCTTGTTTCACTTTTACATGAGATGAAGAAAAGAGGTTCAAAATTAGGACTCGCAACTCTTTGCGTTGGTGGAGGAATGGGTGTTTCTACAATTGTTGAACTCGTATAAATATTCACTTTTCATTAAGTATGAGATTTTCCTCTGTTTTAGCATGGAGGAAAATCTCTAAAAAAATAAAACCAAATGAATTTTTCACTCCGTTTAATTAGACTGTTCCTGGGAGCAATGTTTATTTGCTGTCTATCTAGTACTCAAAGTGCATCAGCTCAGATGATGCGGAAAATGAACTTTAGCATTGATCCAACATATGAATATACCTTTCAGGAGTTAATGATTGAAGGTGGTGAGGGGTATAAATTGTTTACGAAAATATATCTACCGGAAGGCAAAGGCCCCTGGCCTGTTGTTATGACCCGTACTCCATATGCATATGGGGAAAATAAAGGTGATAATGTATCGTTAGGACAGGAGTATGCAAAACGTGGTCTGGGGTATGTGGTTCAATATTGTCGTGGCAAAGGTGGCTCAGAAGGTTTTTATCGACCTAAATGAGTTTGATCGTGTGGATGGATTAGCCTTGGTTAATTGGTTGGCAGAGCAGTCATGGTGTAAAAGTATTGGTATTTTTGGTGCTTCTTATGTCGCTTTTACGGGGTGGATTATTGCCGACGAATTACCTGAAAAAGTAAAAAGGTTTGTATTTGCATCATTATGGTGTTGATCGTCATATTTCATTGTATAAAGATGGTTTGTTTCGTCAGGATATAATGACCGGTTGGGCAATTGATAACGCATCGGAAGATATAACAAAGCCTGTTAGAGATCGGGAAGAGCCTTATTATAATGAGTACAAATACATGCCTCAGGTTGAAATGGATGTTGACGTGCTGGGTGCAGAACTTCCCTGGTATCGTGACTGGATTACGAACACAAATTATAATGATCCATACTGGAATCAGGGATTTTGGGCAGAATTAAAATCAAACCCAGCTAAGATTACTGTTCCTGTTACTGTAGTTGCCGGCTTATATGATCATCATATGGAAGGTACATTATTGGGCTACGAACGTTTAAGTGATGATATAAAAAAGCAAAGTCGTTTGATTTTAGGTTCATGGAATCACAGTTATCAGATTACTCCTACTCAGCATAATCCACAACACGCACGAGATATTGATCCGAATGTTGATCAGTTTGAGTGGCTTTATAGTGTTGTTGCAAAAGGGATTGTTCCTAAAGGTGATGTGAATGTTTATTTCATTGAAGAAGATAAATGGGAGACTTTTGATTTTTGGCCTATAAAAAGCGATGCTGTTGAAACGTATTACTTTACCAAACAGAAGGATGCCGATAATCCGAAGGCATATGAACTAAGTAGAAAAGCTCCTGGAAAATCAGAACAAATAAAATATTTGTATGATCCGCAAAATCCGGTAATCTCAAATGGGGGAGAAACTTTATTTACTTCAGCAAGTAAGCGTGGCAGCCAGCTTCAAAAAGAGATCGGCTACCGTGATGATGTAATCAGTTTTTTAACACCGGAACTGACAAAAGATTTGGTAATTGCCGGGAAGATTGCTGTTAATTTAACGGTAAGTACCGATGTGGACGATACTTGTTTCGGTTATAAAGTAAGTGAAGTAATGCCTGATGGATCAACTTATAACATCCGTTCGGGAATTACAACTTTGGCTTATCGCAATAATCCTTTAGGTGATCGTCAGGAATATACTCCTGGCGATGTTGTCGAGATAACCATAGAAACTTTGCCTATAACATGGAACGTGAAAGCAGGTAATAAGATCAGAATAGATATTACATCATCTAATTTTCCTGAATATTCAATCCATTCAAATTATGCAGGAGTTTGGTCTGAACAAACCAAAACAAGGGTGGCAAATCAGGTGATTTATATCGGTGGAGATTATAAAAGCTCCGTTTCATTTCCAATCATTCAAAATTAAAATTTAGAAGAAAAATCGCATGAAAAAACTAATTTATAGTGTAGTTGTCTCATTGATAGTATTTGTCGGCTGTAATTCCGATAAAACGAATCAAGAAATGCAGAATGGCGTAGTAAAAACCCTTAGTGGGAAAGTATCCGGAACGTTGAGTGAAGACATTTACACCTACAAAGGAATTCCTTATGCTCAGGCTGATCGTTTTATGGCGCCTGAACCTGTTCTAGCATGGGACGGTGAGAAAGAATTTATTGATTATGGACCAGCCTGCCCACAGTTGAAGCAGTCTATGTCTGGCATTTCTGCTGAAATTCTTCCCGGTGAAAGTGAGGATTGTCAAACCCTGAACGTTTGGACTCCCGGAGTAAATGATCAGCAAAAAAGACCGGTTATTGTGTGGCTTCATGGTGGAGGATACAGAACCGGTTCAAGTTTTGAACAGCCTTGTTACGATGGTGAAAACCTTTCTCGCAAAGGAGATATGGTTGTCGTATCTGTTACTCACAGACTGAATGTGCTGGGCTTTTTAAATCTGGCAGATTACGGCGATAAATATGCAGCATCAGCTAATGTTGGTCTTCTGGATATTGTTGAAGCTCTTAAATGGGTAAACCAAAACATTGAGAACTTCGGTGGTGACCCTAATAATGTAACCATTTTTGGACAATCAGGTGGTGGTGGAAAAGTAACCAACCTGATGGCCATGCCTGAAGCGGTGAAATACTTCCATAAAGCGATTGTGGAAAGTGGTTCTTTAAATACATCAATGGCTCCCCGCTATTCAAAAATGATTGCAGATAGTGTGATGGCACAACTTCATATAACACCAGAAAATATAGATGACATTCAAAATGTACCTTACGCAGACTTACTACTGGCAGGAGAAGCTGTGATCCCAAAAATAAAGCAAATTGCAGCACAGGAAGGCTTTGTGATTTATCAGTTTGGATGGTGCCCGACTGTTGACGGAACAATTATTCCTGAACAACCTTTTGATGGGCATGCACCTGAAATTAGTAAAGACATTCCAATGATCATTGGAACGGCTAAAAATGAATTCAATTCTTTCTACTCGCAAACCGAAGATAATAGCATGGAAAGCGTAAAGAAAGTATTGACTCAAACATATGGCGACAGAACCGATGAGTACATTGAGGACTTTGCAAAGGCATATCCAAACTATAAACCTCAGGATTTGCTTCAGCAGGATTTGATATTCAGAACAGCTGCGGTAGATGAAGGAATCTGGAAAGCTGAGCAGGCTGAAAAAGGCGGTGCACCGGTGTATATGTACATGTTTAACTGGGAGTCTGAACTAAACCCAATGAGAGCATTTCATTGTCTGGAACTTCCGTTTGTCTTCAATAATATTGATATGGAAACCTCACTGGTAATGGGTATGGACATTAAAATTGATGAAAATGAAGAAACAAAACAACTTGGCGAAAATATGAGTCAGGCTTGGATCAATTTTGCCCGAACTGGTGATCCAAATGTGCCGGGCGGTCTTCCCGAATGGAATCCATACACACCAGAGGAAGGAGCAACGATGATGTTTGACAGAGAATGCTCAATCGTTTATAATCACGATAAGGATTTAATGAATTTTATGAAGGACTTTCCTTTTTCCGGATTTGATTAATTTTCATATTCCAAGATGAGCTTTATCCTCCTGGGGGATTGCAGTTTTGTGTATTTGAATGAATAGAAATTAGAATTGCACAATTGAAAAATTAATTTGATCAATTTAGAAAGTGATTTTTTGTGAACACAAGTAAATTTGTATTGAAAACAAAAAGATTAGAAACGATACGTGTGAATTTTTAAAACATAGTTTAGTTAGTTAATTCGTGCCTAAAAGGCAGATTTACTAATGCGTATAGGGCTATCCAGAGGGGTAGCTCTATTGTTATTGCCATTTTTATTTATTGGGTAGTTAAATAATCTGATAATTCAATCAAAAACATTGAAGTCTCAACCTACAATAAATATCCCTAATTACTTTTTTTATGGAGATCTGATTGTGTAGAAAAACAATTTAAACAAATACGAAAGTCACTCATGACATCTGGAATAGGCTTTAAACAAACAAAGAAAGTAATCTATTTTGATGATCTGTAATTTTGAATTCAGTAAACTTAATTGAATGATAGATTTAAAAATACAAGGGTATTGTATTATAAACATCGTATTCCTTTTTGATTGATAGTCTGTGCTTTGGGGACAATGTTTAATTCGATAGCTTGTGTGATAGTATTTACGGAATTTTTTAAAACTTTTTAAGAACATACATACTTTCTAACACATCAAACTTTATATTATGAAAAAGTCTATTCTTCTTTCTTTATTTTCTATTGCCTCATTTTTTCTTGTGTCTTGCAATGGTAATGACACTGCCACTGAAAAAATCAATTCCATTTTAGAAATTGATGGAGGTAAAATCCAGGGTGTCGATTCAGAAACTGCTGGTGTTACTGTATTCCGAGGAATTCCCTATGCAGCTGCTCCTGTTGGCGAGCTACGTTGGAAAGCACCCCAAGCTGTTAAGCCTTGGGACGGAATTAAAATTGCTGATCGCTTTGGCAATGCCGCCTATCAGGCAACTCATGTAGAAGGTGACTTCTACCAAAAAGAATTCTTTTGGGAAGGTGATGCCCCTTATAGCGAAGATTGCCTTTTCTTAAATGTTTGGACACCAGCTCCGGGTCAGGTTGATGTAAAGCTTCCTGTTGCCATGTGGATTCATGGTGGTGCATATACTTCCGGTTGGGGTTTTGAACCTGAGATGGATGGTGAAGCATGGGCTGAAAGAGGTGTCGTTTTGGTTACAATTAACTACCGACTCGGTATTTTCGGTTTCCTTGCTCATCCTGAGTTAAGTGCAGAAAACCCAAATCAGGTTTCTGGAAACTACGGCACTCTTGATCAGATAGCCGCTCTTAAATGGGTTGCCAATAACATCTCTCAGTTTGGTGGTGATCCTGAAAACATTATGATTTTTGGACAAAGTGCAGGTGCTGCCAGTATTCAAACACTTGTTACTTCTCCCCTTTCAAAAGACATTCCAACTAAAGCTATTATTCAAAGCGGTGGTGGAATTAGTGATAGGCCACTCATGGGAAATACGGCTTTAGCAGATGCTGAAACCAGAGGTCAGGATTTAATGGACTGGGCAGGCTATACAAGTCTGGAACAGATGCGTTCTGCTTCTACTGAAGACATTTATAATCTAGTTCAAAGATACTCGCAGGAAAAACAACAATATCTGGGTTTTTCTCCGGTAATTGATGGGTACGTTTTACCTCAGTCATTTAGTGCTGCTGCATTGGACGGAAAAATCTCTGATGTTCCTTATATGATTGGTTCTACCATGGATGATATTGGTGGCTTAAGTGGAGGTGATGCAATAGCCAGATTTTGCACCTCACGTGAAGATTTAAGAGGTGTTGCATACGCTTATCAGTTTGCAAGACCACTGCCTGGAGACGATGCCGGAGCTTTCCACTCTTCGGAATTATGGTACACTTTCCATACGCTTGGTCGTAGCTGGAGACCTTTTACTTATGGTGACTTTGCTCTGAGTAATGTCATGGTTGACGCATGGACAAACTTTGCCAAATATGCAGATCCTAATGGAAATGATGCAGGCGCATGGACAACTTTCACAAAAGAAAATCCAAGCTATATGATCTTCAAACTTGATGGCGATACTGAGGCTTCAGAAATGGGTCAACCACTGGAATCATCCATTCAAAATAATTCAATGTTTTAAGGAGGTATTAACCCGAGTTCGACTTATAATATATACACAGCTTTAACTTTTTTTGATGAGAAATTTATTACAATTATCGAAATACTATCGGGATAATATGAGAGAATTGAAATGAATTTATCGCAAAAAAAGTAAAGCCCATGGGGAAAGACAGAATCACACCATCTTTTTGCCAAAAAACATTCCTAATATCCCGATATGATTTCATGATTTTTGACAAAAATCTGTCGCAATTCTGTCTTTCTGTGAAAATATTATAAGTCGAACACGGGTTATCAACCATCCATTTTAAAAACTAAAACACATTAAATTAAATAATTATGAATTTGAAAAAGTATTTCATTTTTGCAGTTATCATTGCTGCTAATATGAGTACACTACTTAGTTGCGCACAGGAGAAAACAACAAGTTCTCCTCAAGATGTGCTTACAATCCATGATGAAGAGATCAACGAAATTATTGCAGGCATGAGTCTGGAAGAGAAAGTTGAAATGCTTCATAGTAAAACCATCATGTCATCCGAAGGTATTCCTCGCCTTGGAATTCCTGAAATTAAATATGCTGATGGTCCATTTGGTATCCGGGAAGAAGTTGGTGACATGTTCCGTCCAATTGGTTTAACAACCGATTCGGCTACCTATTTCCCAACAGGATCAGCATTGGCAGCAACCTGGTCTCCGGAACTAGCCTATAAATATGGTACTGGAATGAGTCATGAAGCTCGTCGTCGTGGTAAAGATATGATCCTGGGACCTGCCATCAACATTCAACGTATCCCGGTTGGAGGTCGTACTTACGAATACTTTAGTGAAGATCCTTTTTTAGCAGCTGAATTAGCCGTTGGTTATACAAAAGGTGCTCAGGATGAAGGTACAGCTGTTTGTGTGAAACACTATGCCGTAAACAACCAGGAAGCTGACCGTGGTACTGTTAATGCCATTATTGACGATCGTACATTACGTGAAATTTACCTAAAACCATTTGAAGCTTCTGTCGTTGAAGGTGGTGCATGGGGCATGATGACTGCCTACAACAAAGTAAACGGCTACTGGTGTGGTGAGAATGCATATTTAAACAATGACATCCTGCGTGGTGAGTGGGGCTTCAACGGAATGACCATCTCTGACTGGGGTGGAACCCACAGTACAATGGGTGCTGCACTGGGTGGACTTGATGTTCAGATGACCGGAGATACTTATTTAGGGCCTGCATTAATCGACTCCGTTAAAGCGGGAAAAGTTGATGAATCTGTTGTTGATGATAAGGTGCGTGAGATTTTACGGGTTCGTTTCACCGTTGAAGCTATTCCTAACGATGTTGCCAACACTATGATGGCTTCACAACCTGAGGAGCAACAAATCGCTTACGAGGTGGCTAAAAAATCGGTCGTCCTTCTTAAAAACGAAAATAATATCCTTCCTATCGATTTAAGTAAGGTTAAAAATATTGCTGTAATTGGTCAAAATGCTGTTCTATCAACTGCTGCCGGTGGAATGGGTGCAGGTGTGAAAACAATCTATGAGATCACTCCTCTTCAAGGCCTTCAAAATGAAGTTGGTGATGCAGCAACAATTACCTATGCACCGGGTTATAAAAACTATGTTCGTTCATGGGGACCGGTAGAACCAAACCCAAACAATGCTGCAACTATTGATGAGCCTGCTGATCCTGCATTTATTGCCGAAGCTGTTGAGCTTGCTAAAAATGCAGATATCGTTTTATTCTTCGCAGGAACAAACAAATCGATTGAAACAGAAGGAAGCGACAGGGAAAATATTGACCTTCCTGTTGGACAAAATGAAATAGCTAAAGCGTTGGCTGAAGTAAATTCAAACTTAGTAACCATCATCATTTCGGGTGGTCCTTGTGATTTACGTGTTGTTGACCAACTTTCCAAAGGTATGGTTCAGGGATGGTGGAACGGACTGGAAGGAGGCCATGCTTTAGCTGATGTATTAGTAGGAAATATCGCTCCTTCGGGAAAACTTCCAATGACTTTCCCTTTGAAACTTGAAGATTCTCCGGCTTTCGCTATGGGAACATATCCTCAGGAAAAAGAAGTGGTGAAAGAAAACGACGTTTTTGTTTCTCAGTACAGAAAAGATGACATCGGTACTGCTGATGATGAAGAAGAAATTGATTTCAGCTCATTTATGAGCCAACCCACTGATGGTCCTGATGCTTATTACTCAGAAGGTGCTTTGGTTGGATACCGCTGGTTTGACACGAAAGAGCTACCCGTATTGTATCCATTTGGTTATGGTTTATCTTATGTTGATTTCAACTACTCGGATTTAGAAATGAGTCAATCTACTTTCAAATCTGACGATGTTATTGAACTAAGCTTTAAACTTACAAACAACGGATCAATGGAAGCTGATGAAGTTCCACAAGTCTATGTTCACCGCATTAATCCATCTGTTGAATGGCCATATAAAGAATTGAAAGCATTCTCCAGAGTGTCATTAAATCCGGGTGAAACTCAAACCATTTCATTGGAAATTCCGGTTGAAGATTTAAGCTATTGGAATGTAGATACAAAAACATGGGATTACGATCCTTGTGATCTTCAAATTCTGGTTGGTTCTTCTGCTCAGGATATTCATCTTAAAGAAACTGTCAGTCTAAAATAGAATAAATATCTTCCTGTTACCACGTCTATGTATAACCATTATCATGGTTGTGCTAGGCGTGGTTTCCACGGGAGCCTACTATTATAGTAGAAACATTAAAAAGCAGAAATAAAACTTCGATTAGAATATTAAATGATATTTTAATCGAAGTTTTTGTGAAAAATAAATATGATTTAACGAACTAATTATACGTTTAGAAAATGGATACTAAAAAAAAACAGCAGAACAATCGAATTACTGTTGTTGATGCTTTAAGAGGATTTGCATTGGTTTCAATAATGTTATTGCATAATATGGAACGATTTGAGGTTTATGGATTTCAACCAGATTTACCAGAATGGATATTAAATTTGGATAGCATATTGATGGAATCTTTTTATTTCTTGTTTGGAGGAAAATCGTATGCCATATTCGCTTTGTTATTTGGTTTAACATTTTATATACAAACTCATACTCAGGAAAAAAAAGGTCAGGACTTCAGACTGCGTTTTATGTGGCGCATGGTTTTATTATTAGGTTTCGGATTTATAAATACCTTGTTTTATCAGGGAGAGATATTAGTACTTTATGCCATTGTGGGCTTATTTATTATTCCATTTCATAAATTAAGTAATAAAGCTGTTTTGATATCAGCTTTGTTCTTGTTGCTTCAACCTATACTATGGATAAAGATGATTATTTCGATAAATAACCCGGGGATTGAACCGGGTATAACATCTTTTACCTTTTATATGAAGGTCGGTGAGTTCTTAACTGGAGATTCCATGTTGCAGCTAATGAAAAGTAATATTACAAATGGAAGAATAGCATCGTTATTATGGTTCTGGGAAGCTGGGCGAGTTGCTCAGACGCTTGGATTATTTTTACTTGGGTTTCTTGCCGGTCGTAAACGAATCTTTTATAATTCGTCTGAAAATATTAGGTTTTGGTTTAAAACCTTAATTATTTCAGTAGTTTTATTTATCCCTCTATTTTATTTAAAATCACATACTGAGATATTCTCTAATTCAAAAGTTATAAGAAATTCCTTAAGTACGATCATCGAGTTATGGTCTAATTTGGGCTTTATGCTGATTCTTGTGTCAGGTTTTACATTATTGTTCTACAATAAAAACTTACAACTAGTATTGGATAAATTATCTCCAATAGGAAGGATGAGTCTTTCAAATTATGTTGTACAGTCAATTGTTGGTTCAAGTATTTATTATGGATTTGGTTTAGGATTATACAAATATACAGGAGCAACCTATTGTTTATTCATTGGCTTAGCACTTGCCATTGCCCAAGGTATGTTTAGTACTTTTTGGTTTACAAAATATAAACGTGGTCCGCTTGAAGCTTTATGGCATAAATTAACGTGGATTGGAACAAACAAACCATAATTGGCTTATACAAAAAGCCAGAAATGGTTGAAAATATATAAATTGTAAATTTGCCTTTCATAATCACCATGTAATTCGGAACTTCAATATTTGGTAGAATTGAATAATCCATTTTGACTTAATCCGCATGTGATCTTTGTTCAAAAGCTTTCCATTTTTCCGTTAACTAATTGCACAAAGTTCTTCTTCTTTTGCCTTCAATTTTTATGAAGTAATAGAATAAGATACATATTTATAAAAGTGATATAGGACTCATATTATTTAACTCATATAAGATATTTTTCAGATAGAAAATATTCTTAATCATTTAAGAAAGTCCTTTATCTTCGATATGAGTAATTTTGTACTATAAGTAAAGGAAATACTTCAAAATCATTGGTACTACATAGTTTAGATTAGTTAGTAATTCATGTCCAAAATAAACGTTATTTTGGGTAGTTAATCAAAAATGTATAGGCTATCCCTAGGGGTAGCCATACTTTTTTGTTGCTTTCAACTATCTATTATGGTTTGATATTGCAAATATTTATTCAAAAAACGATGCCATCAACTGTTTCTCATCTACAATGAAATTATTAGGGTATAAATCAAATTAAAAACAAAACATACCTCTTGTTTGAAAAATGTCCAATATTCATCGAAATGATGGTATCCGAAAATTATTTAAACAAATAACCAATCTGTTTCTAACAGATGGAACAAGGTTTAATCAAACGACGAAAGTAAATTGAATTGACGATCAGTACTTTTAAAAAGTATAATAACGATTAATAAAATAATAAAAGATGAAACGAGCATTATAAAAAGTCTTTTAACAGGTATAAAGATGATTATCCGAGTTTCATGAGTTACCAAAAAAAAACAATATAAACAGATGAAAAAAATTACGATTACTTATCTACTTGTTTTAATTGCAAACTTTGTTTTTGCACAATTCCCAGGGGTTGGGAAAGTGGAGTATAAATCATCTGCAAGTAAAATTTTAGGAGAAGAAAGAGAATATGCAATCTATCTTCCCAAAGATTATGACAAAAACACAGATAAGGAATATCCTGTTCTGTATCTGCTTCATGGAGGTGGTGGTACTCATGTTGATTGGCCAACTCAAGGAAGATTGGCAGATGTCGCTAATCCTTTAATCGAAGCGAATCAGGTTAGCGAAATGATTATTGTTTGTCCTGAAGCCGGAAAAACATTCATGAATTATTTCAATAATCCGGATTGGATGTATGAAGATTATTTCTTTCAAGAGTTAATTCCTCATATCGAATCAACTTACAGAGTTATTGCAGATAAAGATCACCGTGCAATTGCTGGTCTGTCAATGGGAGGGCAGGGAACAGTAGTTTATGCATCACACCATCCGGAAATGTTTTGTGCTGCCTATACCATGAGTGGTTATTTATACAGACATGATAATTTATTTTGGATTGATTTTAATGATCCGGTTCAAGGGAAAGTTCACCAGTTAGTTGAAGATAATAACTGTGTGAAATTCGTTCAAAATGCTGCGACTGAAAAGATTGAAGCCATGAAAACAGTGAAATGGTTTATTGATTGTGGTGATGATGACTTTACCTTCAAAGCAAATACTGAATTTGTTTTAGCTATGGCAGAAGCTGGAATCCCATATCAATTCCGTGTACGTGATGGCGGTCATACTTGGGAGTATTGGCATACCGCTCTTTACAATGTATTGCCTTTTGTGAGTAATTGTTTTAGAGATTAAGTCACACTTGTTGATTGTTATAGTAAACAAAATAAACAAATAATGTACACTCTTAATAAGTAGATTTAGAATAATTAAATACTTTGATTCGTTGTATTGTAACGTTTGTAAAAGGGGTATTTGTAATGATTTACAATTTGCCCCTTTTCTTTATTTGCATGATCAAGGTGATATACTAAATCCGCTATGGTCTTAGTAGTATTTGATATATGGGTTTTGTATTTGTCTGTACAAATAGTGTTTTTTTTAGTGCGGTTGAAATAGAAAAACAATTTGAACAAATAGAAAAACCGACTTTAACATATCCGCAATGCTTTCGTCAGTTTTGAAAAGCTCCTTTTTTTAGTTACCCCTAGGTTTGCTTCGTTTTCAAATAGTCAAAAAATGTTGAAATGTGTGTGTCACTATTACATGAAAGATTTCAACATAATCAAAATTGTTAAACTAAAATTTATGAAAAAGAAGTCTAAAAAAAGGATTTTAATGGCTGTATTGTGCCTATTTACTACACTGCTTCCAGGTGTTAGTACAGTCAAAACCTTTGCACAAAGCGTGCAAGAAAAAGTAAGTGGTTCGGTTGTTGATGAATCTGGAGAACCTATTATTGGTGCTACTGTTGTTGTAGAAGGAACAACATCAGGAACAATTACCGATTTTGATGGTAATTTCCAAATTTCGGTGGATTCTGATGCTAGTTTAAGCATTAGTTTTATAGGATTTACAACACAAGTTATTCCTGTTAATGGACGTTCAAACATCTCTGTTACGCTTTTAGAAAATACAGAGGAATTGGACGAAGTTGTAGCTATTGGTTATGGTGTTCAGAAAAAGAGTAGTGTAACCGGAGCTATTTCTCAGGTAAAATCTACGGATATTGAAAACCGTACTTCTACGAATGTTAGTCAGGCTTTACAAGGTAAAACTTCGGGAGTGCAGGTTATTCAAACTTCAGGAAAACCGGGTGCTTCTGGTTCTATCCGTGTTCGCGGATTTAGCTCAAATGCTGAATCGAACCCACTTTACATTGTTGATGGTTTGCAAGTTAGTGATATTGGTTATCTGGATCCAAACAATATTGAAAGTATGGAAGTACTTAAAGATGCTGCTTCTGCTGCTATTTATGGTGCTCAGGCCGGTAATGGTGTAGTATTGATTACAACAAAATCTGGCAAAAAATCAGGACAAGGTAAAATTTTCTATGATTATCAACGTAGTGTCCAATCTGTTGCAAATGCACCAGATGTTATGAATTCAGTGGAATATAAGCAATTCATGACTGAGGCGGGGTATATTTCGCAAAATGAATTTGATACGTATTGGAATGGAACAACAGACACAAAATGGACAGATGTTGCTTTTGAGGATGGCATTATCGATCGACATACTTTGGGATTTCAGGGTGGTAATGAGAAAGGTAGCTTTTTCGTTTCGATAAGTAATCTGGATAACAACGGTATTATTGGTGGTGATAAGGATATCTATAAACGTCTTACATCTCAGGTGAATGCAGACTATCAGGTGAAAGATTGGTTAAAAATTGGTATCACCAACTCAATTGAGAGGTATGAAAGTAAAGAAGTGTCTGAAAATAATGAGTATGGTTCATTGTTGCTTTCTACTTTAGTACTTGATCCACTTACACCTGCCTATTTTGAGGAAAATGAGTTGCCTGATTATATGGCGCAAAATATAGGTTTAGGAAGGAATTATCTAAAAGATGAACAAGGAAGATATTATAGTGTATCAGCATTTAATACGAATCAGGACATTCATCCTTTTATTACACGCGATAATAGAGAATCAGGTAGCGATGGATTAAATATCTTGGGAACCGTATATGGCGATTTTACTCCCATTAAGGGTCTGGTTGTTACTTCTAAACTAGGATATCGTATAGGTGCAAGCAATCGTAGTTCGTACAGCTTCCCTTACTTTGCTTACGAACAGGTAAAAAGCGATCAATATAGCTTATCTGCAACAGCTACCAATAGCTTGTATTACCAATGGGAAAACTATGCAAACTACAATTTCTCAGTTAATAAGCACGATTTTGGTGCAATGGCTGGTATGTCATACATTAATTCTATTAGCAAATTTGTTACAGGTAGTGGAGACGAACTTGTAAATTACGAGCCAAATTTCAGATATCTTGATTATATAACCTCAAGTGCTAATGACGATGTTTCTGGTATTACTAATGAATCATCACAGTTAGCTTATTTCGGACGTTTGTCCTGGAGCTACGACAGTAAATATATGTTACAGGCCAACTTCCGTGCAGATGCATTCGATTCATCTAAGCTTTCTAAAGACAAACGTTGGGGGTACTTTCCTTCACTTTCTGCCGGCTGGGTAGCTTCAAATGAAAACTTCATGAAGAATATTTTAGATACGGATGTACTTTCATATTTGAAACTTCGCGCTTCATGGGGACAAAATGGTAATGTTTCTGTATTAAGAGGATATCCCTATAAAACTTCTATTAGTGTGGGTAACTGGAAATATCAGTACAATCTTGATGGATCATGGTATTTGGGATCAGCAGCTTCAGGCCTTGCAAATCCTGACTTACAATGGGAAACTTCAGAACAAATTGATCTTGGTTTGGATGCACGCCTGTTTAATGATCGCTTAACATTGGCTGTTGATTACTTTAATAAGAAAACTAAAGGATTATTGGTAAATGTTGCACCTCCGTTGGAAACTGGTTCTCAGTCTGTAACAACTAATGCAGGGAATGTTCAGAACCATGGATTTGAGTTTGAACTAGGGTGGAGAGATAATATTGATGATTTTAGTTATGGAGTAAATGCAAACATTGCAACATTACGTAATAAAGTAACCTACCTTGATCCTTCGATTCCTCGTCTCCCTGGAGCAAGCATGCATACAGGAGTTGTTACTATGTGTGAGGTAGATGAGCCTATTTGGTTTATGTATGGTTACAAATATGCTGGTGTTGATGAAGTAACTGGTGATCCTTTATTTGTTGATTTAACAAATGATGGTGCAATTACTGAAGATGACAAAACAAATATTGGTTCTGCTATTCCTGACTTTACTTATGGTATCACAGTTAACATGGCTTACAAAGGATTTGACTTAGTTGTATTTGGGTCAGGTTCTTATGGTAATGACGTATGGATGTTGCTTACACGAACTGATTATCCAAAGAAAAACAGAATGAGTGTTTATTACGATGAGCGTTGGACTCCTTCGAATACGAATGCAGCAAGACCTCGTCCTGGAGCCAATGATGAAGACAAATACTGGTTGTCAGATGGTAATATCTTCGATGGTTCGTACTTTAAAATCAAACAAATTCAGTTAGGTTATACAGTGCCTAAGAAATTAACTAAAAAAGTTGCAGTTGATAATCTACGTTTGTATGTGTCTTTGGATGATTATTTCACTTTTACCAAATATCCTGGATTCGATCCTGAAGTATCAGCAAGTACTACTTCAGGAATTGGTTTGGACAAGGGATCGTATCCAACTTCTAAAAAAGTTGTATTTGGTCTTAACTTAACATTTTAATACCTAATAAGAAATATGAAAATGAGAAAGTATATATTAATCTTTTTGGCTTTTAGCCTTGGTCTTGTATCGTGTAATCAGGACTTATTGGATATCACCCAAAATGGAGTAGTGGATGAGTCTGTTTATTACTCTACAGATGATGATGCTATGGCTGCAATAACAGTTGTTTATTCGCAATGGAAAAGTGTGTATTATGATAGCTACTTTTTAACAAACCTTATTAGTGACGAAGCTTGGTGTGGCGGAGGAACCAGGGGGGATAATTCAAACTTTGAACAATTGAATGAATTCCGTTTTTCTTCTGATAATCCAACGATAAATTCAACATTTAGGGGTTATTACACGATTATAAAGTATGCGAATACTGTGATTGAAAAATTTCCGGAAGATTCTGAAACCAATACAGATGTTAAAGATAGATGTCGTGCCGAGGCAATAGCTGCAAGAGCATGGGCTCATATGCAACTGACTTCATTATGGGGAACACCTCCACTTATTGACCATGTACTTACTGGTAGTAGTGAATATCAGCAACCAAACAGTGACCCTGATGTCATGTGGGATTTTATTATCAAAGATCTGACAGCTGCTGTTGCTGTACTTCCATCAAAAAGTAGTATAAACGCTCAGGAAACTCGATTAACGAAAGAAGCCGCACTAGCTTTTAAGGGTAAAGCCCAAGTATTAAGTGGTGATTATTCCGGAGCTAAAACTACTTTGAAGCAAGTGATTGATTCCGGCAAATACGGTTTAGTCTCAGATATGTCAACATTGTTTAATGCACAGGGGGATTTTTCTGAAGAAATCATTTTTGAAATGAACACAGTATGGAATCCTGCTGATTTCGGGTTCTCTTTACACCATCTAATGGTACAACCAAGAGCCGACCACATGTTTATACCTGCAATAGGTGCACAGATGGGATGGGGTTTCTTAAATCCAACCGGAGAGTTTTATTCAGCATTCCTAGATCATGATGGTGCTGATAGTCACCGATTGGATAGCTGGATTAAAACCTGGGGTGAAATGCAGGAAATGGAATATACTGGAGACAAAGGTCTATCAACTGCTTTTGTATATGGTAATGAGGGATATTTTGACTGGAAATATTTTACTCGTGCAGCAGACGTTCCGGTTGCAGGATATGGTTATTTCTGTGAAGCAAACTTTAAGATTATGAGGTATGCTGAAGTTTTATTACTTTATGCTGAAGCTTGTACTCAGGCTGGAGATTCAGATGGCAGTGGGCTTGCAGCTTTAAATGCAATTCAGGAAAGAGCAGGTGCTCCTACTACAGACTTAACTCTTGAAAATGTTAAAAATGAAAAAAGATTTGAACTTTGGTTAGAAGGAACTCGTTTTGTTGATCTTGTTCGTTGGGGAGATGCTGCTACAGTTCTTGCAAACCAAGGGGCATCGATTCCTAAGTTTGAAGGAGTAGCCTCTGATGGTTCTTATATGGTAGATAAGAATACATATACCAACACATATTATGGTTTCAAAACTTCAAAACATGAGTTGCTTCCTTTCCCTGAGGCAGAAACAATATCAAATAGTAATATTGTTCAAAACCCGGGATGGACAAGTGCCTCAGATGAATAATTTAAGTAATGCATAGGTTTTAATCGTTCAATACATCTTGAATTTGTAGATCTTATCTATATGTTTAAGTAAAAATAATAAGAAATGATACTAAAGATTGAATGACAATCTAGGTATCATTTCTTTTATCTGGTAATCAATAAACAAATAAAAAATGAATAAAATAATAAGTCTTTTCCTAATTTTAATAGCACTTGCAAAAGTTAGCTCTGCGCAGCAAGTTATTTTTCGTTCTGATGATATTGGCAGTACACATGCTGCAAATGTTGGTGTTATTAAATCGTGTACAGAAGGTATTAGTCGTTCTGCAGAATTGATGGTTGTAACACCTTGGTTGCCCGAAGCAGTTAAAATGCTTAATGAAAATCCTGGGATTGATGTTGGTTTGCATTTGGCTCTTACAAGCGAATGGGAAAATATGAAGTGGAGACCACTAACTCAATGTCCTTCATTAACCGATGAGAATGGTTATTTCTACCCAAATGTATTTCCAACGGAGGCTTATCCGGGGCAATCATTAATGGCTGTAAACGAGAAAATTAAAATAGATGAAGTGGAGGCAGAACTTCGTGCGCAAATTGAACTTGGGCTTAAACTTGTATCAAATGTAACTCATTTGTCAGGGCATATGATGTGGGGGATTACAAATGAAGAAATTAGTGCTTTAGCTGCAAGGTTATCCGAGGAATATGGATTGCCTTTTGTTGATGATGGTGGAGAAACAACTAAGAATTTGGGAATTCAGAGTTTCCCATTAAGATTTGATAACTCCATTAAAGGCAGAGAAAATGCATTGATGGAAGCTATTGATAAGCTTGAAAAAGGTAAAACCTATGTTTATATAGAGCATCCAGCAGTTGGAGGCGAGGAAATGAGTGCCATCTGGCATATTGGATACGAAAATGTATCGGATGACCGTCAGGAAGTTTTGGAATTGTACACCAGTGAACGTGTAAAAGATGCAATAACTAAAAAAGGAGTAAAATTGGTAAGCTATGGAGATATTATTTCTGGTGCAAGTAATTAATTATCAATCAATTTAAATAAAACGTATGAATAAGATTTTATTAGTATTTCTAGCTGTATTTATTTGTAATGTAAGTATGGCTCAGCAGGCATTGTGGGGTGGACAAGAAATTACATCTCCAGAAATTAACCCGGATAATAGTGTTACTTTCCGCCTTATAGCTCCAAAAGCTGTAAAAGTTCAACTAACAGGTGATTTTCTTAAAACACAAAAAGTAGAAACGGATTTCGGTACTTTTGAGACTACTCTTCCTGTTGATATGATTGAAAAAGATGGAGTTTGGGAATTTACCTCAGAACCACTGGCTTCAGAACTTTACAGCTACTCATTTACTATTGATGATTTCGCAAATGTTAAAGATCCGAATAACGCTTATGTAGCTCGCGATGTTTCTACCCTAACAAATTATTTCATTATTGATGGTGGAAAAGGTGATTTGTACAGCGTTCAGGATGTTCCTCATGGTACGGTTTCTAAAGTGTGGTACAATTCACCTTCTTTGGGAATGGAGCGTAGAATGACAGTTTATACTCCTGCTGGTTATGAAGAAAGCAAAACAAAATATCCGGTTTTATACCTTTTACATGGCATGGGTGGTGACGAAGAAGCATGGATTGCGACCGGACGAACTGCTCAAATTTTAGATAATCTTATTGCTCAGGGAAAAGCTGAGCCTATGATTGTGGTAATGCCTAATGGTAATGCCAAACATCAGGCTGCACCAGGCGAGGCCGCTGAAGGGATGATTAAACCTTACATGAGTGGTTCGATGGATGGTACTATTGAAACAGCTTTTCCGGATGTGGTAGATTTTGTTGAGAGTCATTATCGTACAATTAAAAAGAAAAGCGGACGTGCTATTGCCGGATTGTCAATGGGTGGTTTTCATTCACTGCATATCTCAAAACAATATCCGGATATGTTTAACTATGTAGGACTTTTCTCTGCAGCTGTTTTACCAAACGAGGGCATCGAGTCCGAAATCTATGCCAATATGGATGAAAAATTGGCCATACAATTTTCAAAAAATCCTGCTTTATACTGGATTGGTATCGGTAAAACCGACTTCTTATACCAAAGTATTAGCGATTACAGAAAAAAGCTGGATGAAAACAAGTATGAGTATGAATACTTAGAAACTGACGGTGGACATATCTGGAGAAACTGGCGCATATATTTAAGTGAATTCGCACCTGAGTTATTTAAATAGATTCAGTAGATTTTATTCTTTTATGTTTTTTCAAGAAGGAGGAGGAGGTTAACTTTCCCCTCCTTCTTTTTGCATTATTTTGCTTTTATTATTAATACAAAAGGATTAAACTTGTATGATAAACGATACATATACAATGCATTTGAAGAGGATGAAGAAATACCTATCATTGTTTTTTTTACTTGTGGTTATTGCAATTACAGGATGCGATGATAACATCAATAATGAATTAAATTCTTTGCCTGAAATTGCTAAAATATCCGACAAGATTTCTAATAAAACCGTTACTGCCTTTATGCAGGATGACTATGGTTATATGTGGATTGGTACTTCTCATGGCTTAAACAGGTATAATGGTTATGATTTTCATAGTTATCTGAATAATAGTAATCCGAATAGTTTATGTGATAATCGTATTTCATCTTTACTAAATAGTTCAGATGGAAGAATTTGGGTCGGAACACAAAATGGAATTTGTTATTATACTTCTGAGGGTAATTTTAAAAAAGTAAGTTTTGGTGGAAGAAGTAGTTATGCTAAAGAATTATATGAAACACCTAAAGGGAAAATTGTTGCTAATACCGGTGATTATCTTGAAGTATTTAATCCCGAGCTCGAGTCGTTCTTTATTTCAGATACGATAGTACATGATGCAATTTATCCTGAATGTTGCATGGATAGCAAGGGACGTATTTGGGCTGTTTCTGATAATGGCATAAGATATTATGACATAGACAATGATAACGTTTCTGACTTTTTACCTACAGATGATTTAATTACTTATTTTTTCATGCAGTCAAATAATCATTTGTGGCTGATTTCAGGAAGTCAGTTTCAAATTTTTGATACCAATACTGAAAAATTTATCGACAATAATCTTTCTGGTGAATATCCTTTTGGAAAGTCTAATATTAAGGGAATTTTTGAGTATTCAAATAATCAGTTGTTGGTTTATAATGACGCATTGGAAATGTACCTCTTTAATACTGAGACTAAGGAAATTTTCACCCAAAATAGCAGTCATTTCCCGTTTGAGATACCTGATATGGAAATTTCAACAATTATAACTGATCAAAATGATAACCTTTGGATTGGCTCTAGTGATAATGGTTTTCAGATAATTTATAAATATAAGCAGCAG
The DNA here is from genome assembly GCA_963676845.2 of Prolixibacteraceae bacterium. Taxonomy (GTDB): domain Bacteria; phylum Bacteroidota; class Bacteroidia; order Bacteroidales; family Prolixibacteraceae. The sequence continues at coordinate 102,555 of CAXXKK010000015.1, read as the reverse complement.
TTTAATAATGAAGCATATTTAACATCCAAGCTGAGCCATAAATCGGTTCTTTCAATCGCAGAGGATCAAGATAATAACGTTTGGTTTCTAACAAGCAGACATGGCGTCTTTATAAGACAAGCTGACGATGAGTTAAAACATATACCCATTACTGGTTTAGAGAGTGATAAAAAGGCAGACATTCTATTTCTCGATAGCAAAGACAATATCTATTTGATATATGAATACGAAATATATAAGTGTACCTATGATAATGAAGTTTTAAAACCACAAATTAAATATTCCATTCCCGAAGTTAACATCATGTCAATTAATGAAGACAAGTATGGTGAAATTTGGGTAACTGTACTCGGGGCACGAATCTATTTGCTTGATCCTGATTCGTCAAATTATGAGTTATTAGACATAACACCAGAGAATGGATTCTCCCTAATATCAGATATAATTATGCTTTCCTCTGGAAAAATGGTTGGAGCAACTTATTTCCATGGTATTTCAATTTTTGATCCTGATGATTTATCATTTAAACAATTTTCTGTTTCAGATTATACCCCTGATTCTCCATTTAGCCCGACGGTTATTTTTGAAGACAATGCCGGGATGATTTGGTTAGGATCTGAAGGCGATGGTCTTTTTATGTTTAACCCGAATACAAATAAATATACAAAAGTAAATGCGCCTTGTGAGGATGTTAAAGGTATTGTTGAAGATCAGGAAAACTGTTTGTGGTTTTCATCCAATGAGGGCTTAATTAAATATGATCGTCTTAATAATAAATTTACAACCTACTCGGAATCAGACGGAATTGGTGGCAATCAATTTAATATGGGGAGTGCACTTAATACCGCTGATAATCGTTTAATTTTTGGTGGTTTTCATGGCATAACTGTTTTTAATCCAAAGGATATTAATTACAGACAGGAAGTAAACCTTTTATTTGAGGACATTACTGTAAACAATAAAATTCAACATGCATATTCGAAAACTAGTCCAGATAATACTACAGATAAGTTTGAAAGCGTAAATCTTGCTAACGATGATAATTATTTTGGAATCTCTTATGTGGCTTTAGCATACACTGATTTTCCGACGACCAGATATAGTTATTTGCTTGAAGGAGTTGATGACGAATGGGTGGATGCCCGAATAAACAGGCAGGCTTTTTATTCAAACTTATCTCCCGGGAGATATACATTTCGTGTTAGGGCCTGGAATAATGATTATTCATCCATTTTAGATGAAAACTCAATTGAAATAATTGTTAATCCGGGTTTCTGGAATCATCCCTTGATGATGTATTTATTTTACCCATTACTTATTCTTGCAATCATCTTGTTGGGTTTGTTGCAATATCACAAAATACTTCAATCACGAATTGAGGTTAGTCAGGCAATTAGAGAAAAAGAGCAGGAGAAGAAAGTAAACATCATGAATATGAGCTTCTTCTCTAACGTATCGCACGAATTTAGAACTCCTTTAACCATGATTAAAGGACCTGTGGATATGATATTGGAAAATGAAAATGTTGACCTTCAATCTAAAAATTTATTAATCATAGTTCGTCGGAATATTGATCGCATGTTGCGCTTTGTAAGTCAGCTAATGGAAATTAGCAAGATTGACAGTGGAAATGTAAATCTTGTTGTAAAGTATTGTGATAGCACTGCGGTAGTTAATGATTTACTCGAAGTATTTAAATTAAATGCGAGCGAAAAGGGGATAACAATTACAACAAAAGGACTGGACGAAATATTTATTACCTGGCTTGATGTAGATAAGTTTGAAAAGGTCCTTAGCAATTTAATTTCTAATGCTCTAAAGTTTACTGATCAGGGAGGACAAATAAATATTCAATTTGATGTTATTTCAGTTGATGAAGCTGCAAAATCATTTAAACTGGACGAAAATATTATTTCAGATGAGTACATTAGAATAAGTGTTTCGGATACCGGAATTGGGATTCCTGAGCAACAACATGAAGCAATATTTGAACGTTACTATCAGGTCGATCAACATTCAAACGGACAATACAACTGGGGTACGGGTATTGGCCTTTATTATTCTAAATACTTGGTTGAGCTTCACCACGGACAGATAAAAGCAAGCAATAATACAGAGGGTCAGGGAGCTGTGTTAAGCTTCATTTTACCAACGAATGATGCTGTTTACTCCGAAGATAAGAAAGTCTTTAGTGAAACAGATGATCCTAAATATATCATCGAAGAATCAAAAGAAGATGAGGAGAACTCAAATGTAAATAAATCAGAAAGACCAACTATTTTAGTTGTTGAAGATGATATTGAAGTTGCCCATTTCTTAAAAACACTGTTTTCTCCAAGTTATAATGTCGAAATTCGTTTTAATGGAAAATCGGCCATCGAATTTGTGGATGAAAACAATCCGGATCTTATTGTTAGTGATGTTGTCATGCCCGGTGAAATTGATGGATATGAATTATGCTCAACCCTGAAAAATAATTTAAATACATGTCATATTCCCATTATTCTGCTTACGGCAAAGGGAAATGTCGAGCATCAGGTTGAAGGTCTTAACTTAGGAGCCGACGCTTATGTTGTGAAGCCTTTTGTTCCTTCTTATCTTTTGTCTCTTGTGAAATCTCAGTTTGCTAACCGTGAGCGTTTGAGGAAAATTTTGCCTCATGTTACAAAAACGGAAACGATTGAAAAAGATATCTTGTCTTATCATGATCGTCAGTTTATGGATAATCTGTATGAAGTAATGGAACAGGAGCTTTCAAACTCAGAGCTAAACATTAATAAAATTGCTGATATCCTATCAATTAGCCGGACTAAGCTATATTATAAGATTAAAAGTGTCGCCGGAGAAAATCCAAATGCCTTTTTTAAATCCTTTAAGTTGAATAGGGCAGCACAACTTCTTGAAAGTGGAAAGTACAATATTTCTGAGGTTGCTGATGAAACCGGCTTTAGTACATTGTCACACTTCTCAGTAAGTTTTAAAAAGCATTTTGGAGTCTCACCAAGTGAGTACATTGCTGATAAATTGAGAAAATAATTGAACTTCATAAATTGTTTCCCAATCTATTTATGAGTTGAATAAATAATTTAACCTGTTCTAGGTTTCATATAGTGTTATATATTATAGGTCAACAGGATATGACTTGTGTTTTATGATAAATTTAAAATCCCTGTAAAAAACATAAAAGCCGATAGAGAAATATTCTCTATCGGCTTTTTAAACAAAGGATAATCTAATTAAATCAAATACTTAGTTGGATGCAAATTCCGGTCAAAGTGTGCAGCCGTTCCGATTTAAAGTGTGCAGCTTCTCCGGTTTAAACTGTGCAGGCAATTTTGGTCATTAAAAACAAGAACAATTTCTACTGTTTTGGTACAACAAATTTAATATTTTTCGTCACTACTAATTTTCCTTTTTCTACGCATTGATTCACCGATTAATTCTATTCGGTGAGATTGATGAACAAGTCGATCCATAATCGCGTCAGCAATGGTTTTTTCACCAATTAAATTATACCATCCTTTTACAGGTATTTGTGATGTAACCATTACTGAACCTTTCCCATTTCGGTCTTCAATCAACTCCATTAATATGAGTTGGTTTTGATTATCCAGTGGTTGAAGACCAAAATCATCTAATATAATCAGATGTTGCCTTTCAAGTTTAGCCATCTCTTTCAGGTATGATCCATCTGCTTTGGCCATTTTTAGTTTGGCAAACAATTTTGTAGTGTTAAAGTACATCACACGATAACCTTCAATACATGCCTGATATCCCAGTGCCGTAGCAATGTAGCTTTTCCCAACTCCTGTACTACCAGTGATTAATAAGTTCTCATTCTTCTTAATATACTCACACTCAGCAAGCCTATTTATATTGTTGCGGTTAATATTCCTGTTTTCATCATAGATAATCTCTTCAATAGATGCATTGTAATGGAAACGTGCATTTTTAACCATTCGATTGGTCTTGCGGTTGTTTCTGTCATCCCATTCTGACTGGATTAGCATTGCCAAAAACTGATCGATCGTATAGTGGTCAGTTTTACCAGTTTCAATAGCTGTTTTAAAAGCTCCATGCATACCATAAAGCTTCATCTGGTTCATTCTTAATAATGTGGATTCATTCATTGTTTAAAATTTAATTGTAATAATTTTTGCCACGTATGTTTGTGTGGAAGGGTAACTGAGGCAGTTCTTCCTCAGACTGTTCTTCTACGGTATCAAGGCCTTTTTGTAAGATTGTTTCAATTGTTCTATAGTTATAGAGCTGATAATCTAATGCTCTTTTACATGCAGCTGTTAATCGTTCTTCTCCTACTTTCTTGGCAAAGGACAGTACTCCTAAACAGCTTTTGTATGCTTGTTCCGGGTGCACCCGTTGCTCAAGTAAGTGGATGATATATTCTTTAACGTATTCATCGATTGAGGAAGCCCAGTTGATAAAACGTTGTGGTGTCCATTCGCTTACAAACTGATGTGTACTTGCCAGATGCTCAGGCACAGTTGTATAGTTCTGTTGTTTAATATTACGTTGGTGTACGGCTATGAGATTGTATTTGTGATAGATCTTGACGGTAGAGGATGAGTATAAGAGTTTTACTTTCTTGCGTATAAACTGGTAAGGGACACTGTAATAATGCTTATCTGCACCTAGTTGTACATGACCATTCTGACCAACGGTAGCCATGCATTGATATTTAATCTCATATCGACTTTCTGGTAATAGAGAAAGTACTTCTTTTTCAACAGCATTAAACATCTGCAATCGTAACAAAGGACGTCCTGTAAGCTTTTTATTGTTGTGGACCTCCAGCTGATTCCAGATGGCCTCATTAAGCTCTTCAAGACTATAGAACACCTCATTTCGTAAGGCCGTATAAATTCTTTGATAGAGGATTCTTACTGCTCCTTCCACCAATGACTTATCTCTTGGCCGATATGCCCTTGCCGGTAATACAGCTGTTTGATAATGTTCCGCAAAGTCTGCAAAAGTTTCATTGATAGTTGGCTCATATTTGCTGCTTTTTGTAACAGCAGATTTTAAATTGTCCGGAACAATAGCTTGCGGGACGCCTCCGTAGAAGTGTAATGCGTTCTCAACCGAAGCGATAAAATCTTCTTTCTGTTGCGATAAAGAAGCTTCTGCATAAGTGTATTGACTTGATCCAAGTATGGCAACAAAAAACTCAACTTCTGTGATTTCACCGGTATCTTTATCAATAAACTTCTGTCCTGCATAATCAATAAAGAGTTTGTCTCCTGCTTTATGCTCCATGTGCATGACAGGATTAACTTTCTTGCTCCATTCCAGGTAACGATACATAAACTGGCTTCTGCTCAAGCCATCTGGATGCTGAACGATGTACTCTTCCCACAACAGTTGTTTAGTAACTCCCTTTCTTTTGAGCTCCTTCTCCATATAGGGAAAATAATTATAAACAGCTTTTAATCTGGGAGATAGTTCGGGAGGTTGATTGGTCGTAAAGAGCTGTTCAAGCTCAGCATCGCTTTTACTTTCAATCATCTCCATATCGTGACCTAATAAAGTGAACAGGTTAATATACTTCTGAACCGTCGTTCTGGATAGATGAAGGTAACGACTGATAAAGGATTTATCGCGTCCTTGGTGATATAAAACTAAGGTCTTTCTTACTTTGCTCATGTCTGTTTTTTTATTGGCCATATTTTCGCATTTTTTTCTACGAAAGTATGCCTTCAACAGCATGAAAAAGTCCTTCGTTTTTAAGTGACCACTTTCTGCCGGATTAGCTGAACAGTTTGAACCGGATTGACTGACCATTTTCGGTCGGAATGCCTGACCACGTTAAACCGGAATCAGGTGACCACTTTGACCGGATTTTGCATGCAGCCATGTACAGCTGGGCAATTCGCAAAAAGAATTGGTACCAACGACAGCCGGGGCGAAAAGAAGGACGTCCCAGGAAGAGCATGTCAAAACCAATTTTTGAAATGCCCAATGAATACATGGCTAAGATTCTCAATTTACATGCCTCAACCATATCGAGGTATAAATTAGCTGCAGAAACCAGTGGTTTAATCACCCGTGAACACAAATTCCAGGATACTGAATTACCGGAAGCTTTTTTGTACGGTCTGCAGAAGTACAATCCGGATTCCGCCCATCAGCTCGTAATCTGGAACGACACTGTTCAAGTCCAACTGCCCGACATCATCATTTCATCCGTCAGACTAAAACGCCACCGAGTCCGCCCACCATAACCTCATCATTAAATCATTTAGAAACGCACGTCATCGCGAGTGTAGCGAAGCGATCTTTTTCAGGTCTTACATCCATATATTTTTTGTTTATCCCACGGACAAAACTGCAACCGTAGTTAAAGGATAGATAAGGGAAAATTATTCAATTTTTTGGGGAAAGTAATTTTGTTACCTCTTCTCAATGCTAAATGTGCTACCTGTATGTAGATTTGTGATTGTAATTTTCTTTTATTAACGTTGCCTTAAATTAATATTTGATTATCTCTATTCAAATAGATTTGTTCTTGAGTAATTGTTATTCAATGATTTGTTAGGTCTTTATTATTCAGTTAATAATGGGGAAATTATATATATCTGATAGTGATTTAATATTTAGGCTACAAAATGGTGATTTGAAAGCTTTTGATCAAATTTTCAATAAATATGGAGACCGATTATATGGATTTGCTCTAAGTTATTTAAAATCAACAGAAGAAGCTGAAGAAATTACACAGGATGTATTTCTTAAGATATGGGAAAACCGTAGTAAACTTAAGAATGAGTCTGGGCTTAAATCCTATCTGTTTACCATTGCTTATCATGATATGTGTAAGTTTTTCCGTAAAAAAGAAATTCATGCAAAGTTTATTGAAGAAAAGAGCAATCAACTTCCTTCTTCTTTAAATCTGGAAGAGCAGTTAGAATATAAGGCAACATTGGAAGAGGTCGAACGTTTAATTGAGAAACTCCCCGAGAAGCAAAAGCAGATATTTATTAAAAGCCGGAAAGAAGGAAAAACAACGCTTGAGATAAGCCAAGAGATGAATCTTGCGCCTGGCACGATTGATAATCACATTTCTGAAGCCTTAAAATTTCTACGTAAACATATTTCAGAGAAAAACTTTTCATTATTACTATTCTTCTCAATTTTTATTCAATAATATATTGCTGCAAACATCTGTGTTCTAATGATTTAATATTAAACACAGGAGGGTGATGAAAAAAATGTATTTTTTTCATGAGATTTTTAAGACTAATGGATATTACTATAGTATAAAGGCTATAAGAGCTTGTCCATAATTTGGTTTTATGGGTATTTCTCGTTAAAACGAGAGATAATCAAGTTTTTAGTTAGATATATCTTCTTGGTAAGATTAAAAGTTTAGTTTAAAAAATCCTCTTTGTGAAAGAAGAGGATTTTATTAAAAATCAATTAATGTCTGAGTATAAAAAAAAGTTGGAGAAGTATGTGAGTGGGAATGCTGATGAAAAAGAATCATTAGACATATACTCTATGTTTGCTAAGAATGAAGAAGATGAAGAATTTAAGGAGCATATTTTTTCCCGCTGGAACGAATGTCTGGAACAGAATGAACACAAAAACTTTGAATTATCTTATTTACTTGATCGTATCCATCATATAATCAATATTAGTGAAAATAACAAGAATAGAACACTAATTCGAAAGCTATATAGATGGTATTCACTTGCAGCTGCTGTAATTCTTATTCCTTTGCTAATTGTAAGTGTTGTCTGGTTTATTGATAGAAATGAGAAACCTGGGTTTGATGAGATAGTTGGTGAAAAAGTTAAATCAACACTTTATGCCCCCCTTGGTTCAAGAATAAGTTTTTTTCTTCCTGATGGAACAACTGGTTGGTTAAATAGTGGTTCTAGCCTTGAATATAGTATCCCATTTATTAATGATAGGATAATTTCTGTGAATGGTGAAGCATGGCTTGAAGTTGCTCATGATAAGGAACATCCTTTTGAGGTTGAGGCTCATAATTCGGTGGTGAAGGTATTAGGCACAAAATTTAATATAAATGCTTATCCCGATGAAAAATATGTAGAAGTTGTTTTGGCAGAAGGGAAAGTGGAATTTTCTCAATCAGGACTTTCTTCTCCAATTGTGATGGATATCAATGACCGTCTATATAGTAGTGAGGGAGTTGTCCATATTGAAAAAACAGATGTTGAAAAATATTCTTCATGGGTAGATGGTAAGCTGGTTTTTAGAGGTGATAGTATGGATGAAGTCGCTCGACGTATTGAACGATGGTATAATGTTGATGTGGAATTAAAAGATAAAGAATTGGAAGAGTACGTTATTCGAGGAACGTTTCAGGATGACTCACTAGAGGAAGTATTTAAATATTTAAGTATGACTTCGCCCATACGATATGAAATTTATGACCGGGTACAACTATCTGACGGAACTTACCAAAAACAAAAAGTAAATGTTTATTTAAGGGAATAGTTAAACCAAACAATCAGATAAATAAGGTAAACTCAATTATTAACAACTTAAACTTAATGAAATGAATTTAAGAGACAGACCTAACTTAAAATAAAAAAAGGAAATCGCTCCAACGATTTCCCCAAAAAAACTTTAAACATTTTTTTAATTCTTAACAGTTCAAATTTATGAAAAAAAACAAATTTTTTTATGAATGTAATTTCTATTGTTTAACGAGAACATTCAGAATCATGCGGATTTCCATATTGTTACTTCTTTTATCAGTAATGCAGGTTTTTGCTACTGATGCTTATTCTCAGAAAATGATACTTTCTTTAGATCTCTCAAATAAAAAATTGGTAGATGTATTGGATGAAATTGAAGATAAATCTGACTTTTATTTCCTCTATAATGAGAAACTTGTAGATCTGGACAAAGTCGTAAGTATTTCTGTAGAAGATCAGAAAATTGATGAAATATTGAATCAACTTTTTCATGAAAGTGATGTGGATTATACTATAACAGATCGTAAAATTATTTTGTCCCCTTCTGATCTGTCTGAAAATCAGACTCAGCAATCAAATGTTACCGGGGCAATTACAGATTCATCTGGAGAGCCTCTTATTGGTGTTACGGTTGTGGTAAAAGGTACAACCAATGGAACTATTACTGATTTCGATGGTAACTACACATTATCAAATGTTCCTGATGACGCAGTTGTGGTTTTCTCATTTATTGGTATGTCAACACAGGAGGTTGCCGTTGCAGGGAAGAGTGTTATTGATGTAGTCTTGGAAGAAGAAGCAATTGGACTTGATGAAGTTGTTGCTGTTGGATATGGAGTCCAAAGAAAAAGTTCATTAACAGGTTCAATATCTCAAGTGAAGGATGAAGATGTTTCTAACCGTACAATTACTAGCGCGGAGCAAGCTTTGCAAGGAAAGACCGCTGGTGTTCAAATTGTTACAACATCTGGTGCTCCTGGATCTACACCGCTTATTCGTGTTCGGGGGTATTCTTCAAACTCAGACATGTCTCCTCTTTATGTTGTTGATGGTATTATTGTTTCAAGCATCAGTAACATTGAGCCAAACGACATCGAATCAATGGAAGTATTGAAAGATGCTTCAGCAGCTGCAATTTATGGTGCTCAGGCAGGTAATGGTGTTGTTCTAATTACCACTAAAAAAGGAAAATCTGGTGCAAATGACTGGGGACAAATCTCTTATGATTTTCAGTACTCTTCACAAAGTGTTGCCTCAACTCCAAACTTGATGAATGCTAATCAGTATGCTGAATATATGGTCGAAGGTGGTTTTTTTAGTCAGAGTACTGTTGATGCATACTGGAATGGTGAAACAAACACTGATTGGATCAGCGCAATGTTCAAAAGATCTATGATGCAAAAACACAGTTTGTCGTTTTCAAACGGCAATGATAAAAGCAGTTTTTATACATCATTATCATATTTGGATAACAATGGTATTCAGATTGGTGATTTAGATGTTTATACACGTTTAACAGGTATGATTAATGCTGATTACAAAATTAAGCCATGGCTTAAAATTTCAACAAATAATAATATTGAGCGTGGAACTACAAAAAATGGTGGAGGAAGTGTTTTAGGAGATGTATTTTTAATGGATCCACTTACTGCTCCAGCTTATAGTGCTTCAGAACTTCCTGCCAATATGCAGTCTGTTTTAAATAATGGATGGACTATTTTGCAAAATGATGATGATAAATATTATTCAATTTCAAACTTCTATGGTTTTAACAATCCTCTGGCATCATTGAATGCATCATTGAATAAATCTGAATCTATTAGTTTAACAGGTAATTTTGCTACTGATTTAACCCCAATTAAAGGTTTGACAATCACATCAAAATTTGGATATGTATTAGGATCAAATGCTTCAAATACGTATAACAATGATTATTATGGTTCTCCTCAAAGATATAATGAGTTTGTTACTGTAAACCAGTCGAATTCAACAAGAGTAAACTACCAGTGGGATAATTATGTGAATTACATGACTACAATTGCAGATAACCATGACATCTCTGCAATGGTTGGACACTCATTCATTAAAAACACAAATTATTCAACCAGTGGTGGTCTTACTGCAAATGGTGAAGATGCTGTTTTGAAAGATGACCCTGATTTATTTGGATGGTTGGATTTTGCAAGTAGCTCAGCTACAAAAACTAATGGTGGCCGTATTAGCGAAAACTCAAGTGAATCTTATTTTGGTCGTGTAAACTATTCATATGATAGTAAGTACTTGTTACAATTCTCATTACGTGCAGATGCATTTGATTTGTCAAAATTGCCCATAACTAATCGTTGGGGATATTTCCCCGCAGGTTCTGCTGCCTGGGTGGTTTCTCAGGAAAATATGTGGGATGTTATGACTGAAAAATTTAAATTTAGTTATTTGAAATTGAGAGCTTCATGGGGTAAAAATGGCTCTGTAGGTCCATTAAGCAATTATTTATATGCAACAACAATGCAATCTCAAGGCCAATATTCATATGGTAATGATGCCAACTACAATTATTTATCTGCCTCGTATCCTTCAAGTATGGGAAATGACAAACTAAGCTGGGAAACTTCAACACAATTCGACCTTGGTTTTGATGCACGTTTCTTTGATGGAAAAATGAGTATGACTTTTGATTGGTTTGATAAAAAAACAGAAGATTTATTAGTAACTGGTCTTGAATCATCTCTTATCGCAGGTGGTAACTTTTCTCCAATAAATGCGGGTTCAGTTTCAAACAAAGGTATTGAATTTGAACTAGGCTGGGATGATAGAATAGGTGATGACTTTAGTTATGGCATCCACGCCAATGCTTCAACTTTGAAAAACAAAGTTACTTATTTGGACAACAGTATCGATTATATTGAAGGAACTAGATTGTTGAATGATCCTATAACTGTATTTGAAGAGGGTTCTGAAGTATGGCACTTCTATGGTTACAACTTTACAGGTATTGATTCAGCTACCGGTGAAGCAATTTTTGAAGATATAAACAATGATGGAAGTATCACTGCAGAAGATCGCACAAATATTGGATCAGCAATTCCTAGTTTGACTTATGGTTTTACATTGACTGCTGCTTACAAAGGATTTGATCTTATTGTATTTGGAACAGGAGTTCAGGGAAGCCAAATCTTCCAGGCTTTATTCTCAAATGATAGGGCACAGGGAAACCGTATTTACGAAGAATTTTATCAAGATCGTTGGACTGCAAGCAATACAGATGGTACTCGTCCTTCCGCGTCTGCTGATATCTCTAAATATATTGTTTCAAGTGCAATGGTAAAGGATGGTTCTTTCTTTAAAATCAAACAAATCCAACTTGGATATACACTGCCTAAAAAATTATTAAGTAAGTATAATATTTCAAACTTACGTTTTTATGTGTCACTTGATGATTGGTTTACATTTACTAAATATGATGGATTCGACCCTGAGGCTAGTTCAGCAGGTTCTGGCTCTCGTCAAGGTGTTGACACTGCAGTATATCCTATTTCTAAGAAATTTGTTACAGGTATTAACTTTACTTTCTAATAAGCTATGAAAATGAAAAAAATCACAATATTATTAGCCCTGATCATCTCAATTTTTTCATTCTCATCTTGTGAGGATGACTTAAATATTGAAAAGCTTGGAAACTTAGGAGCCGAAGATAATTTCTATAAAACAGATGCAGATGCAGATGCAGCTATCACTGCATGTTATGTTGATTTGGGCTCATTATTCGAACCAATCATGTCAACGTCGAATTTGCTTTCAGATGATATTTGGTGCGGAGGTAAACAAAAAAATGATAATTCGCAACGTGAAGACTTAGGTGCTTATACATTTGGTTCAACCAATGAAAATATCCAAGATCTTTTCTCTAGTCTATATACAATGATTTATCATGCGAATCTGGTTATTGAAAAATTTGAAGAATATGATACTCCCATAAAAAACCGTGCTTTAGCTGAAGCATATTTTTTCCGTGGTTTTGCGCATTTCTATTTAGGAGCATTTTATGGCACTGCCCCTGTGGTAGACCATTTATTGGGAACGAATGAGTATGACCAACCAAACAGTGAAGATGGTGCTCTTTTTAGTCAGGCAGCAAGCGATTTTGAAACAGCAATAGACTCTGGTAACCTGGAAACTAAAACAGATGTAAATACAAACCTTTCACGTGTTACCCAAGAAGCGGTTAAATCATACTTAGGTAAAACTTATGTTTTCATGAAAGAATGGGCAAAAGCTGCTACAGTTCTTGATGAGGTTATTGATTCTCATAAATATGAATTGTATGGTGGTGGTTATGATAACCTAATGCACTCAATAACTGATTATTGCTCCGAAAATATTTTGGAATGGAATGCTGTAGTTGATTATGCAAATTACTCACAAAACATGAGCATGTTTTACATTTACCATGGTTATGCAGGAGAACTTTATAATTGGAATATGACTTCTGAATACAGTGACCTTTCGAATGGTGGTTGGGGATTCTATAATCCTACCGCTTCTCTTTATAATGCATTCGTTAGTGAAGAAGGTGTTGATGGTTACCGTTTGAATAATACGATTAAAACTTACGACCAACTAAAAGGAATCGGCATTACTATCCTTTCAGGAAAGGTACTACATGGAAATGAAGGATTCTTTAACTGGAAATTCAGATTATTATCTTCAGATTACATAATTTATGGTATGTTTCCAACTGTAAATCCTCGCTATATGAGGTATGCAGAGGTTTTATTACTTGCAGCTGAGGCACATCTGCAAAATGATAACGAACCAAAAGCAAGGGGATATTTAAACGAAGTGCGAGAAAGGGCACAATTAGATCCTAAAGAAAGTACAATTACAATGGACGACATCAAGCTGGAAAAACGTCTGGAATTATTTGAAGAAGGTTGTCGCTGGATGGATCTTGTTCGCTGGGGGGATGCAGCAAGCTCACTTGGAGAAAGGGGCAAAACAATTAAGGGTTTTGATTCTAACACAGAAAGTGTCATTGTTGAATATACAAATTCTTCATCAGAAGGATTTGTTCCAGGCAAACATGAAGTACTACCTATCCCAGATACTGAAATTACATTGAATAGTAATATTGAACAGAACCCTAACTGGTAATCTTGAAAAAAATCAGTTAACCCTATATTTCTCTCATACCTTTGAAATTACTATGGCAATATGCCATAGTAATTTCTTTCAACGTGCATTTATCAAATCAAATGCAATCCCAATTGGTATGCACTTTTTATTAATACATCAAATTTCTATAATGAAAAAATCTTTTATTATTTACTTAATAACTATTGCTTCAATATTTCTTATGTCATGCAATAGCAATAATAATGAGACTAAAGAAACTAATATTATATTGGAGGTTGAAGGTGGTAAAATTCAGGGTGTTAATTCCGAAACAGGAGGTGTTACTGTATATCGAGGAATACCTTATGCAGCACCTCCTGTTGGTGAATTCCGCTGGAAAGTACCTCAACCTGTAACGCCCTGGGAAGGTGTTAAGATTGCTGATCAGTTTGGGAATGCTGCCTATCAGGCAAGTCATTTTGAAGGAGATTTTTATTATAATGAATTCTTTTGGAAAGGCGATGCACCCTATAGTGAAGATTGCCTTTTCTTAAATGTATGGACACCTGCACCCGGTCAAGTAGATGAAAAACTCCCTGTTGCCATGTGGATTCATGGAGGTGCTTATACTTCCGGTTGGGGATTTGAACCGGAGATGGATGGTGAAGCATGGGCTGAAAGAGGTGTAGTTCTGGTTACAATTAACTACCGACTAGGTATTTTCGGTTTCCTGGCTCATCCTGAGTTAAGCGCAGAAAACCCAAATCAGGTTTCAGGAAACTACGGAACCCTCGATCAAATAGCCGCACTAAAGTGGGTAGTAAATAACATTTCACAATTTGGTGGCGATCCTGAAGATATTATGATTTTTGGTCAAAGTGCAGGTGCTGCAAGCATTCAAACGCTTGTAACATCTCCTCTTTCAAAAGATATTCCTTCTAAAGCGATTATCCAGAGTGGGGGTGGAATCAGTGAGAGACCATTAATGGGAAACACTTCTTTAGATGATGCTGAAACCAAAGGGCAAGAATTAATGAACTGGGCAGGCTATACAAATTTAGAACTGATGCGTTCAGCTTCAACCGAAGATATCTATAATTTAACTCAACGATACATGCAGGAAAAACAACAGTATCTGGGTTTTTCTCCTGTAATAGACGGTTATGTGTTACCAGAATCATTTAGTGCAGCTGCATTGGAAGGAAAGATCTCCGATGTTCCTTATATGATTGGTTCAACAATGGATGATATAGGTGGCTTAAGCGGAGGTGATGCAATAGTCAGATTTTGTAACTCACGGGAGAATTTAGGTGGTGTTGCATATGCTTACCAATTTGCAAGGCCGTTGCCTGGCGATGATGCAGGAGCATTCCATTCTTCCGAATTATGGTACACTTTCCACACTCTGGGACGTAGTTGGAGACCATTTACTGACGGTGACTTTGCATTGAGTAATGTTATGGTTGATGCATGGACAAACTTTGCCAAATATGGTGATCCTAATGGTAACAACGGTAGTAAATGGTCTCCATTCACAAAAGAAAATCCAAACTATATGATTTTCAAACTAAAAGGTGATCATGAAGCATCAGAAATGGGACAACCTTTAGAATCATCCATTCAAAATAATTCAATGTTTTAAGAAGGCATTAATCATCCATTTTCAAAACTAAAACACATTAAATTAAATAATTATGAATTTGAAAAAGTATTTCATTTTTGCAGTTATCATTGCTGCTAATATGGGTACGTTACTGAGTTGCGCACAGGAGAATACAACAAGTTCTCCTCAAGATGTACTTACGATCCATGATGAAGAGATCAATGAGATCATTACAGGCATGAGCCTGGAAGAGAAAGTTGAAATGCTTCACAGCAAAACCATCATGTCATCAGAAGGTATTCCACGCCTCGGTATTCCTGAAATTAAATATGCTGATGGTCCTTTTGGTATTAGGGAAGAAGTTGGTGATGGATTTCGCCCTGTTGGTTTAACAACTGACTCAGCTACTTATTTTCCAACAGGATCAGCATTAGCTGCAACATGGTCTCCGGAACTGGCTTATAAATATGGAACAGGTATGAGCCATGAAGCACGTCGCCGGGGTAAAGATATGATCCTGGGTCCTGCCATCAACATTCAACGTATTCCGGTTGGAGGTCGTACTTACGAATACTTCAGTGAAGATCCTTTTTTAGCTGCAGAATTAGCTGTTGGTTATGTGCTGGGTGCTCAGGATGAAGGGACTGCAGTTTGCGTGAAACATTATGCTGTAAACAACCAGGAAGCAGATCGTGGTACCGTAAATGCCATTGTTGATGATCGTACATTACGCGAAATTTATCTAAAACCATTCGAAGCTTCTGTCGTTGAAGGTGGTGCATGGGGTATGATGACTGCCTACAATAAAGTAAACGGCACTTGGTGTGGTGAAAATGCTTATCTGAATAATGATATCTTACGTGGTGAATGGGGTTTTAATGGAATGACCATCTCTGATTGGGGTGGGACACACAGTACAATGGGTGCTGCTCTGGGAGGCCTTGATGTTCAGATGACCGGTGATACGTTTTTAGGTCCTGCATTAATCGACTCAGTAAAAGCAGGAAAAGTTGATGAATCAGTAGTTGATGATAAGGTGCGTGAAATTTTACGGGTCCGTTTCACCGTTGAAGCTATTCCTAACGATGTTGCCAATACAATGATGGCATCTCAACCGGAAGAACAACAAATAGCTTACGAAGTAGCCAAAAAATCAGTTGTTCTTCTTAAAAATGATAACAATATCCTTCCTATCGATTTAAGCAAGGTGAAAAACATTGCAGTAATTGGACAAAATGCAGTTTTATCAACTGCCGCTGGAGGTATGGGTGCAGGTGTGAAAACACTCTATGAAATTACTCCACTTGAAGGTCTACAAAATGAGGTCGGTGATGCAGCAACAATTACCTATGCTCCGGGCTATAAAAACTATGTGCGTTCATGGGGACCTGTAGAGCCAAATCCAAACAATGCAGCAACAATCGACGAGCCTGCTGATCCTGCGTTTATTGCTGAAGCAGTTGAGCTTGCTAAAAATGCAGATATCGTATTATTCTTCGCTGGCACAAATAAATCGATTGAAACAGAAGGAAGTGACAGGGAAAATATTGACCTTCCAGTTGGCCAAAATGAAATCGCCAAAGCATTAGCAGAAGTTAACCCAAATATGGTTACCATCATCATTTCCGGTGGTCCTTGTGATTTACGAGTTGTTGACGAACTTTCAAAAGGTATGGTTCAGGGCTGGTGGAACGGTCTTGAAGGCGGACATGCTTTAGCTGATGTATTATTAGGAAATATTGCTCCTTCTGGGAAACTTCCAATGACTTATCCATTGAAACTCGAAGATTCTCCAGCTTTCGCAATGGGAACTTATCCTCAGGAAAAAGAAGTGGTGAAAGAAAATGACGTTTTTGTTTCTCAGTACAGAAAGGATGACATCGGTACAGCTGATGATGAGGAAGAAGAAATTGATTTCAGCGCATTCATGAGCCAACCTACTGATGGTCCAGATGCCAATTATTCCGAAGGTGCTTTGGTAGGATACCGCTGGTTTGACACAAAAGAACTTCCTGTTTTGTATCCATTTGGTTATGGTTTATCTTATGTTGATTTCAGCTACTCTGATTTAGAAACCAGTCAATCATCTTACAAATCTGACGATATTATTGAACTTAGTTTCGAGCTGTCAAACAACGGATCAATGGAAGCTGATGAAGTTCCACAGGTGTATGTTCACCGCATTAATCCATCTGTTGAGTGGCCTTACAAAGAGTTAAAAGCATTCTCAAGAGTGTCTTTGAATCCTGGTGAGACTCAAACCGTTTCATTGGAAATTCCGGTAGAAGATTTGAGTTACTGGAATGAAGAAACTAAAACATGGGATTATGATCCTTGTGATCTTCAAATTCTGGTTGGTTCTTCTGCTCAGGATATTCATCTTAAAGAAACTGTTAGTCTAAAATAGAATAACACATTTTTAATATGTAACAACGAAAACCTGAACATACAAAATTCCCTTTTTATGGAAATGTAGTTCAGGTTTTTTGTTTGTATATGATTGCTCTCTCCTCATTTTCAATAAAGAAAATAGCTTTTGCTTCTAAATACTAAATCTACCATAATGAATAAACTCTTTTACACAATCATATTCTCCCTCCTTATTATTAACTCTTATGCTCAGAAAATGCCGGGCAACAGGCTTGTTTCGCCAGAAGTTGAAAGGGATGCAGCAACCTTCAGGCTGAATGCTCCTCAGGCTGAGGAAGTAATACTATACGGTGATTTCATTCCCGGTATTGACATGTGGGGTCTTGGTGGCTCAGTTAAGATGACAAAAAATGAAGAAGGAACTTGGGAATACATGGCCTGCAACCTGGCCCCTGAGTTTTACTTCTATTATTACGAAGTTGACGGGGTTAAAATCCTGGATCCTTTAAACTTGAAAGTTGCACACAACTTTAGGGAATATCTAAGTACATTTATCATTCAGGGTGAAAAAAGCAAATACTACGAGCTAGCCGATAAACACAAAGGCACACTTTCACAGGTTTGGTACCCATCTAAAATGGCTGGACTGGAACGCAGGATGAATGTTTATTTCCCTTATGGCTATTCTGAACAAAAAGAATATCCTGTACTATACCTTCAGCACGGTGGTGGTGATGATGAAGAAAACTGGGTGGATATGGGACGAGTTTGCCAGATCATGGATCACCTGATCGATGAAGGCAAAGCAGAGCCAATGGTTATTGTAATGCCTAACTCTTGGGCTGGGTTACAAGCTTCATTCAATATCATTACTCCTGAAGATATGTCGGTGGCTTCACCCATGACAACTTCTGAATCAAAGCACATCGAAGACCTGGTCTATAGCATTATCCCTTATGTAGAATCGCATTTCAGCGTCAAAACAGGAAAAGAATACAGAGCTATTTCCGGACTTTCTCTTGGGGGGTCATTTACAATGACTATCATAAAACAACACCCGGAATTATTCGACTATGTTGCCGTTATGGGTGCCGGATTGGGTGCACCAGGCAATATTGAGAATGTAAACGATGAAGAAGCTTTGGGACCATTAAAGAGAAGTGGTTATAAACTTTTCTGGCTGGGTGCAGGAACAAAAGACATGGGCTACGTGAATGTCATGAGACTGATCGAAGGATTTGAAAAAATGGACATGGATTTCGTGTATTACAATTCACTTGACGGTCATAACTGGCGTTCATGGCGTAAAAACCTAATTGATTTTGCACCGCTTTTATTCAAATAATAAATCCATCTCTCAAATTGAATTTCATAAACGATGACTACGATATGCATTTACTAAATCAATAAAAATTAATACGATGAAAAACCTAATTATTCTTTCGCTATTACTGGCACTTGTAATCCCGGTTGTGGGACAAAACACAGAAATGCGCACAAGGCTTTTACCTAGCCTGACTAACGTTGAAGTTGAGCATTACCTAAAAAGGAATGACGTAATTTTTATTCCAGTCGGACCATGTGAAGTTCATGGAGCTATGCCTCTAGACTGTGAATATGTAAGTCCCCTCGCATTTTGTATGAAGATGGCTGAAGAAGCAGATGGTCTGGTATTACCAGGCTTACAATATTTCTATGCCGGTGCTACAATTGGACAAGGAACAGTTCATACTTCAAACGAAGAAAACATTGCCTACCTGAAAACAATTGCCCGGTCATTATTACGACAGGGATTTAAAACCCAGATTTACATTACTGCTCATGGACCTTCTTATGCATTTATGGAGCCATTCGTGTTTGATTTTTTAAATGAAACGAAAGTTCCAGTTTTATACATAGAGCAATCCACTATTCAAAACGAATATGCTGATAATCCTGATTTTAACAAGATAATCTACGGTTCTTATTCAATTGTTGGAAGGTTGGATGACATCCCTCTCAATTTCGATCATATTGATTTACCTACAGATTACAACATAGAGGAATCTATGGCAGACCTTTTGAATGTATTTAATATCATGCCTTTAAACGGACAAGTACAGGCTACACAATGGTACTACAACTCTCAGTTTGATCATGGTGGCGTACCTCAAAACATAACTACTGAAGAACGCGACCAATGGGCTAAAGAAGGTGAAGAAATTATTGATCAGATAGTTGAATCGATGGACATGGATAAAATCATCCAAAGCTTGAAAACACATCAGGATTATATCCAAGATATGGTAGATAAATATGGTGAATTGCTTCCGGAATAAGTTATTCAATACAAAAGTTCTGACTAAAACAAAATCATCACAATAGATTATCTGAAAAGTAAGGTTTCTATTCGTGAATAAATTCAAAGCATGCTGGTTACGATCCGCCTAAGAGAAAAAGGAACTGGGGTTTGGGGCAAAGCCCCATTATGTATTAAACAAACACAAACGATTCTTATATACATCAAATAATGATAAAAACTCAACAAATGAAAAAACAACTATTACTCTTCGCAGGATTATTCCTGATTTTCTCAGCAAATGCCCAACGATTAATCGTTCGCATGGATGACATTGGTGGTTCTCACACCATAAACAAGGCTATCATCGCATGTTATCAAAACGGGATAGGTCGCTCTGCCGAAATTATGCCGGCTACTCCCTGGTTTTTGGAAGGTGCTAAATTGTGTAATGAAAACCCTGGCCTTGATGTAGGTATCCATGTTACCCTCAACAGTGAATGGATGAATTATAAATGGAGGCCTCTTACAGAATGCCCTTCCTTGTGTGACGAGGATGGCTACCTGACTGCCAGTGGATTTGATCCAAATGCAAAACCGATGGATTTAGCAGAGGCAGAAGCAGAAATTCGTGCACAGATAGAACTGGCTTTGAAATATGTAGACAATGTTACCCATATCACAGATCACATGATGTGGACCTTCAAGCCTGGCTTGCTTGATATTGTGTTAAAACTAGCCGATGAATACAATCTGGTATATCAGGGAAATTCTGAAATCGATGCCCAGGCAGGACTTAGCTCATTAAGTCTTGGAATGTCTCAAGCCGGAGAAAAAAGAGAAGCGGCCTTCCTTGAAGCATTAAAGAAAATGGAAAAAGGGAAAACATACTGGACTATTGAACACCCGGGATTTGTAAGTGATGAAATGGAAGGAATGTATACCTGTGAAGGCGAAGACGTGGGTAAAGACAGACAGGATGTTTCAGACACTTTCATGAGCCCTGCAATTATGAAATACATTGAAGAAAATGGTATTGAATTGATTGGCTTTGGTGATTACTATAAAGAAAATAAGAATTAATAAATAACACGATTTAATACAATAGGATGGAAGAATTTATAGGATCTCACATTATTTATACTTATGAGAATGGTTGGGAGTATGAGTTATATATCAAGAATGAAGATATAATAGATTACAGGATTCATAGTGGCATGGTTGCAGGTAGATGGGTACGTGACCAAAGGGCAGATATGGTGAAGTTGGCTGAGGGAATATATAAAGTGTCATGGACAGAGCCGACAGGAACAGATGTTGTATTAAACCTAATGATCGAACAAAAAAGGACACATGGCGTGGCTTTTTTCCCAAACTGGGTACATAAATATCCGGAAATTACGGTTTGTTTTCAGAACGACTTTATTAAACTAATGGAAGAATCAAGGAATAAATATGATACCTATCCCAAATATATTGTCAATGAATATGCAACGATAACCTACTTGAAAAATGAAGGGATAAATAATGAAACTATTATTTCAGAGGCACCATATTCAGGTATGACAGAGGATATTCGTTCCGGTAAACTTTCTTTTTCCTGACGAGAAAATATACCGTTCTAAATAACACTTTCTTGAGCCTACAATTAAGAAATACATCAGAAGATATAGCATAAAACTGAATGGTTTTGATGATTTCTATAAGGAAAATGCAAACAAAAAAATCAAATCTTAAAAAATGACTTCAGACAGAAGAAACTTCATAAGAAAAGTAAGTGCAGGAATGGCTGGTGTGGGCTTTGTGAGAGCAAAGTCATATGCCATGCAAACAATAAATCCAACAAATGCAAGTGATTCAAAAGTAAAAATGGTTGTTCGGGCAGATGATATTGGCTTCTCAAAAGTTTGCAACATTGGATCTTTTAAGGCCATTGAAGAAGGTATCGTTACCTCAGCTGATATCATGCTTGATTCACCGGGTACGGAAGACGCACTGGAAAGGCTGAAAAAACTACCCTGGATTTCAATTGGGTGGCACACCCATATGTGGGGATCACCAGTGCTTGACGCAAAAAATGTTCCTAGCCTAATTGAAAAAGAGGGGGAATTTAAAGGAAGGTTCAGGCTTGATCTTAGTACAGCACAAGATGTAGATTTTAATGAAGCAGTCAGAGAGTTGCGCGCACAACTCGACAAATGTTTAAGAATTCTTGGCAGGGTTCCGGATACAGGCACAGGTGGAAATGACAATTCTCCCTGGGGAAAGGCAATGAAACAGGTCAGCGAAGAATTTGGGCTTGTATGCAATTTCTTCAGCTACAATACTGAGCTTGATGCAAAGCCAATTATTGAAGCAAAAAGCAAAGGTGCAAAATGGGCACAGGCTTATACTCCAACTAACAATAGTGGATTTTCCTCTATAAAAACCAATGGAGAATGGGACGACAAAAAAATATATTTTGTTGGTGCCTATGCAGCAAATACACCTTTAAATACGGACAGTTTTACTGTACTGGAAGAGGAATATGATCCTGTGTTGTTCTTCACTGAAGATCGGGCAGGAATACTCAATTTTCCTCAGGATTCTGTTGTAACAACAGTTTGGCATCCAGGTTATGTTGATTATTGGGTATACCGACTTGGCGAAAGGGGAAATCGAGCTCAAGCCCGAAAATATGTTTTATCCCGGGCTCAGGATGTCGCCGGACTGTGTGACGACAAAGTAAAAAGCTGGGTAAAACAAAACCGTATTGAGTTAGTCAATTTCCGTGATGCACTTTATGGAACAAGCGATTATCAAAACTACTTAAAAATGATGGGTAGTGATTTGGCTATTATGTAGATAATAAGAAGACTCTAACCCCCTGTTCAAGCCGGGGGTTAGATAAATATTCATGGGAAAAGTCCTTAAGCCATTTATTCAATTTTTTACCTGACACTAATGAATATCAGTTTTAGACTAAAAGAGCTAAATATAAATAAAATGAAAAAAATCTTTCTTGAGATATTAGTTGCTGTATTTACTATAGGATTAGCTACAGCACAACAACCCGATTCTGATATCTATGAACTTACAGGATCAGTGACTTTTGAATCATCAAACCCTTATGGCTTTATCAGTAACGCTGCACTTTTTATTGGAGATGGTGGTACTGGCGACTATAAAGCAGCTATGATAGCTGATTCGTCATTAACAACTCATACCCTATACATGCCTTACGATTTAACTCCCTTTTATTCTGAGAACAAATTGCCTGTAGTTGTGTATGGAAATGGTGCTTGCAGAAACGGATCAGTAGAAATCAGAAACTTCCTGTCAGAAATTGCCTCACATGGATATCTGGTTATTGCAGTTGGCCCTTTTAAAAATGCCTTGTTTGATACCTGCGAGGCAGATGGAAGAATGTCTGACCCTCAATCATTAATTGATGGGATTGATTGGGCTATTGAGCAAAACAACTTACAGGAAAGTCGTTTCTACGGAAGAATAGACACTGAAAATATAGCCGTCATGGGACAGTCGTGTGGTGGTGCTATGGCAATGGCTTCCTCCAAAGACCCAAGGGTAACTACAGTCGTAATGCTAAACAGTGGATTGTTCCCTGAATCACCTGAAACAGAAAATGCTCCACAGGGAGCGAATCCTGTCCCGGCAAATGGTGCAATGCCTGTAACCAGAAAATCGTATCTGGAAACAATGAAACCTTCTATAGTTTATCTGGTAGGTGGCGAAACCGATATGGCAACTCCAAATGCAATGGACGACTTCAAGTACATAAACAGTGTTCCGGTATTGGTTGCCAGCTATGATTTTTCTGATAAAAACAAAGAAAACCAATGGGGATATGGCCATTACCCTGCCACCTATCGTGAAGACAATGGAGGTGATTTTGCCATTGCAGCAACTGCATGGCTAGATTGGCAGCTCAAAGGAAAAAGCAATGCTGCTAATCTTTTTAATGGTACTCCTACAAAACTTGAAGAAAATTCAAAATGGCATACAGTTGTAAAAAAGAACATCGATTAATACGTTAAACAATATGGTTGATTCATTTAGAAAAATTGCCTGCATCCTCCTATTATCTGGAGGATTATACTGTTTTGCTCAGCCAGTTAGCAACAATACAAACTTAGTCATTCCTGAAAATTCAGTGTCTCTTTCTTCAAACCTGAGTTCAGCGAGCTTTCCAAGATTGTTGCCTGATAATCAAGTAATATTCAAGGTATATGCACCAGAAGTCGAATCATTTAAACTGGTAATGAATGGCACTTACGAGTTAACGAAAGACAATGATGGTGTATGGAGCCTGATAACAGATCCCATTGAGCCTGGATTCCACTACTACTATTACAACATGGATGGAGTGGATGTAAGCGATCCTTCTTCAAAAGTTTATTATGGATTTAGCAGGTATTCAAGTGGAATTGAGATACCGGAAAAAGGCGTTGATTTTTATGATGTAAAAGATGTAGCACATGGTGAGATCCGTTCCGTTTATTATTTATCTGAGAATATCGGGGAATGGAGACACCTAAATATTTATGTTCCTTATGGATATGATAGAAGTGACAAAAAATATCCGGTTCTCTACTTACAGCATGGAGGTGGTGAAAATGAACAGAGCTGGGTTGATCAGGGAAAAACAGCCACTATCCTCGACAATTTAATTGCAGAAGGTAAAGCAAAGGAAATGCTTGTCGTCATGTCAGATGGGACAATGCCTGTAGCAGCCTACAACATGGATTCGATGCAAAGCTTTAAAAGCGAGATGATTGATAATATTATTCCATTTATTGAAGAAAACTACCGTGTAATTCCAGACAGGGAAAACAGGGCTTTGGCCGGGCTTTCAATGGGAGGTGGTCAATCCTTTTATGTGGGTTTGGGAAACCCTGACTATTTCTCACATGTTGGAATTTTTAGTTCAGGTGTTTTTGGTGGAATACCAAACGTACTGTCATTCGATGCAGAAAAAGAAATGCCTGGAATATATTCGAATACCGAAAGCTTCAACTCCAACTTCAAGGTATTTTATATCTCTTGTGGCAAGAGTGACCAGCGTATTGAGGATGTAAAAAATATCGTTCAGGTATTTCGGAGCCATGGTTTAAATCCGGTACTCTCAACTTTCCCGGGTGGTCACGAATGGCAACCGTGGAGAAAATCTTTACATGATTTTGCTCAGCTCCTTTTTAAAGGATAGCTGTATGATAAAGTAAATCTGCAATAATTTTTATTTGGGAAGTCTTTTCCTACGAAGAAGTGTTAAAATCAATTTTGAAAATTTCATTAAATGAAAAAGTATTATTACTTAAATTCCATAGTATTTATCCTTTTTATTTTTTCAATACGAGGATTAAGAGCTCAGGAAATAGTTTCTTTATCATCACACTTATCTACCCAATATTCGTCAAAAAATGTTGAAGAAAAAATTAGCTATAATGATGCTGGTGAAGTTATTTCCATTAGTGGTGTTACAGAGCCATCAATGTCAGTTTATTTACCGGATCCGAGAAATGCAACGGGTACCGCTGTTGTCATCCTACCTGGCGGGGCTTTACGTTTCTTAAGCTGGGAAAATGAAGGTACAAAAGTGGCTAAATGGTTAAATGAGAAAGGGATTGCTGCATTTATTTTAAAGTATCGACTTGATAACAGTGAAATGCAAATGGGGCAGGGAAATATGCCTCCCATGATGTTGAGTCTTAAGGTTGATCAATTTGACCAGCTTGAAAATGCCAATGCAAATCCATCTCCCAGTGAGCATTCAACTTTGGTTGCTGACAATGCCGGCAATGATGCTCAGGAAGCAATCCGTGTGGTTCGGGAACGTGCAGAAGAATGGGGTATTGATAATGATAAAGTTGGGTTTTTAGGTTTTTCAGCTGGCGGAGCTGTAGCCCTGGATGCAATTATAAGAAATCAAGAATCTGAAACTATGCCAAACTTTATAGCTTCCATTTATGGCCCATCTACTATTGATGTAACAGTTCCTTCACCTATACCTCCATTGTTTATAGCAACTGCTGCTGATCATATGAATGTTGCAGCCGGTTGTCTGGCACTTTTTACTACATGGAAACATGCCGGAGGTGAGGCAGAAATCCATATTTACGGAAAGGGAAAAAGTGCTTTTGGAATGACACAAAAAAATTTACCCAGTGATTCATGGATAGATTCATTCTATTTATGGCTTAAGTCTGGTGGTTTTTGATCATTATTTAAAACTATTTTATCGATAATTAATTGTTAATATTTTATGAAAAAGAATTTTGTTTTATTTATTGTGTTGGTGCTAATAAGTGTGTCAACTTCGTTTGCCCAGTTTTCGGTAATGAATCCAACTCCAAATGACACATTGCAATCAACACGAGTACTTGCAAATGGTGATGTCGTATTAAGTATTTATGCACCTGAAGCCAAGGATGTTGGTATTGGTGGTGATATTGTTCCTTTCGGGCAAAGTCTTAATTATACAAAATCTGATGAGGGAGTTTGGTCTGTAACAATACCTGATGTAAAAACAGGAACGTACCGTTATAACTTTGTTGTTGATGGTGTAAATGTTTACGACCCCAAAGCTGCAAATGCTTTTGAAACCAAAGCTTTGATTGATGTTTTACCAAATGGCAAAGAATTTTTTAGCATGAGGGAAAACATTCCTCATGGAGCTGTTTCTGAAGTTATTTACTATTCAAATACAACTGAGTCAATGCGTAGGATGCATGTTTGGACTCCGGCTGGTTATAATTTAGGCGATGAAGCCTTACCTGTTCTTTATCTAATACATGGTGGGGGTGATAGTGATGTCGCCTGGCCAAACGTTGGAAGGGCTGGTTTAATTATGGACAATCTGCTTGCTGATGGCAAATGTGAAAAAATGATTGTTGTTATGCCTGATGGTGGTATTGATACAAAAGTTTTTGCACAAGATATGGGCAATGATATAATGCCTTACATCGAAGCTAACTACAAAGTGAAAAATGGTGCAAACAATACAGCAATAGCAGGCCTTTCAATGGGTGGTTTGGAAACAATGGATACTTTCATGGCATTTCCGGATCGTTTTGCATACATAAATGTAATGAGTTCCGGTTGGTTTAAAGGTGATACCGAAATGTATGAAGAAGGTGAAAAGATACTTACAGAAATTAGCCCAAAATTAAAAAGCACAGTTAAATATTTAATCTTCACTCAAGGTGGGCCTGAAGATATCGCTTATGAAAACTGTAAAGAAATGTTGACCGTGTTTGACAAACTTGGTTTTGAATATGATTTTAGCGAAATGCCTGGTGGACATAGCTGGTATGTTTGGAGACACGACTTGTATAATTTTGCCCAAAAATTATTCTGAAAATAAGTTTTAATTTTTAGTTAGGTAGTGATTAGGCTGTTGTGTTAACTATGGCAGCCTTTTCTTTTTGGGGAGTACTGGCATTTTGCCTGATACCATCGCTTTCCCATATATCAGTAATTGTATTAAAGAGTAAAAAAGAAATTGTTTAGTTAGTTAATTCGTACTCAGAACTAGTTAGGTATTTTGGGTAGAGTTACTAAACCTTGAGGCTACCCAGAGGGGTAGCCTTTTATAACTTTACGATAAGTTTTTAAATACATACTGGTTAAAGGATTGAGAATAAATAAGGCATAAATATGTTAAATAAACCACTTCATGAAAAAAATAGAGGAATAGAAATTTAAGGTTTATGTCAGTCTGCTTATTAGTTGTTATAAAACTCTATCTATGTGAGACGTACAATTCTGATATAAACATTTGAATCATAGAATTTAATTATTTACTTTAGCCTGATTCTATAAACAATTTTTTTGGTCGATGGCTGAACTATATGAAAA
Organism: Prolixibacteraceae bacterium; assembly: GCA_963676845.2. Classification (GTDB taxonomy): domain Bacteria; phylum Bacteroidota; class Bacteroidia; order Bacteroidales; family Prolixibacteraceae. Next base: position 74,870 of record CAXXKK010000015.1, on the reverse strand, counting down.
AATGATTCGCAGGTATGTTCGACATCAAGAAAAAAGAACGTAAAAAGCTGTTAAAAAACGATTCAACATTATTCTTATTGCAGATATATGAACCATTGTAACAGATTTTTGGTTCAGCCTCTCATAATTTGATATAAAGTACTATTTTAAAGCAAGTTGATTGATCTATAGGAATATTATGAATACCGTTAGTTTTACCACCCATTTCGATAGCGGAGAAGCTTGTTTCAACCATTTCAAAGAAGAACGAGATAAGATTGGCGTAACTTGTAATAAATGTGGACACACAGAGTATTATTGGATAAAAAGCAGATGGAGTTGATTAATCTGTTATGTGCTTTTACGAAATATAAAGGCATTAGAATTTTATTAACTAAATACAATGAAGCTTCAAGGTTTTGTATGTGTATTGTAGAATACAATAGTACTCACCTTGAAAAATCAACTTCTCAGATAAAACGGATTTTTAATTCAAATTCCTATATTCATTTGGAGTCAGACCTTTCAATTTTTTAAATGTTCGATTAAAGTGTGGGACATCGCTAAAACCTGAAGCAAAGCAAATTTCAGCAATGGATTTATTGGTTTCACGAAGCATCAGACAGGAGCATTCTATTCTGTATTCTGTTAAAGCAGTAAAAAATGATTTACCTTTTTCTCGTTTAAAAAAGGTACAGAATGACGAACGGTTCATGCCGAAATACGTTGACACTTCGTCGAGGGTAATGTTGTTTTGGTAATTATTTACCATGTATCGGTATATTTCCCTAATCTTATGAGCTCCTTTTGTTTGCTTCTCACAAAAGCCAACAACTTGTGTTTGAATAGTATTGGCGATTTTGTCCAATATTTGTAACAATGATAAGAGTTGTTCGATATTCGTTTGAGTTGTCATCAAAGTCATCATTTCTTTTAAATATTCCAATGTCTCTCCTTCAAACCTGAGCCCTTTGTTTATTTGTTTAATTTTTGAAATTGAAGATTTTAGCTCTTTAAATAAAACAGAGCAACTATCTAATAAAGAATCCGGGAAGATAATTGTAATATTTTCTATTTTGCCTTCTTCATCATGGTCGTATTTGTCGAAAAACCACCCATGAGGAAGGTTAGGTGGTATAAAAACAATTTCTCCTTTCGAAAAGGTTTCCATCATATCACCAATTACCCGTGTCCCGCTTCCTGTGATTACAAATGATAATTCCCATTCCTCTTGTTGGTGGTATGTAATCTGTTCATCCCATTCTATATGTACATGATCAAAGAAAAATGATTTGTCATCATCATATGCTACGTGGCTATATTTTATTTTTTCTTCCATGTAATGATCTGAAATATTTGATAAATGCAAATATCCGACAATATATATTTAAAATCAAACAACTCTCTCATGCCTGTCGTAGCTATTTTTGTCTATCATTTCAAAAACATAATTCATGAATAACATTTTATCTTCTTCATTTAGCGATACCAAAAAGCACTACGAGATACTTGACGGGCTTCGTGGTGTCGCTGCAATTATTGTGGTTTTATACCATATCCTTGAGCCTTTTGGAAATCATTTTACACAAATTATTAATCATGGATATTTAGCTGTTGATTTTTTCTTTGTGTTATCTGGTTTTGTAATTGGTTATGCTTACGATGACCGATGGACAAAAATGAGCCTGAAAGATTTCTTTAAACGCCGTTTGATTCGTCTGCACCCGATGATTATTATTGGTATGATTATCGGAGCAATCCTGTTTTATTTTCAGGACAGTCAAAATTTCTGGGCAATATCAGGCACGCCTGTGAGTAAAATGCTTTTGGTAATGTTAATCGGGTTTACGCTATTCCCAGTTGGCAGATCAATGGACATTAGAGGATGGGGTGAGATGCATCCGCTAAACGGCCCGGCATGGTCTCTGTTCTTTGAGTATATTGCGAATATTCTGTATGCACTTTTCATTCGAAAATTCTCCAATAAAGTTCTTGCTGTATTTGTATTCATAACCGGAGCTTTACTTATTCACATGGCTGTTACCAGTCATGGTGGCGATATAATAGGAGGGTGGTCCGTAAATCCGGCACAGCTTCGCATTGGTTTTATGCGTTTGTTGTACCCTTTCTTTGCCGGACTGCTCCTTTCGCGAATAGTGAAACCATCCAATATTAAATATGCTTTTACATGGTGTAGCTTATTGTTGATTGTTGTACTTGCAATCCCAAGAATAGGAGGAACAGAACACTTGTGGATGAATGGGTTATATGATTCTTTATCGGTGATATTCATTTTCCCTCTAATCGTATATATTGGTGCAAGCGGGACTATTAAAAATAATTTGCCATTGAAAATCAATAGGTTCCTGGGAGATATTTCATATCCGATCTATATCATACATTATCCAATCGTGTACATATTTATAGCTTGGAAAACAAATAACGAGATTTCTTCCATCTCAGAAGCTATCCCTGCTGCACTTTTGGTGCTTGTTACAACCATCATAATTGCTTACGGATCTTTTAAATTCTATGATGTGCCTGTAAGAAGATGGTTGACAAAACGCTTTATGACCACTAAAACTAAATAACTAATCAGCATGTGCACGAATACCTTTATAAGGTTTGTTTGGATTACTCTCATTTTCTTTTTCATTCCAGAAAAAGCTTATTTAGTGCACATTAACTTTTCAAAAAGCTTGAAATTTAAGTATGAATAAATATAGAATTGATGAATAATTGTTCAATTGATAAACGATGATTGAATACTCAATCCAATTAAGGATATATTGCGATTATTCTTCCCAGATATAACCAACCCTATTAAAAACTATTAAAGTATGAAAAGACGTCGTTTTATTAATAATTCTGCAATAGTTGGAGGATTATTAGCATCATCTCCTGCTTTCGCCACTAAAAATGCAATTGGTAGTGATGATTTCCCTATTATCGATTTACATGTGCATACCTCAAAAGACCAAACCATTGAGGATATTGTGAATATTGCCTTTGAAAAAGATATTCAGTTTGGGGTAGTGGAACATCCGGAATATTCCATGAAAGATGACGTAAGCTTGTTGAAATATATAGAAAATCTTCGTCAGTATCCTGTTTTTGCCGGTTTGCAACCGACAGGGCCGGGATGGTCTAAAAATTTTTCTACTGAGGCATTAGCTAAAGTTGATTATGTACTTATGGATCCTCAATTTTTCGAAGAGGGAAACAGCTATGGAGACCCTATGCGGATTTATAGTTTTGATACTTATGTTGATGATACCAATAAATTTATGAAAGCTTATATGGATTATACGCTGGAGGTTATCACAAATGATGAGCCTTTGGATATATTGTCATGGCCATTGTTCTTACCTGTGTGTATAGCCCGTGATTATTATTCATTGTGGACAGAAAAACGTATGAACCAAATTATTTCAGCAGCAAAAGAGCATAATGTTGCTATTGAAATTAATGATCTGGCACATACACCTCATGAGGAATTTATAAAAATGGCCAAAAACCAGGGGTTGAAATTTACTTTTGGTTCAGATACAAGAGATCAAAAAACCGGTAGGCTCGACTATTGTAAATACATCGCAAAGAAATGCAACTTGACAAAAGATGATTTCTTTATTCCTCAAAGAAAAGCGTAAAAACTCATAAGATTAGTTTTTATATATATTCTCGTCATTGTATTAGTTGTTCAAAATAGCCTGCCACTGGCTACCCCTCTCATGAATTAATTATGTTTTTGGAATGTTAAAAGGGGTAGTTTAGTGGCGATGCAATTACTCCCCATTGTTAGAGTCTAATATTTTACTTTTTTCAAAAAAAGATTTTGAAGTGGAAGGACAATAAGCAAATAATACTAGTGTGTTGGCACTCTATATACAAGTTTGCATATATAAATCAGAAGGGCAATTTTAGAAAGTTGCCCTTCTGTTTACTTTCATATTAATATACTTACCATTGTCAAAATACAGGGATTTTCAATTCAAATTTCTATACTCATTTGGTGTATACCCAGTCTCATTCTTAAACATGCGGCTAAAGTGTTGTGAGTATTTGAAACCTAATTCACTGGCAATTTCACTTGCTGTTTTATTTGTATCGAGAATTTTAGTCTTAGCAATCTCTATGATTTTATTCTGGATATATTCTTTTGCCGATTTCCCGGTTTCCTTTTTAATTAAATCACCAAAATAATTAGCAGATAAATTAACTTCATCGGAAAATAGGCAACAGATGGTATGCCAAAGGCTTGGGGCTTATCCGATGAGTAATAACTGTTTAATTGCTCTTCAAACTTCTCTAAAACACCTCTGTTTACATTGTCCCGGGTAATAAACTGACGGTCATAAAAGCGGTCGCAGTAGTTCAACAATACTTCTATATTTGAAGTGACTAGTTTTTTACTGTGCTTATCAATGTTTTGTTCTAGTTCATGTCGAATTTCGGAAAAGCAGTCCAGTATAATTTGACGCTCAACTTTCACCTTTGCCTATGCTCAGGGTCTGAGTATGTCGAACGAAGCTCCTGCAAACCAAGGCGGATTTTTTGGTGGGTTTTAATGCGCTAAACACATGGATTTTTACTGAGGGGATGACTCAAAGTCATCCCCTCAATAACATCAAAAGATACAGAATGCGCTTAACGGTTTACCCGCTTAGTGCATAGAGCTTCCACAGAAAGGCCGCCTCAATTTTTTTGAGACGGTCTTTTTTTATTGTTCTATTCGGGATTATTGGTAGGCATTTTTATTGAATTATTGACCTGATACAAAATATAGCTGCCAGCTATTGTCGTTTAAATCGACGAACAGGAAACCCCTGATCTCAGACGTGTGGTAGTTGGAGGGCTTGTTCTTATTGTACGAATTTTGCATTGTTCAGGTACTCTGCGCTCTTTCGTGCCGCCTCGAACATTTCATCCATAATCTGTCTTTGAGTATATTTGCTGCCATCGGCATTCTTCTTCTCGCGCAAATCTTTCGGAGTTTCAATCTCAACAACATAGTCATTCATCCCATTTTTGTAGAACTGCTTGAATACACCCTCAAAATCGATAGTTCCGCTTTCGCCAATTATGAATTCGTCTTTAATATGTAATATCTCTACGCGCTTGGGATACTTTTTCAAATACTCCACGGGGTTCTTGGCGCCTTTTGTGCACCAATAAACATCCAGTTCGAAGCATACATATTCCGGATTAGTATTCTCAACGAGATACTCCCACATGACCTTATTGCTATCCTGTAGCTTTTTGTACTCATCTGCGTGGTTGTGGTATCCAAGCTTCAATCCATACTCTGCAGCAATTTTACCGACACGGTTGAGATAATCACACATTTGTTGTACCTCCTTCACGGTGTAGTCAACTTTGTAGCTGGGAATGATAAAATATTTCCCTCCGCATGCTTTGTGAATCTCAAAGAGTTGACGCCAGCGTTTCATAATCTCTTCTTCCTGGTTGATATCCTCCTGAATACTTGAATGTGTAGAAATGATTTTTACGCTGTTTTGATCACAAAGAGTTTTGAACTCATCAGCAGGAAGACCAAAAACCTTTGGATCACCGCCCCACTGAACCAACTCAAATGCTTTGTAACCCATACCTGCCAGACGCTCAATCGATTCCTTGGGATTTTCCCTTACTGCATCCATTACAGAGTAGAGTTGAATACCGATTTTCTTGTTTCCTTTTGCCGAGGCTATTTGGGGAATTGCAAACATAGCGATTGCGACAGCTGCGAAAGTAAACGCAGTAAATAATTTTTGGCATTGTTTAAATAACATTTTCATAGTTTTTTGATAGAATAATGGCATAATCTGAATTTGATAGTTTATAAACTTATTATCAACCCTTATTGGGTATGAAAAAATCGTTCTCTGTGAGACGGCATCGCTTTGCAATATTTTTGCAGTAGTCAAGTCGACCAACGTAATGATTATGGGAATCTGAGCCAAACGTAAATTTTAAACCTGCCTGTTTGGCCATAATGATAAATTCTTCGTGTGGAACGCGTACAACATCATTGATTTCTATCGCAATATTTCGCGCTTTGGCGGCATCAATAATTTGCTGTAACCGTTTTTTTGTCCAAAGCTTATCATATTCCCGTTGTATGCTACACGGCAGAAACAGAGGGCAAGCGAATATATCCAGTGGTTCGTTGCCGGTTAGAATGTCCATGTAGTGCTGCATGTTGCGTTCTATAAATGCCTCTACATCATCTATGTAGGAATTATACTCCCATAGCATAATTGTTTCACCGTAGCTGTTCCCGTTTGTTACTATTTGCGGATCCATAGCAATATAATCAGCCTGAGCTATCAACTCAGGTGATAGTTCTTTCGACCATCCGGGACTCATAGGTTGTAATCCTATGTAGACGGGAAAGGGCTTTAGATTGTCTATGTATTGTTTTAATTGAGCATCGTTGGTAATACCCCATGGCGCAATGTTCTCCATTACACCGATCTTCATATTTAGTTCTTTGGATTTTAAGACAATATCTTCGATTGTTAACTTATCAGAACAGTGAACGTGTAAATCCATTATTGGAAAATCAGAAATCGCAGACAGGGTGTTATTTGCGGTATCGTCTGCCATACCTATCTTATCGACAGATAATTTTCCGAATGCGGCACCTGAAATTAATAGTCCCGAGGCTTGCAAAAATAGTTTTCTATTCATACTTTTTTTTACAAAACTAACTCTATATAGGATCAGTCATTTGTTTAATCTTAAATAATAATTGTTCTATATTTGTATTATTGGCAGCGTGAGGTCATTTATGTGATGTTTTTAGGCAAATATTAGCTTTAGTTTAATAAAATAAGGTCAACCACCCGATTCGCAGAATTGAACTAAGAACGTCAGGAAACAGAAAGATCGCCTCAATTTTTTTGAGACGACCTTTTTTTGTTCCAATCGAAATTATTGGTAGGTATTTTTATTGTATTGATGGCGTAAACCCAGTGCAGATGTAGATTTGCAATCTGTACCAAACTGCTTTGCAATTTTTAAGCTATAGTTTATTGGATTTATTTGTTTTACAAAACATAAGCAGGGATCAGTTTATCATTGTGGTAGAAGACATGGATTGGCGTTGAGCTTTTACTGAGGGGATGACTTTAAGTCATCCCCTCAGTACTATTACTAGATGCAAAATGCGCTTAGCGACTTTCCCGCTTAGCTCATAGTTAAGGTATTATAACAAACCTCATACTTATCCTGTAACTTCTTCAAAATGTTCCTGTGCCCATTCTATCATCATCTGAAATACAGGCATAAATTCTTTCCCTGTTTTCGTTAGTGAATATTCAACACGTGGTGGAATCTCCTTATACATTTCCCGGTGAATCAGCTTATCTTCTTCCAGCCTCTTCAGTGTACTTGAAAGCATTTTCTGTGAAATATCAGGGATTGAATTTCGCAGGTCTTTATAGCGCATCACTTCATTTTGATTTAATGTACCCAATATTAATAATGACCATTTATCACTCATGCGGCTTAAAATATTTCGGATAGGGCAAGTTGGAAATTTAAGATCTAATTCTCTCATGATGATATAATTTTTTCGAATTCAAAATTACAAAAATCTCTAAAAGAGAGTAAGGATGCATTGTGAATATAGTGGTTTTATTAGATATCAACTTTCTTAAAGAAATTTTATTTGACTAACTAATTGTTATTCAGTAATTCTAACCATTTAGGTGTGTAAGTAACCAGCTTGCACACACTAAGCAAATGACAGACATTTGACAAAGATTAACACTCAAAAATGAAATGATCATGAAAGATTTAATTGTAAAAAATGTAGACACTTTAGAAGGTGAAAAAATCAACAGAGATGGAAATGAATTCACGGTTAAAACCATTATCCCTGAAAAAGAAACCACCAAATGCAGAGCAAACTTTGTTGAATTGGAGCCTGGGAATTATGCTTACGGGTATCATTACCATGAAGCAAACGAAGAGGTTTTCTATATAATCAGTGGAACTGGTGTGGTACGCACAATCGATGGCAATATTGAAGTAAAAGCTGGTGATGTAATTGGATTCCCTACTGGAGAGAAAGGTGCACATGTTGTTATGAATGAATCAGAAAGCGAAAAGCTGGTTTACATCGATTTTGGTACTGCATCGCTTCCTGAAATTGCTCATCTGCCTGACTTCAATAAAATAATGGTTATCAGTGGAGAAGTTAATGGGGTTTACAATAAGTAAGAATTCAAATCATTAAAGTGAGGTAAAGGATGAAAAACACAAATTCTCTATTCTTGACATTATTTTTTGTTTTGCTTTCATTCTCAGGTTTTGCACAACAAAATGAATCACAACAAACGATTACCTACGGTAATAATCCTGCTACCGGGCATTATGTGCTAGCCGGAGATGCCAGAATGTACTACGAAGTATATGGCAGTGGTCAACCTATCGTCCTTCTTCATGGTGGAATAATGGGTACAACAGATGAGATGGCTCAGTTTATCGACAGCCTGAAATCGGATTACCAGGTAATCGCCATATCAACACGCGGACATGGAAAATCGGAAATTGGAACTGCTCCAATAACCTATGAACTAAAGGCTAATGATGTTATGGCAGTAGTCAATGATGTCACGAAAGAAGATGTTATCATCCTTGGTTTTAGTGATGGAGCTTATACGGGGTATAAAGTGTCAAGCATGTATCCTGATCGAGTTGAGAAGCTGATTGCTATTGGAGCAGGAGAACAAATGCCCGGCTTACGGCAGGTCGTATTTTCAGGCCCAAACTTTAATCCTGAAAATGCAATTTGGAAGTCAAAGAAACAGTTGATGCCTGAACCGGAACGTTTACAGGAGTTTTGGAAGAGTATGGAAACATTTTATAATACCATGGAAGCAGGAAAAGAATTGTTTATGTCTATTAAATGTCCGGTTCTGGTAATGGCAGGAGAACGAGACATGAATGCTCCTCTGCCAACTGTTATCAATGCCTATAACATGATTTCAAATAGTCAGTTAAGCATTATTCCAAATACCGGGCATGTAGTTTTCATGCAAAACTTTGCAGCTGTATGGACAAGTATAGTCCCTTTCTTAAATGATGGACAGTAATATCAAATCACAAATAGAAAAACATTATCCATTTAAAATCAAATTATTATGAAAATTTTTAAAGTATTATTCCTTGCACTGTCATTGATGTTTGTTTCAAACATAACAACTAACGCACAAGAAAGTGCCGGAGCAACAGAAGTAAATAAATTAACTGTGCTATGGTACAGTGATGATCCAATGGTTGCAGAACGAGTAGCATTAATGTACACTGGCGTTGCTAAACAATTTGGTCTTTTTGAGGAAGTGTCCGTAATAATTTGGGGGCCTTCAGCAAAGTTGGTAGCCGAGAATGAAGAAATTCAGGCAAGTCTAAAAGAAATGATGACCAATGGCGTAGAAGTGAATGCTTGTGTTACCTGTGCCAATATGTATGGTGTAGCCGATCAGTTAAAAGAACTGGGTATCAATGTGGATGTTATGGGAGCACCGCTTACCAATGCTTTGAAGGCTGAGGATACTAGTGTTCTAACGTTCTAAGAAACTTATAGAATTATGAAAAGGACCTTTGACTTCTATTACCGGTTCTCAGGGGTCCTTTTTTTGAGTAAAAGCATAATGAAATGAATAAGAAAGTATTAATATTACTGGTTCTTGTTTTAAGTTTTGCTGCTTGTAAGTCACAAGATTCTGCTAAGTCGGATCAAAGTCAAAAAGATATAGAGGCTATAAAACAAGTGATTGAAAGTTACAAAGAATCAATTAACCTTGCAGATACTACACTAGCTGTAACATTTTGGTCAACAACTCCGGAAGTAAGTGTCATTCATCCCAGAGGGCATGAGAAAGGCTGGGATGAAATCAAATTTGGCATCTATGAAATGTTTGGAACACGATTCTCAACACGTGATTTAAAAACTTACAATGAGTTAATTACCATTTATGATAATATGGCCGTCGTAATATTTTACTGGATTTTTGATGCCACTTATTCTGGAGAGAATCCAACGCAAATGCAATCGAAAGGACGTGAAACTCAAATAATGGAGAAAATTGGAAATGAATGGAAAATTGTTCATGTACATTATTCAGGCATGCCACAAACAGGAGAAAGAGAAGGATTTTAAGAATTACATAACAATATTTAGCATTGAATATTTTGTATAGGTAATAGATCAAAACAAAGGATACCATCTTTTTAAAGAGAAATGGTATTTTTTGTTTACTGTTAAGCCTTTCTGGCCAAGGCACGATATACAAAATCGTGCCAACGTAGAAGGATTTGTATTCCGTTACAGATACTTCTAAATCCTCAATTATGCTTGCAAAAGTTCAGAATCGTACCCCTCTCAATCTCATGGTAGTGAATTAATTCTCCCGATATTTTTTCAATTAATTTCAAACCAATCGTTCTCATTTCAATTATCAGATTGTCAGCATTCATGTGTTCCGGATAAACAGAAATTATAGCATCAGGCTTTGAAACTCTTACTATCTCTCTTAAAAGGTTTTCCCTTTCGGAATCTGTAAAATAATAATGATGCAAGACATCAAATAGTAAAATGAAATCAAAAAAATCATTTTGAAATAGGATTTGAATATCTCCATCTGTGTGAACGATTTCAATATTTGCAAGATCCTCAATATGAATATTTTCATTGAGTATTTTGATAGCTGTGATATCTGTTTCAACAGAAAATATCTTTCCATCCTCACCAATAATTTTGGCTGCAGGTATTGAATACGTTCCCGTTCCACAACCAAAATCCAATATATTATCCCCTTTCTTAATCCCTGCTTTTACCAAAATGGCTTGAGCAATTTCACCAATATTTGAATATTTCACCTTCATACAAACTTTCTATCTTAAATAGTTTCAGAAACGAGCAGTTATTATATTTCAACAAGGCATATGCAAAATAGAACTTACCTTACTCTTTTCTGTATTTCTTATTAAATGAGTATACTAAACTAATATCCCAAATAAAATCATCGCTGTCGATTTCTGTGGAAATTATTTTATTAAACATTGATACAATAGAAAACGGACAGTTCTCTTTGTTAAATGCTATACCCCATGCTACATAATAACCTTTTACTCCATCCATATTTAGATAATATATTTGCGGAGAAAGGTTTAATGATAAATCTCTAATTATCCCAATATTTGAAAATTCACTACGAAGCGATAAAAAGTGTTGTATGTAGTTTCTCTCGTCACCACCTACTCCATGTGCAATCAAATAATAGGGATTAACACTTATCTTATCAGTAATTGAATATTTTGAATCGATTTCAGCTGCGACATATCTACGTGTCATAAAAGATTTGTTCGAATAGCCACTATCGGATAAATCAACTTCTTTAAACACATATGCAGGATGTGCCCCAATAGATAGGTTAAATTGTTCGGATTCAATTGTTTTATGGCGAAACCAAAATACAAATGACCATGGTTTAAATCCTTCAAGCTCAAAACGTAATTCCGGATTAAAACTAAACTTACCTTTATCAATATTAAAATCTGAAACTAATGCCGGTCTCCCTAATGAAAAAGTCGGAATCAATGAAATGCCTTTATTGGTAACACTAACTGTTCCATAAAGGTTAGTTGTTTCAATATTATTGTTTTGTGCATTTAGTGTGTATCCTGAACTTAAAAATACAATTATAAATAGTCCAGCTACAAAATTTGACTTAAATAAATTAAGTCTACTGGATATAAACAACACAAAAAAAAGTTCTTTTTTCATTCTTTATGATTTAACATTAAAAAAATGCTCAGCTTCTTTCATATGCTGAGCATCTTATTGAACAGTAATACTTTAAAGCATTACCAATATTTAAATAAACCTGATTTTTTTTTTTTTTTTGGAATATGAATTTGTTAAGTAGACTGATAATCAGGAAATTAAGAGTATTGAAAACAAATTTAAGATTACGAGTCCATCACAAACAGAATAGTACAATTTTTGCCCAGCTTTTACATCTGCTTTTTTATATAGCCTGAGCAATTTTATAATTATCTAATTTATTTTGCATCAACCTACTCATTAATCGTGTCGGGATTTAATGCCAGCCCTCCGCAAAATTCAATATTATCTATCACCTGTATATCTTCTTTCGATATTTCGAAATCGAAAACATCGAAGTTTTCTTCGATTCGACTGGGAGTTATGGATTTTGGCAACGGCAATAAACCATTCTGCAATACCCAACGAATACAAATCTGAGCTACTGATTTTTGATACCTGGAAGCTATTTTCTTTAATGTTTCATTATTTAGGACATTCCCCGTTCCAAGCGGGCTCCATGCTTCGACCAAAATATCATTTGCCTTGCAAAATTCCACACAAGAACTTTGTGTAAATCCGGGATGATATTCAATTTGATTGACAGCAGGCATAATTTCTGCATTTTCCATTAATGGCTCAAGATGATGCTGATGAAAATTACTTAAACCGATTGCTTTAATTTTACCTTCTTTGTAAAGTTCTTCCATGGCACGCCATGTATCAGAATTGATTTGTTCCCAATTATCAAATTGATGAGAAGCGGCAGGCCAATGAATAAGATATAAATCAAGATAATCAAGTTGTAAATCGTTTAAGGTTTTTTCAAATGCCTTTAATGTTTTACCATAACCTCGCTCAGTATTCCATAACTTACTTGTAACAAACAGTTCTTTACGGTCAACACCACAGGCTTTTATTCCATCTCCAAGACTTTTTTCATTTGCATAAACGGCTGCTGTATCGACATGCCTGTAACCTGCATTTACTGCAACTTTTATTGAATTAATAGCGGTTTCTCCATCAGGTGTTTGCCAGGTTCCTAACCCAATTGAAGGAATTTCTATACCGTTATTTAGTTTAAAATTTTGATTCATAGTCATACCTATTTTATTCATTTGTTATGTATCTAATAATTCGGGCAGGATTACCAGCAACCAAAGCATTATCAGGAATATCTTTTGTGACAACTGAACCTGCTCCAATTACAGCGTTTTTGCCAATGGAAACACCCATTACAACAACTGAATTTCCACCAATCCAAACGTTATCACCAATACGTATTGGTTTGGCAATTCCTAATCTTTTTTCACGTCCAACTGCTTCCATTGGGTGTGCAACCGCATAAATACCTACATTGGGACCCAACCAAACATTGTTGCCAATGGTTACAGTTGCCATATCGAGAATTGTCACATTGTAATTTGTCAGAAAGTTATCTCCAACATGTATATTAAAACCCATATCACAAAGAAATCCGGGCTTGATACTTGGATTTTTGCCTACTGAACCCAATAGTTTATTTATTACTTTATCTCGTTCCTCGGTTTCTCCAATTGATAGTGAATTGAAAAGCTGACACTGTTCAATAGCTTTGTTTTGCATCTGACTAATCTCGCTATCACTCATTAAATAATATTCTCCCCCATTAAGTTTTTCAAATTCTGTCATCATGTTTCTATGAAATTAAATATGGACTTAATTTTGAAATTTATTGTTCAAAATTTGAAGGAGAAACCCCAAACTCTTTTTTGAATGCAGTATGGAAATGCGTCAAATTTTTAAATCCTACATTCAGGTATATATCAGCCGGTTTAATATTTTCTAAAATCAGTTTTTTGGCTTCATGCAATCTTCGTCTGACAATCCATCGGCTTGGTGTCTCATGAAATATCTCAAAGAACTCTTTTTTAAAAGGAGTCAGGCTACGACCAGAAAAATGTGCGAATTGTTCAATAGTGAGTTCTTTTTTAAAATTCGATTCCATAAATGCTTCTAAATCTATGCGATAAGGAGCTTTAAAATCAAATAATACGCTTGCTAAATCAGGTTCTATTTGAAGTAAAAGCAATAATGCTTCTGTTAGCTTGTTATGCAACAATTGCTCGGAAATAATTGAGTCCTCATTAAAATAGAGCATAACACTATCAAAAAGTTCTTTTAGGAATTTATTTTTAGGTAACATCAATTGATCTGGAATTGAAGCACTGTTTTTCTCAGAATTACTTAATTCAACTGGAATTTCGGATATTACTTTATGCAAAAATTTAGAAGTGAAATGAATAAAATATCCGCGAAACGGCGTACCATCTTTTGAAGGTTGTTTTACCTCACCAACATTAATATTTTTCTTTATAAAGACTGCTTCTCCTGTTTGAAGATGTATGTTTCGCTTTTCCGTTTGTAGTTCCATTTTTCCACTCTGAACAAACACCAGCATATGGTTTAATACATTTTCAGTGCAAAATTTATCTTCATGAACTTCGCATAAAAAGAATGTATTTTTAAAATTCCGTCTGATTACTTTATTCAATTCGCTCATAATTCAATTAAAAATTATAAAGCAAAATTAGGGACTTGACTCCAATAATCATTTTCTTAAACGTCTTTTATTATTTTCTCAAACGTCTTTAATACAAAAAACTGCAATCGTAATTAAATGTTAGATATGGAAAAACTTAGACATTAATGTAGGTGTAGCAGGATCATCGCTAAGCAATGCTTTAAAGGTTAACGATACAAGTGTCTTGACTTTCTAAATACAAGTCTGCAAATATAAATCTGAAAGGTTATTTGGGGAAAATTGCCTTTCAGATTTTTTAAATATTTACCCACTTCCCATTTTCTAATACAGTTATTGATCAATTCAAATTCCTATATTCATTTGGTGTATATCCCGTTTCGTTTTTAAACATGCGGCTAAAGTGCTGTGAATATTTAAATCCTAATTCACTGGCAATTTCACTGGCTGTTTTATTTGTGTCGAAAATTTTGGTCTTTGCGATCTCTATAATTTTATTTTGAATATATTCTTTTGCTGATTTTCCGGTTTCTTTTTTAACTAAATCGCCAAAATAATTAGCAGATAAATTGACCTCATCAGCAAAATAGGCAACAGATGGTATGCCAATTGTTTGAGGTTTTTCTGATAAGTAATAATTGTTTAATTTCTCTTCAAACTTCTCCAGAATACCCCTGTTTACATTATCCCTGGTAATAAACTGACGGTCGTAAAAGCGGTCACAGTAGTTCAATAATACTTCAATATTAGATGTAATCAATTTTTTACTGTGCTTGTCAACTGCATGTTCCAGTTCATAGCTAATTTCTGTAAAACAATCCATTATAATTTGTCTCTCACGGTCTGATATATGAAGGGCTTCGTTTACATTATAACTAAAGAATGAATAGTCATTTATTTGACGACCTAATGCTGTTCCCATTAATAAATCTTGATGAAAAACGACTCCATGTCCTTTGGGTTGGTATAATTCTTCACTCGGTTCTACTTCAAGAATTTGTCCCGGAGCAATAAATATCAATGTACCTTCCTGATAATCGTAAGTATTTTTCCCATACCTAAGATCCCCACAATTTACATCTTTCAGTAAAACTAAATAGAAATCAAAATAGGTTCTGGCTAATCTTCTTGGATCAGCTTTTGAGAAATCAATTACACTAACCAAAGGGTGCAATGTTTCCGTATTATTAAAAGCATTGTATTCTGTTATTGTGTTAAATCTATTCATATACAGGATGTTATTTATTAATTCATGAAAGCAAATTTAAACATTCTTATAACGCCAAATACAACAATGATTCAAATTCAGTTAAAATGGTACACAAAACCGTATTTTATATACAAATAACTACAGTGCAGGTACTTACATTTGTATTGTGGGAAAAATAAGGAAACGGAAAACTAAAAATGTTACATATGGATGGATTAGGATTGAAGTTGAGAGCTAAAGGATTAAATCTCTTTTTTATGAGTGTATTTCTGTTTACACTAGCTGTTAATGCACAGGAAGAGGATAGGAAAATAATGGTGAGATACATTGATGAAGAGATCAATATTGATGGGGTAATGGATGAAGCAATTTGGGAAACTGCAAGCCAAACAGATGAATTCTGGCAGTTCTTTCCCTCTGATTCAATTCTGGCACAAAACCCAACAGAAACAAGGATGCTTTACAACGACGATATGTTGTATGTCGGAATAAAAGCAAGTATTCCCGAAAGAAAATACGTGGCAACATCCTTAAGGCGTGATTATAGTTCCAGAGGGAATGACAACGTTACCCTGATGTTCGACACATTTAAAGATGGTAGCAATGCTTTTCTATTTGGGGCAACTGCTTATGGGGTTCAACGCGAAGCATTGGTCTCCGGTGGTGGAACAATGTTGAATATCTCATGGGATATTAAATGGTTTGCAGAGAACACGATGAATGATGATTCTTATATTCTGGAGTTTGCAATCCCGTTCAATTCATTCAAATTTAAAGAAGGTGAAACCCAGTGGCGAATGCAGTGCTACCGCTGGGATATTCAAAACAACGAGCAAACTGCCTGGGCACATGTACCACAAAATCAGCAATTATCAAGTCTTGCCTTTATGGGCGAAATGGTGTTTGAAAAGCCATTGGAAAAATCGCGAACTCCTATTGCCGTTATACCCTATATTAATGCATTAACACAGAAAGATTTCACACGCGGAATAACTGAAAATAGCTTTAAGGTTGGAGGTGATGCAAAGGTTGCAATAGGTAACAGTATGAACCTGGACATTACTGTTAACCCGGATTTCTCAAATGTAGAAGTGGATGGGATATTTACGAACCTTACCCGTTTTGAAGTCTATTTGCCTGAAAGACGCCAGTTTTTCATGGATAACAGTGACCTGTTCTCAAATTTTGGAAGTTCCGGAGATGCAAGGCCTTTCTTTTCACGAAGAATCGGCTTGACCAGTAACATCATCGGAGGTGTTCGCTTAAGTGGAAAAGTTGGTGAAGACTGGCGCCTAGGTTTCCTGAATATGCAAACGGCTGAGGATATTGACAATGAAATTGCTTCAAATAACAATACGATGCTGGCTGTGCAGAAAAGGGTTTTCTCCAGATCTAGTATTGGATTCTTCATGGTGAACAGGGAATCGTTTAAGGATTATGATTTTCTGGCTAATAATGACAAGTATAGCCGGGCTTTGGGTGTTGATTACAACCTGGCATCAGCCGATAACTCATGGGTAGGTAAATTTTACTTGCATAAATCCCTTGAGCCGGAAGATACAAAAGGAAACTTCTCTACACAGGCAACAACCACTTACAATAAAAGGAAATTTAGCTTTACTACCGACATGGTTTATGTGGACAGAGATTTCCGCTCAGATCTTGGTTTTATTCCACGTACAGGTTATGTGAAGGCGAACAACAGTGTGATGTTTAAGTTTTACCCACAGAACAGTAGTATGACTACTCACCGCATTCAACCTTCTACTTCATTTTATTGGAATCCTTATCAGGACTTTAAAAGAACGGATCATCAAATTGGTTTAACATGGGATGCGGAGTTTAAAAATCAATCAACCCTGGAGCTTGAACTTCAGAATCAATACATCTTTTTGTCCGATGACTTTGACCCGACAAGAACTGTTGGTGGAACAGCTCTTCCCGGGAATAAAGGATATAGCTTCAGTCAGTTTGTAGCTTCTTATCAATCAAACCGAGCCAAACAGCTTTCTGTTTTTGCCAGAAGTACTGTTGGTGAATTCTACAATGGTAATATTTATTCTTTGGATAGTGAACTTACAATGAGGTTTCAGCCTTGGGTGCTATTTACGCTTGCCGTGAATTACGATGGCATTCGCCTGCCAAATCCATATTCGGATGCCAACTACTGGTTAATTAGCCCACAAGTAGATGTTACCTTCAGTAAGTCTCTGTTCTGGTCAACATTGGTACAATACAGTAATCAGCGTGACAATCTGGGTATAAACTCTCGTTTGCAATGGCGTTATGCTCCTTTGTCTGACTTATATCTTGTGTATAACGACAATTATACCACTGACAACCTGACTCCTAAGTTTCGTTCAATCAACCTGAAATTAACGTATTGGTTGAACATTTAATACTGTTTATCTCGTAGAAAAATCTATATAAAAACACATAACGATATGAAAATGATAAATAAAAATTACAAAGATGAGTCCTTAATGAATACTACTCACTTCGGTTTTAGAAAACTTACAACAGTTATAAATACCTTACTGATTGTACTGGCCGTGAGTCTTTTCTCATGCAGCACACCACCGGAAAGTCCTTCACAAGACAATCTGTTAATAATTAAGGAACAAGGAAGTTTTGCTGTTGGTGGAACTGTAGTTACAAATCCCGGGACTTTTGATCCATATAATCAAACTCCTGAAGGGCAGACTTTTCACGGAGATCATGCCTATGTATTTTATCAGGTGCCTGCCGAAGCTCGCAAATACCCATTAGTGATGTGGCATGGTATTGGTCAGTTTTCAAAAACATGGGAAACAACACCTGATGGTAGGGAAGGATTTCAAAATATCTTTTTACGCAGGAAATTCCCGGTTTACTTAATCGACCAACCACGTAGGGGTAATGCAAGCCGAAGTATGGAAGAAAGTACTGTGTCTCCTATTCCTGATGAACAAGGGTGGTTTGGTACATTCCGTGTAGGTATTTGGCCCGATTATTTTGAAGGTGTGCAATTTGCTAAAGACCCTGAGACGCTAAATCAATATTTCCGTCAGATGGTTCCTAACATTGGATCAATTGACTATGATGTAAATACAGATGCTATCTCTGCACTATTCGATAAGATTGGTGATGGTGTTTTAGTGACACATTCGCATTCAGGTGGCATGGGGTGGCCAACTGCAATAAAGAACTCTAAGATTAAGGCCATAGTTTCTTATGAGCCTGGAAGTGGCTTTGTTTTTCCGGAAGGAGAGGCGCCAGACCCAATTCCAATGGTTGGAGGAGAGCTTGTTCCTGTTGAAATATCGATGGACGATTTCATGAAGCTTACACAAATCCCAATCGTAATTTATTATGGTGATTTTATCCCGGATGAGCCTGTTGCTAATCCAGGTGAAGATGGATGGCGTGCTCGTCTTGAAATGGCAAGATTATGGATGGATGTTGTGAATAAACATGGTGGTGATGTAACCGTTATACACCTTCCTGAAATAGGAATATATGGTAACACTCACTTCCCGTTTTCAGATTTGAATAACATTGAGATCGCCGATTTAATGTCAGAATGGTTGGCTGAGAAAAATCTCGACTAATAGTATTAATAAATTGGATATAAATAATAAAATGGAAAAGATAACACTGAATAATGGCGTTGAAATGCCGATACTTGGGTTTGGAGTATTTCAGATAGCAGATCTAAATGAGTGTGAAAATAGTGTAATAAACGCTATTAAAACCGGTTATCGTTTGATTGATACAGCTGCTTCATATATGAATGAAACTGCTGTTGGAAATGCTATAAAGAATAGTGGTGTGGCAAG
This sequence comes from Prolixibacteraceae bacterium, assembly GCA_963676845.2. Classification (GTDB taxonomy): domain Bacteria; phylum Bacteroidota; class Bacteroidia; order Bacteroidales; family Prolixibacteraceae. Next base: position 55,506 of record CAXXKK010000015.1, on the reverse strand, counting down.
AGAAGATTTGTTTATAACCACAAAACTTTGGGTACAGGATACCGGATATGAAAATACTAAAAAGTCATTTGAAAAATCGCTTAAAAAGCTACAGTTGGATTACCTTGACTTGTACCTGATTCATCAGCCTTACGGCGATGTCCATGGTTCGTGGAGGGCAATGCAAGATCTGTATAAAGAAGGAAAAGTAAGAGCCATAGGCGTCAGCAATTTCCAACCCGATCGTGTAATGGATATGATCACTTTCAATGAAATTGCACCAATGGTCAATCAAATAGAAACACATCCATTTAACCAACAAACAGAAACCCAAAAGTTCTTAACTGAAAATAATGTTCAAATAGAATCATGGGGACCTTTTGCTGAAGGAAAGAATAATCTGTTTCAAAATGAACTTTTAGCCGATATCGGCAGCAAATACAAAAAAACTATTGCTCAGGTTGTACTTCGCTGGCTTACACAACGAGGAGTCGTTGCTATCCCGAAAACAGTGAAAAAGGAAAGGATGAAGGAAAACTTTGAGATTTTCGATTTTGAATTGAATGCGAAGGATATGGAAGTCATCGCAACGCTCGATATGAAATCCAGTAGCTTTTTTGATCACCGTGATCCTGAAATAATAAAATGGATGGGTAGCAGAAAACTTGAATTATAAATTATTTAAAGATATAAAAATGTACAAGCGGAGATTAGGAAAAAGTGGTTTGGAAGTTTCTGGGATTGGCCTTGGTTGTATGGGGCTGAGTTTTGGATATGGTCCTGCTGCGGAAAAGAAGGAAGCGATAAATCTGATTCGTGCAGCTTATGAAAAAGGTGTAACATTTTTTGATACTGCCGAAGCTTACGGCCCTCATACGAACGAAGAGTTGCTGGGAGAAGCACTAAAACCGTTTCGTAGTGAAGTTGTAATTGCCACTAAATTTGGTTTCAAAGAAGGCAATCCGGCATTAGGAACAGACAGTCGACCTGAAACCATTCGAGCCGTTGCAGAAACATCATTGAGATTGTTGAAAACCGATGTTATTGATTTATTCTACCAGCACCGTGTCGACTCCAATGTTCCGATAGAAGATGTGGCAGGAACCGTGAAGGATTTAATTCAGGAAGGGAAAGTGAAATACTTCGGTCTTTCTGAAGCCGGCGCTCAAACCATTCGTAAAGCAAACGCTGTTCAACCAGTGACGGCCTTGCAGAGTGAGTATTCACTTTGGTGGCGCGAGCCTGAGCAGGATATATTACCGACACTTGAAGAGTTAGGAATTGGTTTTGTTCCGTTTAGTCCACTGGGGAAGGGATTTCTAACCGGGAAAATTGATGCGAATACCAGTTTTGATAAAACTGATTTTCGAAATACTGTTCCCCGTTTTTCTGAAGAAAACAGAAAAGCAAATCGGGCTTTGGTTGATTTGCTTGGCGAAATTGCTAAAGAAAAAGGCGCCACTTCTGCACAAATTGCATTGGCGTGGTTGCTTGCACAAAAGCCTTGGATTGTTCCGATACCGGGTACAACAAAAATGCATCGGCTAGAAGAAAACCTTGGATCAGCAGAACTTATTCTAAATGCGAAAGATCTTCAGCAGATTCAGGAAGCGCTTTCAAAAATAGAGGTACAAGGTGCACGCTATCAGGCGCACATGCAAAAGTTGGTTAATCGTTGATAATGATAACTGTGTATTTATCAAGAGAGGAAAATTGATTAATAAGAGAAATAAGACCGATAATGGGAAATATTTTTCAACATTGGATGAAGAGTGAATTGTTGGTAGCTGTTTGTGCAGCGATCCTACCTTTTTTTATCTTATTAAGTTGTACAACAATTGATACAATTCAAGGAGCTGATATTAAAGGTGGAACTGAATGCTTTAAAGTGAACAGTGAAATGTACAACCATCTATCAACGTATAATTATGTCAGTGATATTGTAAATCACCCTGCATTTTATGGTTATGGGGAATTGATGTTGCCATGGGATAATAATTTCAGGTACTATAATACTTCACTGCAAAATGTGGGTTCCCTGATGCCTTATCATGGCCATGTAAATTCTGAAGATGTAGTTGGGGCTCTTAACTTCCTGATTGATGAGGTGAATGAAGGGGAAGATATTTTTTACGATTTCTATACTGACGAGCAAAAGCAAAATGATCGTGACAAAGAAAATACAGGCTTATTTTTCTTTAGGGGAAACCCAGGTGCTCCATTTGCTGTGATTTGCCCCGGTGGCGGTTTCTCTTATGTTGGTTCACTTCACGAGGGATTTCCTATTGCACAACGGATTAGCGAACTGGGATTAAATGCGTTCGTTATTCGCTATCGTATTGGTAGCGGGCAATGGGCTACGGAAGATTTGGCTGCCGTTTTGACCTTCATTTTTCAAAATGCTGAATCCCTTAATGTAAGTACCCAAAATTACTCCGTGTGGGGTGGCTCAGCCGGGGCACGTATGGCAGGAAACATCGCTTTAAACGGAGTGGCTGCATATGGAGGTGATAATCTCCCAAAACCAGCGACTGCGGTTATTGCTTATACCGGACAGTCAAGCTATTCAAGCGATTTCTCACCTGCATTTATTACAGTTGCCGCAAACGATGGTATAGCCAATGTAAATACAGTAGAAAGACGTGTAACCAATTTACGGAATGCCGGAGTCGATGTAGAATACCACAGATATGAACGTGCCGGCCATGGTTTTGGATTAGGAACAGATACAGATGCTGAAGGATGGGTCGATTTGGCCGTTCAGTTTTGGGAAAAATATACGAATGAATAGTTTATTGATTGTAGTCATCATTTAGTAAACTCATTTGTAATCAATGTTGTAATAAGTATAGAGGAGGAGATTAAAAGTGAAAAAGAAAATTATTAATTATTTATTGATCGTTCAATTTATGTTGACAAGTATTGTTTCGTCGGGTCAAACCGGAACAGAAAACCCATATGGGTTGGTTTACCAAAATGCAATTACAGAAAACCTGTCAGGGGAGGTAAATATACACCCTGTTAATTATAAGCTGAATGGGATTGATATTGCAGCTAACGTTTATACACCTGCAAACTATGATCCATCGAAGAGTTATCCTGCAGTAGTCGTAGCTCACCCAAATGGAGGGGTAAAAGAGCAGGTGGCAGGCTTATATGCTCAACTTTTAGCTGAGTCAGGCTACATTACAATTGCTGCCGATGCTTCCTATCAGGGAGCTAGTGGTGGTGAGCCACGGCATACTGATAAGCCCCAAAACCGCGTCGAGGACATACATGGTATGGTTGATTTTATTTCCCAATATCCAGGTGTTGATACTGACCGTTTAGGTGCTTTAGGAATTTGTGGCGGCGGTGGTTATACGCTAAAAACAGTTCAATCTGATAAGCGAATCAAAGCCGTTGCTACTTTAAGTATGTTCAATTCAGGAGAAGTAAGACGTAATGGCTTTCAAAATGCCATGTTAAGCACCATCCAGGAACGCATGAAGCAAGCTTCGGATGCACGTGCCCAAGAGGCCGCAGGTGGTAAAATTCTCTATTCTGGCGTAGCAAGCATAACCGATGAAGAAATTGCTAAAACCACAACAGATTTATATCGCGAAGGATATGCATATTATTACAGGACCCACAAACATCCAAATTCAACATTTCTGTATACAACAAGCAGCTTAATGGATTTAATGACCTGGGATGCAACAGATAACATTGAATTGATCAATCAGCCTTTGCTGATGATGGCCGGTAGTAAAGCGGACACAAAATACATGACCGATGAGGCATTTGCGAAAGCTACCGGAACCACAGAAAAAGAATTGTTTTTGATTCCAGGTGCTACACATATCCAAACGTATTATATGCCTGAATATGTAGAACAAGCTGTAGTCAAACTGAATGAGTTTTTTGGGAAACACTTGTAATATTTGAACGTGCTGGAAACAATTTAAAAGCATAATTATGAAAACAACAATTATTGGGATTTTTTTAATCATCATGAGCGCACAATTTAGTAGCGCACAAAATTCGACAACTATGAATTATTCAGACACAGAGAAGGAGATTGTTCAACTATCTAAAGATAAATGGCAGTGGATGGCAGACAAAAACGCAGATGCACTAGATGATCTTTTCCACGAAAAATCAATGTTTGTCCATATGGGAGGCTCTTGGGGAAAAGAACAGGAAATGAATGTCATAAAAAGCGGTGGAATCTGGTATAAAAATGCAGATATCCATGAGGTAATTGTTAATACAATTGACGATACAGTTATTCTGCTTAATCGAATTGATTTGCTAGCCGTTGTTGGGAATAACGAAGTAACCAATCCATTTATGGTTACAGAAGTGTATGTGAAGGAAGATGGAAAATGGAAGTTAGGTTCTCTTTCCTTCTCTAGGTTAATGACTCCGGGAGGAGAATAGTACTATGGACAACAATTAAATAAAAGGAAACAGGATTATGGGAAACATAGATAATAAAAAGAAAGGTATTGACTTTAATCGCCGTAGGTTTTTGAACAACAGCCTTGCATTGGCCGTAGGTTCAATGTTTGCATCGGTTGCCGGAGCAAATAAGCTAATGGCGCAAAACATGGGAATTAACCATGCGATAAGTTCTGCACAAAATAATTCCCTGAGCCGTCGTATGCTTGGAGGTACATTAGAAGTTTCAAGCATTGGGTTGGGAGTTCAGAATATGAGTAGAACATATCAGACAACCATTCCTTTACGTTCAGAAATGCACAATATCATTCGTACAGCTTTTGATAATGGTGTTACTTTTTTTGATGCAGCAGAAGCTTACGGCCCTTTGGAAGTTGAACGAATTTTAGGTGAGGGCGTTCAGCCTTTCCGGGATCAAATTGTTATCGCTACAAAGTTTGGATGGGATATCGATCAGGAAACAGGAAGGATGCTTGGGGGACTTAATAGTCGTCCGGAGCATATCAGACTCGTTGTTGAGGGAATGTTGAAACGCTTGAATACTGATCGTATCGATTTGTTGTACCAACACCGTGTTGATCCACAAGTACCAATTGAAGATGTGGTGGGGGTAATAAAAGATCTTATTCAGGAGGGAAAAGTCTTGCATTACGGTCTTTCCGAACCAGGAGTCCAAACTGTAAGACGTGCTCATAAAGAGCATCCGGTTACTGCAATTCAAAATGAGCATTCTTTATTGTACCATGGATCAGATAAGGATATTCTCCCACTTTGTGAAGAACTGGGCATCGGATTTGTCCCATGGAGTCCTCTTGGTGTTGGTTTTCTGACTGGTACTATTGATGCAAACACACGCTTTGCTCAAGGTGATATTCGTGGTTCTGAAACAAGGTTTTCTCCGGAAAATTTACCCAAAAACTTGGCACTTGTAGATTTGCTGCAAAAGTGGGGCTTGAAAAAAGAAGCAACTCCCGGGCAAATATCTTTGGCATGGTTGCAGGCTCAGAAGCCATGGATCGTGCCTATTCCTGGAACAACACAAATGGCACATATGAAAGAAAATATCGGTGCAGATGGAGTTAAGTTTTCCTCTGAAGAATGGGACCAATTCAATTCAGAATTGGAAATCATACATATTGAAGGAGATCGATTGCCTCCATTTGTACAGGCTCTTTCAGGAGTTGAAGCTCCTTTAAAGCAGTAGGAAGTTGTATCAATTTGCAATGTTAATTAAGAACACTTAAAGAATCATAAATACAGGTTGATTAATAGTTATTCAAAAAATGGCAGTGGGTTATTCATTTTGAAAAACCTGCACCATACAATCCATCAAAAATGAATTAATCCTTGATCAAATTATAAACACATAGAAATAAATCATTATGAAAAAATTATTATCAGTATTCACTTTATTCCTTGTTGCATTTCTTATCAATGTACAATACAACGAGGTAAATGCTAAAACTGCAGATGACCCGGTAGTCGGTACAATCTCCGGGTATGTACAGGGAGTATCGGATGGTGATGTTGAAAGCTTTAAGGGAATCCCTTATGCAGCTCCACCTGTAGGAGAGTTTCGCTGGCGTCCACCACAATCGGTAGCATCATGGGATGGAGTTCTTGATGCTTCAGAGTTTGGTCCATCTTGTGCTACAGCAGGCTGGGGTGCTGCTCCCGGAACAATTTCAGAGGGCTCATCGGAAGACTGTCTTTATCTTAATGTATGGAGACCAGCAGATGTTGAACCCGGTGCAAAATTACCCGTTATGGTATGGATTCACGGTGGTGGATTTACTGGTGGTAGTGGTAACACATCAGGTGATGGGTTTGCCAAACAGGGAGTTATCCTTGTTTCTATGAATTATCGTTTGGGAATTCTTGGTCATTTTGCATTCCCTGCTTTGAGTGAAGAACATCCTGAAGAAGCAAAAGGTAGTTATGCTTTTATGGATCAGATTGCAGCCCTTAAATGGGTACAACAAAATATTGCAGCATTCGGTGGTGATCCGAATAACGTTACCATCTTTGGTTTTTCTGCGGGTGGTGTTTCTGTACATTCTATGTTAACTATTCCTGAAGCACGAGGACTTTTCCATAAGGCAATAGGTCATTCCAGTGGTGGCCGTGATGGTGTTCTTACCGGAAGACCAATCAGTAAAGATAATGCAAGTCAATACTACCCTGCATCTGCAGAAACAATTGGGATAAACTTTGCACGCAAGCATGGCATTGATGGTATAGATGCTGCTGCTTTGGCTGAGTTACGCAATCTGCCTGTAGCAGATGTTGTTGGGAGTGGAGAAACGGATGCTGAAAGTGGACTTCGTGTTTATTCCGGTCCGATTCTCGATGGGGAATTCGTTGTAGAGACTGCTGAAAGTGCCTATAATGCAGGAAGACAAGCACACGTTCCTCTGATAATTGGTAACAATAGTGCAGAAATTGGTGGTGGCTTTGTTAATGCCAGCAGTACAAAAGATGAACTGTTCTCTATGTTCGGAATCTATGAGGATGAGGCAAGAGCTGCGTATGATCCTAATGGTGATAAAGAATTTGCTGAAGTACAAACAAGGTTTAACACAGACAAAGTATGGGCAGAGCCTGCACGCTTTTCAGCAAGAGCATTTGATGCGGTGGATGAACCTGCATACATTTTCTTGTTTGACTATTTGCCTTCTTCCATGGCAGGAAGGGCTTCCTATGGCCCCGGACATGGAACCGATATTTCTTATGCGTTCGACAATCTTGGAGCATCAGGAGGTTTCGGACCGGCTCCAACACCAACAGCAGAGGATCAGGCAGTGGCTACTTTAATGAACGCCTACTGGGTTAATTTCGCTAAAACCGGAAATCCAAATGGTGAAGGTTTGCCTGAATGGCCTTTAAATAATTCTGAAACAAATAAGATTCTTGAAATTGAACGCGATGGCAGCACAGTTGGAAAAACTGATCCTACCAAAGCAAGACTGGACGTAGTTGAAAAAGCAGTGAAAAGGGGTGATAACTTGCAACCGAATGGTATTTAAATTGCGAATAAGAAATGAAACTTCAACATAAGATACTGTAATCGTGAAGTCTATGGAGTCTTGGTTTAAGCACTTAGTTGCGTTGAGCCAAGATTCCTGTTTCATGTAAATAGATCATATTAATATATAAACCTCTTCAAATGAAAAAGCTATTTTCTGTTATTATGTTTTTCTTCTTCATTTTTTCTTTAAATGCTCAACAATTAATAATTCCTCTGTATGATGGTGTCGCATCAGTTTCAGAAAACTGGGATCAAAAAGAAATCGAATATGAGCAGTATGGAGGAAAAATGGTTCGTAATGTGGTAAATCCAACCTTAACTGTGTTTTTACCAGATGAAAGCATTGCTACAGGTGCTGCTGTTGTTGTTGCTCCCGGAGGTGGTTTTGTTTGGCTTTCCTGGGAAAACGAAGGAACTCAGGTTGGTGAATGGCTACAGTCACATGGTATTGCGGCATTTGTACTTAAATATCGCTTGGCAGATACTGGGACAGAGGAGGAGTTTCAGCAAAAGTCAGGGGCATTCTTGCAACAAATGGTAAGTGTCACAGGTACAGACGATCCCGTACTTGAACTACAGAAATATCCTGATGTGGCAAAAATTATATCACTTGCTGAAGAGGATGGACGACAGGCTATAAAACATGTACGTGAAAATGCTGCCAACTACAAAGTTAATCCTGATCATATAGGCATGATGGGCTTCTCAGCAGGAGGAGTAGTCACGATGGGAGTAGCTCTTAATCATGACGAAAAAAGTCGACCTGATTTTATCGCTCCAATTTATGGGTTTGCTATGGAAGAATTGCTTGTCCCAGAAGACGCTACCCCCATGTTTTCTGTTTGTGCAGCCGATGATGTGAATGTAGCCTTAAAGTCAGGAGAGTTGTATAAGGCATGGCTATCTGCCGGGAAAAGTGTTGAGTATCATGTGTTCTCAAATGGTGGTCACGGTTTTGGTATGCGTAAACAAGGATTGCCTGTCGATAATTGGATTGAGCAATTTAAGGAATGGCTCGTTGTTCAGGGGGTCTTGTCAAATGAATAGGAATTCTGAAGTTGTTTGATTCGTAAGTATGTGTGTCAATTTTAAAGAAATACAAAATGAAGAATATCGGTAAACAAATAGTGATGGGATTAGCTTTTATGGGATGTTTAATCGGTAATATTTATGCACAAAGTAATAAAGAAGCTGAAAGCGAATTAACGTTAAGGCAGCAACATATTATTCCGATTGCAGCTTATACAGCCAATGGAGAACTTCTTCTTCTGAAAACAGCATTAAGCCAGGGGCTGGATGCAGGTTTAACTGTAAATGAAATTAAGGAAGCGATCGTTCATTTGTATGCATATTGTGGTTTCCCCCGTAGTATCCGTGGTTTGCAGACCTTTATGGAAGTACTGGACGAACGGACTGCAAAGGGGATTACTGATGAGCTTGGGGTAGAAGCTTCACCGATACGTTATGAACCAAGTAAATATGAACGGGGTAAAGAGAATTTAGAAGAGCTTTTAGGAAGATCAATTACCGGACCTCAAACGGGCTATGCAGCTTTTGCGCCAGTAATTGAAATTTTCTTGAAGGAGCATCTTTTTGCCGACATATTTGAACGAGATGTTCTGTCATTTGCAGATCGAGAATTGGTAACAATATCTGTATTAAGCAGTATTGGCGGTGTCGAGCCAATGCTCCGTTCTCATTTGGGTATTTGTTTGAACCTTGGCTTTACTCCTAAACAGCTGACTGAGTTCACAGGGATTATTAAATCAGCAGTTGGCAAAAAGACTGCAAAAAAAGCACAGGCAGTTATCGATGAGGTTTTAGAAAACCAGAATTCTCAATAACATCAAAAAAGAACAGTTATGAAAAATAGTATTAATTACAGTATTTTTTTCCTTTTCATTCTTGCTACAAGTTGTAACATGGAAAAATCAACTAAGGAAACCATTCTGGAAGATGTTTCTATTTTTCCAAAAGGAGAACTAATAACCAACAATAACTTTGTCGGAATCGCATATTTGTATATGATGGGCGCTAGTGATACCACTCTTCATGCCAGTTTCGGCAATGTAACTTTTGATCCTGAGGCAAGAACAAACTGGCACTCGCATCCGGGTGGACAAATTCTTTTTATTACTGAAGGTCGGGGCTATTACCAGGCAAAGGGACAGCCAGCCCGTTTGTTGCAGAATGGCGATGTGGTAGAAATCCCTCGTGATGTAATACACTGGCATGGTGCGTCTCCTGATAGTGGTTTTGCACACATTGCCGTTAGCCTGAATACCGACGATGGAGGAGCTGTTTGGAGTGGCCCGGTAACTGATCAAGAGTATGCAGAGGCAACAAAGTAAATAAGATACTTAAATCGAAAAGAGGAAATACATGTAAAAACAGGAATTCCTCTATGCTATATATTAACCTTTTTCAACCAAAAAACAAATCAACATGAAAAACAAAAAGATTACTACAGTAATGTTTTTACTGTTAGTATTTGCCTTAAATGTGAGGGCACAAGATTGGCCGCAATATCTTGGGCCAAATGGAAATAGTAAAACAACTCAGGAAGGCTTATTGAGAAGCTGGCCGGCTGAAGGTCCGGAAGTACTTTGGACTACCGATGTTGGAATCGGTTTTGGCGGATCTGTTATAAAAGACGGAAAAGCTTATTTGCTGGACAGGGACGATGAATACGGTGACTACATGAGATGTTTTGATTTGAACACAGGTGAAGAACTTTGGAAATACGGATACGAAGCTCCCGGATCAGTGGAGTTTCCCGGTTCGAGAAGTGTTCCGGTTGTTGATGACACACATGTCTATTCATGTGGCCCGAATGGGGATTTATATTGTTTTGATGTAAATACCCACCAGCCCGTTTGGAATGTAAATATTTGGACTGACTTTGGTGGTAAAGAACCTTCAGTAGAAGGTGGTTTTGCATCATTTGGTCAGGCAGGGGCTTTCCCGATGTGGGCAATTTCTCAGTGTCCAATAATTTATGGTGATTTGTTGATCATTGCTTCTCAGGCTCCGGATGCCGGAGTGGTAGCCTATAATAAAGCAAGCGGAGAAGTAGCCTGGAAAACAGAATCACTGGGTGCTTTAGGATATGTTAGTCCGGCAATTGTAAAAGTTGATGGTGAAGACCAAGTGGTAATGATTACAGCTTCCAGTGGAGGTTGGGGGCAACCTCAAACGCCTAGTAACGTTGTGGGGATTAACCCGAACAACGGCAATATTTTGTGGCAATATGCCAACTGGAGTTGTAGTATTCCTTCACCGTCTGCCTATGATGCAGGTGATAATAAAGTTTTGATTATTGGTGGATACCAGGCAGGGGCTGCAATGATTCAAGTAGAAAAAGCAGGAAGTGAGTATAATGTTACGGAGCTTTTTAAAACAGAAGATTTTGGCGATCACACAAAACCACCTTTATTAGCTAACGGTTATTACTACGCTCAATATACTACAAATGAACGCCGTGATGGATTGGTTTGTATGAGTGAAGACGGAGAAATTATGTGGAAAACCCGCAGAGAACCTGCATTCAGCAAAGGAAGTATGATTTTGGTAAACGATCTGATACTTGCAACCGATGGTGAAACTACCCTTTATTTAATTGAGCCTGACCCAACTGCTTTTAAACCGCTGGCATCTGCAAGTATTTTAAAAGAAAGTGGAATAGAAGGAAGAACTGCCGGTATTGTGGGAACAAACCTAAATTGGGCTCCAATGGCATTGGCTGATGGTAAACTGCTAATTAAGAGCCAAAGCCAATTGGTTTGTGTTAAAGTTGCAGAGTAAAGGGTTTATTCTGAGAAGAATCATAAAATGCCGTGAATAAATTATGATCTAATGCGGCATTTTATCTTTCGTTTAGCATGTAAATTCATCATATTAATAAAAATACATTTAATAGAGAATTATCTTTAAAATTGAAGGAATTGTGATATGGATAAAGTCTGGCTTATAACAAATGCAAATGATAGTTTCTTCATTAATTTGATTATACAGTTATTGGGAAATGGAGATAAAGTTGTTGCAACTTCTCGTTATAAAGATGTATTGACCGATAAAATCAGTTTCAAGTCCGATGATTTTTTACCATTGGAAATGGACACAAATGATAGTGAAACAATACGTAAGTTGGTTGAACTTTCCTGGAAAAAGTTTGGAAGGATAGACTATCTTACAACAAATAACGCATACGGTAAAATGGGTTTTATTGAAGATTCAGACAACCAATTGATAGTTGATGAAATTGAGGGAAATGTACTACGTTCGTTAAATGTTATCCAGGCAGTATTGCCATATTTTAGGGAACAAAGGTGCGGCCATATTTTTAACTTCTCGTCCATTTCTGGATTTGTTTCAGGTCCAGGGAGTGGCTTACACAGTGCTTCCATGTTTTCAATTGCAGCTATTAGTGAAACATTAAGCTACGAGTTGAATCCATTCAATATCACAGTGACGAATGTGATGCAAGGTTTTTTCCAATCATTAAATACGCATGTAAAGTATGTTTACAAAGATTATTCTTACAACGAATTCAGAAAAAAGTTTCTCAGGAAGAAAAACTACTCTGAATTTAAGGACGAAAGTCGCTTGTCAAAAGGAGTGAAAGATTTTATTAGTATTAGTAAGATGTCAAATCCTCCACTTTATCTTTTTATAGGTGGTAACGCTAAAAAGTTAGCAAATGAAAAAATTGAACGATTAAGAAATGAGATGGAAATGGTGGATGAATATTTGATTTAAACTAGTTTGTAATTTCCTTAGTGAAAATGAAATAATAATAACGATGAAAAAAAGAAAAGTGAACTTTAAAGTGATAGCACTTTTAGTATTAATAGGAATTTCAAGTTCAGTTTTTGCACAAAATGGAGAAAATGATAAAACAAGTAATTTTTCGGGTGCTGTAACAATACAAAGCAAGGGGATTTCAACAATACCAAACCTTACCTTGGGAAAACCTGCAATTATTTTTGATATGAAAGTAGGAAGGAAATTGACTTTTGAACCACAGTTTCGTTTTTCTCTTGAAAATGGAAAACCTTGGGCTGCGGTTTTCTGGTGGAGGTATAATGAATCATTATCAAACAAGTTTAACTTGAATGTAAGTACAAACTATTCGTTGTCGTTCAAGTCTGTTGAGGATCCTTTGTCAGAGTCTTCACAAGAGTTAATCCGTGCAGGAAGGTATGTCGTAGGAACATTAACTCCCAGTTATCAGTTAACAAAGAACTTTGGGATAAGCGTATTTTTATTTTATGCACGCGGCTTGGATTACTACGTTGCTGAAAATACCTACATGGCTTCATTCCGACCTAGTTTTACGAATGTCCCAATCACTAAAAATATTTCAGCACAAATTATTTCACAGATTTACTATTTGAATATGAATAACAACAGTGGTGTTTTTGCAAATTCAACATTGTCATTAAGCAAAGAAGATTGTCCAATTTCAATAGCCGGTTTGATAAGTAAGACTGTAGACTCAAGTATTCCATCGGATTATGATTTGCTTTGGAATGTAAGCATGACATATTCTTTTGGTAATAATTACAAAAAAGCTAATTAAGGTTTTAGATATGAGGAGTGTTCATATCCAAAAACAACTCATTTAAATCATTCTTAGTTCACTTACCATCTGCTCATGTTTTCTTGGGTTTCTTTTCTTTAATTCTTCAATATTAAGCAATTTCCATTTTATCGCTGGTAAGTCTTTCAAAACCGGATAGGGAAACAAATCCCATTGCGGTTCTCCTTCTTCAAAACTTATTAGAAATCTTTTATCATCTTCAGTTAATTTACTATTCAGGGTATTTATCAGGATAGCCCTTGTCTTTTTATAATCATCATATGAAAAATCCACAGTAGTCATTCCGGTAAATTGATTTTCGAAAGCCGATTTTTGATCTTTTAAAATCGGAGACAATAGTTCACTGATAGGTTTGTAGTGACTTATTAACCCAAGTTTTACCCCATCCCAAATTTCAGGTGTAATACCTTCATTCTCCATAAGCAGTTTGACATCAAAGATATCACGGGGATGTTGCCTGTCAATCGCAGCACATATTTTCCCTCCATACAATTCTCCCATGGATACCACATTGATTGCTGCAAACTTGTCAAACTCATCCTGTACAGAATCTGAAACAGGCATTAGTTCAGTGGGGAATACATTTCCACGGGTAATTGTGTTGACCTCTATTTTTATCTGGGCATTTTTAGCCTGGACATTTAACTTAACGTCAGTCTCATTGTTTAACGGTACAGCATGGACTTTCACTTCAGGTAAGCTCCGTTCAATATCTGATTTAATACGGGCTAAACCTTCCTGTATGTTTTTAAGTGCTTCTTTTCGTGGATCAATAGGTAAATAAGTTAGGTCAATATCAACTGACAATCGTGGCATATTCCTTACAAACAGGTTGATAGCCGTACCTCCTTTTAATGCAAAGTTTTTTTCTTTACCAACATATGGCAAAACCTGCAATAATAAATCTACTTGGGCACGATATGCTGGTGAAATCATAATTCTGCTAATTCTTTGGGGATTGATAATAAGTACTTAGGTATGAAAACACCCTTTTCAACAAGCATCCTGTTTCCGGTTCCAATGTTTATTTGGTCAATATTTAGAAACCGAAACCATTGATGGTTGGCCTTTTCTGCCATATATAAAAATAGTCGCTTTACCTTGACTGATTTGCACTGGATCAAAAGTTCATTGACCAGTTTGGGCTTTAGGTTCACCAGCCCTTCAAATAAATGGTAACACTCAACCAAGTCCATTTTTTGAGGAGCCAAATACAAACACTCCATCATCGCTCTTTCCGGTGTTGATGCATTTATTTTCATTTGCTTATCTTCCACTTCTTTAATTCCCAGACCAGAGGGTAAAAATGAACTTTGATAGTGCTGTAGTTCCACTTTCCAGTCATAATCAACAAACCATTTTGGGAGTTTGGTCTTTAAGGGGGAAAACAAATACAAAGCCTCATGGCTCATACGTAAATAATGACTAAGGCCATGTATTGACAATGCAGATATTCCGCCCACATGAACTTCAACATTTGTTTGTTTCTGTATGGCATTTAAAGCACCTTGCCACGCTACTGTATCCCCGGGTTTGTTATAAGCACCACGTCCTATGTATTCCAGCCATCCACTTTTAAGATAGTATTTCTGCAAGTTTCGGTTTATCCCACAGCTTTCCAGCCAATCAACTGTTACCACGCAGCCAGGCTGTAATAATTGAAATAATCTTTTTAAATATGTCTCTTTTTGTGTAGTCACGCTATACAATTTGAAACAAAAATAATAAATAAAATCTGGATTATCCTATTTGTGTTTTTAAAATTACCTTAAACAAGGTAGGTCTACTACCTTATTAAATGATTAAATAAAATATGGCCATACATTCTAATTACTGAAACACTTTTCTGGTAATCAATTATTATTAGTGCTGCATCCGAAATTAAAGAAAACCAAGGGAAAAAGCTTTCTCTTAAAAACACTGTTGCCCCCTTGGTTTATTAATGGTATCTTGTGCATAAGCCATTAACTGAACTTCAATTATGACTGTTTTTTACTACATTCATATGATAATGTAATCTTTTAAATACTTACCTGACATAATGAATCACAACGTTGTTCCAATTAAACCAGCTTTAAAACCTCCCATCATTTCAAACCTTCAATTATTACCATTGGAAGACTTGGGCTGGATATTGTTTGAAGAGCTTTGCCTGAAACTTGTACAAAAAGAATTCTCTGTATATGATTGTGAGAGGTATGGAAAGCCAGGACAAAATCAACAGGGCATTGATATCTTCGCACGACATGAGGATGACCTTTATTCTGTTTACCAATGCAAAGAATACAAGCAATTCAAAACGAATGATTTGGATAAGGCAATTTCAAAATTCAGAGATGGAAAATATGTATCAAAAAGCAAAAAGCTATATATCTGTACGTCTTGTGAATTAAACGATGTGAAAATTCAAACAGCCTTTGAAGAACATAAAACGTTACTTAAAACAGAAAATATTGAACTTATAAAATGGGATAAAATTCAACTTTCCAGTTTACTTAAAAGCCATCCTGATATTGTTTATGATATTCTTGGTTATGAATATGTAAAAGCATTTAATGGTGAAGAGATTTGGTCTCAACTTTTTAATGTTTCAGAAAGTGAAATAAACCATAGTTTAGAATTAGCCTCAACTGATCTTTTGAGCATAAATAACAACTTCACCAATCTTTGTAATTCTCATATTGAAAGAAAAGAAACATCTGAACTAAGAAATTGGATTTATAAAGAATTAAACGGAGATGAAAGCAATATAGCTATTTTAACAGGAGGAGCAGGAACAGGTAAGACCGTAATTCTAAAAGATTTGCTATCTCATATTCAAGACGACAATACTCCGGTATTAGGAATGAAATCTGATAGAAAGCAAATACTGGAAAATGATCTCGGTAAATCAATATTAGATCTTGATGTTAATTTGTTTCAAGTATTCGAAAAAATACTAATCAACAGTAAGATTGTGGTTGTCCTTATCGATCAAATTGATGCCTTATCCCAGTCTCTTTCAACAAACAGGCAGCAAATTAAAGCTTATGGCACCCTGGTTAATAAATTATCAAGCTATAAAAATATACGGATTATTATTTCCTGCAGGTCATTTGATCTAAAACATGATCCGGAGCTAAAACAGTATACAAATAAAAAAGTAGTAAATCTCTCTGTTTTATCAGATAAAGAGGTCGGTTCTGTATTAAAAAAACTAACAGGTAAAGAATTAAATGCATTTCCACAAAATCTAATAAATCTCTTAAGAATCCCTTTACATCTTGATGTGTTTTGTCAGATTTATAATGAGACAACTGTTTTAAACGAAATAAAAAATCTTCAGGATCTATATCGTGTACTCTGGAATATTAAAATAAAAGATGTTAGTTCAACAACCTCGCTTTCTACTAGCAGTTTAGAATCTGTTTTGTACCAAGTAGCTAATGGTATATACGAACATCAAGAAAACTTAAGTGTCCCAACTCAACTATTTGATAGCTTTTATGACGAAATTAAATATTTAAAATCTGAGAACTTACTGATTGAAAACAATGGCAGTATTCAGTTCTTTCATCAAACATTTTATGATTATACATTTTCAAGAAATTTTGTGGAGAAACAGGGCGGTGATATTTATAACTTTTTAAATGCACAAAAACATCAAGGTCTTTTCTTAAGAGGAATTTTAAAGCAAGTTATTACTTATCTAAGGCTCTATAATCCTAAACTATATTTTCAACAATTAAACAAAGTTATTCTCTCCGAAGATATCCGATTTCATCTTAAGCTGCTTATTGTTGAACAACTTGCTAATGAAGACAATCCCAGAAACGATGAATTTAAGCTAATTATTTACTTATTAAAACACCACGATCTTACATTAGGACAAGCCTTTTTAAATTGTGTGCCGGGTATTAAATGGTTCTATTTTTTCCAAAAACGACCAGAAATCCTACTTGATATTTTTAAAAACGGGGAAGAAGCAATTAAAGATATTACTTCAAAATTCATTGTATTTTCTGGTGATCATGATTTGGACGCCGCAATTAACTTTATTGCAAATATACAATACGAGGAAAGAAGAATAAGTCTGTACAAGTGGATATTATTTCGATGTGGCGATTTCTGTAAACCTATAGTTACATCAATTTATTACTCAATATTAGATAGGAATATAAAAAATACAAGTGAACGTTTTCATATACTAGGTAATGCAATCAAAAGCAATCCAGAATTTGCAATCCAGGAGGTTAATAAAATCTTCCATGGGATCTTGATAGATTGGAACAAGAAACGTAAAAGTGAACTTCGTCATAATTCAGAAGAATCAGAATTATATGAATTTTGCAATTCTTTACAAAAAGAAACTCCTGAAAAGGCTTATCCATTTCTGAAAGAAATTATTATAAGAATAATAGATAAAACAAAATTCGATAGTTCTATTTTTTATGAAAAAAATATCCTTGTCGAGGATTCAGCATTTCAGGATTATTATCCTGAAATATATCCACATCATAAATTATTGGATTGGCTTCGAGATTATTTGATTGATAAAAGCAATAATAGTATTGAGTTCGTCAAAAAAGAATTAGCAAATCTCATAAAATCAGACTCAGCAACTCTCTTTTTTATCTCTATGCAGGTAATGGGTAAAAATCCTTCACTTTTCCTTGATGAAATATTTCTTGTAATTACTAACCAGCAACTTGTTGAAGACTTTCTTAAAATTGACGATTTGAAATATTCTTATCGAGAGTTGATTAATAAAATATACTCAATACTTAGCGAAAATAGAAGGCGTGAGTTTAATGAGTTTGTTCTTTCATATTTTCCGAGTAGAGACTTTCACTTTAATAAAAACTATAAGAATGATAGGTCAGAAAATAGTACACGTTATCGATTGAACTATCCTTATCCATTTTGGGGCTATGATCAATGGTTATTATTACACTCTATCCCTTCTGAATATTTAAAACAAAATACTCTGATGCGCCATCGTCTTTTTATGTTTGACAGAAGATATCCAGGATGGAAGTTTAAAAATGAAAAACCACATCATGGAGTAACAATGGGAAGTCTTCAAGGAGGTCTCATGTCAATTGATAATTATAAGAAATTAACTGATAAGCAATGGATAAACTCATTTGTAAAACTGGAAAGGAGAGATCATTTTTATAGATTGGATCAAAATTTTAGTCACGAAGGACATGCTCAATGTTTTAGAGACGTGATAAAAAGAAATCCCACTAAATATTTTTTTTTAGTAGAAAAGATAATTGATAACAATCATATCCATATAAGGTATCAACTTGGTGGTTTTGAAGGCTTAGTTGAAGGGAAATATTTTATAAAAGAAACAAGACGTCTTTATTCTCTGTTAATGAATAAAAATATTCCGGAATATTATTCCCATTCCTTCATCCGGTTATCAAAACACTTCATTATTGAAGAATGTATTGACTCGGAGCTTATCAATTTTTGGAAAGAATATTCAGAACTGCCTTTGAAATCAAATGAAGGTCGTTATATCATAAATGGAAATGAAGATGAAAGAAATGACAAATTATTTAATCAGGGGTTTAGTTCGATTAATGCCGTAGCACTTGAAATGATTGTTAGATTATCCGGTTTAGAAAAATATTCCAATGAAGTTTTCCTGTATTTGTTAGATATATGTGACTCTCTGCCAATTCAATTAAAATTGGTTGTTCTTTATCATATCAATAACGGTAGCGGTTTTAAAATTGATGAATTATTAAGTCTTTTTATAGCTTATTCAAAAGAGAGATCTTCCGAGATATACTTTGTTGCCTCAAACCTGATAAATCACCTCTTTCAACAAAAGTTTGAGCATTTAATTCCTTTCGTAAGGGAAACTCTCAATATGCCTTTAACTGCAAATTCATTAGGACGATACCTCCTTTACGGTTGGTTTTATGGTTATGAACAAAGCAAGAAGCTTTTAATTGAATTGCATCAGTTACAGCCAAAATCAATAACAGAAACAATTGACCAGGCCTGCAGCTATTTAAACAATACTGAGTTTCATGATAAATGCATCTATATTTTAGATCTTTACAAAAATGATAAAAGAGAAGAGGTGCGTGATGGTTATTCTCAAGGATTTTACAAACTAGAGCCATCTGATTTCTTACATATTTATGAAATTATAAATAGCTATGTCTCAGATTTGGATGAAGATCGATTATACAATCTTTATTATTATTTAGAAAGTTGTGCAAACAATTACCCTTTTGAATGTATTAAAATAATTCAAAGAATCGATTACAATAGAACACTGAAAACAAGAAGGGAAAATCAGGAACCAATTAAACTCTTGGTCCTTTGTTATAATGCAATTCGTGATTATGATATTGACGAGGAAAATCTTGAATATGCTATGGATGTTTTCGATGACTTATTAAAACTTAACCATATTAATTCAGGGATCGATGAAATACTTAAAGAATTGGATGCCTAAATACTCCTAAACTATTATTACATAATCCCATCCTATATGAACAGCCGCACAATGCCAACGCCGGATCCAAAGCTGTCCTATAGGGGCATTATGCAAAATAGCCCCACGAGCCTACACACATGGGTTTCCTCACTCACCCAAATTCTAAAACCTTTTTCCCATGGCCACCCACAAGGTTTTATAATCCGGGTAACTTCGTCAACCCATCAGGAACGGCCCCATACTTCCGGTGTTCCAATCTGTTATTATTTTAATTTTTCAGGCATTCTAATTTAAGAGTGCAAAATTCAAGTACGTTCCAATCGCTGTCTTGTCTCACTGCCTTTGTGCCTGGCTTGTGTTGCGACCACAATCCAGCCCCGCACTTGCTCACCTGCGTCAGCTCATTCCACTTGGCTCTTAAAGCCGTTTCCGTTTCAGTTTTTCCGTTCTCCGCGTCGCTGCAAACTCCAAAACTTCAACCAAAACTTAACTTCCGAGCAATTGGATAGGGCAGCATGGCAAGAGTAAGCTCCATTTCACTCCTAAAAGCGGCTCGTGTCCTCACCACATTTTATCCGTTCATTGCGCTCACACTTGCCCGGTTCCCAAACCTTTGTATTTCAAACCGTAGAGTTTTCAATTTTGGATTTTCCGTTCCACTCCAAATCCCAAAATCTCAAACACTACTTAACCGCAGTAGTATCAAAAATTCAGTGTCATAAGTAAGAGCTTCGTTCCTCAGCCCTTACCAGCTCTTCGCCCAAAACAACTACAACTATACCCACCCACCAGCAAACATTACCACTCGTCTTAAACTTCACTTGTTCCCTGAATGGTGATTTTTATCTTGAAAACCTTCGTTTTCACTCTTTCGTATTTCATAACAAACCAAAAATTAGCTGCCATGAAGAAGTTAATTTTCAATAAGCTAATATTTTATTCTTTTGCATTCTTTATGCTCTTGTCCGTTACAAGTTGTAGCACTTTTCACCAATTGTCAAATATTTCACCTGGTAGTATTGAGGAAAATATTAAAGTCAATGGTCAATCAAAAACTGTTTATGTTCGTGGTACAATAAAAGATTTCAGACTTGAAGAAATAGTAACCGATTCAACATCGATCAGGGGTGTTTTAAATGAAACTAAAATTCCATTCTATTCTTTTATCTCAAATAATAAAAAGACTAAAAAGATTTCAAATGACCGGGAAATAGAAGAAAGTATTCACATCTATCCTAAAAGGCACATAAGGATTTCACCGTCAGAGACTGGGTATGTAGTTATCCCTTTTGCAGATATCAATAAAGTTGAGCTCATTGAATTAGAGAAAAACAGAACTTTCATCTCCAAAACAATTGGTTGGTCAACGGTAGGCTTCTTTGTTTATGGTTTCATTAGAACGATACAAGATCCTCCTGTTCGCTTAAACTTGCATTTTTAATAGGAAAATATCGGCTCTTTTCTTTATACAAGCATGAGGGCAAAAAATTAAACCAATAAACAAATTTATTTTTCGCTTTCGCTCGGCAAGGTCAAGCCCTCCGGGTTTTAGAAAAAATCTCCACACTTACAGGTAGTATTTTTACTAAAAACCTTGCCTCCCTTCAGCTACAAAAATTCCCGGTGTTTATCGGTTGTAATTTTTTCAAGGTTCATTTTTTACAGTGAAAAAAGTCTACAAGTTTTCTGACAGGATGCCAAAAAATGACGTCCTGACCAGAATTCTTGAAATTTCACCTCAACCTTGACCTCTCCAAATATCCCAAAATACACCTGCTTTCCTCAAAAATCGTGACTGATTTTCCAAATTCTGGAAGGTATTTTTCAGCATTAAAGTAAGATTTCGACCTTCAAAACGTAAATTTTGTCAATATGACATTAATCTATTGTAATTCAGTTTGTTGAATGTTAAATTCTTAGGTGAATAAAAACATATTTGCCATGAAAAACATTTCAAGTTTTATCGTAGGATCTTTATCCTCATTAGGTGTTGCTTCCGCAATACCAGACACTATCCAAATTGCCAGTGACACTTCCGGTACACTGGTAGATTCATTTGAAGCTCTTATAAGCCTTATTGGCGGTATTTTATCCGCTTTCCTTGTCGATCTGTTCAAGCGTAAGGTGGTTGACAAAAAACGCAAATAAGGTGCTCTTTTTACTTTGGTTGTAAGCTAAACTAAACTTAGACCAAAGATATGTTGAGGGATTTTATTCCCTCTGAATTAATCAATCAATTCTATTTTTTAACCATTCAAATTTTAAAGCCATGGGAAAAATCAATCAAGGGATTTTAGGCGGTGTATCGGGCACCGTAGGCAATGTAGTTGGAGCTTCCTGGAAGGGGATAGACTACATCCGCATCAAAGCCGATCATTACAACGATGCGAACTCTGAAAAACAGGTTCAGCATCGTGCTAAGTTTTCTGCAGTTGTTGCATTGGCACAGAGTATCAAACTCAAAATCATCCACCCAATCTGGAACCAGAAAGCCATTAAGATGTCTGGGTTCAACCTTTTTGTGAAAAGCAATATTGGGGCATATGATGAGGAAGGCAATGTAAGCGATTACAGCCTGTTGAAGTTTTCATTGGGCAATGTTCCAAATGCGGATGATTTAGCTATTGCCGATAATGAGGCCGTTGAGGGTGGAATTAAAGTCACCTGGAGTGATAACTCAGCTGATGAGGGAGCATTGGCCACTGATCAGCTTATGCTGGTTGCAATGGCAGCTGATGGGATCTATGTTGCTGAAACCGGTGTTGCAAGAAATGCAGAAACTGCAGATGTTCTTCTTCCATTTGGACCAGGTGTTGAGGCAAATGTTTATGCATTTTTCAAGAACCCGGATTTAAATGCATACTCAAATGACCAACATGGGGCAGTAAATGTGTCGTAAAAAAGTGCAAAAAAGAGCATTTTTTTGAAGCAAATGTTTCACCTATGTTTCACCCTTTTTGTTTTAGAGGTCAGCAAATTATTGCTGACCTCTAATTTTTTTATGAAATTTAAAGTGTATTTGAGTTGTGGTAACTATCAGTCATATAGTAATTTACACAAATAAAAAAGAGAAGCAAAATTGCTTCTCTTTTTGAGTGACTCAGCTGGGGTTCGAACCCAGGACCCCATCCTTAAAAGGGATGTGCTCTACCAGCTGAGCTACTGAGTCATCCTCTGTATGTGACCTTTTCTGTAAAGGCGGGTGCAAAGGTAAAAACTCTATTTTTATATCCAAATATTAGATGAATTTTTTATTCATTTCTTTCGAGATAAAACATCAAGTTGGGTAATTTGTTTTTTCGAAGATTGAACAAAAAGGTTACTTTTGCTACTCTTGATTTTTTTAGCGCATGAAAAATAAAATTGTTGTTATTACCGGTGCTTCATCCGGAATAGGGAAAGCCCTGGCCAGTGAATTCGCTTCAAGAGGAGCAAAATTGGTGCTTGGAGCCAGAAGGGTTGAATTACTTCAACAATTAGAAAAAGATTTAGCTCCAACAGAAGTTCTTGTTCAAAAAACAGATGTTAGTATTGAAGAAGATTGTAAACTATTAATTGAAGCTGCTATTAGCCATTTTGGCAAAATTGACGTTTTAATTAATAATGCAGGAATCTCCATGCGCGCTTTATTTGAGGACCTTGAGCTTGATGTTATTAAAAAACTAATGGACGTTAATTTCTGGGGAACAGTTTATTGTACAAAATACGCTCTTCCACATTTATTAAAAACGAAAGGATCATTGGTAGGTGTGATTTCAATAGCTGGTCATGTTGGACTTCCCGGACGAACAGGCTATTCTGCTTCAAAATTTGCCGTTCGTGGATTTTTAGATACTATTCGCATCGAAAATCTAAAAAAAGGGCTACATGTATTAGTCGCTGCTCCTGGTTTTACAGCTTCAGAGGTTCGCAAAGTTGCATTGACAAGCGATGGTTCCAAACAAGGAGAAACTCCCCGAAACGAAGAAAAAATGATGTCAGCAGAAGAATGTGCCTTGCATATTGCAAATGCTGTAAAGAAAAGGAAGAGACAGCTTGTTCTAACTTTTGTAGAAGGCAAACTGACGGTTTTCCTTGGGAAATTCCTTCCCAAGCTACTGGATAACCTTACCTATAACCACATGGCTAAAGAGCCTGATTCTCCAATTAAATAAGATGATTGTACACGAAACAAAGATTAGGGTCTATTACGAAGACACCGATAAAATGGGCGTTGTTTATTATGGCGTTTATCCACGGTATTATGAAATAGGCAGAACTGAAATGATCCGGGATTTGGGAATATCCTATAAAGAAATTGAAGAATCGGGGGTTATACTTCCGGCAAAAAGCCTTAATGTGAACTACATAAAATCGGCATATTACGATGATTTGCTTACTGTGAAAACTATAGTTGAAGATATTCCCAAAGTAAAGTTCCCGATTAAAACAGAAATTTATAATGAACAAGGGGAGTTGATCAACAGTGGGGAAGTGGTACTGGTATTTTTTGATGATAAGAACAAAAAACCATGTAGAGCTCCAAAATATTTTACTGATGCACTAAAAAAACTAATGGATTCGTAGAATATTTAAACTAGTTCCGGGTTATCGTAAATTCAGTTCTTCTATTGTTTGCACGTCCTTCATCGGTTTCATTTGTGTCAATGGGTATTGTCATTCCATATCCTTTGTAAGTTATGCGGGACTCAGGAATTCCCTCATTTTCTAAGAAATCAAACACAGATTTAGCCCGGGCTTCTGATAATTTCATATTGTATTCCTCTGTTCCCATGCTGTCAGTGTGTCCTCCTATTTCAATAGCGATTGTTGGGTTTTCTTTCAAAAAAGAAACCAGCTTATTCAATTCAATATTCGATTGTTCAAGAAGTTCATAAGAATCCGTATCAAAGAAAATGTTTCTTAAAATAGTTGAGTTTCCAACTTCAATTGGACTTAACTGAATATCTGTGATAAACGGATCATCCTCAGAATGGGCATCATGCAACATGAAGCTCTCCGAGTAAAACAAATATCCTTCCTTTTCAACATTAAAAGCAAAGTCCTTACCTATAGGCAAACACATTAAAAATGAGCCGTCGGTCTTATCGGATGAAATTTCCATTTCAAGGCTTTCGTTATCTAAATCAATAAGCTGAATATTGGCAAAGAGGGGATCCTCTGTATTTTTATCCAATATGTGTCCTTTTACATACGACACTGGACTAGGACGTATTTCGTCGTACATATTAAAAGAATATAAATCCATATTTTCGCCGGCTGTTTCTCTGTTTGTAGAAAAATAGGCTGTCTCTCCTGTGGCATTTACAATTAGCCCGGTTTCATCGTTCCAGGTATTTATTGGGTATCCCAAGTTCTGAGATTCAGTCCAGCTTTCATCATTTTTTTGTCTGGAAACAAACAGGTCAATTCCTCCCATGCCAGGCCAGGAGTCTGATGCAAAATATAGCGTTTTATTATCTGAGTGAATAAAGGGTGACATTTCATCTCCTGACGTATTAATAGAATCTCCCAGATTCTCTGGACTTGACCAGAGAGGCAATCCATTATTCTTTAAACCATTCAACTTACATCTCCAGATATCCATGCCTCCTTTTCCTCCTTCTCTGTTGCTGGCAAAATACAGGTATTCTCCATTTGCTGAAATTGATGGTTGAGACTCCCAGCTTGAGGAATTCACTGGACTACCAACATTCTGAGGTAAAGACCATACTCCATTTTCTAAACTAGAGAAATAGATGTCGCAACTGCCCATACCTTTACTTTGAGAGCAAATTGTAAAGAAAAGGAGCTTCCCATCAGCAGAAATGCTTTGTGCTCCTTCATTATCAGTAGTATTTATATCAATAATTGCAGTAGCTTTCTCCCATTTTCCGTTGTTTTGTGTTGAAGTGTAGAAATCCTCCTGAAACGTAATATTTGAGCTTTCTACAGGAGCCAATCGTGTAAAAACTAAAGTTTCATTATCTACTGTAATGCTAGGCCAATATTCATTAAACTCGCTGTTTATACCTTCTCCCAAGCTATTCGCACTATATGGAACCGGATTGAGATATAAATTAAGGGCAAAATTCGCTTTTGATAAATTTTGTTTTGCTTTCTCAAGCAATGAGCCATTGGGGTTTATTTCTAAATATTTTTGAAATGAATCTTTTGCTTTTTGATATTCTCCAGTTTTCAAGTAAGCAGTACCTAAAACGTAATAAACATTCATATTTGAAAGAGGGGAGATCTCAATAACTTTTTTCAGGCTTTCAATTTGTTTTGAAACAGAGTCTAACTCAGCATATATATCTGCCTTTAAAAGGTAAGCTTCAATAAAATTATCATCTCTTTGAAGTGCTTCATATAGTTTCTCCAGAGCATTTATATTAGTCCTGTTTCTATAAAATTCGAGTGCCTCATTGAAATATTTCTCAGCTCTTTTATCATTCGTTGATAAATCCTGACCTAAACAGGAAATACCATAATTTAAAATAAGAATTAAGAGGATAATTATTCTTTGCATTAGTAACTTAATATTTGTATATGAATACAATAAGGTATTAATATGAACGATATTGAAAATTAAGAGTAAAGATAGAAATGTATCTTTTAACAAAGAATATCGTAATTAAACTAATTGCTAACTTAAGAGTTTATATATTAGCAATATAAAACTTGGGATATAATTTAGAGTTAAAGAGTGAATTTTTCTGGTAAAAAAATTTTGGTTGTTGAAGACAACGAAAGCAGTCATTTTTACTTTGATGTTGCATTGAAAAAAAACAATGCAAAAACAATCTGGGCAAAAAATGGGAAAGAGGCAGTTGATCTGATTAAAACTAATCAAGATATTGATTTGGTTTTAATGGATTTAAATATGCCTGTAATGGATGGTTTTGATGCTACACGTGAGATTAAAAAAATTAATCCAAGAGTGCCAGTCATCGTTCAAAGTGCGTTTATTGTTTCTGGGGAAAAACGGAGAAGTTTCGAGGCCGGATGTGATGAATTCCTTGAAAAACCTATTCTGTTGGATTTATTATTGAACTCAATAGCCAAGTACCTGGCTTAATTCAATATATGCTCCAAATTTGCTTTCGGGGCTTGGTGATGTCAGAGGCACAAAGCCTTTCATTAGTTTTCCATTTGTAATTTTAGTTGGATTTTGAATTAACTTCAATTCACTAAATTTATAAAAGGGGATTTTTTTGTCGTAATAAATCTGAAATATTCCTTTTGTTTTAGGATAAATGTATTTTTCAATTCTTTTACTTAATAATCCCATCGTATAGCGAGAATTAACTTCCAGGCAAGGATGCAGCCCAATCTTCTCACCTTCATTATAAACAATTGCATCAATTCCCAGATATCCGGTGTAAAATTCAGTATAAATACTTTTAGCTAGTTCTTCACAAAGCTGGTTTCCAATCTTTTCAATCTCAAATTTTGATATTCCTGCTTTTTCATATTCATCAAAATTTAGATAATGTCCGATATATTGACCATTTGAATTCGTTATGAAATAACTTAAGCCAAGAAATTCAACTTTTTTCTCCTTATTTATATGAAATTGAAAGGATAAGTCATGAGTTTTGTTGAACCATTTCTCCACAATTAAATAGCCATATTGTTTTAAAATAGATTTAATCCATTGGATTCGTGCATGATTTAATTGTTTGTCCCTTATTATTTGCAAACCTCTTCCACTTGAGCTAATCGGATCTTTTAAAACAATATTTTCATGTTTTTCCAGGTACTTTTCAATTTCATCGATTGTGTTTACTCTTTGAGACAAAGAATCAATTTCCGGAAATAATTTATTAGGATATTTATTTATGAAATGATGCAAGAATTGACATGAAGTTTCTTTTTCAAATATTATTCTTGACTGTGGATGCCAACTTTCAAAATCAGCATTGCAGCCCAACTGTCTGATAAAATAATCTTCAGCAGGACTTTTGCCCCATGATTCTATGTGATAGGTATTGTCTATAAAAAGATGCTTCAGTTTATCTTTTGAAGTAAAAGAAACCTTAGGAAGGTTAAGTTTTTCAGCCTGTTCGCCAAAGAATGAAGACACTGTATTTTCTTTTAAAATTAGATCCTGATCATTGGCAAAAAATAACATGAGTGTAGCTAATTCTTCTTCAAATTCTTTGAGAAGGGAGGGAGCAACAAAATAGGGAGAACCATTAGAAATGCCCAGTTCACAAGTTGGATTAAAATGAAATACAGATTTCAAATGTGATTTTATTAATTAACAAAGAAGGTTGCTATTAATAGCAACCTTCTTATTTTATTATGCATTTTGCTTCGATCCAATTATTCGAATTTTAATCTTTTCTTTCTTTTTATCAAAGCCAACAGATACCGTATCCCCTTCAGAAATTGAAGCTTTAATAATGACTTCAGCCATCTCATCTTCAAGATACTTCTGAATGGCACGTTTCAATGGCCTTGCTCCATATTGGATATCATATCCTTTTTCAGCAATAAAGTCTTTTGCAGCCTTGGATATTTTCAATTTATAATTTAATCCTTCAACACGACTGTATAGGCCTTTTAACTCAATATCAATAATTTTGAAAATATCTTCTTTAGACAATGAATTAAACATGACTACATCATCAATCCTGTTCAGGAACTCAGGAGCAAATGCTCTTTTCAATGCTTTTTCAATAATGTATTTGGCATGATCCGTCTCTTCTACGGCCGTTTTTGGTGTTGAAAAACCAATACCCTTTCCAAAATCCTTCAATTGGCGTGAGCCAATATTTGAAGTCATAATGATAATCGTATTTTTAAAATCAACATTACGCCCTAAACTATCTGTTAATCTTCCTTCATCCAAAACCTGTAAAAGCAAATGGAATACATCAGGATGGGCTTTTTCAATTTCATCAAGAAGAACTACAGAATAAGGTTTCCTTCTAACTTTTTCAGTCAATTGACCACCTTCTTCGTATCCAACATATCCTGGAGGCGCTCCAACTAACCTGGAAACTGAAAATTTCTCCATGTATTCACTCATGTCAATCCGAATAAGTGAATCAACACTGTCAAATAAATAAGTTGCTATAACTTTTGCTAACTGAGTTTTACCAACACCTGTAGGACCAAGGAAAACAAATGATCCAATTGGTTTATTGGGATCTTTTAAGCCCGCTCGATTACGATGAATTGCCTTAACAATTTTTGCAATGGCATCATCCTGACCGACAACACTTCCCTTCAATTTCTCACCCATGTTCATCAGGCGTTTTCCTTCTGCCTGCGCAATACGCTGAATAGGGACACCTGACATCATTGCAACAACTTCTGCAACTTTGTCATCTGTCACTACTTCACGATGATTGAGTAATTCTTTTTCCCAAGCTTCTTTTTCCTGCTCCAGTAACTGAAGTAAGTTTTTTTCTTTGTCCCGATGACTAGCCGCTAATTCAAAATTCTGACTTTTTACAGCTTGTATTTTTTCATTGCGGGTATTTTCTATTTTTTCTTCCAGTTTAACGATACGATCAGGTACGTTTATATTAGAAATATGAACCCTTGAACCAGCTTCATCTAAAGCATCAATTGCTTTATCTGGCAAAAACCTGTCAGTGATGTATCTTGATGTAAGTTTTACACAAGCCTCAATAGCTTCCTGTGTGTAAATCACATTATGATGGTCTTCGTAACGTTCTTTAATATTATTCAGAATCTCAACAGTTTCGTCAACAGAAGTAGGTTCAATCATCACTTTCTGAAACCTTCTTTCCAATGCACCATCTTTTTCTATTTGCTGACGATATTCATCAAGCGTTGTAGCTCCAATACATTGAATATCTCCACGGGCAAGTGCAGGTTTCAACATATTTGCAGCATCCAGAGATCCTGTTGCACCACCAGCACCAACGATAGTGTGTATTTCATCAATAAAAAGAATGACATTATTTACTTTTGAAAGCTCGTTCAGAATAGCCTTCATACGCTCTTCAAATTGACCACGGTATTTTGTTCCAGCAACAATAGAGGCAATGTCTAAACTTACTACACGCTTATCAAATAGAATGCGTGAAACTTTCTTTTGAATAATGCGAAGGGCCAGTCCTTCGGCTATTGCAGACTTACCAACTCCAGGTTCGCCAATTAATATTGGGTTATTCTTTTTTCTTCTTGAAAGAATCTGGGCAAGTCTTTCAATTTCTTTTTCTCGTCCAACAATAGGATCAAGACTGTTTTCTTCAGCTGCTTTGGTAATGTCTATTCCAAAGTTATCTAACACCGGTGTCTCAGATTTACTTCCAGTTGCTTTTTTACTTCCGGAACTGCCTCCTGTTGGTTTTGAAAAAGGATCATCAGTATCATCATCTTCCTCTCCGAAATCAGATTTTGCCTCAGGTTCTTTAACATCTTCCAGATGCGATTTCATAATGTAATAATTGATGTGAAAGTCATTTAGCAAAGTAGATATCTGACTGTCTTTATCCTTAAGTATAGCCAACAATAAATGTCCAGTATTTATGGTAGAACTATTTAATGCCCTGGCCTCCAGATATACTAGTTTTAGAGCTTTTTCCGCAGATTTCAAAAGTTGAATGGACGATTGAGGATCAATCTCTTTATCTGTTTTCAGCGACTCTTCAATTGCTTCTTTTATTTCAGACAATTGAACTCCCTGATTTGTAAGTACATCAATAGCAACACCTTCTCCTTCTCTTAAAATTCCAAGGAAAATATGCTCTAGTCCAATATGCTCATTTCCTAATCGTATCGCTTCTTCGCGGCTATAGGAAAGCACATCTTTTATTTTGGGTGAAAATTGAGAATCCATATTCAAAAATTCAAATTGATACAACATTTTTTCTCTATCAACAAAAACAATACCAGTTTAGTTGAATTGAAAAGCATTAAACATGCAAAATATATGGTATAAAGTTAGATAATATTTGATACGTCGACATTTTAACCACTTGATTTTTTGAACATCCACTTGTTAAAATATTATCTTCTTAACATGGATTAAAAAAGCTTTTAAATGCCTGTCTTTTATAGTATTTTTATATTTTTGTATGTCTTTTAATAGTATCCATAAAATTTTTTAAGGGAAAGTTAAATGTCTGAAGGCGAAAAAATTATAAAGATTAATATTGAGGAGCAAATGAAGACAGCATACATTGATTATTCAATGTCTGTTATTGTGTCTCGTGCTCTTCCTGATGTTCGTGATGGTTTAAAGCCTGTTCACCGAAGAGTTTTATTCGGAATGAGTGAGTTAGGTATCTTGTCGAACAAACCTTACAAGAAATCTGCAAGGATAGTAGGGGAGGTACTTGGTAAGTACCACCCACACGGTGATTCATCTGTGTACATGACAATGGTTCGTATGGCCCAGGATTGGTCCTTGCGCTATACGTTAATTGATGGTCAGGGGAACTTTGGCTCTATTGATGGTGATAGCCCGGCAGCAATGCGTTATACCGAAGCCAGAATGGCTAAAATTGCAGAAGTTACACTGAGTGATATTGAAAAAAACACAGTTGATTTTCAGCCAAACTTTGATGAGTCGCTGAACGAACCAACAGTGCTACCAACAAGAATTCCAAATCTATTGATTAATGGAGCTTCAGGAATTGCCGTTGGTATGGCAACCAATATGCCACCTCATAACTTAAGTGATACCATTGATGCTATTTCTGCTTATATTGATAATAAGGATATTGAAATAGCAGAGCTTATCCCAATTATAAAAGCTCCTGATTTTCCAACCGGAGGTATCATCTACGGATATAAAGGTGTTGAAGAAGCCTTTGAAACAGGTCGGGGAAGAATTGTATTAAGAGGTAAAGCTCATATTGAAACTTTAAATAACGGACGTGAGCGAATTATCATTACTGAAATTCCTTACATGGTTAACAAGGCTGAGTTGATTATTAAGATTGCAGAGCTTGTTAATGAGAAAAGAATTGAAGGTATTTCAAACGTAAATGATGAGTCTGACCGTGAAGGAATGCGAATTGTTATCGACATCAAGAAAGATGAAATGTCAAATGTTGTATTGAATAAATTATATAAATATACAGCATTACAAACATCTTTCAGTGTCAACAACATTGCATTAGTTAATGGTCGCCCCAAGTTGCTTAATTTGAAAGACCTTATTCGCTACTTTATTGACCACAGGCATGATGTTGTTGTTCGCAGAACTCAGTATGAGTTAGAACAAGCTGAAAAAAGAGCTCATATTTTAGAGGGTTTAATTATTGCCAGCGACAATATTGACGAAGTAATTGCCATAATCAGGGGATCAAAAACACCTGATGAAGCCCGTCAAAGTTTGATTGAGCGCTTCTCTCTTTCTGAAATACAGGCACGTGCAATCGTTGAGATGAGGTTGCGTCAATTAACCGGACTTGAGCAAGATAAGCTAAGAAGTGAGTATGAGGAAATTCTTCAATTCATTGATAAATGTAAAGAAATTCTTGCCAATGAAGATCTTCGCATGAAGATAATAAAAGATGAACTTCTTGAGATTAAAGCTCAATATGGTGATGAACGTAAAACTGAGATTGTTCCAAACGCAGAAGAATTCAATCCTGAAGATTTTTATGCCGATGACGAAATGGTAATCACTATTTCTCACTTAGGTTATATTAAGCGAACTCCGCTTTCTGAGTTTAGAACCCAAGGTAGAGGCGGAGTTGGATCCAAAGGAAGTAATACGCGTGATGAAGACTTCCTGGAACACATGTTCATTGCAACCATGCACAATACTTTGATGTTATTTACCGAAAAAGGAAAATGTTTCTGGTTAAAAGTTTACCAGATTCCTGAAGGAACAAAAACATCGAAAGGACGTGCCATTCAAAACTTATTGAATATTGAACCGGATGATCAGGTATTGACAGTTATTAATGTTAAAACACTTGCTGATGCCGATTACATCAATAACAACTTCATTATTCTATGTACAAAACATGGAATAATTAAGAAAACATCACTTGAAGCTTATTCGCGTCCTCGCCAGAATGGTATCAATGCAATTACAATTAAAGAGGGCGACCGCTTATTGGAAGCACGGCTGACAAACGGCAACCATGATATAATGATTGCCGTGAAATCCGGAAAAGCAATTCGGTTCCATGAAAGTACGGTAAGAGCTATTGGAAGAACAGCTTCCGGAGTTAAAGGCATAACCCTTGGTAATGAGCAAGATGAGGTAGTTGGCATGATATGTGTTGAAAATGAATCAGAGAACGTTCTTGTTGTTTCTGAAAAAGGGTTTGGTAAAAGATCTGTAATTAGCGATTACAGGATTACAAACCGTGGAGGAAAAGGAGTTAAGACCATCAACATCACTGAAAAGACAGGTAATTTAATGGGAATAAAAAGTGTTGTAGATGAGAATGATCTGATGATTATTACTGAAAATGGAATTACTATTCGCCTTCCGATTGCAACCTTAAGAGTGATGGGAAGAGCTACTCAGGGAGTTCGATTGATCAATCTGAGAAACGATGACGCAATAGCTTCCATAGCAAGGGTAACAACAGAAGAAAATGATCAAATTGAGAATGAAGAAGGTTCTTTTGATAATGAATCAGCTGAAGATGAAGAAAACTAAAAGAATCTATCAAATTAACTTCAGCAAGTTTGAATAAAAATTACAAAAAACTTTATTTGCAATAAAATACCTTAAATTTTTAAATGATGAATAAAACATTTTTATTACTAGCGGCACTTCTACTTTCATGTTCAAGTGTTTTTGCCCAAAAAAGTGACGTCAAAAAAGCAGCAAGTGCACTGTCATCCGGTGATCTTGAAGAAGCTTACACTCTTATTGAGCAAACAATAGATCCAAATAATGAAAAAGCAGAAAAATCAATTCCATGGGAAACTACCTGGGATACTCGTGGTGATATATATCTTGAGATCTATAAAACAGGTAGCGACTTAGCTGAAAATCCATTGGAAACAGCTATTGAGTCTTATAAAACAGCAATTGAAAAAAATGGTAAAGGTGGAAGTAATAACACAAAAGTAAAACTTACCCTTGCTATAAGTGAAATCTCAAATAAAGCAATTGAAGCTTTTAATACTGATGATTACGAATCAGCTTATTATGCTTTTAAAAACATTCTTACAATTGAAGACTTACCTTTAATGCAAGAAGATGGAGCTTTTGTTGATACTGTTAGTATTTTCAATACTGGTTTAGCAGCACAAAATGCAGAGATGTATGATGAAGCTATCAAATATTATGAAAGAGCTGCAGAATATAATTATGGTGAAGGTCAGGTTTATGATCAAATTGCTACTTGTTATACAAATTTGAATGATACTGTTGCTGCCATTGAAACATTAAAGAAAGGATTTGAAAAATATCCTGAAAGTAATGAAGTTATGGTTTCTTTAATCAACATGTATTTAAGTACAAACAAAGCAGATGAAGCTTCAACTTACTTAGATATTGCTATAGCAAAAGAACCAGAGAATGCTACATACCGATTTGTAAAAGGTACTTTATATGATACAATGGGAGAGTATGAAGAAGCTATTACTCATTATGAGGAAGCACTAGAAATAGACTCAGAATATCATGATGCATATTATAATATTGGTGTGATTTATTATAACCTTGGGGTTAAACAGTTGGATATTGCCAATGCTGTTCCTACAAATGATCCAGATAAATACGAAGAAGAAAAAGCTAAGGCTGATATTGAATTCGAAAAAGCGATTCCATATTTAGAAAAAGCAATTGAACTTGACGCAAATGATGTATATAGTATGGAATCATTGAGATCGTTGTATTTACGTTTAAAAATGACAGACAAATACGATGCAATCAATGAGAAACTTAATGCAATGTAATAGTGTTTTAATTGATATATTTGAGAGGGAGGAATTTTTCTCCCTCTATTTTTGCCAAATAAAAATAACATAATATCAACTATAAGACAAGTGTATTATTTATTTGATATTAACTAAAGCCAATGTATCAAGTATTTTAATCCTGTAATTTTTGTTTACAGCAACGCTTTCAATATTCGCTAAAAACTATCATGCTTCTAAAAGCTAGAAAAACAGATATACAGAACTCATTTCAAATATCATCGATACTACATAGATTTATTTATACAACTACTATATTCATTTATGTAGCTCTTACTTCATTCGAATCGTAATTACTCAGATTTAAATAATTCGACTCATTATACAGGCAAATTGATTTTATTGAATTCTCAGGGACATAAATACATTACCTTCTAAAAGAACTTTTGATAAAATCAATATATCTGCATCAAGGAAAAAGATTCGATTATAATTGATCTAAAAGAATCCATTAGTATTTACTTTACCTCCTCCGCAACAAATATTATTTATATTTGTAAATTAACACAAACACTCACACATCGCTATAAAACAGATTATTACGCGTTTTACAAGTTCGATAATAATCAAATCGAAATGCAATAATTCAAATTTTATTTTAAATAATTTGCATTTGTAAATCATACTTATTACATTTGTCATTGTATTTGTGCGATCTTGATACTCTCCTAAAGAGTTGACAGTCTTTTCTTTATTGAATAGACTTTAAGAAATAAGAGTTTTCATACTAAAATTTGGGTTATGAAATTGAAAGATTCTAAACAAGTGTACTTTTCTACCCTCTTCTATCAATATTACACTATTTCTGAAGGGAGAATCAAGCTTAATCAATTTTATCAAAAGATTGAAAATCAAGTAAAAAAAGCGATTCTACAGAAATGTAAAGGAGACAATATTTATTCAGGTCAGGATGTTGATGAATTCATAGAATGGTGTGATTACCTACTAATCAAAGCACAAGATGAATTACAAGAACTGAATAAAACAGAAATTACAAGAAAAGAAAAATACCGTATTTCACAGTATGCATAAGCTGTCTTGAACTAATAATTATCCAATAGCTTTATAGCTTTCATTTACTATAAACTATTGGATATTATTGATTTAATATTTTCTGCGTTGAAAATAGCGGAATTTATCAATTATTAATTTTACAAACTAACTTCCATAGAAAATCGCTCCTCTATTTGTTTTTTATGCCACCCATACAAGCGGTTTCCCGATAAATCAATCTTTTTTAAGCTTTTCATCTCACCAATTGTTAAAGGAATAATTAAAAGGTTATTATTGCTAAAATCAAGGGTGTTTAAATTTTCTAATGAGATTATCTGCTTCGTAAAAGTTGATATATCATTATTAGAAAAATAAGCTTCTTTTAATTGCTTTAGATCAATAAGTTCAACAGGAAGATCCGTTAATAAATTGTATGATAGATTTAGAACTTCAAGCTTTGTTAAATTCTTAAAATCAGATGTAAATTTATCTATTTTATTATCCTCCAAATCAAGCTTTATCAGAGATTCACAAGATCCCGGAGCAAAACTTAAAGACGAAATATTATTCATACTGGCATTAACTACCTGAAGTTTGGGAAGACCAATAAGTTCACTTGTTAAACTTGTAAGCTGATTGCGCTGAAGGTTAAGTTCTTTTAAATTATTCAGCTTACTAAATGAAGTTGGTAATTCAGTGATATTGTTATTGTATAAGTTAATCCTTTCCAGTTTTGTAAGCTTTCCAAAGTTTTCTGGAAGTTTGGTTAATGAGTTATTACTTAGATCTAGTTCTGTGAAAATATTAAAATTACAAAAGCTCTCTGGAAGTTCTGTAAAATTATTTTCTAACATACTTATTTCTTGAATGTTAACTAAGTTTCCAATTTCTTGAGGCAGCTTTGTCAAACTATTTTTTTCTATGCGTAAACTTTCCAGATTAGTTAAATTACAAATAGTCTCCGGTAGCTCTTCAATTTGGTTCCAATTAAGATCAAGAAACTTTAGACTACTAATATTTCCAATTTCATCAGGAATAAAAGTTAACTGATTACTAAACACATCCAGTATTTGAAGCTGTTGTAGATTACCTATTGAGCCAGGCAAAAATGTAAGCTGATTCTCCCCTGCCTTTAATTGAACTAAAGAGTCACATCCTCCAATATCTTCAGGTATCTGAGCCAATTTGTTTTCGCTAATATCAATTACTTTCAAATATTTAAGAGAGTTTATTTCTGCAGGTATTTCGCTAATTTCATTATGGATTAAGTATAAATACTGCAGGTTGGGTAATTCAAATACAATTTCTGGGAATTCTGTAAATTGATTGTATTTAAGACTAAGCGATTGTAAATTAACAAGTTTTGATATGCTTTCAGGAATTTCCGACAAATCCTGATTATCAAGGTTTAAAACGTACGCTTTCTTTTTTATTTGCAGTGCTTCTTCTATGGAATAATAGACTGTAGATGCAGCGATTTCTTCTTCGGAGAGTAATAATACCTTAGGTTTTTTCTTCGCAGTTGAAATTGTAGCTACAAACAGTACCAGTAGGGCAAAAAAATATCGTTTCATTAATCGGCCTTTTTCAAAATTTCCGACAAAGAAACGAAATTAATACAGATTGAAAGGTTTTAACGCTTAGTTTGCTTCCAATGTTAAGCTCTTAACGTGTAAAATTCCTCCAAGCTTAAGTTAATAATATCCTGAACATCATTAACCACCTTTGTTTTTGGACGAATTTTAAATGCCTTATCATCCTCACTTTTCTTAGCAAGAATGTCTCTTAGCAAGTACAAGGCTTTAATCATTTTTCTTAACTTTTCTTCCTCCATATCTATATGGTTTATAAAGCAAAGATAAGTTAAATAGGAATTCTATATATTACGATATACTTATATGAATGTTATCGAAATGTAAATTACATGTCTACATTTCTCATTATATAAGATGAATAATCCTTTAAAGTTGGTTTATAATCCTGGTGAAACAAGTCGGATGATATAATAAAATCAGCTGTAGATCTGTTAATTGCTGTTGGCACATTATAAAGAGTTGAAATACGGAACAATGCTTTGACATCTACATCATGAGGCTGTGGCTGCATAGGATCCCAAAAGAATATCAATACATCTACTTTTCCTTCACTAATAAGTGCTCCTAGTTGTTGGTCACCTCCTAGCGGACCTGATTTTAACCGAGTAACTTCGGGTGGAACCATATCATTTACTTTACATTCTGCTTCAATGGCATCCTGAACAAGTTTTCCCGTTGTTCCTGTACATACAAGGTTATGAGATACCAGCTCCTGCCAGTTTTGTGCAACCCACTCCATCATGTCTTTTTTCCGATTATCATGGGCAACTAAAGCGATAGTTTTCTTTTTCTTCATATTTTATTGTTTTTAAATTCAATACAAAGATAATGCTAATAAAAAGAACATGAGCCGGGATAAATTTATTCCGGCTCATGAATTAACATTGATAATATTTATTCGTTATAAAGAACAATTATTTGAATTCTTTTAATAAGCTTTGCACCCAGTCTTCAATACGTTTTTTACTTTTCCTTGCCTGATTTTCCTGATCTAAAACCAAGCCCTGGAATTTATTATCCAGAACAGCTTTTGATGATTCAAATGAATAATCATCTATCTCGGTATAACCCACAATTTTTGCTCCCCTGTCCCGAAGTAAATTAGCCATAATGCCAAGTCCATCTGCAAAATTTTCCGGGTAACCTAGCTGATCAGCCAAGCCGAAAATGGCAATGATTTTACCTTTTAGATTCATATCTTCCAACGCTGGAACAAACTCATCCCAATAATTGGGCAGTTCACCATCAAACCAGGTGGGTACTCCCAGAATCAATTGGTCATGTTTGAGGAATATATCCTCAGTTATTTCTTCTGCATTCAGGCTTTCAATTTTTAACTGATTACCAAATGCCTCTGCTATCTTTTCTCCAGCTTTTGCTGTTTTATTTGAATTGAAACTATATATAATTGCGGTACTCATAGTATTGATTTTTAATAAGCTAAGATTGATTTTGCAGCATTATACACTTTTTCAGTATTGGGTAAGATCATTTTTTCAAATGAACGGTGAAAACCTACCGGAGTAAATGTCGAACCTAATCTTCTGACTGGCCCATCCAGATATTCAAAAGCTTCTTCCATAATTGTGGATGATAATTCAGCTCCAAAACCAGAATGTACTTTATCTTCATGAAGCACCAATACCTTTCCAATCTTTTTCACCCCACTGATAATGGCTTCTTTGTCAAGGGGAATTAAGGATCTCAAATCCAGTACTTCGCATTCAAACCCTTCTTCCGAAAGCTTATTCGCAGCTTCAAGAGCCATATGGGTTGTGTTCCCATAAGTTATAATGAACAGATCTTTACCTTCCCTGCGTGTACGTGCTTTCCCGAAAGGAACTTCAAAATCATCGGGGATTGGCGTTGCTGCTTTGGGATCGTTGTACAATGCTTTGGGCTCCATAAACATGGTTAAGCCACGGGATCGCATGGCTGTTCGAAGCAAACCGGCAGCATCATCAGCAAACGAAGGATAAACAATTCTTACACCGGGAATTGAAGTTAAAGCTCCTTCAATCGATTGTGAATGGTAAAGTCCTCCACCAATGTAGCCTCCAGATGCCAGGCGAATGGTCACATTGGGAGTAAACTGTCCATTCGATCGCCAGTAATCATGACTGGAATCTACGTATTGTTCCATAGCCGGCCAAAAGTAATCTGCAAATTCAGCTCCTTCAACTACAATTCTGATT
This sequence comes from Prolixibacteraceae bacterium, assembly GCA_963676845.2. Classification (GTDB taxonomy): domain Bacteria; phylum Bacteroidota; class Bacteroidia; order Bacteroidales; family Prolixibacteraceae. The sequence goes on along the minus strand of CAXXKK010000015.1, from coordinate 16,364 downwards.
TTTTCATCGTACCGGGACATTCCATTTGCTGTTCCCATAATGAAGTCTTCAGCAATTGGAGCGTTAAATACCCTTTTCGGGCCAAATTCCTGCTGCATTCCCTTCGAAACATTAAATACTCCACCTTTATCTTTATTGGCCATATCCTGTCCCCAAATGAATGTGTCTGGATTTTCCCGAAATTCTGCTTTTAACGTTTCATTTAAGGCGGTAATAAGCTTTTGGGGCTCATCACCTGAGCTGTGAGTTCCCTCAGGATACTTTTCAGCCTTATAAGGCTCAGGAAGCACAAAATCCTTGTAAGTTTCCGGATCAGGATCAGGAGCTTTCAAAGCTGCTTTATGTGCCGCCTTTAACGTTTTCTTTGCTTCATCTTTTACTTCAAGCAGTTCTTCTTCTGTTAGGCGGTTATAGCGAAGTAAAAGTCGTTCGAACTTAGCCAGCGGATCATAATCCATCACATAGTTGCGTTCTGCTTCGGAACGGTACAGCTCATGTCTGTCCGAGTTGGAATGTGAATGCATGCGCACACAGTTCGCCTGAACAATAGCTGGTTCGCCTTTTTCCAGAACATGCTTCTTGGCTTCGGCCATGGCATTCATGGAATCGAATACATCCTTCCCGTTACAATGGATAATTCGCAAATTTTTGAACCCACTGAAGTTATTGGCGACCTTACGGTTTGCTGTTTGATCCTTTTTAGGGACTGAAATTCCATACCCGTTATCCTGAATAACGAAAATTACGGGGAGCTTTTCTTTTGATGCACCGTTAATTGCCTCATAAACATAGCCTTCAGAAACGGAGGATTCACCTTGAGAACTAATAGATACAGCCTTTTCGTCGTAATATTTTATGGCCCGGGCGACTCCAACTGCATGCAGCGTGTGATTACCCGTTAATGACGATACATTGTGAATGTTCCAGTCAACTTTTGCAAAATGGTTTGACATATGGCGCCCTCCACTTGCCAGATCGGTAGCTTTGGAAATACCATTTAAGATGATTTCTTCGGCTGTAAGTCCGGCAGATAACGCAGTCATCATGTCCCTGTAATATGGGAAAAGATGATCTACTTTCTTTTCAAAAGTTTGACCAATTGCCAATTGAATCGCATCGTGCCCGGCATAAGGAGCATGGTAAGACCAGCCAATAGCTTGTTTTAAGTAATTGGGGGCTTTAAGGTCGAGCTCACGTCCCAAAGTGAGCAATTTATACCACTCAACCAAGGTTTCCTTGGGGGTCTTTTTAATTGAATATATTTTGGGTATTGTTGTCATAATCAGTCTTTTAATTTTTTAGTTCAAACTTCCTTGTCTGCATCAAAAGCTTCCAGGATATCGGCAATCCTTCTTAAGAATGCACCTCCCATGGCGCCATCGATAATGCGATGATCGTAGGACAAGGACAAGAACATTTTGTGACGCACCACAATAACATCGCCTGTTGAAGTTTCCATTACTGCAGGTTTTTTCTCAATGCTTCCTGTTGCAAGGATAGCTACCTGTGGTTGATTAATGATTGGCGTTCCCATGATGTTCCGGAACGATCCAAAGTTGGTGATGGTAAAAGTTCCTCCTTGGTAATCATCCAGTCCGAGCTTGTTATTTCGAGCTTTATCGGCCATTTGGTTAAGGCTCTTGGTTAATCCCAGTAAATTCTTTTGTTCTGCTTCTTTTATAACAGGAACCACCAAATTTCCGTCGGGTTTGGCTACGGCAATACCCATATTCACATTTTTATGAAGGTAAATTTTATCACCATCAACCGATGCATTAACCATTGTATATTCAGTAAGTGCTTTTGCTGTAGCCTCAATAAATATCGGCATGAACGTTAGCTTCTCGTTGTATTTTTCGAGGTATTCATTTTTGACTCTATTTCTCCAAAGAACCAGGTTGGTTACATCAGCTTCAACTACTGAAGTCACGTGAGGAGATGTCTTTTTGGATTGAACCATATGTTCGGCAATAAGCTTACGCACACGATCCATTTCAATAATCTGATCATCTGATCCGATAGATGCACTTACATTTGAAGTTTGAGGCTTTTCGCTTTTAACTTCTTGCGAAGAGCTTGATTGTTGGGTTTTTTCGCTATCTCTTTCTTCGATATATTGAAGAATGTCGTTCTTCTGAACCCGTCCGTTTTGACCAGATCCCTGGATTTGTTCCAGTTCTTCCATACTAACAGATTCAGCCTTGGCAATGCTTCTTACCAATGGAGAATAAAACCGACCAGACTCTGAACGTTTTGATTCAGCTTCAACTTTTGCGTTAGTATCTTCTTGCTTGATCCCTTCTTTAGAAGCAGTTTCTGCTTGTTGTTTATTTTCTGGTTCCTGATTTTGAGGTTCATCGTCCTCTTCACCTTCCATTTTTATAATTGCAACAATTTCCCCCACGGCAACAACAGCATCTACATCAAAAAATACTTTTGAGATGACACCATCAACCGGAGATGGAATTTCGGAATCTACCTTGTCTGTTGCAACTTCAAACAAAGCATCATCTTCTTCAATTTTATCCCCTTCTTTTACGAACCACTTGGTAATAGTTGCCTCCTGAACACTTTCGCCAAGCTTGGGCATTTGTATTTTAAATTCTGACATTTTTATTTATGGTTATTTAAATTTGTTCTACTTAATTTTCACTTCCATAAACAAGCCAAAAATTGAAATGTTCAAGTGTTCATAATCTGTTCTGAAGATTTCTATTTAAGATTGAAAAAGTAATTTATAAAGCGGGAAACTAGGAGGATTAAATACGTTTCCCGTAAAATTAGTGATGCTAATTATAAGCCAGAGGGAGTAAATCTACCGGATAATGGTCAAAAAGGTCACGTTCAGGCCATTCCTTTACGTGAGATAATATTTTTCTCATGAAAACATTAATGTCTGAAGGAAACATGGAGCCTTTCCAAGTACTGGAATTTGCGATAAAAATCCAGGTTATTCCATCAGATTGTCTTTTTATCATTGCTGATGTTCCAGCCATGCTGCCTGTTCTGGTCCAGTTGCCATTCGAAACTGTAGTTTTCCATCCCAAAGGTCCTTTGGCATATTCATTATTAGTCATTTCACGAATGGAATTCTCAGAAAGGATATCCGGAACATCAGGATTCCCATCAATTAAGGTAATAAAACGGGCTAGTTCTGTTACTGAACTTACCCAACCTCCGGCAGCACTCAATAACTCGATAGGATTTCCACCATCTGATTTATCCACCATTTTCCCTGAACCTGTATATTCCCTTATCTGAAGGCTTCCTTCCTGTTCATAATACTGAACTTCGTTTGGAAAACGATTTGCACTATAGCTGCTACCAATATGCATATCAATTATTCCATTTGGAATTAAAATATTATCACGAACATAGGATTCGTATGGTTGTCCGCTAACGGTACTTACCACTTCTCCCAGAAACATATAGCCCATGTTTGAGTAGCTAACCTGAGTTCCCGGAGGAAAAGACAACCTTCGGGTGGCAATGTATTTGTAATAAGATTGGATTGTTGCAGGTGCAGGATCACCTACCTTATCAGCAATATTTAGTGAATAAAAAGCAGGATCTCCGTAACGTTGCGTCCATCCTCCAGAATGCGTGAGCAGATTCCTTACCGTAATGCGGTATATTTTTTTATCTTTTACTTCTTCAAAAGCAGGATGTTTTATGATTCCATCAGGTCCGAAAACAGTATCATCCAGGGAAAGCTTATTATTTTCGACCAACTTCATAATAGCTGTGGCGGTAATAAGCTTGGAAACACTGGCCAGGCGAAATAAATTTCCAGACTCTGTAGGTGTTTGAAGGTTATCAGCGATTCCAAATCCCTTAGCATATACCAGCCTTTCGTCTTTTACAACAGCAATGGCCGCCCCTTTTATTTCCCATTTAGAAATAAATCTTTCCGTTTGGGTTTCAATGTAATTTGAATATTCAAATTCGGAATTGCCATTGGAAACACGGTTATTTATCCCAGATGCTACTAATTGGGAATAAGGAGGTGTTTCCTTAACTGGTTTTAAGGAAACTGATCCGTAGGATACCAGAAATACTGCTACGAGTACAAATAGATATTTAATTTTCTTTAACAACACCTCGATATAAAACTATAAATCAACGGATTTACAAATGTAATCCACCAATTATTTCTTGAACTGATTTGATATTATGCCTTTCTAAATAGTCATTTATCCCTTCTACAATTTGAATGGGTTTGGTTGGGTCTATAAAAATTCCTGTCCCAACCTGAATTGCAGTAGCTCCTGCTAATATAAACTCAATTGCATCAGTTGCATTCATTATTCCTCCCAAACCTACTACCGGGACTTTTACAGCTTGGGCAACCTGCCAAACCATCCTTAGAGCAATAGGTTTTATTGCAGGCCCAGACAAGCCACCTGTGACTGTTGAAAGTACAGGTTTTCTAGACTCAGCATCAACTGCCATTCCTAAAAAAGTATTTACCAGCGAAACACTATCTGCTCCCTGACCTTCTACCGCTTTTGCTATTTCAGCAATGTTTGTCACGTTTGGCGAAAGCTTTACAATTAAAGGCTTATCGTAAACCGCACGTACCGCACGAACAACGGCCTCTGCCGAAGGACAACTTACACCAAAAGCCATCCCACCTTCTTTAACGTTCGGACAGCTGATATTTAGTTCGATTGCCGGAATCTTATCCAATTCATTGATTTGTTCTGTTAATTCTACATACTCTTCAATTGTAGAGCCATTTACATTTACAATGAAATTAGAGTCGATATCCTTAATATTGGGGTAAATATTCTTTATGAAATTTTCTACACCCTTATTTTGCAAGCCAACAGCATTAAGCATTCCCGATGGGGTTTCAGCCATTCTGGGATAGTCATTTCCTTCTCTGGGCTTTAGGGTTGTTCCTTTCATTACAATCCCGCCTAATTTTGAAAGATCCACAAAATCGGATATTTCTTCACCAAAACCGCAGGTTCCGGAAGCTGTTAGTACCGGATTTTTAAATAAAAGGTCTTTTATTTTTACACTTAATTCTGCCATGTTAAATCATTGATGTTAAACACCGGGCCATCTGTACAAACACATTTGTGCCCTTCCTTGGTTTTTTCCACGCAACACAAACAAACACCAAACCCGCAAGCCATCATATTTTCCAGAGAAACCTCGCAAAATGTATTGGATTTATAGGCGTCTTTAGCGATTGCTTTCATCATAGGATCGGGTCCACAAGTATAAACTTTATCAAAGGATGATAAATTGTCCTTGTATACAGAATGATTGGTTACAAATCCCTTTTCGCCTAAACTTCCATCTTCTGTAGCATAGTAAAACTGACCGTTTTTTAGGTATGATGAAACATCAACGTGATCGGATTTACTTCTTGCCCCAAGTAAAATATGAACCTGTTCTGGCTTTAAACCACATAATTTAGAGAGAAAAAGCATCGGAGCGACACCACTTCCTCCACCAATCAATAATACTTTATCGGAAGGTGAAGGCATTGTAAATCCATTTCCCAAAGGGAAAACAACACTTACTTTATCGCCTGCTTGATAGGTAGTTAATACTTTTGAGCCTCTTCCAAGGATTTTAACCAATAAAGAAAAAGTTCGTTTTCCCTTATCAACGTCTAATATAGAAAAAGGTCTTCTAAGGAATATTTCGGTGGCTTTTTTGATTTCAACATTTACAAACTGCCCAGGTACGATATTAGGCAATTCTTTGTCTGACTGTAAAACCAACCGAAAATTATCGTGATTTAATTGTGTATTTTCAATGAGCAACAGCTCCTGAATAGTTTTATCCATTCCAGCTTATTTTGCCTGCAAATATAGGATAAAATTAATTGGAGGGGGTGTATTGTTTAAAAGTTTGATCGGTGTAAAACACGACAATACGCTCAACTGATTTTGATGAACTGCCTGTTATTATTGGCATTTGATCCTTTTCTGAGGTTTTCTCTTGAGGGGCTGTTTCAAGTACTTCTGTTGATAACTTTGAAGGCTCAATCGTCTCTTTTTTAGTCGTTTCGACTGCTTTTGATGGCTCGGAAAACAAATCAGACTGATTAGGAGGCTGATTTTCCAACATTTGCCCTTTTCCTAGTAATAACCATTTTGCATTAATTTCAGGAAAAGTCTCAAGCATTTTTGATAAAAATGGAAAACTGGGTTTATTTCTATTATGTAAGACATGGGTAACATTGGATCTTTGAACCCCAATAGAATCGGCAAACTCAGATGGAGTAATTCCCTTGTATTCTATAAATTGCTTTATACGACTATTCATAAATGTTAATCATGGTGTTTTTACAAATATAAATACTTCAAACAAAACATCAAAATATAATTGTGAATTATGAATATTTACAATTGTTACACGTTTAATTTGAGAATTATAATTCTTTTCAAACATGATTAAACTCTAACTTTAATAAAAAAGCATAAACTACTGAATAATAAAGATATAAAACATTAATAACAATATTATTTGACACGATCGAAGGATAATACTTGCAATATTAATCTAATACTTTATTTAAAACACATTACTAATTGATTTACTGTGTATTATATGTTTACTTTATAGTGATTATTTTTAGTGCGTTTCGATTCTATTTTGTAAACAATAGATGTAAATAAATATTAAATTTCTAAAAAATTAGACTGTAATATTTGTAAATAGTAATAATGTTTTTACTTCTTCTCCCCTATTTATATTTGTTAACTCAAAAATATGAAGAGTAATCATCTAAATCTCTTCATATTTCATTAGTGATTTTTCGCCTTTTAGATAGCCAGATTACCAGAAGCTGTTTTTTCCATCTTATTCAGCTGTATTTGCGTACAGAGATGAATATTCTTAAAAATATTCAAATCTAAGACGCTTTTAATACCTATAATTCAATAAATAAATTACTGTAATACAGATCTTTAATTCATATTACTAATTAATTTTTTTATCTATTATAAATCTTACTCTACGTAGAATTTGTTAATGCAGACAGTAAAATCAATTTTGTTACTTATTTTAGAACATTCATAATTATAAAAAAGACACAATGCGCGGTTTTTCATCATTACTCCCTGTTATCGTTTTAATCATCTTTATTCTGGTTTTGGAACTCATAAATTATTGGGGAATGAAAAATCTCATCCCTGAAAAAAAGCAACGAAGAAGAGTTAGACTGGTTTATTGGGGAGTAACTGCCCTTCTCTTTGTTTTTTACATGATAGCTTTTATCAACCCAGACAGCATACGGGAAACTACAAATTATAACTTCTTCTATTTTGTAATATCCTTACTGGTATTATATCTCTTTCCTAAAATGCTTACTTTCCTTTTTGTTGCAGTAAGCTTTCCATTTCACAGGCTTGGAAGGAAACATACCTCAAAAATTATTGTCTCAAGTGGTTTAATTTTAGGCTTGGGCATGATGTTATCCATTGCATATGGCATATTTAAAGGAAGAAAAACAATACAGGTAAACAGTGTTGAAGTGAAAATAAGCTCTTTGCCAAAAGAGTTAGATGGTATCACCATTGCACAAATTTCAGACCTTCATTTAGGAAGTTTTGAAAATGACAATGTTCTAAAAAAGTGTGCTGATGAAATAAATAGTATAAACCCGGATTTGCTACTTTTTACGGGAGATATGGTTAATAATTTTTCGGATGAAATGATTGGTTTTGAAGACCAGCTATCTGCAATGGGCGCAAAATATGGAAAAATGGCAATACTTGGAAACCACGATTATGGTGATTATTCATCATGGAATACAGAAGAAGATAAATCAGATAATCTATCAACTCTTGAGCAAAAAATTGAAGATGCAGGTTTTGAATTATTATTAAATGAATCCAGACGAATTGAGATAAATAATACTCCATTTTATGTAATAGGTGTTGAAAACTGGGGACATAGACCTTTTCCTCAATACGCTGAGTTAGATAAGGCTATGAATGAGATTCCTGACGATTCATTTAAAATACTGATGTCCCATGATCCTTCACACTGGGAAGGTGAAGTTTTAAATAGTACCGATATACCTTTAATGTTGGCAGGACATACTCATGCGGCTCAGTTTTCATTTATGCTGGCAGGAATAAACTTTAGTCCGATGTTTTTCATTCAAAAATACTGGGGAGGATTATATGAAGAAAACAATCAATTCCTGTATGTGAATTCAGGCTTTGGATGCATCGGTTTTTTGGGAAGAATTGATATGGCTCCTGAAATCACTTTACTGACTTTACGATCAAATTGAATTGAAATCAATTGAGAATAAAAGCTCAAAACTGAAGTCCTGAAAAGTTGGCATATATGCAGCTCTGATACCCATTGAAACAGGAGCTACAAAGCGCAGGATATGTCCGTCCCCAATTATTTCTGTACCAAAAGATTCAAGTCTGGCTTTTAATAGTCCCTTTGGTGAGCCATCTTCATTACGAATTTGTGTGGTTAGTTTTGCATAGTCATAAAAGAATGACGCTCTTAGTCTCTTCAAATAAATTAATTTTCCAAGGTTAAGATCCGGGTAACACAAAGGCATCACATAATCGACACCAAAGGAATAAATCTCGTTATTCAGAAATGAATTAAATCCTCGAGGATAACTGACAACATCTCCAAATGTTAAAATATTATCTGTCTCTTTTTCCTGATATCCATTGTATATTTTTATACCATGATTTGATTTCAATCCAGGAAAAAACAGGTTTGTTTCTATCGATTTTAACACCCCAATATCCCATCCTTTCCGTATACTATGTTGGTATCGTATATCGATCTCCTGTCCCCAATCCGGGATGATATCTAATTCTGATCTACGAATAGAATTAATAAAATATAAACGATATAGCAAATAACTTAATGAGCCTTCTGATTGATCTAATCCAACATTTTTATCTGCTATAATTTTTAGGTATGAGTATTTAATTTCAGGTTGAAAGACTTGATTGTATTTTCCACTATTAAAGTATAAAGGAACACGAACATCTACATCAATATTAATTTCATCACTGGATAGCTTATTAATTAATGTATCTGTCCCTACCAGATTTCCCGATGAATTATAGTATTGATTGATTCTGAAATAGCTTATTTTTCGATTAGTATATCCTAATTCAGTGCTAATTATAGGATATAAACCTGAGTATTCAATTTCTGCTTTGTATGTTCCAGCCTCTTCTGTGTTGTTGTATTCGTATCCCAGATTTGTATTAAAAGTTCCCAGTTTATTCTGCGACATAAAAGATATTCCTGGCTTAACTTCATAGTCATTAACATTTATGTATACAGGAGCCCAACTGTGAAAATTGAATGCATGTGCTAGTTTCCTATAAGGTTTAGTTTGGTATTTTAGAGAATCAACGGTTGAAAAATTTACTATACCCTTTTCTTGTTCTGCTAATTTATTGGCCAATTCGTATTCATAAGGCTCAATTTCAGAATCTGACTTATCCAACGTTTGAGATAACGGTAATTCAGCAATGGAGTACCCATCTGATGAATAATTACTAAAAAACAGCTTGCTATCTGAAACTGAAGCATAATCAGCTCCAAAAGCAACGGATGTTTTCTGTTTTATTTCACCACTTTCAAGATCCATTGAAAAAATATTATCAATTCCTGTTTTTGATGAAGTATAGTACAACTTACCATTAGAAAACTCAGGATTCCTTATATCATAAAAAACAGGTGCTGTCAATTGAGTGAGTGTACCGGAACCTAATTCCAATTCTCCCAGATATTTTCCTTGATCAGATAAACCAATGAAAAAAATCGTACGTCCATCTTCACTCCAGTTTGGAGTTAGGAAAAAGTCATTGCTGTCAGTTGAATACTTACCTATTAAATCATTGTCTTTCAAACTATAAATAGATATAAAGTAATTGTTTATGTAATCTGTTTCAACAACTACATAGCTATTTTTATTCGGTGAAATAGAAGGACTAAAAAGTTTATTTTCAGATTGAAAGACTTGTTTTGTTTTATCCTTCATGTTGTATATAACAATTACATACTTATCAGCATGAGTCCACCTGGGATCAGGTCTCGATTCTGCCCAAATCAAATAATCATCAGTAACAGAAAAAGATTCTGTTGCCACTGTTCCGGGTGTATAAATAACCGACTCTTTCCCATTTTCCAATAACACGAAACGTCCAATGTCATCTCTGCTAGTTTTGTAAGCAATAACTGAAGAATCAGACAATTCAGATACATATTTATAGTTCGTATATGTTTTATTATCAGAACTTAACGTTTGGTGATCTGTCAGATCCAGTGACCTTATTTCATTTGTCCATTTTTGCAAATACTCATCAAAAATATCCTGGTAAAGTGTTTCTTTTGTTTTACCTGTTGTCTTTCTTAAACTTCGGTTTAAAGGAGAAAAAGACAATGGTTTATTCCCTATTTCGGTAAGCACATCAGACCAGGTTTTATCCCCGTATTTTGCTCTGACTCCACCAACAAACCAATAACCAAATTTATATCTGTTTGGAATGTATTCATTGTATGATCCTAAAGTCATTTTACTGAATGAAAAGTTGCCTTTTTCTACAGCTAATGCTTTGTTTTCCATCAAAAAAGAAGATGTTCTGCCTCTTCCAACTTTAGACAATGCTGTTTCGGTAGTTACAGCATCACCTTCCAAAAACCAAAATGGAAGATATGCTCCAACAACAGCTGCTGCTGCTTGTTCCCCAAATATTGCCTTTAAAATAAATGGCATCTCAGTTTGGACTTTATCCATCTGAACTACATGCCTGAATTCATGTATGGCCAATTGTTCAATCCAATCTTGTGCATAAATTCGCTGATTAGGGGTTGGAAAAAGTTCCATTCGTTTTGGCGACCAGGCAACAAGTCCATTCGATTTTACAGCATGAGTATGTAGGATAACTGATATTTTGCGAGGAGCATGATCTAATGTATGGTAACCATATTCATAGACACGTTCAAAAATATTAGCCATCTCCTGAGCTTTATCTTCGTATTCTTCGGGAAATATTATTTGAAAGTTTGTCGTGCGAAGTTCCCGCCATTTAATGTGAGCAGGGTCTTCTCCGGTTGAGAAATATTGTGCTTTAGCAAATCCTGAAAACATCAATAAACTTAAAAATACCAATACTACTTTCAACCGCATAAAACTGAATTATGAAAAATATTTTGAAATATAACCAAAAAAGACGGGATGCATCCGAAACAAAACATATTTCTTATTTTTTAACATTAGGACAGTCGCTAAAACTTCAAAACAACTTAACTGCTACTAAATATTTTCAATAATAACTTAATAATTCTTTTTTTGTAGCTTGCGAAAACTATTTTTGCAGGGCAAAGCTTCAAATCAGAACTTATCCAATGAAACGAACAATAAAAGATTACCTATTAATTACTTTAAAAGGTATAGGAATGGGTGCAGCAGATGTTGTACCAGGCGTATCGGGAGGCACAATTGCTTTTATTACAGGCATTTATCAGGAATTAATTGACTCTATTAAATCTGTAAACTTTTCAAGTTTAAAACTTCTTTTAAAAGGAGAATTTAAGGAGTTCTGGAACTCAATAAATGCAAATTTTCTCATAAGCCTTTTTCTTGGAGTTGGTATCAGTGTCATATCATTAGCTCGTGGACTTAAATATGTGCTTGAAAATCAACCAATCTTAATCTGGTCTTTTTTCTTTGGATTGATTATAGCTTCAGCTATTTATGTAGGTAAGGGAATAAAAAAATGGAGTATCTCCCCCATTATCTCGTTAGTTCTGGGAGTTGTTGCAGCATACGTTATTACAGTTATTACTCCTGCTGAGGCAAACACAAGCTACGGATTTATATTTTTGTCGGGATCTATAGCTATTTGCGCAATGATTTTACCCGGAATATCCGGCAGCTTCATACTTGTATTACTGGGAATGTATTCGTTTATCTTAGGTGCTGTTTCTAGTTTGAACATACCTGTTATAGGTGTATTTTTAGCTGGAGCTGTAATTGGTATCATTTTGTTTTCTAATATCTTATCATGGCTGCTTCATAAATATTACAATACAACAATTGCTTTGCTGGCAGGCTTTATGATCGGATCATTGAACAAAGTGTGGCCATGGAAGCAAGTGCTTGAAACATATATTGACAGACATGGTGAAGTAAAACCATTAATTGAGCAAAACATTTTACCTACCAGTTATTTGGAATCTACAGGAAGTAACCCACAACTTGTATATGCAATCTTCTTTGCGGTTTTGGGCTTTTCCTTAATATTTATAATTGAAGGTGTTTCGAAAAGAATGCAAAAATAATATATAATGAAAACATACGGATTAATTGGATATCGCTTAGGTTATTCCTTCTCAAAAGGATTTTTTACCGATAAGTTTGAAAAAGAAGGCTTGAAAGATTATGAATACGTCAACTTTGAGTTGGATACCATTAAGGAGTTTCCAGGAATTTTTGAGAAAAACGATCATATTGCTGGTTTAAATTGCACTATTCCCTATAAGCAGGAAATCATGCCTTACCTGGATGAGATAAATGAAGAAGCGGCTAAAGTTGGAGCGGTAAATACTGTTAAAATTGTACGAAGTGCCGATGGTGTAAGGCTTATCGGGTACAACACCGATATTTATGGTTTTGAAAATTCATTAAAACCCATGTTAAATGAAAAGCATAAAAAGGCACTTATCCTTGGAACTGGTGGGGCTTCAAAAGCAATTAAGTATATTCTTGATAAGCTCGGAATTGAATATGTTTCTGCGTCAATAGAAGATGAATTGTTCGAAAAGGAAATTCGTTACAATCAAATTGATGAAACATTAATCAAGGAAAGCCTGGTAATAATAAATGCAACACCTCTGGGTACACATCCCAAGGTAGATACTTGTGCCGATATTCCATATGAACACATTACATCAGATCATGTTTTGTTTGACTTGGTTTATAACCCTGAAAAAACCCTTTTCATGAAAAAAGGGAAAGCACAGGGAGCTTCTGTAAAAAATGGACTGGAAATGTTACATGGTCAGGCCATTAAAGCATGGGAAATCTGGAATAGTTAAGAATAGAAAAACCAAGAACATCGAAACAAGAGTTAGGATTCCAGGTATCCTTTTAAATATTCATATCGTGCTGTAAGTTTTCCGTCTTTTAAGATGGTGGCTCTTTCAATTATGCCTTCATCATCTTTTCCAAATAAAGAAGGAAAAACATTGTAATAAATATCCCTTGCAAAATATTGAGATGCATCATACGGTAAGGCTGTTGGTAGATTATCAACGGCCATTACCGTTACGTTTGACGATGAAGAAAAAGCAGGCTTTTCTTTAAAACTTGCAAGTTCAATATCATAAAAAGGTTCTTTTATGGTCGATGTTCTTATCGTCGTTGGAATTGGGCCAGGAACATCGCAGCTTACGTCAGCAATTACAGACATAGCAAAACGTCCAGACTGAACATCCTTCATTGTAAAAAAGTATGGCGACTTATGATTCCAAAAATGACATGGAATAAAAACATCGGTTGCTAATAAATAAGGAGCAAAACAAGACTTATATTTTTCAGGTTCATTATAAAATTCCTTTCTGTCATAACTTCCGTCTTCCTTAACCACATAATGCTCCGGATCAAGCTGAGTATAAACGGCCTGCTTATATTCTTTATTTAGAAAATCAGTAGGTGTAACCTCTTTTATACCCATCTCATGAATAATTTCCAACGCTCCGGAAGCTACTCTACCCCCACCGGTAATTAATATTTTAAGTGGTGGCATTTTTAAAGACTTTAGAAAATAATGCAGTTCATTTAAATCATGTGCTTCTTCCGGCCCCGGAATATCTTTGTTTAAATAGCGCTTGGCTGCGCCTTTAAATGCATAGTAAGCTCCTACTACTCCAGCCCAAAAACCAAAAAATACAAGGCGATTATTTTCTTTATTCGTTAGATATTCATGATCAATCAAAGTGATTTTTTTCTTTGCCATTTCCTTGAATAGGCCCTGGTTAAAAGCTTGTTTTTTTGCTACGTGGGCAAACATGAAATAGGTTTTACCTTCAATTAAAGCTTCTTCTGAAACTTCTTTTACACCTATTAAGACATCACAATGAGAAACATCATCAACGACAGGGACACCTATACGTTCGTATTCTTCATCTTTATGTATGCGAATAGAGCTCGATTGGGCGTATAATTCGATGTGTGGATAGTTTTTCTTTATTAGATCTGCTGTCTCCGGGGTAATTGCTACCCGACGATCTTCCCATCGTTTAGTCTCTCTTAGAATTCCAACTTTCATAGGTAATTTTCTTTGTTCGTGCTTAAATAACAAATATGAGTAAGATTATTTCAATATAAAAATAGCTCAGTTTTATACATAATAATGAGTGTACTATTCTTATTTACACCCCCCTTTTTCATATAGGGGTATTTGAAATTCTCAGGTTTTTATTTAAAACCAATATACGCTTAATAAAGGGTAATGTTTTGAAATTATGGTTATTTTTGCCTCGGCTGAAATTTTATTAATTGTTTTTACAGACTTATGATTGACAAAGGATTAACTACGTTTATGATTTTGGCGACCAGTCTTGTTATGCTCATGACTCCCGGTCTCGCCTTTTTCTATGGTGGTTTAGGAAACAAAAAAAACATCCTAAACATCATGATGCAGAGCTTTGTTTCGCTAGGCATCACAACAGTTCTCTGGTTTACATTTGGTTATTCATTATGCTTTAGCGGCACTCTTGCGGGAGGTAATGATTTCTTTGGTATACTGGGGAATTTTGACAAAGTATTTTTAAATGGCATTACTTTAAACACCATGTTTGAAGGCCATGATTTCCCTGAATTGATTTTTATTGCTTACCAGATGATGTTTGCGATTATCACACCTGCTCTTATAACAGGGGCATTTATCAACAGGGTGACTTTCAAGTCATATGTATTTTTCCTGATCTTCTGGCAAATCTTTGTTTACTACCCTTTTGTACACATGGTATGGGGAGGTGGAATCCTTTCTGAATGGGGAGTTTTTGATTTTGCCGGAGGAATTGTAGTTCATGCTACTGCAGGATTCGCAGCTCTTGCTGCTGTTATCTATGTTGGGAAACGTCAGGTTTGGATTACCGAGCCGAACAACATTCCCCTGGTAGCTATTGGGACTGCACTACTCTGGTTTGGTTGGTATGGGTTTAACGCCGGAAGTGAATTGGATGTAAATGGAATTACCATTGCAGCATTTTTCAACACCGACTTATCTGCATCATTTGCAGCGGTTACCTGGCTGATTATTGAATGGACACGTGGAAATAAACGTCCTACATTTATCGGTTTAATGACCGGTGCTGTAGCTGGATTAGCAACAATTACCCCTGCTGCCGGATTCGTGTCTATGCCGATTGCCGCCTTAATCGGGATTTTAGCAGCTATTGGTTGCTATGCAGCAGTAAAGTTTAAAGACAGACGTGGCTGGGACGATGCTCTTGATGTTTGGGGAGTTCACGGAATGGGTGGCGTTTTCGGTACGCTTCTCCTTGGATTATTTGCGAATAGCGCTGTTAATCCAAATATTCCTGACGGATTGTTTTACGGAGGTGGAATTACACTATTCTTAAAACAGCTTGCAGCCTTAGGTATTGCTATTGCATGGGCTTATTTATTTACTTACGGAATGTTAATATTAATCAACAAATTCGTAAAAGTAAAAGTCTCTCACAATGAGGAATTCAGAGGTTTAGACATTTCTACCCATGGTGAAGTAGCTCGTCAGATTTGACATAGGATCAAATATATATTCAAGCCTTCTCAATACTGGGAAGGCTTTTTTATGAACATATCTACCCGGTAATCTTTAGGCAATATTACTACTGTAAGATTAAAAAAACCAAGCCCAAATAAATGAGCCTGGTTAATAAGGAACCGAATTGATTGTACTCTATACCGAACAAATTTAATTTTGGTTCAGTTCTTCCCAAGAGTATGTTTTGTATATCAGCTGTAAGCTGATTTTCTTATTCCTGAACTTCTCCTTCAGGGATTGTTTCTCCTTCCATTTCTAAAACAGCATCCTGTGTTGTTATATTTCCAACGGTTATTTCTACACCATCAATAGTTTCCGACACATATCCTTCAGCTGAATATTCAACAGAAAAAGATCCCGATTCGACCCCTAAAATTTCATATGCACCAAATTCATCCGTAAAAGAAGTTTTGTAAACGGTATCTGCTGCCCAAATCTGAATTTGTGCTCCTTCTATTTCTGTATCATCAGCTTCAGATGTAACTGATCCAGATAATCTTCCTGTAGTAGAAGTGTTTGAAGCAATAAGAACCGGTTTAAAATTAAAGCCTTTAATGCCTGCTGGTG
>CAXXKK010000014.1:0-29484 GCA_963676845.2 Prolixibacteraceae bacterium | reverse complement strand
AATTGCTTTTGTATCATGTACAAATGGTGATGACAAATCGGATGCTTACGGTAATTTTGAGACGGAAGAAACGATTGTCTCTTCGGAGATGAGTGGAAAGCTAATTTCCTTCAATGTTGAATTGGGAGATCAAATTCAGGCTGGTCAGCTTCTTGGAGTTGTTGATACGACACAACTTAGTCTTCAGATAAAACAACTGGAAGCTCAGCAAGAAGCTGTGGCTACAAAAAAAGTGAACCTTGCAGCACAGGTTGAATTGCTCAAAGAGCAAATCTCAAATCTGGAAACCACACAAAATCGGGTTCATAATCTTTTCGATGATCAAGCAGCAACACAACAACAGCTTGACGATGTTGACGGACAAATGCGTGTGCTGGAAAAACAGTTGCAAAGCTTAAATACGCAGTATGTTTCAATAAACAGTGAGTTGGAAGTTTATGCTGCTCAGCTGGATGTGGCTAAGGATAAGTTGCAAATGTGTTTTATCGAAAGTCCGATCAATGGAATTGCACTTGAAAAATATGTGGAGTTGGGAGAGCTTGCAGCTACCGGAAAAGCAATTGTAAAACTGGCTGATTTATCTGAATTGGATTTGCGGGTTTACGTTAGCGGAGCTCAACTGTCCCAGGTGAAATTAGGCCAGCAGGTTGAGGTGTTAATCGATGAAGATGCCGATTCAAATCAATCGCTGACTGGTGAAGTAAGTTGGATTTCCCCGGAAGCTGAGTTTACACCTAAAATTATTCAAACAAAAGAAGAACGGGTTAAGCTGGTTTATGCTGTCAAGGTGAATGTGAAAAACGATGGCAGTCTGAAAATCGGAATGCCGGGAGAGGTGAATTTTTAGTTGGCAGTATTCTGAACGCTATAGTAACATGATAAAAGTTGAAAGTATATCAAAGTCTTACGATGAGGTTTTAGCCCTTAGTCAAATATCATTTGAAGTAAAAAAGGGAGAGTTGTTTGGATTAATAGGTCCTGATGGTGCAGGTAAAACTACTCTGATGCGAATTTTGATGACTTTGCTGGTACAGGATGAGGGAGAAGCTGAAATGGCGGGTTTTGATGTGGTGAAAGATTATAAGAAGATTAGGCAGCTAGTAGGGTACATGCCCGGTCGTTTTTCGCTTTATCAGGATTTAACCGTGGAGGAAAATCTGGATTTTTTTGCGACTGTTTTTGGAACAACAATCGAAGAAAACTACGATTTGATACGTGATATCTACGTGCAGATTGAGCCATTTAAAAAGCGTCGGGCAGGTAAACTATCCGGAGGTATGAAGCAAAAACTCGCTTTATCCTGTGCGTTAATTCACAAACCTGAAATTTTGGTTTTAGATGAACCCACTACCGGAGTGGATGCTGTCTCACGAAAGGAATTCTGGGAAATGCTTAAGAAGCTCCAAAAGCAGGGAATTACAATTTTGGTCTCTACTCCATATATGGATGAGGCAGATCTTTGTGATCGTGTAGCACTAATGCAAAAGGGCAAAATTCTGGAAATTAATACGCCTGCACGAATTGTAGAAATCCATGCCCGGAAAATGTTTGCTGTAAAAGCGAATGATATGCATGGGCTCATAAACGATTTGCGAGCTTGTGAGAAAGTGGAGACCGCTTATGCTTTCGGTCAGTTTGTGCATGTTACACCACTTGATGATGATCTGGAAGCTGTTGAACTCGAAAAATATCTGATGAATAAGAAGCATCAGAAACTTCAGGCTTTTGAGATTGATCCGGGAATAGAGGATGTGTTTATGGAATTGATGAGGTCATAAGTGAGAAGGAGAATTACGATACTATGAAAACAACTGTTATAAATGTAAAAAACCTTGTCAAGAAATTCGGTTCATTCGTGGCGAATGATAACCTGAGTTTTGATGTACATCGAGGTGAAATTTTTGGTTTTTTGGGAGCTAATGGAGCTGGTAAAACAACGGCGATGAGGATTCTTTGTGGTCTGTCTTCTCCAACATCTGGTGAAATATCTGTTGGGGGTTATGATGTTTATACCCAAACGGAGCAGATCAAGAAAAATATTGGCTATATGAGCCAGAAGTTTTCATTGTATGAAGACATGACCATTTCTGAAAATATTCGGTTTTACGCAGGTATTTATGGTATTTCAGTAAAGAAACGAAAAGAGAAGGAAGCGGAACTTCTTAAAAAATTAAATCTTGAAAGTGAACGGGATAAGCTAATTGCATCATTACCATTGGGATGGAAGCAGAAGTTGGCTTTCTCTGTAGCTTTGTTTCACGATCCTCAAATTGTTTTTCTTGATGAACCGACAGGCGGAGTTGATCCAATTACCCGTCGCCAGTTTTGGGACTTAATTTATGAAGCTGCCGCTGATGGGAAAACGATTTTTGTGACTACTCACTACATGGATGAAGCAGAATATTGTGATCGGGTTTCCATCATGGTCGATGGACGTATTGCAGCTTTGGATACGCCGGAAAAGCTAAAGAAAAGTTACGATGCTGAAGATATGAATGAAGTTTTCCTAAAGCTTGCGAGGAATGCAAAGAGTATTGAGTATTGAGTTCCGAGAGGCGAGTAAAAGAAATGGACTTGTTTAAATTAATAGGATATAAACATGAATAATTTTAAAGAACTAAAAGTTTGGCAGAAAGCAATTGATTTAGTTGCCTTAGTGTATGGAAAGACACAAGCGTATCCAAAAGAAGAGTTGTATGGATTAACATCTCAGATAAGAAGAGCAGCAGTGTCAATTCCTTCAAATATTTCAGAGGGGGCAGGAAGAATATCAAATAAAGATTTCAGCCATTTTTTGAATATTGCGAGAGGATCATCATATGAGCTAGAAACGCAACTTATTATTAGCTTAAAGTTGAAATATCTAAAAGAATCGGAATTTAGAGAACTAACTTCTGATCTGGATGAAGTACAAAGAATGTTAACCGGTTTACAGAAATCATTAAAAAATGCGTAGGAAATGGCGAATCAGTTCTTCTAACTCGTTACTCACTACTCGCTACTCAAAACTATGAAAAGGTTTATCGGTTTTGTAAAAAAAGAATTCTACCACATATTTCGAGATGTGCGGACAATTATTATTCTGTTTGGTATTCCTGTCATTCAGTTGTTGTTGTTTGGTACAGTAATTACGAATGAAATTAAAGATGTGCACATTGCCATTTTTGACCAGTCGAAAGATGAAGTAACACAGGAAATTACATCAAAGCTGCTTTCTTCCGGTTATTTTCTATTGGATCAATATTTGGATAATACAGAGGGTATTGAAGCCATTCTTAAAAAAGGAAAGGTGAAAGAAGTTCTGGTGTTTGAACCAAACTTTGCAGAGACGTTGGAGCGAGAGGGAAAGGTAGATGCTCAGATAATTGCAGATGCATCTGATCCAAATATGGGGAAACTGATTTCGAATTATACGAAAGGAATTATCAATGATTATATCTTAAAAGAAATGGCTGATTTGCAATTACCGATGCAGATTGATACTGAAGTTCGCATGTTTTATAATGAAGAGCTTCGGTCGGTTTATATGTTTGTTCCGGGGATTATGTCCATGATTCTTATGCTGATTTCTGCTATGATGACTTCCATTTCGATCACTCGTGAAAAGGAATTAGGTACAATGGAAATTCTTTTGGTTTCGCCTCTACGCCCTGTGCAGATTATTCTTGGGAAAGTAGCTCCTTATTTAGGCTTGTCGGTGATAAATGCACTGGTAATACTTGGAATAGGTCATTTTGTTTTTGGTGTACCCGTCTTGGGAAGTTGGGTTTTATTGTTGGGCGAAAGTGTCTTATTCATCTTAATGGCACTTTGTCTGGGAATATTAATTTCTTCTTTGGCAAGAACACAAATGGTTGCCATGTTTATATCTATGATTGCATTAATGTTGCCAACAATTTTGCTTTCAGGCTTTATTTTTCCGATTGAAAACATGCCGATTCCATTGCAAATTTTATCGAATATAATGCCTCCCCGCTGGTTTATCGTCATCCTTAAAAATATAATGCTTAAGGGAACCGGATTATTGTATGTCTGGAAAGAAACACTAATTCTTCTGGGAATGGCAGTAATTTTTACAGCAATAGCTGTTCGGAAATTTAAAACAAGATTAGAGTAATGAGAACTCATAACCTGTAACACGCAACCCGAAAGTATGAGAACAATACGATATATCATCCAAAAGGAATTTATTCAGGTTTTTCGGAATAAAACCATGTTGCCTATGATTTTTATGTTGCCTATTGTGCAGATGCTAATTTTGGTTTTTGCGGCAACTTACGATCTCAAAAATGTGGCATTGTATGTAGTTGATAAAGATTTATCAGAAACTTCACGTGAGTTAGTTGGTAAATTTGAAGCTTCTCCGTTTTTTGAAGTCTATGATGCATCCTTCGATATAGAAAATGCTGAAAATAGTATGAAACGTGAGGAATCTGCTTTTATAATGGATATCCCACAGAATTTTGAAAGGGATTTGATTCGTGATGATAAATCTCAGATTCAATTGTTGATCAATGCTATTGATGGTAATAAAGCATCCTTAATATATTCCTATACTCAGAATATTATTTCTGGATTCAATAAGCAGGTTATTGCCGAATGGAAAGGTATTCCAGAGTTTAATCCGCCTAAACAGATTCAGGTAAAAGATAGTTATTGGTTTAACTCCGAGTTGGATTATAAGTGGTACATGGCTCCGGGTATTTTGTCAATTTTGGTTACCATTATTGGAATGTTCTTATCTGGTATGAATTTGGTTCGTGAAAAGGAAATTGGTACTATAGAACAGTTAAATGTTACTCCAATTAAGAAATCTCAGTTTATTATCGGAAAACTGATTCCGTTCCTTTTTATTGCCTTATTTGATTTGGCATTGGGCTTAATACTTGCCCGGGTTGTTTTTGACTTGCCAATTGTGGGGAGTTTGCCTTTGTTGTTTGGCTTTGCTGCTCTTTATTTAATAGGTGTTCTTGGACTGGGATTATTTATTTCAACGATTACAGAAACCCAGCAACAGGTTATGTTTGTGACATTCTTCTTTATGATGATTTTCGTGTTGATGGGGGGAATATTTACTCCTGTTGAGAGTATGCCACAGTGGGCACAATATCTCGATCGCCTCAATCCTATATATTATTTCATGCGGATTATGAGGATGGTTCTTTTAAAAGGATCTGGTTTTGGAGATTTGCTTCAGGAGTTTATTTCCTTAACAGTTATTGGACTTTCATTTTTAAGTCTGGCTATCTGGAAGTACCGGAAAACGAGTTAATAACATTGGGGGGCAGAATATTCTACTAGAACCAGAAGATAGTTATGAAGTTAGATTTTGCCCAGTGACATAGCATTTTTTTAGATTTACTAAACGTTTATTCTTTTTTTGAAGTTTTATCCTTACATCATCCCATTTTAGGAAAAGGGGAAAACTTTCATATTGCTCATTCTTGTCAAATTTTTTTGCGCGTAAGGAGTCGTAATCACCTTTTTTATTGAGCTCTTTAAATTGTGTGTTTATTTCTTCTAGAGATTCTCTGCTATATTCTACTGATTCTTTAATTAAGGTTCTAATATTATCGTGAATATTACTGATACATTCAATATAGTGTCTTATAGCTAATTTTAAATCAATCTTTTCTTCCATTTCAGTTAAGCTTGTAACTTTGAAATGTTTGTCGTCTCTTAGCCTATCTTGGTTGGAAAAAATATTAAATGAATACTCCATTTGACCTTTTTCATCTAAAGAAGTCCAACTACTATTTCTTCTTGTTAAATGTATTGCTAGTCCATAGTGTTGGACATAGTTTCTAAATGCCTCCATGAACTTGTAGTATTTATTGTTCTCATATTCTTGGGAGATAATCCTTTTAATATCATTTTTTGTGAAGTTTTCTTTATTCTTACATTCTAATGCATTGTGAATTATCGTATCAAGGTATAGTCTGACAGCTGTTAAAATATTTATAATCCTTCTGTCTAATGTTGATCTGCTTTCGAAAATATTATGATAGGATATATCTCTGTAAAGCATGTTGTTTAGAGTTATTTCTAGTGTGTCTTTTTCAAATTCAAAATAATTTGAAATTACAATTTCATAAATTTCTTCGATTGAAAGAGCACTTCTTAATACTTGCTGAGACTTTTTTAAAAGCTCGTATTTTTCTTCTGATATAATGAACTCTATATCTTTATTGAGGGTTGTTCTACTAACTTGAAATTTCATTTTTGCTTTAAAATAATATTTTGATACGATATTATTGCTAAGTAGACTATCAAATATAAAACGATATAAATAATTTTTTTGTTTGTGGAAAGGATTTTGGAAATATTGGAAAACGAGTTAATAACATTTTGACACCTTATTACCTTCTTTTCGTATATTGCATTATGTGATTGAAGAAAAAGGGAAGATGAAAGCTGTTATTGATGATACTCATTTTGGGAATATCACTATTGCAGGGAATTTATATGAGCATGATGTGATTATTCGTTTAAGTGGAGAGGTTGAGAAAAGAAAAAAATCTTTATCCAGATTAATATATGGGACATCTCATAAAATATCTCTTGGTGAAGCCCAATACATTTACGAAAAAGGCGCAAGAGAATTAATTATTGGAACTGGACAGATTGGATATGTTGAGCTCTCGGATGAGGCTGTTGGTTTTTTCAAAAAGATGGATTGTGCTGTACATCTAATGGATACAAAACAAGCAGTTCAGGTTTGGAATTCCATTGAGGGCAGAGCCATCGGATTATTTCATGTTACTTGTTAAATCAGAAATTTGCATAAAAAATGACATCCAATAAGATGTCATTTTTATTCTTTGTATTTGATTGGTTATTAGTAATCAAGGTCTATATCTAAGGCTCCCGTAACCTTACCAATATTATTAGGGTCAATTAATCCCTGAATACTTATTAGGGTATTATCATCTCCTCCCACAATAAGAAGCATTTCTGAGAGCTTCCCTTCTTTTGTCGATTTCCCATAGAAGCGAACAACTTCATCCTTTTCTGTGACTTCCATAAGGGCTTCATAGTCATTGTTCCTAAAGAACCCATCAGATTCAAGTTCTTGATAGAAGTTGAGAGATTTATTCAATTCATCATCTTCAACAGTAAGTATTCTAATTCCATTTAAGTCAGACAGAATTTCTTTTTCTGTAGAATTGGAATCCGGAGCCATTGCCCCTGCAAAGTTTAATAGAGCACCACTAATATTTACCGTAGTAAAACCTTCTTTATTTGCGTATTTGTCGAAAAGTTTGTCAATTGGACTTTTTTGAGCAAATCCACAAAGGGGTAAGAACATAACGAACAGGAAGATCAGCTTTTTAATTGCTTTATACTTCATAAAATGTAACGGTTTTAATTCTTCTTTTTTGTTTAAATTATTGTTTTTCATGATATCGATTTTATTGTTTTTTATTTATTTTTTCAAGTTCATCAAAGCCAGTATTTATTGAATTTAATCCTTTTTCAAGAGGTTCAATTGCTTCATTTATAGTTGTAACAGGTTCAAGTTGCGCAACCCCTTTTTTGTATTTTCCTGCAACATATTGAAGAGTTTTCGTTGCTTCTGTATATGCAATTTCCGGATCTGTATAAGTATCATCCCAGGTTGATCTGTCATTTGTATAGTTGATTACAGTAAGAGCAATAAGTAAAGCTGCTGCTATTCCTGTAACTGTTTGCCATAAACGGCGGTATTTGTTCTTTTCCTGATGTTCAGACTCAATAATGAAGTCCATAATGGAGTCTTCAAAATCTTCATCTTTTGTTTCTTTTAGCTCACTAAAACCTGAGAACAAATCTTTATAAGGAAGTAAATCTGCATCTACTTCATCCTGTAGAAAGTAATTCTGAAGTTCTTGTTCTTCTTTTTGATTACTTTCACCATCAAAGTACTTTTGAAGTATTTGTTTGATGTATTCCGGTTTCATATGCTTGTTGTTTAAGTAATTCATCCCTCACTTTTTTCCGGGCCCTTGAAAGGTTTACCCGAATTGTATTTATTGTCATATCGGTAACTACGGCAATCTCTTCGTACTCATATTGCTCAATGTCCCTAAGATGCATGATTGTTCTTTGTATATCCGGAAGCTGATTAATTAGTTTGCGTATTATTAAAGCAGTTTCCGATAGTTCAATTTCTTTTTGTAAGTTTTTTTGCTCGTCTTTTTTAATTTTTAATTCTTCATCTTCTGTTGGTATTAAGCGTTTCGCTTTAAAAAGATCCAAACATCGGTTTTTAGTCATTCGCATGGCAAATGCTTCCATATTTTCAATGTCTTCCAACGTTTCTTTTTTTTGCCAAAGTTTCAGGAATATATCCTGAATAATATCTTTTGCCTGCTCTTCATCTTTTGTAAGCTGAGTTGCAAAGCGCAAAAGTTTATTGCTTAAGGGTAATACTGTTGCTTTAAATTCGCTGGCTAACATTTATGGATACCTGTTTTTTGCGTTTCTAAAGTTAAGACGAATCAAATCTAAAAGCATTACATCGGATGGATGAAAATTATTTTATAAAAGGAAGTGGGGTGAAAAATAGATGTGAGCGTGAAACTATTTTTTTGAATGAAGGCATACGTAATTACCTTCAGTATCTTCAAAAACAGCGTAGTAACCTATGTCGCTCATGATAAGAGTTTTTTCCTGGATGACTTTTCCTCCCGCAGGTTCTACTCGTTCCAATATCTTATTGAGATCGTCTCCTCCGTTCAGATATATTCTTGATCCTTTTTTGCTGGGGATATAGCCTTCCCCTTCTACAATAGCTCCACCTACACCGCGTGAAGATGAATCCATGGGGAAAAAGCCCATTCTGTCATTACCAATGGTATCTACATACAATTCATGATCCAGTATTTCTGAATAAAAAAACTTTGCTCTGTCAAAATTTAAAACCGGAATCTCTGCCCATACAACTGCATGTTTTTGTGTCTTCATCATTGGAGAATTTAAAATGGTTTATATCCCTTTTTTTAGAGGTTTCTGTAAAACTATGTACGGATAGGGATAAAAAAGGGTTTGGTTTCTGCCAGGTTGTAACTTTATTTTAATGTTGTGCAATAACAAATTACAATTTCAATAAATCTGGAATTCAGAATGATCTTCTTGTGGATTCATATATCTTTGTTTTTTTGAAAAAAGAAGCATAACATGAATGATCGCCCTTTAATTTTAATTACAAATGATGATGGTATTCATGCCAAAGGTCTTAGGGAATTAACTGAAGTAATGAGGCTTTTTGGTGACGTTGTTGTCATTGCACCAGAAGTTCACATGTCTGGTAAATCGAGTGCAATAACAGTTGATATTCCTTTACGTGTAACTAAAATCGCAGAGGAAGATGGTTTCTCCAGTTATAAATGCAATGGAACACCAGTTGACTGTGTGAAAATCGCATTTAATCATTTATTAGACCGACATCCTGATTTTGTGGTTTCGGGGATCAATCATGGCTCCAATTCATCCTTTAGTATTTTGTATTCAGGAACAATGGGAGCAGCCATAGAAGGGTGTATGCATGGGGTGGCATCTATTGGTTTTTCACTTTGCGATCATGATCCGTATGCTGATTTTACAAAAGCTAAGATGTGGGTGGCTCGCATTTTCCAATCAGTGGTTGAAAATGGGATTCCACTTTCTACGTGCTTAAATGTGAACATTCCCAAAGGAGAAGTAAAAGGGCTACAGGTGTGCCGGCAAACAAAGGGCAAATGGGTAGAGGAATTTGATAAACGTCAGGATCCGCATAATCGTGAATATTATTGGCTAGCCGGTTATTTCAAAAATTTTGAAGAAGATGTTGAAGGAACGGATGAACATGCTTTGAAAAATAACTACGTTTCTGTTGTTCCTGTCAATGTTGATATGACTTGTCAGGATACTTTACAGAAAATGAAAAACTGGAAGTTTTAATGGCAAATAATAAGAAAAAAGGAATAAATAAGCTTTGGGTTGGGTTTTTATCCGGTCTGATTCTTCCTTTTTTGGTCTTTATCGTTTTATATTATGTCCGTGAAGTTGAAATACCTTTCTTTGATTACGTGTCCAGCTTATGGCAATTAAACGTGATTTTTTTGATGCTACAATTATGTGTGCTTCCTAACCTGGCAATATTCCTGTATTTTGCCTATAAAAAATACGATATGGCTTCACGAGGGGTACTTTTAGCAACTTTTGTTTATGCTTTTGTAATTGTTTTTTCTTCCGTTTTGTAAGAAAACAAGTTAACCTTCTATTTTTCATTCTTAACTTATCTTCTTTTTACTTTCGTCTTACTACATTTGACTCTTGACTTAACACATTTGACTTTCAATATGAAATATTACTTTATTGCAGGTGAAGCTTCCGGTGATTTACATGCCTCAAACTTGATTCATGAGTTGGTTAAACAAGATACAAAGGCACAAATTCGTGGGCTGGGTGGTGAATTAATGGAGCAGGAAGGCATGCAACTTGTAAAACATTATCGGGATATGGCCTTTATGGGATTTATTCCTGTTTTATTAAATCTGCGAAAAATAAAGAAGAATTTTAATTTGAGTGAGCAAGATTTACTCGCTTTCAAGCCTGATGTTCTCATACTTGTTGATTACCCAGGTTTTAACCTTCGAATGGCGGAATTTGCAAAACGTAATGGGATTAAGGTTTTTTATTATATATCTCCTAAAATCTGGGCTTGGAAAAAGGGGAGAATCAAAAAAATCAAGGCTTATGTTGATGAGATGTTCACCATTCTTCCTTTTGAAACAGAGTTCTACAAGCAATTCAATTTTGATGTAACTTATGTCGGAAATCCTGTTTTGGATGCCGTTCAGTTAAAGTTGCGCAATATATCTACACCTGAATTTTTAAATGAAAATAAGTTGGAAGAAAAGCCTGTAATTGGTCTTTTGCCCGGAAGTCGTATGCAGGAAATAAAATCTTTGCTTCCACGTATGTTGAAGGCGGCTTCCGAATTTGAATCTCATCAATTAGTGATTACTGCAGCTCCAAATATTTCGGAAGAAACTTATAAAAATATGTTGCATGGCTACGATGCGAAACTGGTTTATGGAAAAACCTACGATGTGCTTCAGCATGCAGATGTAGCTGTTCTGGCTTCGGGAACAGTTTCCCTGGAAGCAGGGGTTATCAAATGTCCTCAAATAGTATGTTATCGCATGGGAGGAGGAATGTTGGTTTACTTCATTGGAAAACTTATTTTCGGAATCGGTAAAGTATCGTTGGTAAATTTGATATTGAACCGATATGCTGTGCCGGAATTGCTCCAACATCATTGTTCTGTGAAAAATATCAGGAAAGAACTTATGCATATAATCAAGGATCAGGATTATCTGACGAAAATGAAACATAGCTATCAGGAGCTTCATGAAAAACTGGGAGAGTCTGGAGCATCAAAAAGAGCTGCACAAGCAATTATAAATAAACTTCGTTAGATAAGTTCATTCTTTTTATATTCGTAATTCATTTTGAAAAATAGGAATATCCATGTATAGCTTATTTCGTAAAGAGATTACTAGTTTTTTCGGATCACTAACAGGCTATTTAATAGCTGTTGTTTTTTTGCTGGCAAATGGACTTTTTTTGTGGGTATTCCCAGGAAACTATAACATTCTTGAAAATGGCTATGCTTCTTTGAATTCTTATTTTTCACTGGCTCCATGGATTTTCTTATTCCTGATACCAGCACTTACCATGCGCTTGTTTGCTGAAGAAAAGAGGCTGGGTACTCTCGAAATACTGGTAACCCGCCCATTATCGCTTTTTCAGCTAGTGTGGTCAAAATATTTAGCAGGTGTAGTTCTGGTAATTATCTGTTTACTCCCAACATTGATTTATTTCTATTCGGTTTATGCATTGGGAAATCCAGTTGGTAATTGGGATAGTGGTGCAGCCTGGGGATCATTTATTGGCTTGTTTTTACTCGCAGCTCTTTATGTCTCAATTGGATTGCTGGCTTCCGTTTTGACTGATAATCAGATTTTTGCTTTCGTTGTGTCCTTGTTCCTGTCTTTCTTTTTCTACACTGGTTTTGACTTTATCGCATCAACAAATTTGCCTTTATCATTATCTGAGTTTTTACTCAATATTGGAATAAATGAACATTATTTATCAGTTAGCAGGGGAGTGGTTGATTCACGAGACCTGATCTATTTTATATCGGTTACATTTTTTATGTTGGTGCTAACGAGTATGTTCCTTCAGCAAAAACAAAAGTCATTCAAAGCACAATTAAAGAAAATACTGGCGCTATTTGTTGCGTTGATTGGTTTATTCATTATCTCACAAAATATTTTCTTCCGGATTGACCTTACTACCGAAAAAAGATACAGCCTGTCTCCTGTTTCAAAAGAATTGCTGAACGATCTGGAGGCCCCGGTAATGGTTGATTTCTTTTTGGCGGGTGATTTACCCGCTGGGTTTAGAAATCTTCAAAAAGCGGTTGAGGAAAAGATTCAGGATATAAATGCATATTCCGACTATCGGGTTTACTACCAACTGACTAATCCTTATGATTTTTCTGCTGAAGACAGAAATGACTTGTTTGATCAATTGGTAAATATGGGATTGCAGCCAACTGATGTTCGTCGTACTACAGATGAAGGAACATCAACAAGCCTGATTTTTCCGGGAGCTGTAATCACTTATAAAGATATTTCAATAGGAGTTAACTTGCTTAAAAACAACATATCGTTAGCAGCAGAGACAAACTGGAATAATTCGATTGAAACCCTGGAGTATGAGATAATGAGAGCGCTCCAAATGCTAATGGGAAAACAAAAGGATGAAGTGGTTTTTTTAAGCGGTCAAGATGAATTGTCTGAAGCTGAAACGTATTCAATTCGTCTTGCTTTGGCAGAGAACTACTCTGTTAAAGACAGAACAGCAGAAGAGATTTTACAGTTAGATACACTTCCTAAAGCATTAATTATTGCAGACCCTCAAATTGCATTTAAGGAAAAAGATAAATTCTATATTGACCAATACTTAATGAGGGGAGGAAATATTATGTGGCTGGTTGATCCTGTGCAGGTAAGTTTGGATAGTTTGAGCATGGGGGAGTCAACTATCGCATTTCCAAAAGATCTTAACCTGAATGATCAGTTGTTCCGATATGGTATTCGAATAAATACAGATTTAATCCAGGATGCAGATTGTATCCAAATACCTGTTAATTCATCTGTTGGAGGTAATTCTGCCGGTTATATATCAGCATCGTGGTATTATTCTCCATTGCTTTATCCTTCAGATTCTCATGTTATAGGCCGTGATTTGACTCAGTTAAAATCTGAGTTTGTGAGTAGTATTGATACTGTTGGTAATGATCCTGCGGTTCAAAAGTCAATTCTATTGCACAGTTCTGATTATTCCAGGGTTGAAGTAACCCCAATGGAAGTTAGCTTGCAGATTATTGATACTCCTGTTTCGAATAGTTATTTTAATCAAAAACAAGTGCCTGTTGGTGCTTTGCTCGAAGGTACTTTCTCCTCGGTATTTAAAAACAGAATGATTGATGAATTTAATACATTGGGGATTGAGCCGTTATCAAAATCAAGCCCGGCCAGGATGATTGTATTGGCTGACGGAAGTATTATTGCAAACAAAGTATCTAATAGAAATGGTCAAATACAAACACTTCCTGTTGGATATGATGATTATTCACAAACAACTTTTGGAAATAAAGAATTCCTGGTTAATGCTGTCAATTACTTATGCGACGATACAGGAATCATGTCCCTTCGTTCCCGTGTATTTAAAATCAGGTTACTGGACAAGGTGCAGATAAATGAAGACAAGCTTTTCTGGCAGTTGTTGAATACATTGTTTCCTTTAGTTTTAATTGCAATTCTTGGTTTAATATTTAACTTTCTGCGAATAAAAAAATATCGGGATTAACTTTGGATGGCTTTTGTTGATTTTTTGTAATACACGTAATCTGATTAGTGGGAATGTAAGTAATCATCTGGATTATGTATTGCAAGCATAAAATTCTTTCGTTAATCCCTGTGGATAAATTGTGAAAAGAAAAAGACAATAAACAAAATCAAAGTTTGTATATTCGTATAATTGACTTGTGGGCACTCTTCCTGCAATCATAATAACTCGATTATAATAACTTAAATAGATATCAATGAAATTTGTTGTTTCCAGTACCGAATTGTTAAGTCACTTAAATGCAATAAGTAAAGTGATAAGTTCG
Organism: Prolixibacteraceae bacterium; assembly: GCA_963676845.2. GTDB lineage: Bacteria > Bacteroidota > Bacteroidia > Bacteroidales > Prolixibacteraceae. Next base: position 15,275 of record CAXXKK010000014.1, on the reverse strand, counting down.
AAGAATACATTACCCATTTTGGATAATTATTTATTTCAGCTGGAAGAAAATCGCCTGACGATTACAGCTTCAGATTTAGAGTCAACTCTAATTACCAGTTTAGAACTGGATAATATGGAAGGTGAAGGTGATGTTGCCGTTCCTGCGAAATTATTAAACGATACACTGAAGGAATTTCCGGAGCAGCCTCTTACTTTTAAAATTGATCTGGAAACTTCCGGAATTGATATTTATTCTGAAAATGGTAAATTCAGTATCGTTGGACAAAATGGAGAAGACTTTCCTCAATTACCTGAAATAAATGAAGAAGCGGCATCAACACTAAACGTGAATCATGATGTTTTGCAAATGGGTATTTCTAAAACTTTGTTCGCTACTGCCGACGATGAACTTCGTCCGGTAATGAATGGTGTGTTTATTGAGTTGGGACAGGATGATCTTACTTTTGTTGCTTCAGATGCACACAAATTAGTCCGTTATAAACGTTCCGATGCAAAAGCTGAAGTTGAATCATCTTTTATCCTTCCAAAGAAACCGGCTTCTTTATTGAAAAACCTTTTAGTGAAAGAAGAATTTGATGTAAAAATTCAATTTGATGAAAAAAATGCATTCTTCACTTTAAGTAATTTTAAACTTATTTGCCGTCTTGTTGAAGGAAATTATCCAAGTTATAATTCGGTTATCCCTACTGATAATCCAAATAGAATGACAGTTGACCGTTTGGAACTTTACAATACAATCAAACGTGTATCCGTATTTGCAAACCAAGCTAGTCAGCTTATAAAATTACATATTGAAAGCAATCAGCTAGTCGTTTCGGCTCAGGATGTAGATTTTTCAATCTCTGCGGTTGAGCGCCTGAAATGTCAATATGAAGGAGATGAAATAGAAATTGGGTTCAAATCATCATTCCTTCAGGAGATATTAAGCAACTTATCATCATCTGAAGTTTGTGTTGAACTTTCTGATCCTACTCGTGCAGGATTGTTACTACCTGCAGAAAAAGATTTCGATGAAGAAGATGTGTTGATGTTATTGATGCCGATGATGATCAACGCATAAGACAAAATAACGCAAAAGATAAACCTAACAGGAAAAACACTGTTAGGTTTTTTTATAAAGACAGAATACAAAAACAGAAGACAACAAATGAATTTGAACTTAAAAAATCCACTGATCTTTTTAGATTTAGAAACTACAGGGATAAATGTTGTTACAGATCGAATCGTAGAAATTGCATTGATAAAAGTATTTCCTGATGGGAATGAGGAGACAAAGGAATATCGCATTAATCCTGAAATGGCAATTCCGGAGGGTGCTAGTAAGGTTCATGGTATTTATGATGAAGATGTGAAAGATGAACCTACTTTTAAAGAAGTGGCTAAAATACTTGCGAAGTTTATTGAGGGATGTGATTTGGCCGGATTCAATTCAAACCGATTTGATATTCCTTTGTTGGCTGAAGAATTTTTAAGAGTTGGTGTAGATATCGATCTCAAAAAACGAAAATTTGTTGATGTACAGGCCATTTTTCACAAAATGGAAAAACGTACGTTGGCCGCTGCGTATAAGTTTTATTGTCAGCAGGAACTTGTAGGAGCTCACGGCGCTATGGCTGATACCAAAGCTACTTATGAAGTGTTGAAAGCTCAGCTTGATGTGTATCAGGATGCTGAATATGAAGATGGAAACGGAAAAGTAAGTAAGCCTATACAGAATAAAGTCGAAGCTTTAAGTGAGTTCTCATCTTATGACCGAAATGTTGACTTTGTTGGTCGCATTGTGTACAATGATAAAGGTGTTGAAGTATTCAATTTTGGAAAGAATAAAGGAATCCCGGTGGAACAGGTGTTAAGAGAACAACCGGGCTATTTTGGTTGGATAATGAATAGCGAATTCCCATTATACACCAAAAAGGTTCTTACAAATATCAAGTTGAAGATGAAAGATATTTAGTGAAAAGTCTGTTTCGTTTAAAACTCACGACTCATTACTCGCTACTTATAACTCGAATATGAAAATTATTTGTATAGGAATGAATTACAGGGAGCATGTGAAGGAATTGAATAACCAAATTCCGGAAGAACCTGTAATTTTTATGAAACCAGATACGGCACTGCTTCGAAATAATGAGCCTTTTTATATTCCGGATTTTAGCAATGACTTACATTATGAATGTGAGCTTGTTGTAAAAATAAATCGATTGGGTAAAAACATAGATCAACGTTTTGCCAATCGTTATTATTCCGAAATAGGACTTGGAATTGACTTTACTGCACGTGATCTTCAACGTAAATTGCGAGATAAAGGACTCCCCTGGGAGAAGGCAAAAGCTTTTGATCATTCAGCAGTTATTAGCAGGAATTTTATTGCAAAAGAAGAATTGCCAGATTTAGACTCCATCAAATTTCAATTAAAGAAAAATGGGATACTGGTTCAGAATGGAGATTCAGCAGATATGATCTTTAAAATAGATGAGTTGATCAGTAATATCTCAAAAATATTCACCTTAAAAATAGGCGATCTTATCTATACCGGAACACCAGTTGGTGTTGGTCCTGTTGAAATTGGCGATAAATTGGAAGGTTTCGTCGAGAATCAAGAGATGTTTGCTTTTGAGGTGAAATGAGATTGAATTAACTATATATAAACTATCAGAAAAATATTATAGGACATATTTAAGAACTATTTAAGTTTATACTTAGTAGTTATTGTAAAATATTTCTACTTTTAAAAATTAACCAATTTTAATCTAAATTTATCAAATTATGAGTTCAAAATTATCCAGAAAAGGCTTTCTGAAAGCTTCGGCTTTAGGTACTGCGGGAGCCGTTTTTGCATCAAAATCTGTTTTTGCGAGCGCTAATTCTATGAGTAATGCAGCTCCAAGTGATACTATTAATATAGCACTTATTGGTTGTGGTGCTCAGGGACCTGGTGTTGCACGTAATCATGCTGGTCTTGGAGATGTTAATGTTATCGCAGGTTGTGATGTTTACGGCCGTAAACGTGATGCATTTGAGCAAAGTATGAAAGAAGCAGGTCAAAAAAACTTCAAATCATATGAGAACTTCGAGGAAGTAATGGAAAATAAAGATATCGATGCAGTTATTATCGCTACTCCAGACCACTGGCATTCATTAATTGGTGTTGCTGCTTGTCAGGCAGGTAAAGATATCTACGTTGAAAAACCTATGTCATTTACTGTTTTCGAAGGTGACCAACTTGTAAAAGCGACGCGCAAATACAGCCGTATTATGCAAACAGGTAGTATGCAACGTTCTATGCCTACATTCGAACAGATGATAAAAATTGCACATTCAGGTGCTTTAGGTAAAATTAAAATGATTTATGCACCTGTTGGTGATGGCCCTCATGAAATTGATTATAAAGCTGAGCCTGTGCCAGAAGATTTGAACTGGGATAAGTGGTTAGGACCATTATCTACAGAATACTATTATAACGATGAACTTTGTCCTGCCGGAGGCGGCTGGGGTGGCTGGCGCTGGCATAAAGGTCTTGGTGGTGGTTATACTACTGACTGGGGTGCTCACATGTTTGACATTGCTCAATGGGCTATTGGCAAAGATGGTTCTGCTCCTATCACTGTAATGGCTCCTGAAACTAGTCCTTATAAAGCGCTTACTTACGTATATGACAATGGTATTGAAATGGTTCAACACTGTGATCCATGGGATGGAGATCGTGGAAATAGTGTGAAAATTTATGGTGAAAATGGATGGATTTTCGCTTCAAGAAGTAACTATTATTGTTCAAATCCAGAATGGTCAAGAGAAGGACAAGATGATACCGTAATGCCAAAAGCAGATCCTTATGAAGGAATGACTTATGAAGAAGAAGGAATAGCAAGAGCTAAAGAAGCTGCTGAACGTGAAGCCAGAATGGCTGAGGGCGGTGGTTTCAGAGCTGGTGTTGGTCGTGATGGTTACGAAGTGAATACAAAACACTATCGTTCATTCGTTGATGGTATAAAATCACGTATCGATCCTAATACTCCTGTTGAATATGGTAACAGTTCTGCAACAGTTTGTAACATTGGTAACATTGCTTACGACCTTAAGAGAACATTGACTTGGAATCCAATTGCTAAGAAATTCATGAATGATGAAGAAGCTAACAATCACCGTATCATGAAATATGAAATGAGGGCTCCTTATCAAATTGATACGATCTAATTTTTTACTTATTAGAGATATAAAAAGAGAGATTGGGTAAACCAATCTCTCTTTTGTTTTTATAATCCACTAAGATTTAGTTCCTTTTTATGGATTGTTTTTATAGAAAATAAATGTTACAATTTTCAATTTATAATACTGATATAAAAATGAAGATGATACATTTTCTATTTGATATGATTTTGTTTTTCTGAAAAACTCAATACCATGAAAAAAATACTAGTTTTAATAGCAATGATTGCCATTCTGGGTAGTTGTATAAATGAAAATGATATGACAGAAGAGAATAAAACGTACGTTCCCGAAATTCCACAATTGGAGTCAGATATAATGACACCGGAAGTGCTTTGGTCATTTGGCAGAATAAGTAATGAGTGTTTATCTCCAGATGGGAAAACTGTCCTGTTTGCTGTAACTTATTACAATATTGAAGAAAATAAATCGTATCGAGAACTATATACAGTCCCGGTTTCAGGAGGAGAGACAAATCAGATTACAAATACAGCAGTTAAAGAATCTGATGCTCGTTGGAGACCAGATGGGAATAAAATTGGCTATTTAGCTAATGTAGACGATGCCGTACAGTTGTTTGAAATCAATCCGGATGGGACAGAAATCAAGCAGGTTACAAATATTGAAGGTGGCATAACCGGATTTAAATATGCTCCGGATCAATCTAAAATATTGTATACAAAAGCTGTAAAGTTAGATGATGATATTCATGATTTGTTCCCTGATTTACCTAAAGCGAATGCACGTTTAGAGGATGATTTGATGTACCGTCATTGGGACAGCTGGTCTGATTATACCTACAACCATATTTTTGTTGCAGACTATGGAAGTGGCGAAATTACTTCCGGAAAAGATATCATGGAAGGAGAGAAGTTTGACAGTCCGGATAAACCTTTCGATGGATTGGAACAGATAAACTGGAGTTCAGATGGTAAGTCGATTGCTTATTCATGCAAAAAATTGAACGGAAAAGCTTATTCTTTGTCTACCAATACAGATATTTATTTGTATAATTTAGCAACAACTGAAACGACAAATCTAACAACCGAAAACAAGGGGTATGACAAAAATCCAACCTTTTCTCCCGATGGTAAATCCCTTGCATGGACAAGCATGGAACGTGATGGATACGAATCAGATCAAACCCGATTGTTTGTGATGAACCTTGAAACAGGAGTGAAAACAAACTATTCAGAAGGTTGGGAACAAAATGCCGGAAGCTTAAGTTGGAGTAATGATAGCCAGTCCATCTTTTTTGTTAGCGATATTCATGCTACAGATGAGATTTATAAATTAGAAATTGAAGGTGGAAAAATTAACCGTTTAACCAATGGCGTTCACAATTACCAGTCTGTAGCAGAAGTGCCCGGTGGAAAATTATTGGCTTCAAAAGTATCCATGTCACAATCTGCCGAGCTTTATATCGTTGATCAGGAATCTGGCAGCGACATAGCTTTGACAGATGTTACCAGCGGATTGATGGAACAACTGGAAATGGGAAAGGTTGAAAGTCGCTGGATAAAAACCATAGATGATAAAGAAATGCTTACCTGGGTGATTTACCCTCCACATTTTGATCCATCTAAAAAATATCCAACCATCTTGTACTGCCAGGGAGGTCCGCAAAGTACGGTTAGTCAGTTTTGGTCATACCGCTGGAATTTCCAGATGATGGCAGCAAATGGCTATATTGTTGTTGCTCCCAATCGTCGTGGATTACCCGGTTTTGGAATGGAGTGGCTGGAACAGATCAGTAAAAATTATGGTGGTCTAAATATGCAGGACTACCTGTCTGCAATTGATGAACTGGCTAAAGAACCTTATGTGGATGAAACCAGGTTAGGTGCTGTTGGTGCCAGTTATGGCGGCTATTCTGTGAATTATTTAGCGGGTATTCATGAAGGAAGATTTAAAGCTTTTATTTCGCATTGCGGAATTTTCAACCTTGACCAGATGTATGTTACTACAGAAGAAATGTGGTTTGAAAACTGGGATATTGGTGGTCCGTATTGGGATAAGTCAAATGAAGCAGCTCAAAAATCTTACAGCTATTCTCCTCATCTGAATGTAGATAAATGGGATACTCCAATTTTAGTTATTCATGGTGATAAGGATTTTCGTATTCCATACACACAAGGCATGGGAGCATTTAATGCCGCGGTTTTGCGTGATGTGCCAGCTCAGTTTCTCTACTTTCCCGAAGAAAGTCACTGGGTTACATCTGCACAAAATGGGATATTGTGGCAGCGGGTTTTTAAAAATTGGCTGGATAAATGGTTGAAATAAAAAAATAATCACTTCCTTTGTAATTACAATGATGACAAATTCAATCTATACAATTTCTGCAATTGCGTGCGCGGTCAGCGTTATGTAGCGGAAAGAGTATGGATTTTAAGATATAAAATAAGCTGAGGCCATTCTCTTTTATAGAGGATGGCCTTTTCATTATGAAACATTTTGAACACATATTAGCGGCGGTCGCGATTATTTTCTGTGTGGAAATTACCACTTAGGAGCGGGACTGTTTTGCATTTTATTGAAAGCCCTTTCTGGTGTGGTAACCGGGAAGGGCTTTTTGTTTGATATTTATTCATTTAAAATAAAAACCTATGGAGAATAATTTTCTTGAAACAAAGTTGTCGAAGCAGTACCGGAATATTCCGGTGTCTTTTGTCCGAAGTATTCTTAATGTTGCTAATCAAAGTGATGTAATTTCATTTGCCGGTGGATTGCCAAATCCTTCACTATTTCCGGTTAAAGAAATCGAAAAAAGCGCTCAGGCTGTAATGGCCAAGTATGGAGAATCTATTCTTCAATATGCTGGTTCCATGGGGTATTTGCCACTTCGTGAGTGGATTGCTGCAAGGTATACGGATAAGTATGGAATGGATATAACTGCAGATATGGTGGTTATTACAAATGGATCGCAACAGGCGATAGATATAATGGGGAAGTTATTTGTTAATAAGAGAGATGACGTTGTTATTGAAAGACCAAGTTACCTGGGAGCAATACAGGCTCTTTCAGCCTATCTTGCAAATTTTGTGGAAATTGATTTGGATGATGATGGCGCTAACCTAAATCAACTTGAAGAATTGTATTTGTCTTCTTCTGTAAAGATGATGTATGCAGTTCCCAATGCTCAGAATCCATCAGGGATAAGTTATTCCGAGGAAAAGAGAAAAAGTCTGGCCTTGCTGTTAAAGAAGTACAACCAGTTTTTATTGGAGGATGATCCTTACAACGAAATCTATTTTGAAACACAATTCCCGGCTCCGGTCAGGAAATATGCCCCGGATAATGTGGCCTGGACAGGTTCTTTTTCAAAGATGGTTGCTCCCGGACTTCGTAATGGTTGGGTGATTTTACCTCCTGACTTGGTTCCACATTTTGATAAAGCCAAGCAATCAACCGATTTAAATCCCAACAATCTAACTCAATATGTTTTATACCATTACCTGATGAATAATGATCTTGAAGAACATTTGGCAAAGGTTCGGAAAAAGTATTGGGAAAATTGTCAGTTTATGAGTGATATGATTTCCACTTACCTGCCAGATGAAGTTCGTGCGACAAAACCTTCGGGAGGAATGTTTATCTGGCTTAGCTTACCGGAAGGCGTAAATTCGGATGATTTGGTAAAACGAACCATGAAACGAGGTGTAATTTTTGTTCCCGGAAAATCCTTCTATACAAAAGGGCAGGGAAGTGATACGGTGCGAATGAATTTTTCAAATGCAGATTTTCCTGAGATTGAAAAAGGAATAAAGATTATGGGAGAGGAGATTGTGAAAATGATGAAGAAAGAGGTGGTTCCCCTTTAAAAGAAAATCATCGGATGATTTCATATCATCCGATGATTAATAATTCTATTTCAAATGACTGTCTAAGAAGTCAATCATGATTTCAATTACTTGAGGATCTGAGAATTCAGCAGTAGCATGACCTGCGCCTTCAATGACATAACGTGTTGAAGGAACACCTGCTTCACGTAACGCATTGTGCATTAGTAAAGTCTGACTAGGAGAAACCAACATGTCCTGAGTTCCGTGGAGTAACAGGAATGGAGGATCATTCTCATCGACATAGTTTACAGGGTTAGCCTGAGCTACAACTTCGGGTTTATCCAAACTTGTTAACCTGCTGTCTTTTCCGTGAATGTATTTTCCATCCGGAGAATCAAGGGTAAAGTGAGAATTGGCAGCGTCCTCGTCATAGTCGGCACCGATTTGAGTTAAATCAGACAAACCATAAACGTCGATAGCAGCCTGTACGTCACTACTTTGATCCAGGTTTTCACCTTCTTCAAACTTTTCAACACCATTTGTTGCGCCAACCATGGCAGTCATATAACCACCGGCTGATTCGCCCCAAACAGCAATGTTGTTGGTGTCAATTCCGTATTCTTTTGCATTGGCACGAAGGTAGCGGATTGCAGCTTTAATATCTTTTACAGCATCGCTGTAGATACCATTGCTAACAACATGGTATTCAACGCTGGCAACAACATACCCTGCTTTTGCCAGTTCGTAACGGTCATAAAGATGAGCACCTTTGGGAGCCATCATAAATCCTCCTCCGGTGATAAAAATCACACATGGACGAACTTCATCATCGTTAAAAACAATTAAGTCCATAAGCATGGACATGGGATCACCATCAATACTTTTGGTTTCATGGTAAACCAAATCCTGAAGAAGTTCCATGCCACTGTCGGCAGGAAGTTCTCTTAAATCGCGCCTTTCTTTGGAAAGACCTTTTAAAAGCGTACTTGTACTGTTGTCTGACGGCGTAATGTATTTGGGATTTACCAATCCCATCATGCCTTGAGCGAAACCTGAAATACTCAGAAAGAGTATAAAAATGAAACAGAGAACACTAATCTTTTTCATCATTATTGAATTAATATTGTACAACTTCTATTTCAGGTTGCTATCCATAAAATCAACAATGATCTCGATGATTCTTGGATCAGAGAATTCAGCTGTCGCATGTCCGGCACCTTCAAGCAGGTAGCGGGTTGAAGAAACTCCAACTTCTCTTAACGCATTGTGCAATAATAGTGTCTGACTTGGAGAAACTGTTGTGTCTTTAGATCCGTGGAAAAGTAAAAATGGAGGATCATTTTTATCGACATACGTAATTGGGTTTGCCTGAGCAACAACTTCTGGTTTATCCAAACTTGTTAAACCGCTGTCTTTTCCGTGGATGAATTGTCCGTCAGGAGAACTTACTGTATAGTGTGATTGAGCTGTTGCTTCATCATAGTCATCACCAACTTTTGTAAGATCCGATAATCCGTAAACATCAACTGCTGCTTTTACATCACTGCTTTGATTCAGGTTTTCTCCATCTTCAAACTTTTCAACTCCATTAGTTGTTCCCACCATTGCAGTTAAATAACCACCGGCAGATTCTCCCCATATGCCAATATTATCAGGATCAACTCCGTATTCATCAGCATGAGCACGCATGTAGCGGATAGCAGCCTTAATATCTTTTACAGCATCGCTGTAAATACCTGTGCTAATTACATGGTATTGGATACTGGCAATAACGTAACCTGCTTTAGCAACTTCGTAGCGGTCATACAGGTTACGTTCTTTTATTGCATGTGAGAATCCACCTCCAATTACATAAACTATGCATGGACGAGGTTCATTGTCTTTGTATGTGATAACATCCATTTTAAGTGATAATGGATCGCCATCAATAGTTTTTGTTTCACGGTATACAACATCTTTTATTAGTTGCATTTCGCTATCAGCAGGAATTTCTCTAAAATCATGTCTTTCATTAGACATGCCTTTTAAAATTGTTGTAGTGCTGGTGTCATGTGGTTTAATTTCTGTTGGATTTAATAAACCATTTGACCGTCCACCCGGAGGCATTCCACCCGGAGGCATCCCTCCTGGTTGTGCATAAACAGAAATGCTCATAAAAACAAATAAAACTAAACTCAGAATGGTAAATCTTTTCATCTTTTAAATGTTTGAAAGTGTAAATTAATTATGTGCCTAAAATAGGTACCATAGTAAATAGGCAAGGACTAAATTTTGGACATCCAAATATACATTTTAGATGATTATTTTCATAATAGATTAGTTGTTGATTTGCTAAGTTGTGTTTACAAGGAGAATGTAACTAATTCTAACTTTTGAAAGATAGAGTTTTAGGGGATTTTTTGTTTTTGGCAATAAGGAAAATACCAATGGCATATAACCCGATGTTAAAAATACCAATGGAAAATATTCCGATGGAGAAAATACCTATTGAAAAAATTCCACAAGCAAAATTACCTGCAGCAAAGATTCCATAAGCAAAGTTACCTACTGCAAAATAATCAAAACTATTAAATCCGGAGCTAAATAGTTTTCCATAGAATAATTCAAATAAGATTCCGATTAAAAATAATACTAACGCAGTTAAAGCAATCCATCTGTTCTTTTTCATTTTTTATAAATTTTTATTTGAAATTCTTTCTGCAATGATATCTCAAAGCTTCTGAAAATCAATAGGAATGGGATAGGATGCACGGATTTGTGGTGAATGGCATAGAAGATGTGATGAGCAGAATTTTATGGTGATAGATGGTAACCTTAATTTGAATTCATTAATTCTTTAAATTCTTTGATGTTGCTCCTTGAAACCGGAATTTCTTTTTCAATATTTATTAGTTGAACACTTAAGCCCTGAGAGTTCCCTTTCACTTTTTCTATAAAAGAAGTATTAATTATAAATGCTCTGTGACTTTTAAAAAAAGTTTTGTCGCTTAATCTTTCTTCAATATTTTTTAGGGTATTACGAATAAGTTTGCTTTTTAATATTTGGTTTTCCAGGTAGTGGATATTTATATAGTTTCCCTCTGATTCGAAGAAAATTATTTCATCAATGTTGAAGTGAAGTTGTTGGTTGCCCGACTGTAGGATAAGTTTGGTATTTGCAGGTTCTTTGAGATAATCACTGATATGAGAATTTATTTGATGGGAATGCTTAATGTTTTGTTTTAGATGAACATTTTGCCTTATAATTATTGTAATTGTTATTGGAATGATTGCGATAAAAAATGTATCCAGAATAAGGACTAGGATTCCATTTATTCCAATCCATGGAATTATAGAAAATACATAAGAGTAAAAATAATTTCCAATGCCAATGCTTATAATAATCCAGCTCAGATGTAATATTTCTTTTAGAATAGTCCAGTTCTCATCCTGGTAAAAAGTGTAAAATACTTTTGGTATAAGTATTAGGTTGAATATTAATATCACGAAAGTAACTAAACCATAACCTATTAGTATGAGGTCTTTATATTCATGATCTAAAGTCTGAAGGCCAAAGGGTTGAAAAAGCCAAAGGAATAATGAAATAAACAGGCTTACAAAGAAGATAACTTTCCATCGTTTCAGATTTTGTGGAAAAGGGGTATTGAGCTGTTTTATTAGGTTCATTTTATGATACTTTCAGTGCGAAAGTACAATAGGCTGATTAGTTAACAAGAAGAATCATATCATTTTTTAATAAAAAAGGCAATTCATGAAAATTGAATTGCCTTATAGTGTGAAGTAAATATTTTTATCTACTTAAGTCTTCAAAATCAACATCGGTATAATCTTTAACCAATTCTCTTTCCTCTACTTCCTGCTTCTTATCTTCAGAATCCTCAACTTTCAGGCTATCTTCAAATTCTTCCCTGTATTCTTCTACTGGTTGATGTTCTGTAATGAAATCAATAACATCTTTTAAACCATTCGAGAATTTTTCAAAATCTTCTTTGTAGAGAAAAACTTTGTGCTTTTCAAAATGGAATTTTCCATCTTCATCAAAACGTTTTTTACTTTCTGTGATTGTTAAATAGTATTCGTCTTTACGAGTAGCCTTAACATCAAAAAAATAGGTGCGTTTACCTGCCCGAACTGCTTTAGAGAAAATTTCTTGTTTAAATTTACTGCCAGTCTCGTCCTTCATCATTTCGTTCGTCTTGTCTGAGCCTTCCATTATTTATTAAGTTAATTAGTTTGTTACCTATCAAAAGTAAAAAATAAAATTGAGAATAATGGAAACCTGTTAACAAACAGGTAGTATTAAATAAACATACTATCGGTTTTCATAAATCCGAAGAGCATCAGGCATAATTTTTTCTAGTTCGGCAATTCTATTTTCATCTATCGGGTGAGTACTTAAAAACTCAGGAACAGATGCAGAGCCATTTGCAGACATACGTCTCCAAAAGGCAACAGCTTCTCTGGGGTCATATCCGGCCATAGCCATAAATATTAATCCCATTTTGTCGGCTTCATATTCATGTTTCCTTGAGAATGGTAGAGCAACGGCAAGTTGACTGCCAACGCCATATGCTGCTGAAAAAATTTGCTTGTGTTTCTTCTGGCTTTTCATTGAGAGCTTGCGATAAGGTCATGCCTCCAAATTCCAGTAATAATGATTGACTCATGCGTTCATTGCCATGTCGGGCAACAGCGTGTGCAATTTCATGTCCCATGACAACTGCAATTCCTGCATCATTTAATGTGTAAGGCAGAATACCTGTATAAAAAACTACTTTTCCGCCAGGCATACACCAAGCATTAGGCGTTTTATCTTCAACTAATTGAAACTCCCAGTTGAAATTGCTTACGTAGCTTTCATACCCGTTTTCTGTTAGATATTTCTCAACAGCTTGCGAAATTCCTTGCCCCAACATTTCTCACCATAGCTGTTTGTTCCCGGTTTGAGGGAAATTGTATTTGTACTTAAAAATTCGTCATAGTTGGTTAAGCTCATCTCCACCATTGATGATTCAGGTAAAAGATTAAGCTGGCTTCGTCCTGTTAATGGAACTGTTCCGCACGACTCCATAAATAACAATCCTATAAATATTACGATTGGATAAAAAAATCTCCTGTTCAATCTGTGTCTCATTTTTTCTTCTCTATTATTGATATAATTATAGTGCTTGTTTTTGTTTGAAAGCGACTAGCCTTAATTTTTATAACTGAACTTTAAATGTAATGCATTTGTTTAGTATTTCTCAAAAAATTGAAGAGATATAAGCTGTTTTTCTATTCAAACAATTACAATTATTCAAAATTGAATGTTGATGAGCCTATAAATAGTCATTATTTGTATTTTTGCATATTATGCTTTGATCAATCTACTATATGCGCAATTGCAACTTCTCCCGGAATGGGTGCGATTGCAACTATTCGTCTTTCGGGTGAAGATGCAATATCTCTAACTGATAAAATTTTTCAATCTCCTGTTAAATCAAAAAAGCTATCGACACAAAAAGCAAATACCTTACATTTTGGTTCTATGCAGGATGGAGATGAAATAATTGATGAAGTCGTGGTTTCTTTGTTTCGAGGACCTCATTCGTTTACAGGTGAAGATGTGATTGAGATTAGTTGTCATGGCTCAGTATATATTCAGCAGCGTTTATTGCAATTATTACTTTCTAAGGGAGCCCGAATGGCTCGTCCCGGAGAATTTACACAGCGGGCTTTTTTGAATGGAAAAATGGATTTATCACAGGCCGAAGCAGTTGCCGATTTAATTTCATCAACAACAAAAGCTTCGCAGAAAGTTGCTCTAAATCAAATGCGAGGAGGTTTCTCTTCTGAAATTTCATCTTTAAGAGAACAATTATTGAATTTTATTGCATTGGTTGAACTTGAGCTCGATTTTAGCGAGGAAGATGTTGAATTTGCAGATCGTTCACAGCTGAAGATTTTGGTAGATAATATTGCCGAAGTAGTTTTTAAATTGAAGGATTCATACCAATTGGGAAATGTCATTAAAAATGGTATTCCTGTTGCTATTGTGGGAGAAACAAATGTTGGAAAATCAACTTTGCTCAATGCTTTGTTGAATGAAGAAAGAGCAATTGTGTCTGATATACACGGAACAACACGAGATGTGATTGAGGGACGTTGTTAATATTCATGGTACAGCTTTTCGCTTTTTCGATACTGCTGGAATTCGTGAAACGTCGGATGCAATTGAAAACATGGGTATTGAGCGTTCCTATAGTAAATTGGAACAGGCAACAATTGTATTGTTGGTTGTGGATACCACGAATCCTCTTCATTTAGTTCAGGAACGAATATTAAAGATACGTGAACGCATTTCAGATCAACACTTGATAATAAACTGCCAATAAAGTTGATTCCGGAAATGATGAAACCTTGGATGGCTTGAAAAAATTAGTCCTTTTGAAAAATGAGGAAAAGGTTTTTCTTTCGGCAAAAAGCAAGGAAAATCTGGATGAATTAATTGAGAAAATGCAGCATGTTATTTCGTTAGATGCAATAGGAGAAGAAGATACAATTGTTACCAATGCTCGTCATTTTGAGGCTTTATCAAAAGCGTATGACTCAATTGAACGTGTGCAATCAGGGATGGAGCAACAAATATCAGGCGACTTTCTTGCACAAGATATTCGAGAATGCCTTTACTTTTTAGGAGAAATTACCGGTGAAATATCTACAGACGAGGTGTTGGGGCATATCTTTAAGAATTTCTGTATCGGGAAGTAATAACCTTACTGAAAACAGACCACTTCAACGTCATCGTTTTCATATTCTCGTTGTTTTCTAAATAAGTCTTTTCTAAAACTTCATAAACAACGGCAATACTATTGGCAGTTTTGCTTGCTAATGTACTTGCTTGTTATTACACATTTTCTTGTGATTGTCAGTGTCACTTAATTTGAGTAAGTTTGTTTGAGAGTCCTTCCTAGGGATTAATGCTGTTATGAGCTTTTTTCGTTAACTAACTATTTCCAATTAATTCAAAAACTATGAAAATTATTTCATCTATTTTACTATTGTTTACCCTTTCAGTTTTTTTATTCGGATGTGAAGAGAAAAATCCGGTTTTAGAAATTGAAGGAGGTCAAATTCAGGGAATTGAAAGTGAGACTCCCGGAGTGTATGTTTATAAAGGAGTTCCTTTTGCAGCTCCTCCAGTGGGAGATTTACGCTGGAAAGCACCACAACCTGTCGTTCCATGGGAAGGTGTTAAGCTTGCTGTTGAATTTGGGAATGCGTGTATGCAGGCCACACACCT
>CAXXKK010000013.1:0-26094 GCA_963676845.2 Prolixibacteraceae bacterium | reverse complement strand
TTATCATGAGTGGTGGCGGTATCTCTGAACGTGCTGCTTTAGGTGGTGGCTCATTAGAAAGTGCTGAAGCTAATGGCAAAGCTATTTTGGATTGGGCAGGATATGATACGCTTGAAAAAATGCGTGCAGCCTCAACACAGGAAATTTTTGACTTATCTGCTAACTATGCAGCTGAAATAGGAGGAAGAGTTGGTTTTTCACCTGTTATGGATGGTTATGTTTCACCTGAAAGTTTTAGCAGTTCTGTTTTGAACCAACGTGTTGCTGATGTCCCTTATATGATTGGTACTGTAATGGATGATTTAGGTATGCTTGCTGTTCCTGAAACCATTGAGGCTTTCTGTTTTGAGCGTGAAAAAGCCGGCAATAAAGCATATGCTTATCAATTTGCTCGTGCGCTTCCCGGAGATGATGCAGGGGCTTATCACTCTTCAGAGTTGTGGTACATCTTCCATACACTAGACAGGGCGTGGAGACCATTCACAGAAGAAGATGCTGTCTTGAGTAACCGAATGATTGATGCCTGGACTAATTTTGCAAAATACAGTGACCCAAATGGTGCTGAAGCAGGGGAGTGGACTCCATTCACTGAAAGTACTACCGACTATATGATTTTCAAATTGGATGAAGAAGGTAAGGAAGCTTCTGAAATAGGCGAACTAGTACCTCCATCAGTGCAATCATCTGGTTTTGGAGGCTGATGATATTTCACCGAATAAATTAGAATGAAAGTCTTTGTGGGTTAACGTTCTTTGATTCCAATTTTTGATAATATAAAAAGTTAAAAAGCCGGAAGAAACTTAATTCTTTCGGCTTTTGTTTGAGAGCAATTGGTTAAAGCAAATTCTTTGTTAAAAAAGTTATTCCCAAATTCTAAGTTCAATACTATCTTCATCTTTCAATAAATCCTTGAGTTCCTTCATTTGCTCCTGAAGTTCCTCTGCACCCGCTGTTGAATAATGATAAGGGTATAGGATTGAAGGCTGGATGCTTTTTGCAGCATTAGCAAGCATGTCCGGAGTCATTGTATAGGGCGTATTCATAGGCAAAATAGCCACTTCAATATCATTTAAATCATCCATTTCCGGGATATAATCTGTGTCGCCGGCTACATATATTTTTTTGTCGCCAAATTGAAACAGGTAGCCATTACAAGCACCTTTGGGATGAAATTCTTTATCAATGTTATAAGCAGGAACGGCATCGATTTTTATACCGTTTATGGTTATACTTTCACCATTTTTTATGATTTCGCCAGAGCCTAAGGAAGCTTTAACTTCTTCGGTAACAAGAATTGAGGCATTATCTTTTTTTATTGCAGAAATGGTGTTGACATCCAGATGATCACCGTGAGCGTGTGTAAGCAAAATTAGGTCAGCTTTGGGCATAACAGAATAATCTGTACCAAACATACCAACAGGATCAATATAAATTGCTTCCCCCTGGTAGCTTAATAATACCGAGCCATGAGCAATAATGGTTAGTTCAATTTCTCCGTCATTTGTTGGAATTATGTCCTTCTTGTAGTCCTGTGAAAATGAATTAAAAGTCATTGTCATGATGAAAATGATACTTATTAAATATTTCATATTGAATAATTTAAGGTGAATATTCTTTTGCCTATGTTTTAAGGCTAATTTACAGAATTTAAAAGTTTTAAGAATATTCGCTGTTCAACTATTACTTGAAAATTTGAGGCAAAAAGTCATGCAAGTTAGCTCTCCAAACTTTCCATTCGTGTGATCCGGGTTCGTGTTTGTATTGCACATCCAGATCATTTTCTTTAAAAGTGTCAACTACTTTCTCTGTAAATTCCCGACGTGGGTCATCATCTCCACAAGACATGTAGAATAATTCCAGGTTGTCGTTGAATTTTGAAGAGTTAGTAAGAATTCCAGGTACAGCTTCTTCAGGATCAAAATCAGATCCGGGAATACCTCCGAAAATACCGGTACTGAATACGCCTACATAATCAAATACATCTGTGTTTTGTAGTCCAATATAGAATGATTGTCCGCCACCCATTGATAAGCCAGCTAAAGCACGATGTTCCTGATCTGTATAAACACGGTAATTGTCTTCAATTAAAGGAATCACATTATTAAGTAATTCATCTTCCATGATTGCAATACCTTCTCTTCCGTAAGCACCACCCTCAACAGTTTTTACAAGGTTTCCATTGGTCATTACAATAAGCATTGGAGTTGTTTCACCTTCTGCAATCAGGTTGTCAATGATGTTAGGCGTACAACCTTCATTATACCAAGATGTTTCGTTTCCACCGCCACCATGGCGCAGATATAAAACAGGAAATTTCGCATTTAAATTATCATTGTATGTAGGAGGCACATAAACGTAAACTTCACGGTTAATGTCCTGAGCTGTAGAATAATATTTCAAAATATGAACAGCTCCGTGAGGAACATCTTTCAATTCGTAATAACGGGCTGGATTTCCGGGAACGGTTACCAGATTGAAATCAGGTCTTTCACCAACCTGCATATCTGGATTTCCAGGGTCTAGTACTTTTAATCCATCTACTCTGAAACTGTAGGTGTACATGTCAGGTTCAATAGGTTCGGTTGTAACACTCCATACTCCATCTTCATCTTTTTCCATAGGGTAGTTTTGCATGCCAATGCTTGCTGAAACTTTTTCAGCATTAGGGGCAGTAATTGCAAAAGTGATGCTGTTGTCATCGTTTACAACTGGCGAAGATGGTCCCATCGCGAATTGGGCTTGGATGTTATTGCTTAGTAGCAATGCTGTAATAAACAATGCAACTTGCCATATCTTTTTTACGGAATTTTTCATTTTAGAATTGTTTTTTAGTTGATTTGAGAATGAAAACAAAAGTTACCCTCCTTAATCGAAGGGCAACTTTTTTTACTTATAAAACTATCTGCGAATAGATCAAGTGATATTCTTAACTAAGTGATTTTCTGGCTTCCCTGTCTGGGTCATTTTGCATTTCACATTCATCATCCAGGAATAATAATTCACCATTTTCAGAAGTGTATGCATCCCATTGAGGTAAACCTGCTCCGTTTGGTGTTCCTGTCTTCATAAATTGAAGAAGTGCACCGGACATTTTATCAGACAATGCACGTGGTCTTGCACCACCACCGGTGTGAGTAATCATGCGATCGGTATTTTTAAACCAGAAGCAGATATCTACACAGTGGAATGCACCCATGCGGTTGTCAAATAATGGAGGTTGCCATCCAAACCAGGCAACATATACCGGAGGTGCTTGTTTTGATTTGGTATCAGCCAGTTCAACAACAGATTGCCTTGTGCTTGAAACCATGGAATAAATCTCAATTGGTTTTTTATCCGGGAAGTTTTTTGCATAAGCTTCAACAACAGCTTCTGCTTTATCGCCGTAACCGGAGCTAAAACCTGCACGATCGCGAACCATATCAGGAACTTCATCCAGCGTGATGTTCATCATAGAAGCATCTGCCATTGGCATTCCCAGTTCATTTGTTGTTGAACAGATTATCATTGGAATATCGGCTGCATTTGGGTTAGCTTCAGGATAGTAAGGATGTTGAGGAATAATTTCGCCATCCATTACCGGGCTAAAGCCACCTCGCATACCTGTTGCTCCTGTTTCTGCCTGCAATTTTGCAACGGCATTGTTTGCTAACGCATAGTATTCTTCCCAGGGCATTTCCTGAAGTTTGTCAATTTCAGATGCTGAAAGACCTGCTTCTTTTAAGATGTATTCTCCAATTTTTTCGGAATAATCTTTATCTCCTGATTGAGTACTAGCACCACTCAAAACAACAGCTTTATGAACCAATCCTTTTGCTGATGGCATAGAAGATACAGTACATACTTTTGCTCCACCACCGGATTGTCCCATGATGGTTACATTGCCCGGATCGCCTCCAAAGTTTTCAATGTTTTCATGGATCCATTCCAGTGCTGCAACAAGATCCATTACCCCGACATTGCCGGAATTTTTGTACTTATCGCCACCAACACCTGCAAAGTTTGAGAAACCCATAGGGCCTAAGCGATGATTTACAGAACAGAAAACAATATCTCCTTCGCGAGCTATATTTTCACCATGATATCCGTCATGTTCAATTCCGTTTCCGGCAGTAAAACCTCCTCCGTGCATCCACAGAAGAACCGGGCGTTTTTTATTATCACTAATTCCCGGTGTAAAAACATTGATTCGAAGGCAATCTTCACTAACATCGTCATAATTCCAGTGGTCGCGGAAAGCACCGTAAACATTGGAATAGTTTCCATCCAACATTTGAGGCGCTGAATTTCCCCACCAAAGTGCAGGAAATACTTCATCGCCCCAGGCTTCCGGTTTTTGAGGAGGCATAAATCGGTTTTTACCTGATGTTGGAGCACCATAAGGCATTCCCAGATAATGATAGACATCATTTAAAATGTAACCTCTAACCTTACCATAAGCGGTGTCTGTTACAGCAATATTGTCGCCGATAAATAACTTTTGACCGTCATCTTCGACTTGAGCTTGAGAGCTGCTACTACTACAAGCAGACAAAGGCAATGTGGATAAACCAATACCAGCGGCTCCAACTCCCATTGTCTGGAAAAAATTACGTCTGTTAGTTTTCATCATTAATCAAGTTTTTGGTTATAAAGTATTTGTTAGAATCTATTTAAAAAGGCGAGGAGCATAGTCGGACAAGTAAGTTCTCCAGTTTGCCCAGGTATGTCCACCATCAGTTTCATTATAGATGTAGTCGAAGTTATGCTCGTCCAGTTTTCCTCTAAGCAACTCAACACCTTCGTAAACAAAATCTTCTCTTCCTACACCAATGTAGAAAAGTTCAAATCCGTTTTGTTTCAATACATCCAGATTTTTATCGTAGGCTGCAATCAGATCGGTTGTCCCTTCTCCAAATTCCATTTGAAGACCAATACTGAAAACTCCTAAATAATTGAATAAATTTGGATTATTCATTCCTGTAATTTGGGTTTGCAATGCACCCATTGATAATCCTGCCAAAGCACGATTTTTCTTGTCAGTCAATACACGGAAATGATCTTCGATATAAGGAATTACATCATTTACGATACTGTTTGGAAAATCTTTTGCTCCCATTGTATTTGCGGCATCACTAGGTACTGCATCAGGATCAACTTTTCTTTCGTTTACAGAAATCGTTTGATCAGGATTACCGTTGGTCATTACCACAAGCATAGGTTCTGCTTTACCTTCAGCAATAAGGTTATCTAAAATATAGTTTGCACGACCTAAAGAAGACCAGGCTTCTTCGTCGCCACCACCACCGTGAAGCAAGTATAAAACAGGATAATCTTTGTTGCTGTCTTCGTACCCTGCAGGAGTGTAAACAGTCATTCTGCGATATAACCCAAGTGAAGGAGAATCGTACCAAACTTTGTGAATTGTTCCGTGAGGCACATCATTTACTTCAACATTTTTTGATCCGGTACCAGGGATAATCAGTGTACTTGAATACCTTGTTCCATCTCTCATGGCTTTGGGGTTTGTTGGATCTAAGATGCTTATTCCATCAACAATAAAATTGTAATGGTACATTGATGGCTCAATAGGACCAACTGTTACCGACCAAACGCCTTCGCTATTTTTTGTCATTTCGGCATTTTCGCCCATTCCCATCCAACTTCCATTTACAGAAATTGAATTTGCAGAATTAGAAAAAATGCTGAAAGTTACTTTGTTGTTATTGGCAATAACAGGAGAAGATACTTGAGGT
The DNA here is from genome assembly GCA_963676845.2 of Prolixibacteraceae bacterium. GTDB lineage: Bacteria > Bacteroidota > Bacteroidia > Bacteroidales > Prolixibacteraceae. The sequence continues at coordinate 20,359 of CAXXKK010000013.1, read as the reverse complement.
CCTTGCTGCATGGAGATTTCCTGAGCAGAAACATCCATCGTGTTTAGAATAAATAGGGAAATAAGGACGATTCCCAAATTTTTGATTGTTTTTAAATGGTTCATTTTTAAGTAGTTTGATTATTAAAGAATATTATTTGAAAAGGCGAGGTGCATAGTCAGACAAATAAGTTCTCCAGTTTGCCCAGGTATGTCCACCACCTGTTTCATTGTATAGGTATTCAAAGTTATTGTCATCTAGCTTTTTACGAAGAATTTGAACTCCATCGTAAACAAAGTCTTCTGTTCCAACACCAATGTAGAAAAGCTCATAGTTTGCTTTCAAGGTTTCCAGATTTGCATCATAGGCAGCAATAAGTGGCTTCATGATTTCACGAAGATTGTTGTCTTCAGGATGAAGTCCTAAGCTGAATAAGCCCATGTATTTAAACATCGTTGGATTATTAAGTGATGCAATTTGCGTATGCAAACAGCCCATAGATAAACCGGCAATAGCACGGTTGGCACTGTTTGCTTTTACCCTGTAATGACCTTCAATATATGGGATTACATCATTTACCAAACTGGTTGGAAATTTGTCGGTAGCAATAACTAAGGGATTATCAGATGGGTGGGCGTCCATTTCTGTAATTGCTGCAGACTGATCAGGGTTTCCGTTGGTCATCACTACAATCATAGGTTCAGCTTTTCCTTCCGCAATCAGGTTATCCAAAATGTAGTTTGCGCGTCCTAAAGATGACCAGGCATCTTCGTCACCACCACCGCCATGCAGAAGATACAAAACAGAATAGTCTTTAGTGCTGTCTTCGTATTCTGCAGGAGTATAAACGTACATTCTGCGGTATAAGCCAAGACTTGGTGAATCATACCAAACTTTATTGATTGATCCGTGTGGAATATCGTTTACTTCAAAAACATTTGATCCTTCACCCGGAATAATTAAAGTGCTGGCATAACGGGTTCCGTCGCGCAGTGCTTTAGGATTTGCAGGATCGATAATGCTAATTCCGTCAACAATTAAGTTGTAATGATACATGGATGGTTCAAGCGGCCCAACAGTTACCGACCATACGCCTTCACTGCTTTTGGTCATTTCTGCATTTTCGCCCATTCCCATCCAGCTTCCGTTTACTGAAATCGAACTTGCAGTAGGGGCGAAAATATTGAAAGTTACCGTGTTGTTACTTGCAATGTCAGGCGAAGTAATTTGTGGCCCTTGTTGCATGGAAATTTCCTGTGCAAAAGAGTTTACGCTGCTTAAGCAAAGAAATGCAAAAAGAGTGATTCCTAAGATTTTTAAATATTTCATTTTTAATTTGTTGAAAGTTAATTGATGATTTGTTGAGCTTATTTGAATAATCGTGGTGCAAAGTCAGCCAGGTAAACTCTCCAGTTTGCCCAGGTATGACCACCACCTGTTTCGTTGTAGATGTAATTGAAGTTGTGCTCGTCAAGTTTTGCCCGAAGAGTTTGTACGCCTTCGTAGCAGAAGTCTTCAGTTCCAACACCGGTAAAGAACAATTTGTTATTCATTGTCTCCAGGTATTTGTCGTAAGCTGGAATCAGGATGTCATTGGAAACAACTTCAAACTGGTCGTTGTAGTGAATACCCAAGCTAAAACAACCAATGTATTCAAACATGCCCGGATTAGTCATCGTTGTAATCTGTGTTTGCATTGATCCCATAGAAAGACCGGCAATGGCTCTGTTGGCACTGTTTGCTTTTACTCTGAAATTTTCTTCAATGTAAGGAATGATATCATTTACAAGACTTTTTGGATATAAGGATACACGTTCAACGGTTTGTTCACGACTTTCATTTCCAAGTGCAGGACCATGATCAGTTGTTGATGAGTTGGTTGGCCATTCTGTAACTGATGAAGTTTGATTTTCATTTCCATTACCCATTACCACGATCATAGGTTCAGCTTTGCCTTCAGCGATCAGGTTGTCAAGAATGTAGTTTGCACGTCCCAGTGAAGACCAGGCTTCTTCGTCACCACCACCACCGTGAAGCAAGTAAAGAACCGGATAATCATTGTTCGTGTCTTCGTATTCAGCAGGAGTGTAAACAAGCATTCTGCGGTATAAACCTAATGTTGGAGAATCGTACCACACTTTGTGAATTGTTCCGTGAGGCACATCGTTGGCTTCAAAAACATCAGATTCTTTCCCGGGAATAATAAGCGTACTGGCATATCTTGTTCCATCACGCATTGCTTTAGGATTTCCGGGATCAATAGTGCTAATTCCATCAATTACGAAGTTGTAGTGATACATTGATGGCTCTAGTGTTTTTGATGTGATAGACCAAACACCTTCGCTGCTTTTTGTGAAGTCGCCATTGTCTCCTTGTCCCATCCAGCTACCACTCAATACAACTGAGCTTGCTTCGGGAGCATAAATGTTGAAAGTTACTGAGTTGTTGCTTTCAATAACCGGAGAGCTTACCTGTGGCCCTTGTTGCATGGAAATTTCCTGCGCCGTTGAAGTTAAAAACAGGCAGAAAACAAAAAGTAAGCTAAATATTCCTTTTTTTGATTGAGATAAATTCATCGCTATAAGTAGTTTTTAGGTTGATTTTTATTTAAAAAGTTGAGATGTAAATTTGATTAGATCAATTCTCCAAAGAGCCCAAACATGAGAGTAACCTTCTGTTTCAGCATCTACAAACTGAATGTTATTTTCACGTAGCCAGTTTTTGAATTTACGTTGAGGGTCAATAAGTGGATCTTCAGTTCCGATACCCAGAAATACAAGTTTCATTTTGGAGTTTATAGAAGAATCCAAATTAGGAAAAACGTCATTCTCTAATTTATCCATGTCAAGATCATTTACTCCTGGACCTGGACGAACTCCAGGCCACACTACAAAAGCTCCACTGAATGAACCAATCCATGCAAACTTATCGGGGTTTGTAAAACCAGTGTAAGTAGATTGTCCACCACCCATAGATAAACCAGCAATAGCGCGGTTTTCACGATCGGTGTAGGTTCTGTAGTTGCTATCGATAAATGGGATGATATCTTTAATGACACTTTCTTCAAATCTTCCTGCATTTTCATCATAAGCAGACATGAAGTTTGCCGGAGAAGGAGTGGCTTTGTCCGGAGCTACTTTTTGGTTGTAGTTTCCATTTGCCATCACCACAATCATCGGTTCTACTTTACCCTCAGCAATTACATTATCCATGATGTTTACAACCATTCCGACAGATGTCCATGCATCTTCGTCTCCTCCTGTTCCGTGAAACAGGTATAGAACCGGGTAATCATCAGTTCCACCTTCGTAACCTGCAGGAGTATACACATACATTCTGCGTTGATCCATATCAAGCGATGGTGATTCGTACCAAACTTTTGAAAGTGTACCATGAGGAACGTCCTTCATGCTATAATACTGGCTGTATTCACCATTAATAACGAAGTAGTTTGTGTACCTGGATCCATCTCTTGAAACCTGAATGTTACTTGGGTCAAGGGTAGTAACACCATCAACACTAAATGTGTATTGGTACATGTCTGCAGCAAGAGCTTCGGAAGTGTAAGTCCAAACACCTTCCTCGGTTTTTGTCATTTGCTCGCCTCCAAAACCAGACATCCATCCTCCGGATAATGTTACTTCCGAAGCATTAGGAGCATAGAGATTGAAGATTACGTTGTTGTTGTCAGCAATGTCGGGTGATGTGATTTGAGGTCTTTGCATCATTCCCTGTGCAAAAGTGCTTGATATAAATAATAACGAGCACACAATGCTTAAAATCGTTTTTGTTGGTTTAAAATTCTTCATTTTGTTTTTCGTTGATTTAAGTATTTTTTTGAGTCTTTGTTTTAATTTATTGATTTGTATAAGCTTGAATTAAGTTTGTGCATGAGTGTAATGCACCAAAACATGAATAAGTGAAGTGAGAATTGTATGAATAGTATAGTCTAGGTTTCTCATTTTTATCGGTTAATTAGTCTTTTCCGAAATGCTAAAATTTAAGTTGATTTCTTAAGGTTTTATGTCTGTTAATTTCATAAAGATTTTATGTGATAATTTGTAGACAACCCTCAGAGTGTTAATTCAATAATTAAGCTCTATAACATATAATTTTTAAAATCCTCCGGATTGAAGCCACAGATAAAATGAATCAATCCAGGAATCGCTTGGTAAATTCTGTTGTGTCATTCCAAATGCACCTCTTCCTTTTCCGTAAATATGAAATTCAGCTTCACCTCCTGCTTTTTTCCAACTTGTGAATACTGCCAGACAACCGGCAGCAACATTCATGTGATCTGCTGCAGTGGCAAGAAATAGGGGTGGGGCTGGATTGGGAACAACCACATCGATAATTGATGGTCCGTAAATAGAACCAATAAAGTTGGGCATTGTCTCAATATTTGAATTACGAACAACAGCATTCAGAGCTACACCGCCTCCGGCAGAAAATCCCAGGTAGCCAACTTTATCTTTGTCAATATTCCATTCCTGTGAACGTTCACGGATAATTCGAATCGCTTCCATGGCATCGTCTCCTGCATTATTGGCAACAACTACAGAATGTGGGTCTGTTGATGGATTTGCATTTGCATTTTCCAATTGGTCAAACTGATCAATCGTAAGGCTCATTCTCATGGGAGGCATTGCACCTTGTCCCATTTGCATTTCACTGGTATCCAGTTTGTATTTCAGAATAAATGCAGCAATCCCCTTCTCGTTAAGCCAACTGGCAACTTTTGTCCCTTCGTTCACCCAGCTTAAAAAACGCATGGCACCACCAGGCATAACAATAACAGCTGTTCCGGTAGCAATTTCCGGATCCGGCAAATAAGCTGTCATGGATGGCTGGGTAACCATGCTCATCCTGGAGATTGATCCATCTTCAGCATATTCGATAACTTCCTCAATTGTTGAGTTTTTATCTTCAGCTGATAAATGAGCATTCAGTTCAATAACCTCCTGAGCCACTGATCCCCATGCAAAAAGTATGAGGAAACAGCTGAGCAGGATTCTATTTTTATACAAGTTCTTCATCCTTATCAGAGCTTAGAAACTTCTTGGATTTGATCTTGCCTGAATGAAACATTCGCCTACAAATTTCATGGCACGAGGAAGACTTTTTCTCCAAAGGATCCAGTTATGAGCACCATCAGAAACACGTACTTCCAGTGGAATTTGGTTTTCTTTCATGGTTAAAACCATTTCAATTTGGTCACGATTCATTTCATCGTCACCAATTTCAATTTGAAAAATAACTGCATTCTTTTGATTGTCAGGCATATTTCTCGCAAGTGTATAGGTGTCATTTTCATACCAAAGGTCAGGGAAGCTGCCATCATTCTTTAATGGACCGAAGTAGTCTTCGCCAGCCCATGTTCCGCCGCCCCATCCGGGATTTTTAGCTCTTTCTTCTCCGTACATTCCAATGCTCATTCCATAGCAGGCCTGGAACATATCCGGGTGTTTGAAGGAATAAAGCAAACATCCGCGTCCTCCCATTGAAAGACCAGAAATTGCACGATACGCTTTTTCCGTACGACAACGATAGGTTGATTCAATATGAGGAATAAGTTCTTCAAAGAAATAATCTTCGTAGTTGAAAGTACCGTCGTATTTGTTGTTGTACCAGTTTTCCATTCCGTCAGGCATAACAATAATCATCGCAGGAGCTTCGCCCGAAGCAATGGTTTCATCTGCGATAGCTGAAGCCTGACCTTTTAATAGCCAATCTTTCCAATTATCGCCACCTCCATGCAGAAGGTATAATACCGGATAATCTAAAGTTGATGTTTCGTAGCCATCAGGCAGATAGATAGAATAATGAATGGTTTGTCCCAAAATGTCGCTTTCTAAAACACGGTCGTTAAAGGCGGTTCCTTTTTGAGCAAAAGTTGAAGCTGTAATTAATAAAGCAATTACTGGTAGTAAAAATCTCTTCATATTAAAATTTGATTGAGTTTAAGTTTATTTGAATAATAGCGGTGCCATTTCTTTTAGGCATACTCTCCAGGTATCCCAGGTATGGCCGCCTACTTCATCAAAGCAAGTATATTCCATTTCCATATCGTCTAGTCCTTTTAAAAGACGTTCTGCATTTTCGTAGGCCATATCTGTTTCGCCACAACCAACCCAGTATAATTCGTACCCGGCATCTTTGATTGGAGTTAGTTCAGCAATAGGGTCTCTTCCGGGAGTAAATCCCATACTTAAGACTCCAATGTAATCGAAGGTTTCAGGATTTCTGGCTGTTGTGTATAAGGTGTAAATTCCACCCATTGACAAGCCGGCAATTGCACGTCCACTTTTCTTTTTAATGACATTGAAATGAGATTCTACATAAGGAATAATGTCTTCGATTAAGCTTTCTGTATAAACTCCACCAGCGTGAAATTCGTCTGATTCCATATCCATGCTGAATAGGTCTGTTGAACCTTCAATTGGATCCATTACATCAGGAGCTGCGATCTGGTTAGGTGTTGCATTGGGCATAACCACGATCATCGGCTCTGCTTTGCCTTCAGCAATAAGATTATCCATAATTTGTGACGCTCTTCCTAAAGAAGACCATGCATCTTCATCGCCACCACCTCCGTGTTGTAGGTATAGTACCGGATATTTTTTGTTAGACTCGCCGTAACCGTAAGGGGTGTAAACATACATTCTGCATTCTGCACCATAAGCTGTGGAAGGATACCAAACTTTTGAAAGTGTACCTTTTTGTGATTCGGCCTCCAGAAATGCATTGCTTTTCTCTCCGGGAACGATGAACATGTTTGTTATACTGGAACCGTTGCGAATAACCTGAAGGTTGCTTGGGTCAAGCATCTGAATGCCGTCTACTGTGAACGAATAAGTATAGAAATCAGGAGCAACATTTTCCACAGTATATTCCCAAACACCATTTTCGCCTTCAGTCATTTCAACAGGAGCCGATGTTGTCATTGTTCCCATTGGAGTTTCAACTTCCCTGGCAGGAAGAAATTCACCAGATAAAATAACCTCGATGGCCTTTGGTGCTCTGAATCGGAAAGTTACATCTGTACCATTGATTTCAGGAGATACAATAGGTTCCGGACCTCCTCCAAACTGTGCAAATGAACTGATTGCCATTAAGAGGATGATTGATAAAATAGATAGTTTTTTCATTTTAATATTGTGTTGTATGAATAATTTATGCTGAATGTTTATTGATGCTTTGATGATTCTATGTAAGAAAAAAGTGCATCAATATATTGACTTCATTTATTCCCGTTGGATTAATGGGGATTCGGATAAAAAACAGAAAGAGCAGATACTTTAGGAAGATCTAAAATATCTACTCTTATTTTTTTATCATGAAGTTAAATTCCTCCCTGAGCAATTTTAATTAATTCCGCATCGTGATGATGTCTTAATTCGGATTCATTATCCAGAATCATTGTCGCTCCACCATCAACAGTAAACGGTTCCCATTCAGGTATTTCCGAATTGTTTGGGTTGCCGGTTTTTGCAAATGTAGTCCATGTTTTGCTTAGTTTTTCAGCCAAAGCATAAGCTTCAGGGCCACCGCCAGTGTATTGTTCGTTGCGGGCAATATTGTTGAAAACAAAATTGATTTCCATACAATGGCTGCATTTTAGCATGCCATCTAAAATTGGAGAATCCCAGCTAAATACATAGTTGTAAACAGGTGCAGCTCCGGAAACAGAAGATTTTAACGAAGCAAAATCAAGCAATGTAGGGCGGAACATCATATCCACATCAGTCTTGTCTGATGGTAATTTTGCATTGGGATATGCACTGTTAAAAGCTTCAATATAAGCATCGGTTCTGTCTCCGTATGTTGATTGAAGGAATTCTTCTACTGTAGCTTCATTAGCATGAAGTAAATCTGCAGGTGCAGAAAATGCACCAAACTCAACCCTGTTAGATCCCATAATCACAGGAATGTCTTTTGCAAGATCTTCAGCTCCTGGTTCTCCGGGTTGAAGTGGAATAAATTCACCATCGCATGAAGGTGCCCAGCCTAATCCGCCCATCATACCTCCTGAGCCTTCAGACACTTTTGCCAATGCACGGGTTCCGGCTGCTAATAAGTCATCGTAAGGAACATCGTTAATTTTTTCAATTTCGCTTGGGGAGATTCCTAATTCTTCTAAAATAGCAGGACCAACTTTTTGAGTTTGTTCCTTAGAGGTAAACGTTCCGCCACCACCTGATTGCATAATTGCTTTGTGGAATAATCCTTTGGCAGATGGAACATACATCATGGTTGTAACTTTACCGCCACCACCTGACTGTCCGAAAATAGTTACGTTATCAGGATCGCCGCCAAAGTTTTCAATGTTTTTATTCACCCATTCTAAAGCTGCAACAACATCCATCATTCCAACATTGGCTGATTGAGCATATTTTTCACTAACAGCAGAAAGATCTAAGAATCCGAGTACGTTTAAACGGTGATTGATAGAAACCACAACAACATCTCCTGTGCGGCTCAGGTTTTCTCCATCGTAGGAAGGAAGTTCACAAGATGATCCTGCAGTGTAGCCACCGCCATGTAACCAAACCATCACAGGTCTTTTTTGTCCGTCGTTAATTCCTTCTGTCCATACATTCAGGTTCATACACCTGTCTTCATTCATATATGCGAAGTTATGTTGCTGGGCAAATTCCATTGGGTCATCCAAAATCATTGATTCAACATTGATAGGACAAACCGGCCCGTAAGCACGACAGCTTCTTATATCTTCCCAAGGAGTTGGCTCTTGAGGTGGCATAAATCGTTCTGCCTCTGCGTAAGGAATGCCTTTGAAATTAAATACACCATCATGAAGATAGCCGGCAACTTTTCCCGATTCGGTGTCGGTTATGGCTGTTTCAGAATTGGCAATCATTGGATGAGAGCCCGGGACATTTGTTGTTGGTTGATTAGTGCTTGGAGTTGAGCAGGATGCAATGACTATGCATAGCAGGAATAGGTAAAATAGGTTTTTCATAGTTATAGTTTTTTCTTTTTTAAGATGATTTCTATTAAACAAGATACGTCTATTTTGCCAAAAAGTCTATACTCCCCCTGTAAAATAAGGGGTGTTGACGGTTTTATTAAGTCTTTAGCAAGTCAAAATGTAGCTTGATTATTTATTTCATTTAAGAAGAATGAATTGTGATTATAGACAAAGCAAAACATATTCTTAAGCATAGTGATTTTTAATATATGTCCTTGAAAAAATAGTGGTCTTTTTGTATAAGGTGAGGTTTTATATACTATAAAGTTGCAAAAAACACTCATAAAATCGGATTATGAGTGTTTTTTCGTTTATTACCTATGTGCTTATGCTATTCCCATAATGGGTTTTGGTTTATAGCCGGATTGTTATTGATTTCATTCTGAGGGATAGGTAAATAATCACTTTTCCCCTGAATGTAATATTCAGCTGCTACCTTGCCTGCATCTGCTAATTCCTGAGCCACAATACCCCAGCGTTTTAAATCATAAAAACGTTGACCTTCTTTTACAAATTCAAGCATACGTTGATGTTGAATTTCTTCCATCATTTTATCTTGATCGTATCCTGCGGCCAATGCTGGTAATTTTGCTCTGCTTCTAACTCTTTCAACTAAAGGATATGCATTAGCTACTTCACCTTTCATGGTCAAAGCTTCTGCATAAAGTAACAGTACATCGGCATAGCGTAGTACTTTGTCATTAATTTCAGAGTTTTGGTTTATGGCAACTTCCGAAGGTTGTTGGTAGTTTTGGTATTTTCTAAAATAACCACTTGCATATAAGCTACCACCTCCTGCTGTGAAAGTAGAAAATGGACGTTGATAATGAATACAACCTTCGTAATCCCATGCAATTGAGCTGTATGCCCGTGGGTCTATTTCGCCATCTACCGTTTTTTCCTGTTGAAATTCATTAACTATTTTGCTTGTTGCTTCACAAATAGGCCAGCCCTGAACTTCGGCAGGTGCAAAATATTGAGGAGTACCTGTTGTTTGTGCTCTTTGTCCTTCAGGAGCGTTAGGCGTAGTTCCACCAACTAAAAGGTTTTGTACCTCAAAAAGTGACTCTACATTATTATCAAATTCACTTAAGAAATTGTCTTCGTAATTTGCCAACAAATCATAATTGTATGGACTGGCAGACGTTCCGTCTGATTGAGAAATTAATTGGAATTCACCAATTGCTGCATCCCAGTTTTTTGTATATACATATACTTTGCCTAACATTCCAATAGCTGCTCCTTTAGTTGCACGGCCTGTCCATTCTGGAGAATAAGAAACAGGAAGTGCATCCTTTGCATCTTTTAAATCTTGGATTATTTGCTCATATACCAATTCTTCTGATGATTCAGGTTGGGTGTAATCTTCAGTTGTTTGTGGTAAAGAAGTGATTAAAGGTACTGCTCCATAGTTTTTAGCTAACTCAAAATAGAACAATGCCCGTAAAAATTTACCTTCAGCAATAAACTGTTTTTTAGAGTCTTCGGATATTTCGGCATCAGCAGCATGATCAATTACCTGATTTGCTCTGTAAATACATTGGTACAAACTTGCATAATAGTTGCTTGCTGTATTATTGGTTGTTGTATTTGTAAAACTTGAAAGTTGTACATTATCAAATATTCCAGGGTAAGGATAGAAATCATCACCTCTAAGGTTTGAAATGTATATTCCATTAATTGAGTATGGGCCTGAAGCACGAAGCATTTTGTAGGTTGCTGCTAACCCTTGCTGAAAGTCATTGTCGTTTTTCCAGAAGGTGCCATCTGATAATTGATTTGGATTGCTTAACTCAAGTTCTTTTTCACAGGATGAAAAAAACAGAGGACAAAGAATTATAATTAAAAAATATATCTTTTTCATAAAATTCTATTTTTATTTTTAAAATGAAACTTGAACGCCTAGTGTTACTGTTCTTGATAGAGGATAGGCAACTGAGCCTAAATCAACACCGCGTGATAAAATTGAACCTGATCTTCCAAGGTCTGGGTTGTATCCCGAGTATTTTGTGAAAGTCAATAGGTTGTCGGCAGAAGCAAAAATCCTAAAACTGGAAATACCAGCTTTGTTTAAGAGTGGATTGGCACCTGTTAATGTGTATCCTAATTGAAGGGTTTTGAACCTTAGATAAGAACCACTTTCCAAATATCTGTCAGATGTTCTGTTGTTTTCATTGTAGTCTGTTTTTACCAATCGAGGAATGTCTGAGTGATTGGTTTCAGTCCATGCATTTAATACAGAAGTAGAGTGGTTTTGATTAAGCACCATATTTTCCATATCTAGTTTTATTCCATTGAATATTTTATTTCCATAAGTTCCCTGGAAGAATAGATAGGCATCAAAACCTTTGTAATCAAACCTGAATCCAAATCCATATTCGAATTTTGGTGTTGGGCTTCCACAAAGTTGGCGGTCAGATTCATTGATTGTTCCATCATTGTTGTAATCAACAAAACGAACATCTCCAGGTTGGGCATAAGGTTGGATAAGGTTACCATCTTTTGCGTGAGCCTGAACTTCTTCCATCGAATTGAAAATACCATCAGTTTTTATCAGGTAAAATGCACCAACATCTCCGCCTTCTTGAGTTAAAGTAGATGATGCAGCACCGTATGCTGGGTTTCCTCCAAAAATTTGTTGAGATCCAAGTCCCAAACTTTCAACTTTGTTTTTTACAGCTGTAAAAGTTCCGTTGATTTCATAATTTACTTTGCCAATTTTATTGCGGTAAACCAAGTTACCTTCAAAACCTTTGTTTGTAATATCACCGGCATTTACCATTGGGTCAGAAGCACTACCTGCTGATAATGGAAGCGGAACCTGTAGTAATAGGTCAGAACTTCGTTTCACAAAGTAGTCCATTGTTGCAGTTAACTTGTTCGAGAAAAATCCCAGGTCAACACCAATGTCCATAGTTTTAGATTTTTCCCATTTGATATCAGTGCTGGCGAAGTTGGTAGATGTTCCTCCAACCCAAAGTCCATTTGCTGTTGCATAATTACTTTGCTGAATAGCTGCACTGTATAGGTAGTTTCCAATTTCCTGATTACCTAATATACCATAACTAGCTCTAACCTTAAGTTGATTTACTGTTTCTGCCCAACTGGAGAAGAAATCTTCGTTTGAAACAGTCCAACCCAATGCAATAGAAGGGAAGTTTCCATATCTGTTGTTTTTTGAGAAGCGGGAAGAACCATCGCGACGGAATGTGGCAGTAACAAGATATCTGTCATCGTAGGAATAGATTAATCTTCCTAAGAAGGATTCCAGAGAACTTTTATTTGTAGAACCTCCTGATGTTGTCATCGCAGAACCTGCATCAAGTACATAAATACCTTCGGGCATACCACTTTTCCCACCGCTTAAGTTGCGGAATTTATTTGTTTGGAAGGTATATCCAATAAGTGCCTGAATACGACTTTTATTAAATTCTTTGAGGTAATTTAGAGTGTGCTCTTGTAATAACATTGTAGACTCAGAGCGTGTTTCGCTTAAGTCTGCATCGAGGTTTGTGAATTGAGTCCCGATTGCATAAGGATAAGTATAGTTGTAGTTGTACCTAAAATTGTTAGTGCTACCAACATTATATTTATAATCCAGCCCGTCAGCCAGGTTTAATTGAGCATATAAGTTGATAGTAAGATTTGTGCTATGCACTTCAGGATCGAATAATTCAGTCATGGCTACTGGGTTACCAATATCCAATAATTCTGCTGTGTGACCGGAGAAACCACCAATAGCGTTATCATCATATACATCGAAAACAGGAACATGTTTTAGTGCAGATCCAGAAGGACCACCACCTCTACCACCTAGAGAACCTGAGTTTTGCCAGTTTTCTCTACTTAAGATAGCTGATTCTCCAATGGTTAATCGACCTTTTTTGAAATCTGATTTTATCCTGAAGTTGGTACGATCGTAATCGGTATTCCTTACAATACCATCTTGTTTAAGATAACCACCGGAAACACTTACTGTTAGGTTTTCTGTACCTCCACTGGCAGAAACGTCCATATTATACATTGGAGCTGCAGTATATAATTCATCTTGCCAGTCAGTTCCTTTGCCATATTGGCTAGGATCTTGGAAAATAGGGTACACTTCTGCTCCTGGTGTAGCCATTGCTGCATCATATTCTATTTGTGCCCATTCTCTGGCGTTTAGAACGTCAAGTTTGTTAGCTAATTTTTGAACACCGTAGTTTGCATTGATATCTATTTTTATTTCTCCCTTTTTACCACTTTTTGTGGTAACTAAAACTACACCATTAGATGCACGAGAACCATAAATAGCACCAGCTGAAGCATCTTTAAGAACTTCCATGGATTCAATATCGGAAGGAAGGATGTTATTGATATTTTCTACCTGAACACCGTCAACAATGTACAGTGGCTCGTTATTGTTCAAAGAACCTGTTCCCCGGATAAGAATTCTCATGCCAGAACCTGGACTACCAGATGCTGCTTGTATAGATACTCCGGAAGTTTTTCCTTGTAATGCTTTTTGAATGTTACCGCTTCCTTCAGCCTTAATGTCATCTGATTTAATAGAGGCTACTGAACCTGTAAGATCAGATTTTCTTACAACACCATATCCTACAGCTACAACTTCTTCTAGCCCAATGGTTTCTTCTTCCAGGGTTACATTGATATTTGCTTGCCCTGTGTAGGCTACTTCCTGAGATTTCATTCCGACAAAAGAGAACTGGATGGTTGCATTTTCCGGAACATTTGCAATTGAATAATTACCGTCAAAATCGGTAATTGTTCCATTTGTTGTTCCTTTTATCATAATCGTTACTCCAGGAAGAGGCTCTCCTGAAACATCAACTATTTTTCCGGTAAGTGTAGCTTGTTGACTATTTACAAGAGTTACATTTTCATTTTGTTGTTCTTTTTTGTTTGATAGAATTATCATTCTATCCTTAACAGTATATTCTACATCTGTATTTGAAAATATATCGTTTAGGATGTAGTTAACATTTTTGTTATCAATGTTTAAAGATACCTTTCTGTCAACATCAATAACATTTTCACTGTACATGAACTTGAAGGAACTGCTATTTTCAATTTCCTGAAGAACTTCTCTGACTGTAGAATTGGAGAAATCCATTGAAAACATTTGGGTTTGAGAATAACTGTTACCCGCAACACTGGTAAGCAGTGAAATAAAAAACAGGAATACGGATAATTTCATGGTTAATAAAAGTTTACGCCTCATACCCAACATGGAGCAATGAGGGATTCTAGGTTTGATTTTTTTCATACTTTTGTAATGTTTGATTAATAACTATCCCTAATGGTCAAATAAAGGGGATTGTTTAAAATGATACAGGAGGATGTTAGAGCATTCTCCTGTTTGTTTTTTTGGGGTTTAATTCATTGGCATTTAGTGTTTTGGATTTGTTCTTTTGTTAGAGGTTTATATTTTACTTAAAATTATGGTCTGCTTAGATAAAGTTCCATCCTGAAGTTTTTTTCGTGCCAGAGTTTTATGATCTATAGGAACTGCAATTTTCATGTATTCAAGCACCTGAGGTAGCGTTTCGTTGTCGAATGTAACAGTAAATGTATAGTCTTTAATTTCTTCATCTTCGAATTCAAAGTCAACATTATACCACCGACTTAATCGTTCAGTGATTTCAACAATAGATTCATTCTCAAATACTAATTTCCCGTCTTTCCAGGATATGTATTTTTCGATTTGTCCTTTGATAACTTTTGTTTTTCCTGTATTTGTATTGTAGCTTAAATGTTGATTGGGATCCATTGCCTGTACATATTTTATATCACCATCTTTATCTTTCCCTTCAACATTAATTTTTCCATTTACTAATGTTGCTTCAATGATATCATCCTCAGGGTAAGCTAAAACATTGAATTCTGTTCCAAGTGCTTCTACATCCATTTGTTTCGTTTTTACAATAAATGGAACATCCGGATTATGTGCGACTTCAAAATATCCTTCACCAATAAGAATGACCTCCCTTGTTTTGCTGTTAAACTGTTGTGGGTATTTTATCTTACTTCCATGGTTTAGATAGACCAAAGAACCATCAGATAAATTGACGATCGTTTTATTCCCTATAGGTGCTACTATTTCAATAGAATCTGTTGCGAGGTGGGCATACTGCAATGATTCATATTGGTTATTTTTGACTGTGTATATGTACAAGACAAGTAAGGGTAATAAGAGAAATGCAGCAATTTTAGTGATTACGTGTAGCAGTTTGTGAATTTGTTTGTTAAGCTTTCTTTTATTTTGATTCTTGCTTGAATTAATATTTATCTGGTGGTGTATTTTGTCTAATAGTAAAGATGATTCATTATCACTAAGCAGTTCTTCTTCTGATTTTAAAGATTTAAACCATTCTTTTCTTCCTAAATGTTTGGTTTTTACAGCAAATAAATCGTTGTCTAAGTCGTTGAGAAATATTTTTAGTTCCTCTTCAGTGCAATTGTTATTTAGAAATTTATTGTATAGATCTTGCTTCATTGTCTCGTAATACCTGTATTGGAGTCACATTTATGTGTGCCGTATTTATGAAAATTTGTTAAAGTTAAAAGAGTGTAACTCTTTAAAAACTTCATTTCATAATAGAATACACTTAACAAGTAAATTAGGACTAATGAAAAACTAACTTTTTTTGAAAAAAATGAAAGAAAATTGAAAAAGGAATATTTTTCACATAAAAAGAGCAAAATATAGAATAAAAGAGGAGTTGTAGGAAGTAAGGGATTTATTGTTGTTTATAGAAACATATAATGAAGAATAAATTGACAACCAAGGATGAATCTATTTTTGATCTTAGAATTGCTAAAGTTTTTACTAAATGATTTTTTACAGTATTGGGTGATATTTCTAGTTTTTCAGCAATTTCATCTAAAGAAAGACCGTTTTCCCGACTTAATTTAAATATTTCCCGTTGTCTTGGCGTGAGTCCGTTTAATATATTTTGAACCTGAGAATTAAGTTCATTAAATTGGATTTCGGTAGCAATTGTATTAATGCTTTCAAAATTTTGAATTGATTTTAGATAATTCAAGTATTTTGTTTCGTTCGCTTTTTTCCGAAGAAGGTTTATTGTTGTGTTGTAAGCAATTGTGAATAAGAACGATTCAAATGAAGAATAGAGATCAATTTTATCGCGGACTTCCCATATTTTTATAAATACTTCCTGCACAATCTCTTTGCCGTCTTCTTTGTCTTTAATGTATTTTAGAACAAATCCATACAATTTCTGTGAATACAATTTATAAATTGTATCAAAGGCTAAAACATCTCCTTTTTTTAAGGATTTTACAAGTAATATTTTATTGTCCGAAGTTTGCAATCAAATATCTTTAGAAAAACATCGAAAGATATGAATAGGAAGTCTTATAATGCAAATGTTATAGTAAAAAAATGTATGTTCTGTAGTATGTGTTTGTTGAGATTACAGTTTCATTTTATTAAAAAAGCGACTTGTTTTTATTCTTGGGTCGGTACAAAATTGAGTGATACTGAATTGACACAATGCCTTGTATCTTTATCTGTAAAACCTTCACCATAAAAAACATGACCAAGATGTCCTCCACAGTTGGCACAGGTAATTTCCATTCGGTGTCCGTCTGCATCCAGTGTTTTGTTTACGGCACCTTCAATTTCATCATCAAAGCTTGGCCAGCCACACCCAGCATCAAATTTATCCGATGAGCGGTATAGCGGTGCGTTGCACTGTTTGCATAAATAGGTGCCTTCCTCATCGTGTAAATAATATTCTCCTGTGAAAGCTCTTTCTGTTCCCTTATCAATGATTACAAATTTTTCAAAACTGTTTAGTTTGTTGAAATTCATGTTGTTTTCTTTTTCTTGTGAATACCCGTTTACAAAAAATCCAATAAATAGTATAAGTAATATTTCTTTCATGGCTACATGTTTCTAATAAATACAATTATTCACATGTACTTGTTTGATAATAAATGTTAAAGTCGGCTTTTTATGAAAATTTGATAGCGTTTTTCCATTATATAGGAAGCAAGAAAAGAAAGGCAAAAAAATGACAAACTGAACCTCCTAGTATAAACAGATGAAATACAAGATGAAAAAAAGGTACGCGAGGGAAGAGGTAGAAGATGACACCTCCGGTATAGCTGAGTCCGCCGGCAAGGATAAACCATAAAGACCGATTAGGAACATTATTAATGATTGGAACTATTGCAAAAATGATAAGCCATCCCATAACAACGTAGAGTAAGGCCGATAAGTTTCTCCATTTTGCGGAGTGAAACCAAACCTTATAAACAACTCCGGCAATGGCTAATGCCCAAATCAATCCAAATATGGTCCACCCAATCCATCCTCTCAAAGATATTAGGGTAAGTGGAGTATATGAACCAGCTATCAATATGTATATTGCAGAATGGTCGAATTTATTGAGGTAGTATTTTAGCCGGACTCTTTTGACGCTGTGAAATAGGGTCGAGGCTAAATATAAAACAATCATACTTGCTCCGAAAATCGAGAAACTAACGATATGCCACACATTTCCATAAATTGCAGCAAAAACAACAAGTAAGGTTACTCCAGCTATTGCTAATGCAACACCTATTCCATGAGATATGCTGTTGGCAATTTCTTCAATCTTTTTCAGCTTTTTTCTTTTTCCCATTTTGTATACTGGTTTTTCTTTTTTCTGTGGGATGAAATACAAAAATAAGGAAACACCCCAAAGTCACCTTATCTAAACTTATTAATAGTGATTTTTTCTATTTTTGGTTGAAGAGACGGATGGAAAAACAAATACGAAAAATCATACATATTGACATGGATGCATTTTATGCGTCTGTCGAGCAACGTGATAATCCTGAATTAAAAGGGAAGCCGGTAGTTGTGGGTGGAGAACACGAAAGAGGAGTTGTTGCTGCTGCAAGTTACGAGGCTCGAAAATATGGAGTTCGTTCGGCGATGTCTTCTGTTTTGGCTAAAAGGAAATGTCCCAAATTAATTTTTGTAAAAGGTAATTTTGAAAAATATAAAAAGGTAAGTAGTCAGATCAGAGATATTTTTTATGAATACACAGATTTCGTTGAGCCACTCTCTCTCGATGAAGCTTTTTTAGATGTTACTCATGCCAAAAAGGGAAAGCCTTCAGCTACATTAATCGCCATCGAAATTAAAAAGCGTATTAAAGAAGTTACAGGGTTAACTGCTTCGGCAGGTGTTTCATATTGTAAGTTTCTGGCAAAAGTTGCATCGGACATTAATAAGCCGGATGGGATTTTTGTAATTAAACCCGATGAGGCAGAATCATTCCTTGAGAAATTGGAGGTTAAGAAGTTTTTTGGCATAGGAAAAGTAACCGCTGAAAAACTTCAGAAACAAGGGGTTTATACCGGAGCTGATTTGAAAAAGAAAGAACAATCTGACTTGATTCGACAATTTGGGAAAGCTGGGGTTTATTATTATCAAATTGTGAGAGGGATTGATAATCGTCCGGTTATTTCTTCACGAGAAAGGAAGTCTCTTGGAGCAGAGAGAACTTTTCATGAAGATTATTCCGATTTAGAGAACCTGGAGAAAAAGCTACAAGATATCGAAGATGAATTATGGAGACGTTTGCAGAAGGCCAGAACTTATGGTCGAACATTAATACTCAAAATTAAATTTTCAGACTTTGAACAAATAACACGAAGTAAAACGATATCTGATTTGTTTTCATCTCAAAATCAAATTCATGCAACTGCACTTGACTTGTTGAAAAATGAATTTCCTTTTGTGAAAGGGGTAAGACTTTTGGGCTTATCTATTTCAAATTTTCCTCAAAAACAAAAGGGTCCGGTACAACTTATCATTAAATTTTAATTAGTTGTTTATCTCTCTTAAATTTTATGAGTTGGGTACATAATTATAAGTTTCATTATTTATAAAGAATAAATAGAGTTTGTGCTCGAAAGATCTAATATATATGGTTTTGTGAATAAGTTTTTTAACAAAAAATGGACTAAATAGGGTAACCAATCATTCTTTTTTAGGATTAATGAATGAAAGAGAAATTAAACTGGTTAAAAAGGAGAGGGGTTGTGTTATGGATTGGAATGCTATGAGTTTCTACGGATTAATATTTGATTGTCCAATGGGGAATGAACTTAGAGATTGTGCCTTTAAAGACATTCGTAAAATGAACTTACATGATCGTATCAATTTCCTAAATTCCATGTCAGATGAGCAAAAATCTGAAATAATAAAAAGACACAAGCACTGCTTATCATGCAGAGAAAATAAAGTCCCTTTTTCACGAATCGCAATTTATAGAATCTGGGAGCCGACCGGCTCCCATTTTTTTTACATTCTTTCAGGAACATTTATTCCAAGCAGGCTCATAGATGTTTTTATAACCTTGGCAGTGTTTTCTGACAAGATTAAACGTAAGTTTTTTACATCTGAATTTTCTTCCTGCAAGATCGAATGATCGTGGTAAAACTGATTGTATTCTTTTACCAGATTATACACGTAGTTTCCAATTAACGCAGGACTGTAAGAATTTGCTGCTTCATTCACAACCGAAGGGAACAAGGAGATTGTTTTAATCAGTTCCTGTTCTTTTTCGGATAACGATAAATCTTTTGCCAAAGCATAATCAGGAGTGATTCCTTTATCAGCTGCTTTGCGCATTACAGAACGTATGCGAGCGTGCGTGTATTGAATAAATGGGCCTGTATTCCCATTAAAATCAATTGATTCTTCAGGATTGAAAAGCATATTCTTTTTAGGGTCAACTTTCAACATGAAGTATTTCAAGGCACCAAGAGCAATGGTTTTATAGGTTTCATGGGCTTCTTCTTCTGTATATCCATCCAGTTTACCAAGTTCTTCCGATGTTTTGCGGGCTACATTAATCATTTCTGCCATCAAATCATCGGCATCGACAACTGTACCTTCACGGGATTTCATTTTACCATGAGGAAGTTCTACCATCCCGTAAGAGAAGTGATGTAGTCCTTTTCCCCAGTCAAAACCCAGTTTATCCAATAAAATTGAAAGTACCTGGAAGTGGTAATTTTGCTCATTACCAACGACATATACCATTTTGTCAATTTTGTAGTCGTTGAAACGAAGCTTGGCTGTTCCAATATCCTGAGTCATATATACGGAAGTACCATCACTACGAAGAAGTAGTTTTTGATCCAAACCATCATTTGTTAAATCTGCCCAAACTGAATTGTCCTCACGTTTTGTAAAATGCCTTCTTCCAAACCTCTGAGAACTTCATCTTTACCTACCAGGTAAGTATCTGATTCATAGTATATTTTGTCAAAGTCAACTCCCAGCTCTTTGTATGTGATGTCAAAACCATCATAAACCCATTGGTTCATTTCTTTCCATAATTGGATTGTTTCCTGATCTTTAGC
>CAXXKK010000012.1:0-37894 GCA_963676845.2 Prolixibacteraceae bacterium | reverse complement strand
AATTTTACAATGCAAAAGATTTACTTGGTAGCTGTAATGCTACTTTTATCGGCAATTTTTGCTAATGCACAAAATGCTGTGTTAAAAGGTGTGGTTACACAAAAAAGTGACCAACAACCTTTGCCTGGTGCCAATGTTTACTTCTCTGGTACAACAACAGGTACGGCAACCAACAACAAAGGCGAATTTCAAATAAAACGCCTTACCCCCGGTACTTATGATTTGATTATTTCCTTTTCAGGTTATAAAAGAATTGAGGAAAACATCACGCTTAATGCGGGTGAAAATACCTTAAACTTCGAAATGGAAGAGTCGAAACAAAACCTTGATGAAGTCGTGATTACCGGTACAGGAACATCTCATCAGTTGAAATCAGCTCCGGTTCCTACCGAAATGATTAGTAAAAAAGTAGTGATGAGTACCGGTGCTTCTGATTTTACAGAGTTGATGGAAAATGTTAGTCCGTCGTTTGATTTTTCTCCGGGAACGATGGGGTCTTTTATTACGCTCAATGGGTTGTCAAACGATTTTATTCTGATACTTGTTGATGGTAAACGTCTTTATGGTGATGTTGGTGGAATGAATGACCTTAGCCGTATTAATCCTGACAACATTCAGCAGATTGAGGTGCTGAAAGGTGCTGCTTCTTTACTGTATGGATCAGATGCTATCGCTGGTGTTGTAAATATTATTACTAAAAAATCAAAGCAAAGTGTAAATATCACGAATACAACCCGCATTCGCGATTATGCAACTTTTCAGCAAACGAATTCGGTTGATCTAAATCTTGGAAAATTCTCCTGGAATGCCAATTTTAACCAAAAGAGTAGCGATGGTTGGCAACTTAGCCCATTTGAAGAAGATGATGGTGAATTGGTAGAAACCGATGCCATGGCTCAAAATAAATACAAAGACCATACATTTAGCCATGTTTTAACTTTCCGCGCTACCGATAAATTGGAATTATATGCCGGAAATTCTATTTATCAAAAAGATGTTTTCAGACCAGAATCGGTAGGGAAATATGGTTACTATTACGAGGACAATACCTATGAATTAGGTGCAAAATATCTTTTAAACAAGAATGATTATATCTCGTTAGATTATAATTACGATAAGTTCCTTTACTATTACAAATACAATCAGGAATCAGGTAGTAATTCTGCCGGAGATAAATCCATCAATAATGACCAGCGCATGAGTAACATACGTTTTAAGTATGTGAAAACAATTTCGGATAATAATAAACTGACTATTGGTGAAGATTACCTGGAAGAAAAAATGGTATCAGAAGACCGATTGGGTGATGGCGAGGCTGATGCACATACTATTGCAGTTTATGCGCAGGATGAAATGACATTATTTGGGAACATGGACATTGTTGCTGGTGTTCGTGCAGTAAAACACAAAGAGTTTGGTAGTGCTTTTACTCCCAAAGTATCCGTGTTGTATAAACTAAATAACTTTAACTTGCGTGGTACCTATGGTCATGGTTTTAAGGCTCCTACATTGAAAGAATTGTATTATGCCTACGAAAAACGAGGTACTCTTTATATGGGGAATACCGATCTTGACCCTCAAAAATCACAATTCTATTCTGCTGGAATCGAGTTTAATAACGAATTCCTTTCTGCGAGTATTACCGGCTACGTAAATAATGTCGATAATTTAATTGAATATAAAACAGTTGATTTGCAGGCTGGTGATGAAGAGAATGGAATAAAAAAACGCAGGCAGCATTACAATGTTGATGAGTCTCGTTCTCAGGGAATTGACTTTCTTGTAAATGCGAATTTAGGAGCCGGTTTTGTCCTGGGTGGTGGATACAGCTTTGTTGATGCAAAAGATGTAAGTGATGATGAGATTCGCTTAGAAGGTGTTGCCCAAAATTATGGGAATATTCGATTGTCATATGATCATTCATGGAAATCGTACCACTTGAATGCGAATATTATTGGTCGCTTCCAGGATGAAAAGTTCTATGAAGATGGAAATGCAAAAGCATATGATATCTGGAAAATAACTACAAACCACCGTGTTACAAACCTGGGTAGTTTTGTTGTTGAAGCTCAGCTTGGGGTCGATAATGTTTTCGACTATGTTGATGATAGCCCTTATGGCTCTCATTATGGAACAATTAATGCCGGGCGTACCTTATTCGCTGGCTTAACAATCAACTTTGCTCAGTAATCATTGAATCGGCTAAAAAAATATATATCTCAAATCCATAAAACATTGGGCTCTGTATTGAGCCTGATGTTTGTGGTTTGGTTTATCTCGGGAATCGTTCTGATTTTTCAGGGATTTACTCATGCTTCCCTTGAAGAGCGGTTTTTGCATCTTCCTGAGTTTAATGCGGATCAGTTTAAAGGATTACAGCCCCCTTCTTCTGATTTTGAGGGAGATGTAGCATTGGATATTTGCGATGGAAAACCTGTTTATCGGGTTTACTCCGGAAGAAAAGCCCAAAAAGTATATGATGCCGCGACTTTAGCTCCAATAACAACTTTTTCAGAAGATTTTGCAATAAAGTTAAGTGAGTCGTTTAATGGCTATCCTGTTAGGCAGGTAACCAAAATGAATGACTTTGACCAGTGGATTCCCTGGTCTTACTATAAACCTCTGTTCCCGGTTTATAAATGCTATATGGACGACCCCAAACACACGGTACTGTATGTGTCCGAAAAGTCTGGGGAAATTGTTCAGGAAACTGACCGGGTAGAACGATGGTGTGCTCGCTTTGGCGCAATTCCTCATTGGATGTATTTTAAAAAATTACAATTACAGCAGGGAGCCAGAAAAACTGTCGTTATTGTATTGTCTGTATTTGGAATGCTGGTTTCAATATCCGGTATCTATATGGGCATTGTCCGTTTTCGGAACCGTAAATCAAAAAAAATTACTCCTTACAAAAAATTCTGGTATAAATGGCATCACCTTTTAGGCTTCTTCTTTGGATTGTTCGTCTTTACTTTTATCCTAAGTGGTTTTATTTCTGTTACCAATGTACCGGATTGGATGGCTGGTGTAAAATCATCAGAGAAAGAACGTATTGTTTGGGATGAAGATTTAGAGTTGAATGGCCATAACAACACAACTCCAGAGCTTATTTTCGATGCGCTTAACCGAAAAACAGGAATACGAAAGATTGAATGGAAAACTGCTTTTAACCAACCTCAATTCCGGGTTTACTACAATGATTATCAGATCCCTGAAGTTTATTGCTTACAAAAAGGAAAAGTTGAGCCCTTTCAGGAACTATCAATAGATGAAGTTGAAAATCATGCAAAAAAGGTATTGAAAGATATTCATTTCAACATATCAGTCCAGCCTGCTTACGACAATTATTATTCTGCTTCGGCAATGCATTATCTGCCCGAGCCTGCTTACAAAATAGAAATTGATGATGAGGCTGCAACTTGGTTGTACATCGATCCGGCGAATGGTGATGAAGTAACCAGGCATACTAAAAATTCAAGGGTTCGCAGGTGGATATACCGCTTTTTGCATTCATTTGATATTCCGTTTTTGAAAAAGCATGAATGGTTAAGAAAATCAATATTGGTTTTCTTGTCGATTTTAGGATTGGGAATCAGTATTAGCGGATTTGTCCTGACTGTGAGAAGAGTTAAACGAAAAACAAAAAATATAAAGTGAACATGAAAAAAATAGTAGTTCTGTTGCTTATATCAATTTTGGTTATGAATGTTAAAAATGTCTTAGCAGCTAATTCTCCCGAAATAAAAAAAGGGATTCTTTTGGTGACTTTTGGAACCAGTTATCCAGAGGCGCGTGTTGCCTTTAATAATATTGAAGAACAAGTAAAGAAAGAGTTCCCTGATGTTGAGGTTCGTTGGGCGTATACATCTAAAATTATTCGAAATATTCTGAAAAAGAGAGGTGAAGAAATTGACTCTCCTTCTGAAGCTTTGGCAAAAATGGGAGAAGACGGTTTTACCCATGTTGCTGTTCAATCCTTGCATGTTATTCCGGGGGAAGAATATGAAAATTTGAAAATAACAGTTGAGGCTTTCAATAAAATACCCAAAGGTTTACAAGTTGCTAAAATGGGAACTCCTCTGCTATATCTTGATTCCGATAATCAATCGTTGGCAGCTTTTATTAACCATAAGTTTTATAACAAGTTAGATGATACTAGTGCTGTTCTTTTAATGGGGCATGGCACACATCATCAATCAAATATCTATTATCCGGGCTTTCAGTATTATCTCAGTCAACAGTCGGATAGGTTTTATTTGGGAACGGTTGAGGGTTATCCCATGCTTGAGCAAATCATTCCAGTCCTAAAAGAAAAAGGGATTAAAAAGGTTGTTTTAACACCATTTATGACGGTGGCTGGCGACCATGCTCAAAACGACATGGCTGGCAATGAAGATGATAGCTGGGAAAGCATCCTGAAAAAAGAGGGATTTGAAACTGAAGTTATTTTAAAAGGATTGGCTGAATACGATGAAGTTGTAAACATCTGGATTGGTCACTTGAAAAAGGTGTTTAACGAGTTGTAGCAAAATTGAACGATTACAAATTCAAAAACCTAAATACAATATAATGAAACGATATCTTTCAATTTACTTGATAATTGCAGGTGCTTTTCTTTTCCTTTCATGTCAAAATAGAACAACAAAGGAGAATGAGATTTCAACGCAATTGTCAACTTCAGAGGTTCCTTTAAATCATGCCAAAGAATTTAGGATTGAAAAATCAGAGGATTATACAACCTTGAGTATTCATAGAGAAGGTGAAGATGGAGTATTTGATACTTTTAAATTGCTAGATAAGGATTCTCCCATTTCTGATCTGTCTGCTATAAAAGTGCCTTGTGAAAAAATAATATGCCTTTCGTCAACTCAGTTAAGCTACTTTTTTGCCTTGGATGATATTGATAATATTGTTGCGATAAACAGTAGCCGCTACTTAAGGCATGAGGGCATGAATGCTCAGATAGAAGCAGGGAATGTAAAGAAGATTGGAAAAGAGGGGAACTTCAATATTGAAATGATTGCAGCTCTCGATCCCGATGTGATTTTCGTATCTCCATTTAAAGAAGGCGGATTTGATGTCTTGCTCAACCTTGGAATTCCATTGGTTCCCATGGCTGCTTACAATGAAGAAACTCCTCTTGGCCGTGCCGAATGGGTGAAAATGATTGCTCTTTTTGTGGGACAGGAAGAAAAAGCGGATTCTATTTTCGAAGGAATAGAAACCCGCTACACTGAATTAACCAATCTTACTAAAAATGTGGAAAATCGACCTACCGTAATCTCAGGAAAAATGCGTTCAGGAAGTTGGTATGTGCCGGGTGGCGATAGCTTTTATGCCCACTATTTTCGTGATGCCGGAGCTGATTATATAATAAAAGACGATCAGCAGGCAGCCTATCCGGTTGACTTTGAGACTGTTTACAGTAAAGCATCTGAATGTGACTTCTGGCGTATTATTCATCCTGAAAAGGCTGGTTTTAATTTGCAGGATTTGCTGGAGCAGGATCAGCGTTATGCCGATTTTAAAGCATTTAGGGAAAAGAATGTAATGTTTTGTAATATACGTGAGAAACCTTATTACGAGCAATCCGGAATGAAGCCTGATGTACTTCTAAGTGATTACATTCATTTCTTTCATCCGGAACTATTACCCGGTTACGAACCTTATTTTTACGAAAGGCTAAAATGATACATCGATTAGGCAGAATAACGATGGTAATTGCACTGGCAACTTTATTGCTGGTGCTTCTTGCATTATTAAATCTGGTCTTGGGGTCGGTCAATATACCCTTAAATGAATTAAAGGCAATCTTGTTAACCGGTGAAGAGGCTAACCGGATTTTTGAAAATATTGTATTAAAAACACGTTTGCCGCAAACCATAGTTTCTCTCGGAGCGGGTATGGCACTTGGTGTGGCTGGTTTGCTAATGCAAACTTTGTTCAGGAATCCCCTGGCCGGACCCTCCGTTTTGGGTATTTCTTCCGGTTCCAGCCTCGGTGTGGCATTTGTAATGTTGTTTACCGGAAACATTCTGGGATTTACTTTTTCCAGTTTGGGTAATTGGGGAGATTTTGCTGTTATCCTATCTTCCTTAATCGGAGCAGGAGGCGTTTTGGCAATTATCTTAATTATTTCGCATCGTATTGGAGGAACTTTGAGCGTACTGATAATAGGTGTAATGATTGGATATTTAAGCACAGCACTGGTTAGTCTTTTGAAATTTTACAGCCCAGAAGAAGATGTCCACAATTATGTGATCTGGGGATTGGGAAGCTTTAGCCGCCTGGCTCCTGCCAGGGCGACAATGTTTGCATTAATTACTGTTGTCCCTTCATTTTTGGCTACTTTATTAAGCAAACCATTAAATTTATTGGCACTTGGAGACCGATATGCTACAAACCTGGGATTGAATATTAAAAGGGCAAGATTTTTTGTTATCGCTTTTGCAGGTTTTTTAACGGCTATTGTCACATCTTTTTGCGGGCCTATCATTTTTATTGGGGTTGCTGTTCCTCATCTTGCCAAGTTGATGTCAAAAACATCCAACCATTTCTTTTTAATTCTGAATGCAGCTTTATTAGGTGCAGCAACTGCCTTGTTATGTAACCTTATAGCTCGTATGCCGGGCATGGAACAGGAATTGCCAATTAATTCGGTAACTGCATTTATTGGTGCCCCGGTAGTAATATGGGTAATCTGGAAAAGAAGAAAAGAAAACCGTTTAGAATAGAAAAATAAAAGATGTTGAAGAAAGAAGTTTTGCATATTAACAATTTAACGATTGGTTACGGTAAAGGTAAACGCAATACGGTTGTTCATAGTGATCTCCATGGAATGATGTACGAAGGTGAATTGCTTTGCCTGTTGGGTGAAAACGGAACAGGGAAAAGTACTTTAATTCGAACGATTTGTGGTTTCCAGTCTGCATTGCGTGGTGAAGCTACATTGATGGGGCAAAACATGCTGCATCTTTCTGAAAAAGAACTGGCAAAAATGACCGCCGTGGTATTAACCGATCGTATTGTAGTTCCTAATGCAACGGTAGAAGAATTGGTCGGTTTGGGAAGAAGCCCATATACGGGTACGCTTGGAATATTGAACGACGATGACAAACAAATCATTCACGATTCCATCAAAAAGTGTGGAATTCTGCATAAAAAGAAAGAGCGCCTTTCGAACATGAGCGACGGTGAAAAACAAAAGGCTTTTATTGCCAAGGCTTTGGCACAAGATACTCCTGTAATTATTCTTGATGAACCAACGGCCTTTCTTGATTTGCCTTCACGAGTGGAAATTATCCACCTGCTGCGTGAAATTGCGAACACGTCAGGTAAATCCGTCCTGATGTCAACTCACGATCTTGACCTGGCATTGCAAATGTCAGATCGTTTGTGGTTGTTGTCTTATGGTAAACCACTAATGACAGGAAGCCCCGAAGATTTGCTCTTGAAAAATGAGTTTCAGTCTATATTTGGGAAAAGTGGGATTGAATTTGATAACCATACAGGATTGTTTCGGGTAGGATACGAGTATAAAAAATCAATTCCGGTTCAAGGGCATGGATTTGAATATGTTTTGCTGCGCAGGGCTTTTGCCCGAAAAGGGATTAAAACGACTCATAAAAAGGAATCTGATCTTAATTGGTTGGAAATCAATAGTAAGGGTGAAGGTTCTTTTAATTATTATCGTAATGGCAAGTGTATCATTAGCGAATACGAGGTTGAGAAGACTGTGAGTTTAACTTTAAGAGAAATTGAAAAATGAATTTAGCCTCTGTATCAACAAAAAACTTGATTGGCGATGTTGAAAAAAACCTGGCTGATACAACTTTTTGGATTAGAAAGCTGGATAAACTGGATGCGGATTTTATTCTGTTTCCCGAACTGAACCTGTCGGGTTACACAAAAAATAGTGAGCTAATAAATGCCGTATTAAGCAAGAAAGATCCAGTTTTTCAGGAACTGGAATATATATCAAAACAGGTAAAAACGGCATTCGCTGTTGGCTATCCAGAGTTTAATGAGGGAAAGTATTATATTTCTCATTATCTCTTTTTTGAAGGGAAACTTATTGGAAAACACCGAAAAACACATCTTGGTCCAACTGAAAAAACAATTTATTCCGAAGGAAATGAAATAAATGTATTTGAGGTAGGCAAACTGAAAATTGGAATGCAGCTTTGTTTCGAAACTCATTTTCCCGAAATAAGCTACGCACAGGCAAAACAGGGGGCAAATGTGTTGGCAATGGCTTTTGCATCACCCAAAGAAACAGCTGCGACAAAACTTGAACGTTTCAAACGCTACCTGCCTGCCCGCGCTTACGACAACAATTGTTTTGTTGTAGCATGTAACCCCAATGGTGTTAATGAAAATAATACAGATTTCCCCGGTCTTGCTTTAATTTTTGATTCAAAGGGAAATGTTGTCGCAGAAGAAGTTTTAGAAGAGAAAGAATATGTACTTGCTAATATTGATTTAGAACAGATTCAACATGCCAGGCACTCGAAAATGGCATGGTTTAATAAGTATAAAAGAGAAGGATTATTCAAAAAATATTACATTTTATGAAGGCATTAGAACGATTGAACATTACTCCAACATACAATCCGGAGTTAAAGGAAAAACTTCAATATAAAATTGATCAGAAAACCAAGCCAATTGGTTCGCTTGGACAAATGGAGCGTATAGCTCTACAGGTTGGGCTTATTCAGCAAACAACCACCCCAAAATTGGTAAGCCCAGTAATGTTAACTGTAGCATCCGATCATTGGATTACCGATGAAAAAGTTAGTCCTGTTACCATTGATATTACCTGGCAACAGGTGTTGAACTTTATTGATGGAGGTGGAGGAATTGGTCTGTTTTGCGATGTATATGGTTTCGATTTATACGTTGTAGATGCAGGCGTGAATTACGATTTTCCGGTACATCCAAAACTTATAGATAAAAAAGTTCGGAAAGGCTCGCGTAACTTTTTACACGAACATGCCATGACAAGCGACGAATGTAATCAGGCATTACAAAACGGACGAGATGTGGTACGTAAATTTTCGAATAATGGTAGTAATGTGGTTGGTTTTGGTGAAATGGGAATTGGAAATACCAGCCCGGCAACGGCATTGTTGTCCATTTTTTCAGGAATCTCTGTTGAAACTTGTACAGGCCCAGGCTGTGGATTAACACCCGATGGGGTTTCTCACAAAGCACGGGTGTTAAAACAGGCTATCGAAAAGCATGGGATTTCTGAAAATCCGGCAGAAAATCTTGCACGGTTTGGAGGTCTTGAAATTGCCACCATCGCAGGTGGGATGTTGGAAGCTGCCGCACAAAAAATGCTGATCGTTGTGGATGGTTTTATTACCACTTCGGCATTTATGGTGGCCTATGAAATTTGCCCAACTGTAAAAGATTATGCCGTGTTTGCACATTCTTCCAAAGAAGGAGGGCATAAACTCATGCTTAAACATATGAACGCTGAAGCTATTATGGATTTGGACTTGCGCCTTGGTGAAGGAACGGGGGCGGCAGTTGCTTATCCCATCATTAGCGGTAGTGTCGAAATGCTAAACCGCATGACGGCTTTTGAGGAGACTGGAGTTGAAGACACAACACATGTAAAATACATTGAACAGTAAAAATGAAGTCATCGTTTTTAATAGCTGCACCCAAAAGTAACTCGGGTAAAACCATGGTGACCTTGGGCTTAATGCATGCTTTGGTAAATCGTGGGTTAAAGGTTCAGCCCTTTAAATGTGGTCCCGATTACATCGATCCTATGCATCACACAAAGGTGGCCGGAAAAGCATCGTACAATCTGGATTTGTGGATGGCGTCGGAAGAACATGTAAAAGCCATTTATAACAAACAAAGCAACAGGGCAGATGTCTCTATTGTAGAGGGAGTAATGGGCTTGTTCGATGGGGCAAAAAAGGATGAAGGAAGTTCGGCTGCAGTTGCCCGTTTGCTGGATTTGCCTGTGGTTTTGGTGGTTGATGCATCGAGCGTGGCTTATTCGGTGGCTCCACTGTTGTATGGCTTTAAAAACTTCGATAAAAACATAAAACTTGCGGGTGTAATTTTTAATAAGGTTGCAGGTGAAAGTCATTTTCAGTTTTTGAAAGAAGCTGCAATTGATGCCGGTGTTGATGTATTAGGTTATGTCCCGCGTGATAATCGTTTACATATTGAGTCAAGGCATTTGGGCTTACATTTGCCGGGAGAACATAAAAACCTCAACATTGTAAAAAATGCAGCTCAATTAATTGAAGAGCACGTGGACATTGATTTACTTCTGAAGCTTTCGGAAAACAAAGGTGATGAGCTTAAATATTTAGAAGCGCAACAAAACAAAGGGAGTTTAACAATCGCCTTGGCAAACGATGATGCCTTTAATTTTTCATACCGTGCCAACCAAGATGTTTTAAAGGAGTTAGGTGAAGTTGAAGAATTCAGTCCGATTAACGACAAGATTTTACCCGATGCTGATTTAGTGTGGTTGCCGGGCGGTTATCCTGAGCTTTTTGCAAAAGAATTGGCTGAAAACAAAGCCATGAAAACAGAAATAAAAAGCCATATTGAAAGTGGCAAAGCCCTGGTTGCAGAATGTGGAGGAATGATGTACCTCGGGAAAAAAATCGTTACCAAAGAAGGTGAAAACTTTGAAATGGCAGGTATTTTCGATATTGATACATCGTTTGAAAACATGAAACTTCATTTGGGATATCGCGAACTTTCGAAAGTAGATTTAACGATTCGCGGACACGAATTTCATTTTTCAAATTTGATAAGTAGACTAGATGCTGATTCAGATTTTGAAGTTAAAACTGCCAGAGGTAAAAATGTTGAAATGCCTGTTTTCCGAACACAAAATTGCTGGGCATCTTACATGCACCTTTATTTAGGTGAAAAAGAAAAAATGCAACAACTTTTAAAAGAACTGGGGCTATGAAACGAGCTAAATTAACAGGAGTAGGTTTGGGACCCGGCGACCCAGAATTGATCACCGTTAAAGGTTTAAAGGCTTTACAGTCGGCTGATGTGATTTTTTATCCCGCAACTGATATTTCGGAAGCTGGACAGGTCTCTTTTTCTGCGCGAATTTTGGATGCCTTAAATTTGAATGTACCCTGCGAGCCTTTGTTAATTCCCATGTCGGGCAAAAAACGAGAGCAAAACTATAGCAATGCTTTCGAGATTATTGAACAGGCCTATAATGCCGAAAAAAATGTAGTGGTTGTTTCGGAGGGCGATTTGCTTTTTTACAGCACCTTGGGTTATTTGTTGAGAATTGCCAACGAGAAAGGAATCGAGTGCCAACTTATCCCAGGGATACCTGCATTTATTGCCGCTGGAGCAGAGGGGAGTCAAGCTATTGTTGAGGGTAATCAGCAATTTTCGGTAATTGCCCGCCCAAAAAGTTTCGATGAAATTAATGCTGCATTAAAAGATAATTCAACACTTGTTGTAATGAAAATGAGCGTACTTGATAATTGGTATTCTTTTCTGAAAGAGTGCGAACGACCATTTTTTTATATTGAACGAGTGGGAACGGAGCAACAGTTTTCCTCCTCTGATTATAACGATTTGGAGTCCCGTAGAATTCCATATTTCTCATTAATTTTATTTTATGGTTAAAAAGATATTCAGCATAGGCATAGGCCCCGGAAATGAAAAATATTTAACTCCGCAGGCAAAAGCTGCCATTGAAACAGCAGACGTTGTTGTTGGTTACAGCCCGTATTTTGAGCATGTTAAGCAGTTCACCAACGGAAAAGAGCTGATAGATACTGGCATGAAAAAAGAGCGCGAACGTGCCGAAAAGGCTTTTGAGTTGGCCGAAAAAGGTAAGATCGTTGCGGTAATCAGTAGTGGTGATTCGGGCGTTTACGGTATGGCTCCTTTGCTTTGGGAAATGAAAAGTGAAAAAGATTCATCGATTGAATTGGAAACAATTCCCGGAATTTCGGCAATGTTTGCAGCTGCTGCAAAATTGGGTGCACCACTTGGCCACGATTTTTGCTCCATTTCCATGTCGGATTTGCTAACACCCTGGGAGAAAATTGAAAAACGTATTATTGCTGCTGCTGAAGCTGATTTTGTAACTGCTGTTTATAATCCGATTAGCAAAGGTCGTTTTTGGCAGTTAATGCGTTTGCGCGAATTGTTTTTGGAAGCTCGTTCGCCCCAAACTCCAGTTGGCATTGCTCGCAACGTTGGTCGCCCCGATGAAACCATTGAAGTAATTACACTGGCAGAACTGGATCTTACCAAAGCAGATATGTTTACCGTGTTGGTAATCGGTAACTCGCAAACATTTAGCCACGGACAAAAAATGATTACACCTCGGGGTTATTATGCTTCTTCAGAAAAATCGGAGGATAAGCTGGGGCGCAAAATTATGAACGAGAGTTTTCGCACCATTCTCGAAAATATTGATACTACAGGAAACAGCCTGGCACACACTTGGGTGTCACTGCATTGCATCCACACCACTGCCGATTTTAGTTTAAACGAATCAGTGGAATTAAGCAACAATGTGGTAAAAACCTTACATGAAAAGTTATATTCTGCTAATCCGCCTGTAATTGTTACTGACGTGTCAATGGTAACACGTGGAATCCGTCGAGCTATTGCCGAAAAACTTGGTTTGCAAATTAAATGCTACTTAGACGATGAGCGGGTGAAAACTATGGCAGCCGACAAAAATATTACTCGTACACAGGCAGGAATTCAATTGGCGGTAGAGGAACATCCTAATGCTATTTTTGCCTTCGGGAATGCCCCATCTGCTTTAATGGAACTGGTAAAACTAATTCGCAATGGAAAAGCAGAACCAGCAGGAGTTATAGCAGCCCCGGTTGGTTTTGTAAATGTAAAGGAAAGCAAGTGGCAGCTGAAATACGGTTGTCCTGAAGTACCTGCCGTTTTTGTAAATGGAAGAAAAGGCGGTAGCAATGTAGCAGCAACCATTATCAATGCTATTCTAAGTTGGGAAGAAGCGAAAGAAATGCACCCTGGGAATGGTGTGTAGTAATATGATTTCCCGCAGATTAACGCTGAGAAATATATTTGCGGGAATCTGCGAAAAATCCGAGAGAAAGAAGAATTATGAGAATCACAATAATAGGCATATCAGACCAAACACCTGAATTTACCAGAAACGAACATATAATTATCCAATCTACGAAATATTTTGCAGGAGGGAAAAGACACAGAGAGCTTGCTGAAAGCTTTCTTCCTTACGGGTTTAACTGGAGTGACATTACCGTTCCGCTCTCAAATTTGTTTAAGGAAATAGAAGACTCAAATTCCGACTGGGTAATTTTTGCCTCGGGTGACCCGCTGTTTTACGGCATTGGCATTACTCTAAAACGCGAATTCCCCGATGCAGAAATAGTAAGCTTGCCAACTTTTAATTCTTTGCAATTACTGGCACACCGCTTACAGTTGCCTTATGGAGAGTTTCGAACTATTTCCCTTACCGGGCGTAGCTTTCATGAATTTGACAACGCATTGATTCAGGGTGCAGCGAAAATGGGAATCCTTACCGATCGAAAAAATACGCCAACAACAATTGCCCAACGTATGCTCGAATTTGGATATTCAAACTATAAATTATACTACGGCGAATGTTTGGGTGGCAAAGATGAATGGGTAAAAGAATTGAGTTTGCAAGAAGCGCTGAAACTTGATTTTAATCACCCCAACTGTTTCTATCTGGAAAAAACGGATGATGAAATTCCCAGAAAAGGAATACCCGAAAGTGATTTTGAACCATTGGAAGGCAGGCCAAAAATGATTACCAAAATGCCTGTTAGGTTGGCAACTTTAGCTTTAATGGAATTACATAACAAAAGGGTGTTTTGGGATGTTGGAGCCTGCACAGGCAGTGTCTCTATTGAAGCTCGTTTGCAGTATTCTCATTTAAATATAATCTCATTTGAAAAAAGAACGGAGTCGGAGGGGATAATTCGTCGAAATGCTCAAAAGTTTCATACTTCGGGAATTGACCTTTTTATTGGCGATTATCTGCAGATCGATAAATTAGGTTTGGAAAAACCCGATGCTGTATTTTTAGGTGGTTACGGAGGCAAAATGGATGAGGTCTTAAGTGATATTGATCTCCATCTTTCAGACGACGGCATTATTGCTTTTAATTCAGTAAGCGAAAAAAGCCACGATGGGTTTATTTCCTGGTGCAAAAAATACGGCTATTCAATAAAAAATAGAATGCAGATAAGCGTTGATGAATTCAATACGATTACGATTTTAATTGCTAAAAAATAGGGAAATGTTTCATGTGATGAATTTGTCGCAGATTTTAGCGGAAAAGAATCGGTGAAAAACTTCGTATTTAATCAGCTAGAAACAATATAAAAGACTATGTCAATAACAATAATAACACATTCTGATAAAGGGCAAATGCTCGCAGAAAAGCTTGTAGAAAGCGGTTTTGAAGCAAAAATCACCCGTTCGCCCAAAAATTACAAAACTCTTTGGAACGAAAACGAAGCTCTCATTTTTATTGGGGCACTAGGTATTTGCGTACGCGAAATTGCATCTTTCTTGAAAGATAAAAAGACCGATCCTGCAGTGATAAATATCGATGCCAACGGACAGTTTGTGCAGTCTGTGGTTTCGGGGCATATTGGGGGGGCAAATCAACTGGCTACCGATATTGCAAGCTTGTTGGGAGCAATGCCTGTTGTTACAACAGTTAGCGATACTTCCGGACTTTGGGCTTTGGATTTACTTCCGAAAAAATACAATTGGAAGCTTGAATGTGGCGACAACCTTACGCATTTAATGGCAGCTTTTGTAAATGGCAAAAAAACTGCCCTTTTGCTGGAAGTGCGCGATAAAGGAACGTTGGCTTTGGAAACAGAAGTTCCTGCTCATGTTGATGTTTATTTCAAGGCTGAAGACATAAAAATTGAAGATTATTCGGTTGTGTTGGCCGTAACTCCATTTGTTTATGATTTTGGAAAGAAAGCGATTTTCTACCGTCCTAAAGTGTTACAATTGGGATTGGGATGTCAGCGCGATCTGCCTTTTGTCGAGTTTGAAAAAGAATTGCTTGTTGGTCTGCAAGAAAAAAATATATCAACAGCCTCGATTAAAAGTTTGGGTACGGTAGATTTGAAAGCCGATGAAAAAGCTTTTCTGAAATTAGCAAAAAAATGGAATGTGGAATTACAGGCTTTCGATGGAGAAATACTTTCAAAACAGGATATTCCTAATCCTTCGGAAAAAGTGAGCGAGGTAACCGGAAGTTTTGGTGTTGCCGAAGCTGCTGCTATGCACCTTTCAGCAAATAATCTATTGGTTGAAAAAACAAAAGCAAAAGCTGGCGATAAGCATTTTACCTACGCAGTGGCAATCAACCGTGAAAACGAACGCAAAGGTTTTGTGGAATTTGTTGGTGCCGGGCCCGGCGACCCGGAATTGATTTCGGTAAAAGGGAAACGCTTTTTAAAAACTGCCGATATGATTTTGTATGCAGGAAGCCTCGTGCCGAAAGAACTGACATATTATGCCAAGCCGGGTTGTGTAGTAAAAAGTTCTGCAGGAATGGATTTAAATACCCAGATTGAAAGCATGAAGCCTTTTTACGATCGCGGATTATTTGTAGTGCGTTTGCACACAGGCGACCCTTGTATTTACGGAGCGATACAAGAGCAAATGGCAGTGATGGATAAGCTGGGGTGGACTTACCACATTACGCCCGGAATTTCATCGTTTCAGGCAGCCGCAGCAGCTCTGAAATCACAGTTTACTATTCCTGAAGAGGTGCAAACCATTATTCTTACCCGAGGTGAAGGACGAACACCTATGCCCGAACGAGAACAGTTGCATAAACTGGCAAAGTCACAAAGTACTATGTGTTTATTTTTAAGTGCATCGCTTGCAGAAAAGGTTCAGGAAGATTTATTGGTTCATTATCCACCGGAAACACCGGTTGCTGTTTGCTACAAACTAACCTGGAAAGACGAAAAAATTTACCGCTGTCAGTTAGTGGATTTGGCAAAAACGGTAGCCGAAAATAATCTAAAAATGACCACTATGATTGTGGTTGGAAAAGCAATTGATAATCGTTCGGGAGTATCGAAATTGTATGATAAGAAGTTCACTCATGCTTTCCGTGAGGGGAAATAAACAAAAAAGATGATCTTAATTTTCGGAGGAACAACAGAGGGTAAAAAGGTAGCAGAATTGTTCGATATTATCGGACAAGAATATTTCTATTCCACAAAAACTGATGCCCATAAAACTATAAAAGGGAAGCGTTTTTATGGCGGGATGGATGCCGATGAAATGCGCTTGTTTTGCTCCGAAAATAATATCCGTTTAATTGTTGATGCAGCGCATCCGTTTGCTGTTAATCTGCACACAAACGTCTACAATATTTCTTCGGAACTGCAAATAGAGGTGCTTCGTTACGAACGTAAATTTCCAGAAAGACAAAGCGATAAATTGTTGCGCTATTTTGATTCTTATGAAGATTTAAAAAATAAACTTTTGCAAAAGAACCATCGAAATATTTTGGCATTAACAGGGGTGCAAACCATCGAGAAGTTTAAACCTGTTTGGGAAAAACGAAACTGTTATTTCAGAATATTGAATACTGAATTAAGCAAAGAAAAAGCTAAGCAAACGGGAATTCCTGAAGAATTTGTGATTTCGATGCAACCCGAAGCCAATGCCAAAGAATTAGTGCAACTTGCCAATAAATTGAATGTTGAAATATTACTAAGCAAAGAAAGCGGAGAATCCGGATTTTTCGAAACCAAGGTTGAAGCTGCGAAACAACTAAATATCCCGCTATGGATAGTAAAACGACCGATTTTACCCGACTTTAAAAATGTAGCAAATAATCCAAAAACATTTTTACAACTGTTTTATCGCATAAAGAAAACTGCGTTAAAAATTGAAGGCGAATTACGAAGTGGTTTTACTACAGGAACCTGTGTTACAGCCGCTGCCAAAGCCTGTTTTTTTGCTTTAACCGAAAATGAATTTCCAACTTGGGTAGAGGTGGAGTTACCTGGAGGAGAGAAAACAAAATTTGCAATTTTTCCTGAAGACTTATCTGATAAATCAGCTTCTTGCATAGTTATAAAAGATGCAGGTGACGACCCCGATGTTATCCATGCAAAAGAAATTGGCTGTGAACTTTCTTTTTTTGAAAAACAAGGAATACGTTTTTTGAAAGGCAAAGGTATTGGCGAAGTAACCCTGCCCGGGTTACAAGTTGCGGTAGGCGAACCAGCTATTAACCCTGTTCCCCGGAAAATGATTTCGGATATGTTGATCCGGCTTGCAGATGAATATGAGCTGGACTGTGGATTCGATATTACTCCATTTGTCCCTGAAGGCAAAAAGCTGGCAAAGCAAACATTTAATCCGCGAATAGGTGTGGTTGGAGGAATATCAATTATTGGCACCAGTGGTAAAGTTATGCCATACTCCAACGAGGCGTTTTTGGCAAGCATTAAACAGCAGATTAAAGTTGCTAAAGAAAATGATTGTGACGAAATTGTATTGACATCAGGCAAACGTAGTGAGAATCGCTTGAAAGAACGCTTTCCCAATTTGCCATCTGTAGCTTTCATTCATTTTGGCAATTTAGTAGGCGAAACCATGAAAATGGCTATAGAGGAGGGTGTTGAAAGGATAAACCTTGCCATCATGTTTGGTAAAGCTGTAAAACTGGCAGAGGGGCATTTGAATACGCACAGCAAAAATGTAGTTTTTAATCCTGACTTTTTATCACGTTTGGTGGAGGAATGTGCTTATCCGAAAAATATATCAGCAAAAATAAAAAAACAGAAACTGGCGAATGCTATTCTTGAAATTATTCCATTCAGTCAAAACGAAGCAATATACCACAAAGTAGCTGAAAAGTGTTATCAAAATTGCTTATCACTCTTCCCTGAAAATTGTAAGCTTTCCCTGTTTTTACTAGTGGGGGATAGAGGTGTAATAGAACTATCATGATATATAAATAAAAAGGGATTCCATCATTTCTGATAAAATCCCTATTTTTTGTGATCCCAACGGGATTCGAACCCATATCGTCAGAACCGGAATCTGATATTCTATCCATTGAACTATGGGACCATAGCGGCTGCAAAAATAGCAAAACATTCCAGTTTAATAAAAAGATTGCTGAAAACTTGCTGTTTACCCTGTGAGGCATGATTGTTGATAATTAGATTCTAAATACACCCGAAATTATGCTGAAATAAGCTAATTTTGTCAAAAATGATAGAATTGTAATGGGAACAAGTTTGAGTGAAGAAGGTGAGAAGTTTTTCGAGAATTATACTGAAAAACTAATCAAAAGGAGCGATCAAGAGACGGTTGAAAGTTTACGATTAAAAAAGGAACATTCATTAAGGGTAGCCAGCCTTTCAGAAACCATAGCAACTAAAATAGATCTCGATCAACGCGAATGTGAATTGGCGTATTTAATCGGACTATTACATGATATTGGTCGTTTTTCTCAATTTGAGAAATATAAGAGTTTTAATGATGAAAAAACCGAGAATCATGCGATTGTTGGAGTGGATATCATTAAGCAGGAAGAATTCTTTTTAGCTCTTCCAGAAGCCGATCAGGAGGTTATTCTGGCCGCAATTGGAGATCACAATAAAATTGAAGTTTCTCATAAGGATGAGCAGTTACTTACCTTTAGCAAAATTTTAAGGGATGCAGATAAACTGGATATCTGGGATATCGCTGTTTCATTTCTTAAAAGAGACGGATCTTTTTCTGTTCCATACATTTGTTATGATTTGCCTTTTGTTCCCAATGTCTCTGATGTCGTAGTAAAAAGTGTCTTGGCAGGGAAAACAGTTCGAAAAAAGGATTTAAAGTCGGCCAACGATTTCAAAATGATGCTGATGTCGATGGTGTATGATTTAAATTTTAAAGCAAGTTTTCATATTTTAAGTGAAAAACAACTCATAAAAAAGATTTATGAGACTATGCCTAAGCGTGATAATGTAATTGATGCTTACAGAAAAATCCGTCTATTTATTGAAAACAAATTTGTTGATTGAAACAGGTCTAAAAGTAACTGAAGGCAGATAAAAATGGCTGATAAACTAGTTTGCATGTGTAGTATGGTTTCCGAGCAGGAAATTATCCAGGAACTTGAAAAAGGAGCAATAAGCACTGAAGAAATTCAATCGGCAACAACAGGAGGGACTACTTGTGGTAGATGCTTAATGGAGATTGATGCAATTGTTGAGGCACATTTGAAAAATAAGAACTGACAATTAGAAATTCAGAATAGATTGAATGAGTTGGCCTTGAGGTCAGCTCTTTTTTTATTCCTGTTCCTGCACTGTTTTAATAGAAGTTTTTAAACCCCTTGATTTTATTGATCCCAAAGCATGTTTAACCCTCCACTGTGAATTTTCATATGCCACAACAGAGATTGACCCTCCACAACGTAAAACTTTTATTCCACAACGGATTTTGACCTTCCATTGTGAAAAAAAATGGCTTCACAACGAAAATTGATCTTCCCCAACGATATTTTTTATGCTCACAGTGAAAATTAACTCGTCCATTAGCAGTTTTTTACTTCAATCATGACCTTCCCTAAAATAGCTTGACAGATTTATACTTATTTTCTAGTATTCCAGAAGCAGTAGATAGTTGCCTCTGGAATACAAACCTAGTTAAAATTTATTACTAAGATCTGTTTCATTTTAATTCCTTATCCCTAAAGTAAAGTTTCTGTTTTGTGCTTAAGCACAAAACAGAAACTTACGCAGCTCTTATTGCTGATTTTCTATACTTATTTGAACGATGTCCCTAAAATTCATTACACTGTTCTGTTTTGAACCTACTTTGTGAGACAATGTGTATTCTTTCTTTTTCCAATGCTTTCGTAGCTTTCCGGTACGCTTATGTGCCTGGGCTGGAGTAAGCATATCACAACTTCTGTGTGGGCGTTGATTATTATATTTATCAATGGCAATTTTAACTGCTTCATGGGCAACATTGTAATCTTCAAAGGTTTGGTGCAAATCATATTCATCTTTCAATATGCCGTTTACCCGTTCTGCAATTGCGTTCTCGTAAGGATCGCCTTTCTCTGTCATCGATATCAGGATATTGCTCCCTTTCAGGTAATTTACATAGTCATAGCAACAATATTGTATCCCCCGGTCTGAATGATGGATCAATTTCTTGCTTGTGTCTTCAGTCTCAACTGCCATTCTCAGTGCATTTAATGCTCCGGTGCTGGTCAAATCGTACCATAAGCACCAACCAACAACCTTTCTTGAATACGCATCGGTTATCAGCGATAAATAAGAAAACCCATATTTTGTGCGGATATAAGTTATGTCGCTTACCCAGAGTTTTCCCGGGAAACTTAAATCAAGATCTCTGACAATATTGGGGTACTTCTTGAATAAATGCTTGGAGTTGGTCGTCTTTGCTTTTCGTTTGCTCCTGCGTACTTGCAAACCATGCTCGCTCAATAAAACCGAAAACTTGTCCCGCCCCATCTTAATACCATGTTCTGATAAAAAAGGCTGCATCAACCCATGAAGCTTTTCACTGCCCATTTTTGGGTGGTCTTTTCTAAGTTTCTTTACTTCCTGTAATATCAGAACCTCTGCTAATTGTGTCTTTGATTCCCGTTTTTTAGTGTCGTACCATGCCTGGCGGCTATAACCAAACAGCTCACAGCTATCCTTTTTACTTATTGAAGGATACATGTGTGCCAGTAATATTACTGCTTGGCACCAGGCTTTTTTCTGATAGGGATTTTAAATTCTGTTTCGGCTACATCAATAAGGGTATTGAGAGCAATGTTTTTCATCCGGGCTTTTTCCAGCTGTTTTTCCAACTCCTTGATGCGCTTTTCAAGCTCTTTATTATCTGACCTTTCTTTCGAACTCATGAAACACAAAGATACGTGCAATTCATCGGAATACCTCTCTTGCCAACGTTTTAAAATGTCTGTATAGTGTTTCCTACTCAACTTAAAACGATCCCGGATCTCTTGAATTGACATATGACCCCCATCGATTTGGCTAACAACCCAACGGCGAAAACTTACTTCGTACTTGTTGTAATCAACAGGATAATCTTTAAATCCATCCATGTGATCGGTCAACATGCTTTCTTTATGATTCTTCATTTTTCTTGACTTTTTGCGTCAAGTTATTTCAGGGTAAGACATCAGGCAGTTTGATCCTTCCCGCTGGAATTTCTCGCATTTAAGTATAAAATCCAGAAATCTGAAAATCAAAAAAAGAGCTTCCCAAAATTGGAAAGCTCTTTCAATATATAGAGTGTTTGTTTGCCTATTACATCAAGAAACTTAAAAGGATACCAGCACCAATTGCAGAACCAATAACTCCAGATACGTTAGGAGCCATTGCATGCATTAACAAGTGGTTAGTTGGGTCTTCCTTCAATCCCATTGTTTGTACAACACGTGCACTATCAGGAACGGCAGATACACCAGCTGCACCAATCATTGGGTTGATTTTGTTCTCTTTTTTCAGGAACAGGTTCATAATTTTAGCTCCAACTAATCCTCCAGCTGTTGCAATCACGAATGACAATGCTCCAAGGATGAAAATTTTGATTGATGAAGGAGTTAAGAATACGTCGGCCTGAGTAGAAGCACCTACTGTAATACCTAAAAGAATTGTAATGGTATTAATCAAGGCAAAGTTTGCTGTATCTGCCAAACGTTTAGTTACTGTTGATTCTTTCAATAAGTTACCGAAGAATAACATACCTAAAAGTGGAAGGGCAGAAGGAGCGATGTATGCTGTTAAGATCAAACCAACAATTGGGAAAAGGATTTTTTCCAGTTTTGATACAGCTCTTGGTGGTTTCATCTTGATAAGACGTTCTTTTTTTGTTGTCAAGAGTTTAATCACCGGAGGTTGAATAACAGGTACAAGCGCCATGTATGAATAAGCAGCAATTGCAATTGGACCAATCAGGTTTTGAACCGTTTCACCATTTGCCATTACGTTAAGACCATTCGCCAGTTTTGATGAAATAAAGATCGCTGTTGGACCGTCGGCTCCACCGATAATACCAATCGCACCAGCTTCTGGGGCAGCAAACCCAAGTGCAAGCGCACCTAAGAATGTAAGGAAAATACCAATCTGTGCAGCTGCACCTAATAGCATCAACTTGGGATTTGAAATCAATGATGAGAAATCAGTCATTGCTCCAATACCCAGGAAGATAAGTGGTGGATACCAACCTTGTAATACACCTTGGTATAAAATATTCAATACAGATCCTGGTTCGT
Organism: Prolixibacteraceae bacterium; assembly: GCA_963676845.2. Classification (GTDB taxonomy): domain Bacteria; phylum Bacteroidota; class Bacteroidia; order Bacteroidales; family Prolixibacteraceae. The sequence goes on along the minus strand of CAXXKK010000012.1, from coordinate 15,585 downwards.
AAATACCTAATTTCAGGTTGAAGTCAACAGCCTGGAACATAGGAATGTTACCAATCAAAATACCGAATCCAATAGGAACAAGAAGCAGTGGCTCAAAATCATACTTAATGGCTAAGAAGATAAAGATGAAGCCAATAAACATCATTAAGATGTGCTTCCACGATACGTTGGCAAAACCAGAGAATTCCCAGAAGTTAAACAAACCGGAAATAGCACCTGAGTAGTTTTTGTACTCGTAACCATCACCAACAAGTTTCCCGTCTTTTATTGATAATTCACGTTCCCCAAGATCAATAACCTCGTCGTTAGTAACATAACTGTTATCTAATGAGTTTGGATCGGTCTTTTTGCCTAAGTGAGTAACGGTTTTGGGAGTAAATGTTAAAACTAATGTTTCACCATTAATCGCCCAGTTACCATTGTAACGTTGTTTCAATGAGTCCATAGTAAATGTATGGTCCTCAGAAAAAGAAAATGTTTTGTATCGTTTTGCAGACTCAAAATCTTCTTTTTTATCAACGCTAGGATCAAAAGTAGGAGTAGCCACATATCCATCTACGCGGTTCACCCACTTTCCATCAGTGATTTGTTCCGCAAGATCACTGGTGCCTTGAGCTTGTGAAGCAAAAGGAAGACTCAGTAATAAAGCGGTTATAAATAATAGAAAATTCTTCATTACTGCAGTTTTTATCCAATTTCAATTAATACATCATCTTGAAGAACAGCTTGTCCTTCACTTACTTTGATAGATTTAATTTCTCCATCTTTTTCAGCTAAAACCTGGTTCTCCATTTTCATTGCTTCCATTACCATTAAGTTCTGACCAGCTTTAACCTGATCGCCAACGGCAACGTTAATTTTTAGAATGGTACCTGGAAGTGGAGCTTTTACTGCTACTCCACCAGATGAAGCTTGCTTTTTAATTTGACCTTCACCTGGTTTTTGAACTACAGGTTTACGTACAAGCTTTGGTGTTTTTGAAGCTGCTTTTACTTCTTTGTGTAATTCAACTTCGTAGTTTGTACCGTTTACTTCTATTTGGGCGATATTATCTTCAACGTCTTTAAATGTTGAACATCGTATTCATCGCCACTTATGGTAAATTTAAAATTTTTCATTGTTTCAATAATTATTCGATATCGTTGTTAACGAGGCCAGTTGTTTGTTACACTATAAATTTTTGAGCTCCATGGAGAGTAGGCTTTTCGTACCTTTTTAATGGTTACGATGTTGCTTTCTTCATCATGTTGATCATTGTAGTAAAGATGTAATGCCATACTAATAGCAGCTGTAACATTACCTTCAATCTGACAATTGCCCTCATTTTCTTCTTTACAATGTGGTGACTTTTTCACAGGTTGTTTCTTCTTAAGACTCATATTTATCAGTTTTGGTAAACGAAGGAATACCACAACCAATAAGGTAAGTGAGAAGAAGATAATTAAGTAACCTACGATAGCTACAGTCCATCCAAAATCCATTGCAGAAGCTAATATGATTAAAAGATTATTCATAAGATTCTAAATTATAATGGAATGTTTGAATGTTTTTTAGGAGGATTAACAAGCTTTTTAGTTGCTAAGCTTTGTAATCCGCGAATAATTCTGATACGAGTATTTCTAGGTTCAATTACATCATCGATGTAACCATAAGATGCTGCTTGATAAGGATTAGCAAACTTCTCTTTGTATTCTTCCTCGTGTTTTGCAATGAAATCTGCTTTTTCCTGAGGATCTTCAATTGAGCGAAGTTTTCTACCTTCCAATACTTCAACAGCACCGGCAGCACCCATAACAGCGATTTCAGCTGATGGCCATGCATAATTTAGGTCGCCACGAAGTTGTTTACAAGACATTACATCGTGTGCACCACCGTATGATTTACGTAGAGTAATTGTGATTTTTGGAACGGTAGCTTCACCATAAGCAAACATTAATTTTGCTCCGTGAGTAATGATACCACCATATTCCTGACCACTACCAGGTAAGAATCCAGGTACGTCAACCAATGTAATAATTGGAATATTGAAAGCGTCAAGGAAACGTACAAAGCGTGCTGATTTACGAGAAGCTTCAATATCAAGTACTCCTGCTAAATAATTTGGTTGGTTGGCAACGATACCAACAGGTTGTCCGTCAAATTTAGCGAATCCAACTACAATGTTTTTTGCATAGTTGCGGTGTACTTCAAGGAATTCACCATAGTCAACCAACGAATGAATAACATCTTTTACATCGTAAGGTTGGTTTGGATTATCAGGGATGATCTCATTTAAAGAGTCTTCCAAACGATCAATTGGATCATCACAGTCAGTGATTGGGGCTTCTTCAAGGTTGTTTTGTGGTAAGTAAGTTAATAGTTTACGAAGCATCAAAACACCTTCTTCTTCATTTTCAACAAGGAAGTGAGAAACACCTGATTTTGAAGCGTGAACTTTACCACCACCAAGATCTTCAGTAGTAATTGTTTCACCTGTTACTGTTTTTACCACTTTAGGACCAGTTACGAACATGTATGAGTTCTCTTCGGTCATCATGATAAAGTCAGTTAAAGCAGGAGAGTAAACAGCACCACCGGCACAAGGGCCAAAAATTGCTGAGATTTGAGGAATAACTCCTGAAGCAAGGATGTTTCTTTCAAAGATTTCAGCATAACCAGCCAAACTGGTTACACCTTCTTGAATACGAGCACCACCACTGTCGTTGATTCCAATTACAGGAGCTCCAACTTTCATGGCCATATCCATCACTTTGCAGATTTTTTGTGCAAAAGTTTCAGAAAGAGAACCACCAAAAACTGTGAAATCCTGAGAGAACACGTAAACTACGCGTCCGTCAATAGTACCATGGCCGGTTACAACACCGTCACCCATGAACTTTGTTTTTTCAAGTCCGAAGTTTGTACAACGATGTGTTACAAACATATCAAACTCTTCGAAGCTACCTTCGTCAAGTAGCATGTCGATACGCTCGCGTGCTGTGAATTTGCCTTTAGCATGTTGTGAATCAATGCGTTTTTCACCTCCACCTAACTTGGCTTCTGCACGCAACTCAATTAATTTGTTTATTTTATCTTGATTGCTCATGTTAGAAATAGAATAGATTGTGTCCTTATTATTCGTTGCAAAGTTCAGTTAAAACACCAAGAGTAGATTTTGGGTGAAGGAAACCGATGTTTAATCCTTCAGCACCTTTACGTGATGTTTTGTCGATTAATTTTACTCCATTTTCTTCCGCTTCAGTCAATGCTTCATTTACATTGTCAACAGCAAAAGCTAAGTGATGGATACCTTGTCCTTTTTTCTCAATGAATTTACCAATAGGTCCTTCAGGATCTGTTGATTCCAGTAATTCAATTTTTGTGTCACCTACTTTAAAGAAAGCAGTTTTTACTTTTTGGTCTGCAACCTCTTCGACTGCATAGCACTCTAAACCTAGTACTTTTTCATAGTATGGGATTGCCTCGTCTAAACTTTTAACAGCAATACCAATGTGTTCAATATGTGAGATATTCATTTCTGGTATGTTATATTAATAAGTAAAAAAATGATCAAGTCTAATTTTCTGCAAAAGTATGGAGGTTTCGAATATTTTTAAACAAAAAACTCAAAAATTCGAAACCTGATCCCAATTTTACCGCAGATTAAATAAAAATAACCTTAGATCTTCAGTAATAAATTAATTCTTAATGATTCAGAACGAAAAAATAGGGTATTGAAAAAGGCAGGATTCCCAGCCTGCCTTTTCTTGTTATCTATACTGTTTTTTCTTTATTTACAAAATGAAAGTGGGGGCCGAACCGTTCAAATGCTGCTTTGTCAAGCTCTTCCTGATGATTAGGATGTGCTATTGATATAAGCAGTTTGGCTCTTTCCTGTAGAGTTTTTCCGTAAAGATTTACAGCACCGTTTTCTGTTACTACCCAGTGCATGTTCGAACGAGTACTAACAACTCCCGAACCTGGAATAAGGATAGGACTAATTTTTGAAATACCTTTTGCTGTTACGGAAGGGATAGCAATAATTGGTTTACCACCTTTTGAGAAACCTGCACCACGAATGAAGTCAATTTGACCACCAACGCCTGAGTAGTGTTTAATACCAATTGAGTCTGCACAAACCTGACCTGTAAGGTCGATTGCCAGTGCTGAGTTAATTGCAGTAACCTTGTCTAACTGACGAATTACATTAACGGCATTCGTGTAGCCTACATCCATCATTGCAACTCTTGGGTTGTCGTCAATGAATTCGTAAAGGTCTTTTGTTCCCATCAAGAATGAGGCAACCATTTTACCTCTGTCCAAACTTTTGTGTTTACCTGTAACTACCCCTTTTTCAACAAGAGGAAGAATACCGTCAGCAAACATTTCTGTATGTACTCCAAGGTCTTTGTGGTTACCAAGCTGAGCTAACACTGCATTTGGAATACCACCAATACCCATTTGAAGACAAGCACCATCTTCAACTAATTCGGCAACATTTTTACCAATCTGAATTTCAGTTTCGGTAAGTTCAGCCATTCCGTGAGCATATAATTCGATGTCATCTTCAACAAAGATGTCAATATCATCGATACTTATCATTGCATCACCGAAAGCACGAGGAACATTTGGGTTAACAGCAGCGATAACAACATCTGCAGTTTCAATTGCTGCTAAAGTTGCATCAACAGAAGTTCCCAGTGAAACATAACCATGTTTGTCAGGAACTGATGTCATGACCATGGCAACATTTACTTTTAAATATCCTTCGCGGATTAATTTTTGAGTTTCGCTTAAGAAAACAGGAACATAGTCTGCATAACCTGCCTGAGTTTGTTTCCGAAGATTTCCACCAACGAAGAATTGCTCTGATACAAAAATTCCCTCAAATTCAGGATTTGCATATTCAACTTCCCCTTCAACGTGGATGTGTTGTATTTTAACATCGTAAATTTCACCGTTACGACCACGTTCAACCATTGGTTTAATTAATGTATGTGGAGTAACAGCCACACTACTTAAATGAACACGATCGCCGGATTTTATAACTTTTACTGCTTCTTCAGGAGTAACGTATTTTATTTGTTTCATAATAGTGAATTAGAATAGATTGCGCTCAGAAATTTTGCGGCAAATATAGGAATTAATAGATCACTAAAGGGTATTTAAAAGTTATTTCGGAGGGAAGTACGGAATTGAGGGGGTTATTTAAACTAAATGTTAAGAACCAGTTGAAATACCCTTTAAAATGAGGCGTTTGTGGAAACTAATCAATATATATTGATATCGTAATATGTGAATATGATCTCTGAATACAGTCTGCCTTTTTTGTGAAAATTATCTAGATAATATTCATGATTTCTTTGATAACATTATCTATTCCATCTGCTATTTGGGGAATTGTGGCATCAAGCATATAACAAGGTGTTGTTATTACTTTATAGCTGGGGTCGATTATAACTTCTCCATGGTTTGTGGTTTTATGGGTTCCTCCCATAGCTTCAATCGCTTCTGCAGTACCAGTATCCTTGCCAATTGTTACTTTAACGTCTCCAAGTATTTTTGTGATTACAGCAGGTGCAATACACAATGCGCCGATTGGTTTTCCGGCCTGGACTGTTTCTTTTACTGCATTTTCCAGATCAGGATTAACAGTACATGCAGATCCATCGAAAGCAAAACTGCTTAAGTTCTTAGCTGCTCCAAAACCCCCTGGGACTACAATAGCATCGTATTTGCTGGCTTTGTATTCCTTAAGGTCGGCAATTTTACCTCTTGCAATCCTTGCTGACTCGATCAATACATTCCGGGTTTCGTTCATTACTTCTCCTGTCAGGTGATTAATAACATGTGTCTGATCAACATCGGGAGCAAATATTTCATATTCAGCACCAGCACGTGAAATGGATAGTAAGGTAAGCATTGCTTCGTGGATTTCAGATCCATCATAAACCCCGCAACCGGAAAGCACAACAGCTATTTTCTTTTTTGTAGACATCACTTCATGATTTTAGTTCCTTAAAATTAGTGATTCTTGTGAAATACCAAATTCTAAATTTCAAAGACTAAACTTAAGAACTTTGTTTTGACTGTACTCATTCGCTATTTAATATCTTCAAGATCGTACGGCGTTTCCTGGTATACGTAATAATTTAGCCAGTTTGTAAATAGCAGATTTGCAGCAGATCTCCATTTTAGTGTTGGCGTGTTATTTGGATCATTATCAGGATAATAATTAACAGGAACTTCAATGGGTAAATCTTTTTCAAGGTCTCGCTTATATTCATTGTGTAAGGTATTTCTCGAATATTCGGCATGGCCTGTTATGAAAATCTGGCGTCCGTTTTTGGCAAGCACCATGTTTACTCCGGATTCTTCGGAGGATGAAATGATTTCAAGTTCAGGGACTTTTTGGATATCTTCAGCTCTTACTTCTGTATGGCGGGAGTGGGGAATATAATATTCATCATCAAATCCTCTGAAAATTGGAATTTTGTTATCGGATACTTTATGCCTGAATACTCCGAACATCTTTTTGTCCAGCATGTGTTTGGGAACTCCGTAAAAGTGAAACAATGCAGCCTGTGATGCCCAGCAAATAAACAAGGTTGATGTTACATTGCGGGTTGACCAGTCCATGATTTCTTTTATTTCGTTCCAATAAGTTACCTGCTCAAATGGAAGGTGTTCAACCGGTGCTCCGGTAATAATCATGCCATCATATTTGTTATCCTTTATTTTGTTGAAGGTCTTGTAGAAAGTCTTCATGTGTTTTGCGGAAGTATTTTTATGGGTATGACCTTTGATCTTGAGAAAGTCAATTTCAACCTGAAGCGGAGAGTTAGAAAGTAACCGCAAAAGATCGGTTTCCGTTGTAATCTTTAACGGCATCAGGTTTAGTATGACAATTCTTAAAGGGCGAATGTCCTGATGAGAGGCTCTACTCTGATCAATAACAAAAATGTTTTCCTTTTCAAGTAGTTCTATGGCCGGCAGTTTATCCGGAATATTCAGTGGCATAATTTTTTCTTTTAAGTTGAAATAAGCGATTCTCTTATTTGTTAGCCGTCATTCCGAACTTGTTTCGGGATCTCTATCTGTTTGAGATAGATCCTGAAACAAGTTCAGTATGACAGTAGTATTTTAACCAATTTGATTCAAAGCTTGTTCAAAGTCAGCAATGATATCATCAATATGCTCAAGTCCAACAGAAACCCTCAGTTGTGAAGGATAAACTCCTGCTGCTAATTGAGCTTCATCTGATAGTTGCTGATGTGTTGTTGCTGCTGGCTGGATGATCAACGTTTTTGCATCACCAACATTGGCAAGGTGGCTCACCAGTTGAAGTTTATTTACTACTTCCTTGGCAGCTTCAACATCTCCTTTAACGATGAATGAAAGCATACTTCCAGCTCCTTTCTTTAGATATTTTTGTGCAAGTTCGTAAGAAGGGTTGCTCTTTAATCCAGGATAATTTACGCTTTCAACTTTGGGATGTTGCTCCAGCCACTCAGCCAGTTTTTGAGCGTTTTCAACATGTCTTTCCATGCGTAAAGATAGCGTTTCCAAGCCTTGCAGCAATAAGAACGAGTTGAAAGGACTAATAGCTGGACCAAAGTCACGAAGTCCTTCAACACGAGCTTTTATAATGAACCCGATATTGCCAAACGGACTGTCAAAGTTGAACACATCCCAGAAAACCAGGCCGTGATAACCTTCGGATGGCTCTGTGAATCCCGGGAATTTCCCATTGCCCCAGTTGTATTTTCCGGCATCAACAATTACTCCACCAATGCTGGTTCCGTGTCCGCCAATCCATTTTGTTGCTGACTCAACCACGATGTCGGCACCATGTTCAATAGGGCGGAAGAGGTAGCCACCTCCGGCAAAAGTATTGTCAACAATCAATGGAATGTCGTATTTCTTCGCCACTGCTGCAATCGCATCGAAATCAGGAATAACAAATCCAGGATTCCCAATGGTTTCAAAGTAAATGGCTTTTGTGTTTTCGTCAATTAGCTTCTCAAATGACTCAGGTTTTAAATCTTCAGTTAGTCGAGCTTCAATACCCTGACGCTTAAAGGAAACAGTGAACTGGTTGTAAGTTCCACCATATAAATAAGGGGAACTAACCAGATTGTCTCCTTGCTCCAAGAGAGTGTTGAAAACCAGAAACTGGGCCGCATGTCCTGATGCAACAGCTAATGCCCCAACTCCACCTTCGAGCGCTGCAATGCGCTGTTCAAACACATCAGACGTTGGGTTCATGATTCGGGTGTAGATGTTCCCGAATTCTTTCAATGCAAAAAGATTGGCTGCATGTTCCGCATCATTAAACACATACGAACTGGTTTGATAAATGGGAACGGCACGCGATCCGGTTGTTGGATCTACTACTTGTCCTGCATGTAATTGCAGTGTTTCAAATTTTAAATTTTGGGTAGTCATGTTCTTCTATTTTATAATGTGTTATTTAAATATTCTTTGGAAATGATTTCATTCAATTTCAAGATGAAAATTACATTTCATTTATGAGACAGAAAACATCAAATCGCATAATTTGTTCCTGTTTCTTTAGAAATTAAAATGAAAGATTGGGAAGATTCCCGGGACTGGTATGCCTTCAAACTATATCACAAAGGATAACGTATGAAGGCTATCGCATACACATAGACATGGATGACATAGGAATAACAGTGCAACTCATGAGTTGAGTCGGAATTTGAAGTTTATATAGAATGTAGCTGTTATTCATCTTTGTCTTTAAATGCTACTACGAAAGTAGGAAATAATTTTTTTAATGCAATAGTTGATTTGCAAAGTTTAATTTAATGTTATCTGGAGGGTATTTATTTGGCAAGTAAATTCTGGATAACAACGGATGCGCAAAAGCATCCAAATATTGGAGGCATGTACGAAATTGTGCCAACTGTAGATTTTTTATTCAGCCCTTCTTCAACCCGAACTCTTTCCTTTTCTACTTCTTCGGGTGAAAATACAACCTGAAACCCTTTTCGTATTCCGAGCTTATAAAGTCGCTTGCGTAGCATGCGAGCCAGCTTGCAGTTGTACGATTTAGAGATGTCTTTCACTTGTACTTGCGATGGATTAAGTTTTCCTCCGGCACCCATTGAACTCACAATTGGATAGCCTTTTCGTAACGTGTTATAAATGAGGGAAACTTTAGGAGAAAGCGTATCAATTGCATCAACTACAAAATCGTATTTGGCTTCATCCAGAATTTCGGTCATTCGGTCATCCTTCAGGTATTCATTAACGATTCGTAGCTCAATGTCGGGATTGATATCACGAAAACGTTCACCTAGAATTTCAGCTTTAGGTTTTCCCTGATTACTGAAAAGTGCAGGAAGTTGTCTGTTTCTGTTGGTTTTTTCTACTACATCTCCATCAACAATTGTCATTTTTCCAACTCCGGCGCGGCAAATTTGTTCGGCAGCATAAGCACCAACGCCTCCTAATCCAACAACAAGCACATGCGCTTGTTGTAGTTTTTCCAACCCTTCTTTACCTAACATCAGTGCTGTACGTTCTTGCCAATCTTTCATTGTTCAAATAGATCTTGAAAGTTTTTGAATATTTGTTTTTTAAGATCAGTAACAGATATTTCTAAAACTGAAGCTGCAAAAATATAAATACTTTCAATATTGATGGTGCTTTCGTCGGTTTCAAAAAACAGGTGTGAGATAGGAATTATTTTTAGCGATTGGTTTTGTTTTTCTTCGTCTTTTAGGATTGAAGCGCCAATTGAAAAAAAGAATCCGGTTTTTACAAGTTGTTCTGTCATTTCGGGATTCCCTTTGTAACCATGTAGAATCCAGGGAACAGAATCTTTTTTTGTTTTTTTTAGCTGAAGAAGATCGGAGTAACTTCGTACAGCGTGAATTATAATAGGTTTCCCAAGTTCTTCAGCAATCTCCACTTGTGTCAGAAAAATTTGTTTTTGAAGTTCTATTTCGGTTTCAATTGAACGGTCTATTCCACATTCTCCAATCGCAAAAAACTGATCTAGCCCGGCTAGATTCTTTACTTGCGCTAGCATTTGCTCATTAGGTTCAATGGCAATATCCCATGGATGAAAGCCAACGGAATACTTCTGGTTTTCTTTGGGGATAAAATCAAGCTGAACCTGATGGTTTACAAGTCCGATATACTTTTCGGATAACGAGAAATGTGTATGTAGGTTTACTGTTTTCATTATAAATCAGCCCATATACGCGCAAGTGAATACCCGGGGGCGTCAATTTTTAAATCCAGAAAATAACCGAATGGTGTTTGTGCTGTCTCAAAATCAGCATTTTGAAGCCGTTTTTCTGCCAGATCAAACAGTTCTTTTGTGAACTCAACCGATGCTTTTGACTCTGATAAATGGGCAAACGAATGTAAAATGACTCGTTTTGTGTCATTTTTTCTGCTTGTCCACTTAATGTGATTTACAAGTTTTTTTTCACGACTTTTTACATCTTTCTCTTCATCTTTTTCTTCAACCTGAATGAATGCCAGGATTGCATTCTCATATTTAGCTCCGGTTGTTACATCTTCTGCTGTTTCCAAATTCTTTTTTGCGGGCTGGTAACTAAATTCATTCACGTACATTACAAGAACTTTCATATTCTTTCATTTTTCCTAAAGTTAGATTTTTCTGCATTATTTATGAAGTTGCCAATGCCTATGGGGTTGTGGAATACAATAATTCTCTCTGAAAACTAAATAGTTGTGGCTTGGCTAAAATTCTTTTTAATTCTCATTTTATATAGTTGATTTCATTAATTCATGAAGCCAGTAGCGAATTTGTTAGTAATTTTTTCTGGACGGATTGAATAGGGTGATATAGCTCCCTAAAGTACTGTTTATTAACAGTAGAGTCTTTACAACTTCCATTTTTAAATCAAATATAGAATAATTGCTTCCCTTATTTTTAGTCAACTGCATTTTAGTGAAAGAGAATAATTTTTTCAATTTTAAATTAATTCCATAATTGTGAAGCCAGATAGCAATTACAGGTCGAGGGGTTACTTTTCCATGTTTTGGGGAATAATATCAGGAGGAACTACTTCCATTATTTTATTATTTTTGAGGTGGTTATTTATGCGCATGAAAAAAATTATCTTCTTACTGTCAGGAGTTTTATTTCTGGCTGTAAATACATATGCACAATTGTCTGTGGGTGGCATGCCTATGGATATTTTGGGAACAAAGTCAACATCTTCAAATAAGAAAGTTGAGTTAGTTGTTCCGGAAGAATCTCTTAATCGGGCAATGAAATCCAATGAAAGCAGGGATGAACTTAAACCATTTGTTTTTGCCTTGAGTATTCCCGTTAGCTTTACTCCCGAAAATTCAGGAGATTGGTATTATTATGACGATTATAATGTTTGGCAGTTAGCTATTCATTCAGAAGGTGCTAAGTCAATAAATCTGATATTTGATAACTTTCATATTCCGGATGGTGCTCGTTTATTCTTGTTTTCTGAAGACAAGGAGGATATACTTGGAGCATTCACTTCTTCAAACAATAAAGATAGTCGGGTGTTTGCAACTTCTCCTGTTGTCGGTGAGAATCTCATTATCCAATATGAAGAACCTGTTAATGCAGAGTTTTCAGGGGAGCTTTCTATTAAGTCAGTAAATCATGATTTTATAGGTATTAAAGCAGCAGGTACAGGTTTGGAAAGGAGTCCTCTTGGATCGTCTGGTTCGTGTAATGTGAATGTGAACTGTGAGTATTTGAACGAGTATGATCTGGAAGCCAATAGTGTATGTCGAATTCTGGTAAATGGGACAGAATTGTGTACTGGGGCTTTAGTGAATAATACTTCCCAAGATGGAACTCCTTATGTGTATACTGCAAATCATTGTATAACTACAGGAAGTGACGCATTGGAAAGTGTATTTGTTTTCAATTATGAATCACCTTATTGTGGAGATGTTGATGGGGATACAAATCATTCAATTAGTGGAAGTATGTTAAGGGCAAGTGTTGTAGGATTGGATTTCAGTCTAGTTGAATTAAGTGAAATTCCACCTCAATATTTTAGACCATATTATTTGGGATGGAATAATTCGATGGACGAAATACCTAGCTCAACAATTTCCATTCATCATCCAAATGGTGACATGAAAAAAATGGCTTTGGATTTTGACCCTCCAGTTATTGATTCCTCTACTTCAGGATATACTGCGGATGCTTTTTTAAAGGTTCGTGAATGGGATGAGGGTACAACAGAAGGTGGTTCTTCTGGTGCCCCTTTGATTAATCAGGATATGCAACTTGTAGGACAGCTTCATGGTGGTTCGGCTACTTGTGAAATTCCTATAAATGATTATTTCTCCAGGTTTTCCATGGCTTGGGGTTATTATGACAGATCTTCGTTAAGCCTCCATTCCTGGCTTGATCCAACAGGATCTGGAGCACAAACACTGGAGGGATTGGAACTTTATCAGGATGAGAGCAGATGCGGTGTGTTTACAAATTTTAAAGATGATGATATACATTCTGAAATGTTAATCAATGATGGAGACTATTCTGGTTATTGGGGAGGAACTAATGACTATGGTTTTGAGGGTTTTGCTGAATATTTTGATTTTAACTCAGATTGTGAAATACATGGTGTCTCAATAGGTGTTGCAGAAATTATTCAGCAGAATATTTATTCAGGCTCAACCATCCGTATTGGAGTATATGAAGGTGATAATTTCCCGAATAGCAATTTATATTCTCAGGACTATAGGCTGGCTGATATTGATGAAGGAGTAATGAATTATTTTGAATTTGATCAGGTTGTGAATACTTCAGGTGATTTTTACATCACTTATTCTTTGGTTAATCTGAATGAGAATGATGCTTTTGCTGTTTACCTGGCTAATAGAACAGATACAATAAATTCGTTTTTAATAAAAGATGGTTTGGAATGGTATTCTTATCAGGAAAAAACCGGGTTTGAAGAAGGAACCTCTGCATTGATTGAAGTTTTGCTATGCAATTATGATGGAGAATTAACTACGCCTCAGCTTAAATCATACAGGAATGAGTTTGCATTCTTCCCTAATCCATTAAGATCTGGGGAAAAATTGACTATTAAATTTGATGAAGTGATTCGGCCTAAACTTGTTGAGGTATACGATATAATGGGACGAAAGTATAAAGTTTCTTTTACTCAGGTAGGAGAAAAGAAAATCGAATTAGATTTTGATAATGCAAATCCCGGAATTTATTTTGTTTCCATTATTGGTGAGGAAAGAGAGCAGGTTTATTCGCTTAAAATCAGTTATATGGGTTATTAGAAAGATAAGAGATAACTCAAATAAATTTCCGCCTTTATAACAACTTCATTATCGTTCTTGCATTTTTTTCATTAGAAAATTGTTCTTCAAGAAATCGTTCTCTTGTTCTTATATCTTCTTGTGTGAATTTTTCCCGAATATATTTTTGTATAAGCCGAATAAATTCTTCGGGCGAATTCCCTATATGGCAAAGATCCTCAAGACCTGTACCTTGAACCATAGTTGAATTGGTTATACAGTGGCGTCCTCCAAAAAGAGAGCTAAGAAGCTTTAGCTTGAGTCCGGTAGGCTGAAAAGTAGGAATAAGACAGATTTGTGCATTTTGAACCAGTTTATCCATTTCTTCTGCATTGGGATTAATAACTAAAGAAATATGTGGAATGTTCTTTATTTTTTTAACCAGCCATTCAGGAGGGTTTTTCCCTGCAATAATAAAGGGGATTGTTATTTCAGTGAATATTTGTTCAATTAAATAGGTGACAGATTTTAAATTCTCAGCAACACTTAAATTCCCATGAAAAAGAGCATATTCGTTTGTCCCTTTCAAAATGCTAACTTTTGAAAATGGGTGAAATGCAGGTAGCGATATTGTCTTTCCATATTTATTAGAAAAATAGTCTGTGTCCTGTATTGATATTGGCAAGATATAATCTGCATGTTTAAGTCTTCTTTCAAAAAATTTTAACTTGAATGATTCAAGCAGATAATAAAATCTGGGAATTTGTTCTTTTTCTGATTTCCATAAGTAGTGATAATATTCATGCTCGATGTTATGGGTTCGTACCAGTTTTTTATAATCTCTTAGTTTTGGATGATTCAGAAAGTAGCAGGTATGCAAACCTTCAAAGAGAATAGGTGCGGGGTCTGCCAGAAGATTTTTTAGTAGTTCCGGGTGGTTTCGGGTTTTTACAATAAAGGGCAAAAAGGATAATTGCTTTAATATTGTTTTTCTCCGATTGTAATAAAAAACCTTTTCACATAGCTTTTCAAGCTCCTTTGCTGGTTTTCGGTTATACTCAAAACAATGCAAAATAATTTCTGCACCAGTATTCTGCAAGGCTGCAACTTTATAGTATATGTCAATTATTCCACCATAATTAGGTGGATAGGGAATGTCAAAGCTAATGATGTGAAGTTTCTTATTCATATATTATCAAAATAAAAATAATAAAAAACCGCAAGATGTCTTCCTGCGGTTTTACTTTATTTTATAAATAAGGTCTTTGCCTATTTGTTGAGTTTTATATTTCCAAAACGGCTTTTTAGACTAACCTGCCTGTTGTTTGGCGTATTTCCCATGGTTCCATTGATATATAGAGAGTTCTGATCTTTTGTGCGGTTGCCTTGAAAACTGTCACTGTTGTATTTTATATCGCAGTAATCACAATCTGCGTTTAGGTTATAGGATAAGTTATTCAACCCAATATTAATTCCACCATAGCTGTTTTCTATTTCAATGGAGGAAAAGTCATTGCCAACTTCATCAATCTGAACGGTTCCATACTGTGTGTCAATGGATGCCATTACACCTAATTGTTCAATATCATAGTTTGAATATTTAGAATCTGCAATAAGTTGTTCGATTTGTTCAATACTAATTTCATCATACTTGGACTCCAGATCAAGAGATTGTACTTTTTCATAATTTAATCCGGAATACTTACTGTCAATAATCAGGGATTCAGCATTCCCAATATACATCTTGGAATATTTTATTTCAGCTTGAAATTTGTTAATTGTTTCAATATCTGCTTTCCCGTATGAGAGATCAAGAGTTATGGTTGAAGGGGAATTTATTGTTCCTGCAGAGATATTCCCGTATGATATATTAAAATCGCCATTCCCATCAAGTTCATTCAGTATAAGATCTCCAAACTTATTTTCGATTTTCAGATTTCGATCTTTGGGGATATTTACAATATAGTCGATGGAGAAATTTTGAGTGGTTTTAAATTCATCTTCTATTAATGTATTAGCTCTTAATGTCTCACCTCTTTTAAAGAATTCAACATCAATCAATTTTAATAATGAATTAGCACTGCTTTCTGAAATGCTTTCAACGGTAACGAAAACATTTACAGTTATAGAATCACCTCCCCAGTCATTAATCTCAATGGTGCCAAATTTATTATTGATTTCCAGTGCAGTTATTTCTGGTTTTATGTATCCAACGTGTAGGGTGTCGACAAATTCTTTGGCCTGAACTGTCAGGGACGAAATTGCGACAAGCAGGATAAATAATTTAAATTTCAGTTTCATTATTCTCGGTATTTTGTGTGTTAATATTTTCAAGTTTTTCAATAA
>CAXXKK010000011.1:0-189042 GCA_963676845.2 Prolixibacteraceae bacterium | reverse complement strand
TTTACAATGATGTTTTGACGTACGTACCATTCGTTGTTATTTGTTTTGGCACCACGTATGTAAGGAACTCTCCGGTAGGGAATCAAGATACCCTAGTTTTTCAAGGTCTTCCTGCCTGTAGTAAGGTTGTACGGAAAAACCTTCGTTTGTTCTCCAAACCAGCTTGCGGTCAAAATCGGCACCTTTTAAGTCAGTGTCAATCTTTTTTCTCCACTCTTCACTGCTGATAGGAGGAAATTCTTCAAAAAGTTTGATATATTTTTCTGCCATAATGTAACTGTTAAGAAAATCAGGCAGCAAAATTAGTGGTTTTTATAGAGGTCTGTCCAAAAAATGCCAAGTTTTTAACACTTAAGTAACAAAAATCAGCTTTTGATTTTCAGAGAGTTAAACATATAGAAATGTCAATATTTAAATCTCACAAAGATTGAACCTTAAAATCAATCATTTTAAAAGTGTTAAGATGTATTCTTTTTACAAAGTCACTGTGTTAAGAATCATTAACAATCCTATGTATTGCCTTGAAAATAAGTATGTGTAGAAGTTTTTCTGTGTTTTTGTTTAAGAAAAATCGATTAATCCTAAACAAAAACAGACTAAAACGTCTTTTATTGTTGTGTGGAATGCATAATAGATAAACGATGCTTGTGAAATCTATTTATGATGTAAATAAAAATTTAAACGCTTAAGTCATGAAAACAATTAAACAATTTTTCTTTTAAACGATTTTGATGGGAGTATTTTTTGTTTCCTGTGATAAAGATGATGATCCTGTTCCAGTTATTGAACCAACAAACACGATTGCAGATATTGCAACTGCCAATCCAGACTTTTCAATATTAGTTGATGCGCTTGTTAAAGCAGGTTTAGTTGATGCTGTTGCAGATCCAAACGCAATGCTTACCGTTTTTGCACCAACCAACACCGCTTTTTGAGAATCTGTTAAATGATTTGGGAGCTAGTTCGCTCGATGATTTTTCAGATGAAGAACTATCTGATATTTTACTGTACCATGTTTTGGGTTCTAAAGTAACCTCTACAGCTATTTCTTCGGGTTATTATTCAACTCTTTCAACATATAGTGATAATAGTGTATCGTTGCTTGTTAATACAGAAACTGGGGTGTCATTAAACAACAGTGCTATGGTTACCCAGGCTGATGTGATGGCAGACAATGGTGTGATTCACATTATCGATGAGGTGATCCTTCCTCCAACGGTTGTTGATATTGCAATCGATAACCCTAATTTCTCAATTTTGGTTGATGCAGTTGTGAAAGCAGAACTTGTTGAAACACTTAGTGGAGAAGGTCCATTTACCGTATTTGCCCCTACAAATACAGCTTTCCAGGTCTTATTTTCAGAACTTGGAATTAATGGAATTGAAGACCTGACAAAAGAAGACTTAGTTCCCATTTTAACTTATCATGTTATTTCCGGAAATGTGTTGTCATCTGATGTAATGACAGGATCTGTTGCAACTGTTAATGGAAACTCGCTTGATATTGTTGTAGATGGGGGAGTTACCATAAATGGATCATCTAATGTAACCTGCGGCTGACGTACAGGGAAGTAATGGAGTGGTTCATGTAATTGATAAGGTTCTGATTCCATAGTAACACTCAATATATTTTTAGCCATGATAGCACAGAATCTGGATTGTCAACAATCCGGATTCTGTTTTTTATCGATGGACATTTAGAATTCAATTTTATAGCTTAGGTTGGGAACCATAATCTGATCGAACTGCATTTCTGGTAATCCTGTTTGAAGATTGAAATCATATCCCCTGTACTCATCATAGCCCAAGACATTTAAAATGTGTAGTGACCAAATACTGGCATGATTGGATTTATTCTTTCTATATGAGAAACTTAAAGAAAGAACATTGGCTGGATCTTCTTGTTGCTTGTAAGCATTAGCATAGTCATAAGTTAACATCCCAGTAGAGATTGTTTCATCATACATAAGAGCGGTATAATGATCGCCACCCATTAAACTGTATCGTCCGTTAATGCTGAATAGATTCGTATTATTTTTCCCAACTTGCCATTCTTTTCCTACTAATAGATTTAAAATGTAATTCTTGTTGTATAGACTATTACGTTCAATTCCATCTCCGCCTTTATATTTTGAATCAAATAATGATGCAGTGGCCAAATAATAAAACCCTTTTCTTAGAAATCGCTCTAATGTAAAATCAACACCTATGTTAGTTCCGGTTCCATCATTTATAAGTGTTTCATTGAAGAACCAGTCTAATTCCAGGTTTTGGAGTGAGAAATAGCTATTGGGGATAACAGGTACATCGTACAAATATTGGTAGTAAGGTTCAATTTTGAGTCGCGTATTTTTATTAATGTTAATGTCATATGCTAACCCAAAATGATGAGCTTTGGTCATTTTAAGGTTTTTGTTGGGTTGAATGATTGAGCCATTGTTTTCATGCTGAGCCAGGTAGAAGCCAATCATTTCAATTCTACTGTTTAGGCCATAAGCTAGTCCTATTGATTGACTTGGTGTAATTTGCCATTCTGCCCCAATTCGTGGTTCGATAGAAATTTCATCATTTAACCCAAAATAATGTAGATGAATACCGAGATTCAGCTCAAGTTTATTATTCAACTTTAATAAAGATTGCGAGTAAGCTTCGGCTGAGAAAGTGTTCCCATTTTCATTAGCTGATGTCGAAAGATCATCCCCTACATTCTCTGCTTCCTGATTTTTTACATCATAAAAATGCTGATTCAACACAATTCCCGATCGGTTACTGTGCTTTGCTCCAAACTTATGATTGATTGTACTTGAAAGAGTATACTTCCATGTGCTGTTATTAACTCGCTCTTTAGGTTGTAATTCCATCTGGTTCTCAAGTTCATCATATTTCGTTTTTGTATTATTACCAGACAATGCTAAAGTTGTATGTAAATAGGTATCTTCATTAAAGAGCATTTTGTGTGTGAGCCCAACTGCTCCCATCGAAAGGTTAAGTTCATACCCCTGTTTGTCAATTTCTGTTTCCCAATCTTCTGGATTTTCAATTGGATCACGATCCTGAGAGTCGATTGCCCCAATTCCCCAAAGCGAAAAGTTCCCAGCACCCTTAGTCGGAAAATTCATTTTGAAAGATAGATCCTGATATCCGATATTTCCGGCTTCTTCAGGAATAAGCGGTCCTAACAAAGAATAGGTTGAGTATCTGTAATTGAACAGATAGGATGAACCTCCTCCTTTTTTAAATGGTCCTTCTGAGGCGAAATCAATTCCTACAATTCCTGCCTGAAAAGTATGCTCGTAGTTCTGATTGTTCCCGGTACGCATTCTTACATCGAAAACACCTGAAAGAGCATTCCCATATTCTGCGGGGAAAGCACCTGTGTAAAAGTCTGAGTTAGCTAACATCTGACTTGATAAAGCTGTTGTTCCTCCTGCTCCAAAAGCCGTGACATTGGCAAAGTGGGTTGGGTTTGAAATCTCAACTCCTTCCATTCGCCAAAGTAAGTTACGCGGAGAATTTCCACGGATAACTATTCCATTATTTCCAATCTCAGAAGCTACTCCGGCGAAAGAACCTGCCAAACGCGCAGGATCATCAAAACCTCCGGCGTAGCGATTTGCCTCTTCAACACTTAACTGTCTGGCACTGATTGTTGCCATCGTATTGATAGGCTGTTCTTTTGATGTTCGGGCAACTACCTGAATTTCATCGATATTTTCAGAAAGCTCTGTTAATCCGGCATTCAATACAACCTCTTTGCCACTGCCAACTAGTACTTCACGAAACACATAATCCTGATAGCCTAAAAAGCTTACTCTTAAATTATAGCGTCCCGGGCTGATGTTTTCAAAGTTAAATTCTCCATTTTCATCAGTAATAGCGCCAATTTGTGGGTTGCTCCCTTCAATTATGACAATTGCTCCCGGAAGTGTCGATTGAGTGAGTGCATCCATAATCGTCCCACGAATTACCTGTCCTTCAATTTGACCCCACCCAAGAATGTAACAAGAAAGAAGAGTACTTAAAATGAATAGTTTTCTGATCATTGTTTCTGTTTTCTATTAAAATGTTTACTTGTCAAAGATCTTTTTAAAGTCTATTTTTATCAATACTGAAAAATCAGTATAATGACCGGAAACATGGAAGAAGCTCATTGGAACAGTCAACAATTTGAAAAGGATAAATTGGATTATTCAATTCTACAAAAGCATATTGATTTTTTAGAGTCAATAAAAGGGGTACATAATAGCGCAATTTCAATCTTTGATTTAGCTGAACTGCGACACGCTTATGTTTCTTCTAATTTTATTAATCTTTTAGGTTGGGATATTATTGAAGCCGCAAAGCCTGGTAGTGAGTATATGGATGCCCGGATGCATCCGGAGGATCGAAATCATTTGGAGGAAGCATCTTTCGATTTCTTTGAATTACTTTTAAAAGTAAAAAAAGAAGATCGCCATAATATGGAACATTACAAGATGGTAATGGACTATCGAACATTGGGGAAAAAAGGAGAATATGTAAGGGTGATTGAACAACATAAACTACTTGAACTTGATGAAAATGGAAATGTTTGGCTGGGACTCAGTATCATGGATTTATCACCAGATCAGGATATGGATAGTTTATGTCGTTATCGGTTAATCAATACAAAAACAGGAGAATTGTATCATTTTCCTGAAAAAAAGCCTGTGTCAAAATTGAGCTTGAGAGAACAGGAAATCCTTCAACTTTTGGCAAAAGGACTAATAAGCAAGCAAATAGCGGATAAGTTGTACATATCTGTAAATACAGTGAATACACATCGCCAGCGTATCATTGAAAAACTGGAAGTGAGCAATACTACAGAAGCTGTTCAGCATGCGTATAAACTTGGTTTGATTTAAAATTCAATAAATCCAGGATTTTTGTGTTTTGCACTAATTGATGCAATATTCTTTCTTACAAGGAAATCCATATTGAATGACTTATATTTGTTAAAAACCCAAGCCTTATTCCTAAACAATTTATTGAATTGATTCTTTTCTATAATAAAAGAAAATCTTGATGGTTTCTAATATTATAATTATTCAGGTTGATGACAAGTGAAACAAAATATACGCTCATTACCGGAGCAAGTACCGGTTTGGGAAAACAGTTGGCAATTGAATGCGCCGGAAGGGGCATGAACTTAATTTTGGTTTCTTTACCCAACGAGAATTTAGACGAGTTGGCTAAAGAGTTAATCATTCAATTTAAGGTTAGTGTAATTTTTAGAGAAGAAGATCTTACCATTCGGGATTCTGTTGAAGAAATTGCGAGATGGATTAGAGATAATTACAGCATTAATATGCTCATTAATAATGCAGGTATTGGAGGTACTCATTTATTTGAAGATTCAGAATTGAATTACTTAAATGATATCATTCAACTGAATATTCGTGCTATGGTTTTGCTAACCAGACTCTTACTTCCTGAATTGCAAAAACATGAAAAAGGATACATTTTAAATGTCTCAAGCCTGGCTGCATTCTCACCAGTTCCTTACAAAACTATTTATCCGGCCTCAAAAGCTTTTATCTATCATTTTTCAAGAGGGTTAAGAGCCGAATTGAAAAACTCAAATATTAATGTGAGTGTGTTGAACCCGGGACCTATTCGTACAAATTCAGATGTCAGGAAAAGAATTAATAACCAAAGTTCGTATGTGAGAATGTCCATATTATCACCCGAACGTATTGCCCGCATCGCAATTCGGAAATTGCTAAAGGGGAAATCTGTGATTATCCCCGGATTCTTAAATCATTTTAATTCTGTCGTTATTCGTTTAGTCCCGGTTAGCTTTAGGCTAAACGTTGGAACTTTCATTTTTAAGAGAGAATTTAATAAGAATCATTCATGAGAGTTTTACTCACTGGGGCAAATGGCTTATTAGGCAGCAATATTGCCAGGCATCTTCTAAAACGAGGAATTGAGGTTAATGCCATTGTTCGTCCGACCAGTAATCTGATTTCATTAAAAGGGATTGATATTAACTTGATTGAAGGGAATTTTTTGAATTCGACAGATGTCCGGAAGGCTTTGGAAGGATGTGAAATTGTTATTCATGCAGCATCTTCTACCTCTCAAAAGCAAGGTTCTTATGAATCACATAAAGCAATTAATGTTGATGGAACAGATTTATTGCTTGAGCTAAGTTTAAACGCTGGTGTTGATCGATTTATTTATGTGGGTTCATCCAATGCTTTCTCTCCCGGGACAAAAGAGAATCCCGGGAATGAGTACTCCCCGTTTAGTGATTTCCAGTATTGCTCAAATTACATGCGTAGTAAATATGAAGCTCAACAGCATGTTCTTCAATTTTATAAGAATTATAATTTTCCTGTAGTTGTTGTAAATCCAACTTTTATGTTGGGGAAATATGATAGCAAACCCAGTTCCGGACAGATTTTACTTATGTCATATAGAAGAAGATTCATGCCTGTTCCTGTTGGAGGGAAGAACTTTATTCATGTAGAGGATGTGGCAACAGCAATTGTAAACTCAATTGAAAAAGGAGAGCTGGGGGAATGTTATCTCCTGGGAAATGAAAATCTTTATCTGAGCTCTTTTTATGACAAGATGAAGTCTGTATGTGGATATCCACAACATCAGATTAAGCTTCCAAGTATATCTTTGAAGCTGGCTGGTTATGGGGCT
Organism: Prolixibacteraceae bacterium; assembly: GCA_963676845.2. Taxonomy (GTDB): domain Bacteria; phylum Bacteroidota; class Bacteroidia; order Bacteroidales; family Prolixibacteraceae. The sequence continues at coordinate 182,367 of CAXXKK010000011.1, read as the reverse complement.
GATATTTGGAGTAAGATGACAGGAAAGCATTCTGACTTCAATTCCGTCAATGCAAAGCTTCTTTCTTCTGAGTATTTTTATTCTTCAGAGAAAGCAGTGCGAAAATTGGATTTGCCACAAACTCCAATTGAAATTGCAATTGAAGATGCACTTGAATGGTTTGCTGAAAGTGGGATAATTTCAGGAAAAATGGAAAAACTCTAGATACAAAAAAGGCTTTCCAAACGGAAAGCCTTTTATATATCGTGTCAATATGAATTATTATTCAGACAATGCAAAACGAACAAAAGAAGTAACTGTAAGTCCTTTGCTGTTTGAATTCAAATAATCTTTTACAGACGATTTGTTGTCTTTCACAAAAGCCTGGTTCAACAATGTATTATCTTTGAAGAATTTGTTTAAAGAACCTTGTGCAATTTTTTCAAGCATTGCCTCTGGTTTACCTTCCTGACGATATTTCTCTTTTGCAATTTCTAATTCTTTATCAATTGCTTCTTGAGGAACTGAATCTTTATCAACAGCGACAGGGTTCATTGCAGCAACTTGCATTGCAATGTCCTTTGCAACTTGTCCATCTACATTTTCCTGGTTAAAACCAACTAAAGTAGCTAGTTTATTTCCTGGGTGAATGTAAGCAATCACTGATTCAGCTTCAACTTTTGCATAGTAAGAAAGATCTAGTTTCTCACCAATAACACCAGTTTGTTCAACCACGAGATCAGCTACTGAGCGGCCGTCCATAGTCAATGCTTTTACAGCGTCAAGATCAGCTGGTTTCTCAGCAATAGCTAAATCCAGAAACTTACCTGTTAGTTCAACAAATCCTTCGTTTTTCGCAACAAAGTCTGTTTCGCAGTTAAGAACAACAATTGCCCCAAACTTATTATCATCACTAACTTTTGCAAGAGCTGCACCTTCAGAAGCTTCACGGTCTGAACGTTTACTTGCTACTAGTTTACCTTTTTCACGAATAATTTCAACGGCGCGGTCAAATTCACCGTCTGCGTCGGCTAATGCTTTTTTACAATCCATCATACCGGCGCCAGTTGCTTTACGCAACTTCATTACATCTGCAGCAGAAATTGCCATAATTTTAGTTTTTATTTTTTATAATGAGCAATTATTCTTCCGAATCATCAGCAGCTACCTCTTCAACACTGTCTTCGCTATCTTTAACTTTAGCTGATGATTTTTTAGATTTTGATTTAGCTTTCTTAGAAGCTTCTTGATTTTCAGTTTCCTTTTCGCGTTCAGCTTTACGTTCGTTTAAGCCTTCAGCAACAGCATCACACATAATGCGAACAATCAAACGAATTGATTGAGAAGCATCATCGTTTGCAGGAATTACAAAGTCGATTGGCTCAGGGTTAGAGTTTGTATCTACCATTGCAAATACAGGGATTCCTAATTTTTGAGCTTCACGAACAGCGATTTTTTCTTTTAATACGTCAACAACAAATAAAGCAGCAGGAAGACGATTTAAGTCCGAGATACTTCCTAATACTTTTTCAAGTTTTGCACGCTGACGGGTAATTTGCAACTTTTCACGTTTTGACAAGCTATCCCAACTGCTGTTGTCTTTCATCATTTTATCGATGGAGATCATTTTCTTAACCGCTTTGCGGATTGTTGGGAAGTTTGTAAGCATACCACCAGGCCAACGCTCTACAACGTAAGGCATATTTACATTGCCAACTGTATCTGCAACAATTTCTTTTGCTTGTTTCTTTGTTGCAACAAATAATACTTTGCGTCCCGATTTGGCAATTTGTTTGATGGCACTTGCTGCTTCATCTATTTTTACAGCTGTCTTTTGCAAGTCGATAATGTGAATTCCATTTTTCTCCATGAAAATGTATGGAGCCATGTTTGGATTCCACTTTCTTTTCAGGTGACCAAAGTGTACACCTGCATCAAGTAATTCTTGAAAATCTGTTCTTGGCATCTTTTTACTTTTTTTAAAACTTTGTTGAAAAGCAACATCTGGGTAGTCCCTCTAAATTGGGGAGTCTCAGTTGTTTCAGATCCACATTTGTTATTAAATAATATATTAACGTTTTGAGAATTGGAAGCGTTTGCGTGCTTTTGGTTGACCTGGTTTTTTACGTTCAATTTCACGTGGATCACGGGTCATAAAGCCTGCGCGTTTCAATTCTGATTTTGATTCCGGATTAATTTCAACCATTGCTCTTGCAATCGCTAAGCGAGTTGCTTCGGCCTGGCCTTTAATACCACCACCATCAAGGTTCACTTTAATATCGTATTGGTCAGCTACACCTAGAAGATTTAGTGGCTGCATAACAATATACTGTAGTGTACCATTTGGGAAATATTCTTTTAAGTCCCTTTTGTTAATGGTAACATTTCCTTTGCCTTCAGTAACATAAATGCGGGCAACGGCTTCTTTTCTACGTCCTAAGGTGTTTACTACTTCCATTGTTATAATTTAATTGTATTAAGATCAATTACTTTTGGGTTTTGAGCTTCTTGCTTGTGCTCAGGACCAACATACACTTTCATATTACCGTAGATAGCGCGTCCAAGACGGTTCTTAGGTAACATTCCTTTCACTGCTTTTTCAACTAACCTTTCAGGATATTTTTTCAAAATTTCTGAAGGAGTTTGAGATCGTTGACCACCTGGGTAGCCAGTATAACGCAGGTAAACTTTGTCGTTTAACTTGTTTCCAGTTAGTTTTAACTTTCTCTGCGTTAATTACAATTACATTGTCTCCACAATCAGTATGAGGAGTAAAATTAGGTTTGTGTTTTCCACGCAACATTTTTGCTACAGCGCTGGCTAAACGTCCAAGAGGCATATCTGTTGCATCAACAAGAACCCATTCTTTGTTTACCGTAGCACTATTGGCTGAAACGGTTTTGTAAGATAAAGTATCCACTTGCTTTTAATTTTTTTATTTAATACTAAAAAGTTGCAATAACTTACAGCTCAATTTGTTATAGTGTTTTCAAGTTATTAACATCGGGCTTGTTGATAACCATCCTACTCTCAACATTTTCAATTATTTATACGAACTGTAAGTACGGACAATAATCGGGACTGCAAAAGTATCTGTTTTTTTCTAAAATGCAAGCGATATAATGTAGCAAAAAGAAAATTAACACAAAGATTTCCAATCTTTAACCTCTTTAATTAGTTTGTAATTTTGCAACTTAATTAAATGATGAAAACAGAATATTCAGTTTATATGTTTTAAACAGGCTTATAATGCGATTGAAAAATAATTTTTTTAGGAGGGATACAGTTCAGGTGGCAAAAGAGTTGCTGGGGAAAATTATTGTTCGGAAATTCTCAAATGGAGAACAAAGAAGATACTTCATTACGGAAACAGAAGCTTATTGTGGACAAGTAGATTTAGCTTGTCATGCCAGTAAAGGAAGAACCAGCAGGACAGAGATCATGTATCATGAAGGGGGAATGATATATGTTTATTTGATATACGGACAATACTGGTTGCTTAATTTTGTGACTGGAAATGAAGATGATGCATCTGCTGTGTTGATAAGAGGATTAGATGGTTGGGATGGACCGGGGAAACTGGGAAGAGAGCTGCAGTTAGATCGTTCTTTTTATGGTGAAAATCTTGAAACATCTGAACGAATTTGGCTGGAAGATGCCGAGCTTGTGACTCAATATCATGAGACTCCCCGGGTTGGTATTCATTATGCCGGAGAACCATGGGTGAGCAAAAAATGGCGATTTTATGTAGAACGATAGAGGTAACGATGTTGTTTCTGTTTTTGAATTTTATACCTTTTATTTCAGAAAATTTTCAAACTAAGGACATGAAAAATGGTTTAATTAATAATAGAAAGTTCTTCAATTTCAGTAATTAAGAATATTTAACGAATTGACAGAATGCCATAGAGAGGTTTTATATAAAGCTTTATTACCTTTGTCGTTTGTCGATTAAATAATACAAAGCAATGAAAAAGAAAGTAATTAAGAGAACAGGAATTATTGTAGCTTCATTAATGGCGCTACTGGTTGTTTTTACGGGACTCACCCGTGATGAGAAACTTTTTCAGATAGATAAAAACCTGGATATTTATTACACGCTAATCCGGGAATTAAATACATTCTATGTAGATGATATAAATCCGAATGATTTAGTGAAGACCAGCATTGATGATATGCTTATGACTCTTGACCCCTATACTAACTATATTCCAGAGTCTGAGATTGAAGATTTTCGTTTTATGACAACGGGGAGAATATGCAGGTATAGGAGCTGTAATTAGCAAACATGGGGATGATGTGATTATTAATGAACCCTATGAAGGGTTCCCGGCTGATAAAGCAGGACTTAAGGCTGGAGATGTAATTCTGGAGGTTTCCGGAAAATCAACTGAAAACATGACGACAGAAGACGTTAGCTCTCTTCTTAAAGGACAAGCCAATCAGCCTGTGAAGTTAAAAATTCAGCGTTATGGCGAAAAAAAGCCTTTGGATGTTACAGTCATTAGAGCTAATATTCAGATTGATGCAGTTTCGTATTACGGTATGGTAGATGATAAAACCGGATATATCATGCTTTCAAATTTTACTGAAGGATGTAGTGATGAGGTAAAAAAGGCATTTACTGTGTTGAGAGATCAGGAAGGTGCTGAGAATTTAATTCTTGATCTTCGTTCTAATCCCGGAGGTTTATTAATGGAAGCCGTGAAAATTGTGAATCTTTTCGTTCCTAAGGGTGAAGAAGTTGTAAGTACCCGTGGAAAAGTTTCTCAGTGGGACAATGTATATAAAGCAACCTCAAATCCTGTAGATACCATTATGCCTCTTGCGGTGTTAGTGAATAGTAATTCGGCATCGGCATCGGAGATTGTTTTCTGGCGCATTACAGGATCTTGACAGGGCTGCAATTGTGGGAACACGTACTTTTGGAAAAGGATTAGTACAAACCACCCGTGATTTAAGTTATAATACAAAATTGAAAGTTACTACCGCTAAATATTATATTCCAAGTGGAAGATGTATTCAGGCATTGGATTATTCACACCGAAACCCTGATGGAAGTGTTGGGAATGTTCCGGATTCTCTTATCTCAGAATTTACTACAAAAAATGGTCGTAAGGTTTATGATGGGGGTGGAATTGTTCCTGATGTGAAAGTTGACCTGGATTATGTAAGCACTTTAAGCGTGGGGCTGGTAAATGATTTTATGTTTTTCGATTTTGCGACAAAATTTGCGAATGAGCATGAGTTGATACCTTCTCCTGAAGAGTTTGAAATTACCGATGAAATTTTTGATGATTTCAAAGCTTTCATCAAGGAAAATGAATTTACTTATGAGTCACAAACCCAGGCAATGTTCAAGGAATTTATGGAAGTTGCCCAAAAGGAAAAATATTACGATATAGCCAAAGAAGAGTTTGCTAATTTGGAAGGAAAAATCGATCATGAACTTGACCGGGATTTAGATCAGTTTAGGGACGAAATTGATGAGTTGTTGGTTGATGAAATTATAACCCGTTATTATTTTCAGAAAGGAGCTATTAGAGCTGCAATAAAAGATGATAAAGGTGTTAAGCAGGCTATTGATGTGATTAATTCTCCAGATGCTTTTTCTTCTATCTTTGAAAAAGGAAGAGTAATTTCGGAAAGAATTTGAAAGAATAGTAAGAATCTCTACATAAACAGAAAGGCCAACCTAATTAGGTTGGCCTTTCTGTTTATTTTTGAATAACCTTAATTATATGAGAATCCAACTTTTTGCGCAATTAATATGATAACGATAATAAATACTACTAATAAGATGAAAAAGAAAGTTACCCCGGTTTTAAAACGTTTATGTGTTGCCGATACTTTATGAACGGTTAAAATCTTATCTAACCTTCTGATTAGATTATTCATTGTTTCCGGGTTATTTTTTACCAGGTAATAGTCGGCCCCGTGATTAACAGCATCTACTACTACATTAATATTCTCTTGTCCAGATAAGAAAATAACATCAACTTCCGGAGCAATTTCTTTGGCTTTTTTTAAAACCTCTAATCCATCAATTCCTCCCAGAAGGTAATCCAGTATCATGATATCTGGTTTTCTTTTAAGCTCTTTTAGGACATCTTCACCACTGGTAAAAGTCTCAACATTAGTGAATTTGTGGGTTTTAAGGAAAGTGACAATTACTTTCGTATATAACTTATTATCATCAACGATAAAGATTAAAGGGTTTTCTACGCTCTTCATTTTTTGTAATGTTTTTTACTAAAAAATATTAACTGTCTCTTAATCACACATAGTCTGATCTTATAAGATCAGATTTAAAGTACAATTTAGTTAAATCATTAAATAAAACAAGATTAAAAATTAATTAAAGTCTCGTTTTGTTTAAAAAAACATATCTCACGGAAGAAAAGGGACTTAAAACAGTATAATAGCCTTAAGTATTTGTAATTCTATGACTTCCTATGGCTCCCATTCCAAATAAGGCAAAGTCAAATTTTATAGGGTCACAGGGATCAAATTTGCGTAACTGTTCTGTTAGTTCAATAACTGCTTTCCAGTCATTTTGTTTGCGTTTTAGAAGGCCTAAGCCTCTGGCTTGAGTGCCGGTATGTACATCCAGTGGAATTAATAGAGCTGACATGGGGATAGATTTCCATAAGCCAAAGTCTACACCGGAATTATCTTTTCGAACCATCCATCGAAGGAACATGTTCAAGCGTTTTGCGGAAGCTCCTTTGTCGATGTTGGATATATGTTTTTGAGATCTAGATTCATGTTCAACTTCAAAAAAACACGTTTCTGAAATAGCGTAATGAGGATGCAATGTTTTGATCTTTCTGAAATCCTGTCGTGAAAACTTGTTCAAGCCCTCCATGATTCTCGTAGATGTTTTTCAGAGAACGTAAAAAGAAGAGGCAATCTGTACCATTAAAAGTACGATGTTTAAAATCTAAGAATTCATCCCAATCTTTTTCTGTCGTATTTTTCAGAAAAGAATAGGGATTATTGCCCATCAATGTTATTAGTCGTGTTGCATTGTTGATGATCGTTTTTCGTTGTCCCCAGGCAATACTTGCTGCCAGGAATCCGGATATCTCAATGTTTTCTTTTTGAGCGAATTGTCGGGGAATTTGTATTGGATCGTTTTCAATAAAGGCTGGTTGGTTGTATAGATTGGTTTTTTCTTCCAGAATTTCTTTTAAGGTGTAAAAGTCCATCATTGGCTTATTCTTCTATTTTCCCATCCTTCATTCTTATGATTTTATCAGATTGACTGGCAAAGTTTTCATCGTGAGTAACGATTACTAGAGTTTGGTTAAATTCGTCGCGGAGCTTGAAAAGCAGATCGTGCATGTCGTTTCTGTTTTTTGTATCCAAACTACCAGAGGGCTCATCTGCCATTATTACTGCCGGATCATTAATTAATGCCCGGGCAACTGCTACGCGTTGTCGTTCTCCTCCTGAAAGCTCTGTCGGTTTGTGAGTTAAGCGTTCGCCAAGCCCCAGGAAATTGAGTAATTCTTTAGCCTTGTCTTCCGATTCTTTTTTCGATTTTTTAGCGATAAAAGCAGGGATACAAACATTCTCAAGAGCTGTGAATTCAGGGAGGAGGTAATGAAACTGAAAAACGAAACCGATCTCCTGGTTACGAAATGCAGCCAGTTTTTTTTCGTTAAAGGAAAAAACATTCTTTGAATTAATCTCAACATTTCCAGAGTCGGGATTACTAAGCGTTCCCAGAATTTGTAATAAGGTTGTTTTCCCAGCTCCACTGGGACCAACAATTGAGTAAAGCTTCCCTTTAGGTATCTCTAAATTTATGCCTTTTAAAACCTGAAGGTCTCCAAAAGATTTTGTAATGTTTTCAGCCTTTATCAAAATAAACCGTTTTTTGATTTAGGATTTAGCTTCTGTTCCCTCTTTTTTGTCCCCGGCACTTTTCGTAGCTGTTGTTTTATTTACCTGATCTGCTGTATTTGACGCTTCTTTCTGAACCGAAGAAGTTGCTTTTTTTACATCTTCCTTAAGCTTGTCAGTACCTGCTTTAATTGGGTTTGTCGCTTTATCGATATTGGACTTAATCTTATTGGTGTTGCTTTGGATAGAGGATTTTGCTTGGTTGATATCTTTTTGAATATCTCCGGTATGTGTATCTAATTCACGTTTAATTTCATCAGTTGCTTTTCTAAACTCACGAACTCCTTTTCCTAAAACACGAGCAATATCAGGGATAGATTTTGCTCCAAAGAAAAGTAATGCGAGTATGAGCACCAGAACAATCTCACCACCACTTATGAATAATATTGAATGAATCATCGTTTTAAAAATTTTGCACAAATATACAAACTAGTTTAGTAAATCCTTGGTCGGATTCTACTTAACTGATCCAAAATTACATGTTTTAGAATGCAAGTTTTTATTTCTGTTTGGGAGATTAGGATTTTAGTCTCCTGTGTTGTCGAGGAAGAGGTATAAGAAGAAGTAAAGATTTACTCAAATTGACTATTGAAAGACAGCAAACTAATCAGTATTAAGTTCTCCAGAACCACTTTGTAAACAGGGTGAGAACCGGGAATATTTCCAATCTGCCAATCAACATAAACAAGGATAAAAGATATTTTGAGGTGTCTGAAATTTCAGCAAAGTTTGAGGCTGGTCCAACTTTCCCGAATCCGGGACCTACTCCTCCCATTGTCGTGAGTACTGAACCAAATGAAGTAGCCCAATCGTTTCCTAAAGCAGTTAATAAGAAAGTTCCGGAAACTACTATCCCATAATAAATGATGATGAAAGTCATCACACTTGTAACCTGAGAATTTGAAAGAATATGATTGTTATACCTGATATTGAAGACTGCATTGGGGTGAAGCATTCGTTTTATGGTTTGCTTTAGATATTGGAAATTGATAACATGCCGAATGACTTTTACACCTCCACCGGTAGAACCGGCACAAGCTCCAATGAGCATTAAAAAAGCAATGAGAATAATTCCTTGTACAGGCCAGATTAAATAATCAGCTGTAGCAAATCCTGTTGCGGTAATCACAGAGATAACCTGAAAAAATGAATCACGGAATGCTTTTTCAAAACTAATGTGTTGATTAAAAAACAAAAGAAAGGTCAATATAAAACCTATTATTAGGATTATCTTGATGTATAAATGAAGCTCTTGGTTTTTAAGGGCTGTTTTTACTTTTCCCTGAAGTGAAAGCACATGAAGCGAAAAATTGATTCCCGACAGCAGCATAAAAAGCATGATTATATACTGAATGTATGCGGAATAATTTGTGATGCTGGCATTTTGAGTAGAAAATCCCCCTGTGGCAACGGTTGCGAAGGAGTGGCATATGCTGTCAAAAAGAGGCATGCCTCCAAGTAAAAGAAGAATTGTTTCTATAAATGTTAGGCCAATATAGATTAACCAAATATTTCGGGCAACATACCGTACTTTAGTAGAAACTTTCTCATCGACAACAACAGAAGCTTCCGAGCTAAATAAGTTTATTCCATTTGTTTTTAAGAACGGCATAATTGCAATTACCAGAACAATAATCCCCATACCCCCAATCCAGTGAGTTTCACTTCTCCAGAGTAATATACTATGTGGTAGAGCTTCAATATTAGTAAGAATAGATGATCCGGTTGTTGTAAATCCTGACATTGATTCAAAGTAGGCATCAACAAATCTGGGGATTGAATGTGTAAATAAGTAAGGCACACAACCAAAAAAGGCAAGAACCAACCAGCCTAAAGATGCAATAAAAAGGCTTTCTCTTACACCTGGTTCAGCCTGCCTTGATCTCCAGGTAGTAACATAAAGTATTCCTCCCGCGAGTAACGTGAAAAATGTTGCTTGGGCAAGTTCTTTTAATAATCCCTCATGGTAAAATAAAGAAATACCAAGCGTCGGGAGCATAAAAATACCTTCAAACAACACAATTATCGAGATGATATGTAGTATAATCGCAAGATTAATATTTTTTTTCATCATATATTATTCAGAAATAAAACTTATGTTTTAGAAAACAGTTAATTTATACTGAATAAGGAGGAGGGAGGTTTTCGGTAAATCTTAACCAGTGACCTATAAGGTTTTTTGCTTCTATTGGTGAAGAAACTGTGTGAGTAATAAATGATAGGTATATGCTGGTTTTACTTATCTGCGTTGGGTGATGTAATATTTTTTTCGTGATATTCTTACTCTCTTCATCTATCTCAATAGCATCCCAAATTTCAGTTTGATCTTTTTGTTGCTCATTCTTTGCAAGTTGTTCCGAAAACTCGATATTATCAAGTTCAGGGAAGTATTCTTTTTTAGTGAATGAATTTGCATTCAAGAAAAAACACACAAGGAATGATATTGTAATCAATATTCTCAAAACCAGCCTTCTATAAATTAGATCAAAAAATTAAGGCAAAACTACTTATTAACCGAATAACAGAAAAAAATAGGGGGATTCATTATTATGATTTAGCTAAAATTAATAAGCATATAACATTAAATCTGGACCCTGGGTTGTTTGTGTGAGGCTGTAAATAAGAAAACCTATTTTGTATCATTTGATGATTATTATTCGTATTTGAACAAAATACTGTAATTTAAGTTATTAGTGCTGTGTGGATTAACATTAAATTTAGATTTATGAAAGGAAAAATTAGACAACGTCTTAATGCTGTCGTTATCATGATGTTTCTATTTGGAATGACAGCAAGTGCAACGGATGGGTATTTTAGTCTTGGTTATAATGCTCAAAGTAGAGGATTCGCCGGAGCTGGTGTGGCTCTTTATTCAACTTCTCTTATCGGAGGGAACCCAGCAGCTCATGTCTTTTATGGAGATGGATGGGAGGTTGGGGTGTCCTTATTTAGTCCCAATAGAAAGTATACTATTTCAGGTTTTCCATCAGGCCAGATGGGAACCTTTGGATTAAAGCAGGGCACTGTGGAAAGTGACAAGCCATTCTTTATTATTCCTTCAATTGGGGGAAACTGGCTTATGGATAGTCAGGGAAATTCCACTTTGGGTGTTTCTATTTATGGGAATGGAGGAATGAATACCGAATACCCTGATTCAACATTTTACACCAATAAACCTACGGGAGTAAATTTATCTCAGCTATTTACCGATGTTACGTATTCTACCAAATTAAATGAAAACCATAGTGTTGGGATAAGTTTAATGGGAGGATTTCAGATGTTTGAAGCCAACGGATTGGAATCTTTTTCAGGATATTCAAGTGATCCTACTAAACTTACAGGAAATGACCTTGATTATTCCTATGGTTTTGGGTTTAAGGTAGGTTATCTGGGACAGTTAACTGATGCTTTAACCGTTGGACTACAATATCAATCTAAGATGTACATGACTGAATTTGAAGAGTATGCCGGGCTTTTTGCTGAAGCTGGTGATTTTGATGTTCCATCGGTATGGACGGCGGGTATTGCATATGAGATAAGCCGTGAGGTTACTTTAGTTGCTGATGTAAAAAGGATAAACTATAGCGAAGTAAAAGCTATCAATAATGGTCTGGACAAATTTCAATTTGATGAAATGGGTGCTCTTGTGGGAGGATTACTGGGTTCGGATGATGGAGCTGGCTTTGGATGGCAATCTATGATGATTTATAAATTGGGTGTTGAGTATAGTCCTTATCGTTCCAACTGGGTCTATAGAGCAGGAGGTTCATACGGAAAACAACCTATTCCTGATAGTGAAATGATGTTTAATATTTTGGCTCCAGGGGTGACAGAAACACATGTGACTGCGGGTGTTTCAAGATTTATAGATAAAAGAAAAGGAAATGCAATACATGTTTCATTTATGTATGCTCCTGAGGGAGAAGTTGTGGGGTCCAACCCAATGGAAGTTCCCGGTGCTCAGGAAATAAGTTTAAATATGAGCCAGTTTGAATTTAGCTTGGGTTATTCATTCTAACTAATATAGAAGAGATTCAGGTTATGATAATAGAAAAGCCGGTCTTAAAACAAGACCGGCTTTTCTATTATAGAATTAAGAGAATTTTACTTCTTTTTTTTACTTACTACTTTTTCAACACGTTTTTGTGTGTCGTATACAATTGGAGTTGCAACGAATAGAGATGAATATGTACCTACTAACACACCAATAAGTAATGCAAAAGTAAATCCTTGAATTGATGTTCCTCCAAACAGGAAGATTGCAAGAATTACGACGAATGTACTTAATGAAGTACTGAAGGTACGACGTAATGTAGAGTTCATCGCTTCATCCATATTGACATCCTTTTGGCGTTTTGGATGAATGTGGAAGTATTCACGAATACGGTCAAATACAACCACGGTATCGTTAATCGAGTAACCAACCACAGTCAGGATTGCTGCAATAAAAGCCTGGTCAATTTCCAAAGAGAATGGAAGTAAACCATGGAATAATGAGAAGATACCCAGTGTAATAATGGTATCGTGGAATAATGCAGCAACAGCACCCAGACCATATTGCCAGTTCCGGAAACGAATTAGAATGTACATGAAGATGATAACAAGCGAGAAGAAGATAGATATTAATGCATCTGTTTTGATATCATCAGAGATTGTAGGACCAACCTTCTGTGAGCTTAGTCTGTAATCAGCATCAAACTCAACCATGTCAATATCAGAACCAATGTATCCGGCTTGTTGAAGTCCCTGTAACAATAATTGCTCTACTTCATTATCAACAGTTGCTGTTAAATCATCAATTTTATACTCAGTTGTAATTTTTACCTGGTTACTACTACCGTAAGTTTTTACTTCAGGAGCCTCTCCATATACATCAGCTAGTGCATCTCCAACTTCACCAACTTTTACATCCTCATCAAAACGAACAACATAAGTACGTCCACCTTTAAAGTCGATACCATAGTTAAATCCTCTTGTAAAGATAGAACCCAATGAAATAACAATTAGGATTGCTGAGATTGCATAGGCAATTTTACGTTTTTCAAGAAATTTAATCTGGGCATTTCTCAACCAGTTATCAGTTGCTTTCGATGTAAATGTGATTTTGCTACCTTTAGAAAGACTACGTTCAAAAGTTAAACGAGTAAGGAAGATTGCTGAGAATAATGACGTAAAGATACCGATGATCAAAGTTGTTGCGAAACCTTTAATCGGACCAGAACCAAACATGTAAAGAACAACCCCGGTAAGTAATGTTGTTACCTGTCCGTCAATAATTGCAGAGTATGCATTTTTATAACCGTCAGTAATGGCCAGTTTCAATCCTTTACCTGCCTTGATTTCTTCTTGAATACGTTCGAAGATAAGTACGTTGGCATCAACCGACATACCAATGGTCAATACAATACCGGCAATACCTGGAAGAGTAAGCACTGCTCCAATAGAAGCAAGAATACCCATGATGAAGAATAAGTTGGCAATCAATGCAAGGTTAGCGGCCAAGCCAGCTTTCTTACTGTAGAATGAGAACATGTAAATCAATACCAAAACGAAAGCAATAATGAATGAGATTAAACCACTGTTAATTGCTTCCTGTCCCAAAGATGGCCCAACAACTTCTTCCTGGATAATACGCGCAGGAGCCGGCATTTTCCCAGACTTAAGAATGTTTGCAAGGTCTTTTGCTTCTTCCACAGTTTCCAGTCCTGTAATGCTGGAACGTCCACCTGTAATTTCACCGTTTACGGTAGGGAAAGAACGAACATATCCATCCAAAACGATGGCGATAGATTTACCAATATTTTCTTTTGTAAGTCTGGCCCAGGTGTTTGCACCTTCAGCATTCATATTCATGGTAACTTCAGGGCGGCTGGTTCCCGATTGGTAGTCCTGACGTGCATCTGTAATTACATCACCTGTTAATGGAGGTTGTCCATCACGGCTGGTAACTTTAATTGCTATTAAATAGAAGTAGTTTTCTTCTTCATCAATAGCTTTAGATGTCCATTTGAAATCCAGGTCACGAGGAATGATACTTTGTACCTGAGGCATATTCAGGTAGCCATTTACAGTAGCTGTATCTGTGTAGTGTGCAGTACCAACAACAGGACCTGAGTATAGTTGCATATTTTGTGATACGCTTGGAGAAAGCACAGAGAATAATGGGTATGCACTTTGCATATCATCCAGAGCCGAAGTATCAGTGCTGTCACTTTCACTTTCCTGAAGCTCAGCTAATAGACTGTCATCAGTTTCTTCTGTCGCAGTATCAGAAACTTCATCAGTCGCTTCTTCAACTTCTTTTGGAGATTCTAATTCCTGAACTTCAACAATCTTAGCATTTATTTCTTCTAAATATTGATATACTTCACTGTTGTCATAAGTTTCCCAGAATTCCAACTGAGCAGTTCCCTGTAATAATGAACGTACACGTTCCGGGTTGTCAACACCTGGAAGTTCAACCAAAATACGTCCTTTAGTTTGAAGTTGCTGAATGTTAGGTTGCGCAACCCCAAAACGGTCAATACGTGTACGGATAATGTTGAAAGCATTATCGATAGCAGCATCTGTTTCTTCGCGGATAACTCTTATTACTTCTTGGTTTGTTGAGTTATACTTAACCTTGTCTTTTAGTTCAAGAGTGTTGAAAATTGCAGCTAAACTTGCATTTGGATCAACTTCTTCGAAAGCACGCCCGAAAAGCGTAACGAAGTCATCCTGACTGTCCATTTGCATTTCCTGCGCACGTTTGATGGCCGCATTGAATGTTGCATCCTGACTGTTGTTTGATAAAGCTTTGATGAGGTCAACCACTGAAATTTCAAGGGTTACGTTCATACCACCTTTAAGGTCAAGACCCAGGTTCATTTCATAGGCTTTAACCTCTTTGTAAGTGTACTTTTTAAGTCCCAGAAAATTGTACACATTTTCCCCGGAAATAGAATCAAGGTAAAGTGACTCTTTGTTTTCGTCACCTTGTGCATATTCCGCAGCATCATTTTCTACCTGTCTCGCTTTAAAGGTAAACATGAGCTGATAAGCACATACCAATGCCATTAAGATGGCAAAAGTTCTTATTAGTCCTTTGTTTTGCATTTGTTTAGAAATTTAATTTGTATGATAATATTTTAAAAAAGTCTGATTAACCAGTAATTTATAGATTACTAGTATCGCTCAAAATCAATGTTGAATAATGAGGATAAATGTTTTAGAAAACGTTGGAAATATCATCGGAAGTGGATCGATGACAGAAGTTGAACTTCATGAAGTTTGAAGTCAGGATAAAAGGAAGTCGTTTGTTAATTGCTTCTGCTTTTAATAAATGAAAAGTCCTGAAATTGTGATATTGTGACAAAAATCCGTTTTCAGTACCTGAGAAAAGTAGTTTCGAGAATAATTTATCAAAACTGGTACGAAACTTAAAACTACTAACCGGATTGTAGAAAATTACTTCACTGGCTTCCAGTTGATGATGTGTCGTTTGTTCTTGAGATGATGTGTTATCTGTTGCTTTTGAACTGTCATGAGTTATGTCAAAAAGCACAGCAGACAATACAACCAGAGCGAACAAAACGATTCGTTGTAGTTTAATTTTTGATATGTGTTTACGGATTTTCATTTCCAATAGCCCGCAAATATATTGATTTTAAAGATACAGAGTGTAAAACAATAAATATTTTTGAACACATTTTGCAGGGGAGGGATTATTTCTCAGGATTAAAAGAAATGGTTTTCTCCCTGTAATTTATACAACAACCATAAGCCTCCAGAACATCACCTCCAAGTAATCCTCCAATTTTTTGATCACTGTATTTCTTGTAGATTTCTGAGATGTGTTCCATATTAATTAGTGCCACAGATAAATTGTTGATCTCAATTGATCCTATTTTTAGAGAAACTTTTCCAAGTTTCGTATCAATTGGCCCGAGGTTAATACCTGCACTTTTAAATTCTTCTTCAGGGTCAGGTTCTATAGGCTGATATAAATCATCAAGGTTAATGTCGAAAACACTTTTAGATGCACCGGTGTCAATGATCCAATATATAGTTTCATTGTTCACTGTACTTTCAACTAAAATGTGGAAATTATTTTTTTCAAGTTCAACAACCTGCAATTGTAATTCAACCATTGAGTAATTTATTTGAAAATAAAAATGCCCCTGCTACAAGCAGGGGCATCAAATATATGTAGAATAAAAATTCTTTCTATGCAGATTATAAAATGTTCATTCCGTCAAGAACGTCCATAACACCTTTTACCGCTTTTGCTGATTCGTCTAATAGTGCTTTTTCATCTTCATTTAATTGAATTTCGATTACTTCTTCAACACCATTTTTACCTAATTTAACAGGTACACCAACGAACATGTCATCTAAACCGTATTCGCCTTCCAATTTAACACAGCAAGGGAAAATACGTTTTTGGTCCATAACAATTGCTTCAACCATTTGAGCTGCTGCAGAACCTGGAGCATACCATGCAGAAGTCCCCATTAAGTTTACTAATTCACCACCACCTTTTTTAGTTCTTTCGATGATCGCGTCTAGTTTTTCAGTATCAATCATTTCAGTTACAGGAATACCAGAAACGGTAGTGTAACGTGGAAGTGGTACCATAGTATCACCGTGTCCACCCATCAATAAAGCCTGGATGTCGCGTGGAGAAACGTCAAGAGCTTCAGCCAAGAAAGCACGGTAACGAGCAGTGTCAAGAACACCAGCCATACCCATCACTTGGTTTTTAGGAGCTTTGGCAGTTGCATAAGCAGCATATGTCATTACGTCCAATGGGTTTGAAACGATAATGATTTTTGCGTTAGGTGAATATTTAATTACATTTTCAGTTACGCTTTTTACAATACCTGCGTTGATAGAAATTAAATCATCACGGCTCATTCCTGGTTTACGAGGAACTCCTGAAGTGATAACAACAACTTCTGAATCAGCTGTTTTTGAATAATCGTTAGTAGAGCCAGTAAGGCGGGTATCGTAATAATTAATAGGTGCAGTTTGCCACAAGTCTAAAGATTTACCTTCGGAAATCCCTTCTTTGATGTCAACTAGAACAACTTCCTGTACAATGTTTTTTTGAGCTACAATCTGAGCACAAGTTGCGCCAACATTACCAGCACCAACAACTGTTACCTTCATAATACTTCTTTTTGTGTTTTATTTATAAAATAATGTTTCGAAATTGAGCAAACAAAGATAAAAGGTATTTTGGATTGTTATATGAAACCAGAAGTTCGTTAACAATTTGATAACCGTCGATTTAAACTTGGTACAGGTATTTATATGACGAAAATAAAAATGCGGTATCATTATTGAATGATGCCGCACTTCTATAGAATTGAAGATTGAAGTTCCCTTTAATCAAAGTAATAGTAGAAATTTTTAGAGCCAACAGATAGTTCAACTCTGCAGTTATCCATGTCTAAATTAGATATGTCATAAGCTTCATTTACGTTGAAATCAGATCCTAATGTTTTTTCCCACACTTTTTCATCGGAGAAATCTTCTACGATAGAGATATGAGCCTTTTCTCCTGTATTGTTTAAGTATGCAACTCGTAAAATATCATCGTTTTGTTGAAAATATGGATCAACATTAACAGTTGCTTCTCCAATGTTGAGTTCATTGTTTTCAATTTGAAAATCATTTTTACTCTCAACTCTGTTTGCTGTTACAACCATGTTGTAAGATCCATCTTCCAGATTTTTGAAGTTATACACTTTCTTGTAATTTGGCTCTGTGCCATTTGACTCATCTGTTAGTACTTCGAAGCCATTTTTATCGTAAATGCTTATTTTGTAGTTGAATTCTGTGTTGTTTTCGATTTCCACGATTGCGCGATTCTCATCAACAGGTTTTAAATCTACCAATAAACTTGTTGTCCCGGTTCCTCCAGCAAAAGCTGCACTTGAAGTAATCGCAATAGCAATTACAAAAAGAAAGTTTTTAATTGTTTTCATAGCATTTTGTTTTTTATTAATAATTGTTCATTACAAAAATAAGACAAAAAGATCTTTTACTTGTAAAAGTAAAGTTAAATGCAGTTAAGCTTGTGTTAAGGACTATGTAATAGCTGCAAACAATTGTTAACGAGTTGTAAAGGGAGTGGAGAATGCTTGAATTATTATAAACTGAGCTCAGTTTATTTCAGTTGGAAATAAAGGTATCAATTCGGTAAGTTGAAAGCGAGGTAGTATTTACTGATTGTATCTAAGTTATTCGAATTCTTCAATCAATGTTTTGTTTGATACATAAAAAACTCAAAGGTATATATGGAAGAAGAGCGGTTTAATAATTCTTAAACCGCTCTTCTTCTATATGGAAATAATACCAGATTATTTTATTTCTAAATCATAGTTGTAAGTAGTTGAATTTACAGAAAGAAGAGCTCTGTAACTTCCAGACTCAAGTTGTGCTAAGCTTAAAGCTTCGTTTACAGATGCATCTTTACCAAGTTCTTTTTTATAGATGTTTTTTCCGTCTTGATAGATTGACAATTTTGCATCTTTTCCTGTTTTATTAATGTATGCTAAGCGAAGTACATCATCATTTACAGAAAAATGAGGAGCTTCGTTAATAACTAATTCACCTACATCAATTGTTCCGTTTGAAATTGAAAAATCGCGTTCACATAGAGTTTCTCCTATGGTAACGACCATTCTATAATTTCCATTTGCCAATTGTGAGAAATTGTAAATTTTACGGTAGTTACTTTCTGAAGCATCAGCTTTATCTCTTAGTACATCTTCTCCAAATTCATTTTTCACAGAGATTGAGTAGTCACTTCCTGAGTTATTGGTAATAGCAACTACAGCTTTTTCTTCTTCCAAAGGACGGATTTCTACATTAATGTCACCTGTTCCGGCAGCCATTGTGATGTTTGCAACAATAGTTAATGCAAATAATAAAAAATAATTCCTAATTGTTTTCATAGCTTTAAAATTTAAATTGTTTCTTGTTCTTATAATTTTCTGTTTCTTGTTTATGTTGTAAAACATGCTACAAATCTATTTGAATTTTGTGTTGTTTAGCATGTTTTCATTGTGAATTTTAGTTAAAATTTATCTGATCTAAATGTTAAGTCGCTGAACTTTAGCGATTAATGGGTCGAAAGCAATTTTTTGAATTTTAATTTAACGTTAATGGATATTCAGATTTTACAATTATTGGAAGGAGCTAGAAGAGCAGAGGGCTTGACGGTGATTATTGATGTGTTCCGGGCTTTCTCTGTTGCTTGTTATGCTTTTAATAAAGGAGTCAAAAAAATTTACCCCGTGGGTAATATTGATGAAGCCTATCTCATAAAACAAGAAAATCCTGCCTATATTTTGGTTGGAGAAAGGCATGAAAAGAAACCTGAAGGGTTTGATTTTGGTAATTCTCCTTCTCAGATAATATCAGCTTCGATAGCTGGAAAAACAATGGTACATACAACCAGTTCCGGAACGCAGGGAATAAGTAATGCTTTAAATGCTGATGAGATAATCACTGGCAGTTTTGTGAATGCGGGAGCTATAATTAATTACATAAAGAGACAAAACCCAAATAAACTTTCTTTAGTCTGCATGGGTTATGCCTGTGCTACTCCTACGGATGAGGATACTTTTTTGGCTGAGTATGTTAAAGCGAAATTGGAGGGACAATCAGTTGATTTTGAATCCATGGTTGAAAAGCTGAGAGTGGGAGCAGGAGCTCGTTTTTTTGCTCCTGAAAAACAAGAATGGGCTCCTGCAGAAGATTTTGATCTTTGTTTAGATGTTAATCGTTTTAATTTTGTATTGAAGGTTGAACAGGAATCTGGACGAAATTATTTGAAAAAAATTGAAATTTAAAATAAAACAATGGGATATAGCTTTGATAAGATAATAGATAGGGAAGGTACTAATAGTTTGAAGTATGATGCCCGGGAGATGTTTTTTGGGAAGAAGGATTTAATGCCTCTTTGGGTGGCAGATATGGATTTTGAGACACCTCCATTTATTATAGATGAATTGAAGAAACGTTTGGATCATTCTGTTTTGGGCTACACTTTTAGGCCTGATTCGTATTTCCAGTCTATTGTTAATTGGATGAAGAAACGTCATGGCTGGACTGTTCAAAAAGAGTCGATTTCATTTAGCCCCGGAGTAGTAGCTGGATTAACCATTGCTATTGAAACGTTTTCAAATCCGGACGATGAAGTGGTCGTTCAGTCTCCTGTTTATTTCCCGTTTTATGATTCTGTAAAAGCAACAGGACGTAAATTGCTTGAGAATCCACTGAGAGTTATTGACGGACGCTTTACTTTTGATTTGGAAGATCTGAAATCTAAGATTTCCCCAAGAACAAAAATGTTGCTGTTGTGCAATCCTCAAAATCCGGGAGGGATGGTTTGGACACGAGAAGAGCTAACGGCACTGGCTGAAATCTGTTTAGAGAATAAAATTTTGATTGTTTCAGATGAAATCCATTCCGATTTAATTTTTGATGGCTATAAGCATACGCCTCTTCCTCTGGTAAGTGAAGAAATTGCTCAAAACTGTGTGGTATGCATGGCTCCCAGTAAAACTTTTAATGTTGCCGGATTAACGACTTCTGTGGTAATAATTCCGAATAAAAAATTATTCGCCCGTTATGAGCGAAGATTGCATACTCCTCATTTGCATATGGGAAATATCTTTGGAAATATTGCATTGGAAGCTGCCTATACCTACGGTGCTGAGTGGGTAGACCAGTTAAATGCTTATCTGGAAGATAATTATCGGTTCCTGGAGTCTTTTTTGAAAGAGAATTTCTCTCAGGTAGTTCCAATGAAACCGGAAGCTACTTACTTGATTTGGTTGGATTTTTCAGCATTGGGATTGTCAGATGAAGCACTCAACCAGAAGTTAATTGATGCAGGAATTGGTTTAAATCGAGGTGTTCAGTTTGGGAAACAAGGAAGTGGGTTCATGCGCATAAACATAGGTTGCCCGCGCAGTATCCTGCAAAAAGCATTACAAGTATTGGTCGAGGCTTTTCGTTAACCTACCTTCGACTGGATTGATTTAACTTCTGCCTCTAATGAAATTTTTTGTTTCAATAGTTTGGAAAGAGCCAAAGCGTCTTTAATGGCTTGTTTGTCGTAGTCTTCAAGTATGATATAATAGTATTCATCGCCCAGAAAGACAGCTTTTAGGTTGCGATCAGCATTTTCTGCTATAAACTCAATTGCACCATTATCGGCACCATTTGTATAGGAAACCTTTTCCCATTTTGTTTCCCAAAAATCACTTTGGTGGTTTAAGGCATTGCCCAATTCAACTTTTTCGGTTTTTGCCTGAATATCGTTGTCATAAACACGAAGACCTGTGTGGTTTAA
The DNA here is from genome assembly GCA_963676845.2 of Prolixibacteraceae bacterium. Lineage (GTDB taxonomy): Bacteria > Bacteroidota > Bacteroidia > Bacteroidales > Prolixibacteraceae. The sequence continues at coordinate 161,126 of CAXXKK010000011.1, read as the reverse complement.
TTGAGTTTCTCCATAGTAGTTACTTGAGATATAAAGTTCTCCGCGTTCATCCAGATGAACCTGAATGTATGATTTATTCCAGCGTCGTACAGGTTCCTGTCTTTTATGAATGTATTGAGTGTATCTGTCAAATTCAGTTTTTTCAGTAATAAAATTTTTCTCCAGTGCTTCAATCTTATTTAATAATGTGTCTAGTTCATCCTGTTTGCGGTATAAAAGCTCACTGTAAATTGTATTTCTAAGTTGATTTGCTGCTGTGATTTCCTGTATTGCTGTTGGGTAAAGTGAACGAATAGAGTCCACATGCAAGAGGGCTTGGGTGGTGTCTCCAGCTTGATAAACTAACTGGGCCAGTTGTATCTTTTCTGCTGCTAGTTCTTTGTCTGATTTTCCACAGGAAATAACCAAAATTGTAACAGAGATAACCAGAAAAATAGGAAACAATTTCATGGATAAGTGTTTTTTTATCGTTTCTTTCGTATTGAATAACGCCAAAGAAAATTAATAATTATCAGGATGGAAACAAATTCTGTCGTTTTTTTTAAGTCGAATGATTGCCCGTCAGTTCCTGCGAAACCAATTGTTGCCGCCTGGAAAATCAAGAACCCACAAAATGTGGGGAATTTGATTCGCTTAATTGACAATGCAGGGGGAGAGGATTTGTACCTGCTTGATGATGAAAATCCTAAACGGGAATCGTCCATAAAAAAAACTGCGGGATTAAGTTACGCTCATGTGAAAGTACATTATTTGTCAAGTGAAGAGTTTTTAAAAATCATTCCAGAAGGTTATCAGCTTTGCGCGATTGAAACATCTGAAGGCTCGACGAATATCTATCAAGCGAATTTGCCCCCCAAAGTGATTTTCCTGATGGGAAGTGAGGCGCATGGCTTGCCTGATGACCTAATAAGTAAGTGTGAAAAAGTCGTTTACATTCCGATGCCTGGCAAATGTAAATCGTTAAATGTTTCGCATGCGTTATCTATTGGCCTATTTGAATGGATTAGGCAAAATTTATATTCGATTTAAGTTGAGCATCATGGGTTTTTTCTATCTTTAGTCAAAATCACATTAAAAAACCATGATAACGCTTACCCAACTTGAGTACATTGTCGCTGTTGATACTTATAGGCATTTTGGAAAAGCAGCAGAAAATTGCTTTATCACTCAGCCAACCCTTAGTATGCAAATCAAAAAATTAGAGGAAGATCTGGAGGTCGTTATTTTTGATCGCAGTAAACAGCCTCTGATTCCTACAGATGTTGGCAAGCGAATCATCGAACAGGCACGCATAGTCCTTCAGGGATCCGAAAAAATAAATGATATCGTAAAAGACCATAAAAATTTGATTTCAGGTGAGTTGAAAATTGGAATAATTCCTACGCTTGCTCCTTATTTATTGCCTCTTTTTATTGGGAACTATAAAAGGAAGTATCCAAATATTTTAATTACGGTTGAAGAATTAACTACGAATAATATCATTGATCATCTGCATCGCGATTTACTGGATGTGGGTATTCTTGTGACTCCTCTTAATGAAGATCGTATTAACGAAAAGCCTATTTTTTATGAAGAGATGATGTTGTATGTTCATGATGAACATCCGCTACATGATAAGCAGGAAGTTGTCGTTGAAGATATTGCTGTACCAGAAATCTGGTTGTTAAGTGATGGTCACTGTTTTAGACATCAGGTAATTAATCTGTGCTCATTCCAGGGGGGAGGGAACCAGGAGTTGCCGTTCCACTTTGAGGCAGGTTCTTTGGAAACCTTGATGAATATCATTGACAAAGAAGGAGGAATAACACTAATCCCCGAACTTGCTGCAGTTGATATGTCGAAAGAAAGGTCTATGCATGTGCGTTCCTTTGATGATATGACTCCTTTGCGTGAAGTTAGCTTGGTTTATTCTCGTCACTATGCTAAGAATAAGCTGATTGAACTTCTTTGGAAGGAGATTTATAATGCCATGCCAAAGAACCTTTTAAACAAGGAAAGAGGTACAATTGTAGAATGGCGATAAATTTTTCATTTTTTTATTTGAGAATTTAAAAAACTTGTATTTCTTTGCATCGCTGAAATCAAAAATGATCATGCTAAAAGAAGCTTGATTAGATTTTAGAGAAAATTCCTGAGAAAATATTTGGAGGCTAAGAAAAATGATTTATTTTTGCAGTCCCAAATTCAGGGAAAGACATGATGGCCCGTTCGTCTAGGGGTTAGGACGCCAGGTTTTCATCCTGGTAGCAGGGGTTCGAATCCCCTACGGGCTACTTTAATTAAAAAACTGAAGAAAATAATATAATGGCAAATCATCAATCTTCAAAAAAGAGAATCAGACAAGACGCTAAGAAAAAGGTCGAAAATAAATATTACGCAAAAACAATGCGAAATGCATTAAAAGATTTGCGTAGTGCTACTGACAAAGAAGCAGCTGTGGCTGAATTGCCAAAGGTAACTTCAATGATTGATAAGTTAGCCAGAAAAAATGTTATTCATAAAAACAAAGCTGCAAACTTAAAGGCAAGCATTGCTTCTCATGTAAATAAGCTGTAAGAAATTATTTATTATATCTGCAAAAGCCTCTTCTAAAGAAGAGGCTTTTTTTTTGTTTATAGAGTATTGAAAATATGGACTGATGAATACGATGTTTATTTTATTGAATAACTAACAAATGCTATTTTCTTACTGTCAGGGCTCCATGAGGGTACGTTAATAGTTCCTTGTCCGCCATAAAACACAGGTGTCAGATCCGTAATTTCTCGGGTTTCCAAATTCATTAAGCGAAGCTTTACTTTCTTCCCAAATAAATGATTCTGTTCCTGATCTTCGATATAGGCGATGTAAACAATCCACTTATTATCGGGTGACGGATGAGCAAACCAATTAGAATGTTCATCAAAGGTCAACTGTTCCGGATTTGAACCGTCTGCTTCCATTCTCCAGATTTGCATATGACCTGTTCGATACGAATTAATGTATATGTATTTACCATCGTAAGAGTAATCCGGGCCATCATCCAATCCTTCGGTATTTGTTAACTGTGTCGTTGGCCCACCTTCAACATCAATGGTATAAATATCAAAATCGCCATTCATCATTCCCGTGTAAGCCAGGGTGTTTCCATCGGGACTCCAGCCGTGCCAGAAACACATTTGCTCAGTTGTCACCTTTCTGGGTTCGCCACCTGTAACAGGCACAACATAAATAGAAGAACCAAAAGAACCTGACTCACGTTCAGAATTACTCATAGCTAAAAACTCATGATCCGGTGAAAGTCCATGATCATTATTTAAGCTATTTATCTGACCGGTATTTATTAGCTCAACATCCTTTGTTTGTAAATCCAGAGAATAGAGCTTCCCATAGCTATTCAATATTAAATAGCCATCTTTATGCCAGTTAGGTGCCTCAAAATGTTTGTTTATAGTGTAAACCGTTTCAATTCGATTTGTTTCAATATCAACTACGTGAATGTAGCTTGTGGTGTCACTTCCCGTTTCTACAGGAGTGTAATTGTACATGGATTGACCGATAAACTTCCATTCTGAGCCCACTTTCTCCAGGAAACGCATTTCGTGAGAATAACTTGGCTTTCCATCAACACCAATCGAAACTTCATCGTGATTAACCCAGGCATTGCCATTGAAAATATTCATTTTAATATTTGACAACACAGCCAATCCGCCATTCCCGGAAATTTCCGAAGAAGGATTAGTAAAAACAGAAGCTGGTATGTCCAATGTATTCCCATTTCCCTGAGTTACCCAAATTCGGTTATATGGACGTTCCTGCCAACATTCTGCGTGAGTTTCCATGTCACCCATTCTCCAGCTTAATGACTCTTTTTCTAAAAGTTGAATAATTGCAAGTGAATCATTGGCTGCTTGTCCAAATACGTTTATCACAAAAAATGACAAACTAATGATTAAAAAATATTTTTTCATTCTAAAGGTTTTAATTGGTTCTACGTTACAAGTTGGATTCTTAATATAGTGATAATTAGTTAATCATGCATTCACGGTGGTTTATTTTGAAAAACTCACCCATTTTTCAGTTTCATTATTTCCGGACTCAACAACAGAATCAATAAACTGCATGCCCCGAATTCCATCTTTGATACCGGGATAATCAAGCCATTCTTCTTTCGGGGTTTCCCCATTTATTGTTGCACGTAAGTGAAAGGAGAAGTTTCGGTAAATATTCGCAAAAGCTTCAAAAAAACCTTCGGGGTGACCTGCAGTAATACGTGTATTAGCCATTGATAATGTTTCAGAGAAGCCCGAACCTGTTTGATAAATCTCTACCGGCTTTTTCAACCATTTTAAGATTAAAGAATTGGGGTTCATTTGTGACCACTCAAGTCCGCCAAGTTCTCCATAAACTCTTATTTTAAGATCATTTTCCTCTCCTGTTGCAACTTGGCTAGCCATTAAAACACCACGAACACCTTCCTCAAAACGAAGCAAAACAGCACCGTCATCATCAAGCAAACGTCCGGGAACAAACACATTTAATTCAGCGCAAAGTTCCGTTACTTTTAAGCCGGTTATATATTCTGCGAGTTGATGTGCATGAGTTCCAATATCTCCCATTGCACCTGCTTTTCCTGATCGTTTGGGATCTGTCCTCCAGGAAGCCTGAGTATTTCCACTTGATTCAACTTTTTCGGATAACCATCCTTGAGAATATTCCACAATAACTTTCCGAATTTTCCCCAACTGGCTATTCGCGATCATCTGTTTTGCTTGTTTAACTGCAGGATAGCCCGAATAAGTATGAGTAAGTGCGAGTAATAAGCCTGTTTCTTCCAATTTTGATTGTAGCTGAATCGCTTCATCCAAAGTAAAGGTGATGGGTTTATCTATCACGACATTAAATCCGTACTCCAGTGCCATCATGGCCGGATCGAAATGCAAAAAATTAGGAGTAACAATTGTTACAAAGTCCATTCGTTCTTCTTCGGGAAGTTTGGCTTCTTTTGCAAACATTTCCTGGTATGTATTATAAATCCGGGATTCAGGCAGAAAATATGATTTCCCTGAGGATTGAGATATTTGAGGATTTACACTAAAACAACCACAAACTAGATCTATCTGCCCATCTAAAAAAGCTGCTCTACGGTGAACGGAACCAATGAAAGCATCGTTCCCTCCACCCACCATTCCCATTCGTAATTTTCTATTCATTTTATTATTCGATTTTAAATAATTGGTTTAATTAGAAAAGTGAGAATTGCTTTAGTAAGTTTGGTTATAATCTTTTGAGTTTTTTAGTAATGTCTCTTTCAAACTTAACCGATGTAATTGTTTTTATATATTTTTGGAGAAAGCAGAAGTATATACAAACTTGCGCATTTTTGGTCAAGTCGTATAAATGCCTAAATACATGATGATTCCTTAAAAGGTGAAAGAGTTTGAACTAAATAGAATAAAACAAATAATTGAAGAGAAATTCAATTGGGGTCCATCTGTTGACTGGACAAATTATCATTTTAAGGAACTTAAAAAGGCAATAAAAGAAGCCACTGGCAACACAATAAGCGAAGAAACCCTTAAGCGCATTTTTGGCAAAAGAAAGGTTTCTACTAAAAATTACCAACCGCAGGCATATACAAAAATAACATTGATCAAATTTGTTGAAAGCATACAGCCTTCTTCTCCATTGAAAGAAGTTAGTAAACACAAATTGACGAAAACATGGTTGATAGCAATAATTGCGGTTATTCTTTTAACTATCTCAGTTCTTGTGTATCTCAAGAGGCAAAAAACTCCTGAATTTATATTTATATGTAACAACCCTGTTCAATTATCACCTTTTACTGCCAGGTTTAATTATGATGTTAGCGATATCAAAGATAGTGTGTTTGTTCATACTTCTTTTTGGAATGAAGTTTATCTTTCACCCGATAACAGTATGATCAACTTTTCTTATACTTCTCCGGGAGTTTATGATGTCATATTATACACTCGTTCAAAAGTGTTGGACAAATCAAAAATATTAGCCTATTCTTCAGATTGGGAAGGAGGCTATTATCCTAATCGTGCTGATTCTTTATATGTTCCCTTTCTTAACCAGGACTTTTATCGTCATGATGATGTTTTTTATGCTGATCCTGATCCTCTTTTGAATGAGGAAGGAGTAGTTCTGAAAGATCGTTATTATACTTCCTATCGTTTATATTCTCCCTTCAATAAAAGCCTTGATAGCTTGAGTTTGGAAACCAGTGTGTTAAACAATGCCTCTACTGGCACTATGATGTGTTATGATACAGGAATTCAATTGATAGGTGATTCAGGTATTATTGAATTTAATTTCACTCAGTTAAATTGCCAGAGTTTTGCAGGTTTACAGGTCTCAGAAAAAGTGCTGAGCGGACAAGATACTGATCTATCCCCACTTTCCGTTGAAATGTCAAATTGGCTTAATATTGAAGTTGTAACCGAGAATAATGAATTCAATTTATATCTCGATGATCAGTTAATTTATGAACAGAGTTATGAGAAGCCTCTTGGTAATTTAATTGGTATTATCTATTATTTCTTTGGTACTGGGCAGGTTGATGATTTAAAAGTGTTTGACCAGGAGCATGATCTTTTTTATTCATATGATTTTAATAGTCATGAATAAGTTCTTTAAAAGTTAAAAAACTGTCATTCTATTTGGTTGGAATTAATTAAGAATCTCCTATAGAATTTAGAAACTCTGGTTTATTGAGGGAACTTAAAATTGATTCATTAAGGAATTTAATCATTATTTATTTTTCATAACTTAGCTTTAATTTAAAATTTGAATATGTACGAAAAGCTAAGTATAAAAGATTGGGCTGTAGAAGATCGTCCACGCGAAAAACTATTACTTAAGGGAAATCGTTCCCTTTCTGATGCAGAGTTGCTGGCGATATTAATTGGTTCCGGGAATGCAGAGGAATCTGCTGTTGAGTTATCCCGACGAATATTAGCATCATCTGAAAACAACCTGAATAACCTGGGAAAACAGCAGGTTTCAGATTTGCTAAAGTTTAAGGGTATTGGGGAGGCTAAAGCCATTAATATCATTGCTGCATTGGAGTTGGGTAGAAGAAGAAAGGAGCAGTTGGCAACCGAACGAATAGGTATTACTCAAAGTGAGGATGTTGCTTCTGTTTTCCGTCCTTTGCTGGAAGATTTAAATCACGAAGAGTTTTGGGTTTTGCTCTTGAACAGATCCAATAAGGCTATTGATAAATTTATGGTGAGCCAGGGTGGACTTTCGGGTACGGTGATAGATGTTCGCATCATTTTAAAGACAGCAATTGAGAAACTGGCCAGTGCCATGATTCTTTGTCATAATCATCCTTCAGGCAATAAATTACCCAGTGAGGCCGACAAAAAAATCACCCAAAAGATAAAAGATGCAGGAAAACTGTTAGAAATTACGGTTCTCGACCATGTTATTATCGCCCATGATCAGTATCTTAGCTTTGCCGATGAAGGTATGATCTGATTTAATATGATAACCGTTTTTGCCCATACTATTACCAGTCGACTGCAATACATCTTCAAACTTTATTTTGAAGAATTACTGCAAGTGCCTGTAGGTTTTACCGATAACATTGATTTGTTTGAGCAGTTTGATGGCATAAAATTGAATTATTCAAAGCTTGATATCAAATCTGCAGATTTGGTGTTAAGGCCTCATGATTTGCTTTTCCAAAGTGGGATTCAATACCAGAACCTAACGGCTATTCCTTGTGGTGATCAACTTTGTTTCCTGGAAAGTTCATCCGATTCTTTCCTCCCTTTTGATCCTTTTGCCGCGGGGTTCTTTTTGGTTAGTCGTTACGAAGAATATCTGGAAAAGCAGTTGGATAAACATTATCGGTACCAGTCACGCCATTCTGTGCTAAGCCGTAACAATGCTTTACAGGAGCCGGTTGTAAACCAATGGGCACAAATGCTTGCCTGGAAAATTAAAGAAGTGTCTCCCGGCTTTCAGCCTACACCTCCCTATTTTGACTTTCTGACAACCATTGATATTGATAATGCATGGGCTTTTAAGAATAAAAGTCTGAAGCGAATTGCCGGAGCTACAGTAAAGAATATGCTAAAAGGGGATTCATCCTCTATAAATAATCGATACCGTGTATTGTCCGGGAAAGCTGAAGACCCATACGATTCATATGATTATATACAGAAAGCCTATAAAGGGATGGAAGATTATCTGCAATTTTTCTTTCTGTTGGGAAACCCCGGGATGTACGACCGAAATATTCCTCCATCAAACAAAAAACTGCAGAAACTGATTCAAAAGCTATCCGCGAAGTTTAATGTTGGTATTCATCCTTCCTATGGGTCGGATAAAAATGAAAAATTGTTGAGGCGAGAGATAGACCTTTTGCATGAAATTATTGGTAAGCCAGTTTTGGATAGCCGTCAGCATTACCTGAAATTAGAGTTGCCCGAATCTTATATCCGTTTAACGAGAGCGGGAATCAAAAATGATTTTACGATGGGTTATGCTGATAATATTGGCTTTCGTGCAGGAATTGCAAGTCCTTTCTTTTTTTACGACTTAAAAATGGAAGAAAAAACACCGCTTTTGGTTTTCCCGTTTCAAACTATGGATGTTGTTCTTAGGGATAAATTGAATCTGAATCCTGAGGAAGCTCTGGAGGAAATCAGAAATATAATGCTTAAGATTAAGAAGAGTGGAGGAACTTTTATAAGTTTATGGCACAACGAAAGTCTAGGAAACCAGGGAGAATGGGACGGATGGAGACAGGTGTTTGAGGAAACAACCAAACTGGCAGTGAGTTTTCAAAATGAATCAAGATAAATTACAATACATACCTTACGAAGAAGTTGATACCGACAAATGGGATTTGTGCATGAACAATGCCCCCAATGCGCTGGTCTATGCTCAATCGTGGTATCTCGATAAGGTCGCAGGAACCTGGGATGCGTTGGTTTTGGGTGATTATCGTTATGTGATGCCCATAACATACCGGCGAAAATTTAGGGTAACCTATTTATATCAGCCGTTTTTTTGTCAGCAGCTGGGAATATTTCCGGCACCTACAACAGATATTATGCAATTGTTTTATGATGAGCTGGTGAAACGATTTTCTTTTGCGGAGATTAACCTAAATGCAATGGCTCTTCCTTTGAACAGCATGCAAAAAGAAGCCCGAAAGAATTATTTGCTTTGGTTGAATGATCCTTATCTAAAGTTGACGGAGAACTATTCAAAACATACCCGGCGTAAACTTAAAAAGGCATCAAAGAATAAGTTAAGTATGGTAACAGGTATTTCAATACTGGATTACCTTCAGTTTAAAAAGGAAAACAGCATTATAAAACTGGATAAGTATAGCTGGGAGAGGCTTCGCAACTTGTTGGCATTCACGGTTTCAAGAAGTATCGGGCAAATTTACGGAGTGTACGACGAAGAGAATTCGCTGTGTGCTGCAGTGCTTTTTGTGCGTTACAAAAGACGGGTAACTTATTTAAATGCAGCAACAAATGAAAAGGGAAAGTCTTTAAATGCTATGTACTTCCTGATTGATAAGTTTATACATGAGCATGCCGGGAAAGATTATTTTCTGGACTTTGAAGGATCAATGATACCCGGTGTTGCCCGGCTGTATGAAGGTTTTGGGGCTGCTCCCGAGATCTATTATCGTTTGAGCTGGAACAATCTTCCGGCCTATATAAAATGGGTTAAAAAATGAGTTCTTTTTCAGATCATATAGTTTCTGCAGGAGCTTCCTTGCTCCCTTTGGATTTTCTGAAGGCTGGGAAAAACCTTCCTGTTTTGCTTCCTTTCTATCACGTGGTAAGTGATGTGGAATTGCCTTTCAGACATAACTACAATTACCCGACTATTGAGCAGTTTGAGAAAGATCTTGACTTTTTGTTGGCTAATTTTCGTCCAATTGGATTAGATGAATTGTTTGAAGGGAACAATCTTTCCGGAACTTTTCACCTAAGCTTTGATGACGGACTTACCCAATGTTACGACATCATTGCCCCGATTTTAAAAAAGAAAAGTATTCCGGCTACCTTTTTCATCAATCCCTTGTTTGTGGATAATCGGGAACTGTTTCATCGCTATAAAGCTTCGGTTATCATTAAGTTGATGAAGGAGAAGAATATCGAGATTAATTTACAAAAAACCTATGCCGACATTCCTTCTCTGGATGAAACGGCTCATGATTTGGGGATTGACTGGAACGAATTCCTTGAAAAGGAAAAACCATATATGAGCTTGAAACAAATTCAAAAGTTACAGGATGATGGCTTTACCATTGGGGCGCACAGCATGGATCATCCGGAGTTTTGGTTGCTGGATGAGGAAAACCAGATTGAAGAAATCAGGGAAAGCATGAGTTGGTTAAATCAGAATATAGGACCATCTATAAAAGCATTTGCGTTTCCGTTTACCGATGTGGGCGTGCCCGATTCTGTTTTTAAAACTTGTATGAAGGAGGGACTATTTGATCTTAGCTTTGGAACCGCAGGGTTAAAAAAAGAGAACTTAAAAAAACATTTTCAGCGCCTTGCCCTGGAGAATGACCGGGGAATACCGGCATCGAAAATTGTGAAAGATGAATTCCTTGCCTATCGCTTAAAACAGTTGTTTAACCGTCATATTGCAAGAAGGGATATGTAATGGAACTCAAAAAGGTATCCATAAAAGAATTGACTGAGTTTATCGAATCAGATTGGTTTCATGCTTTGGCAGATAAGCCAGTTACTCCCTTGCGTGTAAAATCATACTGCAATAATCCCCATGCAAAGGAGGATGATCCTGTTTTGTATTACTTGCAGGAAGGAGACAGGATTATTGCTTACCGGACAGTTTTTCCTGCTCGTTTGTCCGATGATGCAAAAAGATTTGCCTGGTTGAGTGGGAACTGGGTGCATCCTGATTTTCGGAGGAAGGGAAATTCTGAAAAATTGCTGCAGGAAATATTCAACGATTGGGATAAGCGTTTGGCTTTTACAAATTATGCCCCGGAATCTTTACAATTGTACCTTAAAACCAAATTATTTCAGCCAGTTTATGAGGGACTGGGGCGAAGGTTTTACTTGTTTGTGAAAACCCGCCAATTATTAGGTGATCGTTATCCGAACCTTTCGTCATTCTGGCCTGTTGCTGATGTTGGAATAAAACTGGCAGCCTCAGCAAAAATCTCCTTTTTTAAGCTGAAGGAGGAACTTTCTTATACGATTATTAAAGGGCATGATTTGGATGATGATTGTTTTCGTTTGATTGAAAAGGAACAACAAGCTTCTGTATTTCTTCGTGGAAAAGAAGAATTTAACTGGATTTTAAATAATCTCTGGGTGTCAACAACAAATTCTGCATATAAGAATTCATATGCATTCTCATCTTACTCAAAACAATTTGAATACAGGCTTGCAAAGATTTATCAGGAAAGTCGATTTGTAGGATTTCTGTTGTATTCCATTCGTGACGGGCATCTCAAAACTCTTTACGGCATGTATCCGGAAGAGAGTATAACAGAGATAGCAGGGTTTTTAATGAATGAGGCTGTTCATGAGAAAATTGAATTAATGACGATTCTAAACCCTGGCTTGAGTGAACTCATTCAGCATCATCAAAATCCCTTTCTCTATTCCAAAATCATGAATCATCGAATTTATGCAAGCTTCCCGATTTCTGTTGAAAACAGAAATATTCAGGATGGGGACGGTGACTATATATTTACCTGATAAGTTTGCATTCCAGGTAGATGAAGATTGTTTGTACATGTTGGATAATATTTCCGGTTATTTGTTTCCGTATGTTTTTTGCTTCCGCCCCTTCTAGGGCTATGTCTCATCTTGTCCCATCTAACATCGGGCTTCACCCGATGCTGATGCTTTAGCACCTTCGGCGCGAAGAACGATTAATTGATGCTACTGGGAGTTCGTTAGTCAACAAGATAAATTTAGCTGGCTTATCGACATTACCCCAACGGGGTTTTAGCTGCACAGGTCAATGTTCTGTGTTGATGGTTGTGTTAGTCTTCCGCCCTTTCAGGGCTACAACGCATTTTGTCCTATCTAACATTGGGCTTCACCCAATGTTGATGCTGTTGCACCTTCGGTGCGTAGGATAATTAATGCAGTTAGAACTCGTTCCACTACAAAATGAATGTCCTGGCTTCTTGGAATAACCCCAACGGGGTTTCAGCACCAGCACAGGGCAACTCCCTGTGTTTAGAATTGTGTCATAGCAAGATCGCCCTGAAAGGGCAACAGCCATGCTTACACCTCAATCTCTGCCAATCGATCTAAAATTGAAAACATTACATGGTTTCCCTGTGCGCAATTTGATAGCCCGCTAATAATATCTTCTTCCGATTGAATAAAAGGCCCTTCTTCTTTTAGCTCATCACGTAAATGCTTTAACATGGAATGCGTAGATTGCTCTGTAGCTTCAAAATGAAACTGAAGCCCCAATACCCGGTCTTTATGCAAAAGAATTTGGTTAGGCGTAACTGCGCTTTCTCCCAGACAATGACTTCCGGCAGGAACCTCGAATTGATCACCATGCCAGTGGAAGACCATCATTTCATCAGGCATAGCTTTAAGTATGGCCGATGATTTTCCTGCTTCGGTCTTGCTGATAGGGAACCAGCCAATCTCTTTGTTTCTCCCCGGACGAACACGACCTCCCAAAGCATCCGATATCAATTGTGATCCCAGACAAATACCAAGAACCACTTTCTTATCGGCAATAGCCAGCTGTATATATTCCTTTTCTTTTGCCAGCCAGCAATACTCCTGCTCATCGTAAATTCCCATGGGGCCTCCCATCACTATGAGCCAGTCAATATCATCCAGCGATGGCAGAGGATCATATTCAAAAAAAACGCGTACAGCTTAACAGATGTCCTTCACGTTTTATCCAATCTTCAATGCAGCCCAAACCTTCAAAAGGCATATGCTGAAACCAATGTATGCGGATTTGTTTGCTCATGGTGTTGTGTTTTGAGTTGTTGTTATCCAAATGTAGTAAAATCGTTTTAGGTTTGCTCAACTCAAATAGTCATCCTGAACTTCCTGCCCGGCATGGTCGGACGGGGTTTCAGTATTTGTTTTGAATAATGCCGGACTATTGTGGAGGTGAAATTTATTAACTTTAACCGATGACTGATATGCACGATAAGAAAACCCGCAGCTATAATATGAGCCGCATAAAAAAATGATTGTTCTTAAAAAACCAAGCTCAGATCTGTAATCTGTGCTTGCAAGGATTAATATGGATCTTCTATTTTATGTTTATGAATTTTCGTCCTCTGAATATTTCGTCTTTAAATACGGCATTTATTTCATAAATATCATCACCCAGCAGTTTCTTAACCGGTAATTCTCCAAAGATTTTTTTTGCTATTGAAGCTTTAACCCTTATCATTTTGCACTTATTATCTTTAATATAAATAAGCTTCCTCCCATCAATTTTAATTTCCATTAATGGCTTATTATTAAAAATTATTGCTTCTTCTTCTAACCTTTCAGAAAAGGCTTCTAATCCCTCAGAGAAACAATCTTTTATTACGTCCAGCGAATCACTGATATTCTGAACCCCTTTACAAGTAAATACTTCATTATCCATTGTAAAACAGAATTCACAATATCTGCAAGTAATCTTCTTCATTTATAGTTATAATATATGATAGTTTGTTTATATCTTCCTTTCAACGACTCAAATTTAAAACTTGTATTTTATCAGAGAAATGAATAAATCTAAATTATTAATCAAATACACTTGAAATAAAGACTGATGTGTACAAGAGGCACAAAATAAAAAGACTAAATTGATAGTTTTTTAACCGAAATCCGATGTATACGATACAAGAATCAACAACTACAACACAAATTGCATAAAAGGAAAAAGAACTAAACCGGAAATACTAGGAAGAAAGTTTTAATTTGAATTTTAGATGTAGTTACGTATTTGATATGCAATAAATAATATCACAGGAGTCCAAATAAAAAAGTGATATTTGAAAAAATATGAAAAATAGAATTTAAGATTAATAATTAAAACCTGAACTTTGGATAGGTGGAAATATGGTTTCCCGATTTGAGCTTTTACCATGTCAAGTTTATCATGATTTTCAAACTTTGATAAAACTAAATCATATTCTTTTGATATTTGCTCAAATTCTTGCTCTTTTTCTGTATGGTTTTCAAATGTTTTTATAATTCGATGACGATTATATAAATCTGATATTTCCAAAGCGCAATTGTGATATTGAATTGAAAGAGATTGAAAATTATATGCATTTTCAAACTGACTAAAAATTAGAATTAGAATTGATAAAGCAGTAATTGTAAATGCAAAATAATTTTCAGGAATTTTAGCGAACATTTCAAACTGATAAACTTGAATCAAACTAACAAGGATGATATAAGCAGTTAAATAACCAATAGTTTTCATCGACAGAAGATGCAATTTTTTGCATCTGTCTGCGGCAACAAAACGAGCTGATTTTGTTATCCATAACTTGTAGTTTAATTCTTCCACAAAAGTCTTTCTGAGATATGGAGGAATACTGTCTTCAATTCTCTTAATGTTTTTAGCTCTTTTTCTTGTTATAAAGTATTTTCTAAAATTATTCAATTTAGGAATCATAGTTTAACTTGATTTATCTTACTTGAAATTCGAATAATTTCCTCCCATGCATGATTCAATTCTAATTCCTCAAATGAAGTGTATTCATGAATCTCTTTTTCAAAGTTATAAATACCTACTTTAATTAAGTCGTAAGGACATTTATAATAATTGCTGTAATATATTTGAAGAAGTGGAAATCTTAATTGAGTTACCCAAATATCATCAGTCCTACTCATTAATGCTATAGCAAATCCATTCTCAGGTGTCTTATCTATCCTAAACACTTCTCCTGTAATAGAATTTTTGTGTTGAATATCAATATTAAGCCTACTGTTTGTTTTAATATTCACAAAATTGAGATTATTATATTCATCTAGATAGTTGTTAAACTTATCTATGAGCATTTCTTGTTTTTGATTATTAGCACGATTGTCATTGAAATTTGAAAACCCATTTATAAGGTAAGCGAGTGCTGATTTTGCATCTTGTTCTTTATGGAAATTGGCAACAGCCCAATCCCAATAACGAACCATCGTTTTACCTCTTTGGGCAGGTGTTATAACTTGCGAAGCAGATTGCGGATTCTTTCGAATTTGTTCTAGGTTGCGATGTTTTATTCTCATAATTTAGAATTATTAAGTTATTGTAATTATCTTCCAACCCATTGTTTCATATTTCATCGAATAAAATT
Organism: Prolixibacteraceae bacterium; assembly: GCA_963676845.2. Classification (GTDB taxonomy): domain Bacteria; phylum Bacteroidota; class Bacteroidia; order Bacteroidales; family Prolixibacteraceae. The sequence goes on along the minus strand of CAXXKK010000011.1, from coordinate 145,822 downwards.
TTCTAAGCTTTTTCAAATCTCTCTCTAAAATATCAACATACTAATAATATTTTGATTAAATGAGGCATATGAATCTGATAAAGTGAAAGCCCATTAAGAGCTACTTATTATGCCTTATTTCAATAATTTGACTCCATTAAATGCTAATTGGTTTATCTTTACCCTTAAAGATACTAAACAATTTCTATGTTTATTTTATAGTGTAATAATTTATAGAGCAGTCATCCCGAATTCATTTCGGGATCTGTGTCTATTATAGTCCTGTGTTATTGGAGCAGATCCTGAAACAAGTTCAGGATGATGAGGAAAGAGAGGGATAGAACGTTCAGTATGACATTTTGTACTGAATATTGATGTTTCCTTTAATGACAATTCGATTGTCCCCAACCATTCCCTACAGGATCTCGTAAAATAAATTCCAAAATCAACTGATATGAAGCCTGCACTTATTTTTGTATTTCTATTGACTTTCGCGTTGAGTTCGTATTCGCAGATAAGGCTTTTCCCCGAAAGAACGAACGAGGATGATCCTGAAGATATGTACGATCTTCCGCGCAATGCTACTTATATTGAAGATGCCGTGACCTTAAATTATGACCGCTTGTTTCCTTTGGGTTCTATTGTCGCACTGGAAGTAAAAGGTGGGGTTATTATTCAGGATCCGGTGATGGTTTTGGCTGATGTAGGTTTTGCCTTGGGAGGTCCCAAACACTTTGCCGAGATTGCTGCCGGAACAATTGTTAGCACCGAGTCGGCTGCCCCAGCTTATATGTTCGATTTAGGATTGATAGATGAGTTGGATGAGGATGCCTACTTTACCCTGCGTGCCGGTTACCGCTTCCAGTCACCCGGAGGACTCCTGATAAAACTTTCTGCAATGGGATCGCCCGGCAATTTTCTTTTTCCTTTAATCGGTGTGGGATATGCTTTTTAGAATCAAATGAAATCCTCAATTATTTTTATGACAAGGGAAAAGAGGAGAGGCCGCTCAGGATGACACTTCGGGTTGGGAACAGCAGGAACGATAGAAATTCTACATTTTGAGAGGAAAAAAGAGGCTGTCGGGAGAGACAACCTCTTTCGTATAGCTTTAGTTTAATTATTAGAAAGCTCTTACTGCACGTACTGCAGCCTGTGCATTTTTTGAGGAACTGGCCTGACTTCCATTAGTAAGAGTGGAAGCATTATTCGCATCAATTTCTGAAGAACTCCAATAGGTAGTTTGTGCAAGGCCACTACCTCCAAGTCCGGTTGCAGTTATTGCTATAGCAGTTTTATTCGACTCCATTTCCAGTAGCTCATCGATTGATGGCAGGAACCAGTCATTATAGCTCATTGGATTATAGCTATCACATAATTTGGCAGCATATGATCCGATACCCTGATCTGAGATGATTGCAGTTGTATTGGTTTGTCCTGTCCCAATTGCAGTTCCTGTAGCTCCTGTTGCAGTCATTGTTAATCCCCATTCAATATCTGTATCCAGATCATTAATAGAACAGATTAAGCCTGTTCCGTCTGTTTCATCAACATAGAATATGATACCTCCCTGGTAGTTCACACCGATAAAGTCAGAAGCAGTTTTTCCTTCAGCTATTAATTCACTTACGGTTACTTCAGCAGCCAGTAAATCACTTACTGATACTCCGGCAGTAATTAACTCAGCTACGGTTATACCGGCATCAATCAAGTCAGAAGCTGAAGCTCCGGCAGCAATTAAACTCGTGGTAGATACTCCTGCATCAACCAACTGAGCAGTAGCTCCGGCTGTGACTAAATCGGATAAAGAAACTCCTGCAAGTATAAGATCAAGTATAGGTGCATCTGCCGCAACTAAATCTGCAACAGTAACTCCTCCGGTAAGTAACTGGCTTACGGTATAACCTTCGGCAAGTAACTCGTCAACAGGAGCATTACCAGCGATTAACTCAGGTAGAGTAACTCCGGCATCAACTAAATCAGCAACTGTTGCTCCTCCTGCAATCAGGTCGGCAACTGTTGCTCCCCCTGCAATCAGGTCAGCAACAGATCCACTTTCATTAAGCAAATCTGCTACAGATGCTCCGGCATCAACTAATTCTGTAATCGATGCTCCGGCAGCCAGTAAATCAGATGGAGAAGCACCTGCAGCAACTAAGTCAGCAACGGTAACCCCCGCGTTTAGCTGAATAGTTAGATGTAGAATATTCATTTGGCTTACTAAAGCATCAACATACGCTTTGGTCGCAGCATCCTGATCGTCGGTAGGATCAGTAAGATTTTTTATCTGGTCATTTGCCAGGTTTTCTACTTCTAAAACACTGGATAGACTCTGATCTCCGGTGTTAATTCCGCTTAAGTTTCTTAGGTTGGTTGTGTCAGCTTTTGTAATGCCAAAGGATGGACTCTCAGAGAAAACGGGATCCAGTTCTTTTATCGGTCCGGTAACTGTGTCTGCTGCCTGTGCATAAAAAGCATAAGGCACGCTTAGCAACTGGCTCACACCTGTTATGGTATAGCTGTCACCTCCCAGAGGATCAATTTCTGTTTTTATAAAGTATATGTCACTTCCCCAGTCAATGGACTCTAAATCGCCACTGACTACTGTTCCCTCTCCAATTACAATACTTACTAACCCATTTGTATTGGTAGTTGGACTTTGAGTTTCAGAATAAACAACTGTTCCGCTTGCAGATTCCTGGAGGATGCTGATTTGTATCCCTACAGTTCCTTCTACAATTAAAGTATTCTCGGCATTTCTTACTACTGCCTGGTAAGTCATTTTTTGAGGGACCTGGGCGAATACACTTGCCGATAGCAATAAAGCTGTTAAAAATGTAAATATTCTTTTCATATGTTTTTAATTGATATAATTCATTTCCTGACTCAGGAACGTAAGTGTCCCGGTGCCTTTTAATTCTTTATAATTTTGAATGTTTTTAATTCCTGATTTCCCTGAATTACTCTTAGGAAATAGGGGCCTGAGCTGTAATGGCTCATAGGAATCTGCGTTACGCTGGAACTTATCACATCATTATCCAGAAGATTTCCCTGCATATTGAATAATTGATACGATAAATCGGAACAATCAAGATCGATAATACTTAGGTTCAGGTAATCAGTAGTTGGGTTAGGATAAGCAGAAGCCGAAAGATCAATCCTTAAATCATCTCCAACGGCAGTAGGGAAGCTTTGAATCTGATAACTTTGCTGAACTCCCTGTACAGCAGAACCACTGGAATGGGTATTTGCAGAATAAATAATCTGGCCGAGGGTGTAACCCGCCGAGCCTCCGGAACCGGTAGCGTCGCTCCCTGATGCCGAAACAGCTTCTTGTGCCTGCACTCCTGACAAGCCACAGAAAAGCAAGAATAATACACTAACTATTAGACGTTTGTATCTCATAATGGGACTATTTTGGTTGTTTAATTTCATTCCATCTATTTATAATAATGGTATTACCCAACAGTATATACCATTGACATTTAATTAAGGATAAGCCAAATTAGGACGACCTATATACAGGAATCCCTGGTTATCATTTTAATCAAGCCACAAGCAAATTCCGAACAGCATTCGGAATAAAAGTCCCTTTAAAAAATTCTAATTAATAAGAAGTGAATCACAAGCGCACATACAATTTGTAATTGTAGTATTTACAAGCTAAGATATTATACCCAACTTAAAGTTTAGGATTTTGCACACTAAGGTTTTCAACAAGTATTCAACAACGGAAGTAAGCCATGTAGCTGATTATTCTCAGTCAACTCAGGTATGTGAACTGTACAGGCTTTAATTATTTACAGAGCAGTCAGGCGTTATTGGATAGAGATTCAGAAACAAGTTAAGGATGACCAAACTAAGCAGGGCAGGAGTTTTTCGGATAAGCCCAACGGGCTTTAAGCATTAGCGCAGGGCAACGCCCTGTGTTTGGGGTTGTGCATTGGCATATTCGCCCTGAAGGGGCAGAAGCCAACTTTCTTTCGATGAGAAACAGGAGATTGTGAGCACTTTGCCGTATAGTCCCTAAAGAAAACTGTCATTCCGAACTTGTTTCGGAATCTGTGTCCGATATAGTCCGGTGCTGCTTGAAATAGGTACTGAAATAAGTTCAGAATGACTCTGGAGTCAGGGTGTACCGGGAGAATGAGAGTGTGTGAAGATGTGAAAGGGAAGATAACGCTTCGGGTTGAGCAACAACCGGAACGATGGGAACAACAGAAACTCATAAACAAAAGGAACAATAGAAACCTACAGCTTTCCCCACCAGCGTCCGGCTTTACGGAAAAGTTTTTTTGTGGCATCCTCAATTTTCTTGTCGGCTTTCTGGTAAGTTTCACTTTGGTGAATCTTCTCCGCGGTTTCGTCAATCTTATCTTCAGCCTTTTCAATCCAGTCTGCTGCTTTATCGGAAAAGGATTCGCTCTCTGCTTTTTGGATATCTTTCTTTTCTTCTTCCATCGTATGAGTCCTTTAATCTGTTTCTCAAATGTAAGAATATTAATTATATAGTAGCAGTGAGAAAAAATTGTTAAAACTATTGAAAATTAATATTCATAGGCCTTTTAGCCGCTTTTAAGTGTACGGAATAAGGATTATTCCATGTCGCAGGAAGACTATTCTCTTTGGAATCATAGATATTCTCTATGGAATTGAATTTATTCTGTTTGGAATATCTATGATTCTGCTGTGCTGAGGGATTATTCCATCGTGCTGCAAAGCAATTCCACGTTGCTGAAGGATAATTCTCAATGGAATAGGAATGATTCCATAAGGAATAGAGATAATTCCATAGGGCAGAATGATAATTCCATGAGGAATTATCATGATTCTTAAAAGCAGTAAGCAAGTTATTTTGAGGATCAGGTAACAGGGAATCTTCTTCGGATTGATGAGAGTTTAAAAATCCGCTCCGGATGTGGGAGCGGATTGGATTGTTTTCAAAGGATTAATCTGTTATATCCTTTGTCCTTGGTTTTGGAGCCTTTCGCATTTTTTTGATTTCAAGTACCAGGTTGTCGTTTTTACCTAGCAATCCTGTAACTAGATCAACAGTTGCTGAACCATCTGTATAGGCTGTGTCCAGTGTGCTGTTAGCAAGAATTGTAGCATCTTTTGCAGCTGCCATAGCTTCTGCTTGCTTTCCTTCTGCTTCATCAGCAGCTGTAAGTTCTGTTTTTAACTGGGTAATCTTGTTGGTGGGATCAAACCCTTTTTCGGTTAATGACTGTGTGTTCTGTTCAAGAATCACGATTAGCTGAGATACAAAATCACGTTTTTTTGATTCGTTTAAACTCATAACTTTGAATTTAGATAATTAAACATTGTGTTGATTATTTCAAAGGCCACCTGATTGCTTCCCGGCGCAGGTGGCTTTCTTTTTTCAATGAGGATACAATATCAGTAATATGAATTATTATGTCAATTTAAATCCGAATGAATTCATGGAGGGTAGCATATATTGTACGAAATGCCATTCCCAACTCAGGAAAGGATGAGAATTGCTTGTTGGTTAGATGTCTCATATACCACATATTCTCATTTTTATACACTTTCATTTTAAATGACTTGTTTTAGTAACATTTGAAGAGGAGTATCTGTAATTTACTATGCAGGAATATAAATAACGGAATAGGAACAGAGCTATGAAAGATGAAGACAAGATTCAATTGCTGCAACTGGCTCATAACAGCATTACCAGATATCTAAAAAAAGAAAAGATTCCGGAGATATCTGCGGAATTAATTTCTGACAAGCTGAAAATTCAGGGAAGTGCTTTTGTTACTGTGTATGTAGGCGATGAATTAAGAGGTTGCATTGGTCAGTTTGTATCTTCCCGTCCTTTATATAAGTTAGTACCGCATCTGGCAAAAACTGCTGCGTTTAAAGATAACAGGTTTGATTTGGTAACTGCGGATGAGTTGGATGACCTTAATGTTGAAATATCGGTGCTTACTCCCTTAAAAAAGATTCAGAGTGCTGATGAGATTATTATTGGCAAACATGGAATCCATATGGTTAAAGGTTTTTCTACAGGAAGTTTTCTTCCCCAGGTGGCAACAAAATACAACTGGAGCAGGGAAGAATTTCTGGGCCGCTGTGCCCGCGATAAAGCCCGTATTGGATGGGATGGCTGGAAGGATGCTGATCTGTTTGTTTTCGAAACCGTAAGTTTTTCGGAAAAAGAATTGTTGAAGCCTTGAGATGTCGGTTTGTAGGATTAGCACATATACTGATAGAAAGTAACTCTTCAAAAAATGTAATCGCAGAGTCAAATCCTGAAGAAATCAAAAGTTTAACATCTATTGCCGATATTCTGCCGGGAAACCTTCGTTGATTGACTTATTACAATTAACATTGAAGGAATAGGTGAATAGGTTTCAAGTTTTCCTCCTCTATTTCATTTTGAAGGGCAGGCAGGATGGCTTATCACGAAGCGTTATTGCGAACAGAGTGAAGCAATCTGTTTAAGATTGTTTCTGGGTTTTTGTTGTTTTCTGCTCTAAGCGTCATCTCTAATTCACATCTTCTCACACTCTTACACTCGTAGTAGTTCTTATCGTTTCCTCGTGCAGTCATCCGGTCGTTTCTATCCATATTTACTCTCTTATTTTCCTAACAGATTGATTTTAAAGACGTAAAAAAGAGTATGACCATTAAAACTAAATGTCATGAAAAACTTGATTCTTGTTCTGGTTCTTCTGTTTGGTATGACCTGTCATATTGATCATTCAACAAGCCAATACTTTGTTGATTCTGCAGAGATTAATATGTGCAAAAAAGCGCTGAATGCCTACGTTGATCAGGATTGGGAAACTTACCGATCGATGCATGCGGATACTGCAGATATGTATTGCAACTTGTATTTTATTAATGCACAGGGAATCAGTGTTGATAAGTTCATAGAAGATTACAAAAACAATCTGGCAAATCTTGATCAATACCAGGTAGAAGAATACTTATGGGAAATGATTATTGATGAAAATGGTGATAAATGGGTTTATTTATGGGGTAAATGGACTGGTACTTTATCACAGGATGAGAAGACGATTGAGACACCACTCAACATTGTTTACCATATAAAAGACAATGTTATTGTGGAAGAAGCGGGTTTCTGGGATAACCTCCCCTTTTACCAGGCCTTTCAGAAAGAAGAATGAATTGGAGATGACGCTTCGGTATGAGCCAACCAGAAACAAAAAAATCCGACCTTTAGGCCGGATTTTTTAATATCATATTGTATTTCTTTACAATGTTTTTGCGACTTCTACTTCATGGAAGGATTCTACCATGTCGCCTACTTTAATGTCGTTGTAACCATCAATGTTCAATCCACATTCGTAACCTTTTGCTACTTCTTTCACATCGTCTTTGAATCGTTTTAGTGATCCAAGATCTCCGGTGTAGATAACAATACCGTCGCGGATCAGGCGTACTTTCGAGTTACGGTTGATTTTTCCGTCACGGACAATACAACCTGCAATAGTACCCACTTTGGTAATTTTGAATGTTTCAAGCACTTCGGCAGTCCCTGTAATTTCTTCCTTGATATCTGGTGAAAGCATTCCTTCCATCGCCGACTTAATCTCATTGATTGCATCGTAAATGATAGAGTACAGACGGATATCCACTTCTTCGCGTTCGGCAACTTTACGTGCCTGAAGAGTAGGACGTACCTGGAATCCAATAACAATGGCATCGGAAGCTGTTGCCAGCATAATGTCCGATTCGGAAATGGCACCCACCGCTTTGTGGATCACGTTCACCTGAATTTCTTCGGTTGAAAGCTTGATCATTGAATCAGATAATGCTTCAATAGAACCATCCACATCACCTTTTACAATCAGGTTAAGCTCCTGGAAGTTACCAATCGCGATACGACGACCAATTTCATCCAGGGTAATATGTTTTTGTGTACGAAGACCTTGCTCACGTGCAAGTTGCTCACGTTTGTTTGCAATCTGACGGGCTTCGCGTTCATTTTCCAATACATTAAACTTGTCACCGGCCTGAGGAGCTCCATCCAGTCCGAGGATGATTACCGGCTCTGATGGGCCGATTGTTTCAACGCGCTGGTTACGCTCGTTGAACATCGCTTTAACGTGTCCGTAATATTGTCCGGCAAGGATGATATCTCCCTGGTGCAAAGTACCGTTTTGTACAAGTACTGTAGCTACGTAACCACGTCCTTTGTCCAGTGATGATTCAACGATGGTACCTGTTGCTCTCTTTTCTTTATTTCCTTTTAACTCAAGCATTTCAGCTTCGAGCAATACTTTCTCAAGTAATTCTTCTACGTTGGTACCATTCTTAGCAGAAATATCCTGACTTTGGTATTTACCACCCCATTCTTCAACAAGGAAGTTCAGGTTAGCAAGTCCTTCTTTTATTCTGTCGGGATTAGCTCCCGGTTTATCAATCTTGTTAATTGCAAAAACAATAGGTACGCCTGCTGCCTGAGCGTGGTTAATGGCCTCCTTGGTTTGAGGCATGATGTCGTCATCAGCAGCAACAATAATAATAGCGATATCGGTAACCTGAGCACCACGAGCACGCATAGCAGTAAATGCTTCGTGACCCGGAGTATCCAGGAAGGTAATCTTACGTCCGTCTTCTAACGAAACGTTGTATGCTCCAATGTGCTGGGTAATACCTCCGGCCTCACCTGCAATTACGTTAGCATGGCGTATGTAGTCAAGCAATGATGTTTTACCGTGGTCAACGTGTCCCATTACAGTAACAATAGGAGCACGAGAGTGAACTTCGTCAGGCATATCATCATCTTCTTCTTCAATTGTTTCGATGATATCAGCACTTACGAACTCAACTTTATATCCGAATTCATCGGCAACAACTGACATGGTTTCAGCATCCAGTCGTTGGTTGATTGACACGAATAATCCCAGGCTCATACATGATGAAATAATCTCAGTAACGTTCACATTCATCATGGTAGCAAGTTCAGCAACCGATACGAATTCGGTAACTTTTAGTATATTCTTTTCTGCACTTTGCTTTTCCATCTCAGCGGCAGCGCGTTCACTGGCCACTTGTCGTTTATCCCTACGGTGTTTTGAACCTTTGGATTTTCCTTTTCCGGAAGTAAGTCTTGCTAAAGTATCTTTAATTTGCTTTTGTACATCTTCCTCACTAATCTCCTTTTTAATAACCCTTTTTTGTGGTTTTCTGCCTTTCCCTTTTGGAGGTCGTTGTTGTTGTCCTCCTCCTGGTTTGTTTACATTAACACGATTGGAGTTATCTTTTTGAATCCGGCGACGTTTTTTCTTTTGTCCCTGCGATTGGTTTGAATCGTTGGAAGATGCTACCGGTTTTTTATTTTCAGGAAGATCAATTTTACCTACAACTGTAGGGCCGGAAAGTTTGTCAACTTTTGTTTTGTGATTTTGAGTACCACCTTCGCCCTTATTATCATGTTGTTTGCGTCTTTGTTTATCGCGTTCCCTGCGTTCTTCTTCTCGTTGCTTTTTAGTCTTCTTGGCAGGTCTTGTTTTCTGGTTCAGTGAATCCAGATCAATTTTACCTATAACTGTAGGTCCTTCTTTTTTCTTTTCTTTTTCTGCGGCAGGTTTAGCAGCTTCTTTCTCAACTTTAGGTGAAGGAGCAGCAGGCTTTTCTTCAACAGCTTTTTCTTCTTTCTTAGCTTGCTCTTTTTCCTTTGGTTTTTCCTGTTCTTCTTTTGCTGCTGGTTTTTCTTCTTTTTTATTGATCTTGTCCAGATCAATTTTACCAACCACTTTTGTTTTGTCTAATTTAGGAGTATCTGTTTTAATCAGATTTTCTTCTTTCTTAGGGGCTTTGGGGATACTACTCTTAGGACTGCTATGATCAGTTATGCGGATTTCATCATCTTTATAATCATCTGCTTCATCATCAGAGACGGTGTCGTTTTCTTCATCAACATCGTCAAGAGTAATCGTTTCTTTTTTAGAACGCTGGCTTTTCAAGTTGATTTTTTCTGATTCTTTTTTCAGGTTTTCATCACTTTTGTATTCTTTCTCAAGTAGGTGATACGCCCCTTCAGAAATTTTAGTGTTTGGGTTTGTATCAATATCAACACCATTCTTGTGAAGAAATTCTACAATCGTTGAAATCCCAACATTAAATTCTCTAGCTACCTTACTTAGTCTCGTATTTTTATTGCCAATCGTCATAAATATATACCAATCTGTTATTTTCTTCTTTTCTTGCTTTTGAGAAATTATGCAATTTTACTCAAATTAATTGAAAACCTTACAGAAGCAAGGTTATTTTTAATTAATTCCTAATTATTCAAACTCAGCTTTTAAAACATTAATTATATCATCAATTGTTTCTTCCTCAAGGTCGGTTCTCTTAATTAATTCTTCACGCGATAAGCTAAGAACATTTTTAGCCGTATCACAGCCAATTAATTTAAGTTGATCGATTACCCAGTCTTCAATTTCATCAGCAAATTCATCCAGATTAACATCTTCGTCATCAGGTTCCATTTCGCGGTACACATCAATTTCGTATCCGGTAAGCTGGCTGGCTAGTTTAATATTCAACCCTCCTTTACCAATGGCTAGTGAAACTTCATCTGGTTTCAGAAATACATTGGCTTTTTTAGAATCCTCAATAATTTTGATGGATGAAATTTTGGCCGGATTAAGTGCACGCTGAATAAACAGCTGAAGGTTTGATGAATAGTTGATAACATCAATGTTTTCATTTCTTAGCTCACGAACGATTCCATGAATCCGGGAACCTTTCATACCTACACAAGCTCCTACCGGATCAACACGTTCATCGTAAGACTCAACAGCAACCTTGGCACGTTCGCCAGGCATGCGTACAATCTTTTTAATAGTGATCAGTCCGTCGTAAATTTCAGGAACTTCAAGCTCGAACAAGCGTTCCAAAAATACAGGCGATGTTCTGGAAAGGATAATTAACGGGTTATTGTTTCGCAGTTCAACTTTATAAACAACAGCACGCAGGGTGTCACCCTTCCGGAAGTAGTCTGATGGAATTTGTTCTTGTTTTGGTAGTATTAGCTCATTGCCTTCATCGTCCAATACCAGAATTTCTTTTTTCCATATCTGGTAAACTTCTCCGGCAACAATGTCTCCAATTCTACTTGTGTATTTATTGTAAATATGATCCTTCTCTAATTCAAGAATACGGCTGGCCAGGTTTTGGCGCAGGTTTAGAATGGCTCTTCTTCCAAAATCAGCAAGCTTAACTTCATCGGTTACCTCTTCACCAACTTCGTAATCTGAGTCAATCTTCTTGGCAGCAGTCAGAGTAATCTCTGTATTTGGATCTTCAATTGCATCATCTTCAACCACCATGCGGTTTCTCCATATCTCAAAGTCACCTTTGTCAATGTTGATAATGATATCGAAGTTTTCGTCTGTTCCGTACGTTTTTTGAAGGACATTTCTGAAAACATCTTCCAACACGCTCATCATAGTGACTCTGTCAATATTTTTCAGATCCTTGAATTCGGAAAAAGTATCGATAAGATTAATGTTATCCATCTTGCCCGGTTTTAAAATTTTATAATGTTTTTTACTGTTTTCGTTTCATCAAACCCAATTTGGTGTAATCGGGTGATCAATTGTTTTTTCTTGTGGCCTTCAACTTTCTCTCTTTTTGAGCTTTCCAGTTCAAACCCATTTTCTTCAACCTTCTTTAAAGTGCCTGTTAATTTTTGCCCATCTTTAAGAAGTACTTCAACTTCTTTGCCTACATTTTTTGTATACTGTCGAAATACCTTAAAGGGTTGCCCCAAACCTGAGGATGACACATTCAACTCAAAATCTTCAACATCACGATCCAGCTCGTCTTCAATTTTTCGATTGACTTCCACGCATTTTTGAATAGTAATTCCTTCTTCTCCATCCAATAAAACAGTGATCTGGTTTGAAGGACTAACATCCACAGAAACAATGAATTGATTGTCATTCAGCGTTTCTTCTACCCATGTTACTATTTTATCTTTTTCAATCATAATCACAGTCAATAAAATAGGGGACTTCGCGTCCCCTACCTGTCGGTTGAATAAAAATTTCACCGCAAAATTAAGAAAAACTATTAAAATCACAAAATGTGGAAGTTTGTGATTATCAGTAGGAAATTAGTATGTTCCTGAAGGCTTGAATTTGCCCCTGAGGATTGAAAAAGTTTCTTATTTTTGTCTCATTCAGTCAAACCAAAAGTATTTATAAGGATTTGAATACAAACAAGAAAAAAATCATTAATGATCCTGTTTTTGGTTTTATAGCCATCCAGTCAGAATTGATCTTCGACTTAATAGAACACCCCTATTTCCAACGTTTAAGGAGAATTAAGCAATTGGGATTGTCCAGTATTGTATTTCCCGGGGCGAACCATACTCGCTTTGAACACGCTATCGGTGCAGTATATCTGATGCGTTCAGCCATTTCTGTTTTACAATTAAAAGAGGTAAACATTTCGGAAGAAGAGGCGGAAGCTGTGACGGTTGCTATTCTACTGCATGATATTGGGCATGGCCCATTTTCACACACATTGGAAGATTCAATTGTGTCGGGTGTCCCACATGAAGAGATTTCACTTTTTTTGATGGAAGCTTTGAATAAGAAATTTGATGGTCGTTTAAGTTTGGCTATACAGATATTTAAAGATGAATATCCAAAACGGTTTTTGCATCAGTTGGTGGCCAGTCAGCTGGATATGGATCGTTTGGATTACTTGCGCCGAGATAGCTTTTACTCCGGAGTTTTGGAGGGCACAATAGGTTCCGACCGGATAATTAAGATGTTGAATGTGCGAAATGACGAGTTGGTTATTGAGGCAAAAGGAATCTATTCTATTGAAAAATTTTTAATTGCCCGTAGATTAATGTACTGGCAGGTTTATCTTCATAAAACTGTTCTGTCAGCAGATTGCCTTTTAATTAATATTTTGAAACGGGCAAAGGAGCTTACTTTAGGTGGTGTAGAATTATTTTCAACTCCGTCATTGAAGGTTTTTCTGGAGCATAAGATAACATTGGAGGATTTTCAAAGCAATGCAACTTATGCAGGAAGGCCTGTGCTTTCTATCTTTGCAGAGCTGGATGACAACGACTTATTTGCTTCCATAAAACACTGGAGGTATCATGACGATGAAATACTGGCTTACCTTTCCCGAAATTTAATAGATCGGAAATTATTCAAAATTAAAATCGGGGATAAACCTTTTCCTGAAAAAATGATCAATAACATTCGGGAAAAATTAATAAACCAGTTTGATGTGAGTGAGGAACACATACATTATTATCTGGTTCAGGAATCGATTATTAACAATGCCTATGCAATACATGCCGATAAGATTAATGTACTTTTTAAGGATGGAACAATTAGTGAAATTGATGAAGCTTCAGATATTAACTTATCCATTCTGTCGCAGACGGTTCGTAAATATTTTATCTGTTACCCGAAAGAATTGGACATTAAGTAATTTAAATCTATTTTTGCACGGCCGAAGAAATAAAATATGGAGTTTATAGCAGCAAACATCGCTGAGTTTCTGCAAGGAACGGTTGAAGGTGATGAAAACACAAGTGTCAGTAATGTTTCCCGGATTGAAGATGGTCAGCCTGGAACTCTTGCATTCCTGGCAAACCCGAAATACGAAAAATATATTTACGAGACGAAAGCATCTATTGTTCTTGTAAATAAGGACTTTAAAGCGGAGCATGATGTGCCCTGTACGCTTATTCGTGTAGATGATGCATATCAGGCATTTGCCTCCCTTTTAAATTTATACCAACAATATCAGGAGCAAAAATCAGGTATCGAGCAACCTTCGTTTATAGACTCTGCTGCAACAGTAGGAGAGGATATTTATCTGGGAGCCTTTGCTTACATTGGAGCTAATGCAAAAGTTGGAGACAAAGTGAAGATTTATCCGCAAGCTTATATTGGGAGCAATGTTACGATTGGCAAAAATACAACAATATACGCAGGAGTAAAGATTTACGATAACACCGTTATTGGAGATAACTGTATTATCCATGCCGGAGCAGTAATTGGTGCGGATGGTTTTGGGTTTGCTCCCACTGATGATGGATCTTACCAAAAAATACCTCAATTGGGGAATGTTATTCTTGAAGATGATGTAGAAATAGGAGCAAATACAACTATTGATTGTTCTACTATGGGCTCTACAATTATCCGAAAGGGAGCCAAACTGGATAACCTGATCCAGATTGCACACAACTGTGAGGTAGGAGAGAATACGGTTATGGCAGCACTTACAGGTATTGCCGGTTCAACAAAAGTAGGGAAGAACTGTATTTTTGGTGGACAAGTGGGAGTTGCCGGACATCTCACAATAGAGGATAAGGTTACAATAGGTGCAATGGCAGGAATAACAAATAATGTTAAATCGGGAAAAATAATGCTGGGTGCGCCAGCAATGGAACACGACAAAACATTGAAAGCATTTGTTATTTACAGAAAATTGCCTCAGATGAGAGAACAACTTATTGAACTCCAAAAAGAAATAAAAGAATTGAAATCAAGGCTTAACGACGAAGAAGCTTCAGAAAAATAAATAGAGATGGCAGTGAAGCAGAAAACATTAACTGAAGAAATAAGCTTCAGAGGAACAGGATTGCATACCAATTGTCAGGTAAAGGCAACATTCAAACCAGCTGCAGAAAATCACGGGATAAAGTTTAAACGGGTTGACCTTGAAGAACAAACTGTTTTGGAAGCTGATGCTTCTTTGGTTATTGATACTTCAAGAGGTACTGTTTTAGGAAAAGGTGAGGCTCGCCTGAGCACAATAGAACATGCTTTGGCAGCAATTGTAGGAATGGATTTGGATAATGTCTTAATTGAGGTTGACAATGAAGAAATGCCTATTCTGGATGGGAGCTCAAAATATTATGTAGAAGCGATTGATAAGGTGGGTATTGTTGAACAGGATGCTGAGCGGGAATATTTTATCGTTGAAGAAAAAATTTCTTACAAAGATCCAGAAACAGGCTCTGAAATTATTGCTTTGCCGGATGACGAGTACCGATTAAATGCATTAATATCTTTTAACTCCAGTGTGTTAAACAATCAGTTTGCATCTCTGGATAATATTTCCGATTTCAAAACAGAAGTTGCATCTTGTCGTACTTTTGTGTTTTTAAGAGAGCTTGAATTTTTACTTCAGCATAACCTGGTAAAAGGAGGAGATCTGGATAATGCGATCGTAATTATGGATCATAAGGTTAGCCAGGAAGAATTGGACAGGTTGGCTGATTTGTTTGATCATAAAAGGGTTGAAGTAAAGGAAGAACAAGGAATTCTAAATAACCTTGATCTTCAGTTTGACAACGAATGTGCAAGGCATAAGCTATTGGATGTTATTGGTGATTTAAGCCTTTGCGGAAAACGCATTAAAGGACGAATTATCGCAACAAAACCTGGTCATGGAGTAAACACCGAGTTTGCCAAATTGCTGAAAAAAGAGATTCAACGAAAAAAATCAAAACTAAATATTCCCAATTACGATCCAACGCAGGAGCCTGTGTTGAATATCAACGATATTCGAAATTTTTTACCACATCGATTCCCTTTCTTGTTGGTTGATAAAATCACAGAAATCAATGAGGATTACATCATTGGGATAAAAAATGTTACGGCAAATGAACCCTTCTTTCAGGGACACTTCCCTGAAGAGCCTGTTATGCCCGGAGTATTGCTTGTAGAAGCAATGGCTCAATGTGGCGGATTATATGTGTTACACAATCGCGAAGGTAAATATTCAACCTATTTCTTGAGGATTGATAATGTGAAGTTCAGGAATAAGGTTATACCAGGTGATACGCTGATTTTCAAGATGGAACTAACAGGTCCTATCCGTCGGGGTATTGCAAATATGAAAGGATTGTGTTATGTTGGCACGACTTTAGTGGCAGAAGGTGAGTTCATGGCACAAATAGTAAAAGGCTAATTAAACTGATTATAGAAAACAGAAACAAAATAAAATGAAACAACCATTAGCATACGTTAGTCCTGAATCGCAGGTGGCAGATAATGTGGTTATCGAACCATTTGTTACCATTGATAAGGATGTCGTTATTGGCGAAGGTACCCGTATTGGGTCAAATGCTACTATTCTTCCCGGAACACGTATTGGTAAAAATTGCCAGATATTCCCCGGGGCAGTGGTGGGAGCTATCCCTCAGGATTTAAAATTTAAAGGTGAATATACTACCGTAGAGATTGGTGACAATACAACCATTCGTGAATGTGTGACGGTTAACCGTGGTACTGCAGCTCGTGGAAAAACTGTTATTGGAAGCAATTGTTTGATTATGGCTTATGTGCACATCGCTCACGATTGTGTGGTAGGTAATAATGTAATCCTGGTGAACAGTACTCAGCTTGCAGGTGAAGTTATCGTTGATGACTGGGTGATCATTGGAGGAATGAGTGCCGTGCATCAG
Source organism: Prolixibacteraceae bacterium (assembly GCA_963676845.2). Lineage (GTDB taxonomy): Bacteria > Bacteroidota > Bacteroidia > Bacteroidales > Prolixibacteraceae. Next base: position 129,387 of record CAXXKK010000011.1, on the reverse strand, counting down.
TTCTGCCATATTGGTTCACATGTAATGCTTTCCGGTGGTTCACTGGTGCGTAAAGATGTGCCTCCTTACATAAAAGCTGGACGTGAACCATTGTCTTATGTTGGAGTTAACTCTATTGGACTAAGAAGAAGAAGCTACAACAATGAAAAGATTCGGGAAGTCCAGGATATATATAGATATATCTATCAAAAAGGATTGAACACATCACAGGCTGTTGAAATTATTGAGGCTGATATGCCTGCAACTCCTGAAAGAGATGAAATCTTATTGTTTGTAAAAGATTCAAAGCGCGGAATTATCCGTGGTTATTTTCCTGATTGATCAATTTGGTATTACTATAATATAAGAATGAGGCCTTGGGTTTATCCGAAGGCCTCATTTTGTTTATAAGTCTATGATGAAATGTGAGACCCAAATAAAATTTATAACTGAGTGTATTATTTGTTGATTAGTGTGAAAGATATTTTCGTGAAAATAATGATATTTACAATAATCAAAATGCATTAATAATTTTTTTATGAAAAGACTAATTATTTCTTTAATTGTTATTGTTTCCTTATCAAGTTGTTCTTATCGAGTAATGGATTTTTCAATTGTTTCTACAAAGAATGTTGAATTTAGTAAATTCTCTGATTTGGAGAGGGGAAGCCAACGGATAGAAGGTGAAGATAGTAAGCCTATAATAATTATTATCCCAACGGGAATGCCCAATGGAGAAGAAGCTATAGACCGAGCAATTGAAAGTGTGCCTGGTGCAGTTGCATTAGTTGATGGAGTTTTAACTTATAAATGGTTTTACATACCGTACATATATGGTAAGTATACTTATATTGTTGAGGGTACTCCATTAATTGATCCTGCTTTGGCAAATCTAAGCACTATTGACGATTACTCTGTATGTATATTAAATGAAAATGGAGACATTGAGAGTGTTCATAAATTAACACCTGAAAAATACATGGATTTCAGAAATGAGGCTTTTAACTCTCCAAACCGTGCTTATAGAAAGATGAAAAATTAAGATTAAAATTTTAAAGAATAAAAAGCATATTTAATATGCTTTTTATTCTTTAATTGGATTCCATCCCTGAGCTTGTAATGGAATGGCAGAACCTTGTCCGGTTATTAGGTTTACTCCGTCCTGCTCTTCTGTGATGTGACCAATGATGGTAATGTCCGGATCATTTTTAATCTTATCATGATCAGCCAGCGGAACGGTAAATAACAATTCATAATCTTCACCGCCATTTAGCGCAGCAACCAGTGGATTGATATTTAGTTCTTCAGCAAAACGTTTTGTTTGGTAATCCATTGGAATTTTATCTTCATAAACACTACATCCTACCTTCGATTGTTTGCTGATGTGCATCAATTCCGAAGAAAGTCCATCGGAAATATCAATCATTGCATTGGGTTGTACCTCCAGGGTTTTTAAAGCTTTAATGACATCTCCCCGGGCTTCGGGTTTTAGCTGACGCTCCAGTATGTAGTCGTAACCATCAAATTGAGGTTGGGCTTTGGGGTTTACTTTAAATACTTCGTTTTCACGTTCCAGTAATTGAAGTCCCATGTAGGCGCCACCTAAATCACCTGAAACACAAACCAGATCATTTACTTTTGCTCCGCTGCGGTAGGTTAGCTTGTCTTTTTCGGCTTCGCCCAGTGCAGTCACGCTAATGACTAAACCAGTGAGGGAACTTGTTGTATCTCCTCCAATTAAATCTACCCCATATTGCTCACAGGCCAGGTAGATACCTTCATAAAGTTCACTAACTGCTTCCAGTGAAAATTTGTTGGAAATAGCGATAGAGACTGTTATTTGTTTTGGAATAGCATTCATGGAAAATACATCAGAAACATTTACAGCCACTGATTTGTACCCCAGATGTTTTAGGGGAACATACATCAGGTTGAAATGAATCCCTTCAACTAAAAGGTCTGTAGTTACTACTTGTTGCTTGTTCTTATAATCCAAAACAGCAGCATCGTCACCTACTCCTTTAAGGGTACTTTCATTTTTTAATTTTACTTCTTTGGTGAGATGTTCGATCAATCCAAACTCACCAAGACTTGAAATGGGCGTTCCTTTTGCTGTATTATCCATTTTTTAATTATCAGACTTAAAGGTGTTAATAAACTTTTCTTCCGCCGCAAAAATAAGCTTACTTCCCTATCTTTGCAATTATATTTTAAACAGACTGTAATAATGTTTGTTATACACTGACAAGACGAAATTGAATAGAGGATATGGAAGAACAAGATAAAATATTGCATGACGTTACCTCGGGGGAATACAAATACGGGTTTACCTCGGATTTTGATATGGATATAATTCCCAAAGGACTGAATGAAGATGTGGTTCGTATGATTTCAGCTAAAAAAGGGGAACCAGAATTCATGCTTAATTTTAGGCTGGAGGCATTTCGTAAATGGCAAAAAATGAAAATGCCTGATTGGGCATATTTAAATATTCCGCCGATAGATTTTCAGGATATTATCTATTACGCAGCCCCTAAGAAAAAGCCGGAGTATGAAAGTTTGGATGAAGTAGATCCTGAGATGATCGAGACTTTTAATAAGCTTGGGATTCCATTGGAAGAACAAAAAGTTCTTGCGGGTGTAGCCGTAGATGCAGTTATTGATAGTGTTTCGGTAAAAACAACTTTCAAAGAGACTTTGCTGGAGAAGGGCATTATCTTTTGTTCTTTCAGCGAAGCGGTAAAGGAACATCCGGATTTGGTTGAGAAATATCTGGGAAAATCAGTTCCTGCAACGGATAACTTTTTTTCTGCTTTGAACTCGGCTGTCTTTTCTGACGGATCATTCTGCTACATTCCCAAAGGTGTAAAATGCCCGATTGAACTTTCAACTTATTTTAGAATTAATGCTGCCGGAACCGGACAGTTTGAACGTACATTGATTGTTGCCGATGATGACAGCTATGTGAGTTACCTGGAAGGATGTACCGCTCCTATGCGGGATGAAAACCAATTGCATGCCGCAGTGGTGGAAATCATTACCATGGATCGTGCAGAAGTTAAATATTCAACAGTACAAAATTGGTATCCCGGAAATAAAGAAGGAAAAGGTGGGGGTTTACAACTTTGTAACTAAACGTGGAATTTGCAGGGGAGAGTCCTCAAAAATTAGCTGGACACAGGTAGAAACCGGATCAGCGATTACCTGGAAATATCCAAGTTGTATTTTAATGGGTGATAATTCGATTGGTGAATTCAACTCAGTGGCCGTTACGAATAATTACCAGCAGGCAGATACCGGTACTAAGATGATTCATTTGGGTAAGAATACAAAAAGCACCATTGTTTCAAAAGGTATTTCTGCGGGGAAAAGTGATAATGCATATCGCGGTTTGGTAAAAGTAATGCCGGGAGCCGTTAATGCACGTAACTTCTCGCAATGTGATTCCCTGTTGTTGGGATCAACTTGTGGTGCACATACTTTCCCTTACATTGAAGTAGGAAATAAAACAGCAATTGTTGAGCACGAGGCGACTACCTCGAAAATTGGAGAAGATCAGATCTTTTATTGTAACCAAAGGGGTATTTCAACTGAAGATGCCATTGGAATGATTGTGAACGGTTACGCAAAAGAAGTATTGAACAAGTTGCCGATGGAGTTTGCAGTTGAGGCTCAAAAACTATTACAAATAAGCCTTGAAGGTAGTGTTGGATAAGATCCATCGGATAATTATATAGGAATTACTCAGGAAATTGAGGAAACAGGAATTTGAAAATACAAGACAATGCTTAAAATAAAAAACCTAAGAGCCGCAGTAGAAGGCAAAGAAATTTTAAAAGGAGTTACACTGGAAATTAAACCGGGAGAAACTCATGCTATTATGGGACCGAATGGTGCCGGTAAAAGTACACTGGGAAATGTACTTACAGGAAAAGATGGATACGAAGTATTAGAAGGAGAAGTGATTTTTATGGGCGAGAATATTCTGGATATGGCTCCGGAAGATCGTGCAAAAATGGGATTGTTTCTAAGCTTTCAGTATCCGGTGGAAATTCCCGGTGTTCCTATGGTGAATTTTATAAAGACTTCCTTGAATGAACATCGAAAATATAGAGGTTTAGCTCCATTATCAGCAGGAGAATTTCTGAAGTTAATGAGACAAAAGAAAGAATTGCTTCATCTGGATTCTCAGTTGACAAATCGCTCTGTAAACGAAGGTTTTTCAGGTGGTGAGAAAAAGAAGAATGAAATATTCCAGATGGCTATGCTTGAGCCTAAACTGGCGATTCTTGATGAAACAGACTCTGGGTTGGATATTGATGCCCTTCGTGTTGTTGCTGAAGGTGTAAACGCATTGAAGAGCCCTGAAAATTCAGCAATTGTAATCACACACTATCAACGTTTGCTGGATTACATTGTGCCTGATTTTGTTCATGTTCTTTACAATGGACGGATTGTGAAATCAGCAGGAAAAGAGCTTGCATTGGAATTGGAAGAAAAAGGATACGACTGGATTAAAAAAGAATTGGCATAATATGACTCAAACCGTATTAAATAAATCACAGGTAAGTGAAAAATATATATCGCTTTATCATGCCAATAAAGCAGCCTTGGAGGATGGCTCTTCGGAGTTGTTTAACCGGATGCGAGATGTGGCAATAAGCCGATTTGAAAAGGTTGGGGTTCCCGGCTTCAAAAATGAAGATTACAAGTATACCAACCTGGAAAGGACTTTTGATAAAGAATACAGGCACATTTTTCAGTACGAAAAGGTAGATGTAAACTTAAATGAGATATTTCGTTGCAATGTTCCACAGATGGATGCATCTACAATCTTATTAATAAATGGCTGGTATTATGCCCGCAATCAGGAAATACTCGATTTGCCGGAAGGTGTTATTTATGGAAGTTTAGCCGAAATTGCGAAGGAGAAACCGGAATTGGTTGAACCTTATTTAAACCGTCAGGCAGCTTTGTCCGATGACCCACTGGTGGCATTGAATACAGCTCTTGCAAAAGATGGTTTTTTCCTTTATGTGCCTGATAATGTGGTGATCGAAAAGCCTATTCAGGTTATAAACCTTTTGCGGTCTGAAGATCCAATTTATTCAACCCAACGAAATTTATTTGTTGCCGGGAAAAATAGTCAGGCTAAAGTGTTGTTCTGTGATCATACGCTTAGTGCTTGTGACTTTTTGGCGAATACTGTTACTGAAGTTTTTCTCGAAAGAGACTCGGTGGTAGATGTTTATGCTATACAAAGCCAGAGTAATGAGGCCAGCACTATAAATTCGTTTTTTGCTAAGCAGAAAGATAATTCGAACCTGCTAACGGGTATCGCTACCTTGCATGGTGGGCTAATCCGAAACAACCTGAAAGTTATGCTGGATGGAGAATATGCTGAAGCAAAAGTGTTGGGATTGTCGTTTACAGACAAAAAACAACATGTTGATAATTTCACAAATATCGTTCACAATAAACCAAACTGTTTAAGCACCCAGTTGTATAAAAATGTACTGGATGAAGATTCTGTTGGGGGTTTTACAGGAAAGATTCACGTGGTTCGTGATGCACAAAAAACAAGCGCTTTCCAGCGCAATAATAATGTGTTGCTTTCTGATGCCGCAAAGATGAATACAAAACCACAGTTAATTATCGATGCTGACGATGTAAAATGTAGCCATGGAGCAACTGTTGGTCAGATTGATGAAGAGGCTTTATTCTATTTAAGATCTCGTGGTATTAACGAAGTTGATGCCCGCCTGATGCTGATGAATGCCTTTGCTCACGAAGTAATTCAGGAAATACGTGTAGAACCGTTGCGTGATCGCATTGATGATTTGGTTGACAAAAGGCTTCGGGGTGAATTAGCCCGTTGTCATTCATGCAATGTAAGCATGTAAAATGAAGCCTTTCTTTAGAGAGAGCTAATAAAATATTGAAAAAGTAGGATACAGTTATTTTTGAATGTATTCTACTTTTTTCATTTAAATTAAACGCATTAAAGAACAACGATTTGGAACTGATCAGTTCATAATTGTGGTGGATTTAATTTTGAATTAAATTACATATTGAAACTTTTGCCCTTCCGGCGGACCTGATTTTTGTCTCTTAAGAAACATCACTCACAGGAGATAGCTTATACCCATATAAAGATGCCTGTTTTTCAATATATTGAATTCTATTTTTATTGTAAGTTTTAAAATATGATTCAGCTGTTAATGGGTTAAATTCTTTTCTATTTTTCACCATCTCATAAAATATTATAGCAAGTTTTCGTGCAGTTGCTTTTGTCGCAATTTGTGGGCCGTTTTTAGCTTTCATGCGTCTGTAGTACTGACCAAGCCAATGGTCGCTCCGCTGTAATGCAAATGCTGCCATTAGAAAAGACTGTCCAGCTTTGTTCTTCTTTTTACTCCTCTTAGGTTTTAACAGCTTACCCCCAGAAATGCGGTTATTAGGTGCCAAATTAAGCCATGAGGTAAAATGCTTTTTTGTTTTCCACCGGCTCATATTGATACCAGTCTCTGAGATTATTTCGATGGCTGTTAGCTCACTAATACCAAAAATTTTTGTTATATCTATCCCAAGAATATTATATAAATATTGAGATCCATTAAAGTTGAGTCGGTTCTTACTGTATACCTTGCGCTTCAATTTGGTTGCATTGTCGCTTTTTTTGCTTTCATTTTCAATCCTTTGCAAAGTCTTCTCTATTTGAATATCACAATCTAAGATCTTACCCTTGAAAATAAGATATAATTCGTAGGCTTGTCTTAGTTCAAATAGATGTTCTTCTCTCCAGATACCTTTTAATGATTTTATTAAATCTTCTCTAGACGCTTTTACTTTAGGGTCTACATGAACGATCAATTTTTCAGGGTCACGTTCTCCTTTGAGTATTGCATTTATTATTGCCTGTCCTGATTTACCACAAATATCAGCAAGGACATTGTGTAATTTGATATTCATTTGTTCAAAAGCTTTCTGCATATGCAGTATTTGCTGAGAATAACTTTCAGTCAATGACTTTCGGTGCCTTAAATATGTTCTCAATTGCCTTGTAATATTGTCTGGCTGAAAACTAGCATTTAGCAGTCCAAAAGAATGCAGTTCCTGTATCCATTGGCAATCAAGTACATCCGACTTTCGTCCACTTACATTCTTTATGTGGCGGGCATTGACCAGAAAAACTTCAATGTCATATTCCTCAAGAATAAGGAAAAGCTGAATCCAATATATACCTGTAGACTCCATCGCAACGGTGGTAATTTTACACTTGAGTAACCATTTTGCCAAATCATGAATATCATCAGTAAAACTACCAAATGAACGAACAGGTTGCTCGCACCTGTCAGCCGGGACAGCGACATAATGAACCTCACTAGCGACATCAATCCCTGCTGCATCAGGATTTAATAACTTTAATGTTCTCTTTTCCATTACTTTAATTTTTGTTAAAGCTCTTTGCCCAGCCATTAGGATAAAATTACTCTCTTAAGCGGGATCACATAGTGTCACCAATGATATAGTCAAAAACAGCTGGAACCAGACTTGACAACGGGCAATTGCGCACCAGACAAAAATCGGGTCTTTGCTGCAAAGAACTACTGAGGCTTGCTTACGAAAACTGTTTCTTTGGGATATAGCATTTTTTAATGTGAAAACTTGACACAAAAACCAGGAAAAAAGTTAAGGCTTATTTTTATCTGCACCCTTCTTCTTCACAAAACCTAAGTTCAAAGGAGTGATTTCCTCGCATACTCGGAACTTCTCCTTATCTCTAAGGTTTTGTTTTGAATCAGGGCTAGATAAAAAGTAGGCCGATCCTCGTAGAAACTTTAATGGGTTCAAGAATTTAAAAATGAACCTGAAAAGCCAATAATATTGGGAAATAGCAAAAGTTTAGATTTATAAAGTCCCCAACTTCACCCTTAGGTGAAATGCAAGGTTGCCCAGTCAAAGTAGTCCGGGCCGGCGTTGGCGGGAATGATTTTTTGCGGGGATTCAGGGTTGTGTGCCAGAAAGAAAAAATCAAGACGTGGGTTGAAGGATGACTTTGACTTGATTCTTTTTGTTTTGTTTTTCTCATTTAAGGAGAAAAATGAAATCCTGTCTGGAAAGACAAAAAACTACTATTTCAATAATTTGAAAAATTTTATTCTAAGAATAAGAATCCTCCTGAATGTTCAACTAATCTTTTTTTATTATCGTGCCTGAAATCACAGGGTAATCCTTAATTGAAAAAAATCTCAGTTGCTAAATTTCGACAATGCATTTGTGAAATATTCTTTCTCCTTATCCATTTTGATATGAGGATAATTCTTTTCTAAATTGGAAATCAGCTCCATGTTTTTGTTTATAAACTTTCGGTATTCTTCTGATGCCGGGTTAAAAGGACGATGATCCATTGCTTTCCTGATTTTTTGAATATCAGACGATAGCTTTAGGCTCTCTTCAGCAATCATTACCTGACTGAATTTATTCCAGATATAATCAACGGCAACGGAGCTTAAATGAATCATATCCTCAGCATAAAAACGATAATCCCTCAATTCATCCATTACAATTTCATAAGAAGGGAAATAAGCGCATTTATCCTTAAACTCATTCACAAGTTGGTCAACAGCAAGTAGAAGTGTTGCTTTGCTTAGTTGATTCCCATTCGCACCATCTTTCCAATGGCGTATCGGGCTAACCGTGAAAAGAACTTTAATCTCCGGGTTAGTATTCCAAAGCTTCTGTAATACTATTTCGTATTCATTTACAATCTCGTCAACGGTCAATCTAAAACGATTAAAAACTCCAGCCGGGAACTTGTGGCAATTCGAAACAATCTGATCTGTCTTTTTGTGACTGTAAACCCACGATGTTCCAAATGTAATCATCAAAAAATCAGCTGTTTTAAGATTCTCTCCGGACTGATCTAGTTGAGTATTTATTTTTGATAAGGTTTCTTTTTTTGACAGTGACGAAAATCGACTGTGATGATCAAGGCTTCCCCATACTCCTTTATGTTCAAATAAATCATCTTCTGAATAAGATTTATCAGACATCAATAGGCTTAGACTTTTTGAAACCGACATAGGGTTATAAATAATTCCAAACGGATTTAAGTCAACATCAAACTTTAACTCGTTTAATTTCCCTCCAATGTTTTCTACAAAGCAAGAACCCATTAGCACCACTTTATTTTTATAGGTGATTTCCCATTTAGCTTTGTCTATTTTTACTTCTGTAAGGAACGGGTTTGTCATCTTATTCTTTTTTTATGGTTTCTTGGTGAAATAGCTACTCCACAAACAGGTCTGGCCATTATATATTTGGGGAGATAAAACCTGTATAAATCTAGAACATTTAACTCAGAACAACTCATGCATGCAATGTAAAATGTTTTTTCTTCTGAAAAGGTAGTGACACTATTGTTCTTTCGGTATCTGTCTTACCCTGAAATAACTTGACGCAAAAAGTCAAGAAAAATGAAGAATCATAAAGAAAGCATGTTGACCGATCACATGGATGGATTTAAAGATTATCCTGTTGATTACAACAAGTACGAAGTAAGTTTTCGCCGTTGGGTTGTTAGCCAAATCGATGGGGGTCATATGTCAATTCAAGAGATCCGGGATCGTTTTAAGTTGAGTAGGAAACACTATACAGACATTTTAAAACGTTGGCAAGAGAGGTATTCCGATGAATTGCACGTATCTTTGTGTTTCATGAGTTCGAAAGAAAGGTCAGATAATAAAGAGCTTGAAAAGCGCATCAAGGAGTTGGAAAAACAGCTGGAAAAAGCCCGGATGAAAAACATTGCTCTCAATACCCTTATTGATGTAGCCGAAACAGAATTTAAAATCCCTATCAGAAAAAAGCCTGGTGCCAAGCAGTAATATTACTGGCACACATGTATCCTTCAATAAGTAAAAAGGATAGCTGTGAGCTGTTTGGTTATAGCCGCCAGGCATGGTACGACACTAAAAAACGGGAATCAAAGACACAATTAGCAGAGGTTCTGATATTACAGGAAGTAAAGAAACTTAGAAAAGACCACCCAAAAATGGGCAGTGAAAAGCTTCATGGGTTGATGCAGCCTTTTTTATCAGAACATGGTATTAAGATGGGGCGGGACAAGTTTTCGGTTTTATTGAGCGAGCATGGTTTGCAAGTACGCAGGAGCAAACGAAAAGCAAAGACGACCAACTCCAAGCATTTATTCAAGAAGTACCCCAATATTGTCAGAGATCTTGATTTAAGTTTCCCGGGAAAACTCTGGGTAAGCGACATAACTTATATCCGCACAAAATATGGGTTTTCTTATTTATCGCTGATAACCGATGCGTATTCAAGAAAGGTTGTTGGTTGGTGCTTATGGTACGATTTGACCAGCACCGGAGCATTAAATGCACTGAGAATGGCAGTTGAGACTGAAGACACAAGCAAGAAATTGATCCATCATTCAGACCGGGGGATACAATATTGTTGCTATGACTATGTAAATTACCTGAAAGGGAGCAATATCCTGATATCGATGACAGAGAAAGGCGATCCTTACGAGAACGCAATTGCAGAACGGGTAAACGGCATATTGAAAGATGAATATGATTTGCACCAAACCTTTGAAGATTACAATGTTGCCCATGAAGCAGTTAAAATTGCCATTGATAAATATAATAATCAACGCCCACACAGAAGTTGTGATATGCTTACTCCAGCCCAGGCACATAAGCGTACCGGAAAGCTACGAAAGCATTGGAAAAAGAAAGAATACACATTGTCTCACAAAGTAGGTTCAAAACAGAACAGTGTAATGAATTTTAGGGACATCGTTCAAATAAGTATAGAAAATCAGCAATAAGAGCTGCGTAAGTTTCTGTTTTGTGCTTAAGCACAAAACAGAAACTTTACTTTAGGGATAAGGAATTAAAATGAAACAGATCTTAGTAATAAATTTTAACTAGGTTTGTATTCCAGAGGCAACTATCTACTGCTTCTGGAATACTAGAAAATAAGTATAAATCTGTCAAGCTATTTTAGGGAAGGTCAATCAGAAAGTGCCAAACCTGTAATTGGATCCGGGAAATTGTTTAGGGACGGGTGAGTGATGGCTATTAACTGCGAAAAACTGCTTAGGAACGGGGCATTTCTCGTTGTGGACACGAGAAATCCGATTGGGGAAGGCCAATTTCCATTGTGGCGGAGAAAAATTACGTTGTGGAGGGTCATTTTTCATTGTGAGCAAGAAAAAAGTGGTTGGGGAAGGTGAAAAGCCCCCGTGGAGAGTAAAACCTGCCCGGGGACTAATAAAATCAAGGTTTTTAGAATTTATGCATAATACCGTTTTCTTCGGTCTTCATCTTTCCAAAAGACATATTGTCCGTATTCCCTGATCATACGGGCTTTCTCAAACAGCAAAGTAAATGCTTTATCCCGAAGTAACTTATTGGCACTACTATCTCCCGCTACACCATTGTTCGCAGCCAGCAGTTCTGCCATTGAATGAGATAATTCCCTTGCCTCCTGAAGTTTACTTACCTCAAAATTAATGGCGGTAAGTTCATCTGGATTTTTTTCGCCCAGTACAGCCAGTTCTATTAAATCCTGAACCATATCAGCATTGCTTGCACCTTCGCGTATACGGGAAACTTTACTCATAAGGTCGTCATTTTCACGGTAGGCAAAAGCAAAATGGTGTAACATCTCATCACGCAAATCATAGGCTCCCGGAGACTGCTCCTGCCACTCCTTTTGAGCTTCCTGGCGGGCACGGTATTCACTCATCCACAACGCCTGGCAGTGGCGTAAAGCACCACTAAGTGATACTAACTCATCAATTAGTGTTCCATCCATACCTGCACCAACAAGAGCATCCCGGTCTTTGGCAGCTTCAACAGCCAGGGTTTCGGTACTGGCTACAAAATCATCAATAGGCTGATTCGGTAGTTTAACATTTTCAAGCGGGAGATTTTCAATGGCTTCCTGCCATAATTCAAAGTCTTCTAAATAACTCATAGTTATATGAATTAAAAATTATAAATTGCTCAAAGCTCCGCCGGCCTCCTCTTCCTTCCCGGGCTTCAAAATCGGATTGGTTGATGACCAGCCGGCGGTTTATTTTAAACAATATTTTGTTCAATATAAAAACATGAACAGATAAATCCAAGGATTGTACATAATTATTTATCAATACAGAGTGAATTTAGATAAACATTTCTTTATTAACTATTGAGGATTAATTTATTCCAATATTATCATTGCTTTTCTCTTTCCTGGCAAATTTCTAATCATCATATTTCACAGGGTGATGTTTTGTGCTGATGTAAAATCCCGTTGTGGTTAATCTTGATTTATATCGTACAAAAGTATAATGTTCAAAAAACATTCATTGTTAAATGCATATTATGTATTTTGAAATATATTCTATTAGGCAAATTGTTTTTTTGATTAAATTTTTTTTCTTTGTAATTGCGCTGTAGTTAAAATCATTAATCCTAAATAATTTTTAAAAATGAGAAAAATTTTACACTTAGTTCTTTTTGTATTTATACTATCAAGTTTCACTTCGATGGCGGCATCTGTTGGTCCTGAACCTCCTGCAAGTGGAGCAGACTGTTCGACTGCTATGGAATATGGAGCAATTAACGATCCTTCACAATTTGGTTCAATCGAAGCTTACGGTTATGAATGGTATAAATTCACAGCTGATGATGATTACATTGTTACTGTAAGCCTATGTAATTCAAATTATGACACAAAGCTGGAAATTTGGGATGATTGTGCTGATTCTGACGCAGAACATTATAATGACGATGCATGCGGTGCAAACGCTACAAGGTCTAGAATTTCTGATATCCCTGTTGCTTTTGGAGAAACCAAGTATGTTAAAGTGTACGGTTATCTCGGTTCTTATGGTGATTATGAGTTAGAAATTACAGGTGTCTTAGATGAACCAGAACCTGTTCCTGTTTCAATTTACTCTGTATTTGCTTTATTTGTATTAATCGGTGGAGTTACCGTATTCAAATTACGTAATCGTATTTTTAATGCTGCGTAAACCTTTTCAACAAGATAAATTAAGAATGTCTGGTTTTGTTTTCCATAAAACCAGGCATTTTATTTTTATATTTAAATTTTAAAATCTACTACATCTAATAGAAATTCAAACCCCAAAGATATTTTTAGCCTGTGGGATCAAAAAAACTAAAGAAAAAGAAACTGTCAGACCGCAAACAAAAGCAAATGCAGCGAAAAGAGCTCTTAAAAAGCTTAATGCCCTTAATCAAGTCATTTGGTTTATGGGCAGTGCTGGTTATCATTGTTGCCTGGGATTATGCCAAATTTCAATGGTTTTCCATGGCTTTTGTCCATTTTACAAGCTACTTGTCGTTGGGCTTAAGTAAGCTTCTTTTTATTCCTGCAAGCATTACCGGAAGCGGTACTGCCATGGTTACAACATTAAATGTAACTTACGATTCGATTGTAATCAGTGGTTACCCCATGATGGTTGAACTGGAATGTTCGGCTTATCATGCTTATCTGGCGATGGTTGCACTAATCGTTTTCTCTGGTTGGACTTTGCGGAACAAGCTTGTTTGGGGTAGTATTTTGTTTGGAGTACTTGCTGTTATTAATAGCTTGAGAATTGTGTTATTAGGTGTTATTGGAAGAAAGTTTCCCTCTGTTTTCGATTTAATGCACGACTATATTTGGAATATTTTACTGGTCATCATTTTATGGGGTTTGTGGGAATTTGTAAATACGAGACTAATAAAAAAGGATGAACAGGAGAATTAGAAATATCATTTTTGTTGCAGTTAGTTTTGCATTCTATCTTTTATGGAACTACGGAGGAGAACAGGTTTATGGGAAAGTAGTTACCCGTGGAATAGAACAGTTCGTTACTAAAATATCGGATATTGAGACAGTGGACATGAAGACTTATGAAGAAGAAAATGAAACCATGTTGTCATTTAATTATCCGGACAGGACAACAAGAATTACATTGGAGTATTGTCTCCCTATTGTACTCCTATTAGCATGGCAGTTTGCACTTTTTTTTGATAAACGAATAACAACTAAAAAAGCAGCGAAACTGTTTGCTTTTAATTTTCTCATTATTTATTTCCTGCAGCTTATTTTTCCCTTACTACTATTTAATGTTAGCCAGTCCGGAGCAAAATCAATAGGCTTGTTTATTGGCATGCAAATATTTGGCTTCCTCGTTTTTTTCCTGATTTTAAAAGACTCGTTAATAATTCGGTTAAGTGATAACTTAAAGCATGAGCAATAATATAAAAGATATCACTTCTGTCAGCAACGTGACAATAGTGATACCTTTCAAAGTTATATTTTTGGTGATTTAAGCAATACTTTTTAACGTCTGAATCCTCCCATCATTCCGGAGAAATTTCCAAACCTCGGATTAACCACATTGTTGTAGATTGACCCGAATGTATAGGTTAAACCAATACTGCTGGAAAAATCATAGGCTGTTGCCAGTTCCCGTAATTCCAGATAAACATCGGCTTCAGATGCTTCTCCCTTAGGTAGAGAAATCTGATCGCGGATTCTGGCATAGCTTGAGTTTATATTCACCGATAATCCTCTTGTTATTCGTAAGCTAAGAGTTCCGCTAACTTCGATCCTGTTTTTTTCAAAGTCGTGCATGTAATTGGATCCTTCAAGAGACATGTTTACATATCCCCATTTTTCCTGCACCCGATAAGCAACCTGTAGTTGTTGTTTTATCAGGTTTTCTTTGTCTTTAAAGTAAATGGTTGTATCCGTGTAGTTATTGAGAGAAACTCCCATCCCGTACATAATTCGTAACTGTCGGTGTGTCGATTCAGAATAGGGAAAAATATTATATTCGACTGAAGGAGTAATTTCAATTTGAGAATCGTAATTGCTGAAGGTAGATCTTGTATAGTCGAATTTTGATCCGGCAGACCAGTGTTCGTTCAAACTAAACACGATTAGATTATCGAAGGAAAATGAGTTGCGGATAGCTTCAAAAGTTTCTTCGCCAAATGAATACTTTGATTTCGACGTACTGTGGCGCGCATCGATTTCAATTTTAATATCGGGAGTAACTTTAGATATCTCAATTGAATTTGTCATGGAGAGTGATTTAACACGATCCTGAGCATTATATCTTGGCCTTGTCTGGACTTCAAACACCCAGTTGTTCCATTTGTCAACAACTTCGACCTCGGGGCGTTGAGTCCCTCCTGATGAGCTTATTTGCAGTTCGTCGGCCATCGGTGTACGGGCAACATATCTTACCAGTCCCAATTTAATCCTGTCAGTTCTTTTTTCCCTTGTTTGGTCAAAAGTATCATCCGGGCTGGTAGATAAAGACAAGGTGTCATTCATATTGATAAAATCCTTTTGTCCTTCAAAAATGTACGTATAGGTTTGTCCTCCACTTCCATTGGTTTGGAGGGTTTCGAGAATATATACATCTGCATCTTGTGTGTCTCTTACAAAATTGGCATAAGGGATTTGTTCCCTCACGTAGTTCATATCTAGCCGTTCTCCATCAATAAAAATATTAATGGCATCCTCTCGGGAATTTTCTTCACTATTTGATTGTTGGGTATAACCTTTCGGAGTAATTCCCAGAAGGAGAACTATTAGAAATAGTCCCGCTTTTTTCAATTTGATTTTTTTCATGGCTTCCTGTTGTGTTTTTTAGAATTATTCTAAATAATATCATACACATAACAGGAAAATTAGCCGGACAGTTTGTTAATGATCTTTAATGGGCTCTAAATATGTAATTTACGAGAGATTAGACTGTGCTATTTATTGAAGTTTATAATCAGATGATATTAATGATTGAATAAAAAAAGACAGCCAATATTGTGTACTGACTGTCTTTTTAAACCGCTCCTGATTAAAAAGAGAGGTTTGTTTGATGTTTATATATGCGAACTGATTTTAACTTACATTTTTGTGCTACCACCGTCCGCTGCCAAAGCGTGGATTTACAACATTATTGTATATAGATCCAAATGTATAAGTTAAGCCAAAACTGGTTTCAAGTTCTTTCGATGTTGGTAACTGTACAAGTCCTAACAAAACTTCTTCAACAGAAGCATCTCCTTTTGCTAAAGATAATTGATCATAAATCCATGCATAGCTTGCACTAAAGTTAGCTGATAAGCCTGTTGTAATACGATAGCTTATGCTTCCTCCAACTTCAATACGATTTTTTGACCAGTCATGGAAATAATTTGAGGCTTCAATAGAAAAGTTTGCATAACCCCATTTCTCCTGTACCCGATAAGCAATATCCAGAGATTGTTTAACAAGATTTTCCTCCGTCTTTAAATAAACAGTTGTATCTGCATAATTATTCATTGAGAATTGTACACCATACATCATTCTTAACTGATGGTGAGTTGATTCGGAGTATGGAAAAAGATTATATTCTATTGAAGGCGTTAAATAAACTCTTGCATCATAGTTGTCGCGTGTTGAACTGGAAAAACCAACTCTTCCTCCCCAGGACCAATGATCTGTTATACTGAAAACTGTAAGATTACTCACTGAAAAAGAATTTCGGTGATCTGTTCTCCACTCATACGCATCTTCGTCAGTATTATAAATTTTATTTTCAATGGTAGAGAAATAGGGATTAACATTAAATTGAACTTTTATATCCGGAGTTACTTTTGAAGCTTCAATTCCTCCGCTTGCAGTTAATGTTTTCTTTCTTGATTCGGATTCGTATTTGGGACTTGCCCGTACCTCAAAAACCCAGTTATTCCAATTGTCTATTGCTTCAACCTCAGGGCGTTGAGTCCCTTGTTTGGAACTTATTTGAATCTGATCATATAATGGTGTTTTTGCAACATACCTGATTAATCCCATCTTGAGCATATTGGTACGGCCTTCTCTGGTTTCATCAGATGTATTATCCGGACTGGTTGAATAAGTTAATGTATCATTCATGTTTGCAAATTCATTTTGCCCTTCAAAAATATAAGTATACTTTCTACCTCCACTTCCGGCGCTTTCCCTGGTTTCCCGAATGTAAACATCGGCAAGCCTTGTATCTCTTACAAAGTTGGCATAAGGCATTTGTTCTCTAACGTAATTCATATCCAAGCCTTCATCATCGATGAAAATATTTATGGCACTTTCTTGAGAGTTTTCCTGAGTTGTAGTTTCTTGTGCAATTGTTTTTAGAGAGGAAACAAGAAGAATCAATAATAAAACAGGGACAATTCTTCCGTAAGGTTTTGATGGCTTCATAAAAGATAGATTTGTTAGTTTTTTTAGATGTTCAAAGATAACTTTTATCTATTAATGCTTATTGTGTGATTTTGTTAATGATCTCAAATAATAATTGTTTTTAACTAAAAGAAGCTGAATAGGTCCCCTTTTTCTCAAAAATTAAGAGGAATTTGAAGGATCTTCTAAATCTGAAAGAAATGCGATATTTCTTTTCAGTCCTTCAAATTTTGTTCTTTTTACAGCGGAGTTTTTAAATAGTTCATTAAAAAGAGAACGATCCATTTTTTCCCATTCTTCTTTTGTAAGTTCGAGTAGTTTGGGATGAGGGGTGAAATCCTTTTCATTATGAGGTGTCGATTTCAAATTCCAGGGGCAAACATCCTGACAAATGTCGCAACCAAAAACCCGGTTCTGGAATTTCCCTTTTAAGGACTGATCCAGCTCTCCTTTCAATTCAATAGTTTGGTAGGAAATACATTTTCGGGCATCAACAGTGTAGGGAGCCACAATGGCTTTTGTTGGGCAGGCATCCATGCAGCGGGTGCAGTTTCCGCAGTGGTTGGACACGATTTTGTTATCGGCATTAAGTTCGAGGTCAAGAATCAGTTCCCCGATGAAGAAAAAGCTTCCGTACTCTACCGATATAAGGTTTGTGTTTTTTCCTATCCAGCCAAGTCCTGCTTTTGCTGCCCACGATTTATCCAACACAGGAGCTGAATCAACAAAAGCTCTTCCTGAACAAGGAGCTATTTCTGTCTGGATGTATTCCAGAAGATTATTCAGTTTATCTTTTAATACAAAATGATAATCTTTCCCGTATGCATATTTTGAGATGATTGGTGCTTCCGGATCTTTTTGTGTTTCTTTTGGAAAATAGTTTAATAAGACAGAAATGACTGATTTTGCATTGTCAAATAATAGTTGCGGATCAAGTCTTTTGTCAAGATTTCTTTCAAGGTAGATCATTTCCCCATGCATTCCTTTTTCTAGCCATTTTTCGAATTGCTCTTTTTCTTCAGAAAGAAAACTTGCTTTTGAAATACCACAGGTTAGGAAGCCCAACTCAAGAGCTTTTTCTTTAATTCTGTTTTCCGGGGAATGACTTTTCCTATTCATATTTCAAAATAAATGAACTTTTGAGGTTCTGTCAAAGCAAAAAGGTGATAAAATATGACAATTTGATTGCTATTCTTTTAATAGTTTTCAAATTGACATAAAAACTACCAATATATTTGTCAGTTATTCATATATTTTATTCTTTTATTGATAAAACATTATCATTTAGGAAAATGAAAAAGATAAAAATCATTTTACTGTTTACTTTCGTTGTCCAATTTTCAGCTTACAGCCAGTTAAACCTTCAGAGTTTATTTTATACGACAAATTTATTTCCTGTTAAGGTAGAAGGGAATTGGGGGTATATAAATAACCTGGGAGAGTTACAGGTTAGTGCAGATTATGATATGTGCTATCCGTTTTGTGAAGGATTGGCACTGGTTGAGAAAGGGGATGATATCTGGTTTATTAATGAAGCCGGGGAGAAGGCGTTTGATTCTCCTCTTTCGATGAGCTGGATTGTAAAAGACGGAATGATACGTGTTCTTCTGGATGACAAAGTTGGATATTTAAATAGTTCAGGAGAACTTGTTGTTGAACCCCAGTATTTGCAAGCAGGTGATTTTTCAGAGGGATTGGCCTGGGTAAGATTGGAAAGCAACAATAAAATTGGTTTTATAGGAAAAGATGGCTCCATGGAGATTCTCCCTGTTTTTGAATATGCAGGTGATTTTCACGATGGATACGCTCCGGTTCGTTTGGATGGCTCTTGGGGGTACATAGATAACAATGGAAAACTCTTTAAAAACTTAATTTATACACTGGCCAAAGATTTTTCTGAAGGTATGGCTACCTTGTGGAATTATGGCCCCGATTTGATTTACATTGATCAAAAAGGAGAGGAAGTCTTCAGGCATCGTATCTATGATCCGCAGAATTTGCCTACTGGGAGTTGGAGTGTTCCCGCCTGGGAATTAAAATCGGGACGTATTAAAGCTCAAAATGTAAATGGATTAATTGGTTACCTGAATGATAAAGGAGAAGTGGAAATTGATTATCAGTTTTCTGAGGGAGGAGACTTTTCAGGATCTGTAGCACGGGTTAAATCAGGTACAAAATGGGGATATATCAATAAACGGGGGAAAATGGATGTCTCTCCCCAGTTCGATTATGCCGAAGATTTTGAGAGTGGTGTTGCTGCTGTTTACCAGGGAGGAACCAAAGATGATTTTGATTCCGGAAATGAAAATGTAAAGCTTGGTTATATCAACGATAAGGGAGAGATCATTTGGCCTTATCAAAACTAAAAAGTCTCAGTATCTGGAGAAAAATGAATTTTCCATCACAAATTAACAATACGATGAAAAAAACTTACATCCTTCTATTTTTAACTTTCTTTACCATATTGGGGTTCTCTCAAGATCCCCAGGAATACGATGGTGACTGGCAAAATGACAAACGCCATGGACAGGGGAAAATGCTCTATTACGATGGTTCTTCTTACGAAGGTCAATGGGTAAATAATCTGAGACAGGGACAGGGAACCATGGTTTTTTCAAATAAGGAAACGTATACAGGTGATTGGGTAAATGATAAGATTCAGGGAAACGGTGTTTATGTGTTTCGAAATAGCGATAATTATGAAGGCCCTTTTGTTGATGGCGCTCCAAATGGAATAGGGACTTTTACCTTAAAAAATGGGGATGTCTATAATGGTGTGGTTGCTCAAGGTGAAATCACCGGAAGTGGAACTATGAACTTTGCGAATAAAGATGAGTATGTCGGAGCATTTGTGGATGGGAAAATGAAAGGGGAAGGCTCCATGTATTACGTGTCGGGTGATGAGTACGAGGGAAGTTGGGACAATAGCAAAAGGGATGGTTATGGTGTTCAGGATTTTGTAAATGGTGACTGGTACGAAGGAGGATGGAAAAACGATAAAATGTTTGGTATTGGCATTTTGAACAAAGCCAATGGCGAAAAATATGTGGGTGAGTTTAATAAAGAATATGAAGGAATGGGTAAACTCACAAAAGCGAATGGCGATTACATTGAAGGTGACTTTAAAAATGGACAGGCTGATGGAGAAGCGACAATCTGGTATGCAAACAATGAACAATACCAGGGTGAAGTGAAGAATGGATTGCCCGATGGGAACGGAACTTATTTTTACAGTGATGGCACTTATTATAAAGGGCAATTAAAGAAAGGTGTTCCCGATGGCATGGGAACTTTATATGCCGATAACGGTGAGAGCATAAAAGGAGGAAAATGGAACAAAGGTGATTTTAAAAGGTCTTACGAACAAATACAGGCTGGGGCACAGGCATTAGCAGAGGGGGTTGCTGCACTCACACAGGGCATTTCAACAGCGGTACAGCAAAGTCAGGCTTATGATGCTCAATTGAAAGCACAGGTTGATGCAAACAATGCACGCTGGGATAATTATTTGCAACAGTCAAGAGAGCAACAGAATCAGTACAATCAATTGTATGAAGAGGAAATGAAAAACACGGAAGATCCTTTTGTGGCTCGTTACAGGGCTTCTCAACGGATGCAGGGAAGTTCAAATCAGAATACTCCATCTTCAGGAATAACAACAGCATCCGTGCAACCTGCTGTGAATACAGCTTCTACAAATTATACTACTCCTTCGGTTTATAACAATACCAGCAATAATACTTCATCAGGAAATTACCAGCAGGCAACCCCGGCTCAAAGACAAAACAATTCACAGTCGTACAATTCAAACTCAACTTTTGGAGAAACAACCTTGATTGAAACGTTCTGGGATGATATGAAAATGAAAAAGAAAGAGCGTTTCCGGGCAAAATTAGATGAGTATGGAGATGTCATTCATCCATTTACTTCCGATACATATCTGGTAGATGGTGAATATCAGTCGTGGTATGAGGATGGGACAAAGAAGGAAGAGTCTTATTATGTTGATGGAGATATGGATGGAGAGTATAAGTATTGGAATAAAGATGGGACGATATCGAATTATAGTACTAATTATACGGAACATGACACCAAACCTACCATTGATATCGAATGGATATGGAAGGATGGAGTATTATCTTCCTTTTCCCTGGAAAACCTGAGAGCAGAGGATCCTGATTGGGATACAGACCGTACTATTTTTGATATATCTTATTTTGCAAGCTCGAATAGGTATGGTTATTCCGATTATCTTAGAAATCTATATGTTCCTTCGGGGACAACTGGTGAGGTTAATTATTATGACGATGAGATCTCTGTCATTATAGATGTAGAAAATGGAAATATAATGAGCCGTTGGTGTCAAAAAGGTCAAATTTCATACGCTGTTCAATATTATTCCAATGGGAACATAAAAAGAATTGCAGATTACCCAACACACAATTATTATAAAGATTTTCTGATTACTTACGATGAATCAGGAAAAGTGACAGAAGAGCTTATCGTTGATCAAAGTGCATATGAGAAAGCGGTAAATGCAAAGGACAGGATTCTTGAGGTTTATCAGTTGAATTACGATGAAATCATGAAAACTGTTAATCAGTACCTTCCAATGACTGATCCATCCCGCTATAAATAATTAAAACTAACAACGATGAAATACACATATATATTCTTGTTATTCCTATTTGTTTCTCAGAATTCTTTTGCCCAGTCGGAGATACTTTCCGGTGACTGTCAAAATGGAACAGGAACTTTTCAATACGATAAGGGAACTATTTATGAAGGTGAATGGCAAAATGGTCAGCGCCATGGAAGCGGGAAAATGACTTATGCCAGAAACACCAACGAATCGAATCTTCCTCCCGGACCTTCCGGGGAAAAAGCCGAAGAAATTTCAGCAGACATTTTAGCTATGCGGGAACGTATTCTATCGGAAATAGAGTGGTATGGGATTGATTACCTATACTTTCATGGGACTGACGGGATGATTGCTCTTTTGAATGACGCTGAAAAAGTGGGAGAAGCTTTGGGGCACAATGTTGTGGATGAAGATGCTGAGAACAAAACAGTTATTCGTGATTATTTTGAGCAGGCCAAAACCATGATTCGCAGGGCAGAGACTGATGAAGATTTAACGATGGAAGCCAAGCAGTATTATTATAACCTGATCCATTTAAATTATATACGGAATTTATGTAATACTGATGTGACTGTCGGAATGCAGACTATGCGTGACTATGCTAATTCTATTCGTAATTTCCAGGATGCACAAAGGCTTCAGATTGAGGCGGACGATATTATGCTAAAAGCCTATCAGAAAATGACCGATGATATTTTAAGCACAATTCCTCTGGTAAGCACAGCGTTGGATGTCGTGAAAATTGCAACGGGAGAAGACTTAAATGGAGATCAGATTGCAGCATCGAAAAGAGCTTTTATGGCTTTCAGTATATTAGTGCCAGAGGTGCTTGAACGGGTAATGGTGAATGATAAGGTAATGAAAGAATATGTGGATGATTTCGCAGAACAAATGGCAAACATGACTCCTGAAAGCGTTAAGAAATTTGTGGAAACAGTAGATATTCGCGAGCAATACAAAAAGTCGTGTGAAGTATTGGGCGAAGTGTATCCGGATAAGAAAGGCCAACTTGACTGGCTGGCAGAAAATTATGCCAAGGCCGTTAATGGTGTAACTATTGATCCGCTGGTGAACCCGGTAAAAGACGGTGCATTTAAAGCTGTTGACAGCTTATTGGTTAAATAGAATTAATGTCAGATAAATATCCCAAAGCCATCCCAAACTTGTTTCGGGATCTATGTCTGAATTCGTCCGGCGTTATTTGAGAAAGGTCCCGAAACAAGTTCGGGATGACTGTTAAACGTGGACGTAGTATATTATTTAAAAGAACCCCAGTTCAAGCCTGGCTTCTTCGCTCATCATCGATTTGTCCCAGGGTGGCTCGAACGTAAGTTCTACGTCACAATCTTCAACTCCTTCAACAATAAGGGCTGCCTTTTTTGTGTCGTCTACCAGCATGTCTGCTACCGGGCATCCGGGAGCAGTAAGTGTCATGATAATCGTGGCTTTGCCATTCTCGTCAATGTCAACATTATAAATCAAACCCAGGTCGTATATGTTTACAGGAATTTCCGGGTCGTAAACGTTTTTCAGTTGTTCTATTATTTCATCTATTTTCTTATCCATTTCCAATCCTCCTATCCTGAGATTTTGTTATAAGCAACAGCGTAAAGTTTGATTTGTTTGATCATGGCAAGTAGGCCATTGGAACGTGTTGGTGATAGATGTTGTTTCAACCCAATATCATCCACAAAATGAAGATCAGTGTTCATTAATTCTTCAGGAGTACGTCCCGAAACAACCCGTAATAAAAGAGCAACCAAGCCTTTTACAATCACAGCATCGCTTTCACCCTGAAAATAAATCTTACCATCTTTAAATTCGGCGACTAACCAAACACGTGACTGACAACCTTTAATCAGGTTCTGATCATTTTTTTGTTTAGGGTCTAGTTCCTGAATATCATTACCTAACTCAATAAGATAGCTGTATTTATCCATCCAGTCTTCGTAAATCGAAAACTCATCAATAATTTCCTGCTGTATTTCCTCAATGCTCATAATCAAATCTTTTTCAGAAGAGACAAAGGTCGTAATTTTTTATAAACGAAGTAATTTCAACTAAAAATTGGGTGATAAATTAAGAAAAGATAAAGACAATCCCATCTTTTTAATAATTCTAAATACGCTGAATGAGTTCAAAAATCAAACACAAATTATTAATTTCATAACTCACAAAAATCGACTAGAAATTTTTAAAAACACTATTATGAGTTCATTAGCAGGAACACAAACAGAAAAAAATTTATTAAAAGCTTTTGCCGGCGAATCGCAGGCAAAGAACCGTTATGAGTTTTTCGCCAAACAAGCGAAAAAAGAAGGTTTGGAACAAATTGCAGCTCTTTTTGAAGAAACTGCAGCTAACGAAAAAGCACATGCAAAACGCTTCTTCCGCTTCCTGGAAGGTGGTATGGTAGAAATTACTGCAAGCTATCCAGCTGGTGTAATCGGGACTACTCTTGAGAACCTGAAGGCAGCAGCAGAGGGTGAAAATGAAGAGTGGACAGAACTTTATCCAGAGTTTGCAAAAGTAGCAGAAGAGGAAGGTTTTAAACAAATTGCTGTTGCATTTAAAACCATTGCCAAAGTAGAGAAGCACCACGAAGAGCGCTACATGAAACTGTACAAAAACCTTGAAGAAGGTAAAGTTTTTGAGCGTGAAGGTAAAGTTACCTGGAAGTGCCGTGTTTGCGGATTTATTCATGAATCTGCAAAACCACCGGTAAAATGTCCGGCTTGCGAACACCCACAAGCTTACTTCGAAATTGAAGCTACAAATTATTAATTGCACAGGTTATAAGAATGACCGGGACTTTGTTCCCGGTTTTTTTATGTCTTTTTTTCTAGAAAGTTTGGATCACTTCATAGTTGTGTGAGCTGTTCATAATTAAGATGGCTTCTTCTTATTTAGAGGTAAATCAGCATTGCAGAAATCTTAACCTTTTGGTCTTTCCAGACGGGATTTCATTTTTCTCCTTAAATGAGAAAAACGAAACAAAAAGAATCAAGTCAAAGTCATCCTTCAACCCGCGTCATGATTTTTTCTTTCTGGCACACATCCTGAAATCCCCGCAAAAAATCATTCCCGCCAACGCGGCCCCGGGCTACTTTGACTGGCCTACCCTGCATTTCACCTAAGGGTGAAGTTGGGGGCTTTATAAATCTAAACTTTTGCTATTTCCTAAGATTATTAATTTTTATTGTCTTTTTGATCCCATAGAAGTTTTTATGAGGATCCGCCTGATAAGGTAAATGCTGCAGGTTTTCTTAACTAGAATTGGCCTTAATTTAAAAAGTAATAATCATTGATGTTGTTTCATCCGGTGCGGATCGTGCCGTTAAACTACCGCCATGTAATTGCATAATCTGCCTGGAAAGACTTAAGCCAACACCTGATCCTGATTCTTTGGTTGTAAAAAAAGGAATGAATATTTTATCGATATTCTCTTCAGCTATTCCTGGTCCGTTATCTGTAATGATAATCTGAGTCTTTCCTGAGTCGGATACTTTTCCTTGCAATGAAATTTTCCCATTTTCGATATCTTTCAGGGCTTCAATCGAGTTCTTGCATAAATTGATTATTACCTGAGAAATTTGCTCACTATCGGCGAATATTTCAAGGTTTTCCGGTTCTACAGTTGGACTGATTTCAACTTGGGAATCAACTATATTAGTTATTAATGGGATGAGTTTCCCGAAAAGATCTGATATCTGGATAATCTTCTTATTGGGCTTGGGCAAGCGTGTGAGTTTACGGTACGAATCCACAAAATTCATCAAACCTTTTCCCCGATCCTGAATAATTTCAAGCCCTTTTACAGTACTCGCTATTGTTTTTTCAGAGCATTGATCAGTTCCTTCCTTTTTATAATATCCAAGAATGGTTTCGGAAAGCGAGGTTATTGGAGCTATTGTATTCATGATTTCATGGGTGAGTACCCGTATCAATTTAATCCATGAATCAAGCTCCGTTTGTTCAACTTCTGCTTTAATATCCTGAATGGTTAAAAGTTGAAATTCTTCATCGGGAGTTATAAACCGGGTCGATTTAAGAGAAAGCTGAATGTCTTTGTCTTTGATTTTAACTTTTACGAGTCGCTGATCTCCAGGCTGAATTTCCTTAAAAACAGTATATAACTGCTTATTGGCTCGCTCAATCTGACGGATGTGCGATAAATGTTCGTAATTAAGGAGCATCTTGGCCATTGAGTTTGCAATGAAAATGGTTCCTTTTTTATTGAATGAAATAACCCCAATGGGAATATGGCTCAGAATTGCCTCGTAATATTGTTCCTGTTGCTTTTGCTCAATCTTGGCTTTTTTGATGTAGTTATTCAGTTTGTTGAGGCTGTGATTAAGTTCGTTCAGTATTTTGTTGTTGGTATTTTCCGAAAAGTTTAAACTTAAATCATCATTGTGCACGGCATCAAAGAAAAAAGCAATTTGCTTGTTGGTTCTGTTTAAAAAACGAATGAGACCTGCGGTATTGATGATTACCAACAAAAAAGGAATAATACTCCAAAGCATGTATTGTCCCTGAAAAACAAGAAAACCTGCAAGTACCGCCCAAAATGTAATAAGGCAGGAGCGAAGGATTATTTTGAAGTACAGGTTTTTACTGGCCATGATTTACAGGTTGTAGCGTTTCATTTTATTGTAAAGCGTTTGCCGTGTAATTCCCAATTTTCCGGCTACAGCCGTAATGTTTTCAGGATTGTTCTTCAAGGCATTTAGTATCATCCTTTTTTCCATTTCTTCCAGTGTTCCGCTAAACCCTTCTGTTGACGAAGAAGAGATGCTGTTAAAGAAAAAGTCGTCGGCTTTTAAACTGTTTTTCTCTGAAAGGATGACTGCCTTTTCAATGGTATGTTGTAATTCCCTGACGTTACCGGGCCATCTGTAGTTTGTTAGTTTTGTAAAGGCCTGTTCGCTGATTCCCATTTCCTGTTTTCGGTATCGGTTACAGTAGATTTTCAGGAAATATTCGGACAGAGCGATGATATCTTCTTTCCTTTCAGCGAGAGGTGGGATTTCAATATGAATCGTATTCATGCGATACAGCAAATCTTCCCTAAATGTTCCTTCCTGAACCATTTCTGCCAAGTTACTGTTTGTCGAACTTATCAATCGGAGATCAACGGGCATAGGCTTGTTACTGCCAATCCGGGTAACAGTTCGGTTTTGCAGAACACTTAACAGTTTTGGCTGCATTTGTAAAGGAAGGTTTCCTATTTCGTCAAGAAAGAGAGTACCCTTATTGGCATTTTCAATTTTACCAATCCGATCTTCGCGGGCATCGGTAAACGCTCCTTTTACATGACCAAATAATTCACTTTCAAAAAGCGTTTCGCTAATTGCCCCCATGTCAACGCTCACCATAATTTCATCCGAGCGTTTCGAAAGGCGATGTAATTCCTGGGCGATCAACTCTTTTCCTGTCCCATTATCCCCCGTAATTAAAACATTGGCATCGGTTTGGGCAACTTTACGGACAAGGCTCATCACTTTGAGCATTTGTGGAGATTGTGCGATAATACTATACTTCTTTCTGTTTATTTCCTGCTTTAATGCCGACTGCTTTTTCTTTAATTCTTTAATCTCTGTTTTTGATTGCTGTAAACGATAAACATTACGCAGTGTAGCTTTTAATTTTTCGTTGTCCCAGGGTTTTAAAATGAAGTCGGCAGCACCTTGTTTTAAGGCTTTTACTGCGAGTTCCACATCTCCATAAGCGGTGAAGAGCACAACTTCAACCATTGGTTTTTCCTCTTTAATCCGGCTGAGCCAGTAAATCCCTTCATTTCCGGTATTTATTCCGGCCGTGAAATTCATATCCAACAGAATCAAATCAAAGTTTTCTTCCTGAAGCAAGGTCGGTATTTGGTTAGGAGAGGAAATGGTTTTAACCAGGCTAAACTCATCAAACAGCAAGAATTCAAGGGCACTTAAAATGCTCTTGTTATCATCTACAATTAGGATTTTTCCATTTGGCATGTTTAATATTCTGATTGTTGAGTGAAATCAAATTTACAGGTTAGGTATTTCTGATCAAAAAGAGTGTAAAAATATTTTACACATTTTGTCAAAAATATTTACGGTATGTTGTTTTTGTGTTTTCCTAACATCCAGTGTGTTAGTGTTTTGTTGTCGGTGGCATGTTTTTGGCACACTATGAAACAATTTGAAAAAAGTATGTTCCCATGAGTATGGATCGAAAAATAGAAGATAAAAGATGGATTAAAAAGAAATACTGGAAATTCATTATTGGTGGAGTATTTGTTTTTTCAGTATTGTCTTTTGCCTTGTTGCAGAATCATGAGAGTACCTACCGGGTAGAAAAGGAAAAGTTATCAATATCTACGGTAACAGAAGGAGGTTTTCAGGATTATATAAATGTAGTGGGAGAAGTTGAACCGATTTCCAATGTTAATCTTGAAGTCCTGGAAAACGGGCGTGTGCGGGAAGTATACCATGAACAAGGAGACATGGTTCAGGAAGGAGATGTCATCTTCACCCTAACCAATGATGAACTGAACCTGGGATTTTTAGACGAAACCAGTAGTTTTAATTACCTGACCAACGATTTGCAAAACAAACTTTTACAAATTGAAGAAGATCGAATAAATGGGAAGCAGGAACTCCTGATTCTTCAAAATGAGGTTTTTGAAACCGGGCGGTTGTATGAAAAGAATCAAGGTCTTCACGAAAAAGGAGGAGTTTCCGATGAAAACTTAATATCCTCTAAGAACAATTATGAAGTGGCACAAACAAAGTTGGAGCTAAAAATTGAAGAACTAAGAATTGATTCTTTAATGAGTGAAAATCAGAAAAGCCAGGCTCGTATTGAAATTGAAAGGATTCAGCAACGTTTAAATAATCTGAAAGTGAAAGCTACAACCGACGGGCAACTTAGCATGGATGAGCTGGAATTTGGACAGTCTATTGTTAAGGGAACAAAAGTAGGACACATCAGTGTCTTGAGCTCATATAAAATTGAGGCTCGTATTGATGAGCATTACATTGATCGCATAAAAAAGGGGCTGCAAGCGACTCTTGTGCGGCAAGAGGATACTTTTTACCTTGAGATAATAAAAGTAAACCCTGAGGTAGTAGAGGGTACTTTCGATGTTGAGTTAAGTTTTACCGGGGAAATGCCTCAGAATATCCGTCTGGGACAAACCTATAATATCGATCTTCAGTTGGGCGAAACCCAGCGATCCTTATTGCTGGCCCGCGGCGGTTTTTTCCAAAGTACCGGAGGACAGTGGGTGTATGTGCTTGATGAGAATGAAGAGTCTGCCTCAAAACGTGAAATCAGAATAGGAAAACAAAATCCCAAATATTATGAAGTAATCGGGGGACTTTCGGAGTCTGAACGTGTAATTACTTCATCCTACGAACTTTTTGGGAATAATGATAAGTTGCTCTTTAAGTAGAAACAAAAATTATTAATACTATGATAAAAACAGAAAATCTAACTAAAATTTTCAGGACAGAGGAAGTTGAAACCACTGCCCTGAATAAAGCAAACATGCATGTTCAGAAAGGTGAATTTGTCGCCATTATGGGGCCATCGGGCTGTGGAAAATCGACTTTGCTGAATATTGTTGGTTTGTTGGACAACCTGTCCGAAGGCAGCTATTTCTTTGATGGAACAGATGTTTCTCATCTGAAAGAACGCCAGCGTACGGCATTGAGAAAGGGAAATATTGGCTTTGTATTTCAAAGTTTTAACCTGATTGATGAGCTGAACGTGTACGAAAATGTGGAACTTCCCCTAATCTACTTAAAGCTGAAAGCTTCGGAGCGAAAACAGATGGTTGATGCAGTTTTGGATCGGATGAAAATCGGTCATCGCCGCAAGCACTTTCCGCAGCAGTTATCCGGAGGACAGCAACAGCGTGTTGCCATTTGCCGGGCTTTGGTTGCCAACCCAAAACTTATTCTTGCCGATGAGCCAACCGGGAATCTCGATTCCAAAAATGGCCTCGAAGTCATGAACCTGCTTACCGAGTTAAATAAGGAAGGAACAACCATTATCATGGTAACTCACTCGGAACGCGATGCTTCTTTTGCACATCGTGTAATTAACCTTTTCGATGGTCAGATTATTTCGGAAAAACAGAAAGAAATGCTCGAAAAAGAATTAGTACCTGAATTATAAACTACATATCCTATACATATGATTTCACTAAACAACATTGATAAATATTACGATTCCAGATTCCAGCGAACCTTTGTTTTAAAAGGCATAAATCTCGAAATTGAGCAAGGTGAATTTGTGAGCATTATGGGGCCAAGTGGAGCCGGTAAATCAACTTTGCTAAATATCATTGGCCTACTTGACGAACCTTCCGATGGAACTTATTCTCTGAATGGCGAGCCAATGCTTCAATTAAAAGAAAAGCAGAAAACCCTGTATCATCGTGAACTGATTGGCTTTATTTTTCAGGCTTATCATCTTATTGAAGAACTTACCGTTTACGAGAACATTGAAACGCCACTCATATACAAAGGGGTGAAAAGCAAAGAGCGCAAAGCCATAGTAGCAGACATCCTGGATCGTTTTAATATTGTTGCTAAAAAAGATTTATTCCCTCCCCAGCTTTCCGGTGGACAGCAACAACTGGTTGGCGTGGCTCGTGCCATTGCCGGAAAACCTGATTTGCTCCTTGCCGATGA
This sequence comes from Prolixibacteraceae bacterium, assembly GCA_963676845.2. Taxonomy (GTDB): domain Bacteria; phylum Bacteroidota; class Bacteroidia; order Bacteroidales; family Prolixibacteraceae. Next base: position 98,847 of record CAXXKK010000011.1, on the reverse strand, counting down.
ACCAACTGGTAACCTGCATTCCGACCAGGGGCGCATGATTATGGAACTCCTGAAAAACTTGAATGAAGAAGGTATGACCATCATCCAGGTAACGCACAATGAAGAATTTGCCCAATACGGTAGCCGGATAATTCGCCTGGAAGATGGATTTGTACGAGGCGATGTGAAAAACGAAGTATTGCAGGAAGCGGAGTAAAATGTCAGAATCCGGATTTGCAGGATGGAAGGATGAGCAGGATTTAAAAGAGTGTTCCCAAAGTATTCATCCAGAAAGTCCATTAATCCAAGTAATCCGGACTCAGACAATGAGCTGACAGGTAGATTACTAATTATTAATTAACAATCATGAACTACTATTTTAGAATTGCTTTTAGAAATCTGATCCGGGAGAAAAAGTATTATTCACCCTTGATTTTGTCAATAAGCATTGGCTTAATTTGTTTTTTGTTGGTCTCTGCTTATGTGGTCTACGAAAGGGGATTCGATCGTGCTTTCCCCGGATAATGAAAATATATACAGGGTAACCACTGATGTTTATAACGGGAGCGAGCTAAACCTTTCTATACCCAAATGTGAGCGGGGTGTTAGCACTTTTTTACCAGAGGAATATCCGGGAATTATAGCTGCCGGGTTTATTACAAAAACGAACAATCCTCAGTATAAAATTGAAGAAGAAATTTTTACAGATGAAAATATCTATCATGCCTCACAAGGATTTCTTGATGTTTTTTCAGTTCAGCTAATTCAGGGGAAGCAATCGGAAATATTATTGGAGCCTTACACGGCAGTTATTTCAGAAAGTGCGGCAAAAAAATATTTTGGTTCTTTAAATCCGGTTGGTCAGGTGCTATTTAAATATCCGGCTCACGAATATGTAATTCAGGGAGTGTTTCAGGATATTCCGGATCAGGCACATTTTATGGCAGATGCGTTTCTTTCTTATCACGATGACATGAACCTTCCTCCTCCACAAAAAGAACAGTGGGGTGAAACTGGATTTTATACCTATCTGAAGCTTTCGGAAAATGCAGATATTGACCAAATTGAAAAGGGGATCAATTCATTGGTCACCGACAATAAAGGAAGCTATTTTGAGGCCAATAATACCTTGCATCATTATCAGCTTCAGTCGTTAAATGACATCCATCTTCATTCAAATTTAAAAGAAGAACTGCAAACAAATTCCCGTGCTGAATACATTTACCTGGTATTTATTTATCGGATTGCTGATTTTATTGGCATCCGGATTTAATTACATTCAGCTTTCGGTTAGCCGGTTTATTGACTCGGCCCGCAACACAGGAATCCGAAAAATTATTGGTGCAAATAACCGTGAAATTTCCCTTTCATTGCTGATCGAATCTTTTGTAGTCCATCTTATTGCACTGCTTATTTCTTTGTTTATCGCCTGGTTGCTAATGCCTTTCATGCAAAACCAGTTCGGTCTTTTGCCCGAAGTTGTAATTACCGACCCGTTATTCTGGAGTATCTTGCCGGGCATACTCATCCTAAGTGTGCTTGCCAGTGGTCTTTTACCTTCATTATTTGTAAACAGGGTTCATACGCTCGATTTATTTCGGCTGAAATATAAAGTTTTGTCCGGCGGGCTTTCATTAAGGCAGGCAATGGTTGTTGCTCAATTCATCATTATTATTGGCATTGTAGCTGGAATTATTGGGATGAGTAAGCAAGTGGACTACCTGATTCAGAAAGATAAAGGTTTCGATGTTGAAAATACCATTGTCGTTAAAGTTCCTCAGAATTTGCGGAAAACCTCTCAGCGGGTAAATAACCTGAATGCTTTTGAGAACGACCTGTTATTCCATAGCTCTATTCTTGGGGTCTCAAGTTCGAACTCTGTTCCCGGAGATGTGGGCGCATCAAATTTTAGTTTCGGAAGTTCCGGATCGGATAAAATGAGAAAAGCAGTAGTCATTATTACAGACAAAAACTACATCGATAATTATAAAATTAATTTGCTGGCAGGTGACGATTTTCGTTCGAGTAGTTCCGGAGGTGAAAGAGAAGGTTGCATCATCAACAAAGCGTGTTTTATCATCCCTGGGATTCACGAATCCGGCTGATGTCCTGGGGCATGTGTTAAAGATGGAAGATGAAAGCGGCTTGCAAAAATTAGATGTGCAAATCATAGGGGTTACCGATAATATCGACTTTAGTGATGCAAAATCGGTTTATGAGCCAATCATTTTTCTTAACTGGACACAGGACATGTTGTGGGGGAACTATTCCATAAAAACCGCCACATCAGACTTTGCTTCTATCATCCCATTTATTCAGGAAAAAATTTACAACACGTTCCCCAATTATCCTTTCGAGTATACAATTCTTGAAGATTATTACAACAAACAATTTGAAAGTGAAAACCGGCTTATAAAAATATTCAGGATGCTCATATTTATTGCAATCCTGATAAGTACGATTAACCTTTTCTCTATTTCATGGCTAACAACAATTGCTAAAACCAAAGAAATCGGCATCCGCAAAGTAAACGGCGCCAAAGTGTCTGAAATATTAGCCATGCTCAATAAAGACTTTGTAAAATGGGTCGCCATTGCTTTTGTAATTGCCACGCCCATTGCATACTACGCCATGCACAAATGGTTCGAAAACTTTGCATACAAAACATCATTAAGTTGGTGGATTTTTGCCCTTGCCGGATTACTGGCACTGGGAATTGCATTGCTAACTGTAAGTTGGCAAAGCTGGAGGGCTGCCACGAGAAATCCGGTGGAAGCATTGAGGTATGAATAATAAGAAGTGAATTCTGAATTTTAGATCCGATTGAAGTATCAGTATGGAAGCCCTAAGTATCGGTTTGTTTAAAACGGGAAATACGAATCGACAAAAAATTATACACTATTTGTAAAAAAAATTTACACTCCAAGTTTGTCTCGTTTCTTATTTATTTGATTTTGTGAGGATTAAAGAAAAAGGCATCGTGTTTGAATAAATAATTTAGTTACTGATGATAATATCCAGGGAAGATTGACCGGATTACAGGATTCTTTGGGATGTAATACTAGTTGATGGCAATATTAACCTTTCATTAGAATAGATGGATGAAAAGCTAAAGTTACTTCAGCCAATTTTAGCGAAGATATTAAGAAAGAAACAAATCAGGTTGAAGAGCAAAAAATAAACTATGTTACAATTAAAACGCATTTATAAGTCGATGTTTAAATACAAAACATCGTTTCTGTTGTCTTTGTTAAGCTTGGTTATTTCCTTCACTGGGATTATAATTCTGAGTTTATATGTGAGCTTTGAAAAAAGCTTTGATAAGTTTCATGAAAATTCTATCTATCGTCTTGAACTTAGAGGAGAAAATAGTTGGCTTCCGGCTAAAATGAGCTCAGTTATTAAACAGAATATTCCCGAGGTAAAAGCAATTACCCGTTTAACAAGTAGGCAAGACTATATTACAACACCTGAACTAAACGAAATAAATACCAAATTTCTTTCTAACTATTATTTTGCCGATTCTACCTTTTTCGAGATGTTTTCCTTCCCGCTGGTAATGGGAGACAATAAATCAGCACTGAATGAACCTCATGCAGCAGTTGTTTCAGAAGCTCTGTCGCACAAATTGTTTGGCAATGAGAATCCTCTGGGACGAAATATTATTGCAGAGAATGTAACTTACAAGGTGACTGCTGTAATGAAAGATTTCCCTAAAAACTCCAGTCTTCAGTCCGATTGTATCCTTAATTTCTCAGTTTACACTGCCGAAAAGCAGTACTATTATTTTGATGAATGGAGCGAGTGGAGTTTTAATAATATAATGCAACTGCAAGCGGGAAGCGATCTCAATGAGATTGCTGCTAAAATTGAAAAAATCCCGGAAATTGAAGAACAGATAAAAGAGGAAAAGGCAGATTATAAAGGGATTGAACCCTTTATCCTTCTCCGTCCCTTAAATGATTTTCATTATTTCAATGATGGATTTTTTGTGGAATATACTAATCCGGTGGTATTAAAAGTGCTTATGTTACTTATTATCATTCTTGTTGTGATGGGGGCAGTTAATTTTATTAATTTTTCTACGTCTCAAGCACCAATGAGAGCCAAAGCGTTGTCGATTAGCCGGGTGCTGGGAGGACGTCGAATTTCATCCATGGCGCAAATTATAGCTGAATCAGTTTTATTGGCACTATTGGCGATGGTCATTTCTTTGATAATTTACCAGATTAGTTTTCGTGTTATTGAATCTATATTTTCTATCCAGGGACTTGGAATGAGTGGACGGTACGTATTTTTACTCTTCTTTATTTTATTTGCGCTAGCGTTTGGTATACTAGCAGGTTTATACCCTTCAAAATATATTACTTCTCCCCCAATTGCACAAACTGTAAAAGGGAATATTCATTTTACCGGAAAAGGAAATGGTTTTCGAAATAGCTTGATTATCGTCCAGTTTGTGTGTACAATTGCTTTGATAGCATCGTCTTTTGTTATTGAAAAACAGCTGAATTACTGGAGAAACTTCGATATTGGCATTAACAAGGAACACGTGGTTTATATGTCAACCTCTTTAGAACTTCGGAAGCATTACAACGCTTTTGCTGACGAGTTGATGAAAAATCAGAATATTGTAGATTATACTTATGCTCAGTTTGTTCCCGGACGTGTAGGTATGGGGTGGGGGCGTGAAGTAGAAGGACAGTACATTTCGTTTACATGCTGGCCTATTGATGATCGTTTTCTCGATTTTTTTGGAATTCAATTAACCCAGGGGCGCAAGTTTTTACCGGGAGATCAAAGCGATATTGGTGATTTTATTTTGAATGAAAAGGCAGTTGCCGAGTTTGGATGGGAAAAGCCACTGGAACGAAAAATTAACGGATTTGACGAAGATATGTATCCGGTAGTGGGTGTTGCCAAAGATTTTAATTTTTCTTCCTTGAAATCAGAAGTTCCGGCAATGGCTTTTTGGCGTACAGACACCCGGAAAAATCAATTGTTGCTTCGTCTTACACCTGGAAATTATACGCAGACATTACAATTCATTAAAAATACAGCCCATCAGTTTGATTCAAAAAATCAGTTTGAAGTTAATTTCTTGGATGATTTTTTAAATCAGCTTTACGCCAAAGAAGAGAAGATGTCTCGTTTTATTGAGTTTGTTACTATCTGGACTATTCTTTTATCAGTAACAGGCTTACTGGGATTAATAATTTTTATCAGTCGGGATCGAGTGAAGGAAATCGGCGTTCGTAAAGTAAATGGAGCTACTGTTTCTGAAGTAATAGTATTGCTCAATAAAGACTTTGTAAGATGGGTCGCTATTGCTTTTGTTATTGCTACGCCCATTGCATACTACGCTATGAATAAATGGCTCGAAAACTTTGCCTACAAAACCAATTTGAGCTGGTGGATTTTTGCCCTTGCCGGATTGTTGGCTCTGGGAATTGCATTGTTAACAGTAAGCTGGCAAAGTTGGAAAGCGGCAACGAGGAATCCGGTGGAAGCACTGAGGTATGAATAAAAAAAATGAGAACGATGAATAAAACATATGTAAAAACAGCTTGGCGTAACATAAAAAAGAATAAAGCCATTTCAATTATTAATGTTTTGGGGTTGGCTGTTGGGATTACAGTTTGCTTAATTGTTTATCAGTATATTGAATATGAATTAAGCTACGATAAATTTAATAAAAACAGTGAACAGCTGTTCCGAATTGAACGTGATCCTTTTTGTACTATTGCACCTTCGTTTGTTCCTATAATGAAGCAAGATTTCCCTGAAATTGAACACATTGCCAGAATGACACCTCCACTTGATGCCATTATAAAAAGGGGCACAGTTAAGTTTCAGGAAAATAATATTTGCTTTGCCGAACCTGAAATATTTAATGTTTTAACTTTTAATTTCATCACAGGCGATCCTAAAACAGCATTGGATAAGGGTAATGTGGTTATTACAAAGTCGATAGCTGAAAAGTATTTTGGAAATGAAAATCCGATAGGGAAAGACCTTTTGGCTGACGGTGAGCTTACTTTTACAGTATCGGCAGTAATTGAAGATTATCCCGATAATTCGCACATAGAATGCGATTTCTTATGCTCTTACCTTTCATTACGCGATCCGGAAAATAAACTTGAAAATGATTATTATCTGGGAAGTAATAATTTTACCGACAATGTGGTATTAGTATACGCAAAACTTCAAAAGGGGACTGATGCAAAAGAGCTCAATTCAAAAATCCCGGCATTTATCGACCGTCATATTCCAGCAGACAAAAATGACCAAGGACTTGATGTTCCCGCAAGTTCGCATATAAACTTTACCCTTTGTAAAGTAGATGATATCCACTTGCATTCTCATAAATTGAATGAGGTAAAATCGAACAGCGATATAAACTACATATATCTTTTTTCTGCTCTTGCAATTCTTATTATCATTATTGCCTGCATTAATTTTTTTAATCTTTTAACCGCAACAATTAAGAATCGATATAACGAGACTGGAATTAAAAAGATTTTCGGGATTAATAAATCCGGTATTTATCTCCAATTCATTATCGAATCATTTCTATTAATATCTGTGTCCGCACTAATAGCGATATTTTTGAACAACTTGTTTCGTCCTTCATTAGAATCATTTTTAGATATTAATTTCATTCATACGCCATCGTTCTATTTTGCACTAATTGGTTTAATCGTGCTATTAACGGTTGCAACCGGGTATGTGCCCGCCAATTACCTCAATAAATTGAATCTGATTACTATGCTGAAAAACAACTCATCTTCCTATTCCGGCAAAATAAATTTCAGGAATATTCTTGTTGTTTTTCAATTTGTTGCAGCAATTTGTTTGTTTATTACAACAGGAGTAATTTACAATCAAATGAAATTAGTTACTACCAAAAACTTAGGTTTTAATAAAGAAAATATTATTCTGATACCATCAACCGAACAGATAGTAGATAATTGGTACAATATTCATCAGCAATTACTTGCAAATCCAAACATAAAAGAAGCATCGTTGTCGAAAAACACAATTGGTTCGAGGTTGTTAGATGCCCCCGGGCTAGAGTTTAACAAGAATGGGAACTGGGAAAGATGGCAAGGGAAAATACCACATATCAGAACCGACTGTAACTATTTTAAAACGTATGGCATTAAAATTATTGCCGGTCGAGATTTTAATCAAGATATGGCATCAGACCAAACCAGTTCGTTTATTTTAAATGAATCGGCTGTAAAACAGCTTGGCATTACAAATTATAACGATGTTATTGGCATAGAACTACGAACAGGAGATAGAACAGGGAAAGTTGTTGGTGTAGTAAATGATTTTAACTATGAATCGTTACATAACGCAATAATCCCGATGGTTTGCTATGTTGATCCGAATGTTGTTAATACGCTTTCTGTAAAGGTAACCCAAACTAACATTAATAAAACGACGAATTATATAGAAAGCATATTAGAAAGTTACGTAACAGATTACCAATTTACATACAGTTTTTTTGACGACCATTTAGCCTATCAATACATCAACGAAAAAAAGATGATGTTTTTAACCGGTTTTGCTTCTTTGCTTGCAATAGCTATTGCCGGATTGGGATTATTGGGATTATCAATGTTCTTAATCAAGAAACGTATCAAAGAAATTGGAGTTAGAAAGGTAAACGGAGCAAAAATTTCAGAAGTAATTGTTTTGCTCAACAAAGATTTCGTTAAATGGGTAGCTATAGCCTTTATCATTGCCACACCAATTGCGTGGTATGCTTTGCGCCTTTGGCTCGAAAACTTTGCTTACAAAACCACTTTAAGTTGGTGGATTTTTGCCCTTGCCGGACTACTGGCATTGGGAATCGCATTGTTAACTGTAAGCTGGCAAAGTTGGAAGGCGGCTACGAGAAATCCGGTGGAGGCCTTGAGGTATGAATAGAAAAATAATGAAAATATGAATATTGTTTTAGTTAAGCTTGCATTTCGGAATATCTGGAAAAACAAATTGAACTCAGTTATAAATATTCTGGGCTTTTCAATTGGAATAGCTGCCTGTCTTTTTATTTCATTGTTTGTGAGATTTGAAACCAGGTTTGATGATTTTCATAAAAATAGTGACCGGATATATCGGGTAACAGGAGCTTATCATACACAGGATGGTATTTCTACTACTGGTTTTACATGGTATCCTACAGCTCCTGATATAAAAGATAATGTGCCGGGAATAGATGCTTATTGCCGTGTAACCTCAGAGGAACCTGTGAAGTTTTACTTAGAGAATGATCTTGTTAAGATAGGTAAACTCCGTTTTGCCGATGATAACTTTTTTGATTTTTTCAATTTTGAACTGAAAAGAGGTAATCCCAGTTCAGTTTTGGATGATCCTTATAAGTTAGTTTTAACAGAAGACAAAGCATCTCAAATATTCGGAGACACCAACCCTGTTGGACAAACGCTAATATATAACCATCAGTTATTCACTGTTTCAGGAATTGCTGCGAATCCGCCTGCTAATACGCAGATGAATTTTGATGCTCTGGCGTCAGTAAAATATATTGCACAAAATGATGATTACTGGAAAGGTTGGGGAGGCGGTGTTACCTTTTTATCCTATTTATTGTTGGATGAAAAAGTTAATCCGGAACAAGTTGAACAGGCACTACCTGCTCTGCTTGATGAAAAGGTTAACCAAGCCTGGGCCGGTGATGGTATGAGTCTTTCTGCATCTCTTCAGAATATCGAAGATGTACATTTATCAGATGGGATAATTAGTTACGATTGCCCAACAAACCGGAGCAAGAATAGCATTTACATTGTCGTAAGCATAAGTCTGTTAATCCTGTTGCTGGCTGTTGTCAATTACATTACTTTATATTCCGCACAAATTATTTCAAAAACCAAAAACATTGGAATATTAAAAATTCATGGGGCAGATAAAAAGGGTTTATTCTCACAGGTTTATGTCGAAGTCTTTACTATAGCTGTAATATCTTCAGTAATAGCAATAGTATTGTTGGTAATGGGAAAAGATTTTCTGAATGAGCAGCTTCAAACTTCTGTTTCAGTTGGGAAGGATATTCTTCCGTCTTTGGTATTTCTACTGGTAATCATTACCGTTTTATCTGCAATTGTAACACTTCTTTCGACCAGGAGAATCCTCTTCTTAAAATCTACAGGCTCAATGAAAGATGCTGACTTTGCATCAAAAAATGTGCAAGGCAATTTTCTGGTGGCTTTTCAGTTTACGACAGTTATTTTGTTGTTAATCGCTGTATTTGCGGTCTCTCGTCAAAATAGCTTTTTGTTGAACTATGAGCTGGGATTTGACAAAGAGAATATTCTAGTTATATCTTCAGAGGAAGAATTTCTTAACAATGAACTGTCTGGGTTTAAAAAAGAAATACAGCAACTGGCAGCAGTTCGTTCTGTTAGTTTATCGAGTCAGACTGTTGGTAAAAATCTGACCACAAATGGTTATGTTATTGAAGGGCAACAACAAAGATCATTGCTTAATGTATTATATACCGATGCCGATTTTTTGAACTGTTTTGGCATTGATTTAATAGAAGGCAGGAATTTCAGTTCAAACAGTCAACTCGACAAAGATGCCATTTTAGTTAATCAGCAACTGGTAAAAAAATCGGGATGGGACAACCCTATCGACAAAACACTCGAAAGAGATGGAAAACTTAAGGTAATTGGAGTAGTAAAAGATTTCAACTTTAGTTCGCTGGAAAATACGATTAATCCATTGCTAATCATGGTAAATCCGGCATGGGATGGTTGGGGCTATTACAATGTGAATGTCCGGGCTCAAACATCAGATATACAGGGATTAATCAGTCAGCTTGACAAACTTTGGAAAGACCGTTTTCCTGGAACTCCTTTTGAGATTTCATTTCTCGATGATGAGTTGGCAGCTAATTATGAGTCATTAAAAGCGCAACAGAAAATAATCAGTTTTTTTAGTTTACTGGCGGGGCTGATTGCTCTGACCGGATTATTTGCTCTTACTGTTTTTACAACACAAACAAAGATTAAAGAAATCGGCATCCGAAAAGTAAATGGTGCAAAAATCTCTGAAATATTGGCTATGCTCAACAAAGACTTTGTAAAATGGGTAGTTATTGCTTTTGTGATTGCCACGCCAATTGCATACTACGCCATGAATAAATGGCTCGAAAACTTTGCCTATAAAACCACTTTAAGCTGGTGGATTTTTGTCCTTGCCGGATTACTGGCGTTGGGAATTGCATTGCTAACAGTAAGCTGGCAAAGCTGGAAAGCAGCAACGCGAAATCCGGTAGAGGCATTGAGGTATGAGTAATACAAACCTAACAGATACTACGATTTATGAAAAGATCGATAATCACCTTTTACAGAAGTGCTAAAAACAATCCTAAATTGTTTTTAATTAACCTCATCGGTTTTTCAATAGGAGTAGTTGCGGTATTATTCATCTATTTATATACCTACAAAGAGATAAGTACAGACAAGTTCCATAAAAATTACAAAGATCTGTATAGAGTGTTGTCTAATTCTTCTGGTTATGATATGATGAGTAGTGCCAATTTCCTTCCTTTAGGAGACTTACTGCAAAAACATTTCCCTGAGATTGAAAATTACACCAGAATTACAGAACCTAGTTTAAAGAATGTCTCAACTGTCTTAGGGGAATTCTCCCATCAGGAGATTATTTATGTTGATAAATCCTTTTTCGAATTGTTCGACTTTCGTTTAAGCATAGGTGATTATAATCAGTTGTACAACACGCCAGATGGGGTTGTCATCACAAAAGAACTTGCATCCCTCTTTTTTGATGTAGATCAAACCCAGTAGGGAAAAAATTAGAGATGAAAAGTCCGGATGTTTCGGATAGTTATTCTGTTACAGTCGTCGGCATTCTTGATGATTATCCTGAAGAATCTTCATTAAAGCCTCAGATAATTGGAAATATTGAATGTTATGAAAGATTATACGCAGATCTGAAGTGGAATATGATGGCAACGCAACTTTTTTTTATACATGCCTAAGTCAATCAATCTAGACATGATTGCTTCTCAGTTTTCCGGAATTATTGCTAACGAAATAAACCGGAATGCCGTTGGCTATCAAATCTCCGCAGAGTATACAAAGTACCACTTACAGCCATTCAATGAAATGTATATGGATTCTTTATCAGTAAGAGATGAAATGAACAAAGGAGATTCTCAATTCGTGCAGATAATGATCGTAATCGGATTTTCTATCCTTCTTATTATTTGGCTGAACTATATTATTTTAAATATGGGTGTTTTGTCGAAGAACAAAAGTTATGGTGCGATTCACAATATACTTGGGGGTAGCTCTGTAACTTTACTTAAAAAGTATATCAGTTTTGCCTTACTGTTTTCTGTCTTGGTATTCATCATTGTTTTATTTATCTATCCTTTTGTTTATAAAATTATTGCTTCATTCTCCGGGTACCACTACAGTCTGTTTACAGAAAATGATTTTCCCATTTTTGGCAAATTTTTAGTAATGCTTCTGTTGTTTTCAGTTTTGAGTGGCACTTTCCAATACCTTATTTCAAAGAAAATGGTTGGCAGAAATATTTCTGAAACCCAGAAATATATGCAAAAGCGTTTTTTCAATTTCTTAATCCAGTTTCAGCTGGTCACATTTGTTGTTCTTTTAACCAGCATGTTTTTTGTCAATCGGCAAATTAAGCTTATTAGGCAGTCAGACCTTGGTTTTAATACTGAAAATACATTTTCTATATACATGATGAGTAATAATGATCAGGTCTTGTTTAAACAAGAATTTGCTCAATTATCTTACATCAATGCAATTGCAAATGGTGAAAACTTGTTTTCGTCCGGGTACGTTCAGCATAGCGTTTATATTGAAGGGACAGACAACGAAATAGAAACACAAATTATACCAGGAGATCATAATTATATCGAAGCATATGATATTGAACTTTTATCTGGGAAGAATCTTGACAGCGCAAAAATTCCGACATGGGAAGAATTTTTTAATATTAAAAGGAAATCAAGTACGGTAGTAGAAGTTTTGGTTAACGAAGAATTTGTTAGAAAAGCGGGACTCAAAAATCCTATAGGCACAATCTTAAGCGGAGAAGTTGGGAATAAAGCACAGATTGTTGGAGTAATTGAAAATGTGAGAAACCTACCATTTTATTATAATACAAAGCCAATGGTGGTTGGTTATGATCTTCCGTTCTACGTAATGAATTTAGTTGTTTCTGTCAAAAATGGATTTGAACCTGTATTCTTAAAAGAAGTCGAGAAGTTCTTTAAAGAACGGAATTTAGCTTCTTATATAGACCAGCTTGTCCTTAAATATGACTATGAAACGATTTATAGTAAAGAGGAATCATTGCGAAAATTCATACAGATTTTTTCAATAATCATACTCTTGACTATGATCATGGGATTAGTAGGGCTTAGCCTGTACATCTCCGAAAGTAAAACCAAAGAAATCGGCATCCGCAAAGTAAACGGAGCAAAAATTTCAGAAGTAATTGTTTTACTCAACAAAGATTTCGTCAAATGGGTTGCTATAGCATTTATCATCGCTACGCCAATTGCGTGGTATGCTTTGCGCCTTTGGCTCGAGAACTTTGCCTATAAAACCACATTAAGTTGGTGGATTTTTGCTCTTGCCGGATTACTGGCATTGGGAATTGCATTGCTAACAGTAAGCTGGCAAAGCTGGAAAGCAGCGACGCGAAATCCGGTAGAATCACTGCGTTATGAATGAGTAATTGAAAACATTTACGATCATAAAATCCAGTAGCAGATAAATTACTAATTGCTTATTACTCATTACATATTGAATTATTAGTAACTAAGAAGAAAAATAGTCGTCTTATGATTGATAACCTTAGTTAAACAATTAAAAAAACTCAGTATGAAAATCAGAATGAATTTTAAAATACGAACGGTGATTGTCGTGTTTATGGCACTTACTATGCTTTCATTGAATGGTTTTTTCGAAAAACGATCAGCCGACTATTACAAAGACTTTTGATTTAAATCAACCGGGACAACTTGATGCGTCATCATCGGGTGGAGGCATACTTGTAGAAACACACGATAAACCTGAAGTAATAATTCAGGCGTTTGTGCGAAAAAATGGAAGACTTTTATCTCCAACAGATAAAGATTTGGATGAAGTTATGGATGCATTTGACCTGGATTTTTCAAAAAGTGGTTCTGTTATCACCGCTAAGGTGAAACAGAAAGCCCGTCTGAATTTTTGGAGAAACAATGTGGGTATTTCATTAACGATAATCGTTCCCCGGGAAATGTCGTGCAATGTCTCATCCAGTGGTGGTAGTTTGAAAATATACAGTGTGGAAGGAACACATAAATTTTCGAGCAGTGGAGGAGGAGTACAATTGGAAAATATTACAGGAACTACCGAAGCAGGATCATCTGGAGGAGGAGTAAAAGTTATAAATCACAATGGCAATATTCGTTTAAATTCGAGTGGTGGTAGCGTTACCGTAACCAATGCGCATGGGAGTGTTTATGCTCACAGTTCAGGCGGGGGTGTACATTTGAACAATATTGATGGCGATGTTGATGCTTCCAGCAGTGGTGGCGGTGTAAGTGTTACAGGGGCAACGGCTTCTGTGAAAGCTAAATCCAGTGGTGGATCGGTACGTGTTGATGTTAGTGATTTAATCAAAGAGTTATCCCTGGAATCCAGCGGTGGTGGTGTAGATGCAGTTATTCATGATGGCAGAAACCTTGGTCTTGATTTGGATTTGCGTTCCGGCAAGGTGAATATTGAGCTTCAAAACTTTTCCGGAGAATCGGAAAAGGATCGTGTGAAAGGAACTATGAATAATGGAGGAATTCCTGTTTATATGCGTGCGTCCGGCGGAAATGTAAATGTGAAGTTTGAATAATAACGAAAAAAACGTGTATTTGTAAGCTTGCTCTTTTTTGAACCGGTGGCTTTTGTTAAAGTGCATCAAATAGTTTGAAATGTGCGGGGATAGCTCATAAAGAAAACAAAAACTAAAAAACATCAGTACAATTGTGTCTTGCTCCATTTTAATGCGTCTTGCAGGTATGTTGATCACCTTGCGTGATTTTAATATGTCTTGCGTATTTTTTTTTGTTTTCTTGCGCTGCAAGACGGGAAAAAATCCTGCAAGATTTCCAGAAAATGTAACAAGATGATAAAAAAGAGTGCAAGGTCACAGAAAATTCTGCAAGATTAATAAAAAGTGTTGCAAGGACATAAAAAAGGCAGCAAGACACTCACTCATAAATGCAAGACTTTGATGTGTTTATGAGTGAATGTCTTTTGTAAGATGTATATTGTTGGGAATGATTACCCATTTCATCTAATGGATAAAGAACTAAAATTCTTTTTCGGGATGAATACTATTCATGTAAAATCATCTTATTTTTAGGGTGCATGATTAATACCCAATCCATATTAGCGAAACGTTTCCCCTTCCTTGAAAAAGAATTGCTCAGGGAGATGGAGCAAAAAGGAACCGTTTTCGAAATGGCTGAAGGCGAAGAAATTCTTCGGGAAGGTCAGTATATCAAATCATTTCCTATTGTATTGGAAGGAAGTCTACGTGTGATTCGAAATGACGAAGACGGGCGTGAACTTTTGCTTTATTATCTGAATCCGGGCGAAGCTTGCAGCATGGCTCTAACTTGCTGTATGGGGCAACAACAAAGCAATATTAGTGCGATTGCAGAGCAAGATAGTCTGATAATCCGGATTCCTGTTGAATGCCTTGAAAAATGGCTGGTATCTTATCCTGAATGGAAATCATACATGATGTATGCTTATCGAAAACGATTTGATGAACTTTTAAATACGATAGATGCCATTGCATTTTTAAATCTAGATGAGCGTTTAAAACGTTTTTTTGAATCCCGTTTTCAGGCAACCGGACAAAAAGTATTTCGGGGGAAACATCAGGATATTGCTTATCATTTAAATAGTTCCCGTGAAGTAATTTCCCGCCTTCTAAAAAAAATGGAAGAAAAAGGTCTGGTAAAACTTAGTCGCAATGAAATTGACTTCTCTGGCCTGATAAAATATTGAATAAGTTATCTCCTTTGTTCTATATTTCCACCACACTCTTTTTTGTACGGTCATTATAAATAAGCTTAGCCCGTTTGAGTTTCCAGTTGGATGCCATTGTATTTTACCATTCTTGTTTCTAGTATTTAGATTCCAGGTTCTTTTTTACCCTTATGTGACTCAAGTCACTTAGCCTGTCGTTTTGTCTTCTTTTCTTTGTATTAGCAATGATAAAACAATGAAACAATTTATTCAGAAACATAAATGGCGGTTTGTTGGGGTTTTGGCTGGTGTATTCGCGGGATACCTTTACTGGTACTACATCGGCTGTAATTCCGGCAGCTGTCCCATTCAATCACATTGGGAGTCGAGTATGCTTTATGGTGGATTGATGGGGTTTTTGGTAAGCGATTTATTTAAGAAAAAAGATAAAGTAGAAGAGGTAGAGGAAAATGGCAACGTTTAATGATATAATTCAGTCAAGCACACCAATTGTGGTCGATTTTCATGCCACCTGGTGTCAGCCGTGTAAAATGATGGCTCCCATTCTTCAGCAAGTAAAAGGACAATTGGGAGATCAGGTTCGGATTATAAAGATTGATGTCGATAAAAATCAGGAGGTTGCAGCCCGATATCAAATACGCAGTGTGCCAACAACTATGATTTTTCAAAACGGACAGGTAAAATGGAGTGGCAGTGGGGTTATGCAGGCCGATCAATTGGTGTCCGTCATTCAATCAACGACAGGTTTTAATTAGAATAGGTTAGCATTTTTGGGAAGAGGGAAAAGAATGATGAGGTAGTCAGAAAGCAGGGATTCGAGAGGGTTCCTGTTTTTTTTATGAAAAAAAGCGAGCTGGATTATACCAACTCGCTTTTCTATATTCAGGATTATTTTCCTTTAAGTACATATTAATCTAAACAGGTTTTATTTCTAACATTAAATGTCTCTTTGGAATTACTTCCCCTGCTTTTACATTAATTTTAACAATCTTTCCATCAAAAGGCATTTGAACAACGTTGTGCATTTTCATAGCCTCAAGAATTAAGATTGGGTCTCCTTCTTTTAAAGATTCTCCATTTTTCACAAGAACATCAATGATTGTTCCCGGAATAAATGAAAATAGAAGGTTCTCATTTGGTTTTTCCCAATTAACCCGATTTTTGTATTTCGTTGTGTACTCTGTTTGGTAAACAGCGCTATGTACAATAATCGTGTTTTCTTTCTGTGCTGCCATATATTTCCGCTGTTAAATAATTAAAATGGTGGAATACCATGTTTTTTTGCTGGTCCACTAACTGATTTATTTGCAGATACTTTTAATGCATGCAACAACATTTTTCGGGTTTCTTCAGGTTCAATAACCTCATCAATGTATCCTTTGGATGCAGCAACATATGGATTTGCGAATTTCTCTCTGTATTCTTGTATCTTTTGCTGGCGCATAGCTTCAGGATCTTCAGCTTCAGCTATTTCTTTCCGGAATACAATATTTGCTGCACCTTCCGGTCCCATAACCGCAATTTCTGCTGTTGGCCAGGCAAATACAAAGTCAGCACGTAAGTGGCGTGAGTTCATTGCGATGTAGCCACCACCGTATGCTTTGCGGATAATTACTGTAATTTTTGGTACAGTAGCCTCACTATAAGCATAAAGGATTTTTGCACCGTGACGGATAACACCTGCATGTTCCTGATCAGCACCTGGAAGATATCCCGGAAGGTCTTCCAATGTAATAATAGGAATATGGAATGCATCGCAGTAACGGATAAAACGAGCAGCTTTATCAGAGCTGTCGCAATCAAGTACACCGGCTAAAACTTTAGGTTGGTTACACACGAATCCTACAGTTTCTCCTTCCATACGTCCAAATCCGATTACTACGTTAGGAGCAAATTGTTCCATCACTTCGAAGAACTCAGATTTATCCGTAATTGATTTGATGATATCCCGAATGTCATATGGCATCTTAGGATCACCAGGAACAATATTCTCAATTTTTTTCCTTGTTTTAGGTTCAGCCGGTTTTGAAGCTACGGCTTTTTGAGAATTGTTACGTGGAATGTAAGAAATTAACGTTTTGATTTGCTCGAAACATTCTTTTTCGCTTTCAGCATAGAAGTGAGCATTCCCGGTAATCTCTGCATGTACTTTTGCACCACCAAGGTCTTCCATTGAAATTTCTTCACCCAATACGGTTTTAATAACACTTGGTCCGGTGATAAACATTTTGGAAATGTTATTTACCACGAATACAAAGTCTGTTAGTGCAGGCGAATAAACGGCACCACCAGCACAAGGTCCCAGAATAACTGAGATCTGAGGAATAACTCCAGAAGCCAACGTATTGCGGAAGAAAATTTCTCCGTAACCGGCAAGAGAGTTTACACCTTCTTGTATACGGGCACCACCCGAGTCGTTAATACCAATTAAAGGAACGCGCATTTTTAGCGAGTGATCCATGATCTTTGTGATTTTGCGAGCGTGCATTAATCCCAAAGAACCACCTGCCACTGTAAAGTCCTGCGCAAATATACATACAGGTTTTTCATTAATTGTCCCTGTTCCGATGATAACACCGTCACCGTGCAATTTCTTTTTTTCCATGTTGAAATCGCGGGCAACATGCTCAACGAACATGTCATATTCGTGAAATGAACCTTCATCCAGAATGGACATGATCCGTTCGCGAGCTGTGAGTTTCCCCATTGCTACTTGTTTCTCAATGGCTTTCTCACCTCCACCCTTGAGGACCTCATTTTTTCTTTTTCTGAGATCCAGGATATTCCGTTTCAAAGACATAATAGATTAATTTTAATTAAAATAATTCCGGTAGTCCGGAGCGTTAGTAATGATTTTTTGATAGTCTGTTTCAAAATATCAAGAGGCAAAATTAAAATTTTTTCATTCACCGATATGTTTTATAAAACATTGCGGTTTTCGTGTGAAGTTTATATTGATTCCTTGGTTTTGAACTATTTTACTCAAAAGTTGAAATTTTGGTTACAGGCTAGCTCTCTTATACAGATAAGCTGCCAGTGCACCAAAAATGATGTTAGGTAACCAACAGGCAATTACTGGTGGAATGGTTCCCGAGTCTGCAAAAACAGTGGTGATTTGCATAAACATGATGTAGGAAAAGCTTATTAGTGTGCCAATGCCGAGGTGGAGCCCAAGTCCTCCTTTTACCTTTTTAGAGGCAAGTGAAACCCCAATGATCGTTAAAATAAAAGCTGAAAAAGGGCTGGCAATACGATTGTGTTTTTGAATTTCATATTCAGTACTGTTTACTCCCCTCTGCTTCATGCTTTTGATACTTTTATTAAGCTCTGGTACGGTCATCGTCTCAACCTGATCGCGATATACATTGTAGTCTTCCGGAACCATGTTTAATGTCGTGTCAATTTTAGAACCGGATGTAATGGTTTCATTAATGCCGTTAATATCACGGATTACATAGTTATTTATAGTCCACTTTTCATTTTCTTCGTTCCAGCGGATATAGTTGGCTGATAGTTTTGAGGTTAAAACTCCTTCTTTAAATGTTTCCAAAGTGAATCTATAACCTACATTATTTGAATTGTTATACGATTTCATATAGATGTAGGTGTCCGGGGCTATCTGGCGATGTATGTTTGTTTCAAGTCTGTTTGAAGTTGAATTGATGTAAGTGTTCCTGAAGTCAACACGTTTTTTATTCGCTGGAGGAATAATATATGCACCCAGCAAAAATGAGAAAAGGGCAATTACTGATGCAGATATAATATAAGGCCTGGTTAGTCTATTAAAAGAAACGCCACTGCTAAGCATGGCAATGATCTCAGAAGTTCCTGCGAGTTTTGATGTGAAATAAATTACTGCAATAAATGTGAATAGACCGCTAAACAGGTTAGCGAAGTGAGGAATAAAATTTAAATAATAATCAAATACGATAGCTGATCCCGGAACATCTTTTGAAATAAAATCATCCAGATTTTCGGATATATCAAATATAATAGCAATGCTTATTATCAGTGCTATTGAGTAAAAGAAAGTACCCAGGAACTTTTTAATGATATAGATGTCTAGTATTTGTAATTTGGGTAACTTCATATTTATAGTCGTTGTGCTAATTTTACAACCATTTCTTCTTTCCAGTCTTTAAAGGTGTCTTCAATAATCCGAGCAGAAGATTCTAATAAAAATAGAGTTCATAAAAAATTATGCAATCGTCAATTTTATTAGTAACGGTATGTTGATGTTTTGTTTTTAAACATCAAGAGGCAAAATTAAAATTTTTTCACTCACAGATAAGTTTTTATAGAATAATGCAGTTTGGGATATTAAGTTTATTGATTTTATGGAATTAGAGAATTCTGTTTAATTAATTTTTAAGCTATAAACTAGCTCGTTTGTAGAGATAAACTGCAAAAGCGCCAAAAAGTATGTTGGGTAACCAACAGGCAATTATTGCAGGGATGACTCCTGAGTCTGCAAAGACAGTTGTAATTTGCATAAGCATGATATAGGAGAAACTTATGAGCATACCAATTCCCAGGTGAAGACCAAGTCCTCCTTTTACTTTTTTTGATGCAAGGGAAAGTCCAATGATTGTTAGAATAAAAGCTGAAAATGGTGTGGCAAAATGGCTGTGTTTTTGAATCTTGTATTCAGTGTTATTTACTCCTCTTTGCTTCATGCTTTTAATTGTTCTGTTAAGCTCTGGTAGAGTCATGGTTTCAACTTGGTCCCGATAAATATTATAATCTTCCGGAACCATGTTTAAAGTGGTGTCTTTTTTAGTTCCAGTTATAATATTTTCATTAAGCCCTTCAATGTCACGAATTGCGAAGTTATTTAATGTCCATTTCTTGCTTTCTTCATTCCACTGAATAGAATTAGCTGATAATTTTGAAGTTAAAATTCCATCATTAAAAGTCTCCATAGTGAATCGGATACCTTTATTTTCCGAAATAACAAACCGGTTCATGTAGATGTAGGTGTCAGGGGATATCTGTCGGTGTATGTATCTATTATCAGAACTACTAGACTTGGAATTGATATAAGTATTCCTAAAATCAACCCTTTTTTTATTGGCAGAAGGAATGATATAGGCACCTAGTAAAAATGAAAAAAGAGCAATTATCGATGCAGATATTAAATAAGGTCTGGTCAATCGGTTAAAAGAAATACCGCTACTAAGCAGGGCAATAATTTCTGAGTTCCCGGTAAGCTTTGATGTGAAATATATTACTGCAATAAACGTAAACAGGCTACTAAAAAGATTGGCAAAGTGAGGAATGAAATTTAAGTAATAATCAAAAATAATGGATGAGACCGAAATATCTTTCGAGATAAAATCATCCAGATTTTCGGATATGTCAAATACAATAGCAATGCTTATTATCAAAGCAATTGAGTAGAAAAATGTCCCCAGGAACTTTTTAATGATATAAACATCCAGAGTTTGTAATTTGGGTAACTTCATACCTACAATCGTTGAGCGAGCTTTACAACCATTTCTCCTTTCCAATCTTTAAAAGTACCGTTAATAATTTGTGTTCTTGCTTCTTTAACTAACCAAAGATAGAAGGCTAAATTGTGTTGACTTGCAATTTGTGCCCCCAACATTTCATCGGAAACAATAAGATGTCTTAAAAAAGCTTTTGAATAATGGTGATCCACAAATGATGTGCCATTGGAGTCAATTGGTGAGAAATCATCAGCCCACTTTCTATTTCGCATATTCATGGTTCCCTCGCTGGTGAAAAGCATTCCGTTTCTTCCATTTCGGGTAGGCATAACACAGTCGAACATGTCAATACCCCGGTCAATAGCTTCAAGAATGTTTACAGGCGTGCCTACTCCCATTAAATAACGGGGTTTGTTTTTAGGAAGAATTGGGCATACAACATCAATCATGGCATACATTACCTTTTCTGGTTCACCAACAGACAAGCCTCCAATAGCATAGCCATCACTGGGAATTTCAATAATATGTTTGGCTGCGGTTTCCCTTAACTCAGGGAATGATGCTCCTTGTACGATTGGAAAAAGTGATTGTTGATGTCCGTACAGAGGGCTTGTTTTTTCCATTTGTTCAACGCATCTGTCAAGCCAGCGCTGGGTAAGTTCCAGCGATTTTTTTGCGTAATCGAATTCTGCATCTCCTGGTGGACATTCGTCAAATGCCATGATAATGTCAGCTCCAATTTTTCGCTGGATGTCAATTACATTCTCTGGTGTGAAAAGATGCCTGGATCCGTCAATATGAGATTGAAATTTTGCTCCTTCTTCTGAAAGTTTTCGGATATCCCCTAAGGAGAATACCTGGTAGCCACCACTGTCGGTGAGAATTGGTCCATCCCAACCATTAAACTTATGCAACCCTCCTGCCTGTTCAATGATTTCTATCCCCGGGCGGAGGTATAAATGGTACGTGTTTCCAAGTATTATCTGAGCTTTAATATCTTCTTTTAAGTCCCTTACGTGTATCCCCTTAACAGAGCCTGCAGTTCCTACAGGCATGAAGATCGGTGTCTCTATATTTCCGTGATCTGTTTTCAATAAGCCTGCACGGGCTTCTGAGTTATTTGCTTGTTGTTTTAGGATGAAATCCATTTCAATTTTTTTGAGTGCTCAAAGATAGCCATAAAAGTTAAATCACCTTGAAGCATAACTTTTCTATTATTGTCAATTATTTATTGTTTTAAGAAGATGCTAAAGTCGCTTCTATTGTTAAATTTGTTGACAAATATTGACCATGACTGCCGACTTTTTTGACCGAACCTTACCCGAATGGACGGGCTATATCATTTTACTGGCTGGATTTATTTCAGTTCTTATTGTGCAGATTACTTTTTACTTCAGGTTACTTTTTGTAAAGAAGAGTGAGGATGTTGAAGATGAAAAACCAATAAGCGTTTTGTTGTGTGTTCGGAATGAGGAAAGTAGGATTGAGCATGTCATTAATCAACTTATTCAGCAAGATTATAAAAAATTTGAAGTTGTAATTGTTGATGACTTTTCAGAAGATTCCACATTGACGATTATTGGGGTATTGGCAAAAAAATATCCAAACGTTCGTTTTAGTTCGTTGGCACAGGAGACAATCTACTCGGAAAAAATATCTATCAACCTGGCACTAAAAGCCGCTAAGTATGATCATGTTATTTTTGTCGATCCATCAACTTCTGAGCTTGATCCTTCTTATCTGAAAAAGATTAATAATCGAATATCTAGTGAAGGTAACATTGTCATTGCATATAGTAATTCTATCCGTAAGAAAGGCTTTTACAACTGGTTGTGCCGTGTTGATCGATTGAAATCATTTATGACTTCTGCTGCATATTCATCTTGTCGTATCCCTTTGTTTTATGCACAGGAAAATGTATTGTTTCCTAAGGATGAATATTTCAAAGTTGATGGATTTCGTGGAAAGATGAATAAGCATTATGCCAATTTAGAGCTGCTGTTAAATCAGGTGCGAAAAAGAAAAATTGTTGTGTCTGTCGATCCGGAAGCTCAGGTAAAATATGATAATGATTTTAGTAAGAGTGATTATCTTGAGTTGGTAAGGAAGAGGTTGCTGTTATTTCAGAAGTTGAAATTTGGCAAAAAATTAGCTCTTTCATTGGGAGAAATCTCCGGGTTATTAATTCTGATTGGTTTTTGTTGGTTGTTGATAAACAGAAGTACATAATTGGATGTTATTTTCAATTCCGGTGTTTATTGCTCTTTTGTTGAGGATTATTGTCCTTAATTCTATTATTAACCGTTTGAAAGAAAGGAAAATATTTATATCTTCGTTAGCATACGAATGGATTAAACCGTTGCTGGATTTGTTTATTGGTATAAAAAACATATATTCACTATCGCATAATAAATGGAATTAAACTCAAAACTCTCTGATAAAGCTCAGCAAGATATTATCTTAGTTGAGGCAGCTTTAAGAGGTGAAGAAAAAGCGTTTGCAAAATTACTTAGCAAGTATAAAGATGCGATTTATTATATGCTGTTGAAAATGGTGAATAATAAGAGCGACGCTGAAGATCTTACAATTGAAGCTTTTGGAAAGGCTTTTAAGAATCTCCATCAGTATTCTCCAAATTACGCATTTAGTACATGGTTGTTTAAAATAGCATCCAATAATTGTATTGATTTTCTACGGAAAAAGCGAGGAGTGCATGTTTCTATAGAGAGTAGTCAGGACGATAATGAAAATGAGGTTCCTGTCAAATTGAAATCAAAAGATCCCGATCCCGAACAAAAACTAATCCGTATTCAGAAGGCAATTTTGTTGCGTAGAATTGTTCATCGGTTAAAACCTCGCTACCGGACTTTGGTAGAATTGAGATATTTCCGTGAATATTCTTACGAAGAAATTGCTAAAGAATTAAATTTGCCGCTCGGAACAGTCAAAGCTCAATTATTCAGAGCTCGCGAAATGCTGTTTAAAATGGTAGAGTCTACCGAAATGGAAGACAAAGGAGATTAGTAAATCACTATGAAAATTATCGAAAAATATTTTCCTGAGCTTACAGAGAAGCAGCTTGGGCAGTTTGCTGCGTTGGGTGAATTGTATCGCGAGTGGAATGAAAAGATCAATGTCGTTTCCCGAAAAGATATCGATCATTTATACGAACGCCATGTATTGCATTCACTAGGAATTGCGAAAGTGATTCAGTTTGCTTCTGGTACAAGGATCATGGATGTTGGTACCGGTGGTGGTTTCCCTGGGATTCCTCTTGCCATCATGAACCCGGATTCCGAATTTTTATTAGTTGATTCCATTGGGAAAAAAATTACTGTTGTTAATGCTGTGGCTGAGAGTTTAGGCTTAACCAATGTGGTTGGGCAACAACACCGGGCAGAGAAAGTAAAGGGACAATTTGATTTTGTCGTAAGCAGGGCTGTAACAGCTTTCCCTCGTTTTGTGGCTTTGGTGAGGTCAAAAGTGAGCAGCGATCAAAAAAATGAGCTGGCAAATGGTATCCTCTATTTAAAAGGAGGTGATTTTGAAGATGAATTGAATTCTTTTCGAAAAGATGTGAAATTGTATGAATTAAGCAGCTTTTTTGAGGAAGAATTCTTTGAGACAAAAAAAATTATTCATCTTACGATACGAAATACCAGAAAATAAGTATCTATATTTTGGATGGAATCAAAAAAGATTTATTTTTGCAGTCCGAAATAAACGGGAGTATAATCTGTATTAAAAAAATATACCAATGAAAAGGACATTTCAACCATCAAACAGAAAGCGTAAAAACAAGCATGGTTTTCGCGAAAGAATGTCTACACCGGGCGGACGTTTAGTATTGAAATCACGTCGTGCCAAAGGTAGAAAGAAATTAACTGTTTCTGACGAGCCAAGACATAAACGCTAGGGAGTTAATCTCGAATCGTTTTACAATATTGAATGAAGAGTAGGAGTAAATTTACTTTCTACTCTTTTATTTTGTTTGTCGGTAGTCAGATGGATTATCGATTTCTTTTGTCGAGTTGATTAAAGAATCCTTTAGTCGGCTTTTTTTGTTTGATAGCTTAATACTCGATAGGATGGAAAAAGAAAAGCCCCACATTTGTGAGGCTTAGTATCGTTGATTTTAAACTTTTAAATCACTTCGATTCCCTGTTTTTCAAGGAGTTCCAATCCGACATCTTTTAGCTTGTATTTTTGAATTTTACCACTTGCTGTCATGGGGAATCCATCCACAAAGAAGATGTATTTAGGGATTTTAAATCGTGAAATTTTTCCTCTGCAATATTCAAGTATTTCTTCTTCTGAAAGCGTTTGTCTACTCTTTATTTTAATGAATGCACCCACTTGTTCTCCATATTTCGGACTAGGGATACCTGCTACTTCAACGGCTTCAATTTGTGGTAGCTGAAAAAGATAGTTTTCGATTTCACGAGGATAAATATTTTCACCTCCACGAATAATCATATCCTTAATGCGTCCGGTAATGTGGAAGAATCCATCATTGTCGCGAATTCCAAGGTCACCTGAATGCAGCCATCCATCTTTATCGATTGCTTTATTTGTAGCTTCTTCATTGTTATAGTAACCTTTCATTACATTATAACCACGGCAGCAAACTTCGCCTTGTACATTATTCGGACATTCTTCACCTGTTTCAGGATCAAAGATTTTTACTTCAACATTAGGAAATTCATAACCTACGGTTGTTGCCCTTACTTCAGGGGTGTTATGTGTACGTGTTGATGTCATCCCAGGAGAAGTTTCGGTTAATCCATAAACACTGATGATGTCTTTAATGTGCATTTTCTCCATCACTTGTTTCATGGTTTCAATCGGGCATAAAGCACCGGCCATGATTCCGGTTCGCAGGGTCGTAAGGTCGAACATGTCGAACATAGGATGGTTGAGTTCTGCGATAAACATAGTAGGGACACCATAAAGAGCTGTACATTTTTCTTTCTCTACGGACGCAAGAACCAATAGTGGGTCAAAGTCTTCTGTGACTACCATTGTGGCTCCGTGAGTGATTATTGCACACAATGCAAGTACGCATCCAAAGCAATGGAAAAATGGGACACAAACAAGTAGCCTTTCGTTTTCGGTATAAAGCATGGCTTCTCCGGTTGCGAACCCATTGTTGAGGATATTGTGGTGTGAAAGCATTACTCCTTTGGGGAAGCCAGTTGTTCCTGAGGTGTACTGCATGTTAACTACATCGTGAGTGCTGACATTTGCTTCTGCTTTTTAAGTTCTGCATCATCCATGTGAGATCCTACCAAAAGAAGCTCAGCGGTATTGTACATGCCGCGGAATTTTTCCTGACCGATATAGACAACATTCTTTAATTCAGGAAACTTTTCTGATTTAAGGTTTCCTCGTTCCTGTGTTTTTAATTCAGGAATCAGTTCAAAAACCATATTTACATAGTCACTATCTTTAAAATTTCCGATGAGGCATAAGGTATGTAAATCAGCATCTTTTATAAGATATTCCAACTCTGCAAGCTTATAATTGGTGTTGATTGTTACCAATACAGCTCCAATTTTGGCAGTTGCAAACATGAAAGTTACCCAGTCGGGTACATTGTTGGCCCAGATTCCTACATTGTCACCTTTTCCAACACCAATGCTCATTAAACCTTTAGCAAGCTTATTTACACGATCATCAAATTCGCTGTATGTAAAACGAAGGTTTCTGTCAGGGTAAACCAGAAAGTCTTTATCGGGGGTTTCCGATGCATATTTTTCGAGGAGATCCCCAAAAGTATAATCAATTAATTGCATAATTTATCAGGTTTAAGTTTCAAAATGGAGCATATAGGCAGGCCAAAATCCGGGCAGGTTCATTATTGGCAGCGTGCACATTGTGTGAAACAATAGAGTCCAGATAAATGCTATCTCCCTTGCTTAACGAGTAAGTTTCTTTTCCGTAGTTTACTTCTATCTGACCTTCCAGCACAAAGATGAATTCTTCGCCTTCATGCGTTGACAATTTGTGACTTTCTGATTTTAATGGATCAATATCAACAATGAATGGTTCCATATGTCTTCCGGCCTTGTCGGCTGCAAGCGAATAGAAATTTAGGTTTTCTCCTGAGGTTTCTTCTTTCGATACAAAACGAACACCATCTTTTTCTTGTCCACTACGAACAATAACAGGTCCTAATTCATTATTATCATCTAAAAATGTTCCCAATCGTACACCTAGTGCACGGGCAATTTTAATAAGTGGAGCTAACGATGGAATGAAATTTCCATCTTCAATTTTTTGAATTTGGTCAATATCCAGATTTGATCGGCTGGACAAGTCCTCAAGGCTTACTTTCTTAATGCCTCTAATTTCTTTGATTTTACTTCCAATGTTCTTTTCTATTTCCATGTTTTCGGTTTTTATGAGATTTTAGGGATGAGCAAAAATAATTTTTTTTGTTAAAACTAGGGGGTATTCATTGATTTTCAATAACAGTCAAGTTTCTCTTTTAAGGGAAGAAAATCTTTTTATAATGGAAAATGTCATTTTAATCTATTTTGAAGAAATAAGCAGCGGGTAGTCTGGAAACAATTACTCTCTTTAAAAAACATTAGCTTTGTACATCAGTTTATATGTGAACCATAACCTTATGGCTTTTCAACATTAAAAAGGAACGAATGTCATTAGATATAACTCAAATACGAAAAGATTTCCCCATTCTTAACCAAACGGTTTACAATAAACCTCTGGTTTATCTGGATAGTGCTGCTTCTTCTCAAAAACCGTTACAAGTTTTAAAGAAAGAAGAGCAATTACATTTAGAGTATTATGGCAATATTCACCGGGGAGCCCATTTTCTGGCCGATAAAGCTACAATAGAATATGAAGGAGTTCGTGAGCAGGTTCGTGAATTTATAAATGCGAGTTCTACGGAAGAAGTCATATTTACAAAAGGGACAACAGAGAGTATTAATCTGGTTGCTTTTTCTTTTGGAGAGGCTTTTGTTGAAGAGGGAGATGAGATTATTGTCACGGAGATGGAACATCATGCGAATATTGTTCCCTGGCAGATGATGGCAGAACGAAAAAAAGCAAAAATTATCATGCTTCCTTTTGAGGATGATGGTCGGTTAAAAACCGAGTTGCTTGACAATTTGATTAGTGATAAAACAAAGTTGATTGCTGTCGCTCATGTTTCAAATACCCTGGGTACGATAAATCCGGTGGCGCAAATTATTGATAAGGCGCATCAAAAAGGTATTAAAGTTTTGGTAGATGGAGCGCAGGCAATAAAACATATACCTGTTGATGTACAGGAAATGGATGTTGATTTTTACGTTTTCTCTGCTCATAAAATGTATGGTCCTAATGGTGTGGGAATTCTTTATGGCAAAAAGGAATTGCTGGAGAATATGCCTCCTTATCAGGGTGGAGGTGAGATGATTTCTGAAGTGAGCTTTGAGAAAACTACATTTAATGATCTTCCTTATAAGTTTGAAGCCGGGACACCTCACATTACCGGAGTTGTTGCTTTTGGCGAGGCTGTTAAATACTTACAATCATTAGGAGTTAAAGAAGTGGCTGCTTACGAGCATAG
Organism: Prolixibacteraceae bacterium; assembly: GCA_963676845.2. Classification (GTDB taxonomy): domain Bacteria; phylum Bacteroidota; class Bacteroidia; order Bacteroidales; family Prolixibacteraceae. Next base: position 70,771 of record CAXXKK010000011.1, on the reverse strand, counting down.
GTTATTGGAGTATGCAACAGAGAAGCTTCTGGAAATACCGGGAATGATTATATATGGTACGCAAAAAGAAAAATCAGGTGTGATAACATTTAATGTTGAAGGGATTCATTCGTTTGATATGGGTACCATGCTTGATAAGATGGGGATAGCTGTGAGAACTGGCCGGCTTTGTGCCGATCCGGTGATGCAGCATTATGATGTGCCGGGAACTATACGGACTTCGTTTGCCGTTTATAATACTTTCGAAGAAATTGACCAGTTTATAGCAGCGTTGAAAAGGCTGGTTGTGATGCTGAGCTAAAAAGGCAGAATCATTTCCTTGTCTGTAGACTTGCCGGGGCTTCCCATAGTTATTATTTCCCAGGGGAGAACGATCGTGGAATAGGTCAGCACGATTATTTCCTGTCCCATAGCTCTTCTAGGACGAGACAGAATGATTGTGGGAAAGTCCAGCAGAATGATTTCCAATCCCATCATAGATATTTCCTATCCCGCAGGGTGTATTTCTTAGGATATATCTATCATGTCCTATCCCATAATGATCATGGGACGTCCCAGCGCGATAATTTCCTATCCCACGAGGATGCTGGGATGGGGAATGAGGGTAATTTCCAATATTTTTTATTGCTGGGGTTTAGTCGGGTGACCTTCCCTAAAATAGCTTGACAGATTTATACTTATTTTCTAGTATTCCAGAAGCAGTAGATAGTTGCCTCTGGAATACAAACCTAGTTAAAATTTATTACTAAGATCTGTTTCATTTTAATTCCTTATCCCTAAAGTAAAGTTTCTGTTTTGTGCTTAAGCACAAAACAGAAACTTACGCAGCTCTTATTGCTGATTTTCTATACTTATTTGAACGATGTCCCTAAAATTCATTACACTGTTCTGTTTTGAACCTACTTTGTGAGACAATGTGTATTCTTTCTTTTTCCAATGCTTTCGTAGCTTTCCGGTACGCTTATGTGCCTGGGCTGGAGTAAGCATATCACAACTTCTGTGTGGGCGTTGATTATTATATTTATCAATGGCAATTTTAACTGCTTCATGGGCAACATTGTAATCTTCAAAGGTTTGGTGCAAATCATATTCATCTTTCAATATGCCGTTTACCCGTTCTGCAATTGCGTTCTCGTAAGGATCGCCTTTCTCTGTCATCGATATCAGGATATTGCTCCCTTTCAGGTAATTTACATAGTCATAGCAACAATATTGTATCCCCCGGTCTGAATGATGGATCAATTTCTTGCTTGTGTCTTCAGTCTCAACTGCCATTCTCAGTGCATTTAATGCTCCGGTGCTGGTCAAATCGTACCATAAGCACCAACCAACAACCTTTCTTGAATACGCATCGGTTATCAGCGATAAATAAGAAAACCCATATTTTGTGCGGATATAAGTTATGTCGCTTACCCAGAGTTTTCCCGGGAAACTTAAATCAAGATCTCTGACAATATTGGGGTACTTCTTGAATAAATGCTTGGAGTTGGTCGTCTTTGCTTTTCGTTTGCTCCTGCGTACTTGCAAACCATGCTCGCTCAATAAAACCGAAAACTTGTCCCGCCCCATCTTAATACCATGTTCTGATAAAAAAGGCTGCATCAACCCATGAAGCTTTTCACTGCCCATTTTTGGGTGGTCTTTTCTAAGTTTCTTTACTTCCTGTAATATCAGAACCTCTGCTAATTGTGTCTTTGATTCCCGTTTTTTAGTGTCGTACCATGCCTGGCGGCTATAACCAAACAGCTCACAGCTATCCTTTTTACTTATTGAAGGATACATGTGTGCCAGTAATATTACTGCTTGGCACCAGGCTTTTTTCTGATAGGGATTTTAAATTCTGTTTCGGCTACATCAATAAGGGTATTGAGAGCAATGTTTTTCATCCGGGCTTTTTCCAGCTGTTTTTCCAACTCCTTGATGCGCTTTTCAAGCTCTTTATTATCTGACCTTTCTTTCGAACTCATGAAACACAAAGATACGTGCAATTCATCGGAATACCTCTCTTGCCAACGTTTTAAAATGTCTGTATAGTGTTTCCTACTCAACTTAAAACGATCCCGGATCTCTTGAATTGACATATGACCCCCATCGATTTGGCTAACAACCCAACGGCGAAAACTTACTTCGTACTTGTTGTAATCAACAGGATAATCTTTAAATCCATCCATGTGATCGGTCAACATGCTTTCTTTATGATTCTTCATTTTTCTTGACTTTTTGCGTCAAGTTATTTCAGGGTAAGACAGGGACTTTTAATGTGTATGCTTTGTCTTGGACATAAAAAAGGATATCAAAATATGACATCCTTTTAAAACTTAAGAGCTGTCTAATATTAATTCTGTTTTAGTTTGGTTTCGAAAAGGGCTGCAACGTTTTCCCAGGGAATTAATTTGAAATTTTGGGCAACTGCCTTGCCTTCATCATAATTGTACCCATCTTGTACAACTAATAATCCATGTTGAAAATCTTCGTTTAAAGAGTAGCTGTAAATATCCAGTCCATCAGTTTCTTCAGAACCGTCAACAATGCCATCAACGATTTTGAAACTTCCAATATAGTTATGTGGAGCGAGACGTTCATATACGGCATATGAATAGTTGCCTTGGCTGGATGCTACAATATATCCTTTCCCATTTGGGAGATAGTAAATAGAAAGACCTTCAATGTCAAACATGATAAATTCATTGTCTTCTTCTGAACTCTGGCTTAATTTTTCACCGACAGAATTTCCATTGGGTTCAGCATCGAATTTCCATATTCCACTTACTTCTTCCCCGATAAAAAGAGTTTGATTCTCGTCATCAGTAACCATGCCTTCAACTTGAGTGTCTAGTTTGAAATCCCGAACTAATTGTGCTCCAATTTGGGTGCCTTCAGGAATTAGCTTCCATTGCTCAACTTCTCCTGACTTGCTGTTTACAAATGCATAAGTTGTGCTGTCAACAGGGCTTTTATACATGCAAAAACCGTATACTTCATCTACCATTTCCGATTTGATAATTCGGGATGCAATATTTTTTAAAGATCCATCCTCATTTATCTTGTAAATAGAGATACTTTGGGTTGTTCGGTTGCTCGCTGCAACAATATCAATTGTGTCTTCGCCAAGGACAAAGTTATAGCGCAAGTCTACATTGTTCATGTTGCCATGAGGATAATAGAAAAGCTCTTTGCCTTGTAGATTATATACTGCTAATCCTCCCTTTTTGTCGGTGCCAATTATTCTACTTTCGGCTGTATTTTTCGGGTTCACCCAAATAGCAGGATCATCGGCGGCATCTTCTTTTTTATCTTGAGGCATTGCTGTCGTTTCATAAAGTGCAGTTGTACTCAACTGTATTTTCTCTGATGCTTTTTTTGATCCTTCGCTAAATCTGCTGCACGAAGAAAAAACAATGAATAATGCCAGTAGGTTGAAAAATGAATATTTTAAATTCATATAGAATGAGTTATTTATAAAAATGGAAATCCCCATACAATTGCACAGGGATTTCTAATAATTGAATAGTTTCTTAGAAATCGAACTTAAGTCCTAAATTAACTTTTACATCATAATATTCTTCTTGCATCGTATATTCTGACTCACCCTGATAATAACGTAACGGAGTGTTCAACAAGTTTGTTGCTTCCGCATAAATCTGAAAGTTTTTGTTGATTTTATAGCTTGTGTTAATATCAAGATAGCTCACTTTGTCGTAGTAACGATCTTCAAATGCTTCTCCACCGAATTCATCAACAAAATCGCTTGCATAATTGAATGATACACGGCAAGAGAATTTAGCACCTTCATAGAACAATGATGCATTTAGGTTATGCTCTGGTGATCCGGGAAGAGTAACTTTTTCGTCTTCACGGTCTTCAACCTGGAAGTCGCTGACCTCTGAGTATGTATAAGTATAGTTTGTATAGAATCCCATCTGGCGAAGGAATCCGGGCAAGAAATCGAACTGACGTTGGAATGATGCTTCAAATCCGTACAATGTTGCATCACCTCCATTAATTGGTTGAACAAATTCATCCCATGTATTATTTTGGAAACTGTAATCATCTTTCACTTCTTCTACGATGAAATCTTCAATCTTTTTGTAGAAAACACCACCAGTAATAACTCCGACAGATCCACCAAAATAGTGCTCGAACATCAAATCTAAGTTCATAGATGTAGTTGGATCAAGTTCAGGATTACCAATGCTAATTTCATTGTCCTCTGCGCTTACTTCAACATAAGGAACAAGTGCAAAATATTTTGGACGTGAAATTGTATTTGTCCATGCAGCTTTGATTTGAGTATTTTCACCCATATTGTATTTCACCATTAATGAAGGCAATATGTTCGTGTAACTACTTTCTTCTTCATCTGTTGGAGTAAGTACGTCTTCATCAGCATCATATTGAAATCCTGAATATTTTAGGCTTGTATTCTCCATACGAACACCAGCAACTAATTCAATAGCTCCAAAATCTTTGTCGAAACGGGCATAACTTGCAAAAACATTTTCAGTGGCATCGTAATTACCAGCTAATTCTTCGAGAACTTTTTCTCCTTTAAATTTAGAACTATTCTCCAGGTCTAAATCAGCTAAGAATTCTCTTTTTGCAAATGTTCCGACAACATAATCACCTGCAAGAAAATTACTTTTTGTTTGGTTTTTAGTTGAGCTGAAAACATCAGCATTAAAAGAATCTTTATTTAAAGGATCGTATTCGTAATAATCGTTGTCGCGATTTTTGCTTTTTGCTTTGTATTTGGCCCCAAATTTCAACATGCTTGTTGAGTTGTTGGAAAGTGGAAGTTCAAAATCAACTTTAACTGTTTTGTCGATATCTTCAGTATACTGGAATTCTTCGGTTAACTCGTCTAGTTCCCAGTTAGGGTTAAAGTCTGAGGAATAAATATCGTGAATAGTCAGAGATACATTGCTTGGGTCTGCTACATTTTGATCGATAAGGACATCTTCGCGAACATATTGCAGGTAGCGTTCATTTGGACGATCCTCATTTGCCTTTGAGTATGAAGCTTTCCAGTCCATAGTTAAGATTCCAAACTGGTGGTCACCACCTAGCGATAAGTGCAACGTGCGTTGGTCTTCCAAACGGGCATTTTTGTTTGTACCTGCTTTTAGTTGCCTTTCGATAACTGCCTTACCCGGATCTTCTTCTAGATCTTTATATACAACACGATAGCGGTTTTCCCAGTCGTTGCGATGATTAAACATTGCTTTAAAGTCAATTCTGTTATTTGCATTAAACGTGTAATCAAAAGCTGCTGAGTAACTTTGACGTAACCGTTGAACGTAATATTGACGAATTTGAAATTCTTTTAGTGTTTCTTCATCATCCCATTCTGCTTCAACATTTTCTGATCCTAAAAGGTGGTTCTGGCGAGATGCGGAAAGGGTCATTCCCAGTTTTTCATTCATGAAGCGGTCTGCATATAAAAGAGCAATGTTCTCAGCAGGTTTTTCTGTGAGAGCGTTATATGTTGTTCCAATAGTACCTGTAATCCGTTGTTTGTAAGGATTTGATTTTGTAACCAGGTTTATGGAACCTCCAATTGCATCTGCATCCATGTCAGAGGTAACAACTTTGTTAACTTCCATACTTTGAACCATATCGGATGGCACAAGGTCTAATTGTACTGAACGAATTTCAGCTTCAGCTGAAGGAATACGATCTCCATCAATAGTAACTGAGTTATATTCAGGAGCAGTACCACGAATGTGTCCGAAACGAGCTTCACCCTGGTCGTACTGAACGTTGATCCCGGGAACACGCTTCAAAGCATCACCAATGTTGGCATCCGGGAAACGACCTACCTGGTCAGAAGAAATGATATTAGAGATATTGATGTTGTTTTTTTGTTGGGTCAATGCTTTTGATTGTCCTTGCAATGCACCATTAATAACAACTTCGCTTAAATCGATACCTGCTTCAAGTTGAAAATCAATAGTTGTTGTTTCTCCTATTTTTACTTGTACAGCTTTCGTTTCGTCTTTAAAACCTATATAGGAAACAGTTACAGTATACTGTCCTTCATCCAGCTTAACTATACGATAGTAACCGTTTTCATCAGAAATAACACCCTGTTGTAGTTCGTCCACAATAACTGTGGCTCCAGGCAAGGGTAAGCTTTCTTCATCAATGATGCGTCCTGAAATAATTCCATAGTTGGATTTTGCATCATCTTCTGGTTCATTAATGGCTTTTGCCATCGGGTTTAATAGTAGAATGCTTAAAAAAGCAAGCAAAGTAAATTTAATTTTCATGGGTAAAATTTTTGGTTGTATTGAATAGTGTTTTTTTCAAAAATGAATGAATCTTATATTGAATCGAGGCCAAAAATAGGATCGTGAAAAGCTCACTGTGTTTGAGAAATGTTATCGTAGTGATAATAAAAAAACAGAATAAAATATTTATAAGACACAGTAGGCTAGTGTGTTGAGTATTGTTTTGTTTGTTAAGTGAATGTGATGGATGTATTGTTAATGTTTAATAAAAGTTAAGTTGGATTTGTAAGGTGTAGTTAGTTAACCGTTTACAAGTTCGTGCTTGATGATTTAATTACATTAATCCAATCTTATGAAACAATTAAAAACTTATTGTATATATGTTTCAAAAGGGTTAATGAATAATAATGATCAGTGAATTAGAGTTTAGGGTGGAAATGGGACGATATCTTGAATATTTCTATGACAGAGACCAGAATAATTAAAAGATTCGTTTTTTTGTAAAAGCGTTAGAGCTGTTTTATGGGACGGAATAATTTTTTTCAGTTTAAGCAATTTCGAATAGTTCAGGAAAAAGCTGCTATGAAAGTGGGCATTGACGGAGTATTGTTGGGAGCCTGGGCAAATTTGAATGATGCAGTAAATATTCTGGACATTGGCTCCGGAACCGGTTTGCTTGCATTAATGGCCGCACAACGAACAAATGCATTTATTGATGCTGTTGAGATTGAGTCGGAAGCAGCAGAAGAAGCAAACTTAAACGTGGGAAACTCGTTATGGAAAGACCGAATATGTATTCATAATTGTGCATTTCAGGATTTTAAAACTGAAAGGAAGTATACACATATTATTTCTAATCCTCCGTTTTTCGATAATTCTTTACAATCACAGGATCACAAAAAAACAAAGGCACGTCATAGCTCTTCCCTAAGTTTGGATGAATTGCTGAAGAAATCTGCCAGGCTTTTGGCTGATCAAGGTAAAATAAGTTTGATTTTGCCGGCAGAAAAAGAAGAACAGCTAAAAGTGTTGAGTTCAAAACACAGGCTTAAATTAACTCGCTTGGTTTATGTTGCTCCGGACAAAAACAAAAAGCCACATCGCATTCTCGTGGAGCTTTCTACTTCAGAAGAGACCATTAGTGAACCAGTTATTTATATACGGAACTCTGAAAATAATACTTACTCAGAATATTTTCGGGAACTAACACAGGAATTTTATATAAGATTGGCTTGATCCTAATTTTGTTAGGATGACTTTTGAGTGTATAATTTTTCAACTTCTTTTCCAAAATGTCATAGTCTCAATTAAACTTTTTTTAAGAAATAGTATTTAATAAAAGAAAAAAGGATGTAAAAGTATTTAAATAGTTATATTTGTCAAAAAAATAATTAGAGATGACATTTGAAGTAAAAGAAGATATCAAGATAGATCAGCGATTCTATAAAGTTGAAGAAATCCGTATGCTAACGGAAGATACATTTGTTATTAGCTTTCCTAAGAGTCGTTTTAAATTCAAAGCAGGCCAACATTTGGCGGTGGCTGTAAGAAATGTTTTTCAAAAAAGAGAATACTCTATTTATAGTGAAGAAAACTCAGAAAAACTGGAGATTCTTGTAAAGGAAGTTTTGGAAGGTCATTTAACTCCTAAGTTGAAAAGCTTAAAAGTTGGTGATTTAGTTGAGGTGAATGGTCCTTTTGGACGTTTTCGGATTGATGAAAACAAAATAGGAAAGAGCAAATTTGTTTTCATTGCAAGTGGTACTGGTATTTCACCTTTTCACAGTATGATTAAATCATATCCAGAATTAGATTACCAGTTGATTCATGGGGTCCGTTATGGGGATGAAGCTTATGAAAGTTATCATTACGATAAAGATCGCTATGTACTTTGTACATCAGGAGACAAAACTGGCAATGTTCATGGACGCCTTACCGAGTACCTTAAAAAATCGGAGTTTGAAGAAGGGACACAATTCTACTTGTGTGGTAACAGCAATATGATTTTTGATGCATTGGAGATCCTTTTTGCCAAAGGAGTAACCAGAGATCAGATTCATAATGAAGTGTATTTTTAGATTTACATTTAGTCAAGCTCACAAATAACATTTATATTTGGATGAAACTGATTATTGGTTAACAAGCTTATTTTTACCAATAACAGTTGTTCATCCATTTTTTATATGAAAAAAGACCGCAAACTCGATCATATTCATATGGCTTTTGATTCTCAAATCTCAAAAGGAGAGCAGGATCAACGCTTTATTTATGAGCCATTTCTGGCAGCTCATCCAAAAGAGGAATCGGAATCTTTCCCTTTTTTAGGGAAGCAGATGAAAGCTCCGGTCTGGATTTCAAGTATGACAGGTGGTACAGAACGTGCACATACTATCAATAGAAACATAGCCCGGGCATGTGCTGAATTTGGACTCGGAATGGGGTTGGGATCTTGTCGGAATATTCTATTTGATAAATCTCACTGGAATGATTTTGATGTTCGGGATGAAATCGGCAATGATCGTCCATTATGGGCGAATCTTGGAATTGCTCAGGTTGAAAAGTTGATTAAAGACGAGAAAATAAATGCAATCACTGATCTTGTTGGCAATTTGCGAGCCGATGGTTTAATTGTTCATGTGAATCCTTTACAGGAATATTTTCAACCTGAAGGTGATGCTATTACCCAGATTCCTTTAAAAACAATAGAGCAGTTGTTGAGTAAAACTGAAATTCCTTTGATTGTTAAAGAAGTTGGGCAAGGAATGGGAGCTAAAAGTCTTGACGCTTTACTGCAATTACCTTTGACAGCTATTGAATTTGCAGCTTTTGGAGGTACTAGTTTTTCCAAACTGGAGTTGAGCCGGAATCAAAAGGTAGTTGAAGAAATATACAATCCGTTTGTGAGCGTGGGGCAAACGGCAGAGCAAATGCTTGATGTCATTAATCGTATTATTGAAAAGAAAGAGCCTGTTTGCAAACAGTTGATTATTTCCGGAGGGATAAAAAACTATTTGGATGGATATTATTTGGTTTCTAAAAGTAAATTACCTGCAGTTTACGGATTAGCTTCATCTGTACTTAAACATGCAACCGGAGACTATGAGGAACTGCGCACTTATATGAAAAATCAGCTTGAAGGGTATCGGCTGGCTCAAACTTATCTGAGAGTGAATCCTGATTTTTAGAGAAAAAGAAAAGACATCCTTAATAGATGCCTTTTTCATTTAATTCTTTAAATATACTGACAGTAGTAAGCAACCTGTCCTTTGGCATTTACTTTAAATTTAACGTCTTTTTCTACTCTGAAAGTTTCACCTTGTTTATAGCTTTTCCATTCAGTTGCATTTGGAAGCAATACATCCAGGATACCACTTGTTACTGTCATTAACTCAATAGTTGCAGTTCCAAATTCGTATTCACCTGGTTCCATTACGCCTATTGTGGCAACTCCATCTTCATTTTCAAGCGCAATAGATTTAACTGCACCTTCAAAATATTCATTTACTTTCAACATGTTTTTGTCATTTAATTGATAAAATTCTGGCAACAAATGTAAAAGAATTATTAAATGCTTGTTTTATTATTCTTAATAGATGTGATTCAGTTTTTCATAATTCCGTGATCTTCCAATAAATACATAAATTCATAGGGATGGTCTATGTGTCTTCGAAATTACTGATTTGATTGGTGTCATATTCACTAATATATTTGTTCAAAATATTTAAGTAAAAGCCTTGAAAACAAGAATATATATAATTAATGAATATAATTTTAAAAGAGAATACATATGAAATCAATTGGAGAAAAATTTCCGGAATTTAAAAAAACAGCGGTAGTATCATTAGAAGCAGGTAAAGAATTCGATACAATTTCAAATGAAAACCTTAAAGGAAAGTGGAATGTTATTTTCTGGTGGCCAAAGGACTTTACGTTTGTTTGCCCTACAGAAATTACAGGCTTTAATGAGCATTATGGAGAGTTTGAAAAACTGGATGCAAATCTTCTGGGGGCTTCAACCGATTCAGAGTTTGTGCACCTTGCATGGAGAAATGATCATCCTGGATTAAAACAATTAAAATTTCCAATGATAGCTGATACCTCAAAGTCATTAGCAGATGAACTAGGAATACTTGAAGCAGAAGAGAAAATTGCGTATCGTGCTACATTCATTATTGATCCTGAAGGAACAATTCGTTGGGTGAATGTAAATGATTTAGCTATTGGTCGTAATGTGCCTGAAGTACTTCGAGTACTGGAAGCACTAAAAACCGGGAAGTTGACGCCATGCGACTGGAACCCAGGTGATGCGACTTTATAGTATTTATGAAGAACGATGGAAGAAAGAGGTAACCGAGATGGTGCCTCTTTTTTTATTTGTCAATAGTATTTCGTATCGAAATGGAAGAAGGGTTTCTTATATTATTTCAATGCATGTATTCTCTTACTTCCCCTGTAAATTAGATGTACAATAAGACATGTGGTTAATAAAATTCCTCCGGAAATGGTTACACCTGCCCAACCGAAATTCTCCCACGCAAAACCACCCAGTTTCGTGCCTAAGGCTCCTCCAACAAAATAGGTTACCATATATGCAGTATTAATGCGACTGGTCGCTTCTTTATGTGAAGAAAAGATGAGACTCTGGTTCGTTACATTCATAGCCTGGATACCCATATCAAGAAGGACAATTCCCGTAATAATACCAAAATAAGATGTTCCTGCTGTCCCGAAAACAATCCATGAAATAAGGATTGTCCCAATGCCAAGAGTTAAAATGGTGTTCGGACCAATTCTATTGGATATTTTTCCTGTTATTCGGGCGGCAATAACACCAGCGATGCCAACTAATCCAAGTAAGCCGGCAACATCGCTACCGGCAAAGAAAGGAGGAGTTTCAAGTTTAAAAGCAAGTGTACTCCAGAATAATGAAAAAGAAGCAAAAGCTAAAGCTCCTCGCAGAGCTGACATGCGCAAATCTGGTAGAATCCTGACATAATGCATAATAGATCGCATTAATTCCCGGTAAGTGCCCTTGAAAGTAGGAGTGATTTCCGGGAGTATTATTGCAACAAAGACAGCAAGAACAAGCATCATTCCTGCAACTATAAAATAAACAGTACGCCAACCCAGAAAATCTCCGATAATGCCACTAAAAACACGGGAGGTAAGAATTCCAACAAGCATTCCACTAACAATAACGCTAATGTTTTTTGCCATGTTTTCTGGTTTGGATAACTGTGCTGCAAGAGGAATAAATATCTGAGGAATAACAGAAGTAATTCCTACACAAAAACTCATAATTGACAGCATCCACAACGTTTTACTTCCAGCAAATGCTAAAAGAGAGGCAATCATTAGAGCGAAAACAGTAAGTATGATCCTTTTTCGTTTGAACATATCACCAAGAGGCACTATGAATAATAGTCCGGTGGCATAGCCAAGCTGAGTAAGCATCGCTATTGTACTAACGGCAGATTCGCTTTCTCCCAAATCGTGAGAAATTAAACTCAATAAGGGTTGGTTATAATAAAGATTTGCAACTGACGCTCCAGCTCCTATTGCAAGTAACAGTAATAATTTTGGAGTTAGGATCGGTTTAGCTACGTTTCGAGTATTTGAATTCATAAGTGTGCAAAGGAAATACTAAAAGCGTAGAAAACTCAAACATCTCACCTTAAATTAACAATCATGTAAAGCTTCGTAGGTGGTTTGTTAATGAGTATTTGCTTGAGATCTTAAATTTTTTGAGGTTATAAATTATTGGCTGATTTATACCACTCGACAAAGTTTTTAATGCCTTCTTCAAATGAATATTTAGGATTATAGCCAAATAGTTTTTTTGCTTTCTCTATATTGGCAAAGGTGATATCGACATCTCCGGGCTGCATCGGCAGTTGTTTTATATTTGCTTTTACCCCAGCTGCTTTTTCAATCGTTGAGATCATTTCAAGCAATTTTACAGGTTGGTTGTTCCCTAAATTGACAGTCTCATAAACTCCTTCATTTGAGAATAAATAGTTAATTGCACCAACGATTCCTGAAACAGTATCTTCATAATAGGTATAATCGCGTGAAGTACTTCCATCTCCAAACATGGGTATCTCATTTCCATTCAGGATGAGTCTGGTAAATTTATGAATCGCTAAATCGGGTCTTTGGCGTGGTCCAAATACTGTGAAAAACCGCATGTTTACAATGTCAAGTTTATAAAGTGAATGATAGGTGTAATTAATCAGTTCACAGGCTTTCTTGGTTGATGCATATGGTGAAATAGGATTACTGACATCTTGCTCTTCGTGGAATGGAATTTCTTTTGTGTTCCCGTAGACCGATGATGATGAGGCAAAAGCCATTTTTTGAATGCCTTTTTCTTTCATCAAATCTAGAATGTTTTGTGTTGCAATGATATTAGCCCTAATATATCCCTGTGGATCTTCAATTGATGGGCGAACTCCTGCTTTCCCGGCTAAATGAATAATAAGATCTATCGATGAAGATGACAACGATCCTTTTAAACTTGAGAAATCAGCAAGATCAATCTCAAAAAAAGAGAAATTAGGATGATCTTTAAAAGCAGATAGGTTTTGTTCTTTGATTGATCGGTCATAAAAAGGATCAAAATTATCTACTCCTATTACTGAGTGCCCATCGTTCAATAACTTTTCGGTGAGGTGAGAGCCGATAAATCCGGCACATCCTGTAACTAAAAGAGTTGCCATTTTTCTACTTTATTTTTCCTGAAATAACAGTAATAAGTTTATTGAGAAAAGGTATGTTCAGTCGGTCAAAAAGACCTTTCTTATTGTAATGGATCAGGATGTTTCTAAGATAAACAAACATTCCCAAACTATGGGCAGCGAGCAAAACCGGGTCAAGTCTGAATATACCATAAATAAAATTCATTGCAGATCCGGTAATACTAATTAGCCAAAAGCCCAATGGAAGAATTGATTCTTTTCGGTTTTCAGAATAAATCCATTGGTAAAAGAAACGTGATATAAAAACCAATTGTGCTGCAATTCCCCAAATCATTAATGCGAAAGGGTTATTATCATTCTTAAAGAATGTTGACAGCGAGTATTCTGTGCCAAAAAACAAGTAAAGAACAATTACTACAGGTGTGAATAACATGATCAACCGTAAAAGCAAAGGCATGGGGTTCCAATCCTTTTTAAGTTGAATATTCCGGATGTAAATGAAATAAACCAGCAACTGCCCAATCAGGATTGCTGCATCGTTTCTAAGGATGCCATACGTAAGCATCAGGATAGATGCAAACAGGCTGATTTTCCAAAACAAAGTGGGGGAATGTACTTTCCCTTCGTGTTCCGACTTAAACCATTGAACTATAGTGCGTCCAAAGAATAGGATCTGGGCTGTAAAACCTATCGCATATACAAAATATTGTTCCATAAAAGCAGCATCTGGCTGTGCAAATATAACTGAAATCCTGTGTTGTGTAAATTTTTTAATATTAATCCGTGTTAAGTCTCTATGGTTAATAATTTTTAAACTTAGTTAACAGCAACTACAGGCTATTATTGTTGTTAAAATTTAGATATCTTTGCGCAAAATCAGAAAACAGGAATTATTGGTTAATAGCTAATTGAAAGATTCATAGATGAAGAATATTCGCAATTTTTGTATCATAGCACATATCGACCACGGGAAAAGTACTTTGGCAGACCGCTTACTGGAAGTCACGCAAACAGTAACTGAGCGTGATATGCAGGATCAGGTTCTGGACAATATGGAACTGGAGAAAGAACGGGGAATCACTATTAAAAGTCATGCCATACAAATGGATTACATGCAGGATGGTGAAAAATATACCTTAAATCTTATTGATACTCCGGGACACGTTGACTTTTCATACGAAGTTTCACGTTCCATCGCAGCTTGTGAGGGAGCATTGCTAATTGTAGATGCAACGCAGGGTATTCAGGCACAAACTATTTCAAATCTTTACCTGGCTATTGAGCATGATCTGGAAATTATTCCGGTGGTGAATAAGATGGATTTACCCAATGCCATGCCTGAGGTAGTAGAGGATCAGATTATTGATTTGATTGGTTGCGATCGTGAGGATATTATTCGTGCAAGTGGTAAAACCGGTGAAGGAGTAGATGAAGTATTAAGACGAATTGTTGAGGTTGTTCCTGCACCAAAAGGAGACCCTGAAGCTCCGTTGCAGGCATTAATTTTTGATTCTGTTTTCAACTCATTTCGTGGAGTTATTGCCTATTTCAAAATTCTAAACGGAAGCATTAGTAAAGGCGATTTGGTAAAATTCGTCAATACAAAAAAAGAATACGATGCTGATGAAATTGGTGTTCTTCGCCTTGGAATGGAACCAAGAAAAACATTGCATTGTGGTGATGTAGGTTATATTATTTCCGGAATAAAAACAGCCAAAGAAGTAAAAGTAGGAGATACTATTACGCATAAGGCCAAGCCTTGTGAGAAAGCTATTTCTGGTTTTGAGGAAGTGAAACCGATGGTTTTTGCTGGTGTTTATCCAATTGATTCTGAAGATTATGAAGACTTACGTGCATCTATTGAAAAGCTTCAGTTAAATGACGCCTCCTTAACTTTTGAGCCTGAATCATCTGCTGCTTTAGGCTTTGGTTTTCGTTGCGGATTCCTGGGAATGTTGCATATGGAGATTATTCAGGAACGCCTGGATCGTGAATTTAACATGAATGTGATCACTACCGTTCCTAACGTTTCGTACAAAGTGCATACAAATAATGGCGAAGTGCAAACGGTATATAATCCTTCTGGCTTACCTCCGGTTGCTAAAATTACAGATATTGAAGAACCTTATATTCGTGCGCAGATTATCACTAAATCTGATTTTATTGGTCAGGTGATGACTTTGTGTCTGGATAAACGGGGAACACTTTTAAAGCAGGATTACCTGACTGCCGAGCGTGCAGAACTGACATTTGACCTTCCTTTGGGTGAAATTGTTTTCGATTTTTACGATAAATTGAAATCAATATCGAAAGGTTATGCTTCTTTCGATTACCACATGACAGATTATAAACCTGCGAAGTTAGTACGTCTGGATATTCTGTTGAATGGAGAGATGGTAGATGCCTTGTCTTCCTTAATTCACTTCGATAATGCTCAGACTTTGGGACGTCGAATGTGTGAAAAGCTGAAAGAACTAATTCCTCGTCAGCAATTCGATATTGCTATTCAGGCAGCTATTGGTGCAAAAATTATTGCCCGTGAAACTGTGAAGGCCGTTCGTAAAGATGTAACTGCCAAATGTTATGGTGGCGATATTAGCCGTAAACGTAAGTTGCTTGAAAAGCAGAAGAAAGGTAAAAAGCGGATGAAGCAGGTTGGAAACGTTGAGGTTCCACAAAAAGCTTTCCTTGCTGTGTTGAAGTTGGATTAAACTTACACGATTTCTTTTGCAAATCCTTTTAAATCTTGTCCCGAGAAATTTCCTGAGGTCATGATTAGCAGGTTCGTGTTTTCGTACCCTTTATTCTTAAGAATAGAGAATAATTCCCCAGAATCTGTGAAAACCTGCAATCCTTCTTTTGAAAAAGAGTCTGCAACTTCTTCTTTCGTAATTTGCGCAAGGCGTTTATGCTCTATGGTTTTTGGATTGAAGAAAACGTAAGCTTCATCCGCTTCATCCATACATCCCTTATATTGAGGGAGAAACTCTTTTTTTAGAGAGCTATAAGTGTGCAGTTCCATTACAGCGATAAGCCTGCGGTCTGTAAATTGTTTTTTTACAGCTGCTGTTGTTGCCTTCAATTTCGATGGAGAATGTGCAAAATCGTAAAAAACAGTGCATTTTTCATTATCTGCCAGAGTTTCAAGGCGGCGTGCAGCACCCTTGAAAGTAGTCATGGATTGGCAAAATTGCGTGCCTGATATCCCCAGTTTTTCGCAAACCAGTTTTGCCCCGGCTATATTTTGAAGGTTATGATCCCCGAAAATCTGCATCTGATATTTTTGTCCTTCATTTACCAGGTAAGTTACACCATTTTCAACGACGGATTCGTGTTCTATGTAAGGTTTTACATCAACCCCGGGTTTTGTTTTTGAAGCAATGTCCTGTAAGTTCTTATCACCCTGATAGTAGATGAGTGAACCCTCTTTTTCAATCCGATCTGCAAAAATCTGGAATTGTTCCACATAGTTCTCAAACGTGGGAAATACGTTAATGTGATCCCAGGCTATACCACTAAGAAGAGCAATATGCGGATAATACAGATGAAATTTTGGGCGAAGATCAATAGGAGATGAGAGGTATTCATCTCCTTCAAAAACTGCGATTTTTGTTTCTTTTTTCAGAGAAACCATGGTTTCAAAACCTTCAAGGTTGGCTCCAACCATGTAGTCAAAATCAATATTTTGGGTTTTTAGAACGTGCATTACCATTGAGGTTATGCTCGTTTTTCCATGAGAACCACCAATAACAACACGAGTTTTATCCTTTGTCTGCTCGTAAAGATACTCCGGGTATGAATAAATCTTTAATCCTAGTTCCTGAGCTTTTTTAAGCTCGGGATTGTCAGGATGAGCATGCATTCCAAGAATGATTACATCAATTTTATCACTGATTATTTCGGGTTGCCAACCTGCTTTTTGAGGAAGCAAGCCGTATTTGTCAAGACGGCTTTTTGATGGTTCGAAAATTTCATCATCGCTACCGGTAACTTGATAGCCTTTTTTGTGTAACGCAATAGCTAGGTTGTGCATGGCACTTCCACCAATAGCGATAAAATGAATGTGCATAAGTGTTGATTTCACTGGGGGTTCAAACTTATGTGAAAGTATAAAAAAATATGCAAAAATGATGACAGGTTACAAACTGATTGGTTAATTTTTAGCCATCCGATCAGTTTATTTTGATGATCTCGTGTTCCTTATTGGGTACGAGCTATTCCTTAACATGCTTTGGGGATATCTTCTCGGCGATCTTCCATATCTTCAAGCCGTTTATGCATCCCTTATGGGCACTTATCTGTTCCTTAACATAGATCTTCCATTTCTTTAGCTCACCCATGCATTTCTTTAGGGCATTCTCCTTTTTTAGGCCAGATTACTGGCCGGATGACTTTCATTTGATCGGTCCTTTTATTTATGGGAACCATTTTTATTTAAACTTAAACCCTTCTTTTAGTACCGGGCCTTTTTCTCCCCATTTTACTGTGGCACATTCGGTATAGTAATCATGCTCAAAAAACAAAATATATCCTTTCTTGGAAGCTTCTCGCAGGAACTCTTCTTTTTCTGCAAGAGAAGTAACCGGGAATAAATCAAAAGAAGCCAGCCAAACAATCGGAATATGTGCTGTTGTTGGAATAAAATCAGACATATAAACATAGGTCTTTTTGCCATCTTTTATAAATGGGATTATTTGTCCGGGAGTATGACCGTCGTACATGCGGACATCCACATTCTCAAAAAGCTCACAATCTTTTTCAACCAGTTGCATATCTCCTTTCTCTTTTAAAAAATGAAGAATTTCCCGGTGGTATGCTGTACGTTCACGAATATTTGATTTCTTGGAATGTTCCCACTGTGCCTTGCTACACCAGTGTGTGGCATGTGGAAACTGGAGCTTCATATTGCCCTTTTCACGGATTACTGCTCCGTTGCAATGGTCCCAGTGGAGATGGGTAAAAAGAACATCTGTAATTTCATTTGGCGAATAACCTGCTTTTTCTATTGACAGAGGTAGAGCATCTGTTTCTTTAAATCCGTTTCGTTTCTTTATTTTTTCTGGATAATGATCACCAACACCTGCTTCTATCAATATTTTGCGTTCACCCAGATCAATTAGCAAGCAACGCATGGTTAGCTGGACTATGTTATTTTCATCTGATGGGTATGCTTTTGACCAAAGTGTTTTAGGTATTACGCTGAAAAGCGCTCCTCCGTCACTAGTCATATGACCGGCATGTATTGAGTGTAGCTTCATGTTGGGATATTTTCAAAATGTAATAAACTAGCTATCCGTATTGTACATACGGTTTTTGCAAATAATTAGTTAAGAACTGCATCTTTTTTGTCGTCGGTTGGTTCGGTATATATCGGAATTTCAATATAAAAAATTGTGCCCTGATCTATTACCGAATCAAACCAGATGCGGCCTTTACATGTTTCTATTATTTTTTTTACGATTGCGAGTCCTAGTCCCATGCCACTTGATTTTGTAGTGAAATTGGGCTGAAATAATTGTTGTCTGATATTTTCCTGTATTCCGGAACCATTATCGCTGATGGATATTCTCGCAATTTGATTTTCTGCAGTCAGTGCGACTCGAATTTCGGCTTTTCGTCTTGGAGGAACAGATTGGATTGCATTTTTTATTAGGTTGATGATTGCCCGTGAAAACTGATCGGGATCGGCAAAAATGAGAACTTCTTCCTGCAAGTTGATTTCCAGTTGCAAATCCATTGTTTTTGAGGCTTTATAAAGATCAGTAACTTGTTTGAGTTTCTCTGAAAGATTGAAAACTTCATTTTTTGCATTGGGTATTTTCGCAAAATTTGAAAACTCTGTGGCAATGCTCGAAAGGGTATCAATTTGCTCAATTAATGATCGTGTTACCCGGTTGAAAAACTCATCGTAATCGTCACTGCTTTCCGACTTTTTCTTTTGAAGGTACTGAATATTCAGTTTCATCGGGGTAAGTGGATTTTTTATTTCATGGGCAACCTGCTTGGCCATTTCGCGCCATGCCATTTCGCGCTCATTTTGTGCCAGCAACTCGGCGCTATCTGCAAGTTCTTCTACCTTACGGTTATATTCATTGACAAGAGCTCCTATTTCATCGTCCCGATTGTATATAATTTGTTCATTCTTCTTATTTAGTTGAATACCTTTTAGTTTTTCACGAACCATCGTTAATGGCCGGGTTATCTGGTTCGATAAGAATACAGCAATGACAACACTAATGAAAAATAACAATACATATAAGTTGAGGAAGGCAACAATGAATGTTGTAATTTCCTGTCTCATTTCATTTTGATGGGAGAAATAGGGAAGATTGATATAGCCAATATAATTCCCTGAATAATTGATAATGGGTTCATAAACCGATAAGAATGATAGGTTTCCAATTTCTTCAGGCTGAACGTAATTGAGCTGCATTTGGTTATTTAGCTCATATAAAGCCTTGGGATTCATTCTGGTTGAAATAATCTCGTGATTAAATATTTCAGGACGGGAAGATGCCAGCAATTCCCCATTTGTACTGTATATGTTGATATCGGTTTTAAAGATGTTTGACAATTCAATTAATTCGTCCCATAGCCAATTTTGAATTTCATTAGTAATTCCATTTTCATAATTCAGACTTCTGTTTATTTCTTCAAGAATTGACGTTATTTTTTCGCTTAGGTCTTCTTCGTGCTGTTGATTGTAGTTGCTTATGTTGTAGTAGATTGTCCCTACTGAAACAATGAGTAAGGTTACAAGAACAACTCCAATTATAGCAACCTGAATTCTAAAACGTAGATCAGAAACAAGTACATTTTTTCGGTATCGGGCACTGGTTGCAAGTACTACCAGGAGACTGAATACAAATAGAAAGACAAACAAATAAGGGTATGAGATTAAATAATCCCATGTTGTAAATGTTTTTCCACTTACTACGATATAGTTGTTTTCTCCCAGAGAATAAACCAGGTGATCGTATTCATTACGTGAAGAAAAAGAAAATTCAACTCCAGTTGTATCCAGGTTATTCGAATAGAAATCGTAATTGTATTTGTAGTCACCACTTAAATTTACCAAGTTGTTATTGTAAAACTTGGCATAAGAAAAATGCTGGTAGCTGTCCGGTTTTTTGTGAGATTCGTCGAGTAATAATTCAGGAAAGCCTTCACCTTCAGATTGAAGTTTTGATTGTAGATCAATAAAAATTGAGATGCCGGTTGTTTCAGAAGTTGTTGGATAGAAAAATTTCCCCAGGTACGAAATCCTCCCATTCATATTGTCCAGGTGGTAAAAGTTTGTTCCTGTAATTTGAGAACCTGAATTTTCAATCATCTCTTCAAAGAATGGAAAACATAACACCTGTTGATTGTCCGGAAGTATAGTTAAACTATCAGTTGCTTCACAAATTGTGATCTGTAAATCATAATCCCGAAAGTAGCTGTTGAAATACTGGAACTCAAGATATTGTTCTAGGTTAGAATAAGAAGTATATAGTAGCTCCTGTATTCGTTCATCTTCATTAATTTGTTGTTGAATATCTGTGAGATATGCCACTGCTGCCGGATCTTGCTCTGAGTTGAGTGTGATAGCCATCAACTTTTGCAGGTTTTCACGCTTGGCGTTGTTGTGGTTTTGAATGATGATGAGGGCGAAAAAAGAGAATATCGAAACAAAGAATATGAGATAGTTTAGAGAAAATCGTTTTAGTTGAATATGTTCGAGCGCTATTATCGAGAAGTTAATCAACAAGAAAAGACATATGATATAAATAATTGTTTCCTGAAAAATAATGGATGAAACAATTGCTGCTATGATGAGGATAAGGTGGATGCGGAAAAACCTTTTTTCATTGATGTATTCTCTGCTTGACTCTACTATTTTAAGGTTGACAATAAATACGGAATACAACAACAGGGCAATGATCAGATAACCTACTATACTATGAAGATTAATGTCGTCAATGTTATTTAGCTGGAAGGAGAAACTGCTGTTGCGAATCATATTCCTAATCAGGAAATTGATGAACAGGTAAAATAAGCCGACAAATGTATAAGCCGAAAACAATTCAACAATTCGTTTTTTCTTCGAGAACTTGAATTCTTTACTAAAGTTGAGACTCCATAAAAATATAAGTGCAGATAGGAAGAAAAGATCCCCAAGTGACGGTAGCCATTGTGAATAGGCATATAATGTTGGGCTGAATAGTTCAAATGCAGAGCAAAATGAAGGAAAGCCAAATAAAATGTGCAGGCAATAAATCCCTAAAAGAATAATTCCCAAAGTAGAAATTCGGAGGATAAAGTTATAGTGTCTGGTTTTAATGAATAGTAATCTCAGGTAGTACATCAGAAAAAGGATACTTAAAGCAAATAGGAATGATGGAATGTAGAGGCTGTTCGTACTACAGTAAATAGTTCCTTCCGCAAGAAGCGAAAATAAATAGTTCCCTGAGGTATCGTAAATCGGTAAACTTTTTTCTGTTTGTTCTTCCTGAATTGAATAATTTTCAGGCACATTAAAATGTTCGGAGAAATTATTCTCCATGTATTCATTTTTTATAGAATACTCATCTTTAAGCAGTATCAGACCTGTAATTGTATATTCTTGATATCTTTTTGTTGTTTGCAGGTAATAGCCATTTGGCAAGAGAAGCAAATTTTCCTGTACTGGCCGAAATAAGTTGGCATTTGAGAATGAGAAGTGGTTGTCTGACCAGTAAACAAGATCACGATTTCTTGAAATTAAGAACCCAATACCATCAGAACTGAAGAACGGAGTTAATTCAGAAACGATTGACTGAATATGTTCTTCCGATTTGCCTTCTTCTAGACTGGCGATAATCCAGTCTGTTCGCTGGTCAACCAATGCCTGTTTTTCATGAAGCTCTTCTTCGAATCTGGAAACCACAACCTCTTGTTGTTTTGGGCTTAAAAGAGTAATCTCAGTAATTAACCCAATTGCTGTGAGAACAAGGGAAATAGGTAAAACATATTTTCTGAATAGCCTCATAAATGCAGTTTTCAATGTTATACGTGGTGGTAAGGTTCACCTTTTAGAATTGTAAGTGCCCTATAAAGCTGTTCGCTGAAGATAAGCCGCACCATTTGGTGAGAGAATGTCATTTTCGAAAGGCTTATTTTTGCTGTGGCAGCTTGGTAAACCTGGCTTGAAAAGCCATAAGGGCCTCCAATTACAAAAGCTAAACTTTTTGTTCCTCCAATCATTTTCTTCTCCAAAAACTGTGCAAAATCAGTTGATTTAAATTCTTTCCCTTTTTCATCTAAAAGAATAAGCTCTTCTCCTGATTTTAACTGGCTTAAGATCAGTTCTCCTTCTTTTTCTTTTTGTTGTTCTTCAGAAAGATTACGGGTATTTTTTATGTCAGGAATAACCTGATATTCAAAAGGAAGGTAGTGAGGTATCCTTTTATGAAATATATCAATTCCTTCCTGCAGGTACGTTTTATCAGTTTTACCAATAACAATAAGCCTTACTTTCATAGAGGATATGTCAGTTGAAAATTATTAACTTTACAAAGTTATGCATCAAAAACCAGGAATTTCTTCTTTGGTACAATTTATGATTGATGCTAGTGTGTTTCTAAATTAATAAAAATGAAACAGATATTTAAAAAGCTTATACTTTTTGCATTCATTCTGTTTTTGAGTGTTGGGCAATTATTAGCACAAATACCTAATGATGTGGTTGATGGACTCAAAAATGGAAATGCTTCAGCTCTGTCAAATTATTTCAATCAGAATATTGAATTGACTGTGTTGGATAATGATAATGTATATAGTAAAGCTCAGGCTCAGCAGATTCTTGCCGGCTTTTTTAATCAATACAAAGTTTCTGATTTTGAACTCAAATACGAAATCGATAAAGAAAGTTCTAAGCACGTTATTGGAACCCTGACAACAGATAATGGTACATTTAGGGTTTCATTTTTAATGAAGACTGATGAAGAAAAGGCGTACATTCATCAATTGCGCGTTGAAAAACAGTAGGATAGTTAATGGCCAAAGTCCAAAGAAATCGTTTCAGGAGGTTCATCCAAAAAATTCTTATCAAAGCACGAAAGGTAACTTTACCCGGCTTTGACAGGATTCCCTTGTACGATGTTATGGTCTTTTTTTACCGCAGTATTGTTGATGGTGCAATTACAACCCGGGCATCAGCCATTGCTTTTAGTTTCTTTTTGGCCTTGTTTCCGGGGATTATTTTCTTGTTCACCTTAATCCCATATATTCACATCGCAAATTTCCAAGACGAGTTATTTTTGCTTCTTAAGGACTTTTTCCCAAATACTACATTTGAAGTAATTGAAGAAACAATTCAAGATGTTATATCAAATCAACGCGGAGGACTTTTATCTCTGGGTTTTTTTATGGCCTTAATTTTTGCGACAAACGGCTTAGCCTCAATGATGAGTGCTTTTGATGCATCATTACATATGTTTGAGAGTAGAAACTGGATCAATCAGCGTTTGGTGGCTATTTTCCTGCTATTCCTTCTATCGGTTATGCTTTCTCTAACTATTATCCTGATTATTGCCGGGCAGTATGCTATAAACTATTTGGATCAACAGGAACTTTTGGGAGGTCAGCTAAATTACTTTTTGCTTACGGCAGGTAAGTGGATTATCATTGTCGGATTACTGTTTTTTGGATATTCTTCGGTCTATTATTTTGCACCAACTAAAAGAACACGCTGGCGTTTTATTTCGGCAGGAGGAACGCTTGCTACAATTTTGAGTATTGTCGTTTTTGTTGGATTTGGATATTACATTACCAACTTCAATCAATACAATAAACTTTACGGATCTATTGGAACCCTGCTGGTTGTGTTATTGCTATTTTATATCATGTCGCTTATTTTGCTCATTGGCTTTGAGCTGAATACCAGTCTGAATGCTGCTCGACGTAATAAAAGCAACCTAATAAAAGAGCTCGAGGGAATTGAGAAGACCTTTAAAAATTAAAGACATTGAATAGATTGAAACTTTTGTTGTGTCTCAGCTTTATATTATTAAGAATCTTAAATCAAAAAATCCAAAATTCAATTACTTTCCCATTTTAAAAAGTAATTCTTTCTCTTCCTTGGTCAAGGAATCGTAGCCAGATTTGCTGATTTTGTCAAGAACCCGGTTGATCTCTTCCTGCTTCACATTTTTTTGACGATTAAACTCGTAATCATTATTCTTTCCTTTATAGGAAACATGGATCTTCTGTTTTGGCTTAAAGAGTTTTACAATTGAATTAATGATTGACGTAACAACAACTGTCATATCGCTACCTTTTTTGTAATTCAATGCAAAAATGAATCCAAAGAAAGCACCTCCTAAATGGGCGAGATTTCCGCCAGAATTTGATGAGGCGATGCCAATTACATACAGAATTACTGAGAAAATTGCCAGGTGCTTCATCTTTACCTGACCAATGAAAAGCAGATTTATGTTGTGATTAGGAGCATAAGTTGCAATGGCTGCTATAATCGCAAGTACAGAAGCAGAAGCTCCCATTAGGTATGAAAAGTTAACAGAATTCGAGAAAGCAGGGAAAAGATTATATGCAACAAGGTAGAACAATCCGCCAAAGAAACCTCCCAGCAAGTAGACACCCAAAAGTTTCTTTTCATCAAAATAGAAAAGGAATATCTTCCCCATCCAGTAAAGCCATAAAATATTAAAAAGTATATGCAAGAACCCTTCATGAAGGAACATATACGTTACCATTGTCCAAGGTTTGTATAATAGTTGATTTAAATCTGAGGGCAGAGCCAGCCAATTGATAAGAGTGAAGTTTTCATTCAACAAAAAGAAAAACACATTAATAATCCGCAATACGACAAAAACGCCAAGATTTACGTAAATCAATCTTGTTAGTATTGATCCTTTTTTGAACGATTCTTTTATTTCGTGGGTAAAATTCATTACTAATAAAAATGGGTACTGTTTTTATTCCAATATTTAATAAGTATGTATCCGAAAAGCATTCCTCCCAAATGGGCAAAATGGGCAATATTACTTGCTGAATTTGTGACTCCCAGGAATAATTCAATTAATCCATAACCGATAACAAAGTATTTGGCTTTAATAGGGATGGGAGGGAATAATAACATCAATTGCGTGTTCGGGAACAACATTCCAAATCCGAGTAATACCCCAAATACTGCACCCGATGCGCCAACCGTTGGAGTTTTAAGGAAGATGTTTAAATTTCCCATTAATGGATCTGCATAATTTTTACCTTGATCTAAAAGGCTGGACCCTTCTTGTAGAACCATTTGAATTTGCTCCATAGACATTTGGGATGTCAGGGATTGATATTCAAAAAAGTTGACAAGAGAATGCAAAATTGCAGCTCCCAGCCCTGTAACAAAATAGTATATAAAGAAACGTTTGGGTCCCCAAACACTTTCTAAAACCTTCCCAAACATCCATAATGCAAACATATTAAAGAAAATATGTGTTATCCCCCCATGCATAAATAGGTGGGTTACAAGTTGGTAAGGTTGAAAGTCTGATGACTTGATAAAATGTAATCCTAAAATTGAATTCAGGTTTATTCCCCGCATTTCAAGGACAACCATAGCAAAAAACATGAGTACATTAATAATAATCAGGTTTTTTACTACCGGAGGTGTATTTCTAAAAGAAGATCGATATTGCATAGTTGAAAATTTAATTTAAGGCAACAATCACCACGCCAAACTTTACGATTTTTACAAAGTAAACAAATAACAGCCAAATTGTCATTTTAGTAGATTTTCAAAATGATCTACCGACATGATTGTTAATACTTGCTTGCCAGTTGGTGAATAGTTGGGTGTTGAACAGGCAAAAAGCTGATCAATAAGTTGGTTGATTTCTTCGGTTTTCATGGAGTAGCCATAGGGTATGGCAGATGCTGAAGCCAGAGATACTGCCATGTGTTCTCGTGCTTTTTCTTTTAAATCTACACCGCTGTTTTTAATATCTTCCAGCAGGCTTTCAATAATTCCAAGAGGCGATGCATTTTGTAGTATTGCCGGTGTTCCTTTGATGATGAAACTATTTCCCTCAGATTTATGAATGTCAAAACCCAATATCTTTAATTCATCCAAAACCGACAGCAATACTTCAGTGTCTGCTGCATCAAGTTCAAAATTATGAGGGAATAACTGTTGCTGACTAGCCATTTCATGGTTATTCAACATTTCAGAAAAATGCTCAAAAAGAATACGTTCGTGGGCTCTTTTTTGATCAATAACCATCAACCCCGATTTAACAGGAGTGAAAATATATTTGTTTTTAAATTGAATAAATTTCTTTTCTGTGTAATTTTCGCTTTCCTGATTTCCTAATAAAGATGTTTCCTGAGATTTAGCTTCATGTTGAATGAGTGGTTGTTCTTCTTTTTCTCCCTCAAAATCTTGATACAATTTTTCCCAGTGTTGAACCTGATTGTCTTTTTTATTTGAATAGGAATTGCCAGAGTACGTTTTTTTCTCGTTGTCAAATGGATTATAAGTCGGATCAATTTTGATCTGCGGGGCTTCAACTGGACCTGAATTTCTTGATGCAACAGGAATATCGATGCTTCCGGCCTGGTCAAAATCAATGGAAGGAACCACATTGAACTTTCCTAATCCTTCACGAATAGAGGCTTGCAGAATTTGCCAGATGGCTGATTCATTTTCAAACTTTATTTCTGTTTTTGTAGGGTGAATATTGATGTCAATGGCTTCGGGATCCACTTCAAAATAAAGGAAATAAGAAGGAATAGAGTCTTGTGGCAGTAATTTTTCGTATGCCTGCATAATTGCCCGGTGGAAAAATGGATGCCTCATGTATCGCCCGTTTACAAAAAAGAATTGCTCGCCAAATGTTTTTCGTGCAAACTTAGGTTGCCCAATGTATCCTTTAATTTTTGTCAATGATGTTTCGGTTTCAATCGGAACAAGGCTTTGCCCGGTTTTCTTTCCAAAGATGGATACAATCCGTTTGCGTGTGTTGTCTTTCGAGGAAAGTTCGTAAATAGCTTGCTGATTGTGAATCAGGGAAATGCCAATTTCCGGGTTTGCCAGTGCAATACGCTGAATCTCATTGATAATGTGCTTTAATTCAGTCGCATTTGACTTGAGGAATTTCCTTCGTGCCGGCACATTGTAAAACAGGTTCTTAATCAGAAAATTTGTTCCGTTTGATCCGGATGCTGGTTCCTGACTAATAACATTTGATCCGCAAATATGGATTTTTGTTCCAATCTCCTGATCGTGTTGTTTGGTGATCAACTCAACATCGGCAATAGCTGCAATTGATGCAAGTGCTTCGCCCCGAAATCCCATGGTGCGGATTGAAAACAAATCGTTAGCAGATTTTATTTTTGATGTGGCATGGCGTTCAAAAGCCATGCGTGCATCTGTATCAGACATACCACAACCATTGTCGCTTACCTGTATTAAGGTGCGACCGGCATCTTTAATGTTAACGATTATGTGTGTTGATCCAGCATCAATAGCATTTTCAACCAATTCCTTTACGACCGAAGCAGGGCGTTGAATAACCTCTCCAGCCGCGATTTGGTTTGCTACAGAATCCGGGAGTAATTGGATGATGTCTGCCACAGTACTTCTAGAATTTTAAGATCAGGAAGAATGCAAGTGCAAGGATACAAATCAAGATGATCAGACGGATATTTGAATTTTTTCTGGCATCTTCTGCTGTTTTTGAGTAACCTCCCATTGCTTTGCGGAATTGTCCGCGGATATTGGCTTTGTAATTGGGATCAAACTCTTTTTTTTCATTAAGTCCCAATTCAGCCTTAATTCGCTCTTCCCTCTCTTTCATTTCGTCTTTGTCAGGATCATAATAGCGTGTAGTAATATGAAACTGTTTGCTTCTTGGGGTATGAAAAAATCTACCAATCATGATATTATCGTATTAAGTGGACTTACAAAAGTACAAAAATCGTGCTACTTCCTATAAGTTACTGATTTTTTTCTCACTGTTTCAAAAAACCATAGGTGGATATGTTGGAGTTGCAATATCTGTATTGTAAATTTATATTTTGTAAAATTAAATAGAATGATGATAAAAACGTATGCATCAGCAGTTCACGGAATTGATGCGACAACAATTACTGTGGAAACAGACGTTACTCAGGGAATTAAGTTTTTTTTAGTAGGATTACCAGACAGTGCAGTGAAGGAAAGCCAGCAAAGAATAGAATCAGCATTACGGTTAAACGGCTATAAATGGCCCAAGAAAAAAATAATTATAAATATGGCTCCGGCCGATTTGAGAAAAGAAGGTTCGGCTTACGATCTTCCATTAGCTGTAGCTGTTATGGCTGCATCTGAGCAGATCGCTTCCGATAAACTCGAACGATATTTGTTAATGGGAGAGTTATCTCTGGATGGTACTCTCCAGCCAATAAAAGGAGCATTGCCAATCGCTATAAAGGCAAGGGAGGAAGGTTTTGAAGGTTTTATTCTTCCCGAAGAAAATGCTCGTGAAGCAGCAGTAGTTGATAAACTTAAGGTGTTTGGAGTGGAAAGTTTGGAGCAAGTCATACGTTTTTTTAATAATGAAATTGAGTTAGAGCAAACGATAGTCGATACTCGAAATGAATTTTATAAACTTTTGGAACATTCTGAATTTGATTTCGCTGATGTAAAAGGACAAGAAAATGTGAAGAGAGCCTTGGAGATTGCAGCAGCGGGAGGGCATAATTTGATCATGATTGGCCCTCCAGGAGCTGGTAAAACCATGTTAGCTAAACGCATCCCTTCAATTTTACCTCCTTTTACATTACATGAAGCATTGGAAACAACTAAGATTCATTCAGTGGTAGGAAGGATAGATAAGGATACATCATTAATGACAGAGAGGCCTTTTCGGGCACCCCACCATACAATTTCAGATGTCGCACTTGTTGGAGGTGGAACTTATCCCCAGCCGGGGGAAATCTCGCTTGCTCATAATGGGGTGCTTTTTCTGGATGAACTTCCTGAATTTAAACGAACGGTACTTGAAGTAATGCGTCAGCCCTTGGAAGATCGAAAAATAACTATCTCTCGGGCTCGTTTTTCAGTTGACTATCCGGCAAGTTTAATGTTAGTTGCATCCATGAATCCATGTCCTTGCGGATATTACAATCATCCAACTAAGGAATGTGTCTGTGCTCCGGGAATGGTGCCTAAATATTTAAATAAAATTTCAGGCCCTCTATTAGATCGAATTGATATTCACTTAGAAGTGGTGCCGGTTCCGTTCAAAAAATTGTCAGAATTGGAGGCAACAGAGAACAGCCAGTCAATTAGGGAACGGGTTATTAAAGCGCGAGAAAAACAATCTGGACGTTATAAAAATATCGAAGGTATTTTTTGCAATGCTCAGATGTCATCACGCCAAATAAGAGAATTTGTGCAATTGGATCAAACGAGTATAGCTCTATTAAAAAATGCCATGGAAAAGTTGGGATTATCCGCACGGGCATATGACCGTATCCTTCGTGTTTCCAGAACAATCGCTGATTTAGAGAATGAAGAAGATGTGAGCAGTGAGCATATTTCCGAAGCAATTCAATACAGAAGTCTGGATCGTGAAAATTGGGGCAATTAGGAATAAAAAATTAATCAACTTGTAAATACAAGTTTCGAAAAATGTGTTTAGTTTTGCATTCTCTTGAAACAAAATTGAATTTATGGGGTTTCTATCAGAAAAAAGAACTAAAGAATTACCTATGGTTGACAGATTATCAGATCCAATTGGAAGATTAATGGGCTTAAGGTATAAATCACATCCCTGGCATGGTATTTATATTGGCAAAAAAGCTCCTGAAAAAGTTACAGCATTTATTGAAGTGGTTCCTACAGACACTGTAAAATATGAGATAGATAAAGACAGTGGGTACTTAATGCTGGACCGTCCTCAGAAATATTCGAATGTGGTTCCTGCTTTATATGGTTTTCTTCCGCAAACTTTTTGTGGAGATATGGTTGGAGAATACTGCATGGAAAAAACAGGGAAAACCGGAATCCGTGGGGATGGAGATCCAATCGATATTTGTGTGCTTACCGAAAAAGATATCACACATGGTGATATTTTAGTACATGCAAGGCCAATTGGAGGTTTTCGTATGATTGATGGAAATGAGGCTGATGATAAAATTATTGCGGTTCTTAATAATGATGTGGTTTACGAAGGTTATAAGAGTGTCTCAGACTTGCCAGATATTGTGGTTGAACGTTTGAAACATTATTTCCTTACCTATAAGGATATGCCTGGAAAAGATAAGGACACTGAGATTACGCATACCTATGATGTAGAAGAGGCTTATGAGGTAATTCAGCGGTCTATGGATGATTACAGGAAACGATTTGATAACCTGGGAAAATTGCTTTACTAATTGGCAGGGCAAAAGCAAAAAACCAAGAGTGAAAAATATTCATTCTTGGTTTTTTGTTTTCAGTATCTCTTGTTTTAAATACTCTCTTCAGGGATTATCAGTTCATCTTTGTTTTTGTCTTTTTTATCCCAAACGGAAATGTTAATACCGAATGCAGCGCTTAGGCGGTTAACCTTTTTGTAGTCGAATGCTCTGATGATGTTGTCAGTAACTATATACAAGTCAGCTCCCGGTAAAAAACGTACCCGAACACCCAATCCTAAGTCGTCATTGTTATAGCCGGTTGTGTAGCTAAAGGAGGTGGAAAGAACTTTCCCCTATTTTCCCATTCAACGATATGATTGTGGAGTTCTGTTTGTCTGTATCATAACTTATTGAATTGTGGGCGATACCTGCATCCCATTTTTTCAGAAAATTTGTATCTGGCACTTAACCATGTTTTTGTAGGGATTGAATAATCTAGTTTGTCTAATTTGGTAATTTGCATTACATCATTACTCCCCGATAACTTATAAGTGTTCCCTTTCCATTTTGAAGAGCCCAAGTTTAAGATACTGGCCGAGAATGACCATTTGTTGTATTCATAGCTTGCTCCAAGGTCGAAACTTACTGTCTTGTTTTTCCAAATGTCTGACATCGAAATATTATCGTCCCAGTCGTCATCAAATAAGTTTTCATAGTCGATATCGGTTGTACCAACAGCTTCTTCGTTTATCGCTACAGGAAGCCCGGCATAAATATCGCCTTCAATTCGAACATCATAGTCGTAGTCAACTCCATTCCAGTTCACATCTGCGATGTAGCTAACGTTGTCACTTTTTAGTCCAAAAGCATTCATGTTCACTTTGGGGTGAATACCAACTGTTAAACCGTCAATAATTTCTCGAGCATAAGTAAAACCAAGAGAAAAGTAATTGTTGGTTTGAATACTGATGTCATTTACCTCAAGAGGAAAACTTTCAAGTGAAATATTATCGTATTCTGTCAGAAGATATACAATTTCCGGATCCGCTTTAATGCTTGATAAATTATTGAAATCCATTCCAACCGATAAGTAATCTTTTTCACTAAGCTTAAAAACCCATTGTCAGAATGTTTGTGCTGAACTCAGATATAAACGAGTTGTAGTCCCCGATTGAGTTGATGAAATTGTCGGGATTGTAATTTGGGTCTTCTATGTCGTCAATAAATTTATCAATTTCATTATAGTTAAATCCTGAGTTGTAAATATCAAAAGAGTTCCCGCTTATTCCCGGTAATTCAAGATAGAAACGCATCTCAGGCATAAAGGATGGGTTGAATTTACTGTTTTGTGGTAATTCGTCCATGAAATACATAGTGTTCTGGGCGTTTACAAGAAAAGGAATAAAAGCCAGCAAAATGAATAGTATTTTTTTCATTGCAATAATTTTAAGTAGAATAGATAAAATTTTGTAAAGCAAAAATACGAACGTTACTGCTAAACCGAAAGTATTTTTTTTATTTAAAAAAGATATCACTGATTTTATATTTTTTCGGTTGAGTTGTTCCTTCGTTGGTAAAATATTTGTTCCCATTAGTAATCGTTGGAATTCATGCTGCTAGCGAAGGATGAAATGATTGATTAGAAAATAGAAATCAACCTAAAAGTTCAATTGGTTCTAAGAAGGCATAATGGATTTTCTTCTAAAAAGAAAAAGACCCTTTGAATTTATCAAAGAGTCTTTATTGGTTGAGGTCGGTGGCGGATTCGAACCGCCGTACGCGGTTTTGCAGACCGCTGCCTAGCCGCTCGGCCAACCGACCGTGCTTTAAAGGGACTGCAAATTTATATAAAAATTTCAGCTTTGCAAGATGTCATGTGTAATTTCATTATCGCGTTAAGCTAACACTTACCTTCTCAATTTGTCCGCCCATGGGTGGAGTCATTTTTGAAAGCTTAATAGTTGCTTCATCAATCTGTGAAAACTTGTTATAAAGCGAATCCAAAATCCGGCTACACACATGCTCAAGAAGATCAGAAGGTATTGCCATTTCCTTCTTTATCAATTCATATACAACTTGGTAGTTCAGGGCATCTTCAAGTTTATCCGATTTCCCGGCTTTTTCGCAGTTTGTTTTTATATGAACCGAAGCTATGAATTTGTTCCCTACCTGTTTTTCAATGGGGTAATGCCCATGGTAAGCATAAAATTCCATCCCTTCAATTTCTATTAATCCTATCATATTTAAATTGATTTGAACGAGCCTTTTAATTAAACGGCAAAATTAATTTTTCTTTTTAGAGTATGCGATTTTCCTTTAAGGTAAAAACATTGTAAAGATCATTTTATACTTTTGTATTTAAGCAGTTATAAATTTTAATAAAAACCGAAAATAAATAAATTAATATATGGCTGATAAAAGTCCTGAAAAAGAAGTTGTAGTAAAGAAGAATTTTATTCATCAGATTGTTGAAGAGGAAATTAAAGAAGGTAAAAACGGAGGAAGAGTTCATACGCGTTTCCCTCCCGAACCTAACGGATATTTGCATATTGGGCATGCGAAATCTATTTGCCTGAATTTTGGGACTGCCCAGGAAATATGGAGGTTTAACAAACCTTAGATTTGATGATACCAATCCATCAAAAGAAGAAACAGAATACGTTGAATCTATCAAAACAGATGTTCGTTGGTTGGGTTTCGATTGGGGAGATCGTGAGTTTTATGCTTCTGATTATTTTGATAAGCTTTATGAGTTTGCTGTTAAGTTGATAAAAGCAGGGAAAGCTTATGTTGATGATCAGGATTCGGAAACCATAAGTTCGCAAAAAGGAACACCTACGCGTGCCGGAATTGAGAGTCCTTCCCGTAATCGTTCGGTTGAGGAAAACCTAGATCTTTTTAACCGAATGAGAGAAGGTGAATTTGATGAAGGCTCTCATGTGCTTCGTGCAAAAATTGACATGACCTCGCCAAACATGCATATGCGTGACCCGATTATCTACCGTATTATGAAAGCTCACCACCACCGTACCGGAGATAAATGGTGTGTATATCCAATGTATGATTTTGCTCATGGACAATCGGATTATTGGGAAGGCATTACTCATTCTGTTTGTACGCTGGAGTTTGAGGTTCATCGTCCTCTTTACGATTGGTTTATTGAGCAATTGAGAGATGGTGATTATCGTCCTCGTCAGATTGAGTTTGCGCGTTTAAATCTCAGTTACACAGTGATGAGCAAACGTAAGTTGCTACAATTGGTTAAAGAAAACTATGTGAATGGTTGGGACGATCCTCGTATGCCAACTATTTCAGGTTTGCGCCGTCGTGGTTATACTCCTGCATCAATTCGTAATTTCTCAGATCGTATTGGTGTAACCAAAGTTGATGGAATGATTGATGTAGCTTTGTTAGAACACAGCGTACGTGAAGATCTGAATAAAAATGCACAGCGAGTAATGGGTGTGCTTAATCCGCTAAAAGTTGTCATTACCAACTATCCGGAAGGACAGGTTGAAGAACTGGATGCAGTTAATAATCCCGAAAATCCGGATGCAGGAAAACGCAAAGTTCCATTTACCAAAGAAATATATATTGAACGAGATGACTTCATGGAAGATCCTCCACGTAAATTTTTCCGATTAGCTCCGGGGCGTGAAGTTCGTCTGCGTTATGCCTATTTCGTGACTTGTACAGATGTTATTAAAGATGAAAAAGGGGAAATCACAGAACTACACTGTACTTACGATCCTGCATCAAAAGGTGGCAACTCTCCAGATGGAAGAAAAGTAAAAGCGACTTTGCACTGGGTTTCAGCTACTGAAAATGTAAAAGCAGAAGTTCGTCTTTACGACCGACTTTTCAATGATGAAAATCCGGATGGACATAAAGATGTTGATTTCAAAGAATTTTTAAATCCAGACTCATTAAAAGTTCTTCCAGAATGTTTCATTGAGCCTTTTGTGAAAGATGCAAAACCAATGGATTCATTCCAATTTGAACGTTTAGGTTACTTCAATTTAGACCCTGACAGCAAAGACGACAAGCTTGTTTTTAACAGAACAGCCACATTACGTGATGCATGGTCAAAGATGAAGAATAAATAATTGTTGATTACACAAATGAACAGGCAGAAGGCAGAAGTATTTCAAGTTGCATACTTGATGTGCTTTTGCCTTTAGCATTTAAGTAATCAGACTATTCTGGCTTTTTGTTATCAATCGCCCGGTTCACTAGTGTTCTATTTTCTTCCTAATTTCTATGAATGACAACGAATGATATGCTTACCATTTTTTACTGATTAATTTAAATTGGGCATAACTTCCCTGAACACTTATTGCTAGATTCTCCTTACCGATTATTCCCACCGATTAACCGATCAGCTTTCGGCTAATAATATATGATGATTTAATTTTGATTTCGAATCTAAATTCGATTTAAAATGCATCATTCAACAGATAGCGATTATAATCATTATAGAACGGAACGTTCCCACAAGGGAAGAGCTTCTGGATTAGGAACGATTTTACTTATTATTGGAATCATCTGGTTGTTAAAAGAAACAGGTTGGCAATTTCATTTACATGGGGGTGAATTTGGAAACATTATTGCAGGCTTTGCCAGTTTTTTGGGAGCAATTGCCTGGATTGTAAGTATTCCTGTGATTTTGTTAATTGTAGGAATTTTGTTGATCACAGGAAGAAAGGTTTTGGGAACAATTCTGGTTATACTTGGAATATTATTCTTATTGAATAATTTAATTATCCCGGGATTTGTCATGATTCTCTTTTCTCCTATTGTGCTTATCATTATAGGTGTTCTTTTATTAATAAAGCTTTTGTAAAAGAAATGAGAGAAATCCGGACAATATTTTTAAATTCGGGTTAGGAAGTAAAAAAAGGCATAATCGTATTTTTATGGAAGAAAGAATTAATGAACATAAAGGGAATAAGCGTTTTTATCTGGGAGTGATTCTCATTGCTATTGGGGGCGTTCTCATCTTGGAACGTTTAAATATAATCCCATGGAGTGTTGCAGATGTGTTAATTTCATGGCAGATGTTGCTTGTTGTAGTTGGTGTATTTTCGTTAATGGCAGGCAATAGAACTGGAGGAGTTATTTTAATTGGTATTGGTGGCTTTTTTTTACTCCCCGATTTATTTACAGTCTCTCCTCAGTTGAAAAAATTATATTGGCCACTTTTATTAGTTGCGGTTGGGGGTGCATTATTATACAGGCAGAAAGGTAGTACACGACAGATTCATGAAGGAACAAAAGGAAAATCATTTAACGAATTTGATGATATTGTCGTTTTTGGAGGTCGTGAGATTTTTGTTGATGCTCAGGATTTAAAAGGAGGACGTTGCACTTCTATATTCGGTGGGATTGAATATGATATGAGACAAGCTAAGTTATCCTCGCAAGGAGCAGTTATCGATTGTATCTGCGTTTTTGGAGGGACTGGTATAAAAGTTCCTTTGGATTGGAATGTGAAGAATGAGATTACTACGATTTTTGGCGCATTTTCTGACAAAAGAGGGGATACTTTCCGACAAGGATATCTCGATCCTGAAAAGACTATTGTAATAAAAGGGCTAACAATTTTTGGCGGAGTAGAAATTAAACATGTCTAACAACCCATGAAACACCCATTTTTTGATAGCCGCATCTTAAGTCTTTACTACGCGCTTTTTTGGGGTGTTATGTGTCTGGGCAGTATTTTTCTTCAAACGTTATGGGCAGATACCAGTTTTTATGTAAATGTTTCCGAGTCAATTTCAATTTTCTTGGTCTTCCCTATTTTGGGAGCAAGCATCTGGTATTTAGTTCGTTATAATTCATTCGCTGAAAAAAACTGGGCACGTGTTTCACTCATTCATTTTATTGCAGCAACAGTTATTACAGGGATCTGGCTTTACCTTAGTTTTATTATAGCGAAAGCTTTTGACGCACAAAATTATCTATACCGAACTTTACCCTCAAAGATATTGTCGGGTTACTTACTGTATGTCGGTTATGTATTATTCTTTTTAGCAATTGGTTATTACAATAGTCTGAAGGAGAAAATAGAACGAGAGGCCGAGATGAAAAGTTTGATACGTGATGCAGAGCTTAGTGCCCTAAAATCACAGATTAATCCTCACTTCTTGTTTAATAGTTTAAATTCAATTTCTTCTCTAACCATAAGTAATCCTGAAAAAGCCCAGGAAATGGTAATTAATTTATCAACGGTTCTGCGTTACTCGTTGCAACATTCACAAGATGAGGTAGTTTCGTTAAAAGAAGAAATGGATGTTATCCGACTTTATCTGAGCATTGAGAAAATTCGTTTTGGGGAAAAGTTAAATCCTGTTTATAAGGTTGAAGAAGATTGCCTAAAAGCGGAAATACCAAATATGATCCTTCAACCGCTCATGGAGAATGCTATTAAGTATGGGGTTTATGAGGCAACTGAGCCAGTCTCAATTTTAATAGCGTGCAGTTCCGATGAAAAATTTTACCATGTCATTATTGAAAATGAGTACGATGCAGAATCAACAAACAATAAAGGTGAAGGAATAGGACTAAAAAATATTAGGCAACGGTTGGAATTAATTTATGGCAATTCCAATTTGCTTCGAATTACAGATAATAAAAAAACATTTAAGGTTGAATTACTGATTCCTCAAAAAAAATAAAAACCCATGAACAAAAAATTGAATGTCTTAATTATTGAAGATGAGGAACTGGCTCGCAACTTACTGAAGTCGTACCTCAAAGATCACCCTCGGATAAACATTATGGGTGAATGCGAGAATGGTTTTGAAGGTGTTCAGATGATAAACGATGAAAAGCCGGATCTTGTTTTCCTGGATATCCAAATGCCAAAAATTACCGGTTTTGAAATGCTTCAGCTTTTAGAACATAAGCCGGAAGTAATTTTCACGACAGCGTATGATCAGTATGCCCTGAAAGCTTTTGAGTACAGTGCCGTTGATTATTTACTGAAACCCTTCTCTAAAGAACGTTTGCTGGAGGCTATTGAAAAAGTAATAGAAAGATCGGAAGATAACGACGACAAGGCAGAGAAACTGAAAAAAATGAGTGAATACTCAAATGATGAATACCTGGAACGAATTGTTGTAAAGGACAGGCATAAAATATCGATTTTACTTACAAAGCAAATTAAATACCTTGAGGCACTGGATGATTATGTTCTTATATATACTGATGAAAAGAGACATATGAAACAAAATACCATGAAGTATTTTGAATCAAATCTAAACCCGAAAGATTTTATACGAATCCATCGGTCCTATATCGTTAATGTAGCGTATATTGCAGAGATTCAGCAATATGAAAAAGAGTCGTATGTCGTTATTTTGAAAGATCAAACAAAACTGAAAGTAAGTAAGTCCGGCTATAAAAATCTAAAAGGTGCCCTGAATTTTTAAAGAATTTCTTGAATTAAAATGAAAACTAATGCATAAGTTCTATGGTAATCGCCCTGACTTATGTATTTTTATGCGCACTTAAAATATTTTATGATCTGCATGAAAATATTTCTCTCCCCAATTTTATTGCAATTAACCACAGAAGTTAGTTCTCAGGGAAGTACAGCTTTACTTATTGCTGGTCTTATCATTTTGATCGCAATTGGCTTATTCTTTGTGTTGAGATATTATAGAAAGAAGAAAGGAGTAAAACCTTCAAAATTCTCTTTTTCATTAAAAAGAATTAAGGTTGATCTCTTAAAAGATCGAATGTATAAACCAAAAACTTTAACTCTTCGCATAAAAAATAAAAGCAGAAAAGATATTGATGTGGAGGCTCCTGTATTAATGTTTCGTAAGCTTTGGTCCAAAAGAATGTTTCGATTAAAGGGGCTTAACAGATATGAGATTTATCCTTTATATCTGGAAGCGGAGAAAACACATGAATTACGTATCAGTTTGAATGTTTTTCATGAACACGACAAGAGTTTAAAAAGATTTTACTGGGCAAAGGTTTACACCTATGATACAAAAGGTCGAGAATATTCATCCCGATATGTAAAGCTAAGACGAAGCTTGTTTACTTAAGCTTGGGTGTATTTTCACGGAAAATCAGAATACGGCCAGCAAAAGATCAATATCTTTTGACGGGATATTTAATTTCTCACCTAAATCTCTATTAGTCAATATTCCATTATAAATGTACGTTCCTTTGCGAAATCCTTTTGAGCTTTTAATGTAATTCTGAATTCCTCCTATTTCGCCAATTGAAATAATGATAGGTGCCAATACATTACTGAGAGCAATGGATGCAGTACGTGCAACCAATGATGAAATGTTGGGAACACAATAGTGCACAACTCCATGTTTTGTGTATGTTGGATTTTTTAGATCTGTGCATTTACTGGTTTCAAAACATCCTCCCTGGCTCACATTCGTATCAATGATTACAGAACCTTTTTTCATCATCTGAACCATTTCTTCGGAAACACGAAACTTTGGATTTTTATTGGGAGACATAGCTCCAAGAACTACATCTGCAGATTTCAGGGCTTTCTTTAAGACTTTGGGATAAAAGACAGAGGTAAAAATTCGTTGCTCCAGTTTATCTTCCAGTTTGCGAAGATCGAAAATACTATTGTCAAAAATTTTCACTGTCGCTCCAAGTCCGAGTGCAGCTCTGGCTGCAAATTCGGCTGTAGTAGAAGCTCCTAATATAACCAGTTCTGTAGGCGAAATACCTGTTACACCTCCTAAAAGGACTCCTTTGCCATCCCGGGAATTACTTAAATATTCATTGGCCACAACAATTGAAGTGGCTCCGGAAATCTGGCTCATTAATTGAACTACTGGCAGGCAATTTTCTTCATTCTCCATGTACTCGTAGGCAATGGTTGTAACTTTTTTACGCATCAACTTGTGGACAGATTCGCTGCAATGCGTGTTAAGTTGCATGTTGGAGATAAGTGTTTGGTTACCACGAAGCATATCAATTTCTTGCTGGTCAAATGGGGAAACACGCAAGATTATATCACACTGAAAAACTTCGGCTTTCTTTTCTACAACTGAAGCTCCCGCCTTTGCATATTCTTCATCGGAATAGCTCGATGCTTTGCCTGCATTGGTTTCAATATAAATCTCATGTCCATAGGAACCCAATAATTCAACAGCCTCGGGTGTTAATGGAATGCGATATTCAACTTTGTCAAAATCAGATGGAATACCAATCGTAATTTTTTTGCCTTTTCGCCTTATTTCAAGCATTTCTTCCTGTGGCATGAACAAGGAGGTAAGTTCCGGGGTGCGTTCTTTTTCAGTCATTTGAGGGAGAATAAATGTTGGTTCAAGTTACTTGTTCTACGTAAATATTCAAAATAACTTACATTTTTTGAGCTGTAATTTTACGCGCTGTTGGAGAAAGTTCTTCAAGATGCACTTCAACCAGATTCAAAGGGAGTAAGTCTTCAATTTTTTCGGGCCATTCCATAAAACAATAATTTCCACTATCAATATAATCGTCAAACCCAATGTCCATCGCTTCCTCAATATCTTTTACCCGGTAAAAATCGAAATGAAAAATCTTCTTTTCCCATTCGGTATCATATTCATTTACCAATGCAAATGTTGGGCTGGTAATGTTATCACTTGACCCCATTGCTCTGCATAATGCTTTTATAAAGGTTGTTTTACCAGCTCCCATTTTGCCGTAAAAAGCAAAAACCCGCTCATCTTTAAACGTGTTTAAGAAGCTTTGAGCTGCATTACTAAGGTCATCTATCGAATTTACTTCAATCGAAAACATATTCTTTGAAATTATTCTGCAAATTAAGAAACTTCTGATTAAAAAAGCATATGAGTGTATGAATACATGTGTTCATTTGTTGGAGAATACTATAATTTTTAGGGTGAGAGAAGAAAATTACGTACTGTCTTTTGGGGACCAGAAAAACGAATCATTTATCTATCTCTCTTCAAATTATGTACTTATGTACTCATGATCTTAATTCTGCATGGTTTTGAAAAATTGTATTACTTTTGAATTATATAAAAAATGAAATCACAATTATGAATTTGCCTGAAAATTTAAAGTACACAAAAGAACACGAATGGATTCGTGTAGAGGGTGATACTGCTGTTATTGGTATTACTGATTTTGCTCAAGGCGAGCTGGGGGATATTGTGTTTGTTGAAATAGAAACTGT
Organism: Prolixibacteraceae bacterium; assembly: GCA_963676845.2. GTDB lineage: Bacteria > Bacteroidota > Bacteroidia > Bacteroidales > Prolixibacteraceae. Next base: position 30,311 of record CAXXKK010000011.1, on the reverse strand, counting down.
TGGTGAAACCCTTGATATGGGTGAAACTTTTGGAACAGTTGAAGCTGTGAAAACAGTATCAGACCTGTTTATGCCGGTAGCGGGTGAAGTTGTTGAGTTTAATGAAACACTTGAAGATAGCCCCGAGTTGATTAATAAAGACGCTTATGGCGAAGGTTGGATGATCAAAATTAAGATTTCTGATTCATCACAACTTGATGGGCTAATGGATGCTGCTGCTTACCAAAATATGCTGGAAGCTTAATTAAACATTTAAGATATAAAAAAATCCCCGGAAAATTTTTTCGGGGATTTTTTTATTGTCAAAGTGGATTTTATCAGCTTGGCAGTATTTGCTAAACGGTTATTCCGAGAGTGATTTTAAAAGTGAACGAACCGATTTTACAGATTCCAGATTATAGTTTGCTTCTGTATTTTTTAATCCCACTTTTATGGTAATTGATTCAGAAGGTAATTCACGGAACATATATTCGTCAGTCCAATCATCACCAATAGCAACTATGCAATCAAACTCCTGATCTTTAAGAAAACGCATTGCTGCAACTCCTTTATTTATACCTCCTTCTTTTACTTCAATAACCTTGTTTCCTTCCATGATTTCCAAGCTATGGTTTGCGGTAAGAGTTCGAAGTTCATCTTTTAATTCGTTGGCTCTCAATTCTCCTTGTTCTGGCTCTGCTTTTCGGTAATGCCAAACCAGGGAATAATTTTTTTCCTCGATGAATGTCCCCGGAGTGCGATCCACAAATTTTTCCAGTAGTGGACGAATATCCGGTTTCCATTGGCTATTAATGTTATCGAGCATTTGCCAGTCTTCATTAATCCTTTTTAGCCATACCCCATGTTCAACGATTAAGTTGACTTTGTGATCACCCAGCCAGCGTTCCAGTGTTTCTGGATCGCGACCACTAATTATAGTAATCACATTTTGTTCGTCTTTTTCAAGTTTTGTAATCAGACGATGCAGCTCTTCATCGGGCATGGCTGCCTGTGGGTCATTTTTAAAGCCGACTAAAGTCCCGTCATAATCCAGGAATATGGCTCTTTTTTTGGCCGACTTAAATTGCAGACTAAGATCTTTCTTTATTTGTGGAGTAATTCGTTTCGCTAAAAATTTATGCTGAATGCCTTCCGCTTTTTTCAATGTCTTTATAAATTCACTTGACCATTTAAAAACATCATAGCGACTTATTCTATCTTGTAAAAATTCCATCCTTGAACGTTGCTCTTCAACAGGCATGGTCAAAGCCTGATTTATGGCATCTGCGATTTCCATTTCATTATTGGGATTAATAATAATTGCTTCACCCATTTCTTTTGCAACTCCTGCCATTTCGCTAAGAATAATAACTCCTGTTTTATTAACCCTGGAAGCAACATATTCTTTTGCTACCAGATTCATGCCGTCACGTACAGGTGTAATTAACGCGACATCAGAATTGGCATATAATTCTATTAAACTTTCAAAAGATAACGAACGGTAGAAATACCAGATTGGGGTGTAATTTACAGTTCCAAATCGTCCATTTATTCGTCCAACCAGTTCATCAACTTCACTTCGTAGTTGTTTATAATTCTCAACTTCTGCACGAGACGGAACAACTAATAAAATTAAAGTTACTTTATTGCGATATTCGGGAAATTTCTCCAGAAAGAGCTCAAATGAACGCAGCCTGTTCGGAATTCCTTTTGTATAATCCAGTCTGTCTATTGACAATAGTAGCTTCCTTTCTGGAGCTCCTAGAAAATACTTTTCCAGTTCTCTGTGTAATTCTGTTTTTTCCTGAAGGGTTTTTTGGAAAACTTTTTTTGCACTGCTGTTGAATTTCTCGTAATCAATTCCCATTGGCAAGGCATCTCCCAGAACTATCCGATCTTCCAGATGGATTTGATTAAAGGATACTTCATATCCAAATAATCGCCTAACTGAACTAAAAAAGTGTCGTTCATAATCATAGGTGTGAAAACCTATCAAATCTGCACCAAGTATTCCCTGAATAAGTTCTTTTCGCCAGGGAAGGATTCTGAACACTTCATATGAAGGAAATGGAATGTGCAGAAAGAAACCAATGGTTACCCCGGGCATTTTTGATTTTATCATATCAGGCACTAATAAAAGCTGATAATCGTGAACCCAAATGGTGTCTCCTTCTTCGAGCACTTCCATAGCCTTGTCGGCAAACTTTTGATTAACTTTTTTATAAGCTTCCCAAAATTCATTGTTATACTCTATGAACTGAGCAAAATAGTGAAAAAGCGGCCAAATAATATTATTACTAAATCCTTCGTAATAGAGGTTTATCTCTTCATTTGTGAGATGTACTGATTCACAATTTTCATCAACCAATTTATTATCAATCTGTACAACTTCTTCGTCGGTTAAATCATCTTTTGCAATACCCGGCCAACCAATCCATTTACCTCCGTAATCTTTGTAAATAGATTTCATCCCTGTTGCCAATCCTCCAACGCTTGGAGTTAGCATGAAATCATCTTCACTTCTTGAAATACTTAGTGGTAGTCGGTTTGATATAATGTGTATCTTACTCATGTGTAATAAATTGTTTTGATTTTTATTTATTAATTCAAACACGTTTCTTGTATCATTGTTGAATAGATTATCAATCTTTGGTAAATGAAATTGTGCAAACAAAATTTAGCTAAAGCTTAAGTTTTTAAGTTTTTCCTTTTCAAATTTCATTTACCGGATTAGATTCCTTTTATTCGAAAATTGAATAATGAAAAGCGATTAGCGAGAATATAACCATTTTAGGGCATTCTCACAAACAGAATATGTCTAAGACGGATTTGGTAATTTAATGATAAGATAGGTATGAATAATTTGAACTACGGAGTTATTGGGAATTGCAGGAGTGCTGCATTAATATCGGAAAAAGGGAGCCTTGATTGGTTGTGCCTGCCACAGTTTGATTCTTCATCGGTATTTGCAAAACTGCTGGACAAAAAAATTGGGGGAAGTTTTGAAATTCATCCATCGAATTTAATAGAAACAAAACAGTTTTATCTTGACCGTACAAATATTCTGGTCACACGTTTTAAATGTTCAGATGGCATTTTTGAGGTACACGATTTTATGCCTCGTTTTCGTCATCCCGATAACGGTCATTACTATATTCCGCCTGATATTGTTCGTTATTTTGTTCATGTTGATGGTGAGCCTGAATTCACTTTAAAGTATGATCCAAATCTGGAATATGCTAAATATGAGGTTGAAAATGAGATTGAAGAAGATTATATTAAAACCTTAACGAAGGAGGGGCCCTACGACTCTTTGTATTTATATTCCAGTTTTAGTCTCCAGTCTATATTGGATGAGAAAACTTTGAAATTAACCAAAGATGAGTTTTGCCTGGTAAGTTATAATCAGAAGTTGCTTCATCAGGATGTAAGAAGATCAAAATTAAAGCTGGAGCGTACAAAAGTATATTGGTTGAACTGGGCAGAACGTACAACTTCATACTTAAAATATGAAGAAATAATTATTCGTAGTGCTCTTACTCTTAAGATGTTAAGCTTTGATAAAAGTGGAGCTATTCTGGCGGCACTAACAACTTCGCTTCCTGAGGCAATTGGAGAAGAACGAAACTGGGACTACCGCTTTTGCTGGATTCGGGACGCATCTATGGTGGTGAAGATCATGACATCTCTTGGTCACATGAGGATGGCACGGAAATATTTAACCTTCATCATAGATATTCTTCCGGATAAGGATGAAAAAATGCAGATTATGTATGGTATTCGGGGAGAGAAAACACTTACCGAGCATGAGCTTACTCATCTTTCTGGTTATGAAAATTCATCACCTGTCAGAACTGGGAATGCGGCTTATCATCAAAAGCAAAATGATATTTACGGGATTCTGCTGGATGTAATTTATCAGCACTTTGAGATTTATGCCGTTTCTCTTGAATCCAGTGAGGAACTTTGGACAATCGTGAGAAATATCATTAAGGTTGTTGAAGAAAATTGGGATAAGCCAGACAGGGGAATTTGGGAAATTCGTAGTGAGAATAAGCATTTTACATTTAGCAAAGTCCTTTGCTGGGTTGCTGTAGACCGTGCTGTGAAAATTGCCACTTTGCTTAAACGAAATATCTACATAAAAGACTGGAAGAAACTCCGTGATGAAATTTATGGAGATATTCATGAAAAAGCATGGTCGGAAAAGCGGAATGCATTTGCTCAGGCATATGGTTCTGAAGACCTGGATGCATCTGTGTTGTTAATGGAAACTTACGGTTTTATAAAAGCTAATGATCAGCGATTTGTAAACACCGTATTAGCTATACAGGAAGATTTGGAGTATAATGGTTTAATGTACAGGTATAAGAATAAGGATGACTTTGGAACACCCCGTTCTGCATTTACAATTTGTTCTTTCTGGCTGATAAATAGTCTGTATAAAATCGGATATAAGAAAGAAGCAAAAGAACGATTTGATAAATTATTGTCCTACTCAAATCACCTTGGATTATTTAGTGAAGATCTTGATTTTGAAACAAAAAGAATGTTGGGAAACTTCCCTCAGGCCTATTCTCACCTGGCCTTAATTGAAACAGCAATGACAATCTCAAACGAAGAGATTTCGGAAGAAGAAGAAATTAAGGAATATTTGCAGTAAGGAAATAAATTTAGGCGTCATTTATTAAATAAGATTTTTATTTTTGGTTTATTTTATAATTTTACTGTTAAATTATAATCGTTTGCATATAATGTAAGCTTTTTATTCATTGATTTGAGCTCCTTAAACTAAAAGTAATTATTGATGCCTGTTCGAAATTTAATCTATTCCTGGAAATATATATTGTTTATGTTTATTTTCTTTCCGCTATTATTTACTGGTTGTAAAGAAGAAGAAACAATACACCTTAATCTAAATGGTACCCTTAATGGGCATATAAGTGCTTATGATGAATTTGGCCATTCATTAGATGATAACGATAACATATTAGTTAAGTTGGTAGGTACGAATCCTTTGGTTAGTACACTAACAGACCAAGATGGATATTATGAATTTTTGGATGTACTTACTGCCACTTACTCGTTGGAATTGTCTAAAGAAGGATACACTACTAACAGTGGAACTGTGCCGTTTATTGGAGGAGAAATACCATTAAATATTCCAACTGCTATATTTAAGACATCCCAAACTGTTGTGTCAAATCTTTCATTGGAAGTAGTTGAAGGCAATCTTAATCTTCAGGGAACAATTACTTACAGTCATGAAAGTTCGGGTACTATTAATATTCCTGTTTCAATTTATATCTCAGATAATCCAGATGTTTCAAAAGATAAATATGACTACTCTACTTTCCTTAATTTGAGATCAGATGATGTTGCAAGTGGAGCTGACTTCAACTTGGATTTAGGATCTACAGACGATTTTTCTGGATATAGCCCTGGTACAACTCTCTATATGCGAGTTTATGGGGGAACTTCTTTTGGTTCCGGGATTATCAGTGATGGATTCAGGGCTCGTGGTGGAACTACCGGAGAACCTTCTGATGTTATCAGTTTTGTACTATAAAAATTAATAGGATGAATTTTATTACTAAAGGATATAAAACAATCGTTGTATTGTTGATTGTTGCAATTTTTGCCTCGTGTGAAAAGGAAGTGATTTATGATATTGATACCGGGCAATTAGCGGGCAACTTACGTTTATTTGGATATACTCCACATCAGTTTGGATTACAAACGCCTCTAAGTGACCATAGTGGGGTAAAGGTTACAGCAGAAGGGAGTAAGCCCGAAATAAGCACATATTCCGACATAGATGGAAACTATGTCTTAGAGAACCTACCTTCGGGTACTTATAATTTCTTATTTGAGAAAGAAGGTTTTTATCCTATCGTATTCCAAGGTGTGACATTTGTTGCAGGGGAAGTGCCCCAGTTTTTTATGAATAATATTGCTAATGTTTACATGTCACAGAAAATAAATACTGAAATCCTTAGCTTAAATTTTGAAATAATATATACAGATATACTTGCAATCAGAGGTACTTTTTCTAATCCTGATGAGGTAAGAGTTGATTATATGTGCTATTTAAGCGATAGTCCGGATGTTTCATATAATAATTATATGGAATGTTTTAGAATTCAGCCTTATGGTGAAGAAAACCGGATAAATCATACTTTTCGTGCAGATGAAGTATTATTCCCTTCAGGATCTACCTTGTATGCAGTTTTATATCCTTATGTGCCTCCTCGTAGTCCCAATATAAGTGACCTTGAATATTACTATGATTATGAATCAGGGGAAAAAATATATTTAGGGATTGATAATCAATATCCTTCACAAGTAATAGATGTTGTTGTTCCGGAATCTATCTATTAAAATCTTAAAATAGTGAAAATGAATTTTATAAAAATATTTCCACCTTTACTTTGTATTATTTTATTGACTTCTTGTACCGAAGAAGAATTTGTCCTTCAGGATGGTGATATACAAGGTATTGTCCGTTTGTTTGATGATAAGGGATATCAAATGTCTGATCAATCGGGAACAGTTGTGTCGATCGAGAATACTTCTTATTCTGCAACAACTAATGAGAATGGTGTATTTGAAATTAGAGATGTACCTGCAGGTACATATGAGATTACTGCTTCAAATACAATTTCAGGGGCACTAATAAAAGAATTTAGATGTGTTGGAGGAAATGTTCCATATGATGCGGGAGCATTTCCTTTATATCAAAAGCCAAAAGCTGAAATATTCAATTATGAGATAAATTATGATCCGGAGAATTATAGGCGAATTGTTATTTCAGGAGAAGTAACGAACCCGAATGATGTAACTTTGTATGCATATATTGGTAATGATGAAGACATTTTGATATCCGACAATCGTTCCCGTGGAGCTTGGAGTATCTATTATCCCACAAATCAAACTTCATCTACTTTTTATATTGATGCAATTTTATTTGAAGAGGATTTGCCTGAAGGTGATGATTTGTATGTCGTTATTGTTGGGCAAAATAAACATGAATTAGACCATGATTTAATAGAATTTTTCGGACAAAGAACAAGTTTGACTAAATTGACAGATGTAATCCAGGTTGAAATGAATTAGCCGGAATTGATTTATTATATTCCTTCAATTTGATTGTTCTTTTATTCCGGCAATAAGGTAGTCCCACCTTCCTGCAAACTCGGAATATTTGTGATTCTCACACGGGAAACACCTTTGCTTATAGCATTAAAGCTATTGTCCAGTTTTGGAATCATTCCGGCATGGATCGCACCACTTTCCTGTAAGGCTTTAAATTGGGTGTGGTTTAAAGATGAAATCACTGAATTATCATCTTCTGCATCTTCAAGTACTCCCGGCTTTTCAAAGCAGTAAACTAACTCTACATCGTAATATTTACTGAAAGCAATTGAAGCTTCGGCTGCAATCGTATCGGCATTGGTGTTAAGCATGTTTCCCTGCTTATCGTGTGTAAGAGGAGCAAGAACAGGAACAACTCCCTTTTCAACCAGTAATTTCAGTTCATCAACATGGACAGCAACAATGTCACCCACAAAACCATAGTCAATATCTTTTACCGGACGTTTTATGGCTTGCATATAGTTTAGGTCGGCTCCGGTCAGCCCAATAGCATTAATTCCAAGCGCCTGAAGATTGGAAACAATTCCTTTGTTCACCAAACCACCATAAACCATGGTAACGACTTCCAGCGTATCTTTATCGGTAATCCGGCGTCCATCCACCATTTTGCTTTCAATTCCCAGGCGGGCAGCCATCGCAGTTGCCGAGCGACCACCTCCGTGAACAAGTACTTTTAAGCCTTCCAGCTTTGAAAACCGATCCAGTAAATCCTGTAAGGATTCTTTTTCTTCAACTACTTTGCCGCCAACTTTTACTATCGTGAGTTTTGTATTCATTCTCCTTTTGATATTTTGTCATCCTGAACTTGTTTCAGGATCTCTTTCGATTTTTTTTGCCTTTCTTGATGCAGTTCCCGAACCCCCCGTCTGACTATGCCGGGCAGGAAGTTCGGGATGATTGTCTATTCAGGGTTACTTCATCTGATCCAACAACATTTTCAACACAGCTTGCGCAGAGAATAGACGGTTCCCTGCTTCTTCAACAACAACAGAATTAGGGCTGTCGATTACTGAATCAGAAACAATCATGTTACGGCGAACAGGCAAGCAGTGCATGAATTTCGCATTGTTGGTTACAGCCATTTGACGATCTGAAACTGTCCAGTCGCGATCTTGTGACAATACTTTCCCGTAATCGTTATAAGCAGCCCAGCTTTTTGCGTAAATGAAGTCTGCACCTTCGAAAGCTTTTATCTGGTCATATTCTGGTTTTAAATCACCCATAAATTCAGGAGCTAGTTCGTATCCTTCAGGATGAGTGACAACCAATTCATAATCTGTTTCACGCATCCATTCAACAAAAGAATTAGGTACAGCCTGAGGCAAAGCACGTGGGTGAGGAGCCCAGGTCATCACGACCTTAGGGCGTTCTTTGGTTTTGAATTCTTCGATGGTAATATGATCTGCAAACGATTGCAATGGATGGCGAGTTGCAGCTTCCATGCTTACAACAGGTACTCCGGCAAAATCAACAAATTGCTGAATGATTTTTTCCTGATAATCGTCTTCTTTGTTTTCGAATTTAGCAAACGAGCGAACTCCAATGATATCACAGTATTTGCCAATTACAGGAACAGCTTCACGAATGTGCTCCGGTTTGTCGCTGTCCATAATTACGCCAAGCTCAGTTTCCAGCTTCCAGCCACCTTCGTTGATGTCAAAAACAATTACATTCATTCCCAGATTTAGTCCGGCTTTTTGGGTACTTAAGCGAGTGCGTAAACTTGAGTTGAAGAACACAAGCAGTAAGGTTTTGTTTTTACCCAGTGATTGGTATTTATAAGGATCTTTTTTTAGCTCAAGAGCTAACTTTAGAGCTTCATCAAGATTTTCTAAATCGTGAACGGAAGTGAAGTGTTTCATAATATTGGGTTGTGTATTACGTTTTTCTTGTCATCCTGAACTTGTTTCGGGATCTCTATCTAGTAATTATTTCGTGTTTGATGCAGATCCCGAAACAAGTTCGGGATGACTGTTTTTTTCTATTTATCGCGAATAATTCCTTCGCCGTCGATTATCCATTTATAACTTGTTAGTTCTTCCAAAGCCATTGGACCGCGGGCGTGAAGCTTTTGAGTTGAGATGCCAATTTCTGCTCCCAAGCCAAACTGAGCTCCATCGGTAAATGCAGTTGAAACATTACAATAAACAGATGATGCATCTACTAATCTACGGTATAAATCCAATCGCTCTTCATTTTCTGAGATGATGGCTTCACTGTGTTTCGAGCTGTTTGCTGCTATATGATCCAGTGCATCATCAAAAGAAGCGACTGTTTTAATGGACATTTTATAATCGAGGAATTCAGTGCCAAAAGATTCTTCTGTGGCTTTTTCAAGTAGCTCAGCAGGGTATTTCCCATCCAATGCAGCATATGCTTTTTCATCGGCATAAACAATCACTTTGCTTTCAGGTAATAAATTGCAAATTTCTGGTAAATCAGCCAATCTTGATTCGTGAATTACCAGGCAATCCAACGCATTACAAACACTCACTCGACGAGTTTTCGCATTGTTTACAATTGCTTTTCCTTTTTCGGTATCGCCAAATTCATCAAAATAAGTATGGCAAATCCCGGCTCCCGTTTCAATTACAGGAATGGTTGCGTTTTTACGTACAAAGTTGATTAGGCCTTGTGAGCCACGAGGAATGATCAAATCTACAAAACCGTGAGCATTCAGAATTTGAGCTGTTGCCTCACGATCTGCAGGTAATAAAGTCAATATATTTTTATCGATTCCATGATTTTCCAAAACTTCATGAATCACCTTTGTAATGGCTGTGTTTGAATCGATTGCATCGCTGCCTCCTTTTAAAACACAGGCGTTTCCTGATTTCAGGCAAAGTGAAAAAACATCGAAAGTCACATTTGGGCGAGCTTCGTAAATGATGCCAATAACACCGAATGCCACAGATATGCGTTTAACCTTTAATCCGTTTGGACGCACAGTCTCACTAAGCATTCGTCCGAGAGGTGATGGCAATGAAGCAACATTTTTGATATCACTGGCAATTCCTTCAATACGTTCCGGAGTAAGCATTAGCCTGTCGTATTTTGGATCGTTTTCATCCATACGGGCTAAATCTTTTTTGTTTTCTTCCAGAATAACCTGAGTGTTTTCAATAGCGGCTTTTGCCACATCATTCAGGATTAGGTTGATTTTCTCAACGCTTAATAAATTGAGGCTTCGGCTTGCCTTAAGTGTGAGTTCCAGTTGTTTTTTAACATCCATGGTTTTATCATTTAAAAAGTCCCCTTCCCTGGGGGGAGAAGGGGACAAGCTCAGAATATTTATAACTTTGTTGAAGTCAACAAAAAGGGGGTTATAAGAAAAGGGTATAACTTATATCCTGAGCCAAACTTCATTATTAATTTTCAATTAAATACAAATAATCATAGTGCACGATTGGTTTTTGGTTCTTATTCCCAAGTTCATTTTCTGCTTTTTCAGAGCTAAACTTTGATTTTCCCCAACCAACGGCATTGCCTTTTTCATCGACAATGCGGACAATATCTCCGCTTTTAAACATTCCTTTTACCTGGGTCACACCAATTAATAAAAGGCTTGTCGCTTTTGGTGAAAATAAGGCATCTTTGGCTCCCTGGTTAATAACCAGTTCACCTTTAGCAAAATCTTCAGAGTAAGCAATCCACTTTTTTACGTTGGATTCCTTTTTTTCAACTGCTTTAAATTGAGTGTGTTTTAATTCTTTGTTCTCTTTAAGAATATCAATTAAAACATTATCCCGTAGCCCACTTGCTATATGCACAGCAATTCCTCCTTTTGCTACTTTACGGGCAATTCCACTTTTAGTTAGCATTCCGCCACGTCCAAATCCGGATTTTTGAGTAAGAATGTTTTTTGTCCATTCTTTATCTTTGGGATTGATTTTCTCAATGATCTTAGAATCAGGAGATGTGGGGTTGCCATCGTAAATTCCCTCAATATTACTTAAAATGATTAGCGCCTCAGAATCCTGCATGGTTGCAATTAATCCTGACAGTTCATCATTATCAGTAAACATCAATTCAGTGACAGATATTGTGTCATTTTCGTTCACAATTGGCACAACCCGGTTTTCCAGTAAAGTAGTAAAGCAGTTTTTCATGTTCAGGTAATGATTTCTATCGCCAAAATTATCTTTGGTGGTCAATACCTGAGCACAAACGATATTTTGATTTTTAAAGAAATCAGAATAGCAATTTATCAGTTTTACCTGCCCAACTGCTGACCATAACTGCCGCGATGAAACCATATCCATTTTTTTCTGAATATTCAGTTCACTACGACCTGCTGCAACAGCGCCGGATGAAACCAAGATGACTTCAACTCCATGTTTGTGGAGGTAAGCAATCTGATCTACCAGATGTCCTATGCGGTCAACATTGAGTGTACCATCAGACTTGGTTAGAACGTTACTACCGACTTTTACGGTTATGCGTTTATACTTGAACATGCTTGTAGTCTTATCGAACTTTATCGTAAGCTGCAATCAGCCCTTGTATAACTGCTGAACTGAATCCCTGGTGCTCCATCTCGTTTAATCCTTTGATGGTAATTCCACCCGGGGTTGAAACTTTATCTATCTCACTTTCAGGGTGAGTATTTGATTCCATTAATAACTGAACAGCTCCCTTTACAGTTTGAGCAGTCATGAACTTGGCCATTTCTGCAGTGAAGCCCATCTCAATTCCTCCTAGCATAGAAGCACGTGCATAGCGAAGTGCATAAGCTGTTCCACAAGATGCAAGAACTGTTGCTGCTGCCATCATTTTTTCAGGGATAACCACAGTTTCTCCCAGTTGGTCAAACAGATCTTTTACCATATCCAGGTATTCAGTGGCTGCTTCATTAGCTGTGATACAAGTCATTGATTCCTGAATGGCTATAGCTGTGTTTGGCATTACCCGGACGATCTTCTTTTCTTTTCCTATCCACTCTTCAAGATGGGAGAGGTCAACACCTGCAGCAATAGAAACAATAATTTTATCATCAGTGATGGAGACTTTCATGTCTTTGATCACCTCTTCAATAAGGTATGGCTTAACAGCAAAGAGAACTAAATCAGCATCTTTAACTGCTTCGGCATTATTTTGAAAGGTGTTCACACCTTTAGCTCCAAAATCATCTAAAGCATGCGGTCTCGGATCAGACATGAAAATAGCTGAAGGCTCTAAATAGCCTGACTTGATAACACCATTTGCAATGGCGCCTCCCATGTTTCCTGATCCAATAATGGCAATTTTCCCGACTTTCATAATCGTATAATTTATAAGGCTTTAACGTTTAGCCTTTTTAAAACGCCTTCAAATTTAATAATAAATTCTTCAGCCTGTTTCATATTTAATGTAAGTGGAGGTAGGAGCCTTATTGTATTAGTTCCAGACACTCCTGTAAATATATGATCTTCTTTAAGTAATGCAGTTCTGATTGGTTTTATGGGTTCGTTAAATTCCATTCCGATCATTAAACCTTTTCCTCTAACTTCTTTTATTTCTTTAATCTGAGAAAGTTTTTCCAATAGATAGCTACCCACCTTTTCAGAGTTCTCTACGAGTTTTTCCTTCTCCATGATTTCCAGAACAGCTATTCCTGCAGCACAAGCAAGGTAGTTTCCCCCGAAAGTTGTTCCAAGCATGCCATACCATGGTTCCAGGTCAGGAGCAATCAGAACAGCTCCAATTGGAAAACCATTCCCCATTCCTTTAGCTGTAGTCACAATATCGGGTTTTACGTTTGTGTATTGGAAGGCGAAGAACTTTCCACTACGTCCATAACCCGATTGGATCTCATCTAAAATAAGCTTTGTGCCATATTGTTTACAAAGCTTTTCGAGTTGTTCCAGAAAAGCAGGTTCAGGGATGTGGATACCTCCAATTCCCTGAATTCCTTCCACAATTATAGCTGCAATTTCTTCAGTCTTTAGTTGCTGCTCAACTTGTTCAATATCATTAAACGGTAGAATTACCGCATTTTCGGTTTCATTTACCGGAGCAATAATTTTCGGATTATCGGTTGCGGCGACTGCTGCTGAAGTACGCCCGTGAAATCCTTTTTTAAAGCTGATAATCTTTTTTCGACCTGTAATAAATGATGCCAGTTTGATAGCATTTTCATTGGCTTCAGCTCCTGAGTTACAAAGGAAAAGCTGATAATCATTAAGACCAGATAGTTTCCCAAGCTTTTCGGCCAATTCCTTTTGTTGAGGAATTTGTACAGAGTTGCTATAAAAACCAATACTTTCAAGCTGGGCACTTATTTTTTTTACATAATGAGGATGACTGTGACCCACAGAAATTACTGCATGTCCACCGTACAAATCAAGGTATTTGTTTCCTTGATCATCCCACACATAGCAACCTTCTCCTTTTACCGGAGTTATATCGAAAAGTGGATATACGTCAAATAGTTTCATATTAGAAGGAAACTGGTTTTAAGTTTAGTCCGGCTTTTTCATCCAAGCCGAACATTAAATTCATATTCTGTACTGCCTGTCCCGATGCGCCTTTTAGAAGGTTGTCCGTTACACTTAAAATCATGATTTTATCATCGTGTTTTTCAATGTGTACCAAGGCTTTATTTGTGTTGACTACCTGTTTTACATCCGGGTTTTCGTTGGTTACAAAAACGAAAGGATGCTCAGCATAATAATCTTCGTAAAGTTTGATTGCTTCTTCTTCTGTTCCGGCAAAATCAGTATAAACGGATGCAAAAATTCCGCGGGTATGATTTCCCCGTACAGGAATAAAGTTGATCGCCTTATCGAAAGAACTTTGAAGCTGTTTCATGCTTTGGGTAATTTCACCCAAATGTTGGTGCTTAAAGGCTTTATAAACTGACACATTACCGTTTCTCCAGCTAAAGTGAGATGTTCTTGATGGTGCCTGACCTGCTCCGGTTGAACCGGTTATTGCATGAACATGAACTTCATTTTTTAGCAATCCTGCAGCAGCCAATGGCAATAGTGCCATTTGAATGCCTGTGGCAAAACAACCCGGGTTTGCAATATGAGAAGCAGAACGAATATCTTCTCTGTTCATTTCAGGAAGGCCATAAATAAAGTCGTTGCCATTTCTTTTCAAACGATAGTCGTGACTTAAGTCAATAATTTTCACCGACTCAGGAATATCATTTGACTCAACAAATTGAACGGATTTTCCATGTCCCATGCAAAGGAAAATCACATCACAATTACTGAAATCAGGATCTTTCACAAAAGTCATATTCGTATCACCAAGCAAATCACGGTGCACTTCATAGACCGGATTTCCTGCATTACTGCTACTTTGAATAAATGTAATTTCAGCTTGTGGATGATACATTAAAATCCGGATCAGCTCACCGGCAGTATAACCTGCACCTCCAATAATTCCAACTTTCACCATTTTTCTTCCGGATTAAAATTTCTTATTTACAGAATTGTATATTTTCAGAGATGTTCCAAGGATAGTTGTAAATCCTTTTACGTCATCACTGGTCCATGCTTTATTCATTTCACCATATTCGCCAAAGTCAGATTTCATCAAGTCGTATTTTGAATCAACTCCAACCAATACATATTGATACGGTTTTAGCTTAACAATCACTTTACCCGTAACAGACTCTTGCGTGTTTTCAAGGAATTTCTCGATATCACGCATAACAGGCTCAAGGTAAAGAGATTCGTGCAAGAACATTCCGTACCAGTTTCCCAGTTGTTCTTTCCAGTAATTCTGCCATTTTGTTAACGTGTGTTTTTCAAGCATTTGATGAGCTTTGATAATGACCATCGGAGCAGCAGCCTCAAAACCTACTCGGCCTTTAATTCCAATGATAGTATCACCAATGTGCATGTCGCGACCAATGCCATAAGGAGCAGCAATAGCTTCCAAAGCACGGATTGCATCAACACCATTTTCGTATTTTTTACCATCAACACCTACGAGCTGTCCTTTTTCATAATCAAGGACAATATCTTTTTCTTCTTTTTCTGTCAATTGTGAAGGGTATGCCGATTCGGGTAAAGTTTGGTCTGAGGTTAAAGTTTCTTTCCCTCCAATACTTGTTCCCCATAAACCTTTGTTGATTGAGTAAGCCATTTTAGACCAATCAGCATCAACACCATGTTCTTTCAGGTAGTTGATTTCAGCTTCACGTGTTAATTGTAAATCACGTGTTGGTGTTAATATCTCAATATCAGGTGCAAGAACTTCAAATGTAAGGTCGAAACGAACCTGGTCGTTACCAGCTCCGGTACTTCCATGAGCAACATATTTTGCACCAATTTTTTTTGCATATTCGATAATCGCAATTGCCTGGAAAACGCGTTCAGAACTTACTGAAATAGGGTATGTATTATTACGCAAGACATTGCCATAAACCATGTAGCGGATACATTTCTGATAATAAGTATCCGTAACATCAAGGGTAACATGCTTGGCCGAACCAAGTTCGTAGGCTTTTTTCTCGATTGTTTCCAGTTCTTCTTCACCAAAACCACCTGTGTTGGCGATTGCGGTATAAACTTCAAGCCCTTTTTCTACCGAGAGGTATTTTGCGCAAAACGAGGTATCTAAACCTCCACTGTATGCCAGTACTACCTTTTCTTTCATTTTTTAATTCTTTTTTATAGTGATGACACTGTAACTAATTTCTAGAATACTTTTCGCATGTGGGTGATGCTGCTTAATTATCTTACTTGCGAAAATTCTTTTTTAATGTTGTATAGAAATCACTTCGTTGCCTTTAGTACAGTGCCATCACTTATTTTTTGTTTTGATTTTTTAAACATGCTAAAACCGGAATCATTTCCATTTGAATTTCCTTTTGTGGTTAGTCTCCCAATCATTTCGATCAAAGAAATCCGTTTAGGTTTTTCCGATTTATTTTTTTCTTTTTCTTTCTTCTTTTCATCCCATTTCGGATCGTAAAGCATCCCTGTACAAAGGCATTTTGATCGGCCTGTGCGTTGTAAAATGTCGTAGTTCACACAACTTTGACATCCTTTCCAGAAATCTTCATCATCGGTTAATTCCGAAAAAGTTACAGGACGATAGCCTAACTCATGGTTGATCTTCATGACTGCCAGTCCGGTTGTTAACCCGAAGATTTTTGCATCTGGAAATTTTTTACGGGACAACTCAAAAGCTTTCTTTTTAATTTCCCGAGCCAATCCGCCGCCACGATATTCTTTTACTACAATTAATCCGGAGTTTGCAACAAAACGATTGTGTCCCCACGATTCGACGTAGCAAAAACCGGCAAATTTTTCACCGTCCAAAGCAATAATTGCCTTTCCTTCGAGTATCTTTTTTGTGATATACTCGTCAGAACGGCGGGCGATACCAGTGCCGCGCTCTTTGGAAGCAGCATCTATTGTATCATTTATTATTGTTGTATATTTTAAGTGAGCCTTGCTGGCTACTTCTACTTTTATTTTTTCCAACTCTTCTTTTTCCGCTATTTGCCAATCTTTTTTTGTAAGCCTGGCATGATTAATAATAGACTATTTAATAGATCACTTGAAGTAATTCCTTCTCTCAATATTATCAAAACTGTATCGTCTCCGGCAATGGTTCCTAAAATCTCATACGGTTCAGCATTGTCTAAAACCGCAGCAATTCCACTTGCATATCCGGGACGGGTTCTTATAACTGCAAGGTTGCCCGAGAAATTTATGCTCTTAAAACTATCAATTAAGAAGTTTACCTGCACATTATTTTCCTGCTGTGTGTTCCCATTTGCCTCAGGAATTCTGTAAATATATCCTTCCGTTGCATGAGGAACTTTCGCAACCTTTAGTAATTTTAAATCACGCGACAATGTAGCTTGAGTCAGTTCAAATCCTTCTTCTGTAAGCTTCATTAATAACTCTTCCTGGCTATGTACTTCCTGAGAGTTGATTATTTTTTTTATAGCTAACTGTCTTTGTGTTCTGTTTTTCATTTGAATATATATACAAACGTCATGCAAAAATATTCATTTTTTATAGAAAGCAAATTAAAATTCAAGAATTATTTCTATTTTTGTACCGGATTTAAGAAACAGGTCTTGAAAGAAGATTTTAGAATACACAGATTAATATCTGAGGAAGTGAAGAAAAAACATCAAGTTAAAAGAAATAAGCACAATGCGTTTGCCCTACTTTAGTAGTCAGACGCATTTTTTTTAATCTATAAGCGATCATAAAATGACAGAGGCAAAAAAAGTCAGTTTGGTTTTAGAAGATGGCACTCGTTTCGAAGGGAAATCTTTTGGGTACGATAAATCTGTTGCTGGTGAGGTAGTGTTTTATACTGCTATGACAGGTTACCCTGAAAGTTTAACAGATCCTTCATATACGGGGCAAATTCTGGTTTCTACTTATCCACTAATCGGTAATTACGGTGTGCCTACTGATGAAATGGAGAAAGGTGTTCATAAACATTATGAATCTCATAAAGTGCATATTAGCGGGTTGATAATCTCTGATTATTCTTCGGAATATAGTCACTGGAATGCAATAAAAAGTTTAGGTGACTGGCTGAAAGAATCAAAGGTTCCTGGATTATATGGCATTGATACACGAGCATTAACAAAAATTTTGCGAGTAAAAGGGTCTATGTTGGGCAAGATTGAATTTGAAGATGAAAAAGTTGAGTTTTATGACCCCAATAAGGAAAACCTTGTTGCTATTGCCAGCACAAAGGAGAAAGAAGTGTATGGAGATGGAGAGCATAAAGTTGTTCTTGTGGATTGTGGGGTGAAGAATAATATCATCCGATGTTTGCTTGAAAGAAATGCCACTGTTATTCGTGTGCCATGGAATTATGACTTTACAGGTGAAGAGTATGATGGTGTTTTCCTATCTAATGGGCCGGGTGATCCTGCACAGTGTGAAGAAACAGTTGATAATATAAAGAAGGTGCTTGATGCAGAAAAACCAATTATGGGAATTTGCCTGGGGAATCAGTTGCTTGCCCGTGCAGCAGGTGCTGAAACCTATAAACTGAAATTTGGTCATCGTAGCCACAACCAACCAGTGCTTTATGCCGGAACAGATCGCTGTTATATAACCTCTCAGAATCATGGATTTGCCGTAGATCCTAAATCTTTACCAAGTGACTGGGAAGCCATGTTTACGAATGTGAATGACGAAACTAATGAAGGGATAAAACATAAAACAAAACCTTTCTTCTCTACTCAGTTCCACCCGGAAGCATCAAGTGGTCCGGTTGATACGGAATTTTTGTTTGATGTGTTTATGGAGAATATTGAAAAGAATAAAAAAGCTTAAGACAAAGACATGGCAAGATTAAATACAAATATTAAAAAGGTAATTGTACTGGGTTCCGGAGCATTAAAGATCGGTGAAGCCGGGGAGTTTGACTACTCGGGATCGCAGGCTTTAAAAGCTTTAAAAGAAGAAGGTGTAAAAACTGTTCTTATAAACCCAAACATTGCAACCATACAAACCTCAGAAGAGATTGCTGATAAGGTTTATTTCTTACCGGTAACTGCATTCTTTGTTGAACAAGTCATTAAAAAAGAGAATCCTGATGGAATCCTGTTAGCTTTTGGTGGACAGACAGCTCTAAATTGCGGTGTTGAATTATTCCGTACCGGTGTTCTTGAAAAATATAACATTGAAGTTGTTGGTACTCCGGTACAGGCAATTATCGATACTGAAGATCGAGATATATTTGTTGGTAAGCTGGGCGAAATCAATGTAAAAACGCCACGAAGTTTTGCCTGTGAAACTATGGAGGAAGCTTATGCTGCTGTTGAAAAAATTGGTTACCCAATCATTATACGTGCTGCATATACTTTAGGTGGTTTAGGTAGTGGTTTCTGTGCTAACGATGAAGAACTTAAAAACTTAGCTTCAAGTGCTTTCTCATATTCTCCTCAAATTTTGGTTGAAGAATCGATAAAAGGATGGAAAGAAGTTGAGTACGAAGTTGTTCGTGACAAATACGACAACTGTATTACGGTTTGTAATATGGAAAACTTCGATCCTCTTGGAATTCACACAGGAGAAAGTATTGTAGTTGCTCCTTCACAAACATTGTCAAACGCAGAATATCACAAACTTCGTGAAATTTCAATCCGCATTATCCGTCATATTGGCGTAATTGGTGAGTGTAACGTACAGTTTGCTCTGGATCCTCATTCTGAAGATTACCGTGTTATTGAGGTAAATGCCCGTTTGTCACGTTCATCGGCTTTGGCATCTAAAGCAACTGGTTATCCGCTTGCGTTTGTCGCTGCCAAGTTAGGTTTGGGCTACGGATTGCACGAGCTAAGTAACTCGGTTACTAAAGTTACTACAGCTTGTTTCGAGCCAGCTCTTGATTATGTGGTTTGTAAGATTCCTCGCTGGGACTTAAATAAATTTAGCCGCGTTTCCAAGAACCTCGGTAGTTCTATGAAGTCCGTTGGTGAAATCATGTCTATCGGTCGTAGCTTCGAAGAAGCCATTCAAAAAGGTATCCGTATGGTTGGCTTGGGAATGCATGGTTTTGTTGGAAACAAAGCAGAAATCACTATTGATGAAATTGACAGTGAATTAATCAATCCTACAGACCGCCGTATTTTTGCCATCGCTTCGGCATTTGCCAAAGGATATACGATTGAAGAAATCTACCAGAAAACAAAAATTGATCACTGGTTCCTTCAAAAACTATATAGAATCCACATGATTAAAGATCAACTTTCCGAAGTTGATTCGTTAAGTGAATTGGATGATGAATTATTATTAGATGCCAAAAAAGCAGGTTTCTCCGATTTCCAGATTGCCCGTCTAGTTCAGGATGTATATGATGAAACAATCAATGGAAAAGTACTTGAGGTTCGTGAACATCGTAAGTCTCGGGGAATTACTCCTTCTGTAAAACAGATTGATACTCTGGCAGGGGAATATCCTGCTCAGACGAATTACCTGTACCTTACCTATAATGGTACGGAACATGATGTCGAGTTTCAACACGATGATAAATCTGTGATTGTTCTTGGCTCGGGAGCTTACCGTATAGGTAGTTCGGTTGAGTTTGACTGGTGTTCTGTAAATGCGATCAACTCTATTCGTAAAGAAGATCTGCGTTCAATCATGATAAACTACAACCCTGAAACAGTAAGTACCGATTACGATAACTGTGATCGTCTTTACTTCGATGAGTTGAGTTTTGAACGTACCATGGATATTGTTGATCTGGAGGTACCTAAAGGAGTTATTCTTTCCGTGGGTGGTCAGATTCCAAACAACCTGGCTATGAAACTTGATGGACAGAATGTGCCAATTTTGGGAACTCCTGCCTTAAAAATTGATAATGCTGAAGACCGTAAGAAATTTAGCTCATTGTTGGATGATCTTGGAGTAGATCAGCCTCGCTGGAGTGAGTTAACAAGTATCGAAGATATCTACAAGTTTATTGAAGTTGTTGATTTCCCTGTTTTGATCCGTCCATCATACGTACTTTCCGGTGCTGCAATGAATGTGGTTTCTAACCCGGATCAATTGGAGCACTTCCTGAAAATGGCTGCCGATGTATCGAAAGAACATCCGGTTGTTGTAACTGAGTTTATCGAACTGGCTAAAGAGATTGAAATTGATGCTGTTGCAGACAAGGGTGAAATGGTTGCTTATGCAATTTCAGAACACGTTGAGTTTGCAGGGGTGCACTCAGGTGATGCTACCATCGTTTTCCCTCCACAAAAATTGTATGTGGAGACCATTCGCCGTATCAAACGAATTTCCAGGGAAATTGCAAAAGCCTTGAACATTTCCGGGCCATTCAATATGCAGTTCCTGGCAAAAGATAACGACATAAAAGTAATTGAGTGTAACTTAAGGGCTTCTCGAAGCTTCCCATTCGTTTCTAAAGTGATGAAGATTAACCTGATTGAAATTGCTACTCAGGTGATGTTGGGCGTTCCCTATAAAAAGCCGGACAAGTCTTTATTTGAACTGGATTATGTTGGGGTAAAAGCTCCTCAGTTCTCATTCCACCGCTTATTAAATGCGGATCCCGTATTAGGTGTTGACATGTCATCAACTGGAGAAGTTGGCTGTATTGGAGAAAATTTCTACGAAGCAATTTTGAAGTCGATGCTTTCTGTAGGCTATAAAATTCCTGAAAAGAACATCTTGATTTCTTCCGGACAAGCCCGTTCAAAACTGGAACTTTTAGAAAGTGCACGTTTATTGGAAGAGCGTAATTACAATATATTTGCAACTGAAGGCACACATCGTTTCCTTAGAGAAAATGGCGTTGAGTCAACCATGTTACACTGGCCAGATGAGGAAGATCGTCATCCAAATACAATCGAATATTTGCGTGAGAAAAAATTGACCTTGTTGTAAATATTCCTAAAAATTACACGAAACGTGAGTTGAGTAATGGGTATAAAATCCGAAGGAATTCAATTGACTTTAACATTCCGTTGATTACAAATGCTCGTGTTGCAAGTGCTTTTATTCAGGCATTCTGCAAATACAAGGAAGATGATATTACCATTAAAAGCTGGAACGAATATTAAACAGTTTTTTTAGAATATTGGAAAGTCCCGTCTGTTTCAGATGGGACTTTTTTATTTTCAGAATCTCCAGTTAATAACAAACATTTACAAATTATTATTTTAAACGATAGACTGATTAATATTGATTAACAACATAAAGCCTGTAAATAAATTATATTTGAAGTCAGGGAATTTCTTTCAACCTAAAAGAAGCCATTTCATAAAACTAAATTCATTCTTAGTTATGAAGAATAAACCAACCTGTGAATATTGCAATTCTGTAATCAATATTGAAAAAAGGAATGAGGATACCTTTCTAATATGTGCTGATTGCCTTTCTTTGGATACTGCGGAGTTAATCTTTAATCATTGCCTTTATACAGATTCTAAAAATCCCTATGAATTGGCTAATAAATTAATGAAGTTCCCAAATTTCAACATGCACTGTCCTGAGCATCATTTTTTGGTTCCTGCCGTACTTTTAACAACCTATTTTAATACAAAAGGACGACCAGCGAATTTTAAAAAGTTGCTGATTACTTGCAGGAACAGAGCAAATCTGGTTCCTGGAGCTTTTTGTGGAACACATGGAAGTTGCGGAGCTGCAGTTGGAACAGGTATTTTCATTAGCCTTATTACCGGGGCATTACCTTTAAGTACGTCAGAGTGGGAGCTTGCAAATCTGATGACCAGCTTATCGTTGAAAAGCATGTCAGCTCTTGGAGGTCCCAGGTGCTGCAAAAGGGTTACTTTTATTTCTATTCAGGAGGCCGTTGGTTTCTTGAAAGAAAAAATGGATTTTGATCTTTCTTCAACCGAAAAAATTATTTGCGAATACTCTTCAAATAATAAAGAATGTATGGAAGAACGCTGCCCGTTTTTCCCTCAATAATCGTTTTTGTATTATTGAGTTTTACTCTCTGTATACTAGGGGATAACAAATTTTTGTGCGGATTTAAATTTCACCTAAAAAAGCTGTATTTTTTTTGAATGAAAAATTATATTTGCCTCCCTAATTTTTTCACATTTTATTTTTATTGAAAAATGAGAAAATGGCGCATTGAGGACACCGAAGAGCTTTACAACATTAATGGTTGGGGCGTAAATTTCTTTTCAATTAATGAGAAAGGGAACGTGGTGGCTACTCCCAGAAAGGGAGGACCTAAAATCGATTTGAAAGAGTTAATCGATGAGTTGCAAATACGTGATGTAGAGCTGCCTATGCTTATTCGCTTTCCGGATATTTTGGATAGCCGGATTGAGAAGATGACCAGTTGCTTCAAAATTGCAGCGGAGGAGTATGACTATAAGGGTGAAAACTTCATCATTTACCCGATTAAGGTTAACCAGATGCGTCCGGTAGTTGAAGAGATAGTTAGTCATGGGCAAAAATTCAATATTGGTCTCGAGGCAGGATCAAAGCCGGAACTTCATGCGGTAATTGCTACAAGTACAAATAATGATTCATTGATTATTTGCAATGGTTATAAAGATGAAGATTATATAGAACTGGCTTTGCTCGCTCAAAAAATGGGGCGTAGAATTTATGTTGTTGTTGAAAAATTGAACGAGCTTAAGCTAATTACTAAAATTGCGAAGCGTTTAAAGATAAAGCCCAATCTGGGAATTCGTATAAAACTGGCAAGTACCGGAAGCGGAAAATGGGAAAGCTCTGGAGGCGATGGTAGTAAGTTCGGACTTACTTCAAGTGAGTTGCTTGAAGCCGTCGATTATCTGGAGGCAAATGATATGAAAGATTGCCTAAAACTTGTCCATTTTCACATTGGTAGCCAGATTAATAAAATACGAAGGATTAAAATTGCCTTGCGTGAAGCATCACAGTTTTATGCGCAATTGTGTCTGATGGGTTTCAAGGTTGAATTTGTAGATATTGGAGGAGGACTTGGTGTCGACTATGATGGGACACGTTCTCCAAACCGTGAGAGCAGCGTAAATTATAGCATTCAGGAATATGTGAACGATGCCGTTTCTGTGATGGTTGATGTTAGTGAAAAAAATAATATTCCACATCCGAATATCATTACTGAATCCGGGCGTTCGCTTACGGCTCATCATTCGATTCTTCTTTTTGAAGTTCTGGAAGGAACTACTTTGCCGGAATGGAGCGATGATACCGAATTGGACGAAAGTGATCATGATCTGGTTAAGGAGTTGTATGAAACATGGGATACGCTGAATCAGCCTAAAATGCTGGAATCGTGGCATGATGCACAACAGATTCGTGAAGAAGCTCTGGATTTGTTTAGCCTCGGTTTGATTGATTTGAAAACACGGGCACAGGTGGAACGTTTGTTTTGGTCTATAGCTCATGATATTCATCAGATAACTCAAAAAATGAGGCATGTCCCTGATGAACTCTTGTCTTTACCAAAACTTTTGGCCGATAAATATTTCTGCAATTTCTCGCTGTTTCAGTCTTTGCCAGACTCGTGGGCTATTGATCAGATATTCCCAATTATGCCAATTCACAGATTGAATGAGAAACCAGACAGAGTAGCTACCTTACATGATATAACTTGCGATTCTGATGGAAAGATTGACAATTTCATCTCTACCCGGAATGTTTCATATTCATTGCCGGTACATTCGTTAAAGTCTCGTGAGTCGTATTATATCGGTGTATTTTTGGTTGGTGCTTATCAGGAAATTCTAGGGGATTTGCACAACTTGTTTGGAGACACAAATGCGGTGCATGTATCTGTTGATGGCGAAAGTTATTCTATTGATCAGATTATTGATGGGGAAACCGTTGCTGAAGTGCTTGATTATGTGCAATATAATCCCAAGCAAATGGTTCGTTCCGTTGAAAAATGGGTTACTGCATCGGTAAAACAAGGGAAAATTTCTGCAGAAGAAGGAAAAGAATTTTTATCAAACTATCGTTCAGGGTTGTATGGATATACTTATTTGGAGTAGGCGATGAGTTTCTGTTCGATATCATATATTTTAATGATTGATTTATTCGGGATGAGAATATTGTTTACTGATCCGATGACTTTAGAATTTCTGATTGGTATAGCTTACTGATCGGATGACTCCCAGTCATCCGATCAGTAGTAGGTAAAGTCATCGGATCAGTAAGACCAAAAAAAAATTAATAAACCAATCCAAACTCATTTGATTTTTCTCTATTAATCAACTTCCCTTTTCTCATCCCTGCATAATCCCGTGCAGAAGAAAACTCCCAATCGTTACAAGTTTTAACCAAGCTGGCTTTTACCGGATTTAAATGAATGTAATCGAAACAAATTTGCAAGGGATCATCTTTTGACTGCGCAATATTAATAATGGTGCCAAAACTCGAATAAAACCATGAAGGAGTTATCCCATCTATTTGAGTTAGACAATTGGCTTTTGTTTTTGCCTGAAATAATGATCCATTAAGATTTTCCTGTTTTTGAATTGCACGTGCATATGATCTTAGAATAATTGCAATTGAATTATTTAAAGTACGCTTTTTAGAGATCGGATGACTGGAAGTCATCCGATCTCTAGCACCAACATCAACTTCTATCTCAACATCATGCACATACACCATCAAATGAAAATGATTAGGCATTAAACACCATGCTAAAATATCAGCGTATGGTAAAATATAGGTCTTAATCTTTTTTAGGAAAAACAAATAATTATCCTTGGAGAAGAAAATCTTTTGGGAATTATTTCCCCTGTTGTAAATGTGGTAAACATGGTCGGTTGCGAAATGCATGATTGAGAAATATTGGTGAGTTTTTTATTGATCGGATGACTTTAAGTCATCCGATCAATAAACTAAAGTCATCGGATCAATAGCTACAAAAAATCTAGCCTTCTACTCATCGGATGACTGGAAGTCATCCGATGAGTATGCAAACAAAACTTAGCTTTTAACTGATTTCCCAAGAGACTCTAACAATTGCGGGTGATCTTCCAAGGCAATTTTTGCCACAGCATAAAATTCACTCATCCAGTCGTCCAATTTTGAAAAAGCAGAGTCTTTTTGTTTTGTTGTATCTTCCGACTCTCCAACCTCCCGAAGATATTCGGAACGGGCGGCTTCTGTTTCAGCAATTAAGGTAGTGCCCAATGTAATTTCTTCTTCGGTAACCTTGTACCGGGCAAGCTTAGTTTTTAGCTCTTCACTTGCAGAAACCTCAGCATAGAATTTTTTTACCATTTCCATCCATTTCACATATACTCCGGGTTGGCTTCCGTTTACAAGCAATAAATCCAATGTGACAGGATCATTAAGATAGGCGACTTTCGCTTTCTTGCGGTGGGTTCTGTACAGTGCTATTAGGGCATCTTTCTTTTCTTTAAAAGCAGTAGATGCTGCCGTGGTCTCATCATCCTCGGTTTTGTTTAAGGAGTAAACCTGTAATGTTTCTGCATAAAGGTTTTCCCCGCTTGCCAGCACTTCGGCAATGTAGCCATATTCAGCTAAAATGGATGAAATAGTTGGTTGTTGCTTCGCATTTTCAAGTGAAACTCGGTATTGCTCCAATACCCCGGCTTCGGAATTCTTTCTTCTTGTGGACATGTTGTTTTATTTAATTAATATGACCTCGTGTTTCTTCTTGGTCACGAGCTGTTCCTTAATATACTTTTTGATCTTCTTCGGGGCATTTGTCCACTTCTTCGCGCCATTCTTTGATTTCTTCCAGTCATTTCTCTGCTCCTTAACATACTTTTTCGATTTCTTAACGTTTGTAAGCTGTTTCTTCTCAAGGATCATTGGTGTTTATAATATAAGAACAAATGAAAACAGCTATTCCCCCGAACGAGAAGACCAAATATATTAATTATTGTTAAATAAACATATAGTTTATAATAATTAATTTGATTTGAGATGAGATTATTGTAAAGTTTACTGATCGGATGACTTCAAGTCATCCGATCAGTAAATGATTAGGGGCATCTAAACTTGCTCTGTGAAATAAAAAGCCACCAGAAAATTTTCTGGTGGCTTTTTATTATAGTTTCTCTATTATTACTTTTTAATAATCATCTGTGCTTTATTCATTAGCTCAGGAATTTGAATAAAGTAATTACCAGGTGAAACACCACTAATATCAAGCTCAACATCTGTTGATACATCGTTCCATTGCTGGATTAACCTGCCGTTGATATCCAGTAACCGGATATCAGCAGGTTTATCAGGCAAGCCTTCAATCATGATCATTCCTGTTGTTGGGTTTGGATAGATAATAATAATCTTTTTATCAAGAAATGAAATCGAATCGATAATCTCAACTTTTGCAATTAACCCTAACACATATTTAGCCCTCAAGTTAGTTGCATCATTATTTATGATAATAGATGCTGAATGGCTTCCTTTTTCAGTTGGGGTGAATCGGACCATAACCTCCTCTGTATTTCCTGCTGCAATATTGAATGAATTATTAGATGGACTAATAATACTAAAATCTCCATCATTATCACTTGTTATCTTCATATTTGATATTGAAATACTTGTTGTACCCGTATTTGTCAGAAGGATTGACTTTTCAACTGAAGAATTTGAATATAAAGTTCCAAAATCAAGAGAGTATTCAGGATTTATAGATAATGACTTTGTTAAATCTCCAGTTCCATTACCAATCAAAGAAATGACTTTATCTGGGTATTCATTTTCAGAGTCATTTTCTATATACAGTGTAGCAGACTTTCCTCCTTCAGTAGACGGAGTAAATTGTATTTTTAATTCCTGAGAATTCCCATCTGCTATTCTAAATGATTTGCTTGAAGGACTTATGATTTCAAAGTTATTGGAATTCACACCTGTTATTTGAACATTAGACACATATAGCTCTGAATTGCCAGCATTAGTTAAAATAAATGATTTTTGGATATTTGAGTTTAGGGTTACAGAGCCAAAATCGTAAGAATTATCTGGATTAACTAGTAATATCTTTGTATCATTAGAAGTACCTGTCCCACTTAATGAAATTATTTTCTCAGGACTTTCATTCTCAGAATCATTTTCTATGTGCAATGATGCTGATTTGTCTCCCTCGCTCATTGGTTCAAATTGGATTTCAATTTCTTGTGTAGCTCCTCCTGCTAATATAAATGAACTACTTGAAGGACTCATTATCTCAAAGTCATCTGAATTCATACCTGATATAACAATATTTGATATGGTTATTTCTGTATTACCCGTATTTGTTACATAAACTGATTTTGATAATGATGAATTTATACTTGCTTCACCATAGTCTAATGAGTTCTCTGGACTTACCGATAATGTATATGTTGGATTTATTGTTCCTAAACCATTTAGCAATATTAACTTCTCAGGATATTCATTCTCAGAATCATTTTCTATATACAATGTAGCAGATTTCCCTCCTTCAGCAGTAGGAGTAAATTGTATTTTTATCTCCTGTTTAGCTCCACCAGCAATTGTAAATGAACTATTTGAAGGACTTATTATCTCAAAGTCGCTAGAATTTTCACCTATTATTTCAATACTAGATACATTTAATTCTGAATTGCCAGCATTTGTAAGAGTGAATGTTTTGTTGACACTTAAATTTAGTGTTACAGAACCGAAATCATAAGAATAATCAGGGCTTATTAATAATAACTTTGTGTCATTAATTTTGGCTGTTCCTCCTAATGAGATTATTTTTTCAGGATTTTCATTCTCAGAATTATTTTCTATGTATAATGATGCTGATTTATCTCCTTCACTCATCGGTGCAAATTGGATTTCAATTTCTTGTGTGGCTCCACCAGTAATTGTAAATGATCTATTTGACGGGCTTACGATCTTAAAATCTCCTGAATTTTCACCTAGTACTTCAATATTAGATATGTTTATATCAGCATTGCCAGTATTTGCTACATATACTGTTTTTGTCAATGTTGAATTAATATTTATTGCACCATAGTCTAAGGTGTTTTCTGGGCTTACAGACAATGTGTTTGTCAGATTATTTGTTCCTGATCCACTTAATGAGATTGCACAATCAGGCATATTATCCGAGTCATTTTGAATTTTAAGATATGCATTCTTGTCTCCTGATGAAATTGGTTTAAAACGAATATTTATTTCTAAATCTTTCCCTGGATGCAGTACTAGATTTGATGTTTGTGAGTTAATAATTTCAAACTCACTAATATTTGTTCCATTTATTTCTATTTTGGAGATATTAATATTAGTTGTTCCTGAATTATTTATAGTAATGATTTTCTCTTGAATTTCATTTACTTGTGTGTCTTCAAAAATTAACTCATTAGATGGAAGAGTAACTAAAGTAGAGAATGATGTATTTGAAAGATCAGATTTTAATGAAATTTTAAATAAGTTATCATTGTATTCTTCATTACCCAAAGCCATTCTTGAGTGATTGTAAGAATTAAACTTTCTTGTCGCTTTTATTTCATGATCATAAAAAAGAGCACTTGACAATGGTACTATCCCATCATTTTGAGACATTCCTGGGTTTAATTTAAGTACTCCGAGACGTCCCATTACATATAATCCTGCTTCATAAGCAAGAAATGTATTGCCTAATCCATCAGATCCATTGAAGCCATTCCAAATTCCTCCATATGCGATGATTTTATTATCAAATTCAGTATTTGAATTTAAAGAAATGAGCCAATTATTTTTTTCATAGTTGAATAGAGAGTAATTAAATAAATTGTCATAGTTATCCCAATGCATATCAGATCTGTTATATTGAAAGAACGATGGAGCATTTGAATCCCAAAGGAAAAAGAATGTGTCAAATGTGTCTATAAAACTTGATATTGAGTTATTATAATCAACAGTGAATCTAATTGGTCCATTTGCCATTGGGCTTCCATGGTGAGGTGTTCCTAATGTAATCAACTTTTCAACTAGTTCTCCTCCTTTTAACCCATTTACTGACTGATTCATAAATGATCTTGAAACTAATCCACCCATACTATGAGCTACAATTGTTAGGTTAGTTAGATTGAGACTCTCAACTTCATTTCTAAACAATTTTCCAAGTTCATCAATACTTACAATATTAGTATAAATATTCAACCTGATATATATTATATAATTCTTTTAAATCAGTTCCATATTCGTTAGTAACATCATTATTATAAAATTCAATAAAATTATTCCAAATGGAACCACCATACCATGCAGGCATACCAAATGTTTGCCACCCGTGAACTAACAATAGAGGTTTTTTTATTTTCCGAAACATTATCTATTGGAGTAATCCTAAGAATTTTGTCACTACCTTTATATTTTATAGAAAACATTCTGGCATTACTCCAATTCGCATCATTCCATTCATTTGGTATTCCAGCTTCATTCTTGGCTGAAACTCTCCAGTAATAATCACCCGGGGAGAGATGAAAAGTTGCAAATGAATCAGAGGTAATTTTATGATCGACTAAATGATCAAAAGAAGAATTAAGAGAAACTTCAATGCGGTATTCTCTTTAATGTCCGATTTGCAGTTACTTCTGTTGATTTCTTCCCACGAGAATTCAATTGTAGTTGGGAATCTTGAATCTTCTAATATCTTATTTTCAGAAGGATAAAGAAGGTCTGGTGCTTCAGGGCAATCAAAGTCATTAACTTCAATATAACCTGACTTTGATAAAACATCTGATTCGTTTGACAGTTTAACTTCAAAAAAGAAATCAGGATGTTTGTCTCCATCTGGTAGATCTTCAATAGAAACACTTTTGTTATTTTTATATGAAT
>CAXXKK010000010.1:0-77276 GCA_963676845.2 Prolixibacteraceae bacterium | reverse complement strand
GCTATTAATGTAGGAGATTTCCTGATTGGGAAAGGTTATCAGTTGTTAGCAAGCTTATCAGTTGAACCTAAGATATTGGCTGATTCGTTAAAAGTCGTTTCTTCTTCACACCTTAACTTAACCATTGGGCAGGGTGATGATTTGGTTTTGAATGGCAATCATCATGAAATGACAGTTGATGAGCTGTTGAATATTTACGTGCACAAAACCGGTGAAGCAATTAAGGTAGCTTTACTTCTAGGAGCCATAAACGGTGGTGCCGATGAGGATGAATTAAACCGCCTAAAAGCGTTCTCCGATTGGTTTGGGATTGCCTATCAGATACGCGATGACTTGAATGAATTTAGGTCTGATAGTCAGCATGAACATCTACATCATTTCCCATTTTTAGTAGCCTTGCTACGGGAGAAATTAATCGAAAAAGAAGAACTGGATAAGCTGGCAAAACTGAAATCGGGTAATCTTGATTTAATTAAGGAGATGATTGTTGAGGAAAAGGCAGATATGCAAGCCGATTCATTTCTGAATCAGTATGTGGATAAATGCTATAATGAGCTGGATCAGCTTAAAAATTTAAAACTGAAACTTAGTTTATACGGAGTGCTGGGGAAAATCTTTTAACCCATGAAGAAGCATGTTGATAATATCCCAATTTACAGGCAATTTATTTCATTTTTGAGTGAAGGACTGAATGTGCTGGATGAAGATGCTGTACATTCTATACGAAAATTTGTAACCTCAGAGCAACATGTTTCTGGTGGATTCCAGGATAGAGCTCAAGCTCCTGACATGTATTATTCTTTATTTGGATATTGGCTTTCATCAGCTTTAAATCTTAACAGTCAGTTAGAAAAACTAAAGGATTTTATTTCTTCTGAAAAAGAAAAAGAACACCAGATTGTAGAGCAATTTGCTATGATGTTAATGGAAACAGGCTTGTTTTCAAAAAAACACAAAACATCGCTGGTTATAAAGCTTTTTTTTAAGCATAAATATGCTGGCAATTTTGCGTATCAATTATTTCTTCTGTTGCTTTTAGTCGATGCCAGTGGGAGAAAAATGTGGCTTGTCCGTTGGGGTGCGTCGCTTTTTCTGAGGTTTTATAAATCTGAAGAAAATGCTCCTTGCAGCATGGTGGCTGCACTGCTGGTTGCAAAACAAGAATTAGGGTTGAAGACAAATATTGAGACTCAGAAACTGCTCTCTTACTTTGATGACAAAAATGGGTTTAAAACTTTTTTACATACTGGCGAAGCTGATATGCTTTCAACTTCAGTAGCCTTGTTTGCTTTGCGTAAAAGTGGATTTGATATGCGTTTGGTTGCACCGGTTTTGTTATAACTTTATTCAGGATAATTTCAAAGAAGGGGCTTTCCTTTCCGGAGATGGAGACGAAACCCGTGACCTGGAATATACATTTTATGGATTACTGGCATTAGGCTGTCTCTCATAATAAAATACAAAAACTTAGTTGTATAAAAGATGAATACAGAGCATTTACAAGATCGTTTTAAGGAGCTTTCATTTGTTTTGTTAAAGGAAAAAAACAAAGATGGATTCTGGTCTGGAGAACTTTCTTCCAGTGCATTAGGAGTTGCCGTTGCAATTGCTGCTTTGCATTTTTACGATAAGAATGTTTATCAAAATCGGATTACCAAAGGCTTGAAATGGCTTCAAGATAACGTGAATGTAGATGGTAGTTTTGGTGATACTCCGGATAGTCCCGGAAATGTGAGTACCAGTTTGTTGGTTTATGCTGCTGTAAATTTATATGCAACAGAAGATTCGGATGTGGCTGCTTTGCAAACAAAAATTGAAAGCTATTTATCGGATCAGGGAATTGCCGTACGGTCCAAACAGGTAGCAGAGTTTATTCTTGAGTATTATAAGAAAGATTACACCTTTTCAGTGCCTATTCTTACCATGTGTGGACTTTGTGGATTGCCGGGAGAGGAGGCTTTTAATTACATTCCACAATTACCTTTTGAGCTGTCGCTTATGCCACGCGGATTTTACCGCATGCTAAATCTGAGTGTAGTTAGTTATGCCATTCCAGCATTGGTTGCTGTAGGGATTGTTATTTTCAAGAAGAAGAAATCAAGTTCAATTGCACGGTTTATAAGAAATCGTTCTATAAAACCATCATTGAATTTACTAAAACGAATGATGCCTTCGAGTGGCGGATTTCTGGAAGCGATCCCTTTAACAGCTTTTGTTAATTTAAGCTTAATTGAATCTGGTTATCGGGATTTGGATTGTTGTTGAAAAAGGAATTGATTTCTTGGTGCGTACTCAACGTGAAGATGGAAGCTGGCCTATTGATGTTGATCTTTCAACATGGATAACAAGCCTTTCTGTAAAGTCACTTCGGGGAAAGAAAGATGAAGTTTTAAATTTTCAGAGCACAGAGATAATCGCAGACCATTTTAAAAAGATTCAATATAAAGAAGTGCATCCATTTAACGGAAGTGCTCCAGGTGGTTGGGGATGGACAAACTTTTCAGGTTCTGTTCCCGACTGTGATGATACTCCAGGAGCCATTCTTGCTCTACTTCGACTTCAACCCGGAAATGAAATTGAATATGAGATAACAGCTGCCTGTAACTGGTTATTAAAGCTTCAAAATTCGGATGGAGGTTTCCCCACCTTTTCCCGGGGCTGGGGAAAATTACCTTTTGATCAGAGTTGCGCAGACTTAACCGGACATGCAGTATTGGCTTTGTCTGCTTCACTGGAGGTCTATCAGGATAAGTTGGGAAAAAATACTAAAAGGCGATACATAAAGGCTGTCGAGAAAGCTGTTAAATATCTATCGCTTCATCAATGTAAAAAGGGGAGCTGGGTGCCTCTTTGGTTTGGAAATCAGCAAACAATTGACCATTCAAATCCGGTATATGGAACAGCTCGTGTATTAACTTACTTACAAGATACTATGAACTATAGTTGGATGAATGAAGCTTTACGGGATGAGATTCGTAGTTTATGCATGAAAGGAAAGAATTTCCTTCTTGCAGTTCAAAATGAAGATGGTAGTTGGGGCGGAGCTGAAAACATCCCGGGAACGATTGAGGAAACTGCGTTGTCTGTATCTGCTTTAACTTCAGATAAGGAAGATGAAGCATGCGAAAAGGGTTTGGTATGGCTTGATGGATATTATCGTGAAAACGGACTTAAATCAGCTCCAATAGGGCTTTATTTTGCTTCGCTATGGTATGATGAACGATTATATCCTTTAACGGCTTATTTGGAGGCTTTAGCGAGACAATTAGAAGTAAAAAGAGAAAAGTAAAAATAGGAGATGATCTATTTTACAATGCTTAACCTCTAACCGGAATGATTTCGCCATTAGTTGTCAGGTAGTTTTCAGCAAGATTAGCCGTTAAGCAGCTGTGAACCGGGAGTATTTCAATCAAATCCCCAACTTTAAACTTATTAAAATCTTTATAAGTAGTCCTGATTATTCCGTGTTCCTGAGATAATTTATGGAGATAATTCATCTCGCTAAGCATTTCTTTGCCATTTTCAGTATCGACAATTATTCGTCCGTATAATTCTTTCCCGTCAATATTGGTTATTGAATCTCTGGATATATGAACGGATCCGCCGTAAATGACAACTTCATTTCTTGAACCATGTCTCCCAACAACAGGACAAACCAGGCGAACAGCGATGTCTTCTAATTGACAAACACCAAGTTTCAACTGCATTAAATCGTAAAATATAAAGTTCCCGGGGCGAATCTCATCAGTGCTTTGAAAATTATCACAGATAGTAGCAGAAGGAGTGTCTCCTAAAGATAGCATTAGGTTGGGGCAGTTTGATAAATACCTGTTTTTTAAGTCTCTCATTTTTAAAACTGCATCGAAATGTCTGTTAAAAATGTCGTGTTTGGATTTTGCCAGATAGGTATGTCCTGTATGAGATAAGAAACCCTTAAAATGGAAGAATGAGTTTTCTTTGAGAATTTCAATCATTCGGTCAATAAGGTTTGTTTTATTAGGAGAAATACCTGTTCTGTTATGTCCGGTATCGATTTCGATGAAAACGCCAACATGTGATTTTATAAACTTCGTGATGTATTCAAGAGATTCCTTGTTTTCAATGAGGATATTCAGGTTTATCTCCGATGCAAGTTTATTAATGGCATCAATTTCATGCACATTAACAGGAAAAGCAATTGTGATATCATTCCAGCCGTTTTTTGCAAAATACTGAGCCATTTGTACTGAAGAAACAGTTATTGCAGTCACTCCAAAATCACGAAACCATTCTCCAATTATTATTGATTGGTGAGTTTTGAAGTGAGGCCTGAAGAATAGATTCTTAGACTTAGCTTTTTTAGCCATTCTTTCAATATTCCTAAGGCAGATTTCTTTGTCTATGACTAATGTCGGTCGAACAATATCCATTATTAATCAATTCGTCTGTTTTATTTTATATATGCAGATAATTGCACTTTAAACTCCAGATTTATAAATGTGTTAAATATCTATTTTTTAGATGTTTATATTAAAAAGAGAAAAACAGTACTACCTTGATAAATCCACTGGCACAAAACATTCATAAATAAATCGGAAGTAAGATTTGTGAAAATAATGGATTATAAATTCATTTTGAAATGTTTGATGTTAAAAATACATAAAAAAAGACCACTAAGGGTCTTTTCTTTAATATGATATATTTTGAAAAGGCTAATGAGAATTAAATAAAAACACTTTTATATTCTCTGACCTCAGTTGTATTGAGATCTTGTAACCTTTTTAGTCTTCCATCATAATTGTTTGAGCTCTGTTAGGACCAACAGATGCAATTGTAATAGGTATGCCGGTTTGTTCTTCAATAAATGAGATATAGTTGTTAAACTCTTCAGGGAACTCGTTGGCATGGGTCATTTGAGTAAGATCAGTTTTCCAACCAGGTAGTTCTATGTATTCAGGTTCAACATCATCATTCAATTCGAATGGAAATTTATCAGTAAGCTCACCATCAATTTTATATCCGGTGCAGATTTTTATGGTTTCAAAATCGTCCAGTACATCAGCTTTCATCATGAATAATTCAGTAACACCGTTTATCATGATTGAATATTTCAGGGCAACAAGGTCAAGCCATCCACATCTGCGGGGGCGTCCGGTTGTTGATCCGTATTCATTTCCTGCATCACGAAGTTTTTGCCCTGTTTCGCAGTGTAATTCTGTTGGGAAAGGACCCATTCCTACACGAGTACAGTAAGCTTTGAAAATACCATAAACATTTCCAATTCGTTGAGGAGCTATACCTAGTCCTGTGCAAGCTCCTGCACAGATGGTATTCGATGATGTTACGAAAGGATAAGAACCAAAATCAATGTCAAGAAGGGTACCTTGAGCTCCTTCTGCCAATACTGACTTTTCATCCTTTAATAAATCATTTACCATATGCTCACTATCAACAATATTGAATTTTTTCATGACTTCGATTCCTTCCATCCATTCTTTTTCGAAATCATTCAACATTTGTTGGTAGTCGAACTGATAAAAACGCTCCAATAATTCTTTGTGAGCTTGTATGCGGCTTGTGTATTTTTCTTCGAAGTTTTCGATTAAATCACCAACTCGGAGTCCGTCACGTCCAATTTTATCTTTGTAAGTTGGCCCGATTCCTTTTAGTGTTGATCCAATTTTTGTTTCACCTTTTGATGCTTCTGATGCAGCATCCAGAATCTTGTGAGTAGGTAAAATAAGATGTGCCTTTTTTGAGATGTAAAGGTTTTTACTTAAATCAATACCTAGTTTTTCGATGCCTTCAATTTCTTTTTTGAAAACAACAGGGTCTAAAACAACTCCATTACCAATAATATTGGCTTTGTTTTCGTGGAATATTCCTGAAGGAATAGTGTGTAAAACATGCTTAATGTCATTGATTTCGAGAGTGTGTCCTGCATTAGGCCCTCCCTGAAACCGAGAAATGGCTTCGTATTTTGGGGTTAGTACATCTACGATTTTTCCTTTTCCTTCGTCTCCCCACTGAAGACCTAAGATTACATCTGCTTTCATTTCTGTTTTTTTCAAATACCCATACACAATTAACCGCAGAAACTAAACCAGATAAAGGTTGATTTCCACGGTGCCTGTATGAATTTTATTGGCAGGTAAAAATACAAAATATTTTCTATCATGCATAAAAAAACCTCTTGCATGCAAGAGGTTTTTCATTTATGTCTGGGTTAGAATTTATTTTTCAATGTGTTCTCCATAAATATACAGCGTATGATGCGACAGTTTGAAATTATTTTTAGCACAGGCTTCTTCAATAATTTCACGGATTCGTGGATCAAAAAATTCATGCACGTCACCTGTTTTTGTGTCAATAATATGATCGTGTTGCAAAGTGGCAAAAGCTTTTTCAAACTGAGCTATGTTTTTCCCAAATTGATGTTTTACAACCAATTTGCATTCCAAAAGTAGATCAATTGTATTGTAAAGCGTAGCCCTGCTTACCCTGTAGTTTTTATTCTTCATGGAGATATAAAGAGACTCAATATCGAAATGGCCTTCACGGGAATAAATCTCATCAAGGATTGCAAAACGTTCGGGAGTTTTTCGATGACCGTTCTTTTCAAGGTATTCTGTGAACATGTTCTTGACAGAATCTTTCGTTCTAGGGCTATTCATACTTAAACTAATTTTAAATAAACATCAAAAATAGAAAAAAAAATGAAAATTGTTTAGTCTAAATAAAAATTACTCGTCAAATTTTTCAACTCGATCTATTTTATCTATTCCTCTGATTTTCATAAGGCGTGAGATTAATGTGTCGAGGTCTTCAACATTGTGGATGTAGAGGTAAAGATCACCTTCGAAAATGCCATCATGTGTATCGAACATGACTGTGCGCATGTTGATGTTGTTGAGTTTGGAAATGATATTTGTTACTTCATTGACAATTCCAACCCGGTCAAATCCGCTCAATTTAAGTCGAGACAGGTGAGAGCGCTTTTTGAATTTTGTCCATTCGGCTGTAATGATCCGGTCACCATGCTGTGACATAATTTTATTCGCTTCCGGGCAATTTCGTTTATGAATGACAACATGGTTCTTAGAATTGATATAGCCTAAAACATCATCTCCGGGAATAGGCTGGCAGCATTTAGCAAGTGTGTAGTTCGTTTCTTCCAGATTTTCTTTAAGAATAAAAGTGTTTTTTTTGTTAATTCCTTCAGAGTCAGGTAGATTTAACTCTTCTTCCTGTTTGTTGTTTTTTCTAAAAGAAAGTTTCCAGTATTTGGCTAGCTTATTTTGCCTGCGGGTTTTTAATATGTTTTCAAGATCATCAAAGTCGATGAATCCCATACCTACATGGGCATATAATTGATCTTTATTGGAAAGGTTGTAATAGCTTGTTAATTTTTTTAGTGTATCGGAAGATGGTTTTATATTGTGTTTTTTGAGTTTTTCAACAATAGTCTCTCTTCCCTTTTCAAGGTGTCTTTTTTTATCAAGTTTGAAAGCTTGTTTTACCTTGTTTTTAGCTTTTGCTGTTATCAGAAATTTAAGCCAGTCAATGTCAGGCTCTTGTGTTTTTGAAGTAATAATCTCAACTTGATCTCCACTTTGTAGGATGTGGCTAACGGGCATGAGCTTGTGATTAATTTTTGCCCCAATACAGTGATTGCCCAGCTCGGTGTGAATTTCATACGCAAAATCAATAATTGTTGAACCTTTGGGTAATGTAACCATTTTCCCTTTTGGGGTGAAGACCACGATCTCTGAAGAGAAGAGATTCATCTTAAATTCATCTAAAAATTCAAGTTCATTAGAATCCTGATTCTCGAGCATCTCCCGGATTTTCAACAACCACTTGTCCAGTTCTGATTCTGATGCTTGCACGCCTTTGTATTTATAATGAGCGGCGAACCCCCGTTCTGCAATTTCGTGCATTCGTTCGGTTTTAATCTGGACTTCAACCCATTTTCCCTCGGGACCCATAACTGTTACATGAAGTGCTTCGTAACCATTTGCTTTTGGGATTGTAATCCAGTCGCGAATACGGTCTGGTTTTGGTTTGTATATATCTGTAACCAAAGAAAGTATGTCAAAACATTGCCTTTTCTCAGACTTGTTTACTTTTGGATTGAAAACAATTCGGATAGCCAGTAGATCATAGATTTCATCAATGGAAACCTTTTTGGTTTGCATTTTATTCCAAATGGAATAGATTGATTTTAATCTTCCTGATATTTGAAAATCAATACCTTCTTTTTCAAGCTCTTCTTTTATAGGCTTAATAAATTGCTCGATTAGATAATCCCGTTTTTCTTTTTGGCTATGAAGACGGAATTGTATCATGCTATAAGTCTCAGGTTGTCTGTATTTAAGACTGAGATCTTCCAACTCCGTTTTCATTGTATACAGTCCCAGACGATGGGCTAATGGAGCAAAAATATAAAGGGTTTCAGCTGCGATTTTTAGTTGCTTATGCTGGGGCATACTCTCCAGAGTACGCATATTATGCAAACGGTCTGCCAGTTTTATAAGAATAACACGCAAATCGTCTGATAAAGTCATCAGCATCTTTCGAAAGTTAATTGCTTGCTTTGAGTCGTGCTGAGAGGTTATTTCATCGGATAATTTGGTGAGGCCATCAACAATTTTAGCAACTTTTTCGCCAAACATGTTTTCGATGTCTTCCAGTGTATAATCAGTGTCTTCAACGACATCATGCAATATTGCAGATACAATTGATGTTGCACCCAACCCAATGTCTCCAGATGCAATAGTTGCAACAGCTAGTGGGTGGATAATATATGGCTCTCCGGATTTGCGTTTAACTCCAGCATGGGCTGCATTGGCAAAATCAAAAGCATTTTTTATCCGTTCGCGACCCTCTTCTGAGATGCGATTGTCATAAGTACGAACCAGACTATCGTAATAGTCTTCAATTAGTCTTTGTTCTGCTTTTGATTGTAATTTTCCCATCCTGTCTCCCCATTCAAAATGTGTAATCAAATAAACTAAAAATTAAAATTGATTGATTTTATTTTAATGGTTTTATGTAAGAACTTTAATAATTAATTCAATTTATCTCTACTTAAACCGAAGAAAATCCATTTGTGCTTTTTGGTATGTCTCCGGTATGCCAATATCAATGAAATACTTATTGAAAACAACTCCCGAAATACAATGTTCGAAAACAATTTTTTCAAGATAATCTTTTTCGAAAGAAAATTTATCAGAAAAAGAACGAAGATTGAATTTCTCCTTGTTTAAAACATATATACCGCCGTTTATGGATGTGTTTTTTGCCGATGACTTTTCAGTAAAACTTGTAATTACTTTGTCTTCATTTAATGAAACACTCCCAAAACGGTTCGCATTGACAATTTCTTTTAAGGCGAGCGTTATTTCAGAACCAGTTTCTATGTGGAATTTATAAAGATTATTCAGTGATATTGGAAAAAGTGTATCTCCATTTAAAATAAAGACATTCTTTTGAGTCGATTTTTGTAGTGCAAGCGCAATTGCACCACCAGTTCCAAGTGGTTCGTCTTCAATTGCATATTCCAAGTTCATCCCTTTGTAAACTTGTCCAAAATAGTCAGATATAACATGATGTTTATATCCAACGGATAAAATTACTTTTTCAATTCCTTCATTATGAAGGTAGTTTAAAAGGTATTGGAGAAAAGGTTGGTTGTTGATGGGAGCCATAGGCTTGGGAATATCCTCAATTATTCCTTTTAAGCGAGTACCTAAACCTCCAGCAAGGATGATGGCCTCTTTGCTCATGCGAAAATATTTTTTTCAACTTGTTCGCAAATAATATGTCCTGCAAGAATGTGTGCCTCCTGTATTCGGGGAGTATCTGAGGAAGGGATATTTATGAGGATATCAACCATATTCTTCATTTTTCCTCCAGATTCACCTGTGAATCCAATAACTGAAAGACCAAGATCTTTTGCTTTTTCAACTGCTTTAATAATGTTCCCGGAGTTTCCTGAGGTTGAAATCGCAACTAATATATCTCCTTCCTTTCCACTGCTTTCAATATATCGGGCATAAACGTGATCATAGCTGTAGTCATTAGCTACAGCTGTGAAAAAGGAGCTGTTTACATGACAGGCTTCTGCGGGAAGGGGAGGGCGATCAATATAAAATTTACCGCTTAATTCCGATGCTAAATGTTGAGCATCAGCTGCACTTCCTCCATTTCCACAAAAGAAAACTTTGTTGCCATTTTTGAATGCCTGGGTTATTAGCTCAATACATACTGAAAGGCGTTTTTGGAAATCGCGATCATCCAGTATCCTTTGTTTTATTTGAATTGATTCTTTTAGTGTCGATTCTATCATGTTGTTGATTTCAATTTTCAAGTTGATCTTCTCTTTTATTAGAAGACAGTCCAGCTCCGTAATCCACTTTTGGTAAATTGAAAAGGCTGGATTTCACCGCCAAATTTATGCAAACTTTCAATAACCTGGTAGCGGGTATTTTCGGGGCAAAAGAAAAACATGAAACCACCTCCACCTGCACCGGAAATCTTTCCACCTACAGCACCTGCTTCACGTGCTGTATCATATATGGAATCAATGACCGGGTTACTAATTCCGGATGCCATTTGTTTTTTGAAATTCCAGCCTTGATTCATGATTTCTCCGATTGCATTCAATTCCTTTTTTAGGAGGGCTTCTTTCATCAAGCGAGCCATTTCCTTAGTTTGATGCATAGCTTCGATTGATTTTTGAGATTTACTGGTAATACTTTTTTGTTGTTTCTCAATAATCTCTGATGATAAACGACTTGTTCCTGTATAGTAAAGAACCAGGTTGAAGGCCAGTTCTTTGAGGGTTTCTTCGTGAACACGTAATGGGTTTACAATCACTTTGTCATCTTTGAAAAACTCCATGTAATTTACACCTCCAAAGGTAGCTGCGTACTGATCCTGTTTTCCGCCTGCATAATTCAGGTCAATTCGTTCAATTTGATAAGCAAGTTGAGCAATATCGTACTCACCTAAAGGAAGTTTAAGCCATTCAACAAAAGCTCCGATTATTGCTGTTACCAATGTTGAGGAAGAGCCTAAACCTGATCCGGGAGGAGCATCAACATAGGTGATTAGCTCAAAAGAAAGAGGTTTCTTTATGAAATCTTTTATGATTCTGTTATATATTCCTTTTAGTAAATCCAACTTGCCATTAAGCTCTATCTTTTCAGTTGAGTCTATTTCTATTTTTTCATGTTTATCAACGGCATGAAAGACAATTTTTCCATTTGTTGTTGGCTTAATGGTAGCGTATGCAAAAAGGTTGATGGTGGCATTTAAAATGGCTCCGCCAAATAGTTCAGAGTAGGGGGAAACATCTGTTCCTCCACCGGCTAATCCTATTCTTAAAGGGGCTATACTTCTTATAATCATTGCTGATTTGTTTTTTTGTAAACTTCAAATATGGCTTCAGTCATTTTGCTCCAGGCAAATTTCTTTTTTTCTTCTTTTAGGTTTTCTTCAAATTCCACTTGTCGCTGATTTTCGAAGAAGTCTGATAATGCTTCTGTGATTGATTCAGGTTTGGGATCTACCACGTATCCAACTTTCTGATGAGGTATTATTTCACTTAACCCACCAACATCAGTAACAAGCATTGGTTTTTCAAAATGGTATCCAATTTGAGTGACACCACTTTGGGTCGCATGTTTGTATGGTTGAACAACAATGTCCGCTGTTCCGAAATAATTCCCAACTTCCTGATCGGCAATAAAATGATTGTGCATAATTACTTTGTTTTGGACTCCTAATTCTTCAATCATTTTAAAATAAGGCGCAGAATCGCAGTAAAATTCTCCGGCAATTAGTGCTTTTATCGGTGTGTTTTTTAATTCTTCTGATGCCAGTGCTTTAAGCAGTAAATCCAACCCTTTGTAGTCACGGATGAATCCAAAGAAAAGAATGTAGCGTTGATTTTTGTCAAGCTTAAGTTTTTCAAGGGCTTTTTCCCTATCAACTTTTTCTCCGAAATTGTCGAATAAAGGGTGAGGGCAAATCTCACGGGGAATATCTTTTCGGAATAGTAAAATATCGTTATACACGCTTTTCGACATAGCGACAATTCCGTCTATTGACTTCATGAAATACTGTGTAAATTGCTTATCCCCAATCCTTTTTTCATGGGGAACAATATTATCTGCGATACAAATTACTTTCGTGTGTTTATTCTTTTTTATTAATCGAATAATTGTTCCGAAGCAAGGAGCCATAAAAGGCAGCCAATATTTGAAAATTACAAGATCAGGTTTTTCTTTCTTTATTCGATTCCCAACTTTTATCCAGTTGAATGGATTTGTTGAGTTTACCGTTCTTTTGATGTTGAGATCGGCAGGTTTTTCCCAGTCGGCAAATTGGCTTTTACCTGGGAATAAAAATCCTGGATATTGGAGTGTGAAAGTTTCAATGTTTACCTTGAATCCCTGAGACTGAAATTCTTTTGCAAGCCGCTCATTGTAAGCTGCCAGTCCACCACGGAATGGATATGCAGAACCTATAATTTTAATTGTTTTTACCATTTTCATCTGTTTGAAATCATTTTTTTTATTGGGTAACAGATGGAACTTCCATGACTATAATTATCCGAAGGTAGTTTCATTTTGCAAGATAAGATAAAATAATCCTCTTTTTGATTAACTTTTTAAAAAGCTTTTGAGAGTAAGTTTGCTACGTGTTTGTCAACTGGGAAAGTGAATATGTCTGGCTTTATTTTAGATATGTGTATCCAGCGAAATGATTGGTTGCCATTTTCATATTTTTCAAAATCGAAAGGTTTATCAGATATAT
Organism: Prolixibacteraceae bacterium; assembly: GCA_963676845.2. Taxonomy (GTDB): domain Bacteria; phylum Bacteroidota; class Bacteroidia; order Bacteroidales; family Prolixibacteraceae. The sequence goes on along the minus strand of CAXXKK010000010.1, from coordinate 64,472 downwards.
TAAATCTAAGAGGTGATTTAAGCTTGCCTGTATAATAAATACTTAAAAGTTGATGGTCTGAAAAATAGAGTGCTTTCTGGTAAAAATCAGTGGTGTAAAAATGTTCAAGCTCTGTTATTTCCTGATTACACTCTTCAATCATTTCCCGTTTTAGACAATCCAGAGTTCCTTCTCCAAAATGCATGCCTCCTCCAGGAAATTTAGTCATTTTTGTGTCAAGCTGGAATTCGTCAGTAACCAAGATTTCATTTTGCTCATTAAAAAAGATACCATAAACTCGTATATTGAATTTTGTGGGAACTAGTTCGCTCATGATAGTTTGCTTTCAATAAAATGAATAATTTGATTTTCCTCATCGGGGTGAAACCAGTTGATTTCTTCATCTTTTCGAAACCATGTCAGTTGTTTCTTCGCGTAATGCCGTGTATTTCTTTTTATTAGCTCTATCGCTTTCTCCAGACTAATTTCCCTATCAAAATAGGAAAATAATTCTTTGTACCCCACTGTGTTTAGCGAGTTTAAATGACGAAGAGGGTAGACTTTCCGGGCTTCCTCAATTTGCCCCATTTCTATCATTTGGTCCACGCGTTTATTAATCCGATCGTAGAGCTCTTCTCTTTCTCTTTTAAGTCCAAGTTTTATAATATTGAATGGTCGTTTTTTTGCATTGCCTGTTCTTAATGAAGAATAAGGTTTACCGATTATTAAACAAATCTCAATAGCATGAAGTAATCTCTTATGGTTTTTCAGATCAACCTGTTCATAGAATACAGGATCCAATCGTTTTAATGTTATTCGCAGGTGCTCAATTCCTTTTTCGTTGTATTCTTGAATCAGTTGTTCTCTCAATTTTGGGTCTGCATCAGGGATGTCATCAATTCCTTTACAAACGGCATCAATATAAAGCATAGACCCTCCGGTCATAATGACAACATTCTTTTCTTTGAATAGGTCATCAAGGATTTTTAATACATCTTGTTCAAATTTACTGGCACTGTAATAGTCGTAAATTGAATGGCTGTGTATTAAGTGGTGTTTAACCTGCTGTAGGTCTTCTGGCGGAGGGACAGCTGTTCCGATAGAAAGCTCCCGATAAACTTGCCTGGAATCGGATGAAATAATTTCTGTGTTGAAATACTTTGCAAGGTTTATACTTAAATCGCTTTTGCCAATACCTGTTGGTCCCAGAAGTACGACTAGAGTTTTGCTCATTTTTATTTTTACTTGGAGAGGCCAAAGGTAAGTGTTTGTACATAAAAAAGGAAGGGTTTAAAACCCTTCCGTCAAATCTTCCATTTCCCCAAAGATTTCTGTATAATCATCCAGATCACCATAATCGTTTTTTTCTTCTTTTTCTAGGTTTTCGTAACCCTGTTCCTGGACTTCTTCTTCCAGGATTTGAGCAGGGGCATCACCTTCAATTGAAGTGATTGTGGGCTCTAATAGATTGTTTTCCATAGATATTTGTGTTAGTTCAATATAAAATGCTCTGTCGTTGAAGAAATCAAATACATATAATAAACGTTGCTCTTCGCTATGTAAGATGTCTTTGATTCGTGTTTTATCCATTACATATTGCTTCAGGTTTTGTATTCCTAAATCAAGGCATGTTATTTCAATTTGTTTTCCACGGTTTTCTCCTGCAACAAAGAATGACGCCAATTGATCGGGCATAAAATGACATGCATTCTGTATGCAATTGTGAAAATCGGCAAACGTATTATTTCCTTTTAGGGAAACATGAAAAGAGAAGTTGCTTTTTTCGATGGACTTGATGTTGAATCTGTAGATCATTCTTTCGATGTTGAATTTTTTATGAATTCAACTTTTGGTTTTAAGGTACAGTTGCTTTAAACGGGGGGGGGGGAGAAAAGGTTTTTTCTGAAGTGTTAAAAAATATTAATTGCAATAATGGCAGTTGTAAAGGGTTGATTGATTGTTGTTTTGAATGAAATTATTTTTTACTGACACCTGTTGGTTTGAGAAAGAATAGAATGGATAGTTCGTTTATTCGACAGGTGTGAGGGATGTTCTTTGATGATTATTTTTTTTGTCATTCCGACTGAAAGGAGGAATCTCTATCCTGTGTGAGTATATTCATTTTTTTTTAGCAACGAGAGAAATTTGCTTTAAAAAATACAGATTCTTCACTTTGCTCAGAATGACAGGGTACAAAGCAAAAAAAACCACCCCGGTATGGGATGGTTTTAATATTGTGGAAAATAACCGAAATTATTTTACTGATTCCATGTATTCGATCAATTCACATACTTTTGTAGAGTAACCCATTTCGTTATCATACCAAGAAACAACTTTTACGAAGTTTGGAGATAATGAGATACCTGCACCAGCGTCGAAGATAGAAGTACGAGTGTCACCAATGAAGTCATTAGAAACAACCATATCTTCAGTGTAACCAAGAACACCAGCTAATTCGCCTTCAGAAGCTTCTTTCATTGCAGCGCAAATTTCTTCGTAAGAAGCACCTTTTTCAAGAGTTACAGTTAAGTCAACAACTGAAACATCTGGAGTAGGTACACGGAAAGCCATACCTGTTAATTTACCATTCAATTCAGGAATAACTTTACCTACAGCTTTAGCAGCACCAGTTGAAGATGGGATGATGTTTTGACCAGCTCCACGACCACCTCTCCAGTCTTTCATAGAAGGACCGTCAACAGTTTTTTGAGTTGCAGTAGTAGCGTGAACAGTAGTCATCAAACCTTCTTTAATACCGAATTTGTCATTCAATACTTTAGCTACAGGAGCCAAGCAGTTAGTAGTACAAGAAGCGTTTGATACAAAGTTCATGTCGTTAGTATAAGTTTTGTTGTTTACACCCATAACGAACATTGGAGTATCGTCTTTTGAAGGAGCAGACATAACAACTTTCTTAGCACCAGCGTCTAAGTGACCTTGAGCTTTGTCTTTGCTTAAGAAAAGACCTGTTGATTCAACAACATAGTCAGCACCTACAGCACCCCAGTTGATGTCAGCTGGATTTCTTTCAGCAGTAACACGAATTTCTTCACCGTTAACAATTAATTTACCGTCTTTTACTTCAACGTCACCTTTAAATTGTCCGTGAGTAGAGTCGTATTTTAACATGTAAGCCATGTATTCAACGTCGATAAGGTCGTTGATAGCAACAACTTGAATTGTACCTTTTGCAACAGCCTGACGGAATACAAAACGTCCGATACGGCCAAATCCGTTGATACCGATTTTAATTTTTGACATAGTTGAAAGTTTAATAATTAATGTAAAACTTAATTTATAATGATTTTTTAGCCTGTTTTTTTAAAGCCACACAAAATAAAGAACTTAATTTTTAACCATCAAATTTTTATACTCCCATCTCTTTTTTTTTTTACGGGTTTAAAATTTAATTAATGTAGAGTTGTGTGACTTTTGAATTTATAATAGAGTCAGGTTTTGAATTACGATTTGTAATGATTAAAGTTCCAAATCTTAGGTTTCAAATTTAAGATAGCAAATTGTAGTGATTATGAATCTGAGAAGTTAGTCGTGTTTCTTCTGTTTTTACTTTTCTGTATGACTTCGTCAAAATTTTCTCGTAAGGAAATCTTTTGATCAAATTTAAATCGGCAGGGAAAATTAAATTTTTTAGAAACAGGTTCAGCCTTTTAAAATTAAATTATTCTGACCAAATACTCGTGATCACATCAAATATGCAATTCTCAGAGGCTTTAATTTTGCTTAACTTATTAGTTTATTGTTGAATAGGTTGTTTTTTTGTGTTTGTAGATTTTCCCAAACTAGAGCAAATTTAGTTTTTTGAATAATTTGTGTAGGGGCAATCGAACAAAAGGTTATTTCCTTACTGTAGTATTTGTCATTCTCTTTTATGCCTGAATCTGAGTAGGCAGGGCATTCACAAGTTTTACAAGATGAAGCCATAAGTGTGGTCAAAAAAGATAATATTATTAAAAGACTTTTTGTTTTCATTATGTGCATTTAATTTTGATTATTCATAATTAATTCAATGTATATAAAGTGTAGTCGATTGTGATATTGCTTTACGTTTCATAATTACCTGATTGTTTCTAATTCTTCTGAAATGAGCATTGCAAAAATAACTATATATATTAATTGTATAGCAAGAGTAATTTGAGCCAGTTTATCTAATATTGATAATGATATATATGGTGATTACCTTTTGTTGAGAAAATGAAATGATAATACACTTACAGTTTTTGATGTGAAAACAAGTAAAACATGTTTAAAAACACATTAACTATGATCGAAATACAAACTAAATATTATCCATATATATATATTCATGTAAATGTTTGGAGTAAAAATCATGGAACATATATTCGTTTCCCAAAATCTTCTCTACATGAGGGTTTCCTGAAAAAAATATGTGAAAAAAATATTCATTTTTAAATAAAAAAAGGCTTGTACATTGAGTTTATTTTTTTTAGGTTTGTACAATTACATCTCAAAATACGGGAAAATACCGTGTGTTTGATAGGTAAATTAATTATATATGAATGATATATTTCAAACAATCAATCAATTAAGTACAATTAAAAAACAAATGCTATGAGAAAATCATTTACTCGGCTTTTTAGTCTTTTTGCACTATTTTGTGTATTGGGGCTACAAGTAGTTTATGGTGGGGTTGTTTCAACCGATCCGGCAATTAGTGATCCAATGGTGGATGACGTTGAGCTGGATATTGATTTAACCATCACTTTTGCTAATCCCGTGTCAACGGAGGATAATATCTCAGGTAAGGTTATTGAACTTTACGATGAAGATGATGACCTTGTTGATGCTATTTATTTACCCAGTTCGAGAATGTCAATCAGTGGGACTACTGTAACTCTTGATATTCGAGCAATGCTGGAAGATGAGACAGAATATTACGTTGTCTTCCCTGGTGACGTGCTAAAAGAAACAAAACCTGATGGAATTGAAGTTCCTTTTGCTGGTTTTGCTGCAGGTGATTGGGAATTTGAGACTGGAGATTATACTGCACCAGTACTTGTTCTGGACGATTTTTATCCAGCAAACGGAGAGGTGAACGTTGGATCTGCATCTAATCCAAATGATGGTGATGCTATCAAATCAACTGTTTTGAGGTTTGGTTTGAGCGAATCAATTGAAGCTGTTGAAGGTAAGTATTTCAACGTTTATAATTCAAATGGCGAGATTCATGAAATGATCGAAGCTACTGAAGTTGAAAGTACACGTAATGGCGGTTCATATTTATATGAATTTGCTACTTCTAACTTACGTGAAAATACAGAATACTATGTTTTAATTGATGAAGGTGCATTTGTAGATGATGCAGAAAACTCTTTTGCAGGTATTACTGATTCATCAGTGTGGACTTTCACAACTCGTGATTATACTGCTCCTGTTTTCATGGTAGGTAGACTTGGTAATGAAACAACTACTTCGTTTGACTTTACAGTAAATGTGAATGATGATGCAACTCTTGCATATGTTGTTTACAATCTAAATGATGTAAATCCAGTATTCAATAATGCTATTAGTTATGAAACTTTAGTTGCTTTGGACGGAGCAAAAACATTAGAACTAACAGCAAATACTACAGAAACAATAACTGTTGAAACCTATTATAATGTAAATGCAGATCAGGGTGGCGACGGAGCTGGTGAAAATAACTTAAGTGGACAAACATCTTATGTTGTTTATTTTGCAGCTAAAAATGGTTCAGATTTTTATAGTAATGAATCTGTTCCTTATGTTGCTGACAATTTAGCATCACAAGTATCTGGATTGGCAGTTTCTACAGAAGATATACAAGCTCCTTCTATTGCAGATAAGAGCACTGATTTAACTCCAGCAGATAATGCAGTGAATGTAGCTTCATACCTTGATGGTATGCCTTTCCCTGGCCATGGTGTTGTTGGAATGCTTTTTGATGAAAATGTATATGCAGGATCAGGTAATATTATCTTGAAAAAAGCAAGTGATAACTCTGTTGTTGAAAGTGTTGATGTTACTACTGGAGCTGTGTCGTTCCTTGATTCTCATCCAAATGATCTTATTGAAGCAACTGATCTTGTTCAAGTTACTTTCTCAACAAGACTTGATAGTAAAACTAATTACTATATAACTATTGCTGAAGGTGTAATTGTAGATAAAGCAGGAAATAAGTTTAAAGGATATGCTGCTTCTACTGACTGGAATTTTACAAGTGTTGACTATGTTGCTCCAGTTGTTACATTCTCAACTCCATCAGAAGAAGATGAAGGTTTGTTGCAACAAACAAGTGTTGTGAAAATTTCCTTTGACGAGGATATTTTTAATGCAGATGATGATGCTTTTGATTCAGATGATGCGGCTTTAAGTGTTGCTGTAGAAAAAGGAAATAGAGTATTAAACCCTGCTGATTATAGTGCAACATATAGTTCTGCTGAAAAAACGATAACTGTTGATGTTGACTGGGATGAAAATTCAACATACACAGTAAAACTTTTAAAAGAAAAAGTTTATGATTCAAGGGGTAATGAAGTAAGTATTGAACAATCAAGCACTTACGAAACAGATAGTTGGTTAGCACCTATGGTTGCTAATGATAGCTATACTGAAGGAAATATTGCTTCAACAGATAATATTCAATTCTCTTTTTCCGAAACTGTATTGTTGGCAGGTGGTACTGAAATTACAAATGACAATATTGCAAGTTTAATTACAATTGTACACGAAGGTGTAACAGTTCCTTTCACTGCAACTTATAATTCATTCCGTAACACTGCAACAATTACACCAGAAAGTCCATTTACAAGTGAAGAAACATATACAGTAAATGTTTCTGCAGGTTATGAAGATACTAATGTTAAAGGTGGTGCAAATTCTGGATCTGCTAAAAACTGGACTGTAGATATTAATGATGAAGAACGTCCTACAGTAACATTTGATTTTGTAAAAACAAATGTGTCATTAACTCCTGATTTAGAATTAGAATTTAGTGAACCTGTATTATATAATGTACCTTCTAATTTAGCTTTTGATACAGATAAAGTTATCCTTCGTAAAGGTTCTGAATCTGGCGAAATTATTCCATTGAGAATAATCAATCAAAGTAATGAAACTGTTTTTACTCTTCAACCAACAATAGAGTTGAATGAAGGTACTACTTATTATTTAGCTGTAGCTGATAGTTCATTTATTGATAATAATGTTGATGAAAATTACAACATTGGTGCAAGCACAACATTTGAAACTGAAGATACTCCTGATTTGGCCTCTTCTGTTCCTGCTGCTGAGGCAACTGAAGTTAGTCGTGTTGATTTAAATACTGACAAGGAAATTTCATTGACTTTTGACGAAGCTGTTCAATATGATAATACATATGCAGGTGGTAATGTTGTTGAAGTTTACCAATATAATGAACAAGTAGCTGATGTATTAATTGCAACTGCTACCGATACAGAACTTAGTTTCTCTGGTTCAACTGTTACAGTTGACTTAATTTTTGAAGCTTTAGAAGAGTTCGAGGATGAAACAACCTATTATTTAGTGATCGATGGCGATGCTATTAAAGATAGTGATGGTTCTCATTATGTAGGAGCTGAAAATGATCCTAATATTGAGTATGATTTCTATTTTACAACTGGTGATGAAACTCAACCAGAGGTTGTTGGTGCTGAAGTTCCAGGTGTAGAAAGCCCATCTAGCGATGCTGCTTTAGCTGAAGATATTCAAATTTATTTTGATGAACCTATTGCAAAAGGAACAGGTAGTTTCTATATCACTGATTATACATATGATGGTCAGGATTTTACTGAAGGTACACAGACTCGTATTGATGTAAATTCAGCAGATGTTGCAATAACTAATGATTTTGACCATGATGAATATTATGTTTCTATTGCGCATGACCCTTTTACTGCTTCATTATACAATGATGGTGCTGTAAAATACTATGTTGTAAGCTCAACTAAAGGGATATTGAAAGATATGTCTTCAAATCAGAATGAGTGGGATGGCTTGGAATTAGTTTCTGACTTTAGTCTTGATAATCTTGATTATTTGGCTGCAATTGATCAAGAAGATTATGACATTCCATATGATACACAAGATTTTAATGGTTTAGCTAGTATCTACACCAATAATGCATGGGTATTTGCAACAGATGAAAATGATGCACCTTATGTTATGACAGGCTTATCAACTCCTGCTGATGAATCAGATAAAGTTTCTACTTCTGCTAACCTAAATATTGTTTTCAATGAAGATATTGAATTAACAGATGAAGCAGATGAAAAAACAATTGGAGTTTATATTCTTGTTGGACAGGATTATTCATTGGCTCAGGAATATTATTTGAGTTCGCCTAACGTTGACGTAGACGGAAATATGATTTCTGTTGAATTAGTAGACTTGGCAGAAAATGCAGAGTACAGAATTACTGTTGCTGATGGAGCAGTTGAAGATGATTTGGGAGTTGAAAGTGAAGCTGTAACTTTAGCTGATGACTGGTACTTCAGTACTGGTGATGTAAATGCACCAATAATTACTGATTTTGCAGTATCTGGGTTCCATATACCAAACTCACCTATGTATATGTATGTGTCAAGAAATACTGATATTACTATAACATTTGATGAGCCAATCATGTTTAATGATAATGGTACTTATGTTGATGTTGATAGTGATAATCTAGTAAATAATGGTTCAGATAATACCGATGATGCTAATATCATTACAATAGGAGAGCGTTTTGCTCCAAATCTTATATTTGACTTTAATGCAACAATTAGCGAGGATGCCAAAACCATTACTATCTCGAATGCTGAGATTTTTAATGATTTTGAAAGTTATACTAATTATGTTGTTAGTTTAAAGAATATTGTAGATGCAACAGATGATCATCATGCAATGGCTACAGCAGATTATGTTTTGATTATAGGTGACTATACAGCTCCTGCTGGTACTTTAGCTGACCCATATAATACAACAGCAACAGTTAACCCTGGATTGCAAATCATTGAAAATAAAAATGGAACTGATGTTACAGTTGCTTTGAATTATGATGAAGATGCAATTGCTTATTATCAATTATTGGCAGCTACTGCAGCAACACCTTCTGTTTCTTATTTAATTGATAATGGAACTCCTGTTACTGTTAATGGTGATTTTGGAACAGAATTAACAATTGCTACTGATTCTGAAACTGAGTATAAATTAGTTGTAGTTGCTACTGATGTGACAAACTACACTGCACAGGAAGCTGTTGAAGTGCATGCATTCAAAACGGCTGATATTACTGTTCCTACTGTAGCTGTTTATGGAGACAATGGAGCAATTGATATCGATCCAACTGAAGAAAATACATTAACATTAACATTTGCTGATGATATTGCGGTAGGTTCTGGAAATATTTACTTCTACCGTTCTGCAGATAATGTATTAGCAATTGCAATTGACAATCATTTGTATAGCCTTGGTGAATCTGATGAATTGGAAATTACAATTCCTCAGCGTGCTTTAGCTCAAAATACTGAATATTATGTGAATATTGATAAAGGTGTTGTAACTGATGTAGCAGAAACTATACCTACTCCAAACATTGATAATGGAGTAGAAGTAAATGTATATCCAGGTTTATTTGACCAGACTACTTATACATTCTCTACAACTGATACTGAAGACCCTTATATCGTAAGTTCAACTCCTTATGATGCTGGTCAAGATTGGTGGTTATCAACTTCAGGAACTCCTGATGGAGAAATTGTTGCAACATTCAATGAGGATATCGTAGTTGCACCTACAGCTGGTCGTGGTGATATTACTATCAAAGATGATAACGGAAGAACAATTGAGGTAATAATATTGACTGATACAGAAAAAGTTACTATTGATGGTAATACTCTGACAATTGATCCGGAAGCTACTTTAACTGATGGTGAGCATGGATATGAAATTATCTTTAAAGAAGATATTGTAGCTGATGCAGCTGGAAATACTAATGACGATGATTCATGGCATTTTGATATTGCAGATAGCGTTTCTCCTGCAGTTTCATTCTTAACTGAAGATGCAGACGGAGATGAAATTGATGCTGACTTAGTAAATCCACAAACAACAGGAGCTATTTATGTAGAATTTTCTGAAGTAGTAAGAATGCTTGATAATTCAGAAATTATTCCTGCTGACGTTGATACATTAGTTTCCTTAGTTGATGCTAGTGGTCATGACGTTGCATTCCATTCAAGAGTAGGTGTTGTTGAACCAGCAACATATCCTGATGACGCTGTTGTAGATGCAGATGGCGATGATAACTTTAGCTATTTCGTTATTACTCCAGATCGTGGATTAGGTTCTAATGTAACTTATACTATTAGTTTCGGAGAAGTATTTGAAGATGATGCTAATAATGTTGTAGCTGCACAATCAGTTACTTTCACAACACAATTAAAAGAATCTCCTTCTGTTGTATTTAGTCCATCAAATAATTCTGTTGATGTAGCAGTAGATGAGTCTATTACAATTACATTTAATAGAGGAATTGTTGAAGCTGATTACACAGGACAAGATGTTGCAATCGGTTATTTCAACGAATTAATAAATGATGACCTTACTGATTACTTAGCTCTAACTGATGGAACAGGTGAAGCAAAAGGTTTTGATGCAACTATAAATGCAGAAAAAACTGTTATTACTATTGATCCAAGAGTTAGTTTTGACTCAGAAGAAGTTGTATTAGTAACTTTCAATCCTGCAGGAATTGATGATGTTAACAGTGATATCCCTGATTTGGTTGATAGTTTAAATAACTTCGTTGATGCAGATCTTTGGAATCCACATTCTGTTTCTACTATAGTCGCATTCACAGTTGTTGATAATAAAGCACCAGAAGTTGTTCTTTATGAAGATGGTGATGAGCTAAAACCAATGTTTAATTACAATGACGCTTATCTACCAGCTAACAGAGCTTTAACTGTTACTTTTGATGAAGATGTACAACCAGGTACTGGTAACATTAATATCTATCGTAGTAATGGTACATTAGCAGAAACAATTGATGCTTCAACATTAGTTTATGCAAAAGACTTTGAAGGAGAGGATATTGAAACAACTCTTGTAATTGATCCTCAGGTTGCTCGTGGAAATAATGAAGAATACTATGTTACTATTCCAGTAGGAGCTATTTTGGATCAAGCTACAACTCCAAATTCATATGCAGGAATAGCTGAAAGTGATTATTCTACTTGGACATACTTTACTGCGGATAGTTATACTGTATTCTATACAGATTTAACTCCAGAACCAGAGTCTGACGGTGTATATGTATATGAAAGTCTAACAATTACATTTGATAAAGAAGTTGACCTAGGTGGTGGTATTATTTCTATCTATGATGAAGATGGTAATGCTCATGATTTAATTAGAGTAGAAGACGCTAATGATAGAATTGAGTTAGATCCAACTACTAAGAAAACTGTAACTATTGATTTCGAACGCAAACCATTTAAATCTAATACTAAATACTATGTATTGGTAGAAGAAGCTGCATTTACTAATGCAAAAACCGATGGTACAAATGAAATGTTCCAAGGAATTATGGATCCTACAGTTTGGACATTTACAACTGAAGATTTAACTGCACCTGAAATGATTGCAACGACTCCAGAAGACGATGCAACTGAAGTTGGTGGTACGTTATTACTATCATTAACATTCGATATGGATGTTATGGCAGGTACAGGTTCTGTAGATGTTGTTGAAACTGCAACAGGTACATTGGTGCAAAGTGTTGATATTACTGATGAAAATTCAGTGATCTTCGATGGAAATATTGTTAGAATCCTTTATGGTGAAACATTAGAAGCAAATACTAATTATCACGTAGTTGTTGATTATGGTGCAATTACAAATACATTGCCAAGTCATGTGGCTTATGCTGGACTTGTTAACCCTGATAAGTGGAACTTCACAACAGGTGGTGATGTTGAAGCACCAACAATTGTTAGCTTGTCTCCAAGTAATAATGAGGTGACTGAAAATAATCACCCAATGTTTGAAATGGTATTAAGCGAAGATGTTCAGTTATCTTCAATTGGAGGAAGTGCTTATGTTATTCCTAAGTACATGAATCTTGATACAATTGAAGTTGAACTTGATCCTTCAATGTTTGATGGTTCTACTATAACATTCACATATGAGTATGATTCTGAAATCGGAGGAATGAATGTAAGTACTACATATTATGTATTAGTTGATCCAGGTGCAATCGAAGATACAGCAGGTAACATGTTCGTAGGTATTTCTGATACTGAAACATGGGTATTCAAAACTGGTGATGACTTACTTGATGGAACTGAAGATCCTGTAGTAGATTCTCAGGAGTATATAGTTTATCCTAATCCATTTGAAAATGAACTGAAAATTGACAATATCGAAGACTTATCTCGCATCATTATAACTAATGTTGCTGGTCAAAGAGTTAAAGACATTGTTGATCCAACAGGTACAATTTCAGCTGGTGATCTAAGCAGTGGCATATACTTCATCACTCTAATTGAAGATGATGTAGTTGTTAAAACTGAAAGAATTGTCAAAAGGTAATGCCGAATTGATTGATTAAAAAGGGGGAGCCGTTAGGTTCCCCTTTTTTATTTGTTGTTGTCATTCCGACCGAAGGGAGGAATCTGCTGAAGCATTATTGCCGTTTCTCAAACAGATTCTTCGCTCCGCTCAGAATGACAATATTTGCTACCTTTGAATTTTTAATTTCTAAAGGCATAATTATTATGAACACAATATTTCAACACCGCTCAATCCGGAAATATAAAGAAGATAAAATATCAGATGAATTATTGAATAAGATAATTGAAGCAGGCACAAGAGCATCGACTACAGGTAATATGCAATTGTATAGCGTTGTTGTTACCAGAGATACTGTGATGAAAGAAAAACTAGCTCCTTTTCATTTTAATCAAGGAATGGCAACTCAGGCTCCGGTAGTATTGACTATTTGTGCCGATGTAAACCGTTTTAATTTATGGTGTAAAAACAGAAATGCAGATGCAGGATATAATAATCTCCTTTGGTTGATGAATTCAACGATTGATGCGATGCTTTTTGCTCAAAATATTTCTGTTGAAGCAGAAGATAATGGTTTGGGAATTTGTTATCTGGGAACAGCCCTTTATAATGCTAAAGAAATTATTGACGCAATGGAATTGCCCAAAGGAGTTGTGCCTATTACAACCATTACAATGGGATATCCTGATGAAGATCCGGGTTTAACAGATCGCTTGCCTTTAAATGCTGTAGTTCATAACGAGAAATATGAGGATTACACTTCAGATAAAATTGATGAACTATATCATGAAAAAGAAAGCCTTGAGAGTTCAAAACAATTTGCAAAAGAAAACGGGAAAGATAATCTGGCACAAGTATTCACTGATGTAAGATATAAGAAAGCAGATAATATTTTCTTCTCTGACAAATTAATGACGACTCTTAAGGAGCAAGGCTTTGATTTTTAAGTTCGTTTCTTAGAGAACTTTGCAAAGAACATTGAGTGTCTTGTGGCAAATTATACCATGAAGAACTATTCTGAAATTTTCGAGAAACATCGAGTTTTATAGTAGCATTGAAGTTCTGTAAGCATAAGCTTGGAAAGGATAAGGCATCGACATCAAAATGGATGCTTATCCCTTTTGAATTTCTTAAGCAGGAAAATAATTTTCCTAAGCACAAAAAATAATTCTCTAAGCAGGCAATTTCTTTTTTCTACTATTGAGGTGAAACTACTTGATGTATTTTGTTTCGATTAGCTCGTTAAAAGCTTGTTTGTAGATATTCCCAATTGGAATTTTTTCTTTTCCTATTGTTATCTGGTTTCCTTCAATAGCTTCTACTGAGGCTAAACGAATGATAAAAGATTTGTGGATACGAAAGAACTCGTTTTCAGGGAGAAGTTCTTTCATCTTTTTCATGGTTAGATTTGTTATATAGTGATTGTCTTTTAAATGAATTTTTATGTAATCACCAAGGCCTTCAATAATTGTAATCTCATCAATATTAATACGAACTGCTTTTTTATTCGATTTAATGAAGATAAAATTATCACTTGCTATAGATTGATGTTTATTCAATAATGATAGTTGTGTCTCTGCTTTCTGAAAAGCTTTAAAAAAGCGCTCAAAACTAAATGGCTTTTTTAAATAATCCAGTATGTTTAGCTCATAACTTTCAAGAGCATAGTTGGTGTAAGCTGTGGTTAAAATAACCAGTGGGGGTTTAGACAGATTCTTAATAAAATCGAGACCGGAAATTTTAGGCATATTCACATCTAAAAACATAAGGTCAACCTGATTTTCATTTAAAAATTTATGGGCATGAATAGCATCCTCACATTCTCCGGTAATTTCAAGATCAGGGATGTCAGTCGCATATTTGCATATTATTTGTCTTGCAAGAGGTTCATCATCAACTATTACAGCTTTAACTTTCATCGGAGTATAATTTTTGATTTCAGAATTTCGATAGCCTTAAAAGATATTGAATATAAAACAGGCTATTTACTTTACTTTTAATAAGTATTGAAAGCTTAAAAAAATTACATCATTTATAATGTATTAAAATCACGATCTTTTAAATGCAATTCCAGGTTTACATTAAAAGTATCTTCCTTTTTAGATATTTCTAAATGATATTCATCTGTTTTATACAGGAACGCTAAACGCTGCCGAATATTTTTTAAGCCAATACCATGTGCTGTATCATTTTTTTCTTTTTCAATGCAATCGCATGAATTAATTGCACTAAAGTAAAGCTTGTTTTCGGCTATTTTAAAGGATATATGGATGAATGGTGTTTCTACAGATGATCTTGCCCCATGTTTAATAGCATTGTCTATAAACGGCTCAAAACAAAGCGACATTACGTGCTGGTCTGAGATTTTACCACTAATGTCAAATTGAATGTCAACTTTATCATTTAAGCGTACACGCTGAAGGTCAATAAAGTTTTTAATAAACTCAATTTCTTTTTTTAAAGGGGTAAAATCTTCTCTTGATTCATACAAGACGTAACGCATGAGATCGGAAAGCTTGAGAATAAGTTCTGGTGTGCTTTTTCAGAATTAACCAGTGCCAGTGAATAGATATTATTTAGACTATTGAAAAGAAAATGCGGATTTATCTGTGCTTTCAGTGTTTCAAGCTCTGCTTCTAATTTTTCCCTTTCTACTTTATGGTAGCGTAGCGATATATCTTGCAGCTCAATCCAGTCGGTTGCAAATTTTGCCAGTGAAGTAATTAAAACATAGCCTAGAGATGTGAAAAAGTGAGTTGAGAAAAGCTGTTTGCTTATTGATTGATCCTCAAAAATAAGAAATAGGAAAAGAATTATAATTGATGAAAATGCCAGTGTAGATATTAATCCAAATATGTAGAAAATGTATTTCTGTTTTTTTAAAAGTTTGGGAATTAAAAAATAGAAATTTGTGTATACAGCAAAAGCAAACCCCAGATTAAGCAATATAGTACTTCGGATTATTTTTGGAGTAATACCTAATTGATGATCGGATGCAACGTAAAATGCGGTAAAAGCAAAACCAAGACTAATTAACCAAAACACGATGTGTCCGGCTTTTTTTAGTTGTTGGTATTTTTTGCTTAAGGTCATTAAATTTTATCTTTTCGCTTAATAAGTTTATAAAGATAATATTTTAAAGGACTGGTATATTTTAGTTGTTTCCAGGGGCGACTACTATGAGGTTTGTGAACCACTGGAATTGAAAAAGCGATATAATTGTGAAATCCCAGCTTCCTTGATTTTTTGGAGATAAACACATCAAACCAGTCTTTTTTCTTTTTGAGTTCCTGAAAGGAATATTCTTTTAAAAGATTTACAGAAAGAAGCGTACAACAAAAGCTCAAACTGTGTCTGGTTTGGTCAATGGATTTTCCTTCATCCTTAAAGTTTAGATAGGGGAAGTTTATTGTTCCTGATTCATCAGTTGTAATGGAACCTAAGAGCCCACAGTGGCTTAGGAGTTTGCTTTCCGCAATCATCTGGTTAATCGTATCTTTTTTCACGATCACATCAGATTCAACAATAATCATAGGGAGATTCATGATTAAAGCTCTTTTCTGAGCATGCTGAAGTATCAATCTGTAATTTGGTGATGGCATTTCCGTGATATCTTCCAGATGAACCAGTTCGTAGTTCATACGAACCTGGTTGTCTTCAAGAATTTTTTTGTTTTCAGGAGTACTGAAGTCATTGTAAACAACGTGGGCATGATTCCCATCGGCATGGTATATTGCCTCAATGGTTTCCATGGTTGTTTCAATCGAATCTTTTACAGGCGTTATTACCAGTGCACTAGGCATATTGTACAGGATTAAAGGTTAAACTGAATTTTTCAGCAAGTTGTTGAAGATCTTCAATAACAGCTTCATGTATGGGGACTCCGTTTTTCATTCGTTCTTCAGAGAGCAAGCGTTCCGGATCGCCGGGAATAAGTACTTTGTTTTTAGGATCAATACTTTCAGCGTTCCGGAATGTTTTAATCCAGTTGTCCATGTGAGTTTTAAACTCATCTGCTGGTCGGAAAGCATCTACGCGGAAAGCACCAAGGAAATGTCCGATTCCTTCACCTACAGGATTAGCCGGAGGATCTAGAAATGCAACAAAAGGAGGCACCCATGGACCATAGTTTGCTCCAGATAGTACTGCGGAAAATATATCAACCATGGCTCCAAGGCAATAACCTTTATGTCCTCCATGTAAGCGGTCTCCCCCTAACGGAAGCATTGAGCCTCCTTTTTTTAGCGCATATGCATCAGTTGTCGGATTTCCATCTTTGTCTTGCGCCCATCCTTCAGGGGCATTTTCACCTTTGCGTTGTAAAACTTCCAGTTTACCATTGGCAACAGTTGTTGTAGCCATGTCAATTACAAAAGGTGGTTCTTGAGATGCAGGGATAGCAACAGCAATTGGGTTCGTTCCTAAAAAGCGGCTTTTTGAAAAAGTTGGCGAAACAAGAGGACTGGCATTGGTTAATGAAATACCGATCATATCTTCAGCTAAGGGCAACATGGCATGATAACCTGCAATACCAAAATGATTGGAATTTTTTACAGCGACCCATCCACTTCCAACATTTCGTGCTTTCTCCATGGCAATTTTCATGGCCTCTGGAGCAGTTATTAAGCCGGGGCCTTTATCTCCATCCAATACAGCTGTAGATGGTGTTTCGTGTACTATTTTGGGGTTTGGTTTTGCGTTGAGTCTTTCCTTTTCCCAAAGTCTTACATAACCACTTAAGCGGGCAACTCCATGAGAATCAACTCCACGTAAGTCTGCCTGGTTTAAGCAATCTGCAGCAACTTCAGCCTGCTCAGGGGAACTACCCATCTTTTCAAATACCTGTTTGGTAAATTCTTTTAAATAGGAAGAACTAATATTCATTTGTTTGTTATTTTTTGAAAAAATCTCGCGCAGAAGCCTGTGCTGAAGGCATGATGAATAGATCATCAATATTTACATGTGGCGGACGCGAAACCACAAAGTAAATACTTTCTGCTATGTCTTTTGCATTTAATGGAGTAAAACCTTCATAAACTTTTTCTGCTTTTTTCTGATCTCCCTTAAAACGAACCAACGAGAATTCCGTTTCAACGGCTCCGGGGCTAATTGTACTGACTTTAATGTTATGTGGAGCAAGCTCAATTCTCATTGATTTGCTAATTGCTTCAACTGCATGCTTGGTGCCACAATAAACCGATCCCATTGGATAAGCTTCCTTGCCGGCAATTGAAGAAATATTGATGATGTGTCCTGTTTCCCTTTTAATCATTAACCGGGATATGCGTTGAGACATATAAAGCAGACCTTTAATATTCGTGTCAATCATTGTTTCCCAATCTTCAATATTTGCTTGGTCAATTGTATCCATACCGGCAGCAAGTCCGGCATTATTTATTAATACATCAATGTCTTTCCATTCTTCCGGAAGAGTATCTAATGCTTTATCTACTTCAGGTTTATTCCTGACATCAAAATTTAATAGATAGATACTTTTATTATTTCCTTTTAATTCTTCTTTTAATTTGATTAATCGGTCATTACGTCTTCCTGTTAGTATAAGACGAAAGTCATTTTTAAATAAAATTTTAGCGGTTTCTAATCCAATGCCGGATGTTGCACCGGTAATTAATGCTGTTTTTGTGTACATGTGATAAAAGTTGTTTTCAACAAAGGAATTAAAAGTCTATTTTTTTTATGGAAAAATCAACTACTTGACTATTTTTGTTAGCATTACTAAATTCTGAAAAAACTTGGTTATGGCTGAATTGACTGAAAAGAATGAAGTTCTTTCTATAGATCAGATAGAAGAACCCAAGGATATGCATGAAGTTATTTTTAACTTGATGGCAAATCCAAATCTTGCACCTGTAAACTATTTCAATGATTTTAGTGAGGACGGTGTTGAACTTGATAGCTTAGATGGGGATGAGACCGATGATGCAGGTGTTTTTGTTACCGATGAAGGTAAAGTAATGTCGATGACAACTCATGCTTTTCACCATCACCTTGAAGCTGATCCTAAAAAAGCAACTGAAATCTTAATTAGTCGTGCAGCCAGACGAATGGTGTGTTTAGGCGCAAAACCAATGGTGGTAAGTGCTTTGTTGTATCATATTGATATTGCAGATCCAAATGGACAGCTAATAGCCTCTGGGGCAAAAAAAGGCTTGGAAGAAGTGAGCAAAAAGTTTGGATTAAAAATTTCAGAGAAAAAAATTAGATTTGATTACTTCTCCGATAATGGAACTTTATCGCCAACAATTATTATCAGTATGATTGGTTGCATTGGGGATAATGAGAATTTGCTGACTCATAAACTCAAAGGAAAGGGCAATAATATTTTTATGATTGGCCGTTCTTCTGATGATATAAATTCTTCGGAATATCTTGAGTTTTATCATGAGGTTAACGATTCTCCACTTCCTGCTTTTAATATTGATGTAGAAGTCAAGCTCCATGAAGTAATGGCTGGTTTGATTGAGAAGAAGCTAATTACATCTGCTAGCCCTGTTGGACGTGGTGGTTTGTTCTTTTCATTATTAAGGGCTGGAATGGCATCCGGTTTAGGATTTGATATTACTACTGATGCTGAAACCCGAACAGATGCATTCCTTTTCGGTGAATCAATGGGGCGTTTAATTGTTGGGGTACCAGCAGATAACGATGACGATTTTGTGGATTATATGCGTAGCACTAAGATGCCATTCTTTACACTTGGTCATGTTACCAAAGGAGAGATACGCATTGATGATGAATCGTTTGGGTTTATAGATAAAATGATACCTCAGGCTTAATGGCAGTATCTCCTTATCAGGATTCTGAAAAAAATAAAAAAGAACAGGTCGAACAGATGTTCGACAATATTGCTCCCAAATATGATTTCCTGAATCATTTTTTGAGTTTGGGGATTGATAAGTTGTGGCGCAAAAAAGCAGTCCGGATTCTTCAAAAGAATAATCCCCGGAAAATTCTTGATGTGGCAACAGGGACAGGTGATTTTGCTATTCAGACATCCCAAATAAATCCTGATGAAATAATTGGTTACGACTTGTCGGAACAGATGATTCGTATTGGCCGCGAGAAAGTAAAAAAGTTAAAACTGGATTCATTAATCCATTTTCAAAAAGGGGATTCTGAAGATATGCCTTTTCATGATAATGAGTTTGATGCAATTACTGTTGCTTTTGGAGTGCGAAATTTTGAGAATTTGGGAAAAGGTCTTACTGAGTTTCACCGGGTTTTAAAAAGAGATGGAGTAGCTGTTATTCTTGAATTTTCGAAACCACGTTATTTCCCTTTTAAACAGCTTTATAAGTTTTATTTCTTTCACATACTTCCATTTATTGGAGGGCTGGTGTCTAAAGATGCTTCAGCATATAGTTATCTCCCTGAGTCAGTAATGGCTTTCCCTGATGGAGATGACTTTTTCAGGGTTCTCAAGAAAGCGGGCTTTGAAAATTACTCGCAACATCGATTGACTTTAGGAATTGCAACTATTTACGTGGCTCGAAAATAGTTATTTTAAGCTGTAAGCCTTAAAAAGACTACTACCTTTTCCCAATTATATCATAAAGTGTTAAAGCTTTTTGTATTTTAGCCTACTGGAATAATTGAGAGGAATACAAAATTCTATTTCTAGGTTATAAAACGTTATCCTTTAATTATTTCAGATCGACAAAATAATTTCAGATTATTATTGTTTGTAATGTATAAACAGAAAAGTTAAGTGAAAAAGCTAATCATATTTTTGGGGGTGTTTCTTTTGGCTACAAGTGTTTGGGCTCAAAGAAATCATGTGCATCACCTAACAACTTTTGATGAGAAAAGGGTTCACTTTGGTTTTACACTTGGAATCATTGGACTGGATTATAGATTGGAGCATTGGACTCCTGTTGGGGATAATCCTAATTTTGATCCTTTAACTGCATCAACTTATGGAATTCAGCCAACAGATACAATTCAGTCAGATTTGGCTAACATTAGCCCGGGCTTTCGTGTGGGGGCAGTAACAAATTTACGTTTAAGTGAATATTTTGATTTGCGGTTTTTACCATCCATCGCTTTTGGAGACAGGGAGCTGGTGTATAATGTGGAAATATATGATGTTAATCAAGGAACTCATCCTTTGGATTTTTACACTATTAAAAGTACCTATTTGGAGTTTCCTTTGCTTATAAAATATAAATCAAGTCGACTGAATAATCAACGTCCATACATTATTGCCGGAGGAGCATTCCGAATTGATATTTCGAAGTCAGGTCAGGAGGATTTGTTGCAAATGGATAAGACTGATTTTTATTTTGAAGCAGGAGTTGGTTGGGATAGCTACTTCCGGTTTTTCCGGTTATCAACCGAATTAAAAGTCAGTTTAGGCTTGAATAATATTATAAAGAATGGAACCGATCCAACTCAAAGGCAATATTATTCCAATGCAATAAAAGATCTTCGCTCTAATATCTTCTCTTTAAGTTTCCATTTTGAATAGATAAAACTTTCTGAATTAGTTTGGTAGAGATATATTTGCAACTCATTTTTAGGTATCTCGTATTTTGTGATCATGAAGAAAGATTTAAACTTGTCATTAAGCCCGAAGCAGGCATCGGAGGAATCTTATTATCGTCCCATTATTGTCTCAAAGCTGGGAGTTGCTGATGAAGAAATCACTGCCATTATTGTTCGAAGAAAATCTATTGATGCCCGTCAGCGTCAAATCAAAATAAATTTAGGTGTTCGTGTTTATCTGGGTGAAGAGCCAGAAGTGCTTCATCCGGAATACGAGTATGGTAATGTTTCTGGAAAACCTGAGGTTGGAGTAATTGGAGCAGGTCCTGCCGGTTTATTTGCTGCGCTTCGCTTAATAGAGTTGGGATTAAAGCCAATTGTTTTTGAGCGTGGAAAAATGGTAAGCGACCGAAAGCGGGATATTGCAAAGATTCACAGGGAGCATCTTGTTGATCCTGATTCGAATTATGGTTTTGGAGAAGGAGGTGCAGGTACTTTTTCAGATGGGAAACTTTATACCCGATCAAAAAAAAGGGGAAGTATTCTGAAAATTATGGAATTATTCGTTCAGTTTGGTGCTGATCCTCAAATCTTGATTGATGCGCATCCTCATATCGGAACAAATAAGTTACCGGGGGTAATCAAACGAATTCGTGAACAGATCATCGCTTCCGGAGGTGAATTTCATTTCAATAGTCGGGTATCCGATCTTATCATTAAAGATGATGAATGCAAAGGTGTTGTTTTAACAGATGGAAGCAAGTTCGAGCTTTTATCTGTTGTTCTGGCAACCGGCCATTCTGCGCGCGATATTTACGAGATGCTTAATCGGAATGGTGTCAACCTGGAAGCAAAGTCTTTTGCTATGGGGGTTCGGGTAGAACATCCTCAGGGAATGATAGACACGATTCAATACCATCAGGATGTTCGTGGACCGTATTTGCCGGCAGCGAGTTATTCGTTTGTTGAGCAGGTAAAAGGTCGCGGAGTTTATTCATTTTGCATGTGCCCGGGAGGTTTTATAGTTCCGGCATCAACAGCTCCGGGCGAATTGGTTGTAAATGGAATGTCTCCTTCAAAAAGGAATTCTCCATTTGCAAATTCAGGAATGGTTGTCGAAGTTCAACCTGAAGATCTTCGAAAATTTCAAAATTATGGAGTATTTGCAGGATTAGAGTTTCAGAAGAGTATTGAAAAACTGTGTTTTGAATTAAATGGTCATACACAATTTGCCCCTGCTCAACGTCTTTCTGATTTTGTTTCAGGAAGGAAATCTGCGGATCTGCCGGATTCTTCATATAAGCCGGGATTAATCTCATCGTCATTAAGTGAAAAGCTACCCAAAGGAGTTTATTCCCGATTGAGACAAGGACTTATCCAGATTGATCGGAAAGCAAGGGGATTTTTGAGCAATGAGGCTGTTGCAGTAGGGGTGGAGTCAAGAACTTCTTCTCCGCTTCGTATACCACGAAATACGGAAACCTTGGAGCATATTCGGATTAAAAATCTGTTTCCTTGTGGTGAAGGTGCCGGCTATGCCGGTGGTATTGTGTCTTCAGCAGTTGATGGAGAACGTTGTGCTGATGCTGTTTCCCAAAGCTTGAAAAAGTACTATCCTATTTGATGAAATTTGAAATCTTTGAACTGACTGTAATTGAAAATATTATTCATCATTGAATATGCCTACATTGGAAGCAGAATGAATGCATAAAATGATGATGTAATTAGATATTTAGAGAAGAAATAAGTATAAAATTTCATCTTGATTTAGCATATTAGTATAATAATTAAGTAAATAAATATTTGTTATTTCTATTAAAATTGTATTTTTAATGAGTTAAAAATCAATTTGTTGAAATTAATTCTGTCTATATTTTCTATTTTGTTTCTTCTTGCCGGATGCAATAATGAGGATGTTTTTCTTCCAGATCTGAAGGGAAATATTGTAGGGTATGCATATGCATTAGATGAATTTGCTAATCCACTGGATGACCATAGTAATATTAACGTTACAGCATTGGGAGTGCAAAAGGCATATCAGACTTTAACAGATGCATCAGGTCGGTTTGAAATGAAGAATCTGCCAGCAGGAACCTATGAATTTATTTTTGAAAAAGCAGGTTTTGGCACGATGAAACAGTTCGGTATTCAGCATCTTGGGGGAACTCCTACTATCCTTGGACTAAGGGATGATAGTCAATTAGGTGTTTACAGAAATGCAATATTTATTTACCAATTATCTTTGGTTGAAATACTTAATCTTTCCATTGAGAATGATACTTTGACCGGGGAATTCGAGTTTGCCGGTTCTGCACCAGAAAATATAGGATTGCTCGTGTATTTTTCAACGAACCCTAATTTTTCTCTGGAACAAGCAAGTTATACACAAAATTTATCATTAACATTTGACGGTGAAGAATATCAATGTCATTTGAATACCGATCCTGGGTATTTCCCATTTTATAAGGGAGAGACTATTTATTACAAGGCATCTGTGCATTCAACCCTTAGTTCTTTTAGAATGTCTGATCATTTAAGAATTTATGGAATTGATAATTATTTTGATGAAAAAACAAATACCATTATAAACCCTAATTTAGGAAATGAATCAGCGGAATTTTCATTTATATTACAAGAATAAACAGGTTTTAATGATATTATTATCTGTTGTTTTGTTTATTGTTTCTTGCAATAAAGAGCCAGAACCATTGAGTAAAAATAGTGTAATAAACGGGCATGTTTCCCTAAGTGACGTAACAGAGGCTTCCATCAATGTAAGCGTTATTGCTACAGGTCCTTATGGTTCAGAATCTGTGATTACAGATGAAGATGGTAGATTTTCATTTGTAGAAATGGGAAACGGAACCTATTCTCTGGAGTATAACAAAGAGGGCTATGGCACAATACGACAATTTGGAATCCAGCTTTTTGGGAATGATACAGTTACAGTTAGCAACTTCCTGCTTTTTAGAAAAGTTAATGAATATTTCGGAGTACCTAATTTTGTTAGTGTATGTTCTGGATCTGGCCCTTATTATATGAATCCTGATTTAACATTTGTATGTATTGAAACTACTTATCATGGTTCATCAATACATAATTTTCCAGTAATGTTGTTTATGGATGTTAGCAATGATGTCTCCTGTAATAGTTATGTTTATTCTTGTCCGGCCAATCTGGTAGATTATAACGATGAGGATCGATTTATTATTTATATTGATATGCGTGATCTTCCTTTTAATAAAGGTGAGGAGGTTTTTATTAAAGGATATGCCTGTAATACCGATGAGTTTTATTATGGATATCTTGATACAAATCTTGGAATTATGCAGTACAGCACATTGGATGAAAAGAGATTTTCCAATGTAATTAGCTTTATCATGCCTTAAAAATTAGTATATGAAATCACCTTTTGTTGTCCTGATCGTTTTTATTTTATTGTATTCTTGTCAAAAAGACGAGGAATTATTGACGGGAGATATTTCAGGAAACGTTCAGGTCATCGATCAGTATTTTGAACAGTTACAGGATCAGTCAGGTGTTGAGGTGAAACTTTTCAAGGAGGATATTCTGGTGCAGGAAACTAATACTGGTATAAATGGGGAGTTTGTTTTGGGAAATGTAGAATACGGCAAGTATACTTTTTCAGCTCACAAAGAGGGGTATGTTAAGGAAGACCAGGCTTCAAATATTATTTATCATGTGGGTGGCTACAGTCCTACCCCAGTCAGTTATTCCTTGTATGAAGTCCCCTCTTGGGAGATATTTGTTGATAGTATAAAACCTCCACTTGGAACTGACTTAATGTTCATGGTTCATTTGAAGATTAATGGTGACACATTACCTCCATCCCGGTTTACAGTGCCTTCGAATTTTTTAATCAGGGCCTATGCAAGTAATTCGCCAGATGTGTCTAAGGATAACTATACTGCACGTACATGTGGTTATCTTTTAGCAAATAGTGCCGGTCATTATAGCAGCCCTGCTATAGATTGTGCTGTTTATGGAATTTTAGAAATGCATAGTGATGGTAGTATTTCTTTCTTGAGAGGAGAGAAAATTTATATGCGTTTATATCCTATTGCTGGAGGACAGTACTCTTTTTCTCCTGATAACCCGGATGCACTTGGCAAACCTTCTAATTTGATCGAATTTGACTGGGAATAACCTTGCTGTAATTAGTTGGAGACGGTTCAATGATGACTGTTTTTATAGCAACCTTCTTCTAAATTCAGAACAACAAATTGCAGTAGCTGTAGCAACGTTCAAAGATTCACTCCCTTTTCCTGTAACAGAAAAAGCAGGGATGTGTATTTTCTTATTGATTTGTTTTTCGACCTCCTGAGAAATGCCATTTCCTTCATTACCCAGAACAACAACCCCATTGGAACTTAGGTCTTCTTTATAAAGATTTCCACCCTCTAAAAAAGTACCGTAAACTGGAGTATTGTTTTTTGCAATTTCTGCCAATGTTGAAGGAAGATTGACATAGTGCACCTTTACCCGGAATATTGCCCCCATGCTGGCTTGTATAACCTTAGGATTGAAGCAATCAACGGTGTTCTCAGAGCACAAAATAGTTGAAATCCCAAACCAGTTGGCAATACGAATAATAGTTCCCAGGTTCCCCGGATCCTGAATAAAGTCAAGAGCTAAAACCAAGTCATTGCTAAAAGAGGAGTAATCAATCTTATAATCAGGCATTTTTATTACAGCAAGAGCTTCCTGTGGTGATTGTAATAAACTTGCTTTTTTAATCTCCTCAGGTAATGCTTCAATAATTTCCTCAGCAGCAGAGTCGGCAATATTATTTGATATTAGAAAATCAGAAGTGCAGCAAATCAGTTTGATGGACAAATTAGCTTGTATCGCTTCAAGTACCATCTTATTGCCTTCAACCAGAAAAACTTTTTCCTGTTCCCTGTTTTTCTTTCTGGAAAGAGATTGGATGTATTTGATTTTGTTTTTACTTAACATCGTTATTTCAA
The DNA here is from genome assembly GCA_963676845.2 of Prolixibacteraceae bacterium. Lineage (GTDB taxonomy): Bacteria > Bacteroidota > Bacteroidia > Bacteroidales > Prolixibacteraceae. Next base: position 38,427 of record CAXXKK010000010.1, on the reverse strand, counting down.
ATAGATTTGTAAAAATAAACAGCTTACATGACTTGTTTACTATAGATAGTGTTTATTTTTGCTTTTAGGAGAAGTTATTGCAATTCCAGATGTTTCATTGGCAGCAAAAGCATTCTTCTGTTTTTATTGAATAAGTTTATTGCATATTCTTTTAACTCACAAATGAAAAGGGAACAGTTTATAAAATACAGTAAAATATCAGTATTGCTCTTACTTATTGTGTTGGTACAGGCTTGTTCTTCGACAAAGTTCGTTCCTGAAGGAGAATATTTGCTTAATGATGTAAGTGTTGAAATTGATAGCCGGGAGGTTAGTCGGGAGGAATTAAAAAATCAAGTTAGGCAGAGTGGGAACATGAAAATTTTGGGTTTCCTGAAATTTCACCTGGGGATGTACAACTTGTCGTCAAAAAAGAAATCTAACGATTGGTTAAAACGTATTGGGGAAGCTCCTGTTGTTTACGAAGATTTTCAAACATTAAGATCTTTAGAACAGTTGAATATTTATTTGGAAAACAAAGGGTTCTACGATGCAGAAATTTCAGATACTTTAATCTATCATCCTAAAAAGAACAAGGTAAATCTTGAGTTTTCTATAAAAGCTGGAGAACCCTATCGGATTCGGAATTACAACTATCAATTTGAAGATAAAGAAATTTCCAATGATGTATTGTCTGTTGCCAATGAACAGCTTATTGGTGCCGGAGATATTTTTGATGTGGATGTTTTAGATGAAGAGCGTGATCGCATTTCCACAGTTTTAAATAACAGGGGATATTACTATTTCTCGAAAGACTACATTCAATTTTCGGCAGATACTACTCTTAACAGCAAACAAGTAGATTTGACGGTTGAAATTTCAGATTCTGATTTGGAAAATGAAGTAGATTCAGTAGTGAGGCATAAAAAGTATGTAGTAAGGAATTATCAGATAATACCTGATTTTGAGCCAATGTCCTCTCTGAACAGAAATCAAAATACGCTAGAAGTTGATACTCTTTTTGAACCACCTTATACCTTTATTTATAAAGATAAGCTAAAGTATCGCCCAGAGCTTTTTGAAAACCTGAATCGAGTAAAAGACAGTACGAATTACTCGTTGGCAAATGTTGAAAAAACATTTAGGTCGATCAACCAGCTACAGCAATTCAAAGTTATCAATTTAAATTTTGAACCAGTTGACTTTTTGGGGAATGATAGTATTGGGGTGTTGGATGCTATATTTCAGTTGTCTCCAATGGAGCGACAGGGGTTTTCGGTGGAAGTGGAAGGAACCAATTCCTCGGGTAACCTTGGGGTTGCTGGTAACCTGAATTATCAGCATAAAAATATATTCCGTGGAGCTGAAATATTTGATATCACTTTTACAGGTGGTATTGAACGTCAGCAAGCATTAGTTGAAAATAACAGCTTGTCTTTTAATACGCAGGAGCTTGGAGTAGAGGTTACCCTTACTTTCCCGGAATTTTTAAGTCCTTTTGAAAGCCGGGGAATCTATAATTTCCAGGTTCCTCAAACTACGATGTCATTAGGATACAACTATCAACATCGACCGGATTATACCAGAACTATTACGAATTTAAGCTTTGGGTACAATTGGAAAAGCTCATCTTATAAGACTCATTATTTTAATCTGGTAGATTTCTATTATGTCAATTTATATCAGTTTAATGATGTTTTTATAAGCTCCATTCAGGATCTTTACATTAAAAGTAGTTTTACTGATCACCTGATTTCTGCTTTGAGTTATACTTATGTGGAAAATACACAGTCTTTAAGTCGAAAGGAAAACTACCATTATTTTAAATGGTCTGTTGAGTCAGCAGGGAATGTATTTGCTGCATTGTCCGGAATAACAAATATGAAAGAAGTATCCGAGGTAGATTCCATAACAGGTGTTAAGACAAGCTACAATCAATTATTCGGAACTCGTTTTGCTCAATATTTGGAGTCTGACTTGGAATATCGCTATGGATATATGATTGATAATTATAATGCTTTAGTGGGAAGAGCATATCTTGGAGTAGGAGTTCCTTATGGTAATTTTGATGTATTGCCTTATGAGAAGAAATACTTTACAGGTGGAGCCAATGGTATTCGGGCATGGCAGGTGAGAACATTGGGGCCAGGTACTTATAAAGCTGATTCTGGTGATTATCCAAATCAATTTGGTGATATAAAACTGGAAGCTAACCTTGAATATCGTTTTCGTTTGGCAGGCATGGTTGAAGGTGCTTTATTTTTAGATGCAGGTAATATCTGGGCAATAAATAATAAAGATAATAGGGAAGGTTCTGTATTTCACTTTGATAAATTTTACAAGCAGATAGCTGTTGGAACAGGAGCAGGGCTTCGCTTTGACTTTACATACTTTTTGTTTCGATTGGACTTAGGAATGAAACTTCGTGATCCTTCGCTGGAAGAGGGGAAAAGGTTTATTCCTGGAAATTATCCGATTAAAGGAGAACATTTCAACCTTTCTTTTGCAATTGGTTATCCATTCTAGACGTAAAAAATAAAAAGACAAAAAATCTACTTCATAAAAAAAGGATGACTAAGCAGTCATCCTTTTTTCTATATAATGCTTATTGAATTAAGCTTTTTCTGCAGAACCTAAAACGTTGATGTTTTTGTGCATGTACATTTTTTTCAACTCTTCGCGAGCAGGTCCTAAGTATTTGCGAGGATCGAATTCAGCTGGGTTTTCAGCAAAAGTTTTGCGGATAGCAGCAGTCATCGCCAAACGACCGTCAGAGTCGATGTTGATTTTACAAACAGCAGATTTAGCCGCTTTTCTCAATTGCTCTTCAGGAATACCAACAGCCGCTTTTAATGCACCACCGTTTGCATTGATGATTTCAACCTGATCCATAGGAACAGAAGAAGAACCGTGAAGAACGATTGGGAATCCAGGAATTCTTTTTTCAATTTCTTCCAAAACTTCGAATTTTAATGGAGGTGGAACTAAAACGCCATCTTCATTTAAAGTACATTGTTCTGGAGTAAATTTGTATGCACCGTGAGAAGTACCGATAGAAATAGCAAGTGAATCAACACCTGTACGGCTTACGAAATCTTCTACTTCTTCTGGTTTTGTGTAAGTTGACTCTTCAGCAACTACATCATCTTCAACACCTGCTAAAACACCCAATTCACCTTCAACAGTTACACCGTGAGCGTGAGCGTATTCAACAACTTTTTTAGTAAGAGCAACGTTTTCTTCGTATGGGTGATGAGAACCATCAATCATTACAGAAGAGAAACCGTTGTCAATACAATCTTTACACAATTCGAAAGTATCACCGTGGTCTAAGTGAAGAACAACTGGAATTTCGTAACCAAGTTCTTTCACATATTCTACTGCACCTTTAGCCATGTTTCTTAACAATGTAGCGTTCGCATATTTACGAGCACCTGAAGAAACCTGAAGGATTACAGGAGATTTTGTTTCAACACAAGCCTGAAGAATTGCTTGCATTTGTTCCATGTTATTGAAATTGTATGCAGGAATTGCATATCCGCCGTCAACAGCTTTTTTGAATAATTCTTTACTGTTAACAAGCCCTAAGTCTTTATAACTAGTTGCCATGTGAATTAAGTATTTAAATATTTAGTTCGTATAATTCTATTGTTAGTTCCGAAAGCAGGAATTCGTATTTCATAATCCCTTCTTGCAAAACCGCAACAATATTAAGAATAAATAAGCATTTGTACGAACATTATAAAAGGAGTGTTTTGTATTTAAAATAAGCTTAACACATTTTCGTGAACAAAATCAGCGACTTTCGCTTAAAAGAGAGTGGAATATAAATTTTAAAAATTCATATTATGGGAAAAATTTCAGATAATATTAAGGCTGGTGTTGTTGCAGGGAAAGATCTGCAAACACTTTTTGATATTGCCAAAAGCGAACAGTTTGCCATGCCGGCAGTAAATGTGGTTAGTTCAAGTTCGATTAATGCAGTATTAGAAGCTGCAAAATTGGTAGATTCTCCGGTCATTATTCAATTTTCAAACGGTGGAGCTCAATTTTATGCTGGTAAAGGATTGAAGCTTGATGGGCAAGGCTCTCAAATTGCCGGGGCTGTTGCCGGAGCGAAATATATCCATCAGGTAGCAGAATTGTACGGTGTAAGAGCTGTTGTTCATACAGACCATGCTGCCAAAAAACTTCTCCCATGGATTGATGGATTACTTGATGCTGGAGAGAAACATTTTGCTGAAACAGGAAAGCCTCTGTTTTCTTCACACATGCTCGATTTGTCAGAAGAGCCATTGGAAGAGAATATTGAGATAAGTAAAAAGTATCTCGAGCGAATGAGCAAAATGGGGATGACTCTGGAAATAGAACTGGGCGTTACCGGAGGAGAAGAAGATGGCGTTGATAATACAAGTGTAGACAATTCGTTGCTCTATACGCAGCCAGAGGAAGTTGCCTATGCTTATGAGGAGCTTTTAAAAGTTAGTCCAAACTTTACTATTGCAGCATCATTTGGGAATGTGCATGGGGTTTACAAACCAGGAAATGTAAAACTTACACCAAAGATTCTGGATTCATCCCAAAAATTTATTACCCAAAAATATAAGCTAGGTGATAAAAAACCAGTGAATTTTGTGTTTCATGGTGGCTCGGGTTCAAGTAAGGACGAAATTCATGAGGCAATATCATACGGCGTAATTAAAATGAATATTGACACAGATACGCAATGGGCTTACTGGAATGGAGTGCGTACTTTTGAAGCAGATAATCATGATTACTTGCAAGGACAAATTGGAAACCCGGACGGAGAGGACAAACCGAATAAAAAATTCTATGATCCAAGAGTTTGGGTAAGAAAAGCTGAAGAATCAATGATTGAACGGTTGAAGCAGGCTTTCGATGATTTAAATTGCATCGGAAGAAATTAAATCATTCTAAATTTATACAAAAAGCTCTCTTATTGAAGGGGGCTTTTTTCGTTTTTAAGAAGGAAAAAATATTTTTGTATATAAATTGTCCTTACCGGGAAGAAATATTATTTCTGAAAATGAACAAAAATGGCTGAAATTAAAAAACATGGGAGAGCAGTATTTTCAAGCAAGTTTGGTGTAATTGCTGCGGCAGCAGGTTCTGCTGTTGGTTTGGGAAATATCTGGAAATTTCCATACATCACCGGTGTTTATGGTGGAGCCGCCTTTTTGTTTGTTTACCTGGGGTTTATTTTGGCAATTGGTTTGCCAATTATGCTTTCAGAATTCATCATTGGCCGGAAATCGAGAAAGAATGCTTTTGGTGCATTTAAAAAATTAGCTCCAAAATCGCTTTGGCAGTATGCTGGTATCCTTGGTGTTGGTGCTGCTTTTATGATTTTAGCTTTTTATGGTGTTGTTGCCGGATGGAGTATTGAGTACATGTTTAATTCAATATTAGGACATTTCCAATCACAAACTCCAGATCAGTTAGGAACTACATTTAATGAATTTATAGAATCACCAATCCAACCTGTAATTTATCAGCTAATTTTTATGGTTCTCACAGGTGCGATTGTCTACGTTGGAATTAAAGATGGAATTGAGAGGAATGTGAAGATTCTAATGCCAATTTTAGTAGTAATTATTATCATTCTTGATATTCGTGCTGTTACATTAGAAGGTGCAGGAGAAGGATTGAAATTTCTTTTTCATCCTGATTTTTCAAAACTTACAGGAGAAGGAGTATTAAGTGCTCTGGGGCATGCCTTTTTTTCTTTGAGCTTGGGTATGGGGACTTTAATTACTTATGGATCGTACATTGATAAAAAGAATAACCTATTAACTACGGCACTACAAGTGACGGTGGCAGACACATTAATTGCGATTCTTGCTGGTATTGCTATTTTTCCTACTGTGTTTGCTTTCAATATTGAGCCAAGTAGTGGACCTGGTCTCGTTTTTATTACTCTTCCCAATGTGTTTCTGCAAATGCCGGGAGGTTATATCTTTTCAATTTTATTCTTTTTGTTGCTGACGGTTGCGGCTCTTACTTCTTCTATTTCTATCCTTGAGGTTGTCGTTGCTTATTTTGATGAAGAATTAAAAATGAAACGACATGTTGCTACTGTAATCGCAACAATACTTATTGCTTTGTTGGGAATTATTTGTTCTTTGTCAATGGGTATTTTTAGTGATTATACATTTTATAATCTGAATTTCTTCGATCTGTTAGATTGGATATCAGCTAATTTATTCCTTCCTCTGGGAGGATTATTTATTTCTCTATTCATAGGATGGAAGTTGGGGCGCAAAAAAGTTTTGGACGAAATCTCAAGGGGAGGAAGCATTTCTTCTGCTCTCTTATCAATTTTTATGTTTCTTGTGAAATTTATCGCTCCAATTGCAATTGCAATAGTCTTCTTAAGTGGAATAGGACTTATCAAATTCTAATTTTATTTTTGATCATAATATAAATCATTGTAAATTTCCTTCATGAAATGGAAGGAAGTAATTCGTGATTATTTTACGTTCACAAAGAACGAAAGAGTAGGCTTGATGGTACTTATTGCATTGATTGTCTTATTGATAATAGCCAATCAGATTATCTTTTATTTTGAAAAACCTTCGGAAGTTGATATTGAGCAATTCCAGCAGTTTTTAATGAAACAGGATGAAGTTGTCGCTCCCAAAAGTAATCCGCAAAAGCTTTTTGTTTTTAATCCAAACGAGATTGATTCTTTAGCCTTAGATAGTTTGGCTGTTCCGTTGAGGGTTAAAATGAACTTGTTAAAATACAGACAAAGTGGAGGAGTGTTGAATAGTAAAGAGGATTTTCAAAAAATATATGGGATGAATGATTCGATTTATAACAAGATTGAAACCTACATCTTTATTGAGGAAATTGAAAATACTTTTGAAGAGACTTTGCCAAACGAAATTATTTATAAGGAAATAGAACAAGGTACTTTTGTCCCTAAAAAAGTAGAAGAGAATAACAAGCAGCTTTTCAAAAAGGCGATAATTGAGATAAATTCAGCAGATTCTACAGCCTTTAAGTTACTGTATGGAATTGGAGATGTTCTCTCTGAACGAATTGTAAAGTACCGTGATTTATTAGGTGGTTTTTATTCAATTGATCAGTTGGGAGAGGTATATGGATTGTCACAGGAAGTTATTGATGGAATTGTTGATCAATTAACTGTTGATGAAACCCGAATTGAAAAAATTAATATTAATTTCGCCGGCAAGGATGATTTGGCCGCACACCCTTATGTGAGTTGGAGCGATGCCCAAAAGATTCATGATTATAAAGATGAGAATGGTTTTATTGAGAATTTGGAGATATTACAAGAAAAATCAGTTGTTGATTCTTTAGTATTTTTAAAAATTTCCCACTATCTTAAAACCGTTAATTAGCAATGTTTGTTATTAGTTTATGAGCTTTTTCTGGAAGCTAAAATCTTTTAATTTTAATTTTTTGGGAATAAGTTTGATTCATAACTTAGAATTCATAAATTTGCGGCTCAAAATTTTAACAGATAAAAATTTAAAAATATGATCGTTATTCCGGTTAAAGAAGGCGAAAATATCGAAAGAGCCCTTAAAAGATTTAAGCGTAAATTCGAGAAAACAGGTGTAGTTAAAGAATTGCGCAGCAGACAAGCTTACGTTAAGCCATCTGTTACCAGAAGAGCTGAGATAAAAAAGGCTATCTATATTGAGAATATGCAACGTCAGGAAGACTAGGTTTTTTAAAGTCTGTCCGGTTCCTGTGTTGTTGTAATTGAATAGTATATGACCCATCAGGAATCATTTCTGAAATATTTGAGATTCGAAAAAAGATGTTCGGATCATACTATTGTTGCGTACAAGAAAGACCTCGATCAGTTTGAAGAATATTTGTTCAACACGGTCGGGGATTTTAATGTTTTGGAGGTAACGAATAAGCAAATTCGTACATGGGTGGTTCTTTTAATGGAAAAAGGTTTGACTGCAAAAACAGTTAACCGAAAAGTGACCTCCCTTAAGTCGTTTTATAAGTATCTTATGCGTCAGGAATTAATTGATTCAACGCCATTAACTTCTGTTCCGCTTCCCAAGGTGCCTAAAAAGTTACCTTACTTTTTGGACGAGAATAGTTTGCATACATTATTGGATAATGGGTATTTCAAAAATGATTTTGAAGGGATTCGGGATAAGCTAATCGTAAGTTTGTTTTATGGTTCAGGTATTCGACTTTCGGAATTAATAAATTTGAAAGAAAAAGATATCTCTTTTGGTGAAACTTTGATCCGCGTATTGGGTAAAAATAATAAAGAACGGATTGTGCCATACCCAAGGAGCATGAATAAACTATTCGAAGAATATATCCAGTTAAGGGATTCATATTTTGATCAGGTAAATGCAAGTTTCTTCTTAACAAAGAAAGGTAAGCCAGTTTATGAAAAATTAGTTTACAGAGTCGTTAAAAAGAACCTTTCATTAGTTACAACGCTTGAGAAAAAAAGCCCTCATGTCTTAAGACATACATATGCAACGCATTTATTGAACCGTGGTGCTGATTTGAATGCAGTTAAAGAGTTGTTGGGACATAGCAATCTGGCTGCTACTCAGATTTATACTCACACCACTACTGAAAAATTACAAAGCATTTACAAACAAGCTCATCCCCGGGCTTAAATCAAAGGAGGAAAAGTTATGAATATTAATGTTAATGCAATTCATTTTAATGCAGATCAAAAGTTAGTTGATTTTGCTGAGAAAAAAACAAGTAAGCTTGATACTTATTTTGAAGGTATTATTGGGGCTGAAGTAATATTGAAAGTTGAAAAACGCGAGGCTTCAAATAATAAGCAGGCAGAAATTAAATTGTCAATTCCTGCAAAGGATTATTTATTCGCAAAAAAACAAGCTGACACCTTTGAAGAAGCTATAGATTTAGCTGTAGATGCATTACGTAAACAACTTTCCAAATTCAAAGAAAAGCTCAAGGAAAAATAATTTAAAAAAATGCTACATAACTTGTAGATTATTTAAAAATATTTATACATTTGCGAACCCTTTTTAATAGGCATGTGAAACCCTTGTTAATAAAGGATATATGCCCCTGTGAGATAACGTAAGTTTTGATTGCCGGGGTTTTAATGCGAAAAAAAGGTGTTTTTAATGTTAAGCCGAATTAGCTCAGTTGGCCAGAGCACGTGATTTGTAATCTCGGGGTCCTCAGTTCGAATCTGAGATTCGGCTCAAAAAGTTCAGAAAAATATTGTATGGGGAGATACCAAAGTGGCCAACTGGGGCGGACTGTAACTCCGCTGACTTTCGTCTTCGTAGGTTCGAATCCTGCTCTCCCCACAATGATCAAATTTTGTATCTCATGTTCCAAATTGTAAATTTTGGGATCTTGAGCTTTATTGTTTTGATTATAAGTTGCGGGAGTAGCTCAGCTGATAGAGCATTAGCCTTCCAAGCTAAGGGCCGCGGGTTTGAATCCCGTCTCCCGCTCATTTTTTGTACATCCCCGCCGGGGTAGCTCAGGGGTAGAGCGCATCCTTGGTAAGGATGAGGTCACGAGTTCAAATCTCGTCCTCGGCTCTGATTAAGATTGATAAAAATTATAATTATTATTTGTTATGGCTAAAGAACATTTTAATAGGGATAAGGACCATGTAAACATTGGTACCATTGGTCACGTTGACCACGGTAAAACTACCCTTACAGCAGCTATTACTACAGTATTAGCAAAAAATGGTTTGTCTGAAATTAAATCATTTGATTCAATTGACAGTGCACCAGAAGAAAAAGAGCGTGGTATTACAATTAACACCGCGCACGTAGAGTATCAAACAGCTACACGTCACTACGCACACGTAGACTGTCCTGGTCACGCCGACTACGTGAAAAACATGGTAACTGGTGCTGCTCAGATGGACGGTGCTATTATCGTAGTTGCTGCAACTGATGGTCCTATGCCTCAAACACGTGAGCACATCCTTTTAGCTCGTCAGGTAAATGTACCAAGATTGGTTGTTTTTATGAACAAAGTGGATATGGTTGATGACCCAGAATTGTTAGAACTTGTTGAAATGGAAGTACGTGAGTTATTAGACTTCTATGAATTCGACGGTGATAATACACCTGTAATTCAAGGTTCTGCTCTTGGTGCATTAAATGGTGAACCAGAATGGGAAGCTAAAGTAATGGAATTAATGGAAGCTTGTGATACTTGGATTCCACTTCCTCCACGTGATATTGACAAACCATTCTTGATGCCTGTTGAGGACGTATTCTCAATTACAGGTCGTGGTACTGTTGCTACTGGTCGTATCGAAACTGGTGTTGTTCATACAGGTGATGAACTACAAATTATCGGTTTAGGTGCAGAAGGTCGTAAAACTGTTTGTACTGGTGTTGAGATGTTCCGTAAAATTCTTGATGATGGTCAAGCTGGTGATAACGTAGGTTTATTACTTCGTGGTATCGACAAAAAAGAAATCAAACGTGGACAAATTCTTGCAAAACCAGGAACAATCACTCCTCACACTAAATTCAAAGCTGAGGTTTATGTATTGAAAAAAGAAGAAGGTGGACGTCACACTCCATTCCACAACAAATATCGTCCTCAATTCTACTTGCGTACGCTTGACGTAACAGGTGAAATTACATTGGAAGAAGGACGTGAAATGGTAATGCCAGGTGATAACATTACAATCAATGTAGAATTGATTTATCCTGTAGCATTGAACGTAGGTCTTCGTTTCGCAATTCGTGAAGGTGGTCGTACTGTAGGTGCAGGTCAGGTTACTGAAATTGTTGAGTAATATTAAGTTACAATAAATAAAATAAGGTCCCGAATCTTAAGATTCGGGACTCTTTTCGGATGAAACTCGGTTGGGAGTTTTTATGCGTTTATAAAAGTAAGTTCGATTCTTACCATTCCGGCAATAAAAATTTGAAAGATGAAACTAAAACTATATTTCGAAGAGGCCTATAATGAATTGGTGCATAAAGTATCTTGGCCTACTTGGAAAGAGTTGCAGAACAGTGCATTTATTGTAATGGTTGCTTCCTTTATTATAGCACTAATAGTATTCTTAATGGATATCTCTTTTGAGAACATTATGAATCTAGTGTACAGTTTATTTTATTAATACGATTGGAGATTCAACATGAGCGAACACGAAAAACATTGGTATGTTCTTAGGACTGTCGGTGGAAAAGAGAAGAAAGTCAAAGAATATATTGAAAGCGAGATTGCAAATGCTGGCCTCCAAGAGTTTGTTTCACAGGTATTAATTCCAACAGAGAAGGTATATCAAATACGTAACGGGAAAAAAATTAGCAAAGAGCGAAATTTCTTTCCAGGTTACATTTTGATTGAAGCTGCCCTTGTTGGTGAGATTCCTCACATGCTGAAAAATGTTACTAATGTGATTGGATTCTTAGGTGACACCAAAGGGGGAGATCCTGTACCTATGCGTCAGTCTGAGGTGAACCGTATTTTAGGACGTGTTGACCAAATGGCTGAAGAGGATGCAGAAGTTAATATTCCTTATGTTGTTGGAGAAACTGTGAAAGTAACTGATGGTCCTTTTAACGGATTCAATGGAATCATTGAAGAAATCAATGAGGAAAAGAAAAAGTTGAAAGTGATGGTCAAAATTTTTGGACGAAAAACACCTTTGGAACTTGGATTTATGCAAGTTGAAAAGGAGTAGTAAAATTTTTTATTAATTTATTATGGCTAAAGAAGTTGCTGGATTAATTAAGTTACAGATTAAAGGTGGTGCGGCTAATCCTTCACCTCCAGTTGGACCAGCATTAGGTGCCAAAGGGGTTAATATAATGCAATTTTGCAAGCAGTTTAACGGTCGTACACAAGAAATGGCCGGGAAAGTGCTCCCCGTTATTATCACTGTATATGCAGACAAATCGTTTGATTTTGTAATTAAACAACCCCCAGTGGCTGTTCAGTTATTAGAAGCTGCTAAAATTAAATCTGGTTCTGCAGAACCTCATGCCAAAAAAGTGGCACAGGTAAATTGGGATCAGGTGAAACAAATAGCAGAAACTAAGATGTCTGACCTTAACTGTTTTACAGTTGAGTCAGCAATGAGAATGGTTGCTGGTACTGCCAGAAGTATGGGTATTACTGTTGAAGGTGATTTCCCAGCTAATAACTAATTAAAATTTATTAAGAATGGGCAGAATTACAAAAAATAAAAAGCTTGCTCTGGAAAAGCTCGAAAAAGGTAAACTTTATTCAATGAGCGAAGCAGCAAATCTTGTAAAAGAAATTACTTTTACGAAGTTTGACGCTTCAGTTGATATTGATGTTCGCCTTGGAGTTGATCCTCGAAAAGCTAATCAAATGGTTAGAGGCGTTGTTTCCCTTCCTCACGGAACAGGTAAAGAAACTCGCGTACTTGCTTTAGTAACCCCTGATAAAGAAGCAGAGGCTAAAGAAGCTGGCGCCGATTATGTTGGTTTGGACGAGTTTATCGGAAAAATCAAAGACGGCTGGACTGATTTTGACGTTGTAATTACACAACCACCTGTAATGGGTAAAATCGGACCACTCGGACGTATTCTTGGACCTAGAGGATTAATGCCTAATCCAAAAAGCGGAACAGTGACAATGGAGGTAGGTAAAGCTATCGCAGAAGTTAAGCAGGGTAAAATCGATTTCAAAGTTGATAAATTTGGAATAATTCATACTTCAATTGGTAAAGTATCTTTCGATGCAAATAAAATTGAAGAGAATGCTAAAGAATTTATCAATACAGTTATGAAATTGAAACCTACGGCTGCTAAAGGTACTTATGTGAAAAGTATTTACTTATCAAGTACCATGAGTCCTGGAATTCAAATCGAAACCAAGTCAGTTGCTGACTAGTAAAAAATAGTTGATATGAAAAGATCAGAGAAATTAGAAGTAATTGAAAGTCTAAAAGACCAGATCAATTCAAGCAGCCATTTTTACTTAACAGACGTAGCTGACTTAAACGCTGAAGATACAAGCAGTTTAAGACGCCTGTGTTTTACCAAAGAAGTAAAACTGGTTGTTGCAAAAAATACACTGTTACGTAAAGCTCTTGAAAGTTCTGAAAAGAATGCTGAAGAACTTTACGATGTACTTAAAGGCAATACATCTATCATGTTTTGTGAAGTTGGTAATGTTCCAGCTAAATTGATCAAAGAATTCGCAAAAGCGCACGACAAACCTATTTTGAAAGGTGCTTATGTGGAAGAATCAGTTTACATCGGTGCAGACCAATTAGATGCATTGACTTCAATCAAGTCTAAGGACGAATTACTTGGCGACCTTGTTGCATTATTACAATCTCCAATGAAAACAGTATTGGGACAATTGCAATCAAGTGGTTCAAAAGTTCACGGAATCCTTCAGACACTTTCAGAAAAAGAATAATTTTAGTTACAATTTTATCGCATAAAAAAGAAGAAAAATGGCAGATTTAAAAGCACTTGCAGAAGAGTTAGTAAACTTAACTGTAAAAGACGTAAATGAATTGGCTGACATTTTAAAAACAGAATATGGTATTGAACCTGCTGCCGCTGCTGCTGTAGCTGTTGCTGGCCCAGCTGCTGGTGGTGGTGAAGAAGCTGCTGCTCAAACAGAATTCGACGTAATTCTTAAATCAGCAGGTAGTTCAAAATTAGCTGTTGTTAAATTAGTTAAAGAACTTTCAGGTCTTGGCCTAAAAGAAGCTAAAGCTGTAGTTGACGAAGCACCTAAAGCTATCAAAGAAAAAGTTTCTAAAGACGAAGCTGAAGCATTAAAATCTCAGTTAGAAGAAGCTGGAGCTGAAGTTGAACTTAAATAAGAGACTACGACCATATGGTCCTATCGGTTTAGAATCTCACATTAGTGGGATTCTAAGCCTTTTTGTATATTTATTATTTTAAGTTCACCTAATTATTGTTGGTACATGTCGTTAAATGTTGATAACCAGAGGATTAACTTCTCATCCACAAAAACAGTATTTGATTATCCTGATTTCTTAGAAGTTCAGATTAAATCTTTTAGAGATTTCTTTCAACTTGCTACTACTCCGGAGAACAGGGACAGTGAAGGACTTTATAAAGTTTTTGAAGAAAACTTCCCCATAACGGATACACGTAACAATTTTGTTCTTGAATTCATTGATTATCAGGTTGATCCTCCCCGCTATACTATCGAGGAATGCATTGAAAGGGGCTTGACTTTTAGTGTTCCCCTAAAAGCAAAGCTTAAGTTGTACTGTACTGACCCGGAACATGAAGATTTCGATACAGTTGTACAGGACGTGTATTTGGGAACAGTACCTTACATGACTGATAAAGGTACGTATGTTATTAACGGGGCTGAGCGTGTAATTGTATCTCAGTTACACAGATCTCCAGGTGTGTTCTTTGGACAAAGTTTACATGCCAACGGGACTAAACTTTATTCAGCCCGTATTATCCCGTTTAAGGGATCATGGATCGAATTTGCTACAGACATTAACAGTGTGATGTATGCTTATATCGACCGTAAGAAAAAATTACCCGTAACTACCTTGTTACGGTCTATAGGATACGAAAGTGATAAGGATATCCTGGAAATTTTTGGTTTAGCCGATGAAATCAAAGTTTCAAAAACCGGTTTGAAGAAAGTTGTAGGTCGAAAATTGGCTGCAAGGGTTCTGAAAACATGGGTTGAAGACTTTGTAGATGAAGATACCGGTGAGGTTGTTTCAATTGAGCGGAATGAAGTGTTGATTGATCGTGAAACAATCCTTGAAACGGATCACATCGAAGAAATCTTAGAGTCTGGTGCAAAAACCATTCTACTTCATAAAGAAGACCAAAATCTTCAGGATTATGCCATTATATATAATACGCTTCACAAAGACCCTTGTAACTCTGAAAAAGAAGCCGTATTACACATTTACAGGCAGTTGAGAAATGCTGAACCACCTGATGAAGCAACTGCAAGAGATGTAATTGATAAATTATTCTTCTCAGAAAAACGTTACGACTTAGGTGAAGTTGGACGTTACCGTATCAACAAAAAGTTAGGTTTGGATATCGAAATGGATACCCAGGTTTTAACCAAAGCTGATATCATTGAGATCATAAAATATTTAATCCAGCTGATTAATTCAAAAACTGACGTTGACGATATTGACCACTTGAGTAACCGTCGTGTTCGTACAGTTGGAGAGCAAATGTATAATCAGTTTGGAGTTGGGCTGGCTCGTATGGCCAGAACAATTCGTGAGCGTATGAATGTTCGCGACAATGAAGTTTTCACACCTATTGATTTGATCAACTCGAAAACTTTATCGTCTGTTATTAATTCATTCTTTGGAACGAATGCGCTGTCACAATTCATGGATCAAACCAACCCACTGGCAGAATTGACGCACAAACGTCGTATGTCTGCTCTTGGACCTGGTGGTTTATCTCGTGAACGTGCCGGTTTCGAGGTTCGTGACGTTCACTTTACGCACTACGGACGTCTTTGTCCTATTGAAACACCTGAAGGACCAAACATTGGTTTGATCTCTTCTCTTTGTGTGTTTGCAAAAGTAACAGACCTTGGATTTATTTCAACTCCATACCGTAAGGTTGAAAATGGAAAAGTTGACCTTTCTGAAGATGGTGTTGTTTATTTGACAGCTGAAGAGGAAGAAGGAAAGATTATTGCTCAGGCAAATGCTCCTATTGATGAAAATGGTGCATTCATCAACCAAAGGGTTAAGTCTCGTTTGGATGGTGACTATCCTGTTGTTGAGAAAGATGAAGTTGAACTTATGGACGTTGGTCCTAACCAGATTGCATCCGTTGCAGCTTCGTTGATTACCTTCCTTGAGCATGATGATGCAAACCGTGCCTTGATGGGATCGAACATGATGCGTCAGGCTGTACCATTATTGCGTCCTGAAGCTCCTATTGTTGGAACCGGATTGGAAGCAAGTGCAGCTGAGGATTCTCGTGTGATGATCAACGCAGAAGGCGAAGGTGTTATTGAATATGTTGATGCTGAAGAGATTGTTGTTCGTTATGATATGACTGACGAACAGAAATACGTAAGCTTCGAACCAGAATTAAAACATTATAAACTTCAGAAATACCAAAAAACAAATCAGGGTACTGTAGTTGATCTTAAACCAATTGTAAGTAAAGGTGACCGTATTCATAAAGGTCAGATTCTTACAGAAGGTTATGCCACTCAAGGTGGAGAACTTGCTTTGGGACGTAACCTGAGAGTTGCTTTCATGCCTTGGAAAGGTTACAACTACGAGGATGCGATTGTGATTTCTGAACGTATTGTAAGTAACGATATATTTACTTCTATCCACGTTGATGAATACTCATTAGAGGTTCGTGATACTAAACGTGGTGTTGAAGAATTTACTTCTGATATCCCTAACGTAAGCGAAGATGCTACACGTAATCTTGACGAAAATGGATTGATTCGTGTTGGTGCAGTCGTTAAGCCTGGTGATATCTTAATTGGTAAAATTACTCCAAAAGGGGAATCAGATCCTTCACCAGAAGAAAAACTGCTTCGTGCAATTTTCGGTGATAAAGCCGGTGATGTGAAAGACGCATCATTAAAAGCTTCTCCTTCATTGAATGGTGTTGTTATTGATAAAAAGTTGTTTTCTCGTGTTGTTAAAGACAAGAAAGGCAAGATGGCAACAAAACCATTATTGGAACAAATTGATGAAGAATTAGAACGTCAGGTAAGTGCTTTAAAAGCAAAACTTGAAGATAAACTATTCAATTTGGTAAATGGTAAAACAAGCCAGGGAGTTAAAGATTACTACGGAGGAGATATCATTCCTAAGAGTGTGAAGTTTACTCTGAAGCAATTGCAGGAAATTGATTTCTTAACTGTTAATCCTTCAAAATGGACTACAGATAAGGATAAAAACAATATGATCTACGCTTTAATTCAAAACTACTCACAAAAGTACAGAGAATATGAAGCTGTAGCTCGCAGAAAAAGATACAATGTAACTATTGGAGACGAACTTCCAGCTGGTATCATTCAATTGGCTAAAGTGTACGTAGCTAAAAAACGTAAACTTCAAATTGGTGATAAGATGGCAGGGCGTCACGGTAACAAAGGTATTGTATCACGTGTTGTGCGTGACGAAGATATGCCTTTCTTAGCTGATGGTACCACTGTTGATATTGTGTTGAACCCACTGGGTGTACCTTCTCGTATGAACCTGGGACAGATTTACGAAACTGTACTGGGATGGGCCGGAAAAGAATTAGGATTGAAATTTGCAACTCCGATTTTCGACGGTGCCAGTCTAGAGGAAGTTACAGAATATACTGACAAAGCTGGAGTTCCAGCTTACGGTAAAGCAACACTTTATGATGGTGAAACAGGTGAACCATTTGATCAGCCAGCAACTGTTGGTGTGATTTACATGTTGAAACTTGGACACATGGTTGAAGATAAAATGCATGCCCGTTCTATTGGACCATATTCATTGATTACGCAACAGCCATTAGGTGGTAAAGCTCAGTTTGGTGGTCAGCGTTTTGGTGAGATGGAAGTTTGGGCACTTGAAGCATTTGGTGCATCTCATATCCTTCAGGAAATCCTGACTGTGAAATCTGATGATGTACTTGGTCGTGCCAAGGCTTATGAGTCTATTGTGAAAGGAGAGCCAATGCCGCAACCTGGAATACCTGAGTCGCTTAATGTATTATTGCATGAGCTTCGTGGTTTGGGGCTAAGTGTTAATATGGACTAAAGTTGACGGAACCTAGTTCCTTTTATTAATTTGATTAAACATACATCGATATATGGCTTTCAGAAAAGACAATAAAGTTAAGAGCAATTTTACCAAAATAGCAATTAGCCTTGCTTCACCCGAAGAAGTTTTAGAGCGTTCTCATGGTGAAGTATTAAAGCCTGAAACAATTAACTACAGAACTTATAAACCTGAACGTGATGGTTTGTTCTGTGAACGAATTTTTGGGCCGGTAAAAGACTATGAATGCCACTGTGGTAAATATAAAAGAATTCGCTACAAAGGAATCGTATGTGACCGTTGTGGTGTTGAAGTTACTGAAAAGAAAGTACGTCGCGACCGTATGGGGCATATCTCATTGGTAGTGCCTGTTGCTCACATTTGGTACTTTAAATCTTTACCTAATAAAATCGGTTATCTTCTTGGTCTTCCAACGAAGAAACTAGATACAATTATTTATTACGAAAGATACGTTGTTATTCAGGCTGGTATTAAAGCGCAGGATGGAATTCAAAACCTTGATTTCTTAACTGAAGAAGAATACCTTGATATTTTGGATACACTTCCAAAGGAAAATCAATACCTGGATGATGATGATCCAAATAAGTTCATTGCAAGTATGGGAGCTGAAGCTCTTTACGGGCTATTGGAACGCATTGATTTGGATGAGCTTTCATATCAATTAAGGCACAAAGCAAGCACTGAAACTTCTCAGCAACGTAAAAATGAGGCTTTAAAAAGACTTCAGGTTGTTGAAGCATTCCGTGCCAGCAAAAATACAAACCGTCCGGAATGGATGATTGTTAAAGTTGTGCCTGTTATTCCACCGGATTTGCGTCCGTTAGTGCCACTTGATGGTGGACGTTTTGCAACTTCCGATTTGAATGACCTTTACCGTAGGGTAATCATTCGTAATAATCGTCTTAAAAGATTAATTGAAATCAAAGCTCCGGAAGTAATCCTTCGTAATGAGAAAAGGATGCTTCAGGAATCTGTTGATTCATTATTTGATAACTCACGTAAATCAAATGCAGTTAAGACAGAAAATAACCGTGCTTTAAAATCACTTTCAGATAGTTTGAAAGGTAAGCAGGGACGTTTCCGTCAAAACTTACTTGGTAAACGTGTTGACTATTCTGCTCGTTCTGTAATTGTTGTTGGACCAACTCTTAAATTACATGAGTGTGGTCTTCCAAAAGGAATGGCAGCAGAACTTTACAAGCCATTTATCATTCGTAAATTGATTGAGCGTGGTATTGTAAAAACTGTAAAATCAGCGAAAAAGATTGTTGACCGTAAAGATCCGGTAGTTTGGGATATTCTGGAAAATGTGTTGAAAGGACACCCAGTAATGCTAAACCGTGCGCCGACTCTTCACCGTTTATCTATTCAGGCTTTCCAACCTGTTTTGATTGAGGGTAAGGCAATTCAGTTGCACCCGCTGGTTTGTTCTGGTTTCAACGCCGACTTTGATGGTGACCAGATGGCTGTTCACGTTCCTCTTGGAAATGCAGCTATTTTGGAAACACAATTGTTGATGTTAGCGTCTCACAACTTATTGAACCCTGCTAACGGTGCACCAATTACGGTACCTTCTCAGGATATGGTTCTTGGTCTGTATTACATGACAAAAGAACGTCCTGGAGCACCAGGAGAGGGAATGACCTTCTACTCACCAGATGAAGTAATCATTGCATACAATGAGAAAGCGATTGGAATGCACACCAAAATCAAGGTGAAAGTTGAAGATGTTGATGATAATGGGGAATATTTCAAACACATTGTTGAAACAACAGTTGGGCGTGTGTTATTTAATCAGGTTGTTCCACGAAAAGGTGGATACATCAACGAGCTGTTGACTAAAAAATCGCTAAGAAATATTATTTCTGATATATTCAAGAAAGCAGGAAATGCGACAACTGTTCGCTTTTTGGATGACATTAAAGAAATGGGGTATAAGATGGCTTACCGTGGTGGTTTGTCTTTCAACCTTGGAGATGTTATCATTCCTGCTGATAAAAAAGAAATTGTTGATTCTGGTTATGCCGAAGTTGAAGAAGTAATGAATAACTATAACATGGGATTCATTACAAACAACGAACGTTACAATCAGGTAATTGACGTTTGGACACATGCCAATGCTAAGTTGACCAATGCGGTAATGAAAACAATTAGTACCGATAAGCAAGGTTTCAACTCAGTGTATATGATGCTTGACTCAGGAGCTCGTGGATCTAAAGAACAGATTCGTCAGCTTTGTGGTATGAGGGGATTGATGGCAAAACCACAAAAGTCAGGATCAACTGGAGCTCAAATTATTGAGAACCCGATTTTGGCAAACTTTAAAGAAGGCCTTTCTGTACTTGAGTACTTTATTTCTACTCACGGGGCTCGTAAAGGTTTGGCGGATACCGCACTGAAAACAGCAGATGCCGGATACTTAACCCGTCGTTTGGTTGATGTTGCTCAGGATGTTATCGTTTCTGATCAAGATTGTGGTACTTTGCGTGGTTTGGTTGCAACTGATATCAAAAATAATGAAGAAGTTGTTGCATCGCTATACGAACGTATTATTGGTCGTACTTCTGTTCATGATATTTATCATCCATTAACGGGTGATCTTATCATTCATTCAGGTGAATTAATTACGGAGGAAATTGCTGCCAAAATAGATGAATCACCAATAGAAAGCGTGGAAATCCGTTCTGTACTTACATGTGAAGCTAAAGTTGGTGTTTGTAGTAAATGTTACGGACGTAACTTGGCTACTGCTAATATTGCTCAAAGAGGAGAGTCTGTTGGAGTTATCGCTGCTCAGTCAATCGGTGAACCAGGAACACAGCTTACTTTGCGTACTTTCCACGTGGGAGGTATTGCAGGTAATATTTCTGCTCAATCAATGGTTGAGTCTCGTTATGACGGTATTGCAGAAATTGAAGAACTACGTACAGTCGAAACAGTTGATGAATTTGGTAAGAAGATTTACGTCGTAGTTGGTCGTTTGGCAGAACTGCGTATTATCGATAAAAATACACGAATTACTTTATCTAATTATAGTATTCCTTATGGTTCAAAATTGTACATTGAAAATGGACAAGAGGTAACTAAAGGACAGAAGATTTGTGAATGGGACCCTTATAACGGTGTAATTATTACCGAGTATAATGGTAAGGTTGCATTTGATAACCTGATTGATGGTATTACCTTCCGTGAAGAGTCTGATGAGCAAACAGGTTATAAAGAAAAGGTAATTATTGAAACACGTGACAAAACGAAGAACCCTTCATTACAAATTTTGGATGAAAAAGGTGACATAATTCGTTCATATAACTTACCTGTAGGTGGTCACATATCTGTTGATGAAGGTGAAGCTGTTAAAGCAGGTCAGGTACTTGTTAAAATTCCTCGCGCATCTGGTAAAGCAGGTGATATCACCGGTGGTCTTCCACGTGTTACCGAGTTGTTTGAGGCCCGTAATCCATCTAACCCGGCAGTAGTGTCTGAGATTGATGGTGAAATTTCATTTGGTAAGATTAAGCGCGGTAACCGTGAGGTTATTGTTACCTCGAAAACCAATGAGGTTAAAAAGTACTTAGTCCCACTTTCTAAGCAAATTCTTGTACAAGAGAATGACTATATTAAGGCAGGTACTCCATTGTCAGATGGAGCTACTACTCCTTCAGATATCTTAAGTATTAAAGGACCTACAGCTGTTCAGGAATATATATTGAATGAGGTTCAGGATGTTTACCGTATGCAGGGTGTGAAGATTAATGACAAGCACTTTGAGGTAATTATCCGTCAGATGATGCGTAAAGTTGAAATTATGGATCCGGGTGATACTCGCTTCCTGGAAAAACAAATCGTTGATAAGAATGAATTCTTGCATGAAAACGATTGGATTTACAACAAAAAAGTTGTTGTAGAACCAGGAGATTCAGAATTGCGTCCGGGAATGATTATTACCGCACGTCGTTTAAGAGATGAGAACTCAGTTTTACGTCGTCGTGATAAAAAACTGATCGAATCGCGTGATGCAATTCCTGCAACTTCAAGTCAGATACTTCAAGGTATTACTCGTGCTGCACTTCAAACCAGAAGTTGGTTGTCAGCTGCATCGTTCCAGGAAACTACGAAAGTATTGAACGAAGCTGCAATTCAAGGAAAAGTTGATTACTTGGATGGATTGAAGGAAAATGTAATATGTGGTCACTTGATTCCTGCTGGTACAGGATTGAAAGAATACAAAAACCTTGTTGTTGGTTCTCGTGAAGAATATGACCGCATGGTTGAAGTAAAAGAAAATTCACCTCAAGAAGATTAATATGTCTGAAAAAAAGAATCAGCTAAAAATAGAATTGTCTGAAGAAGTTGCTCAAGGAACCTATTCAAACCTGGCAGTAATTTCTCACTCAAGTTCTGAATTCATTCTTGATTTTGTTAGGATTATGCCTGGAACAACAAAGTCGCAGGTTAAATCCAGAATTATTCTGACACCAGAGCATGCTAAACGTTTGCTCCTGGCGTTAGACGATAATGTAAAGAAGTTTGAAAAAGCAAATGGTCCAATCAAACTAAACAAAGGGAATGAACAAATGCTTCCTCCTATGAATTTTGGAGGGCCAACGGCTGAAGCTTAATAATTGAGGTAATAAAAGATAATAAAAGGGGTCATCTCGCATTTGCGTGATGACCCTTTTCTTGTAAACAGGATTCATTTTAATATTAAAAGAGAATCCTGTTTTTAATGATGTCCTTCAAACTTGAATGATACCTTTAATTTTGTTCGGTAGCTTTCAATTTTACCATTTGCAATAGTTAAATCCATTGCTGAAACTTCTGCAACTCTCAAGTCACGTAATGTTTCGGAAGCTTTTGAGATTGCACTTTGAGCAGCAGCTTCCCATGATTCTTCACTAGTTCCAACTAGTTCTATTACTTTGTAAACGCTGTCTGACATATTTACCTCCTTTTATTATAATACAGGTATTTACTAAATATGGAACTACATGTTTCAGAAAATAAGCTGTTTGAAAATATATTGTTGAAAATGAAACAAAAAAAGCTGATTCATTATGAACCAGCTTTTTTATAGAATAGTTTTAAAATTTCTTATATAGACCAACCATTTCTATATTGATAATGTAGCTTTTCTGTAGCTTCTGGGTCATCAAGGAATGTTTCGGTTTCTGGATTCCACTTGATCTTTCTTCCCAGATCAAATGCAATGTTTCCAAGAAGACATACAATAGTAGAACTACAGCCAATTTCAACAGGAACTACAGGGTCTGTATGATTTCGAACACATTCAATAAAGTTTATATGGTGTGGGTTAAGAGCATTTCTATCTTGTTCTGGTTGTTCTGGCATCATCCATTCTTCATTTGAAGCGTTAAAGTAACCTCTGGATACTTCTATCCAGCCATTTTCTCCCCAAAATTTTACACCTTGTCTTCTTCGTTGACCTTCTTCATTAAATGGTTCAGATGTCATTATAACACCGTTGGCATATTTGTATTCAATAAATTCAGTTCCATCGCCTAAAGGAGTAATTTCAACAGGACCATTGCCATCCATACCTAGAGCCCATTGGGCAATATCAAACATATGCGCACCCCAGTCGGTAGTGTAACCGCCACCTGTTTCTTTATACCAGCGCCATCCGCCCCAAAATTGTTCATTTTGCTCAGGAACAATGAAAATAGGTGGGTTAAGCTCACTATTATAAGGAATCGTTTCAGGAAGAGGTCCTAACCAAAGATCCCAGTTTAAATCTTCAGGGATTCGTTCTTCTCTTAAATCAAGAGGTTTGGGAGGGGCTCCCACATAAGCATTTACTTTTTCAATTTTACCCAAAGCACCAGAACTTACAATATCAACTGCGTGTTGGAATTCTGTCATAGAACGTTGCATACTACCTACTGCTAAAATTCGATCTGTTTCACGAACAATTTTACGTAGTTCCTGAGATTCCTGAATTGTAAAAGTCATAGGTTTCTCAAGATATACATCTTTACCTGCTTTTAAGGCTGCACTTGCAGTTATTGCATGTGCATGATCTGGTGTTGCAATAACAACAGCATCAATGTCTTCTCGGGCAAGCAAATCCTCATATTTTTCATAGGTTACAACCTCTACATCAACATTATTTTCTTGGTAAAATTCGTTTACTTTATTCTCAAAACGCATACGTTTTCTACCGTAAACATCACAACCAGCGACAATACGAACTCTGGGAATTTGCATAAAACCCAACAATAGAGTTCCAATCGCTTGTCGTCCTAATCCGATAAATCCGAGTCTTATATTTTGGCTATCACTTGAATTTGATGATGAGCAAGAACTTAGGGAAGGAATTATAGAAACTCCGGCAACTCCAATAGCAGTGGTACCAAGGAATCTCCGCCTGGATATTCCATTTATAATTCGTTTATTCATTTTAGTTTATTTAATAGTTTTAGTTTGGTTTAAAAATAGAACCACCAAAAATAGCCATTATCAGGTTAAGAAAAAAGCACTTTTTTTGATTTAACATTTCCTTAGAATTTAAACGGATAAGTTTGAAAAAATATTGAAGGAAGCACTCTGTTTGTTTGATAAATTACATGAAATAATAACTTTATAAATGTTATAAAAAAGGCGAAGTGTAAAATTGAAAGTTTGAACGTATTGAAAGGTTTCGATTTGATAAAAATAAATGTTAATTAATTGATAATTGATTTTTGTTGATTTCGTTTACGAGCTTTCATAGGTAAAAAATTGGTAATATTGTGATCCTTCAAAAAATACAAGTTAAAGAATTTAAATATTTAGAAAGATGAGTGATTTTGGCTTGGCTTTGCAGTTGATGGTGATTGGAATGATTACAGTATTAGTAATCCTTTCTCTTGTTGTTGCCATTGGAAATTTAATAATTCGATTCGTAAATAAATACTTACCAGAAGAAGTTGTAAAGAAAGTACAACAAGTAACTAATTCATCCGGCGATTTAAATCGCAAAAAAGTTGCAGCAATAGTTTCTGCAGTTAAAATAGTTACTGAAGGAAAAGGACATGTCACTAAGATTGAAAAGCAATAATATAGATATTATTGCTTTGTGGTATCCTTTCTGATTTTAAATAAAAACAATCAAATTATATCGTCATATTATGGAAAAAAGAAAGATAAAATTTTCATTGGTCTATCGCGATATGTGGCAATCATCGGGGAAATACCTGCCACGCGTTGATCAATTAGTTAAAGTAGCCCCGCACATTATTGAAATGGGTTGTTTTGCTCGCGTTGAGACAAACGGTGGTGGTTTCGAGCAGATCAATCTTCTTTTTGGTGAAAATCCTAACAATGCAGTACGTCAATGGACTCAGCCTTTTAATGATGCCGGTATTCAAACTCACATGCTTGATCGTTCTTTAAACGGTTTAAGAATGAGCCCGGTTCCTGCAGATGTACGCAAAATGATGTACAAAGTGAAAAAAGCACAGGGTACAGATATTACACGTCCTTTCTGTGGATTAAATGATCCTCGCAATATTCTTGATTCTATAAAATATGCAAAAGAAGCAGGAATGATTGCACAAGCTGCTTTAAGTCTTACATATTCAAACGTTCATACCGTTGAGTATTATGTGGATTTGGCTGATACCTTAATTAAAGGTGGAGCTGATGAAATCTGTCTTAAAGATATGGCAGGTATTGGTCGTCCTGCATGGTTAGGTCAAATTGTTAGCGGAATTAAAAAGCTACATCCGGATACTCCACTTCAATATCACTCACATTCAGGTCCTGGTTTTGCAATGGCTTCTATTCTTGAAGTTTGCCGTGCCGGAGTTGAATATGTTGATGTTGCAATGGAACCACTATCATGGGGTACAGGTCACGTTGATTTACTTGCAGTTCAAGCTATGTTGAAAGATGCAGGCTTTGATGTTCCTGAAATCAACATGGATGCTTATATGAAGGTTCGTAGCCTAACTCAAAGTTTCATTGATGATTTCTTGGGATACTACATCAATCCTAAAAACCGCTTCATGAACTCATTGCTTATCGGTCCTGGACTTCCAGGAGGTATGATGGGATCATTAATGGCTGACCTTGGTAGTAACCTTGCTAGCATTAATAAATGGAAAACGAAAAATAATAGACCTACATTGACTCAGGATGACTTAATGGTTAAACTTTTCAATGAGGTAGAATATATTTGGCCAATGGTTGGTAATCCACCACTGGTAACTCCTTATAGCCAGTATGTGAAAAACCTTGCTATGATGAATGTGATGCAATTGGAAAAAGGCAAAGAACGCTGGAGTATGATTGCTGATAACATTTGGGATATGTTGATGGGTAAAGGAGGAAAACTTCCTGGAACATTAGCTCCTGAGTTGAAAGAGCTGGCTAAAGAACAAGGCAAAGAAGAGTTTACTGATACTCCTCAAAGCTTGTATGCAGACGCATTAGATACTTTCCGTAAGGAAATGGATGACAATGGTTGGGATTACGGTAAAGACGAGGAAGAGTTGTTCGAATTGGCAATGCACCCAGAACAATACCGTGCATATAAATCAGGTGCTGCGAAAAAAGCATTCGAAGAAGATTTAGCTAAGAAACGTGAAGAAGGTGCAGGTATGTTAGAAGGAACTAAGAAAGAAGTTGCTACAGCTGCTCCTGTTGCTGCAAATGGCAGTTTTGCTCCTTCAACCATGTTTATTGATGTTGATGGTGAGAAATTCAAAGTTTCTGTTGCATACGGCGAAGCAAGTGCTGAAGAATCAGCTGCTGCTCCTGTTGCAAAAACTGAAGCTCCAGCTCCATCAGTAAATGGTGATGCAAAAGAAATTTTAGCTCCACTTGAGGGTAAATTCTACTTAACCAAAGAAAGCTCAGAGAAAGCATTGAGTGTTGGTGATGTGGTAAAAGAAGGTGATCTTATCGGTTATGTTGAAGCCATGAAAACTTTTAATGCTATTAAATCTGACGTTTCAGGGAAAGTAGTTGATATCGCATTTTCTAGTGGTTCTGAAGTTGAAGAAGACGACGTATTAGTAAAAATTCAATAATTAAAACCTGTATATGGCAATTTTAGATAAACTCTATGAAATGACTGCCATTCAGGCTTTTGTTGATGATCCTGGAACAATTTTGATGTTAATTGTAGGTTCTGTTCTTCTGTATTTAGGTATTAAGAAGAAATATGAGCCTCTTTTACTGATTCCAATTGCTTTTGGGGTAATCCTTGCAAATTTACCTGGTGGTGGAATGGGGATTGTGGCTGCCGATAATATTCAGATTGATGAACACCATTATATGAACCTTTTTGAGATAGCGCATGAATACGGTATCATGAACTACTTGTATTATGCACTTATCAAAACAGGATTCTTGCCTCCGATCATTTTTATGGGGGTTGGTGCATTAACTGATTTTGGGCCAATGTTGCGTAATTTACGCTTGGCTTTCTTTGGAGCTGCTGCACAAATTGGAATTTTTACGGTGCTGTTGTCAGCTGTTGCTTTTGGTTTTACAACTAAAGAAGCAGCTTCCTTGGGTATCATTGGTGGTGCTGATGGGCCAACTGCAATTTATACAACCATTATGTTGGCTCCTCACTTGTTGGGGCCGATTGCAATTGCTGCTTATTCTTACATGGCTTTGGTTCCTGTAATTATTCCATTAGTTACACGTCTGACTTGCTCTGAAAAAGAGTTAAAAATCAATATGAAGGAAATGGATAAAAAATATCCACCTAAAGTTAAAATCAAGAACCTAAAAGCAGTGAAAATTGCATTTCCAATTGTGTTAGGTATCGTGATTGCAATTTTTGTTCCTTCATCTGTGCCTCTTTTGGGAATGTTGTTATTCGGCAACTTAATTAAAGAAGTTGGTGTAACTGTAGCTCGTTTGTCAGAGGCGGCAACTGGTTCAATTATGAATACTGCAACAATCTTTCTTGGTTTAACTGTTGGTGCAACAATGACATCAGAAGTGTTTTTAAATACGCAAACAATCATGATTATTGTAGGTGGTTTCATTGCTTTTGCAATTTCTATTGCCGGAGGAATCTTTGCGGTGAAAGGGTATAATCTTTTGGCTAAAAAGAAAATTAATCCGTTGGTAGGTGCAACTGGACTGA
Source organism: Prolixibacteraceae bacterium (assembly GCA_963676845.2). Lineage (GTDB taxonomy): Bacteria > Bacteroidota > Bacteroidia > Bacteroidales > Prolixibacteraceae. The sequence goes on along the minus strand of CAXXKK010000010.1, from coordinate 10,588 downwards.
GTGCCGTTCCAATGGCATCGCGTGTTGCAAATGAAATCTCTATTAAGTACGATCCTAAAAATCACGTTTTGCAATATTGTATGGCAAGTAATATTTCCGGAGTTATCGGCTCTGCGGTTGCTGCTGGTGTATTAATCTCATTTTTGGGATAAAAAGAATATTTTTCAATAAATTATAGATGAAGCCCCGCTGTTTATTGCAGTTGGGGCTTCTTTTTGCTCTATATTGAAGATTAAATTCATTATAAATAACTCCACTTATATTTTAAAGGGATTTTTTGAAGAAATAGGTTGATTGTTTTAAAACCACGCAGATAAAGAATTTTAGCATAGCATTTTAGGTAGCTGGTTGGAATAGTGATTTGAATTTTCAAATTAATATGTAATTACAACTTTCATATGCTTTCAACCTCTTGATTTCTTTAGGGTGTTTGGCTATATTTGCCTGCCTTGCATTAAAACCAGAGAATTTTTCACTGAGATATACCTCAATGCAGGCTAACTAACGAAATTAAATTGACAAATTTAAATAGGATGAAAGCTTATAAAATTATTGTTCTTGCCAAACAGGTGCCAGACACCCGTAATGTTGGCAAAGATGCTATGAAAGCAGACGGTACAATAAACCGTGCTGCACTTCCGGCTATTTTCAATCCAGAAGATTTAAATGCACTGGAACAGGCACTACGTATTAAGGATAATTTCCCGGGATCAACGGTTACAATCCTTACTATGGGACCTGGACGTGCCGCCGAAATAATCAGGGAAGGAATGTTCCGCGGAGCAGATGGTGGAATTTTGTTAACAGACCGTGCATTTGCTGGTTCTGATACTTTAGCTACCTCTTATGCAATTTCTCAGTCTTTGAAAAAACTGAAAGAATACGATATTATAGTTGCAGGACGTCAGGCAATTGATGGTGATACTGCACAAGTTGGGCCTCAGGTTGCAGAAAAACTAGGGTTACCTCAGGTAACTTACGTCGAAGAAGTTCAAAAAATTGAAAAGGGTAAAATCTTTATGAAACGTCGCCTTGAAAGAGGGATTGAACTTGTTTCTTGTCCGTTGCCAATGGTTATGACTGTAAATGGATCAGCTCCTGATTGTCGTGCGAGAAATGCAAAGTTGATAATGAAGTACAAACATGCTAAGACTGTAAGTGAGCTTCAGAACTCAAATGAAGATTACATGCATTTATACAACGACCGTCCTTACTTAAATATTTCAGAATGGACTGTTAACGAAATTGAGGTTGATCATCAGGAGTTAGGTCTTTCAGGTTCTCCAACAAAAGTGAAAACTATACAGAATGTTGTTCTTCAGGCTAAAGAAGCCAAGGTTATTACTTCTTCTGATAATGAGATTGAAGATCTGATGAAAGAATTAATTGAAAGTCACACTATTGGTTAACCCTCTAATAAATCAAGTTATGAATAGCGTATTTGTATATTGCGAAATAGAAGATGGTCAGGTTGCTGAAGTTAGTCAGGAACTAATGACCAAAGGACGTGGCTTGGCTACAGAGCTGGGTTGCAAATTAGAGGCAATTGCTATTGGCAGTGACCTCGATGGAATTGAAAGTCAAATCTTCCCTTACGGGGTAGATGTTTTATATACGGCAGACGATAAAAGGTTATATCCATATACAACTTTGCCTCATACATCAATCATTATAAAACTTTTTGAAGAACAAAAACCTCAAATAGCTCTTATGGGGGCTTCATCAGTTGGCCGAGATCTTGGACCTAGAGTTTCTTCCGCACTTCATAGTGGATTAACTGCAGATTGTACAAGTTTGATTATTGGTGGTCATGAGGATAAAAAACAAGGTAAAACTTACGAGAATCTACTATATCAGATTCGTCCTGCTTTTGGAGGAAATATCATTGCAACGATTATTAATCCTGACTGTCGCCCACAGATGGCTACAGTTCGTGAAGGTGTGATGAAAAAAGAAATTTTGGATCCTAAATATAAAGGTAAGGTTGTAAAACTTGATGTTTCAAAATATGTAGATGATGATCAGTTTGTGGTTGATATTATCGAACGTCATATGGAGAAAAGTAAAGTGAATATGAAAGGTGCACCTATCATTGTTGCTGGTGGATATGGTATGGGCTCAAAAGAGAACTTTAAATTGTTGTACGATTTAGCCGAAGTGTTGGGAGGAGAAGTAGGTGCTTCACGTGCTGCTGTTGACTCTGGCTATGTAGAACATGAACGTCAGATAGGACAAACAGGTGTAACTGTTCGTCCAAAACTATATATTGCTTGTGGAATTTCAGGGCAGATTCAGCACCGTGCAGGTATGGAAGAGTCTGCACAGATAATTGCCATTAATACTGATCCGGAAGCTCCGATTAATTCTGTTGCTGATTATGTAATCACGGGAGATGTGTCAGAGATTATTCCTAAAATGATCAAGTATTATAAAAAGAATACCAAGTAATCATCTTTAAACTTTTTTGAAATGGCTAATTTTTATACAGATAATAAAGAACTGAAATTCCATTTGAATCATCCTTTGATGGAGGAAATTGTTCGTTTAAAGGAGAGGAATTTCTCAGAAAAAGATAGTTGTGACTATGCTCCCATGGATCATGAAGATGCCATGGATAACTTTGATAAAGTACTTGAAGTTGTAGGTGAAATTTGTGGAGATATTGTGTCTCAAAACGCAGAATCGATTGATGCCGAAGGCCCTCAGGTTGTCGATGGACATGTTGTTTATGCCAGGGGGACATCAGAGAATATTGAGGCTTTAAATAAAGCAGGTTTAATGGGAATGTCTTTGCCTCGTAAGTATGGTGGTTTGAATTTCCCAATTGTTCCTTACATTATGGCAGCAGATATCGTTTCCAGAGCTGATGCAGGATTTGTTAACATATGGGGACTTCAGGATTGCGCAGAAACAATTAATGAATTTGCCTCTGAAGAACAAAAAGAAAAATACTTGACTCGTGTATGTCAGGGTGATACTATGGCAATGGACTTGACCGAGCCTGATGCAGGATCAGATTTGCAAGCTGTGCAGTTGAAAGCAACTTTTGATGAAAAATCAGGACAATGGTTGTTAAATGGTGTGAAGCGTTTTATTACCAACGGTGATGGAGACATCTCTTTGGTGCTTGCTCGTTCTGAGCCTGGAACAAAAGATGGACGTGGTTTATCAATGTTTATCTATGATAAAAGAAACGGTGGAGTAACAGTGCGTCGTATCGAGCATAAAATGGGTATTATCGGATCTCCAACTTGTGAGTTGGTATTCAAAGATGCTCCGGGCGAATTAGTTGGCTCACGTAAAATGGGACTTATTAAATACGTTATGGCATTGATGAATGGTGCTCGTTTGGGTATTGCTGCTCAAGCTGTAGGGGTGTCTGAATCTGCGTACCGTGAAGCCTTGATTTATGCAAAAGAGCGTACTCAGTTTGGAAAAGCGATTATCCGTTTCCCTGCTGTTTATGAGATGTTGGCAATTATGAAGGCTAAGCTAGATGCTTCAAGAACGTTGCTTTATGAGACTTCTCGGTTTGTCGATATGTATAAAACTTATATGCATATTGCCGAAGAACGCAAGCTTGAAAAAGAAGAGCGTGCAGAAATGAAGAAGTATCAAAAACTGGCCGATTTTTATACACCGCTTGTAAAAGGTATGTCTTCTGAGTTTAGTAATCAGTTAGCATACGATGCAGTTCAGATTCATGGTGGTTCAGGTTTCATGAAAGATTATCCGGTTGAAAGAATTTATCGTGATGCTCGTATTACTTCTATTTATGAAGGGACAACACAGCTTCAGGTTGTTGCTGCAATTCGTGGTGTAACGACTGGTGCTTATTTGAAACAAATCCGTGTTTATGAAGCAGAGAAAGTTTCTCCGGAGCTGGAACATTTGCGTAGAACTCTGATTATTCTTACCGATGAATATGAGCAAGCGGTAAATAAGGTTATCTCAATCGATGATAATGAATTTACGGACTTCCATGCTCGCCGTATGGTTGAAATGGCAGGATATATCATTATGAGCTATTTGTTGATCTTAGATAGCAATAGAGATGCTATGTTTGCCAAGTCTGCATTGCACTTCATTAACCTTTCTAAGGCTCAGGTGAAGGCTCACGCTGAATATATACGTACTTCAGTATTGAGTGATTTGGGAACATATAAGTATGAAATGGAATAGTATTAATGCATATTTATTTGGGAAGGCTGTCCTTATGGATGGCCTTTCTTTTTTATAAAATATATTTCCATAGAAGCAGGATATTATAAGAAAATGTAGACTGTAATTTTGTATTTTGATTTACCCGAGAAAGTATATGTATTCAATTAGTTGATTATTTTGGTTTAGTATTTGACTGTTCAGAGGTTATTTTTATGAATTGTATTACATCGCAATATTGAAGTTGGAGCAAAAGGTGTATTTTGAGATTATCTGTTACATGGTTATTTAAACTATACTATAAGCTTCTTTTTCGCTTATAATTCTATCTCCAAGCATTGCAGACTCTTTTTTTATTATTTTTTTCGATGTGTAAGTTGCTGTTATAAAGCATGTAATATTTTGAGTTTTAGTTTTCCTTCAAAATAAATTGAATTAGGTGTTGTGAGATAAAAAAAGGTGTGTATATTTGCACCCGCTTTGAGAGAATAACGGGTTACTTCGGGACAATCTGAAAGCAGCGTTCTGAAAGGTTTTGAGCTGGTTTTTGACACAGGAAAAAAACTTTAAAAAGTATTTGGAAGTTTCAAAAAAACCGCTTTACTTTGCAGCCGCGAAAAACGAAAAAGAAAGTTCATTGAAAATATTGAAAAGGTAGAAAGATAAGGAATACTACGCTATCAAGAATTGAGTTTTATTTTAGAGCTAGACAAGATTAAAAATTTTATATACAATGAAGAGTTTGATCCTGGCTCAGGATGAACGCTAGCGGGAGGCCTAACACATGCAAGTCGAGGGGTAACATTGTCTTCGGACAGATGACGACCGGCGCACGGGTGCGTAACGCGTATGCAACCTACCTCTAACAGGAGGATAGCCCGGAGAAATCCGGATTAATACTCCATAGTAATTATGAATCGCATGGTTTATAATTTAAAGTTCCGGCGGTTAGAGATGGGCATGCGTGACATTAGTTTGTTGGTGAGGTAACGGCTCACCAAGGCTACGATGTCTAGGGGTTCTGAGAGGATGATCCCCCACACTGGTACTGAGACACGGACCAGACTCCTACGGGAGGCAGCAGTGAGGAATATTGGTCAATGGGCGCAAGCCTGAACCAGCCATCCCGCGTGAAGGATGACTGCCCTATGGGTTGTAAACTTCTTTTGTGCACCAAGAAACTTGCTTACGTGTAAGCAACTGACGGTAGTGCATGAATAAGCACCGGCTAACTCCGTGCCAGCAGCCGCGGTAATACGGAGGGTGCAAGCGTTATCCGGATTTATTGGGTTTAAAGGGTACGTAGGTGGCCGATTAAGTCAGTGGTGAAATCCTGCAGCTTAACTGTAGAACTGCCATTGATACTGGTTGGCTTGAGTATAGTTGAGGTAGGCGGAATGTGTAGTGTAGCGGTGAAATGCTTAGATATTACACAGAACTCCTATTGCGAAGGCAGCTTACTAAACTATTACTGACGCTGAGGTACGAAAGCGTGGGGAGCGAACAGGATTAGATACCCTGGTAGTCCACGCCGTAAACGATGCTCACTCGCTGTTTGCAATACATCGCAAGCGGCTTAGCGAAAGCATTAAGTGAGCCACCTGGGGAGTACGTTGGCAACAATGAAACTCAAAGGAATTGACGGGGGCCCGCACAAGCGGAGGAACATGTGGTTTAATTCGATGATACGCGAGGAACCTTACCTGGGCTTAAATGTAGAACGACAGGCTGAGAGATCGGTTTTTCTTCGGACGTTTTACAAGGTGCTGCATGGTTGTCGTCAGCTCGTGCCGTGAGGTGTCGGGTTAAGTCCCATAACGAGCGCAACCCTTACCGTTAGTTACCATCAGGTTATGCTGGGGACTCTAGCGGGACTGCCACCGTAAGGTGAGAGGAAGGTGGGGATGACGTCAAATCAGCACGGCCCTTATGTCCAGGGCTACACACGTGTTACAATGGTCGGTACAAAGGGCAGCTACTTGGTGACAAGATGCTAATCCCTAAAGCCGATCTCAGTTCGGATCGAAGTCTGCAACCCGACTTCGTGAAGCTGGATTCGCTAGTAATCGCGCATCAGCCATGGCGCGGTGAATACGTTCCCGGGCCTTGTACACACCGCCCGTCAAACCATGGAAGCTGGGAGTGCCTGAAGTCTGTGACCGCAAGGAGCGGCCTAGGGTAAAACTAGTAACTGGGGTTAAGTCGTAACAAGGTAGCCGTACCGGAAGGTGTGGCTGGAACACCTCCTTTCTGGAGCTTAGATAAAACGATTAAGATGGAGTATATTCTTTATCGCTACCTTTTTAAAAAATATAAAGTTATAGAGCAAAAGCGGATGGCTGCGAGCTACAAGGCAAGAGGCTGGAAGCTGAATGCTTGGAAGCCAAGACAGTCCCGTAGCTCAGCTGGTTAGAGCGCTACACTGATAATGTAGAGGTCCCCAGTTCAAGTCTGGGCGGGACTACAACAAGTCAAAGCCCAAAACCTAAAAAACAAATACCAAAGATTTGGAATTTGAGATTTAAAGTTTGGAATTTGAACCACGGGGGATTAGCTCAGTTGGCTAGAGCGCTAGATTTGCATTCTAGAGGTCAAGGGTTCGACTCCCTTATTCTCCACCAAGGGTAAAAGTCAAAGGATAAAACTAAAGACAAGAGCCCAAAGAGAAAAAATAAGTTGAGAAGTGCGCCACACTCAAATAAGGCAAAAAGTTCAAAAAATATTGGAACAAATGATAAACCTGGCGGTTATATGATGACGGTTCGATTCCGGAAATATCAACGTTAAAGGAGACAACTGAAATCCACATGTACTTATGTACAAATGGACTTAGGTACTTCTTTTAAAGTTCTTTGACATGTTGGGAAAAATATAAGAATGTTAAAAACATTCAACCTTAAAGATGATAATGTATCACATAGAGATATAAAGATATAATTTACAAGGAGAAAGTTATTAAGGGCGTACGGGGGATGCCTAGGCTCTCAGAGGCGATGAAGGACGTGATAAGCTGCGAAAAGTTGCGGGGATTGGCAAATACGAATTGATCCGCAAATATCCGAATGGGACAACCCACTCCGCAAGGAGTACCCGGCTATGCCGGGAGCAAACCCAGGGAACTGAAACATCTAAGTACCTGGAGGAAAATAAAACAAAAGTGATTCCGCAAGTAGTGGCGAGCGAACGCGGATTAGCCCAAACTGGTTTTGTTTCGGCAAAGCCAGGGTTGTAGGACCACGACATTCGAGTTAACATTAAGTGGAATATTTTGGAAAGAATAACCGCAGATGGTGATAGTCCAGTACACGTAAAATGTTAATAAGATAGTGGTATCCTGAGTAGGGCGGGGCACGTGAAACCCTGTCTGAATCTGCCGGGACCATCCGGTAAGGCTAAATACTACTGAGAGACCGATAGTGAACAAGTACCGTGAGGGAAAGGTGAAAAGCACCCCGAACAGGGGAGTGAAATAGTACCTGAAACCGTACGCTTACAAGCGGTCGGAGCTTCAATTTATTGGAGTGACGGCGTGCCTTTTGCATAATGAGCCTACGAGTTAGTCGTTACTGGCAAGGTTAAGAGATTCATTCTCGGAGCCGAAGCGAAAGCGAGTCTGAATAGGGCGCTTTAGTCAGTAGCGCTAGACGCGAAACCTTTGTGATCTACCCATGGCCAGGTTGAAGTTCCGGTAACACGGAATGGAGGACCGAACCAGGAAGCGTTGAAAAGCTTTTGGATGAGCTGTGGGTAGGGGTGAAAGGCCAATCAAACTGGGAAATAGCTCGTACTCCCCGAAATGCATTTAGGTGCAGCGTCGTGTTAGAGTCTTATAGAGGTAGAGCTACTGATTGGATGCGAGGGCTTCACCGCCTATCAAATCCAGACAAACTCCGAATGCTATAAGATGTTTCACGGCAGTGAGGGCATGGGTGCTAAGGTCCGTGTCCGAGAGGGAAAGAACCCAGACCATCAGCTAAGGTCCCCAAGTGTATATTAAGTTGAACAAACGAGGTCTGATTGCATAGACAGCTAGGATGTTGGCTTGGAAGCAGCCATTCATTTAAAGAGTGCGTAACAGCTCACTAGTCGAGCGATCGGGCGTGGATAATAATCGGGCATAAATATACCACCGAAGCTATGGATTTATGGTAGGGGAGCATTCCAATCTGCGTTGAAGGTGTAGCGTGAGCTATGCTGGAGTGTTTGGAAAAGCAAATGTAGGCATAAGTAACGATAATGCGGGTGAGAAACCCGCACGCCGATAGACTAAGGTTTCCTGATCAACGCTAATCGGATCAGGGTTAGTCGGGACCTAAGGCGAACCCGAGAGGGGTAGTCGATGGACAACAGGTTAATATTCCTGTACCAGCTATACAATGAAAGTGACGGAGATCCCAGGTGCTTACGTGCTGACGGAAATGCACGTTGAGCCTAGCCTTCGGGCGAAGCGAAAGTAAGTAAGAACTTCCAAGAAAAGCGAGTATAGTGGCCCGTACCGCAAACCGACACAGGTAGTCAAGGAGAGAATCCTGAGGCGCTCGAGTGATTCATGGCTAAGGAACTAGGCAAAATTGACCCGTAACTTCGGGAGAAGGGTCGCCATCCTCCGGGATGGCCTCAGTAAAAAGGTCCATGCGACTGTTTATCAAAAACACATGGCTTTGCTAAATTGAAAGATGATGTATAAGGCCTGACACCTGCCCGGTGCCGGAAGGTTAAGTGGGGGAGTTATCTTCGGAGAAGCTCTGAAATGAAGCCCCGGTAAACGGCGGCCGTAACTATAACGGTCCTAAGGTAGCGAAATTCCTTGTCGGGTAAGTTCCGACCTGCACGAATGGTGCAACGATGTGGACACTGTCTCGGCCATGAGCTCGGTGAAATTGTAGTATCGGTGAAGATGCCGGTTACCCGCAACGGGACGGAAAGACCCCGTGAACCTTTACTGCAGCTTCACATTGATTCTGGGTAAGTAATGTGTAGGATAGGACGGAGGCTATGAAGCGGGCTCGCCAGGGCTTGTGGAGCCATCCTTGAAATACGTCCCTTTGCTTACTCGGGACCTAACCCCCTATTGGGGGGACAGTGTGTGGTGGGTAGTTTGACTGGGGTGGTCGCCTCCAAAAGAGTAACGGAGGCTTCTAAAGGTGCCCTCATGACGATTGGTAACCGTCAGTAGAGTATAATGGTACAAGGGTGCTTGACTGTGAGACTGACAAGTCGACCAGGTAGGAAACTAGAGCATAGTGATCCGGTGGTTCCGTATGGAAGGGCCATCGCTCAAAGGATAAAAGGTACTCCGGGGATAACAGGCTGATCGCTCCCAAGAGCTCATATCGACGGAGCGGTTTGGCACCTCGATGTCGGCTCGTCACATCCTGGGGCTGGAGAAGGTCCCAAGGGTTGGGCTGTTCGCCCATTAAAGTGGCACGCGAGCTGGGTTCAGAACGTCGTGAGACAGTTCGGTCCCTATCTGTTGTGGGCGTTGGAAATTTGAGAGGACCTGCTGCTAGTACGAGAGGACCGCGGTGGACATACCTCTAGTGTACCGGTTGTGGCGCCAGCTGCATTGCCGGGTAGCTATGTGTGGACGGGATAAGTGCTGAAAGCATCTAAGCACGAAGCCCCCCTCAAGATGAGATTTCCTTTAAGGGCCGTTAGAGACTATAACGTTGATAGGCTGTAGGTGTAAAGGCGGTGACGTCAAAGCCGAGCAGTACTAATTGCCCGTAAGCTTTCCCTTGGTTTTTTAAGGTTTTGTGTTTTTCATTCTTATTCCCGATATGTTTAAAATATTTAAGTGTTGGTAGGTTCTGATAAGGTTAGAACTGAACCATTCAAAGATTTTAGGTGATTATTGCGGCGGGGTCCCACCTCTTCCCATTCCGAACAGAGAAGTTAAGCCCGCCAGCGCCGATGGTACTGCAGAAATGTGGGAGAGTAGGTCGTCGCCATCCTTTACAGCCCCGTATTCTTAAAGAGTACGGGGCTTTTTAAGTGCAAGGGTATAATAACCTAAAAAAGTTCATTATATATTGGTAGTCGACTGTAACCTGGAAGGGTAAAAGAAACGTAAGAAACAAGGTTGACACAGGGTGAAAAAAAGCGACAAAAAATCGCGATATTATTTTTGCAAAATTAAAAAGAGTTTTTAACTTTGCCGCCCGCAACGACAAGCTGATGATATATCGGGTTTGAAGTTGTTCCAAGATGATGGAATACAAGTTCATTGAAAATATTGAAAAGGTAGAAAGATAAGGAATACTACGCTATCAAGAATTGAGTTTTATTTTAGAGCTAGACAAGATTAAAAATTTTATATACAATGAAGAGTTTGATCCTGGCTCAGGATGAACGCTAGCGGGAGGCCTAACACATGCAAGTCGAGGGGTAACATTGTCTTCGGACAGATGACGACCGGCGCACGGGT
>CAXXKK010000009.1:0-38148 GCA_963676845.2 Prolixibacteraceae bacterium | reverse complement strand
TGCAAGCAGCCAGCTTCGGGAAATTACGGCATGTGCTTTCAAAAATTCAGCAGAACTGGTTGCACTCATTTCTGAGGAGATAACCGACCGCAAATATTCTTCGAGGGGAACGATATTGATTGCTCTTACTTTTCCGTCTTCAATAATCAATTTAAGATCGCCTAAAAAATGTTGATCTTCTTTTTGTTCCCAGTGAAAATTGATTCCAATCGTTACTTCTTTTAATAAGAATGAACTTTCAGGAGAAGCTGACTGAAAGAGAAATTCTTTCTTTTTATAGATTTCGTTTTTTTCTGATTTTAGAATGATTTTATCCTCATTGAGGAAGGCTGTAAAGCTTTTGCCAGAATAGCTTGAACTAAAGTTTCCTTTTAGTTCAAATGAAATTTTTTTGGCAGCCATAATGCCGACCTGTATGCTTGGTTGTTGCTTCATTTTGTAAAGGTAATAAAGTCTTTGTGATATTAATGGATGCCTTGTATTTGTTAGGTTATGAGTGTGTTAGTGTGTGCTTTTTTGTTGTTTTTGAGGGTGTGGAAGTGATGCTCAATCTGATTTTAATGTAAAGTTTCAGTTCCGTGATGCTGTAAAAATATCTAGGCAGTTTTAAATATTTACTTTTGCAGGCAGATAACATATTTGATTTTTTATAACAGGATGATCTTTGTCGAAAGTACTTCTTGAATAAAAATATCACATGGATATGTGGAATGATGGTACCTGTCGGAGTGTTATTTTAACTGTTTATTTGAGCTTACAGTATACTGACAGGAGAAAGGGTTAAGAAATGACTCGCATTGTTTAGAGGTTGAGAGACTTTGAGGGAAGAAAACAATGCGGGTCTTTTTTGTTTTATGGGTTTTGTCAAGGCATTAGCGATATGATCTTGTAAAGCTGACAGATAAAATTATTGAGCTCCTTTTTAAGTAATACCATTTATACGGGTCGTCATATGAAAAATCAGGTTGGCGAATACTCCAATCCCAGTTGTTGGTTTTAAATGAATTATATCCAAGCTGGAATAAAATAAAACTATTGCTTCTGTTTATATTTAAACGATAGCCAAGTCCTGCTTCATATATGAAGCCTTTGTTTTGTTTCCCTGATTCAAGCCTTGGTGCAAAGCCTCCTTCAGTATAGATTAAAAAAGTATTGGCAATTTCTTTGAAAAAGTATTTAAAGTTGACCGAAATTGGAAGTACATTCATCCTAGGGGAGACATATCTCATGTATCCGATACCTGCTCCAACGGATGTTTTATAGCCCAGGTATTGGTTAATTGACGTCTTTATTCCCACAAAATAGGGAGAGAAAATATCGGTATTTATTCCATAGTCGGTCTCAAGCCCGATTCCTTGCCCATAACTTGGACCTAAGGTTAAATAAAAGCCTTGGTTTCGGATAATTCCTCCCCGTTGTGCATGTGCAAAACGAGAAGAACAACACATTATGAATAGGACTATGATTGCGATAATGGAATTTTTTAACTGCATACTATAAAATTAATCAAAACCAATGTAAAATTAAATAAGCGCATTTTGGAACATAGGTATGCATAAAAGTACTAAATAGTCTGCTTTTCTAAAGTAAATGGTAGAAGGTTTTAATCAGTAGGGATAATTAATCATTTTGGAATAAGAAAGTTTATAGAATATAATTCTTTATGTGAATGAAACGTCAACTTCATCATTCTATGAAATTTTTGTTTAAGTAGGCTGGAAAATATTCCGGCTGTTGAAAAGAATATAAATTTGTGGCCGAATTCATAAGTTAGTTTAGAAAATGATTACTGTTTCAAATTTGGCTATCCAGTTTGGGAAGAAGCCGCTTTTTGCCGATGTTAATTTAAAGTTTACGCCCGGTAACTGTTATGGGGTAATTGGTGCCAATGGTGCAGGTAAGTCCACTTTCCTGCGTTTAATTTCCGGAGACCTGGACCCAACGAGAGGGGATGTTTCTCTGGGCGCAGGGGAACGTTTATCGGTTCTAAAGCAGAACCACCATGAGTTTGACGAGTTTACAGTTCTTGATACTGTGTTGATGGGACACAAAGAGCTTTGGCGGGTGATGAAAGAAAAAGAAGCTTTATATGCAAAAGCTGACTTTTCTGAAGAGGATGGAATGCTTGCTGCAAAACTTGAAGATGAATTTGCTGGCATGGATGGTTGGAATGCAGAAAGTGATGCTGCTATGTTGTTGAGTGGATTAGGAATTAAAGAAGAATTCCACTATCAGGTGATGAAAGACATGGAAGCAAAAGCGAAGGTACGTGTTTTGCTTGCTCAGGCTTTGTTTGGAAATCCGGACAACCTGTTGCTAGATGAGCCTACCAACGACCTTGACCTTGAGACAGTGCTTTGGCTTGAAAATTACCTGAGTAACTGTAACAATACGGTGATTGTGGTTTCCCACGACCGCCACTTCCTAGATAATGTGTGTACCGATGTGGTTGATATCGACTACGGAAAAATCAGGGCTTTCTCCGGAAACTATACCTTCTGGTACGAGTCCAGTCAGTTGGCACTTCGTCAGCAGGCTGCAGCCAATAAAAAGGCTGAGGAGAAGAAAAAAGAGTTGATGGAATTTATCAGTCGCTTTAGTGCCAACGTGGCCAAGTCGAAACAAACGACCAGCCGTAAAAAGATGCTTGATAAGTTGAATATTGAAGAAATTGAAGCATCAACTCGCCGCTATCCTGGAATTATTTTTCAGCCTGAACGTCAAACCGGAGACCGTGTTTTAAGTGTTGAAGGATTGACTTATGAAGTTGAAGGAGAAGTGCTTTTTAAAGATGTCACTTTTACCATTGAAAAGGACGATAAGGTTGTGTTCTTAGGAAAGGATAACCGTGTGATGACGGCCTTCTTCAATATAATTATGGGCGAATTGGAGCCAACAGCCGGAAAGTTTGAATGGGGAGTTACCATTAAAAATGCGTATCTGCCTATGGAAAACTCGAAATTCTTCACTCAAAAGGAATCGCTTTACGAGTGGCTGGGTAAATATTCGCACGATACCAGTGAAGCCTTCTTGCGAGGATACCTGGGTAAAATGTTATTCTCAGGCGACGATCTTCAGAAGAATGTACAGGTGCTTTCCGGAGGTGAAAAAATGCGCTGCATGATTTCACGCATGATGCTGGAACATCCCAATTCAATTGTGCTGGATCACCCAACCAACCATCTGGATATGGAGTCTATTCAGGCCTTCAATAACAACATGAAAGTTTATCCCGGACAGATATTAATGGCATCGCATGACCACCAGTTTATCAGTTCGGTTTGTGATCGTGTTATCGATTTAACACCGAATGGAGCGATTGATAAATACATGGATTTTGAGGAATATCTGACCGATGAGAAAATAAAAGCAAACAGGCAAAACAAGTATAACTCATAGTTGCTATATTTCAGCTATAATTGAAAAGACAAATTTTCCCCCAGATATCGAGAAATGAGGGGAAAGTTTGTCTTTTTTATTTCCGGTATTCTACACTATCTTAAATTGAAGTTTATTTTTCAATTGTAATTTTATCAGAACAAAACCTACTTATTTAATTGTTATATATTTATATGCTTTAAACTTAGTAAGTTTTATACGATGACTCGGTTGCGGAAAATAATGTCAATTTTATTTTTGTCAGTTTATGGAATTATTCTGGCACATAATATTATTCCGCACGAACATCATTCCGACCATGATGCTGAATTTTGTCATGCCAGTCATGAGCATTCAGCGATTCATGCAACTCAAATCAGCAATGCAGGGCATTATATCTGTGAGCATGATGCCGAAGGTGAGGTGTTGTGTCATTTTAGTGTTGAGCTAATCCTTTCAAGTATCAATATTACAGCAGTTGATTATATTGCTGAAACTACTTTGCTGGATGAACCTGTTCTTCCGGAACAGGAAAGTAAATTCTTCACGGAATTTAAATTTGAAGTTCCTCAAACAATCATAAAAGAACCTTCTGGTCTTCGGGCTCCACCCACAATTTCATAATTCTTAGCGTAATAAATTTCACATCATTTTAATGGTGTGATCATCATTATTAATTTTTAAAATTAGAATTATGAAGCAATTGCTTTATGTGGGATTGGTATCTGCCGCATTGATTGTCGGGGGATGTTCCAGCCAACCTGCAACAGAAAATCATACAGAGGAAGATCATGTTCATGATGAATTGGCGGAAGACCATGATCATGATTCAGAATCAGAAGAACATATTCATGCCGAAGGAGAGGTGCATGATCACGAACACGAGTCGGAAGATCACGATCATAAAGGAGGTGAGTCTGACGAACACGACCACGAGCATGAAGGTGCAATAACATTTACACACGAGCAGGCAGAACGAATTGAGTTTGAAACTGCTTATCCGGAGTATAAACCTTTTGGTCCGGTTATAAAAACAACGGCTGTGGCTCAGGTAAGCCCGACTCAGCAAATGGTGTTAACTGCATCAACTAGTGGAGTTGTTCAGTTTTTGTCTTCAGCTTATGTTGAAGGAAATTCTGTGAATGCACAAACCATCCTTTTTTCAATTACAGGAAGCGGCATGGGAGCTGATAATGCTGCACTGGTTTATTCCTCAGCGTTGACGAATTACGAAACGGAGAAAGCCAATTACGAGCGTGTTCAGCAGTTGGCTGAAAAACAGATTGTATCTCAAAAAGAGTTGCTGGAAAGTAAAAGCAGCTTTGATCAGGCTAAAGCAGTTTATGAAAATCTGCAGCAAAATTACAGCTCAACCGGACAGACTGTTTCTGCTCCATTTTCAGGAAATATAGCACAGGTTTTTGTTGAAAATGGTCAGTATGTAAACGCTGGTGAACCGGTTGTTTCGGTGATGAACGGACAAAAATTGCAGTTAAGAGCTGAAGTTCAGCAAAAATATGCGGCTGCATTAAAGCAGATCAGTGATGTATTTGTAAAAGCTCCTTCTCAGGAAAGCTGGACTTCTCTTGGAAACTACAATGGGAAATTGGTTTCTGTGGGAGCGCAAGTAAGTTCACAGAGCTTTTTGCTTCCTGTTGTTTTCGACATTGAAAATAACGGAGACATTCTTCCGGGAAGCTTTGTTGATCTGAATTTGCAAACTACCTCTGAAACAGAGCAGGTGGTTATTCCAAATTCTGCACTTATTGAGCAGCAGGGGAATTACTTCGTGTATGTTGAAATTGAGCAGGAGCTGTATTCCAAAACTCAGGTTCAGATTGGGGTTACTGATGGCACTTATACCGCCATTAAAAGTGGTGTTCATGCAGATGACCTGATCGTTACCAAAGGAGCGGTGATGGTGAAACTGGCATCGGCTTCCGGTAGTTTGGATCCTCATGCAGGTCACGTACATTAATAAGGAGGGCCTATGTTAGATCGAATTATAAGGTTTTCCTTAAATAATAAATTATTGGTGCTGATTGGTGCTGTGGCGCTTATGGTGTCGGGTTTATACACAGCCAGGAATATGGATGTGGACGTTTTCCCGGATCTCACAGCTCCAACAGTAGTGATTATGACCGATGCGCATGGAATGGCAGCTGAGGAAGTGGAGCGTTTAGTGACTTATCCCATAGAGACTGCTGTAAACGGAGCATCCGATGTTCGTCGAGTGCGTTCATCTTCGGCAAACGGCTTTTCATTTGTGTGGATTGAGTTTGACTGGGGTACGGATGTGTACAAAGCACGCCAGATTGTGAGTGAGAAAATGGTTGGCGTTGTAGAGCAAATGCCAATTGGTGTTGGTCAGCCGATTATGGCTCCTCAAACCAGTGTGATGGGTGAAGTTCTTTTTATCGGACTTCAGTCGGATACAACCAGCATGATGGATTTGCGAACCATTGCCGAGTGGGATATCCAACCGGTTCTGTTAGGAACTGAGGGAGTGGCGCAGGTGACCATTATCGGGGGTGACTTTAAGCAATATCAGGTGTTGGCCGATCCCATAAAAATGGAGTTATATGATGTATCAATGGATGAGCTGGCCAGTGTTTGCAGCTCCATGAGCCAGAATGCAAATGGTAGTGTTGTTCGCCAGTATGGAAATGAATATGTGGTTCGCGGAATGGCCCGCACATTCGACCTGGATGAGCTGGGTAAATCATTGGTGAAGTTGAATAACGGCAGTCCCGTTTACGTGGAAGATGTGGCTGAAGTCGTAATTGGCTCTGCGGTGAAAATGGGTTATGCGTCTCAAAATGCATCTCCGTCGGTGATTCTTTCAGTTTCCAAACAACCTCACGAAAATACGCTGGAGCTAACGGAGAATATTGAAAATAATCTGGATCAACTGCGTAAAACTTTGCCTGCTGATGTAAAAATGGATACCGGTATTTTCCGTCAGGCCGATTTTATTGAAACAGCAATCGACAATGTGCAGAATGCCCTGTTGGAAGGTGGGCTTTTTGTTATTGTCATTTTGTTCCTGTTTTTGGGAAGTTTCCGCACAACGGTAATTTCCTTGATTGCTATCCCGCTGTCCTTGCTTGGAGCGGTTTTAACTTTGAAAGGACTTGATCTGAATATCAATACCATGAGCCTGGGAGGGATGGCCATTGCTATTGGGTCACTGGTCGATGATGCCATTATAGATGTTGAAAATGTATTTAAACGTTTACGACAAAATCATCAAAAATCCGAAAATGAGCGAGTCTCAACCTGGCGGGTTGTGTATGAAGCGTCTACTGAAATCCGTTCTTCTATATTGAATGCAACCGTTATCATTATGGTGGCTTTCATCCCGCTGTTTTTCCTGTCTGGCATGGAAGGACGTATGTTGAAACCTCTTGGAATTGCTTATATCGTTTCGTTATTTGTTTCGCTGGTAATTGCCATGACATTAACCCCGCTTTTATGTCGATTATTGCTTACCAATGAGAAATACCTGAATAAAAAGGTGAAGGAAAACTGGCTTACCCGAAACCTGAATTATTATTACGAAAAGTCTCTTCAGTTTGCATTGAAGTGGAAAAAGGCTGTAATCGGCTTCACCTTACTTCTATTGATTGCAGCGCTTGCACTCATGTTTTCTTTGGGGCGAAGTTTCCTTCCAGATTTTAATGAAGGGGCTTTAACCATCGCAGCGGTAAGTCAGCCCGGAATTTCTCTGGATGGAAGCAATGAAATTGGAAATCTCATTGAGCATGAATTGCTTGAAGTTCCTGAAGTGGTCAGCACTGCCCGGCGCACAGGACGTGGTGAACTTGATGAGCACTCCCAGGCGATTAACAGTGCTGAGATTGATGTCAATTTTGAGTTGAAAGATCGCTCCCGTGAAGCGTTTATGGATGATGTTCGCGATCGTTTGGGTGCCATTCCCGGAATTGCAACTTCGGTTGGTCAGCCTTTGGGACACCGGATTGATCACATGCTTTCGGGAACCAATGCCAATATTGCCATTAAACTTTTTGGAACTGATTTAAATGATCTTTTCCAGCTGGGAACGAGAGTTCAGTCGGCCATTGCCGATATTCCCGGCGTGGTTGACCTGAATGTGGATCAGCAGGTGGAAGTGCCTCAAATTCAAATTAAAGCAAAACGTGAAATGCTTGCCCGTTATGGGATTACTATCGAGGAGTTCACACATTTTGTAGAGCTGGCTTTTAGTGGCGAGCCTCTGTCGGATATTTACGAAGGGCAACGAAGCTTTGGTCTAGTCCTTAAGTTGAATGAAGATTATACCGAAGATATTGATGGAATAAAAAATGCACTGATTGATACCCAACTGGGAGGCAAAGTGCCTTTGGAGCAGGTGGCTGATATAGAGTCATTGTCGGGTCCCAATACCATAACCCGTGAAAATGTGCAGCGAAAAGTGGTTGTTTCTGCCAATGTTGCTGATCGTGATTTGCGGAGTACCGTGAATGAAATTCAGCAAACCATTGATGACAATATCAGCTTGCCGGAAGGCTATCGTATTGAATATGGTGGACAGTTTGAGAGTGAAGCTGAAGCTTCGAGAACCTTATCGTTGACAACCTTGCTGGCTATTGCAGTTATCTTCCTGCTGTTGTACCAGGAGTTTAAAAATGCCAAGCTTTCAGCAATCATTTTACTGAATTTACCTATGGCTTTGATCGGTGGAGTTTTTGCGCTTTACCTGACTGTTGGTGAGTTAAGCATTCCGGCCATCATTGGCTTTATTACTTTATTTGGTATTGCAACCCGAAATGGAATTTTGCTGGTTTCCCGTTTTCAGCAGCTTGAAGAACGTGGGCTTTCATTAAAAGAAACCCTACTGAAAGGTTCTGTTGATCGTTTGAATCCCATTTTAATGACTGCATTAACAGCAGCCTTAGCTTTAATTCCATTGGCCATACGGGGCGATGCTCCCGGAAATGAAATTCAAAGTCCGATGGCTAAAGTGATTTTGGGCGGCTTGCTTTCATCAACCTTACTGAATATTTACCTGGTGCCAATTGTTTACCAGTTGCTGCATCGTTATGGACTACTCAAAACGAAAAATCATGAAGAAGATATTTAATACATTCCTATTGATATTAATGGGCTTTTCAGTTTTTGGACAAACTGAGCTGGAGCAGTTTTTAATTCAAATTGAAACGAATAACCTCAGTTTGAAATCATCTGCTTCATCCGTTGAGGCTCAAAAACTCGAAAACAGAACAGGCCTGAACCCTGCAAATCCAACGATTGGAACTCATTACTTGTGGGGAAGTTCTGATGATATGCCGATTAGAAACGATTTTTCGGTTTCTCAGGAAATAGAATTTCCAACGGTGTATTCCAATCAGAAAAAACTGGCTGATATCCGCGACGAGCAATCGGATCTGGAATATCGTCAGCATCGGTTGGAAATATTGAATGAGGCGGCTCAGCTTTGGGCTGAAATGGTCAGCCTAAACCGCAGTCAGCAGGAATTAGAAAGTCGCCTTGAAAATGCACAAGGATTGGCTGATGCCTATGAGCTGATGTTGCAAACAGGTGAAGCTAACCGGATTGATCGTAATAAAACAGCTTTGTATTTGCTTCAGGTTGAAAAGGAGCTGGAACACCTAAAGCTTGATAAGCAGCAAGTAGATTTGCAAATTTCGGCCATGAATGGGAATCAGCCCTTATTGGTTGTTGATTCTGAATTTTTATCGGTTCAGTTGCCTGCCAGTCAGGAGCAGTGGCTGAACCAGATGGCTTCTATTGACCCTTTGCTGAATTATGCGAATTTGGAGATTGAAGCCGGAGAGCGTTCCGAAAAAATTGCTCAAGGTAAAAGCTTGCCAAGTATTTCTGGTGGGTATATGCTGGAAGGTACTTCGGAAGAAAATTATCAGGGAGTAACCTTGGGCTTATCCATTCCGCTTTGGGAGAATAAAAACAAGGTAAAAGCAGAACGGGCAAAAACTGAAGCTGCCATCTTGCAGGAGCAGAATTTTCGCTTGCAGTGGGAGAGTTCCATGAGCCGAATTTACCAGCAAGTTGAGAGTGCTCAGCAATTAGTGTTTTCCTATCGGGAAGAGTTAGACCTCATTCAGCAAAAAGAATTGCTGGATGAAGCATTAAGTGCCGGACAAATTTCTTTGATTGAATATTTGATGGAGCTGCAATACAACTACGATGCAATTGATCAACTGATGGAGGCTGAAGAGTTATTGCAAAAAGCTTATGTAAGCATGAAAGTGTTGGAAATGTGATAAATGTTACTGATTGGATGACTTCAAGTCATCCGATCAGTAACTGAAAATATATCAGAACAAATCTTTCTTCCTGAAAATGATAATCCCAATAAGGGCTGCAAAAAATGAGATTGAAATGACAATGCCAAAAGCCCATGTGTTGTTTTCCAGGTGATTGGGGACATTCATCCCATACAAACTGGCAATTAATGTTGGTATCATTAAAATGATGGAAATTGAAGCCAATTGTTTCATTACAACATTCAGATTGTTTGAAATAACGGAGGCAAAAGCATCCATCATGCCACTTTGAATGTCGGAATAAATCTGTGACATCTCCAGTGCCTGTTTGTTTTCAATAAAGGCATCTTCCAGCAAGTCTTCATTCACTTCGGTAAGGCTTCTTTTTAAGGCATTTCGCATTTTGGCCAGTACAATTTCGTTGGCTTTTAGTGAGGTAATGAAAAATACCAGGCATTTCTCCATTTTTAATAGCTTGTTCAACTCCTTATTTCGAATTGATTTTTCCAGCTCATTTTCAATTTGTGTTGTCTGTTGGTTTATTTGCTTCAAATAACGCAAGTATGTACTTCCGGAACGAAGGAATAGCTTGATGATGAAATTCACTTCATCATGTATAAGCTTGTTTTCTCCCCGGTAAAGCGCCGGTATTGCAAAGGGTAAAACTTCGTTAACCGTTGAGCAAAGCGTAATTGTGATTCCGTTTATGCGAATAATTCCTAAAGGAACAGTATAGAAAGGAACGCCATTATTGGGACTTTCTACAGGAATACGTAAGATGATTAATGACCAATCATCATCGATTTCATGACGCGGACGTTCATCAACGTCGAGAATATCCTGAATGATATCTGCAGGTATTTTATATTCAGATTGTAGTTGTGCAATTTCCCTGTCGGATGGTTGAACTACATTAATCCAACATCCATTTTCTGCTTGTGGAATTTCGACGTAACCGCCAAAACTTTTAAATATTTTCAGCATGATGCTGCCTCCTTTCTGTTTGGTCTGCAGGAGGCATAGAAAGACAAGCCCCTTACAGCGAGGTTAATAGTGAAAAATTTGTATGATACGGGCCTTCGTCCATTTTGAATATCATTTGCAATTAGCGCTGCAAAGGTAATTAATTAGATAGGGATATGAAGTGTATCTGTGATTTTGTTTCTGAAAAAATAGAAAAGGTGACAGACAGAAAGTCTGACACCTTTTGTTCAGGAGTGAAAGCATTGGGTTACTCATAATTCATTACGCACCGAACAGAGTACCCAGCTTTATTGTCTGTGCCTCCACTATAAAATATAGCTGAAGCATCATAGGATAACCAAAATGTTGAAGGGGTCGTAGGTCCACTTGTTTCGGACACACACCAAAATTCAGTTATCATACCCTTTTTGTTGAATGTTCCATTTGTATTGCGGCATCCTGCAGGTATTGCTGAAAATCCACAAGAATTAGTTGCTCCAGTATTTGGAGATTGCCAGTTTCCAGCCCCTGTAATCTTTAATTCTCCACCAGCAATATTCATTCCCCCCAGAGCTTCACATAACTTGTAGAATTCGTCGTAAGTGGGAATGTGCCATCCTTCCGGGCTTATTCCCTCTATATATGTTGGTGCAGATTTATTGTAGGTTTGTCCGTTTGATACAGCTGCCCATGTATAAAGTAATCCAGACTGCTCGTTGGGATTGTTGTTGTAAAAACAAAAAGCTCGGTCTGTGTTTGACAAGTTTGCCCACTCCTGGTTTTGCGTAACTTGCCTTAGTGGTGTACCATCGTTGTATTTTGTTGTGCGTAAATTTTCAGCCATCCAGATTTGGTCATTAATTCGAACGATTTTATATTGGTTTCCATCTATGTCTTTTAGCGATGGTAATTCTGCTGTTGCATTAACTGTTATTGGGGGGGCAGAAACTCTTTGTCCATAATACTCAAGTACTTTTATGGTGACAGATTGTTTTTCTGAAGGCCCGAGTCTCCATGCGAAAGAAGCTTTCCCGTTTGCATCTGTTATTGGACTAATGTCTGAGGTTCCTCCTTGATTAACAGTACATTTTAAACTAACATCTTGCATGAGATTTCCAAACTGATCTTTTACAATAACCTGAACTGAATCAGTAATCTCTTCCCCTGCGATCCCATTCATTTCCTCTGGTGTTAATAGTTCCATTTCTGCAGGAATTGGATCATCCTCTAATGTTGTGCATGCTGAAATACCAGAGAGTAAGACGATGAATAGGCATAATCGACGTAAACTTTTTTTCATAAAACACTCCTTTCATAAATTGAATACATTATCGGTTTAGTGATTTGTCTAGAAAAAATTTAGGTGCGTTGTTTATTTTTCTATTTATCAGAAAACCGTAGTTGATTTTATTTGTAAAATCACAACTGAATTTACAGAATATATTTTTAAAGTGCAAAAACTTGGATTATCAAAATGGTATTTTGGATTATTAGGACAGTGTTTTGGATTATTGAATCGATTTATTGCTTTGGTATTCTCCTCCTTTTTTATTGTTGTTCTTGGAGTTAATGTTTTTATATGCTGATTGTTATGGTGCTTGAATTGCTCTGGTGATTTTTTTAAATATCTCAAAATATATATAAGATAGTTGTAGGCATAAGTTTGAAAATCAAAATTTATTTTGAGGTAGATGGCTGTTTGTAAGAAAAATTAAATAAAAAACACCTAAAATTTTATGTTTAGGTGTTTTTTAGGTGTGTTTAGGATGAACTAATTTCCAAACAGTTTCTGAAGCTCATTCCCAAGTTTATTTATGGAGTTTTTAATTTCATCCTGAGTTGCATTTTTTACTTCGTCCTGAATTTGTTTGCGGGCTTCACTCAGGTCGAGTGAAACTTCCGGGCTTTTAATGTCTCCTGAGATTATAACCGATGCATTGATCAGCTCGATATTGTTAAAGCCTGGAATTATTCCCAACGTGTTTGTGATATCGTTACTAATGTCATTTTTATTCAGTTTAAAGTCCATAGCCATATCCAGTTGCTGATCAATCGATAATTGCCCGGAAACCGAAACTTCCTGATCTGCAATTTTTGTATCGAAGGGTTTCATATCAATGCTGCCATCTTCAATTGAAAAATGGGCGGTAAAATCGTTGACTTTTACATTTTTCAGCTTGTCTTCTTTAAGAAAATTCTGGAATTGTGAAAAAGTTGGTGAATCAATAACCTGTAGGTTCTGGGTGTTTAAAAGCCCACTTCCATTTAATGATGAGGCTATTAGTTTTAGGTGTTCGTCAAATTGTCCTTTAAAGTTAATTTGCGATGAAATGTTTCCCTGACTTCTTGCTGCAATAGGCATGTATCGTCGCATGGTGGTTATCGATTGGTAAGCTGTTGGAATGTCAAACGATTTTATATCCAGGTTGAAGTCAAATTCCGGGTTGTTTTCATCGTTGCTGATGTAAGCTCCATTGATGATCATTTCTCCATCCAGCATATTCATACTAAGTTGTTGCATGTTCATGATGCGGTCTTTTATTTCAACAATACCCACGATGTTGGTAATGTTCATTTGATTGAATGTTGCACGATTAACATCCGAACGGAAAACCATGTCAATATTTCCGGGAACCTGGAAAGCGGTTAAAGAATCGGTGGTGTTTATTTCAACCGAATCTTCAGTGACCACTAAAGTTGCCAGCTCGTCCAGGTTGAGGTAGTTCGATTGCAAATTGAAATTTCCTTTCAATGTCTTATCCAAAAAGAAATAAGGTAAATAATCAGACAATTTCCCATTAAGTCTGAAATCACTTGATCCGGTTTTTGCACTGAATGAATTCAGATTAATTTCTGAATTATTGATGGTTATAGCTCCCGAAGGAACTTCCACCGGACGTGTAATTTGTGGTGTTTTTATTTTGAAATTGCTAAAGTTGAAATTTCCGGAAGATGCAATTTGTGAATAATCCTGAGCATCAACAGCCGACATTTTGCCTTTAATACTCATTTGTCCGTCAACAATTCCTTGCAGGTCAATGCTGTCCATTGGGATAACATCCGCTAAGCGATTAAAGTCAATCTTGCCACTAAAAGCAGCATCAAAAATAGGATCTGTCATCGGATGGGTTAAGGTAAGACTCATGTCAAGCGGATTTTTCCGGATTTGAGCATGGGCTTCGGAAACATTTATTTCCAGCAGGTCGAGGTCGCCCTGTGGTTTGCTGATGCGTCCATCCAGGGCTATTTTTTCAACTTTTTCAGGCGATCCGACATACTGAAAAGTAGCATCGTTGATGTACATGTGAATGTCCATGCCCGGATAATCTTCTTCGTAAAACCAACCGGTAACGTTTCCTTCAAGACCGGCAGCGCCTGTGGTTTGCACATCTTCCAGGTAAGTCTGATAGTCGGCAGGAACCATGGCCAGCAAAGTTGCAAAATCGCTTTGTGGTTGGGTAAACTGAAGGTCAAAATACATGCTGTCTGATGGCATTTCAAAACTTCCACTCAAGGCCAGAGGTAATTCGTTTAAATAAAGAGTCGATTCTCCAAATGTGAAGATCATCTTGTCGTAATCGACGGATAACTCACTTTTTGCTTTTAATACCGTATTGGAAATATAACGGGTAGAATCGTATTCGAAAATGAATTCCCCAATTTCGCCATCAATATTAAAACTGGTAACCGTTCCATCAATATCGCCTGAAGCATCGAAATTTGAGCTGAGCAATTGTATGTTAGTTGTGGAAATTTCGTCTTTATAATTGAAATCAAGATTGTTGATGTTTATTTCCTGGAGCGAAATTTCCATGTCGCTACTGCTTTCGCTTTCTGGCTCTTCAGCGGTATTATCTGTTAGCATGATGTCCCAGTTTACACTCCCGTTTTGCAGGGAGAGTAGATTGATGTTGGCATCGTTCACTCTTATGCTGTTAATTGTTATTCCATCACTGCTAAATAAATCAGAGAAGGAAAGGTCTGTTGCAATAGACCCCAGGTAAACCAGTGTATCATTTGCAAATTCATTTTTTCCGATGATTGATAGTCCCTGAATTTCAGCTTCAATTTTTGGAAAACTCTTAAACAAACTGAGTTTGAAAGCTGAAAAATCTACGGTAGCATTTACATTCTCATTGATCGCTGTTTTTGCTTTGTTCATTAGCGTTCCTTTAAAAACAAAAGGGAGGGCAACGGCTGTTAGGAGCAGCACAACAATAATTGAAACGGTTATCAGGATTACCTTTTTCATAGTGATTTATTTTCTGAAATTATTAATTGTCTAAGCATATTTATGGCGGCTTGAGACGAACGAAGAATGTTTCGTTCACGATTATGCGCAAAATTAAAACGTTCGACAAGGGTTTTATGTTTTCCTGCTACTGCAATCCAAACCGTTCCAACGGGTTTTTCTTGTGTGCCACCATCTGGTCCTGCAATTCCTGTGGTTGAAATAGAATAATTGGTATTCATAACTTTTTTAATGCCTTCTGCCATTTCAGTGGCAACTTCTTTGCTTACTGCACCGTGTGCTAGTAACGTGTCGTGTTTTACCCCAAGTAGCTTTTCCTTTATTTCGTTGGAATAGGCAACAACTCCACCTTTTAAGAAAGCAGAACTTCCAGCGTTTGATGTAAACATGTGAGCAATATTTCCACCAGTGCAACTTTCTGCAATGGCAAGTGTCTTGCCTGATTGTGAAAGCATTTCTCCAACAACTCCGGCCAGGTTTTGCTGGTCGTAACCAAAGATGTTATCGGGAATGATGCCTTTTAGTTTTTCAATTTGTTTTTCGACTTCTAGGTGAAGGTTTTTTGTGTCGTTCCCATATGCACTAAGCCTTAACCGTATCATTAACTGGCTTGGCAAATAAGCAAGCTTTATATGTTTCGGAAGTGCATCTTCCCAATCTTCAATTCTTTCAGCAAGCATGGACTCGGGTATTCCATAAACCAAAACGGTTTTGTGGTAGATGGATTTTGCTTTTCCATTTTGCTGAAGGCGGGGTAAAATCTCCTCAGACATGAGGTATTGCATTTCGTAGGGAACTCCCGGCATGGAAACAAAAATGGTTTCGTTTTTCTCAAACCACATTCCGGGAGCTGTGCCCACTTTGTTTTGTAACACTTCACATTTATCAGGAACTAAAGCCTGATCCTTGTTTAACTGATTGATGTCAACATTGCGTTTGGAAAGCATTTCAGTCACATGTGTCAGTACATCATCATTTGTTATCAATTCCGATTCGAAGTATTCACACAAAACCTTTTTGGTAATATCATCTTTTGTAGGGCCAAGACCACCTGTTATGAGAACCAGATCTGCATTCTTTTCCGCATTTCTTAACGCTTCCCAAATGTGATCATGCTTATCGTGAACCGAAGTGATCTGGTAAACCTCAATCCCGTATAAATTTAGTTGTTCACTCATCCATGCTGAATTGGTATCTACAATTTGCCCAATAAGTATTTCGTCTCCAATTGTTATTATTTCTGCCTTCATTATCGTGTTCAGGGTTTCGTGTTCTGAATTGTAAAATTACTATAGGTTTGTGAATATCAGTGATCCAGTGTTGGTTATTATTTGTTAAATTTTTTGAGTGCATCCAGTCGTTGCAACAAGGTAGGGTGCGAGTAATGAAAAAACACATAGGCCGGATGAGGGCGAAGGTTGCTGAGGTTTTTTACCGATAGTTTTTTCAGGGCTTCACCCAATGGTTTCCCATCGTAGTTTTGGGCTGCAAAAGCATCGGCTTCATATTCATTTTTACGGGAGAAAACATTCATGCCCATGCCAATTAAAGTTGAAAGTGGAGAATATAGAATACCAAAAGCAATTAACCCGATGTGAAAGCTAGGTTGATTAACTCCAAGAGCCTGAGAAAGTGCCGGGCTGTCAATTAATAGAGAGAATACAAAGAGCATTACTCCGGTTTGGATGATTCCCAGAATAAGGCTCCAAATGATGTGTTTCTTTTTGTAATGACCGATCTCATGAGCTAGCACTGCAACTAACTCAGGTATTTCCATGTCATTTATTAACGTATCGTACAAAACGATTCGTTTTTTTGATCCGAGCCCCGTGAAATAAGCGTTGGCTTTTGTTGAGCGTTTGGAGCCGTCGATTACAAAAATGTTGTCAAGCTTAAAACCAACTTTGGTGGCAAAATCGTTGATTGCCTGTTTCAATTCTCCGTCTTCAAGTGGGGTTTGTTTATTGAATAGAGGAACAATCAGGCTAGAGTAAAACATTGCCATAAACAGCGAAAAGGCACTGATCACTATCCATACATAAACCCAGAACATGCTTCCTGTTTTTGTGTAGATGAAGATGATTAGAGCCATTAGTCCGCCACCAATAGTTGCTCCCAATAACCAACCTTTTATCTTGTCCAGTAAGTATGTTTTTGCCGTGGTCTTGTTAAATTCAAACTTTTCTTCAATCACAAAAGTACTGTAAAGGTCGAAGGGAGTGTTTAGGATATCTGAGGCCAGCATTAAAATGCCAAAGAAAATCAGCGCAGACCAAATCGGACTTTCCGAGACAGAGAGTGCCCAGTCATTCACCAATGCAAAACCCTGGAAGAAAAACATCAGCATAATCAGTATAAAACTAAATGTGCTGGTAAGCATTCCAAAACGATGGTTGGTTTTCGAATAGGTTTGTTGCGTTCTGTATTTTTCTTCATCGTAAATTCCTTTTACTTCTTCGGGAAGTTCGTTGCTCCATCGGGTTGTGTTCAGGTAATCGAGGTATCGTTCAAGTAAAAATTCGAGAATTAGGATGGCAATTATAATCCAGAAAAGTGTAGTCATTTGCTGTTGTTTTAATGAAAATCAAAGATAGGAAAAACTATGGGTTACGAGTTAGGACGCAGTGCATCGTATAGGATCTCGATCGGATGTAAAGCTTCTCTTCCTGTATTGTCCTTGATATGATGGCGACAGGAAGTTCCGGGGGCTGAAATCAGTTCTTCAACTTTAGCTTTTCGAACAGCAGGGAAAAGTACCATTTCCCCAATTTGATTGCTTAACTCGTAATGTTCTTTTTCGTAACCAAATGATCCGGCCATGCCGCAACATCCGCTGGGTATTTCGGTGACTTTGTAGTTGGCAGGAATTTCCAACATCTTCTTCATTGGAGCCGTTGAGGCAATGGCTTTTTGCTGGCAATGTCCATGCAGCCAGATGTGTTTTTCGTCTGAGTTAAAAAGCTCAGTAGGTATTTCACCTTTTTCTTTAAGTCTGGCAATAAATTCATCAAACATTAGGGCATTTTCACTTAACTCCCGGGCTTTTTTCTGCAGTTGTTTGTCAACCAGTTCCGGGTATTCATCACGGAATGCCAGAATTGCTGAGGGCTCAATTCCAATTAAAGGAGTACCTTTTGAAATGATTGGTTCAAGTTGCAAAATATTTTCTGTAGCAATCTTTTTGGCCGTTTTTACCAATCCTTTTGAAAGGTAAGTTCTTCCGCTTTCACGATGTTGTGGGATGACAACCTCGTAACCGAGTTTGTTTAAAAGAAGAATTGCTTTTATTCCAATGTCACTTTCATTTTCATTGGTGAATTCATCGGCAAAAAGGTAGACTTTGCCCTTTTTGCTTTTATTAAGAGGAATCGGTTTCTTATACCATTGACGTAGGCTTAGTTTTGATAGTTTGGGTAAATTTCTTTCAGGAGCAAAACCAATCATTTTCTTGAAAAATGAAGTTCCTGTCATCCAGTTTGTAATGGGACGGAAAGTTCTGCCCAGATCATTCAATAAAGGTAAATAGGCAATTAGTTTTGTACGCAGAGGAATGCTGTGAATTTCATAATAATGCTGCAGGAATTCAGCTTTGATTTTTGCCATATCCACATTGGAAGGGCATTCTGATTTACAAGCTTTACAGGAGATGCATAGATTCAATATTTGGTAGATTTCCTCGTGATCAAATTCGTTTGCTTTGTTTGATCGACTCAGAAACTCTCTAAGAACATTTGCTCTTGCACGAGTTGATTTGTTTTCATCTCGTGTTGCCATAAAAGTGGGGCACATGGTACCTCCGATAGCCGAACTTTTCCGGCAGTCGGCAGATCCGTTGCACATCTCGATACTCCGTAAGTAGCCTCCCTGATTGGAAAAATCAAAAGTAGTGTCGAATTCTTTTTGCTTTTCAATTAAGTAACGGAGGTTTTCAGTAATTGGAGGTGTGTCAATAATCTTTCCGGGATTGAAAATGTTCTTTGGGTCCCAGGTTTGTTTCAGGTTTTTTATGAGTTGATAATTGTGGTCGCCCAGCATGAATGGAATAAATTCTCCCCGAAGCCGGCCATCGCCATGCTCTCCACTTAAAGAACCTTTGTGTTTTTTTACTAAATGTGCGATTTCTTTTGCAAGGGTATGGTAGAGCTCCACATCATTTTCATCTTTTAAATTAAGCAGCGGACGAAGGTGGAGTTCTCCGGTAGCAATGTGAGCATATTTCACACAGTTTAAATTGTATTTTTTCAGTATCTGATCGAAATCCTTCATATATGTCGGAAGATATTCTGGGGCAATGGCTGTGTCTTCAATAACAGTTGTACTGCGTTTATCGCCGGGAATGTTGGAAAGTATTCCCAGCCCGGCAGTACGCAATGCCCAAACACGTTTAATTTTATCGGCACCTATTGAACAAGAGGAAAGTGATAGCCCAGATTTTTTTTACGAAGATCGTTTCCCAGTTGCTTTGCTTTTTCTAATAATTCTTCTTCAGTTTCGTAGGCAAACTCTATCATCAGCATCGCTTTGGGATTACCTTGTATGAAAAAGCGATTTTTATTTTGCTCAATGTTTCCTTTTGTGCAATTCATGATGATGTCATCCATCAGTTCAATCGCAGTCGGCTTATGCTTTAAGGCGATAAGGTTTCCGGCATAAGCATCCTCCAGGCTGTTGAAGTGAGCACATACCAGTCCTTTGTATTTGGGTGGGAGAGGAATCAGGTTGAGTTTAAGTTTGGTTGAAAAAGCAAGTGTTCCCTCGCTTCCTGCCAGAAGTTTGCAGAGGTTTATTTTTTTGCCATTTCCGGTGAAAGGATCGGTTTCCAGTAGGATATCAATTGCATAACCATTATTCCGGCGTTTCACTTTTGAGTCCGGAAACTCTTTTCTGATTTGTTCCTGGTTTCTCGGATTTGAAAGTGTTTCGTATATGTTTTTGTAGATTTTTGTTTCCCGTGAATTCGAGTCAGAACTGCATTTTTCCAGAAATTCGTCAGTGGTTAATTCTTTGAAAATAACTTCAGAGCCATCCGCTAAAATACATTCCATTTCCAGTATATGGTCACGTGCACTTCCGTAAACCAGCGAATGTAATCCACATGAATTATTTCCGATCATGCCTCCAATACAGCATCTGTTTGCAGTTGAAGTTTCGGGGCCAAATTGCAGCCCGTGTGGTGCAAGGAATTGGTTAAGTTCAGCAAGGTTTACTCCGGGCTCAACTTCAACCCACTTTTCTTCCGGATTGAAGTCTAAAATCCGGTTCATGTATTTTGAAATATCGACGATAATTCCTTTCCCAACTACTTGTCCTGCCAGAGATGTTCCGGCTGCTCTTGGAATGATTGAAGTGTTATTTTGATGAGCAAAGTCAATAATCTGGAGGATGTCTTCTTTGGTTTTTGGACGACAAACTGCTTGAGGAATTTCTCTGTACGAGGATGCATCGGTGGCATAAATTACCCGCTGAACATTATCCGTGAAGATGTCTCCTTTTAGTTTATTTTTTAATGTGTGAAATTGACTTTTGTGCTCCATGATTTATCCTGTACTCTCTATGACAAATGTATTATTTATTATTTTCTCGGAGGTTTCTTTTTTATGTAAAAATGGAGGCTGAAGTGTAAATGTTGGCTTGTGTTAAGGAAAAAATAAAGGTGGATATGTGTCGGGTTTTTAGCCTATCTAAAAGCATGTTGTTATTGTTTGAAAATGATATAAAGTTTCTTATATTCAGATTTTTAAGTAGGGGATTTGTGTGGAGAAGTGTTGATGTCGCTTATTAATATGTTTGCTTGTGTATACATGTTTGGTCTGAAAAGGGAGGCTTGATAATTAATTCTCTTGAAAATAGAATTAATACAGGTATATTTTAGTTATTTTTGCATTAGAATTTTTTATTCAAAAGTTTAAAATATTAAATAATACAGATGAAACTGATGTGCATTTTTAGCAAATATTTTGCCGATTTATGCATCATCAATTCCATGTGGCAATTGAAAAAAAGTAATTCAAATGAAACTACTTGAACGTGTAATTAAAAATGCACAAAATCTTCAAAAACGTATCGTATTACCTGAAGGAAGTGAACCCAGGACATTGCGAGCCACAGAAATAATCCTTAAAGACAATATTGCCCGGATTATTTTATTGGGGAATCCGGTAGAAATCATGAATGCAGCTGAAGAATGTGGCGTAAACATTAAAGGTGCTGTGTTGATTGACCCCAAAACTGATGAACGTCGTGATGCCTATGCAGATGTGATGGTTGAGATTCGTAAAAAGAAAGGGCTAACAAAGGAACAAGCGTTAGAAATGTTGAATGACCCATTGGTTTTTGCTCCACTAATGATTAAATGTGGCGATGCTGATGGTGAAGTTGCCGGTGCTATTAATGCAACTGGCGATGTGTTGAGACCAGCTTTCCAGTTCGTAAAAACATTACCTGGAGTAAGCGTAGTGTCTGGTGCATTCATGATGTTTGTGAACGACCCTCACTTTGGACATGACGGTATCTTAGTTTTTGCCGATTGTGCGGTAATGCCTGATCCGGACGAAAGACAATTAGCAGAGATTGCTGTGACAACAGCTAAAACAGCACAAGCCATTGTTGATATGGAACCTCGTGTTGCTATGCTAAGTTTCTCGACCAAAGGAAGTGCCAAACATGAACGTGTGGACAAAGTTGTAAATGCATTGAAAATAGCCAGGGAAATTGATCCTTCGTTAAAAATTGATGGTGAATTACAGCTGGACGCAGCTTTAATTCCTGATGTTGCAAAACTGAAAGCTCCAGGTAGCGAAGTTGCAGGTCGTGCAAATGTGCTCGTGTTCCCAAGCCTTGAAGCCGCAAATATCGGTTATAAATTGGTTCAGAGATTAGGTGGTGCTGAGGCAATTGGCCCGGTATTGCAAGGTATGGCTGCTCCTATTAATGACTTGTCGAGAGGTTGCTCGGTAAGTGATATTGTTAATGTGGTTGCTGTAACATCGAATCAGGCTTCTGCAACATTCGAATAAAATTTAGCAGATATGTCAGAAAAAATATATGAATCCATTGAGGATTTTGGGTTAGTAAAAAAAGCTAAATCAAAAACATTATTCTCAAAGATTGGTATTGTTGGTTGTGGTCTTGTCGGGCAAAATATAGCCCGGGTTGCAAGTTTCTATGGTATTGAAGTTGTATTTATTGAAATAAGCGAAGAGAAAATTCAGGAAGCATACAGTAATATTGAAAAAGTACTGGATGATCGCATTGAACACTGGGGCTTAACTGCCGGTGAGAAAAGAGCTATTCTTTCTCGTATAAAAGGTTCTCTTGATTATACTGATCTTGCAGGATGTGACTTTGTCGTTGAAGCGATTCGGGCAATCGATCGTGGAGGGAAAGTTGAAGAACGAAAAGAAATTTTCCGCAAGATTGAAGAGGTCGTTGATGCTGGCTGTATTATAGCAACAAACTCAACAACAATCATTATCACTGAGCTTTCTTCAGAGTTAATACACAAGGAACGTTGTGTTAGTATACATTTCCTTGTTTCTTCATCTGAAGCCAGGATGATTGAAGTTGTTCGAGGTCTTTATACTTCGGATGAGTCATACGAAAAAGTTTGCAAGTTCGTAAAAATGATTAACCGTAAAATTGTTCCTGTTGAAGAATCAGCTGGACTTGTAGCGGTCAGAATGTTTTCTGTCATTTTAAATGAAGCTTGCGAAATGTTGATGGAAGGTATTTCATCTATTGAAAATATTGATGAAACTATGCGCATTGGCTTTGGCATGCGTCTTGGACCTTTTGAAGTCGCTGATAAAATGGGACTGGATAAGATTGTTCGCTGGATGGACAATATCTACAGTGAATTTGGTGATGTACATTATAAAACTTCTCCTTACATCAAGCGGTTAGTAAGAGCTAAACAATATGGCGTTACTAGTGGCAAAGGTTTCTATAACTATGATGAAGATGGTAAGAAAATTAAGGGGCAAGGGAGTAATTGTAAATAATTTAGTATGAAACGGATAGTTTTTGCTATTTGTTCCATGTGACACAAAAAGAATATTTCACATGAAAATTTTGGTACTAAACTGTGGTAGCAGTTCAATAAAATATCAGCTTTTCAATATGGATGACCACGAGGTAATTGCCAAGGGGGGAATTGAAAAGATTGGAATGAGTGGTTCTTTCTTGAAACATAATCATCAGGATGGACGCCAGATTGTTTTTGAAGGAGAGATTTTAGATCACAAAGGTGGTATTGAATATATTTTAGGTATTTTGACCAGTGAGAAATATGGTTGTTTAGCTAAACTGGAAGAAATTGATGCTGTTGGACACCGCGTAGTTCACGGGGGTGAGTATTTTAGCAGTAGTCAGCTTATTAATGATGAGGTTATTGATGCATTGGAAAAATGTACAGATCTGGCACCTCTTCATAATCCACCAAACCTGAAAGGTATTAATGCAATGGAAGAGTTAATTCCTGGTATTCCTCAGGTTGGAGTATTTGATACAGCTTTCCATCAAACAATGGAGCCCAGAGCTTATATGTATGCTATTCCATACAAACTTTACAATAAATATTCAATTCGTCGTTATGGTTTCCACGGAACCAGTCATCGTTATGTAACTAAACGTGCTTGTGAGATTTTAGGAGTTGATTACGAATCTCAGAAAATCATTTCTTGTCACTTAGGTAACGGTGCTTCACTTTGTGCGGTAAAAGATGGAAAATCTGTTGATACAACAATGGGTTTCACTCCTCTTGAAGGTTTGATGATGGGAACTCGTTCAGGTGACTTGGACGTTGGTGCTGCTACATACATTATGGAAAAAGAAGAAATTGGTATTAAAACGGCTAATGTACTGCTTAATAAACATAGTGGAGTTTTAGGTGTTACCGGAATTTCTTCGGACATGCGTGAGGTTGAGGCAGCAAAAAAAGAAGGGAATGAGCTTGCCTCATTAGCTTTGGATATGTATGATTACCGTATTAAAAAATACATCGGTGCGTATACAGCTGCAATGGGTGGCCTGGATGTTTTGATCTTTACAGGAGGTATCGGTGAAAATGCTGATACTACAAGAAGTGGTGTCTGTAAAGAGATGGATTACCTTGGAATAAGTCTTGACGAATCTAAAAATAAAGGATCAAGAGGTAAAGAGGAAGTAATAAGTGCAGATGGAGGTAAAGTCACTGTAATTGTAGTTCCGACTGATGAAGAAATGATGATTGCTCTTGATACTGAGGCTATTGTTAATGAAAAGAAATAAGTAATTTTTTACTTGAAAATATGTTTATTGAAGCATCCGATACTTTTGTGTCGGGTGCTTTTTTTATAGGAGCATAGATAGAAAGATATAGGATATCTATTATTTAAGATGATATAACCTTTTGATTATTTTGTTATGTAATTTAGTATATTGCTGAGTAGAAAATAGATTTTATGGATGCTTATTATTTTGTAATTGGTATTTGTGTTGTTGTTATTATATCATTCTTTTTTAGTTATATAGCTAAGAAAACGAATATACCAAGTGTGCTGATGTTAATTGTACTTGGTCTGGGAATTCAGCAATTATTAATATACCTCAATGTTGAACCTGACTTTTTTAACTCTTTGGAAATCCTTGGAATTGTCGGGTTGATCATGATTGTGCTGGAGGCTGCCCTCGATTTAGAGTTAAAACGTGAAAAATGGCCAATTATCTGGAAGTCTTTTACGATAGCGTTTGTTACGTTGCTGGTTTCGAGTGCTTTAATTGCATTTATTATACAGATGTTTTTCCAGAATATTGGATTTCTTCCAGCCTTAATATATGCTATTCCATTTTCCATAATGAGTAGTGCAATTATTATTCCCAGTGTTTCTAATCTGGAAAGTCATAAGCGTGAATTTATGATTTATGAGAGTACATTTTCTGATATTCTTGGAATTATGTTTTTCTATCTTCTAATCGAAAATATTAATGCCGATGGTGTCGGTGATGTTCTGCTTTCGCTAAGTGAGAATATCATCGTTACAATTCTCTTGTCGATGATATTGAGTTATACATTGATTTATGTTATTCAAAAGATTAAATCAGAAGCACGTTTCTTTTTGTTTTTAGCTGTTTTAGTCCTTCTTTATGCTGAAGCAAAAGTCCTTCATCTTTCATCTTTATTGATTATTCTAATGTTTGGATTACTTCTTCGTAATTATAAAATTCTGTTGTTTGGTAAGTTGAAGAAATGGTTGAAAGAGGATGCAATAGATGGCGTTTTTGAGAACTTTAAAATGATTACAATTGAGACTTCGTTTTTGGTTCGTACATTTTTCTTTGTTGTATTTGGTATATCCATGTCATTGTCAACACTTGCAAATTCAAATGTTTGGTTAATTAGCCTTTCTTTTTTGTTTATCCTTTATCTTATCCGATACCTGGTGTTTTGGGGAGTTGAACGAAAAGATATTTTTCCACAAGTATTTTTGGCTCCACGTGGTTTAATTTCAATTTTATTGTTTTATGCCATTCCTGACGACTTTAAAGTTCCCGAGTTTGAGAGTGGAGCATTGCTTCTCGTAATCATTTTCTCAAGTATAATTATGGCCTGGTCACTAATCTTTGCCAAAAAGAAAGGCTATGATGTTACGGATAAGATTGTTTCAGTGTTGGACGAAAAAGAATAGCTTATCCTATTGGTTTAACGATACAGGTCTGTAATGTCTTTTTAGCCAACTGGCAAGCCCGTCAAGACCTGGGAAAAGCACACGTTCAGTTATATTTGCCTGATCCAGCTTGTCCCGAACTTCCCATTTTAATTCTTTAGGGATAATAAGTCTGCGGTAAGTCTCCGGGTGTTTTATTAGCCATTCATCTAAAATGGAAGTTGGGTCTGTCATGACCGAGAAAAGAGCGAATTGGTTTACAATGCGTTCGTCTAATGATGGTGGCTCAAAAAATATAGTCTGGTCTTTGCCCAGTCTTTTGTCAAAATCGTGAAACGACTTGATGCTTTCTTCCAGCATTTCAACAGTAAAAGCATTACATTTTTCGTCAGAAAGAAGACTGTTTAATGGCTCATTCACCAGTTTGTTGGCTTTTACAAAATCAACTTTCCAGATTACACCGTCCAAATCATACTGCTCTGTATTTGCCGTAGCAAAGTGCATGGCAATAAAAGGGGAATAAGTCCAGTCGAGCAGCCTTGTTGGTAGCCCATGATGCTGAGCCATTACCAATGCCCGCCAGAATGATGCATTGGGTTGCGCTTCTTTTGTTGTTGAATATTTTCGGAAGTTGCGTAACAAGTGATATTCAAGTTCTGGGCTTGGCCCACAGTTTCGCAAAAAGCTATTTTTTAATTCATAAGAAGAATCAGATAAACCTCGAAATGCAAAGTCAGAACGGTAACGTCCCATTTCCGGTTTCCATGAATCATGGTAAACCTCTTCGCATAATTCTTCCCAGCTGGTAACCACAAAATCATTTTGATTGATCTGAGCCATAGTCCTTATTTGTTTTGAATTTTCCATGGAAGTTAGGAAAATTTTACTGAACAATTTCAAGTCTTTTATAAATTGCTTGTTACATTTTGATCATTACATTTAACTTTAGGCACTTCAAACTAAAACCGGGAATTAAATGATTAAACGACTAATTATTTTACTATTAATAGTTATATCGGTACTTCCCGGAATTGCCCAGGAAGTTCTTCCTGATAAATTTTTAGGTTCCCAATTGTTTTTTGCTGAAGCCAATCCCGAGAGTATTGCCGGCATTTTTTCGCTCGATTTACCTTTTTATTTTATGGATAAAAATGGAGGAGAGGATCAATTTTCATTTGGCTATTCAATGGGAAATATCTGGAGCCCTCAGGCAACTTTGCTCTATCCTCAAAATCTAAATTCAACACAAAAAGAACAAATTGCGGATGTGTCTGTATTTGACCGTCCTCAATATTTTGAGGATGAGGGAATCGAAACAGAAAATAAAACTTTTTATGCCGATGGTGTATTGCAGCACTTCAAGTTTACGTATCTGAAAAAGCTAACTGGCAAACAGTCACTTATTGCAAATATGAATCTTCATATGTTGAATGGAGGTTCATCTCCTGTGAATTACTTAGTGAGCGATCAGTTGATTGAGCAATTTCATACACACTATGGAAAGGATGACAACTTTGGACGGAAGTTATATCCATACAACAAAGCTTCTATTTATTATTTAGATGAAGATGGGAACTCCTTTAAAAAAGACAAAGGAGATGTTTTTGTTGGTGTTATGGACTTTCATTACTACAATGGTGTATTTGATATTGAAAAAGAAAACTGGCGTTTTTCTACGCAGTTAGCAGCTCATTTATCCGTGCCTCTAAATTCTTTTCATCCTTACATTATTCCCGGTTTATCGTTGGGAATAAATTCTGAGCGGCACTTAGGTGCAAAAAGCTCATTCTCTTTTGCTTTGGATGTGGGCATTACCGACCAAACCTTCTTGAAAGTTGGGAAAGGAGTTCATTTTCTGGATTGGAAATACCGTGCTCATGCAAAGGCTTACGTAGGTTTTAATTGGGTCTCGAAAAAGAATAATGTAACAACTGTGGGAATACTCACCAATTATCAGGATCCTTTAATGAAAGGGTATTATTACGATCCGGAGCAATTGGGCTACCATGAAATTGGAGTTCAATACCTGGAGGAAGGCGATGTCTGGGAAGGTGAAACTATCTCGCAAGAATTTCCTTTGGCAAAGTTAACCCCCGCCTCGCTTTATTTTTTCTCCATAAAGTCTTATTTGATTTTGGGCTTCCATAAAAACAACAGGACTTTCAATGTTTTTATTGGTGAAGATTTGATTTCTGTCAATAATGCACCAGACATTCAATTGGGCTTTCAGTATAACCTGGCGTTGTCATTTTTCACAAAAGAATAGCTCCAATTTTATTTGAACAAGGACTCATTTTTCATGTTTAAAGGACAAACAATTTAAACAAGACAATGATTTCAGATAAAAAGGAACGATTGCCGAGGTGGATGAAATCTCAATTGCCAAGCGGTGAAAACTATTCCAAAGTAAAACGATTAATAGCCGAACATA
This sequence comes from Prolixibacteraceae bacterium, assembly GCA_963676845.2. Classification (GTDB taxonomy): domain Bacteria; phylum Bacteroidota; class Bacteroidia; order Bacteroidales; family Prolixibacteraceae. Next base: position 10,212 of record CAXXKK010000009.1, on the reverse strand, counting down.
AATTAAACACAATTTGTACCAGTGGAAATTGTCCAAACAAGGGAGAGTGCTGGAATGCCGGTACTGCCAGTTTTATGATTTTAGGTGATAAATGTACCCGGAATTGCCGCTTTTGTTATGTGAAAAATTTAATTCCTGATCCGGTTGACTGGGATGAGCCTAATCGTTTGGCTGAAACAATTAAGACGCTGGAGTTAAAACATTGTGTAATCACATCTGTGGATCGTGATGACTTGCCTGATGGAGGTGCAAAATTTTGGGCAACAACAATCCGGAAAATTAAAGAGCTAAATCCCAAAACTACGATTGAAACCTTGATTCCTGATTTCCATGCAAAAAAGGAATTGGTACAACAAGTTATTGATGCAAAGCCTGAAGTTATTTCCCATAACCTGGAAACAGTACGCAGGTTAACTCCTAAAATCAGGAGTACTGCCCGTTACGACAGAAGTTTAAAGGTGATCTCTTACATTGCTGAATCGGGGATTGTAGCTAAGTCAGGAATAATGCTCGGATTGGGAGAAAAGCCGGAAGAAGTTATCGAAGCCATGGATGATTTAAAAGCTGCCGGATGCAAAGTGCTTACCCTGGGGCAGTACCTGCAACCCGATCCTCACTTGATGAAAGTTGAAGAATATATTACACCCGAACAGTTTGATGCCTATCGAAAGGAGGCCTACAAACGCGGTTTCCGCTATGTGGAAAGTAGTCCGCTGGTGCGTTCATCCTATCATGCAGAACGGCATGTTAATGCAAAATAAGTGAGGCATGAATAGTGAGTTACATCGGTTGATAAAGCGGGAAGAATTGAGCGGTGAGACATTTGTCCTTCATTTTGAACGAAATGATTTTCAGTTTTCTCCCGGCCAATATGCAGTATTGCGTGACACAGAATCCGGGGAGGGCAGGGAGTATTCTATTTATAGTGGACAGAATGATGATTACCTTTCATTTTTAGTCCGAGAGATTGAGGGCGGAGAGTTCTCTCATTTTTTGAGGAATATCAGCATTGGAACTGAAATTAAAATAGAAGGTCCAATGGGCTTCTTCATTTTGGATAATAAAGTAAAGGCTGGCCATCCTGTTTGGTTTGTGGCAAGTGGAACAGGTATTTCTCCGTTTCATTCATTTGTAACAAGTTTTGAGGACTTGAATTATCAGATATTGCATGGTGTCCGTTTTGTTGATGAGGCTTATGGCAGACAGGTGTTTGATTCTGAAAAGTATTGCTTATGTACTTCAAGGCATGATAAAGGTGATTATTTTGGACGAGTAACACATTACCTGGAAAAGCATCCGGTTGATTCGCATACGATTTGTTATTTGTGTGGTAATTCTCAGATGATTGAAGATGTGAGTGATATTCTTGAAGCTTATGGCATATCTCCTGAGAATATACGGACCGAAGTATTTTTCTGAGTTCATTAATTATTAATTTGAAGTGTTATTCATAGTTGAAAATTTGATAATTCATTCGTAAAATCTGGCATGTTTCCTAAATTTGCTTATGTTTTTAAGATAATACTATGAAGTCAATTTCTATAGGTTCCGATTTAGCGGATTGCTGTCCTGATATTTTTTTATCCTGTATTGAATGTGATGTTGTAATTGAGCCGTTCCACGAAGATTTGTGGGCTGTTATTGATGATAAGTGCAAAGAAATTTCCCGTTCGTTGGAAGTTGAAGATATAAGGCATATCCCAGCTGTCGCAGCTTCACGGGACGCTTATAAAGCTTGCGGAAAAGATCCGGCACGTTACCGGGTTTCAGCCGAAGCTTTATTGCGCAGGGTGGTAAAAGATAAAGGCCTTTACCAGATTAATAATGTGGTTGATCTATTAAACCTCGTGTCGATAAGTTCCGGCTTTTCCATTGGTGGTTATGATGCTGATAAAATATATGGAAATATCGTCATGGGCATTGGTGAAAAAGATGAACCTTATGAGGGACTTGGCAGAGGTGGTTTGAATATTGAAGGAATGCCGGTTTTGAGAGACAGACAAGGTGCTTTTGGAACACCTACCTCTGATTCTGAAAGGACAGGAGTGAGGTCGGATACGAATCGTTTTTTGATGGTGATAATTTCTTATAGAGGAGGTCTGGCTATTCATGAGGCTAGCCAGCTGGCTTTAGCTTTGCTAACAAAATATGCTTCTGCAAGTAATATAGAAACCTACCAGGTAACAGTTTAAAATGAAGTCGGTTTGTCATTTCCTTTTAAAATTGATGGGGTGGAAAGCTGTTAATGGAGTTATGCCCCATAAAAAAGCAATAATCATTGGAGTGCCTCATACCAGTGCGTGGGATTTTGTGATCTCCTATTTATATTACACCTCGGTTGGTGGTGTTGCAAATATCATCATCAAAAAAGAATTTTTCTTTTGGCCACTTGGCGGATTGCTTAAAAGAATGGGGGCAATACCCGTTGATCGATCTCATGGTGTAACCTTAATTAAGCAGATTGTTGAAGAGATGAATAAGCGGGAAACGATGCATTTGGCGATAACTCCGGAAGGTACGCGAAAACTTACAAAAAAATGGAAGGCTGGTTTTCACACAATTGCACGGGCTACCGGAGCTACTGTATACCTGGGTTTTTTTGACTTTGGAAGGAAAGAAATCGGATGGATAGATACATTGGAATTGACAGATGATCCCCAGGCTGATATAAAACGTATGAAAGCTTATTACCGCGAACGGAATCTGGTCGGCAAACATCCGGATCAGTTTACTACAGACGATGTAATTTATGGATAATGATTCTTTGCATATTGCCTTTTTTCAAACCGATTTAATTTGGGAGAATAGGGATGAGAACCTCAAGAAGTTTGAAGGTTTATTTGCTGAATTACCTTCAGTGGTTGATCTTATTGTCCTTCCCGAGATGTTTTCTACAGGTTTTTCAATGAACGTGAAGGAACTCTCTGAACCTATGGATGGTGAAACAATATGCTGGATGCAGGAGCAAGCAGAAAAACAGGATGCCGTAATTTCCGGGAGCCTAATGATTAAGGACGATGGAAAATATTTTAATCGTTTTGTTTTTGTGAGACCTGGCGGGAAGATCGAATTTTACGATAAAAGGCATTTGTTCTCCATGGGAGAAGAAAATATCCATTTTTTACCGGGCAAGGTGCGTAAAATATTCAATTTAAAGGATTTTCGAATTTTACCTCAAATTTGTTACGATCTGCGTTTCCCTGTTTTTATTCGAAACAGGAATGATTACGACTTGATCATCAATGTTGCCAATTGGCCTGCACCCCGAAAAAATGCCTGGCAGGTTCTGTTAAAAGCTCGTGCTATTGAGAATCAAGCTTATGTTGTTGGGGTAAATCGGGTGGGGGCTGATGCTAATGGGATTCGTTATAGTGGAGATAGTGCAGTTATTGATCCCAAAGGAAAAGAAATGGTTGTCGGAAAAATAAAAACAGAGGAAGTTCTTGTCGCTAAACTTTCTAAATCAAGTTTGGAAAGGTTTCGGAGTAACTTCCCTGCATGGCAAGATCAGGATGATTTCCAATTAGGTAAATGAAATGAGCTTTTGCATCTTGACGTACTGTTGTCGGGGAGATTTTAAAAGGGAATGATGCTATATTGTTAATGTCAAATGGAAGATGGAGTAACAAAATTCTTTTCAAATAATTTGTGTTGATTTCTGAAATGCCTGATTTTATTATCCCCCGGCAGGTTTGCCCCTCCAATTGGCAAGTTTTTTCATTCCAATCAGGCAAGTTGACCCTCCCCGAGGCAAAATATTTGATTTAATCGGGCAGGTTGACCCGATAATCGGCAAAATTTTTGATTTAATCAGGACTTTTTCTTTTCCCATTGGCAAAATATCGATTTCAACCACTTAAAGTTGTATCTCCATTGGCAATTTCCCGAATTTAATTGGGCATTCTGTCCCATCCATCTGCAATTTTTGGTAATGTTCATTAATCAGTATGTAAATCACGATACTTTAACAGTTATACTTCCGAGTCAATATTTAACACAAAGCCTTATTTGACAATATCTAAATACACGGATTAAGTGGTCTGTAAAATGAATAAGTACAGCATTAAAAATCCAATTAGAGCTATATAAACAATTTATTTGTTTCATAGTCAGGGTGAAAGGGAGTAACGTGCTTATCTTGTTATCCTTGGAATATGAATATCTATCATAATTGAATTGTCTTTATATTGTCTCTTTTCATGCCTTCTTTGTTGAGGATTTAATTTATTAAACAGCTTTATGATTGGGTCCTTCGCATATTTATCAACAATTCATTGTTAATAGTGGATTGATGATTGATATCCAGATGTTGAGGTTTATTATCTCAAATAGGCAGTTTGATAATTCTCGGGAAACATATATCTCATTTTCGTAATTATTTCGACCACGACACCGTAAATAAACAATAGAAAACTCGCTTGTGCTTTATTAGAAAATATTAGAACTCGATTTTTAGATCGGATCTTATTGTGCGCTATTGAATATAAGATTATTGCTTGTGTGTGTTATTATGATAACTCTAATTGTGGAATATGAGAAAAAAATCTACCTTAAAAGAGATTTTATCCTTTTTAGTCAATGTAAGATGGATAAAAACGGCTACTTCTTTTAAAAAATTTAGCCAGACCATGAAAATACCTGGGGCAACATTAATAGTGTTGTTACTGGGAACTCTAATGTTAGGAACATCATTTGATGTAGCCGGACAAGATTGTGAAATTATTGTAGATGGTTGCCCTCCTACTGATATTTATGCAGATTGTGCCAGTGGTACAATTGATGGTGTAGGGGCAATAGTTACATGGACTCCCCCGAATTTTTCACTTTCCTGTGGTGGTATCGGAGGCCCCGATTATGATTTCAATATGTCTTTTGACTTATCCTCAGCTCAGGAGTCGTGTTGGGAATTAAGTAATGTTCAGCGAATCGGTACAGATGGTGGAAGGCTAAGATTGTGGCAGGGAAATAAACTTAAAGAAAGTGAATATCCTTTTTTTGATGATACAAATCCCTATTTTCTTACGCCATCTTTTTTCCTTCCTGCCGAAGGAGATCCTATTCCCGGTAGAATTACATTAACCGTAGAAAGTGGTGGAACATTTGATGTTAAAATCTATTTAATGTCATCTGACGATTCCAAAGTGCTTAATACTTCTATTGATGGAGTTTCTGCTACTGGTGAATATGATTTTTATATTGAACCTGAAGAAACCGGAATATACAGAATACTATTTGAAGTTGTTGGAAATGGAAATAATAGCGATTATGTAGAGTTGTTACAAATAGATGCAGTTATTTATGATACTGCCTGTGTCGGAGATGTAAATTCTGTTACAACTACTACTAATAATCCGGGAGATTTTTTCCCGTCAGGTGAAACAACTGTTACTTACACTTTTACGTGTAATGATTGTGTACCTGTTATATCTGAAGTGTGTACTTTTAATGTTATTGTAAACCATGTTGAAGTATCAGGACTTGGTTCTGATAATTTATGTGGATCGGGTACAATTACGTTAGATGTCGTTTCAGAAACATCAGAAACGCCGGATTTAAGTTATCTGGAATATACACTCGATGATGGTGTAACATGGATATCCTTACCGGAAGGAACCTCTGAAGATTACTCAGTTACTACAGTAGGTAATACAACAACAAGTACTTATACTGTAACAGGTGCTGTGATTACAGATGTTACTACCGGAACGTATTTTGTAAAAGTAAGAGATACCCAAACGGGCTGCGTAAGTGAAGAAATATCAGTTTCTGTAACTACTCCACCTGCGCCAGATGCTCCAACTGCTGTTAATTATAATGGAGTATATGATGGCATTTCTCATACTGCCTATGCAACATCTGCAACCGGGACTCATGTTGAATATTATGATGCTTCTGTTGGTGGAAATAACGTTTCTGCCCCAACAGCAACAAATGTAAGTCCTACAATAACAGTATATGCAGAAGCGGTTGATGATCTTTCTGGTTGTGTAAGTGAAAGGATTCCAGTTAGTCTTACGATAACAACTCGTCCACTTGAAATCACTGCAGACAGTGACAGCAAAGTTTATGACGGTATAGCACTAACAAATACAGGTTTTTCAATTACTGATGGATCACTTGCTTCAGGTCAAACCCTGGATGCAGTAACTGTTACCGGATCACAAACAGTAGTTGGTTCAAGTGATAATGTACCAAGTGCAGCAGTGATCCTTGAGGGAGCTACAGATGTAACTTCAAACTATGACATAAGCTATGTAAATGGAACCCTTGAAGTAACCAAACGTCCATTGGAGATCACCGCGGATAGTGACAGTAAAGTTTACGATGGAACAGCACTAACAAATACAGGTTACTCCATTACTGATGGTTCCCTTGCTTCTGCTCAAACCCTGGATGCAGTAACAGTCACCGGATCACAAACAGTAGTTGGTTCAAGTGATAATGTACCAAGTGCCGCCGTGATCCTTGAGGGTACCACAGATGTAACTTCGAACTATGACATAAGCTATGTGAATGGAACCCTTGAAGTAACCAAACGTCCATTGGAGATCACCGCGGATAGTGACAGTAAAGTTTACGATGGAACAGCGCTAACAAATACAGGTTATTCAATTACTTCAGGATCTCTTGCTTCGGGTCAAACCCTGGATGCAGTAACAGTCACCGGATCACAAATAGTCGTTGGTTCGAGTGACAATGTACCAAGTGCAGCAGTGATCCTTGAGGGAACAACAGATGTAACTTCTAACTATGACATAAGCTATGTAAATGGTTCGCTTGAAGTAACCAAACGTCCACTTGAAATCACAGCAGCTAGTGACAGCAAAGTTTACGATGGGACAGCACTAACAAATACAGGTTATTCCATTACTGATGGTTCCCTTGCTTCTGCTCAAACCTTGGATGCAGTAACTGTCACCGGATCACAAATAGTCGTTGGTTCAAGTGACAATGTACCAAGTGCCGCAGTAATCTTTGAGGGAACGACAGATGTAACTTCTAACTATGACATAAGCTATGTGAATGGAACCCTTGAAGTAACCAAACGTCCACTTGAAATCACAGCAGACAGTGACAGTAGAGTTTACGATGGAACAGCACTAACAAATACAGGTTACTCCATTACTGATGGATCACTTGCTTCGGGGCAAACCCTGGATGCAGTAACAGTTACCGGATCACAGGTAGTTGTTGGCTCGAGTGACAATGTACCAAGTGCCGCAGTAATCTTTGAGGGAACGACAGATGTAACTTCTAACTATGACATAAGCTATGTGAATGGAACCCTTGAAGTAACCAAACGTCCACTTGAAATCACAGCAGACAGTGACAGCAAAGTTTATGATGGAACAGCACTAACAAATACAGGTTACTCAATTACTGATGGATCACTTGCTTCGGGTCAAACCCTGGATGCAGTAACTGTTACCGGATCACAGGTAGTTGTTGGTTCAAGTGATAATGTACCAAGCGCTGCAGTAATCCTTGAGGGAACAACAGATGTAACTTCGAACTATGATATTAGCTATGTAAATGGAACACTTGAAGTAACCAAACGTCCTTTGGAAATTACAGCAGACAGTGACAGCAAAGTTTACGATGGGACAGCACTAACCAATACAGGTTATTCCATTACTGATGGATCACTTGCTTCGGGTCAAACCCTGGATGCAGTAACTGTCACCGGATCACAAACAGTCGTTGGTTCAAGCGACAATGTACCAAGTGCCGCAGTAATCCTTGAAGGAACGACAGATGTTACTTCTAATTATGACATAAGCTATGTAAATGGTTCGCTTGAAGTAACCAAACGTCCACTTGAAATCACAGCAGCTAGTGATAGTAAAGATTACGATGGAACAGCACTAACAAATACAGGTTATTCCATTACTGATGGTTCCCTTGCTTCCGGTCAAACCCTGGATGCAGTAACTGTTACCGGATCACAAACAGTCGTTGGTTCAAGTGATAATGTACCAAGTGCAGCAGTAATTCTTGAAGGAACAACAGATGTGACTTCTAATTATGATATTAGCTATGTAAATGGAACACTATCGGTCGGACAATATAGTATTGAAATTACAGCGGATAGTAACTCTAAGGTTTATGATGGCATTGCACTGACTGATGAAGAGTATTCAATAACCAGCGGGGCACTGGTTGCCGGTCATACTCTGGATGCAGTAACAGTCACCGGATCACAAACAGTAGTTGGTTCGAGTGACAATGTACCAAGTGCAGCAGTGATCCTTGAGGGAACAACAGATGTAACTTCTAACTATGACATAAGCTATGTAAATGGAACCCTTGAAGTAACCAAACGTCCTTTGGAAATCACAGCGGATAGTGATAGCAAAGTTTACGATGGGACAGCACTAACAAATACAGGTTATTCCATTACTGATGGATCACTTGCTTCAGGACAAACCCTGGATGCAGTAACTGTTACCGGATCACAAATAGTCGTTGGTTCAAGTGATAATGTACCAAGCGCTGCCGTAATTCTTGAGGGAACGACAGATGTAACATTGAACTACAGCATTAGCTATGTAAATGGGACACTTGAAGTAACCAAACGTCCACTTGAAATCACCGCAGATAGTGACAGCAAAGTTTATGACGGAGTAGCACTTACAAATACAGGTTCTTCAATTACTGATGGATCACTTGCTTCGGGTCAAACCCTGGATGCAGTAACCGTCACCGGATCACAAATAGTCGTTGGTTCAAGTGACAATGTACCAAGTGCCGCAGTAATCCTTGAGGGAACAACAGATGTAACTTCGAACTATGACATAAGCTATGTAAACGGAACACTTGAAGTAACCAAACGTCCACTTGAAATCACAGCGGACAGTGACAGTAAAGTTTACGATGGGACAGCACTAACAAATACAGGTTCTTCAATTACTGATGGATCTCTCGCTTCGGGTCAAACCCTGGATGCAGTAACAGTTACCGGATCACAGGTAGTTGTTGGTTCAAGTGATAATGTACCAAGTGCCGCAGTGATCCTTGAGGGAACAACAGATGTAACTTCGAACTATGACATAAGCTATGTAAATGGAACACTTGAAGTAACCAAACGTCCTTTGGAAATTACAGCAGCTAGTGACAGTAAAGATTACGATGGGACAGCACTAACAAATACAGGTTCTTCAATCACTGATGGTTCACTTGCTTCTGGTCAAACCCTGGATGCAGTAACGGTCACCGGTTCACAAACAGTAGTTGGCTCGAGTGACAATGTACCAAGTGCTGCAGTAATCCTTGAGGGAACGACAGAAGTAACTTCTAACTATGATATTAGCTATGTAAACGGAACACTGTCGGTCGGACAATATAGTATTGAAATTACAGCGGATAGTAACTCTAAGGTTTATGATGGCACAGCACTGACTGATGAAGAGTATTCAATAACCAGCGGGGCACTGGTTGCAGGTCATACTCTGGATGCAGTAACAGTCACCGGATCACAAACAGTAGTTGGTTCGAGTGATAATGTACCAAGTGCTGCCGTAATTCTTGAGGGAACAACAGATGTAACTTCAAACTATGACATAAGCTATGTAAATGGAACACTTGAAGTAACCAAACGTCCTTTGGAAATCACAGCCGACAGTGACAGTAAAGTTTACGATGGGACAGCACTAACAAATACAGGTTATTCCATTACTGATGGATCTCTCGCTTCGGGTCAAACCCTGGATGCAGTAACAGTCACCGGATCACAAACAGTTGTTGGTTCGAGTGACAATGTACCAAATGACGCAGTGATCCTTGAGGGAACAACAGATGTAACTTTGAACTATGACATAAGCTATGTAAACGGAACACTTGAAGTAACCAAACGTCCACTTGAAATCACAGCGGATAGTGACAGTAAAGTTTACGATGGAACAGCACTAACAAATACAGGTTCTTCAATTACTGATGGATCTCTCGCTTCTGCTCAAACCCTGGATGCAGTAACCGTCACCGGATCACAAACAGTCGTTGGTTCGAGTGATAATGTACCAAGTGCCGCCGTGATCCTTGAGGGTACCACAGATGTAACTTCGAACTATGACATAAGCTATGTAAACGGAGCACTTGAAGTAACCAAACGTCCACTTGAAATTACAGCAGACAGTGACAGTAAAGTTTACGATGGGACAGCACTAACAAATACAGGTTACTCCATTACTGATGGATCTCTCGCTTCTGCTCAAA
>CAXXKK010000008.1:0-100874 GCA_963676845.2 Prolixibacteraceae bacterium | reverse complement strand
ACATTAATAAAACGATTATCAAGATTGAAGAGATAATGAAAATCCGATATATTGGAAAAACAGCAAGTCTTCCCATAAAAAAATACCCAATAAAATAGAATATTGCTGTAAAAAGAAGAGGCAAAACACGATCGGTACTTTTTTCCATTGACATGCTAAACTGCTTATTCATATTCATCAACAATAAGCTAAGCAAAGGAGTAATGAAGGTACTCAACATTACAATTACTGTAATAATTATTTTTCCGGCATAAGTTAAACTTGAGAAATAGAACCCCATATTCATGAGCAACAAAGTACCCAAAGTTGGTATTATTAAAGGATGAAAAATAACAGATATAATTCTGGCTAATTTTTGTTGCAATTTCATTTTTTCAGCATTATAATTCCTTTCTCATTCGGGCAACAGGTATACCCAACTGTTCCCGATACTTAGCAACCGTTCGTCGTGCAATTGGATAAGATCTTTCTTTTAGAATCTGTGCCAGCTTGTCATCGGTTAAAGGCTTGCGCTTATCCTCATTGGCAATACATTCTTCCAAAATCTTTTTAATCTCCCGGGTAGAAACTTCCTCACCAGTATCTTTCTGCATTCCTTCTGAGAAAAAATACTTAAGTGGAAAGATACCAAAATGTGTTTGAATATATTTACTATTAGAAACTCTTGAAATTGTGGAAATATCCAATCCCGTACGATCTGCAATATCTTTCAGAATCATCGGTTTCAATTTGGTTTCATCTCCTTCTATAAAATACTCCTTCTGAAACTCAATAATCTCAGACATGGTAACAAATAAGGTATTGTGCCTTTGCCGAATAGCATCAATAAACCATTTCGCAGAATCAAGCTTTTGCTTCACAAACATCATAGCATCCTTTTGGTCGCTGGAAATGTTCTTTTTGTTCTGGCTGTAAGATTTTAGCATATCAACATAAGTTCCGCTCATCCTCAAGTCGGGAACATTTCTCTGGTTTAGGGAAAGCTGTAACTCTCCATCATTGTTTTCCAAAAGAAAATCAGGGACAATAACCTGATTCGATTTATTTAGCGGATTACTATAAGAACCACCAGGTTTAGGATTTAGTTTTACAATCTCAGCAATCGCATCCTTTAATTCATCCTCAGAGACATTATGCTTTTTAAGAATCTTATCGTAATGCTTTTTTGTAAAATCATCGAAATTATCTTCAATAATTTTCAAAGCAAGAAGGGTCGCATCATTACCTCTTTTCTTTTGTATCTGAAGCAACAAACACTCCTGCAAATCACGGGCTCCAACTCCGGGAGGATCAAACTCCTGAATAACTTCAAGAATCTCTTCCAATTCCTTAACATCAACATCAATGTTCATGTTGAAAGCCAAGTCATCGCTAATCGACATTAAATCCCTACGCAAATACCCATCCTCATCAATGTTGCCAATAATGTATTCTGCTAATTTTCTTTTATCCTCATCCAGCTCAACAACTCCAAGCTGTTCGTGTATAAATTCATGAAAACTTGTACCCGAAGAAAACGGGATATCAACCTGTTTATCGTCCTTTGAATAATTATTTGCTGAAAGTCGGTATTCAGGAATATCATCATCATCCATATAATCCTCTAATGAAAATTCATCACTTCCCGAATCTTCCTGACCATCGTTTTCCTTAAATTCTAAATCTTCAGAATCACCTGCCATCTCCAATACAGGATTATCTTCCAACTCCTTTTTTATTCGCTGTTCAAGCTGAGTAGTTGGAATCTCCAATAGCTTTATCACCTGGATCTGTTGAGGTGATAACTTTTGAAGTAACCGCTGTTGTATACTTAACTTTTGAGAGGGCATATTCTAATTTTCTTCAAAATTACTGTTTTTATACAAACAGGAAATGAATGCCTGCAAAAAGAGGCCTTTCATGCCTACAAGATTAATAAATGAGAGGAACAATAACTACTTTTGAGTTGAAGATATCTAACGAGAAGGAAATAATCCAATAGATTATTTTATTACCAGCCCCTGGTTATTCTTTGAAATCTTCTTTTTCTTATTGAAGAACACAAACTCGCGATTATTATATTTCACACGACGGGATTTTTCCCTAAATAGATAGACATTAGCACCTAATGAAAAACTTGCAAACTGCGAATTTGCTGAGTCAAATAATGAAAAAACATTCCCAACACTCATAAAAGCCTGTCCTCCTGCTGAATCATATACCATTCCTAAAGGCAAATTCATACTGGTACTTCCTATTTGGGAAACTCCGGAATTAATAAAAATTTATTAGTTAAGTTATATTGCACAGAAACGAGAATACTATTGAAGTTAGAATAATCACCATCAGTAAAACGATTTACAACCCCAAAGTTTAACCTGTCATTATAAATGTATTTTAACCCCATATAGTAATTTCCTGTTACCCTTCTCTCAAATGATGATACATTCTCTTGCTCAATATCCATATCTCTAGTTAAAGAATTAACAATAGACACTTCGGTTTCACGCGCAGAAAGCGACTCTCCCTTTGTATTAAACTCGTTCCCGGTAAACTGATAGTCACCCTCAACACTTATCGACTTCAAATTACTATTCCATTTTATAGTTCCCAAATCAGTAACACTTCCTGAAATTTCCACCCGGGGAGAAATCAAATAACGAAATCCAAAATCAAAGCCCATTCCCTGATTTTTATCTTCAAGCATGTACTCCGTTCTGCTAAAATCTTTACTCGCAATTATCTTTCGATCTTCACCAGAACTTACTTTTATAGTTGCCGGATTTGATGTTTTCATCAAACCTGAAGATGTTATAAAAAAGCCATCTGGCTCATTGGAAACAGATGCATATACATCTGAATACATCGAAGATTTTCCATAATACTTTTTCACTCTAAAACCAAGAGACAGCCTATCATGAAAAAAGCTATTAGCATATCCAAGGCTATATTCCCTGAAATGAATAAACTCAGACAAGAGAATCTCAGCTTGGTTATTTCCCGGAGACTCAATATAAGAACTCAGCAGAATTTCCGACAAGTCATCATGAAAATCTATTGAAAGATTTGCCCTATCTCTTATCATAAAGCTAAAAGAACCAAAGTTTGAGTGATATCCTAAGTCAAGTAATGTTGTTTCAAATTGTTGAATATTGAAGTTTTGCTTTACCAGTATTTGAAAAAGATCATTCATCTCAATATTAATCTGCTCATCAAATAATATCTGAGATGATAAATCCATCGTTTCCATATTGTTATAACTGATTGCAGATCCCGCCAGCGGGAACATATTGAAAGTAAGCCCAACTGAACCACTAGAAAATGATGGATTATATACTGATGAATAATGGAGTTTATCTGTGTTATAAAATAACAATCCTGTTTGTGCTTTTACAGGAATGTAAATAGCCAACAAGGCTATTATTTTTAATAATAATTTTACCTTCTTCATTCCTATTAATATTTATCCAAAACGCCTTTTTAGATATCTAAAATGTCATTTCAGATATCATACATAGATAAATGTAAGAAAAATCTAGCTATTTAACACCTTTTACATCATTATGTTTTAAAATATTTCAAAAACAAGTGAAAAATAATGAAAAAACGATAAGAACAAAGAAGATTTTAAAAGAAAACGACAACAACACAAACAGGATCAAATAACTATCTCCATATATTATTTAACCTGTTTCAATTATCAAAAAAGCAAAAATTGTTTTTTTCTCAGAGAATTAATACCTAGCCAAAAAATGCAAAAAGAATAACAAAAAAAGCATAGAATAATCTATGCTTCCAAAATTTATATATGTCTTTCTAATATGATATATCTAATTATCTAACATTGAAATTTTACCAAATTAAAATTCTGCACTCTTAGGTGTTCTTGGGAAAGCAATTACATCACGAATATTGCCCATTCCGGTTGCAAACAGAATAAATCGTTCGAAACCTAAACCAAAACCTGCATGAGGAACTGTTCCGTATCTGCGGGTATCCAGATACCACCACATTTCATCGGCAGGAACATCCATTTCCTCCATGCGTTTTATCAGCTTATCATAGTCAGCCTCACGCTCTGAACCTCCAATAATTTCACCAATTTGAGGGAAAAGAACATCCATAGCCGCAACAGTTTTTCCATCATCATTCTGCTTCATGTAGAAAGCCTTAATGTCTTTTGGATAATCAATTAAGATAACCGGCTTTTTAAAATGCTTTTCTACCAGGTAACGTTCATGCTCACTTTGCAGGTCAATTCCCCACTCAACGGGAAACTGGAACTTACCCTTTTTATAAGGTTTAGAATTTTCCAGAATTCGAATAGCTTCCGTATAAGTACAACGCTCAAAATCGTTTGCCAAAACAAACTGAAGTTTCTCGATCAGTTCCATCGAACGTTGATCCTGAGGTTTGTTTTTTTCCTCTTGCTGCAAACGGTTACTCAAGAATTTCAAGTCATCCATGCAATTATCTAATGCATATTTGATTAGATATTTCAGAAATTCTTCAGCCAAATCCATATTGTCTTTTAACTCATAAAAAGCCATTTCTGGTTCAATCATCCAGAACTCGGCAAGGTGGCGTGTTGTATTTGAGTTTTCAGCACGGAAAGTAGGGCCAAAAGTATAAATCTCACCTAAGGCAGTAGCTCCAAGCTCTCCTTCCAACTGACCGGAAACCGTTAGGTTTGTAGGTCTGCCAAAAAAGTCTTCAGAATAATCGATTTCTCCTTCTTCGGTTAATGGTGGATTTTGTGCAGGAAGCGTTGACACGCGGAACATTTGTCCGGCACCCTCTGCATCCGATGCAGTTACAATTGGTGTATGCAGGTAATAAAATCCTTTTTCGTTGAAATAATTGTGAATGGCATAAGCCATCGCATGACGAATGCGGAAAACAGCACTAAATGTAGCTGTACGGAAACGCAAGTGTGCATTCTCACGCAAAAATTCCAAACTGTGCTTTTTGGGTTGAATAGGATATTTTTCCGGATCAGCCTTCCCGTAAATTTCTATTTCAGTTGCAACCAATTCCACGCTTTGGCCCTGACCCTGAGACTCAATTAAGTCTCCTTTTACCGCCAGGGCAGCACTTGTATTGATATCCTTCAAAAACTCTTCTCCGAATTTTTCAACGTCAGCAACAACCTGCAAATTATTAATGGTAGAACCATCATTTAAAGCTATGAAATTCACATTTTTGCTTCCACGCTTTGTTCTTACCCATCCTTTTACCAACACTTGCTGCCCAACCGAACTTCCGGTTAGCACTTCTTTAATTTTCAATCGTTTCATGTTGTTGATTTTTTTATTTACAGATTGTTATCGTTATTTCTTCATTTTTGAATTAAGACCAACAAAATTACATATTTCTGCTTAAAAACATAAGATGCCCCACTCAAATGTTCCAAGCATAAAAAAAGATTTGATTTTCTGTTGAAATACCTCCATTAAAAAAGAGGGGATTGCTTGAAAAACGGTATTACCAGCGAACTTTCTTTGAAACTATGAACATTAAATTCGCAACAAGGGTACATGCAAACATAATCCCTCCCAAAGGAACTAAATCTCCGGTGTGAAACAAGGCCAAAGAAGAACCAATTAAACCACTAAAAGCAAAGCGAACAACACCGATTACCGCATTGGCTGATCCGGAGATCTGGTGAAACTGGTTCAAAATAATAGCAATCAAATTTGAAAACACTAAACCCAAACTACCCACAAAAAGAATAATCGAGATAAAAACAAACCACAAGCTTGGATTTGGCTGCAGGACAGCAATCAAAAGTGCAATACCAGATACGAACTGAAGTAAAAGTCCGGCTTGTAAAAGTTTTTCAGGTTCAATTCTTTTTACCAATCTGTAATTCAGCATTGTTAAAATCACATTAAGAACAACATTGGCGCCAAAATACAGTGGGAAATTACTCACGTCAACTCCAAAGAAATCAATATACATGAAAGATGCTCCCGTTAAGAAAGTAAACATCCCCGCAATAGAGAAACTGCTACATAGAACCAAAAAGACCGCTTTGGGAGAACTGAATATCGTTGAATAGGAAACTTTTACCTGTCTAAAAGTCAGCTTGTTCGTAATAAATGAATGGTGCCTTGATTCTGGCATAAACAATGAAAACGCAATCAGAACCAATAACGAAAACAAAAACATAAAAATGAAAATGGACTGCCATCCATAATGAATAAGCAAGAAAGTACCAATAACCGGAGCAACAAGAGGTGCCAACATCATAATCATACTAATAAGCGAAGAAATCCTTGCCACATCTTTTCCTTCAAACCAATCACGAACAAAAGCCATGTTTACAACAGAAGCAAAGCCTCCACCAATAGCCTGCAAAAACCGCAACACCCACAAATAATAAACATCTGTAACAAATACGGCAAGAATACTGGATGTGGCAAATAAGAATAAGCCCAACATTGCTACTTTCTTCCTACCGTATGAATCGGAGAGAGGCCCACCTAAAAACTGACCAACAGCAACACCCAGAAAATAGATTGTTAATGTTATCTCCAGTAAATTAATAGGCTTTCCGAAATATTGCGACATAGTCGGGAGAGCAGGCATGTAAGTGTCTGTTGCAAAAGGCGATATTGCTGTTAAGAATGCCAGCATTATTGTCATTTGCAAAACAAAAAACCGCCCCTCTCTGGCTATATGAAATTTACTCATTATTGATTTCAATTTTATGTGTGGTTGCAAAGGTAATTTCGATTTTGCGAATAAACTGCATTAATTGATAGCGTGTTAACTGTATAATAACCTGAGTTCGACTTACTCAGTTCAAGTTAAAAAACAGATAGTCCCATTCATCAGCTTAAACCAACCCCAATTTTTTCTACTTTTGTGAGAAATGATCGATCAGGCAACCATAGACCGTATTTTTGAAGCCGCTGAAATTTCTGATGTTGTAGGCGAATTTGTTACTCTGAGAAAACGCGGGGTTAACCTATTGGGATTGTGCCCGTTTCACAACGAGAAAACACCTTCGTTTACCGTTTCTCCTGCAAAAGGAATTTACAAATGCTTTGGTTGTGGGAAAGGTGGAAATTCCGTGAACTTCATCATGGAACACGAATCCCTCACTTACCCGGAAGCATTAAAATGGCTTGCAAAAAAGTACAACATCGATATTGTTGAGGAAGAGGAAACCGAAGAGCAAAAACAGCTTAAAGATGACCGGGAAAGTATGATGATCGCTTCGTCTTTTGCCCAAAAATATTTCACCCGCTATCTCTGGGATGAGAATGAAGGACGCACCATTGGATTAAGTTATCTCCGCGAACGAGGAATCCGTGATGAAATTATCAAAAATTTTGATCTCGGTTTTTGTCCGGATGGGAAAGATATTTTCACACAAGCAGCCCAAAAAGAAGGATACAAAATTGATTACCTCGAAAAAACGGGTCTAACCATAAAACGGGACGACTGGATTCGCGATCGCTTTGCCGGACGGGTCATGTTCCCAATTCACAATATTGCCGGACGGGTAATTGCATTTGGAGGAAGAACACTTAAAGACGATAAGAAAATTGCCAAATACCTAAACTCACCAGAATCGGAAATTTATCACAAAAGTCGCATTCTGTACGGTATTTTTCAGGCAAAAAGAGACATTACCCGTCTTGATAAATGTTATCTGGTTGAAGGATATACTGACGTAATTGCACTGCATCAGGCAGGAATTACCAATGTGGTAGCTTCTTCCGGAACTGCCCTCACAAGCGACCAGATTCGGCTTATCAAGCGTTTTTCTCAAAACATAACCATTATCTATGATGGAGATGCTGCCGGAATAAAAGCTTCACTCCGGGGGATTGATTTAGTTCTGGAAGAAGGAATGAACGTTAAAGTTCTGTTGTTGCCTGAAGGAGAAGATCCTGATTCTTTCTCAAAAAGCATGAGTTCGAGCGAACTGCAAGCCTACATCGAAGAACATGAAACCGATTTTATTCGTTTCAAGACACAGCTTCTTTTAAAGGATACGAAAAACGATCCGGTAGGAAAAGCACGGCTAATTACAGATATTGTCCGTTCTATTTCCATGATTCCTGACACCATTACCCGTTCGGTTTACATTCAGGAATGCAGCCGGTTGATGAATGTGGATGAAGATATTCTATATACAGAGGTAAGAAAAATCAAGTTTCGCCAGAACGAAGATTTTCAAAAAAAAGAATTTCGAAAGCAAACTACCCGCAGACAATCAGCCCCCGAGAAGAAAGTTGAGCCTGCAAAAAATACTTCTGAAATTGAAGAACGGGAAATATTACGCATACTTCTCAAATATTTCCACGATGAAGTCTTCGAAGTTGAAGGTGAAAATCCGGAAGAAAAAATAAGCGTTTCAGTAGGGCAGTTTGTGTTACAGGAAATTGAAGAAGATGGACTTCGATCTGATAATGAAACTGTTAACAACATCATTGATCTATGCATTGAAAATCTGGAAAACCAATCATTCAATCCGTTACAGTTCTTTATTCATCATAGCAATCCCCAAATTAGCCAGATTGCCAGTGATGTTATTGCTGAAAAATATGTAGAAAGCAAGCGTTGGAAAAAAGGCGGTGCTTTTGTTGAAACAGAAGAAGAAATACTAGATTTACTTGTTCCCAAAATTGTACAGGAATTCAAACTAAGTAAGGTTAAAGCCATGTTACGTGAATTGGAGAACTCTATTAACAATGCAGCGAAACAAGGAGACATGGAGAAAGTATTGGAATTTCAAAATCAATATATCAACCTGAAGATGGTTGTTAAAGATCTCGCTGATCAATTAGGCAATCGAACAATTAGTTAAATTCAGAACATGAGAACCAATTTTATAGAAGACCGCAAAGAAATTGAAAAAATTATAAAAGCATGTAAAACATGTTATCTGGGCATGAGTGATGGAAGCCAACCTTATGTTCTGCCCATGAATTTCGCCCTCGATGGAGAACACATCATCTTACATTCGGCACAAAGCGGACGTATGTGGGAAACCTTGAAAAAAAATCCCCGTGTATGCATCAACTGGACTTTAGGCGAAGAACTAGCCTGGCAAGATGTTGAAGTCGGGTGCAGTTACCGTGTAAAATCAAAAACAGTAAATGTTGAAGGCTCTGTTGAGATTTTTGAGGATTACGATGAAAAATACCGTCTACTTTGTGTATTAATGAAACAATACAGCGACCGGGAGTTTAAATTTAATAAACCCGCAGTTGTAAATGTTGGTATACTAAAAGTGAAAATTGAAAACATTTCAGCCAAAGAGTTTGGGGCAAAAGCAGTAACCCCATGGAATTCATAAAAAGCATAGTATGATTTTCGTAACCGGAGGAACAGGATTAGTTGGATCGCATGTTTTGTACGACTTGGTACAATCAGGCAAAAAGGTTCGTGCTTTAAAGCGATCAACCAGCAATCTTAAACTGGTAAAAAAAACATTTGCCTACTATTGCGAAAATCCTGAAGATCTTCTCTCTCAGGTTGAATGGGTAGAAGGTGATATTCTGGACTATCACAGCCTAGAAGAGATTCTACCGGGAACAACAGAGATATATCACTGTGCGGCACTCGTTTCTTTTCATTCCAATGATCATGACAGCATGCTCAACAACAATGTAAAAGGAACAGAAAACCTGATTAATGCTGCCATCCAAAATAAGGTTAAGAAATTCTGCCATGTGAGTTCAATTGCTGCATTGGGGAAAACCCACGACGGAACCGAGATCAACGAGGAAACCTATTGGACTCCTTCCAAGCAAAAATCGACTTACAGCCTTAGCAAGTTCTTCTCCGAGATGGAAGTATGGCGTGGAATTGAAGAGGGAATTGAAGCTGTAATTGTAAACCCCTCAATTATCCTGGGTCCGGGGAACTGGGACATTGGCAGCCCAAAGCTTTTTCAGGCTATTTTTAAAGGGCTGAAATATTACACGAAAGGTGAAACCGGATTTGTAGACGTTCGGGATGTTGCTCATGCAATGACCATATTGATGGATGGGGAAAATTTTGAACAGACTAAAAATCAGCGTTTCATCTTAAATGCAGGCAACATGTCATATCAGGATTTTTTCAATAAAATTGCCGATGCCCTGCAAAAACCAAGACCAAAAACTTTTGCCTCAGACCTAATCTTAAATGTTGGCTGGCGAGCTGCAAAGCTGGCAAGTTTCTTCTCAGGGAAACGCCCAATGATTACACGCGAAGCAGTCTCTGGAACTAATAAAATTACCCGTTATAACGGAAAGAAAATATGCAATACAGTTGATTTTAATTACCGGAGTCTTGATACCACAATTAAAGATATTGCACAGTTATTTTTAAAAGATATTTACTAGCCTTTAAAAACAAAAAAGGATGATATCTTATTGATACCATCCTTCTATTTTTAATTTAATATTGTTTTAGAAATTAATTAGACTCAACCCAATGCTAAATGGGAAAAGCTCAGGACCTTTATCATCTTTGAAAAGAGGGTTAAGACTATACGTTCCATACAATGAAATATCTTTCAATCCCACCCTTGCAGTCAATGAATATTGAAATGGATTTATATTAAAGCTTCCATGGTCTTTCGATTTTGAATCATCATACTTGATTTTTGTATGCGAGCCCAGATTAATTCCACCAATAATTCCACCGGAAAGGAATAGTTGGTTTGCTCCATCGTTTACAGGAATCTGGCATTCGAGCAATAAGGGAACAGTTAAATAAGAAACTGTAAGTTTCGATTTTTTCAGGTTATCTTCCTCCAAATAAACAGGCAAAATCATTCCATCCACTTTATTGATAGTCAAAGCCTCATTAAATTTATAGTTTTTAATGGACCATCCCATACCTGTAACAATACCAATACGATTTTTCTTTAGTGCAATATTGTATTCCATGAAATTGAGATTCACTTCCAGCGATTTTGGGTATTCAAGTTCCATAAACCCATCTCCACTATATGGTAGAACATAATCAATCCCGTAATACATATTGTAACTCTCATTATAAAAGCTATTCACTCCAATTTCAAATCCGGCCCAATGCCCGTTAAATAATTTCTCTGGCTTTTTATCATCTTCATCAATCCAGGATTCATCACGGTCAAAATATATTTGGGTACTTCCTCCGTCTTCAACAATTGTGAATAGCTTTTTCCCAACCCTCACCGTTGTTGTGTCACTGTTATAGTCATCATTGACTTCAATCTTCTTACTAAGAACTTCAACATGTGTTTTATCAGAATCTTCATCTACAGTAACAATGTTTTTTCCCAAGACATCCACTTTAGTAGTGTCCTGAGCTTGTGAGCTAAAAAACCCAAACAATAGGAACGATGCAATTATTATTTTTTTCATAATCTTGTTTTTTAAACTTTACACCTTTGACGGCTACCCATTTTCAAAAGTTACAAACCGATTAATTATTTGTTGGAATTGAAAATGCGAGAATACCACTATTGAAGTTTATTTCCGAAATCTTTCCTTTTTCATTTTCTTCAACTTTCAACCTCTTATTACTTACTTTCTCAAAAAAAGCCAAACCTGCATCAAGAACATTATCCAAAGAAAAGGATTCTCCTTTGGGAGCATCAATAAGCTTCATCGCCAAATATTCATCCAGGCTGATAACATTCTTCTTGTCGTCCATTGGAAGAACCAATGCCATCATTTCATGACCGGAATCGAGGCTTGCAGTCACAGGAATCAAAAGTTCAGGAACTGCTTCACGAACCGGGATTTCATCTTCCTGTTTATTTTCGGCAAGTATCTCTTTTGGTTGAATGACCGTTGTTGGTTTTTCTATTATAATTTCTTGTTCTGGTTCCTGTTCAACCTGAATATCTTCTAAAATTTGATCTGTCTGTTTTAAATCAATAACCGGAACTTCGACTTCGGCAACCGTTTTGGCTCCTTCCATTTTAGGATAGATCGCCCAAACGGAAAATGCAAGAATAAGCACAGCTGCAACCCTTCCAATCCAGGGAAGAATGATAACCTTTGTCTCTTTTTTAAGCAATGCTTCCTTTTCTTGAAATACAATTGAAGAATCAGGAATAAGCTGCGTTTTCTGCATCAATTCAAATGAAAGCTTTTTGTTTTTATCACTTTCAATTTCGTCTTCCAGCTTTCGCTTCTCTTCCCCCGAAATATCACCTTCGAGATAAGCAGCCAAACGCATATCAAAGATACTTAGTTCATCTTCTTCTTTTTTGAACAAATCAATTTTATTGGGGAAAACAACAGACTCATCTGTAAGATGCACTTCTGAGACAACCTCAAGTTCCTCTTTTAGTTCTGGATTTTCTTGCAGAAACTCCAGAACCTGTGCAGTCTCCTCAACAGATAATTTCCCATCGAGGTAGTCCATAAAAAAGAGTTCGTAATTTGATTTGTCAATTTTCATAGTTAGACTAAAACATCAATTTTCCCAATATAATTTTTCAAAAATACACGTGCACGATAAATATACACTTTAACCTGTGCCTCACTTAATGAGGTGATTTCTGCAATTTCTTTGTACGAATATCCTTCGTAATCGCGCAACATGAGAACAGATCGCTGATCTTCAGGCAACTGTTTTATCGCCTGATTCAAGATCTCCCCCAAGTCTGAATACTGATCGTTGTTAACATCACCAGTTTCCTGGTATTCATCAATCAGACTCATTCGTTTATCTTTCCGCACAACATCGATCAACCGATGATAAGCAGTAGTGTAAAGATATGACTTTACCTTTTCTGCCGTAACATTTGTATGGTTTACCCATAACTTCTCGAAACTATCCTGCACAATATCATGTGCCCTCTCTTCATCCCGAATATTCTTCAGGACAAAGCGATACACAGAGTCAGCATAGCTTTCTACAGCACTGTTATAATCGTCGATTGTCATGGGCAATTTTAATATCCTACCCATAGGACGTGAGAAGTTCTATTTTGTTACAGCAAGAAGTTTTTCTATTGAATCTTCAGAGTTTGAAATCTGAATTGCCTGCATCAACGTTTTATCAATTCTTTGCACCACCGGATAAAATCCTTTGTCCCCTATGATATTTCTGGAAATGTAGGCCATAAGCTGGGTTTCAATAACTTCACCCGATATTTCGAGATCAGCATTATTTCTTTTCACTCCTTCACCTTCAGCATAAGAGATAAATTTTTCCAGAATGTTATCATTGGTAAGGTAACTAATAAATTCTGCAGGAGTTTGAAGTTTATTTAAGGCATCCCTGTTGTTATCGGTGTATTCAAATGCGTAATAATACACCATTTGTCGTTGAGTAATTTTTGAATAATAATCGGAATATCCGGTTGTATCTGCAGGGATAAAGTAATCAGGCATAATACCTCCACCTCCATATACAATACGCCCACTCAAGGTTTCATATTTTAATGAATCAGCAAACTGAATGCTATCTGCATCCAAGAATTCTCCATGAATAGCACGATTCACAATATCCTGATAATATTCATCACTATCCCCATTTTCATAAGGCTTTTGGATACTTCGCCCACTTGGAGTATAGTACCGGGCAACTGTAAGTCGTATTGCAGAACCATCGTTAAAAGGAATTTGCTCTTGCACCAAACCTTTACCAAACGAACGGCGACCAATAATAACACCACGATCATTATCCTGAATGGCACCTGCAAAAATCTCACTGGCAGATGCTGAATATTCGTCAATTAGCACAAAAACTTCCTTATCGACCCATTTCCCTCTACTTGTTGCCGTATAATTCTGACGCTGCTGACTGTAACCTTCCGTATAAACAATTGTTTCACCTTCATTCATAAATTCATTCACCATCTGGATTACAGACATCAGGTAACCTCCGGGATTTCCACGTAAATCAATAATCACTTTTTCTGCACCCAGATAGTCCAGTTCCTCAACAGCATCCATGAACTCTGCGTATGTATTTTCTGCAAAACGGCTAACTTTTACATATCCTGTAGTTTTGTCAATCATGTAATCAACATCAACGCTAATAATTGGAATATCGCCACGGGTAATTTCATATTGAATAAGATCACTAATTCCTTTTCGCTTGATGCCCACATTCACTTTCGAACCTTTTTCTCCACGAAGCAACTTTAGTACATCATCATTTACAATACCAACTCCCGCAATAATCGAATCCCCAACAGTAACGATACGATCACCTGCCATAATTCCCAATTTCTGAGAAGGGCCTCCAGATATCACATCAATAACTTGTATTGTATCCTGAATAATAGAGAATTGCACTCCGATTCCACCAAAATTGCCCTGCATCTCTTCGTTAACCTCCTGCATATCACGAGCCTGTATGTAGGTTGAATGTGGATCGAGCTTTGACATCAGCTCAGGGATTGTTTCTTCAATCAATTTATCAGTTGATATAGAATCAACATATGAAGATGATATCAGATCAATAATGGTTGAAAGCTTATTATTATTTTGATACGGAAAGTTACGAAGAACTGTAGGTTGCGAATTGTCCAAAGTGTTCCCCAAAAAAATTCCTATCACTACTGAAATAGCGATTAAAACAGGTAAATATATTGCTGACCTTTTATTCATCTTTTTCATCTTTTTTATTTCTGAAAACTCATCCGATTAAAGTGGATGATGCTATCAAAAATTCACACAAATCTTAGCTATACTCCCTAGTTAACTAAAGATAATTAAGTCTTATGTTTTTTATTCATCTTCACCAACCTGAACAACCTCAATATTTGCTCTTTTCAATAAAGAAATTCCATCTTCCAAACGGTAATTATCTAAAAAAACAACCCTTTTTATACCTGCCTGGATAATTAGCTTTGCACATTCCATACAAGGAGAAGATGTTACATACAAAGTTGCCCCCTCACTACTATTATTTGACTTGGCAACTTTTGTAATAGCATTTGCCTCTGCATGCAAAACATATGGTTTGGTTTTATTGTTCTCGTCTTCACAAATATTTTCAAATCCGGAAGGGGTTCCATTGTAACCATCGGAGATAATCATTTTGTCTTTAACGATAAGAGCTCCAACCTGCCTTCTTTTGCAATATGAGTTTTGTGCCCATATGGCAGCCATTTTAAGATATCTCTGATCCAATAAATATTGCTTCTTTCCCATTGTCAGATAATTAATAAGCTTCAAAAGTAATAAATGATTGCAAATAGAACATTCTAAAACAAAAGAACGTCCATTTCATGTTGAAATGAACGTTCCATAAAACTCTATAATATCTCCCTAAATATTTGTATACTTCTCTATCAAACCCAACAAATCCTTCGATTTTATTGGTTTTGCTAAATAATCATCACAGCCTGCATTAATTGCTTTTTCACGATCATCAGACATAGCAAAAGCTGTTTGTGCTATAATTGGAATACGCGGATTCTCTGATTTAATAATCTGAGTCGCTTTATAACCATTCATTTCCGGCATTTGCAAATCCATTAACACAATATCAATCTGACTCTGATTTCTAAACATCTCTACAGCTTCCAAACCATTTTTAGCCCAGAGTATCTTTGCATTTATCTTACTCAAAACTGCATTTAAGTACAGATAATTAGATTCAACATCTTCTGCAACAAGAATAATTGGATTGTCAACCATTTTTACGTTTGCATTTAGTGAATTTTTTCAAATATATTGAAAATGTTTAACAAAAAAACAAATTTTGGTTTTTAAATTCTGGAGATAACAATTATAAAAATCTAAATTCTGAATTACATACATTATCTTCATCTTCAAAATCAATCCAGAATGTATTTTCAATATTGCTCCATGATAATTCCATAACTCCACCCAAGATGTAAGAACAAGACGGAGAAACAATCAAAGACTCCTGGATTGTATAGGAGTAATTCCAATCTTCAGATAATGATGTTAATTCACCATATCCCGTACACTCAAAAACATCATCACTCAAAGCATTTGTTTCTGATCCTGCAACCCAAACTCGTGTCAAATTACGTTCCTTTTCAATTTCTTCACCTTCCGGAGTAACGATGTCAAAAGATGATTCTTCATAAAACTTCCAATACCCGGAAGCATTTAGTCCTTGATTTACGCCCGAGATTTCCCCTGTAATAGAATGACCATCATCAATTAGAAAATTTTGAAAAGTAACATGATAAGTTGTTCCTTGTTTCCTTAAGGTATCGCTCAAAGTAACAAACATTGTCCCTGTACAATCCATCCCATTAAAAGTTGTACATCCATCTCCAAAATCGATAGTTATTGATACTGGGAAACTATTGTTAGAATACGCAATATCTATAGTGGCGCACTCTCCAATTGAAGTTGATTTCAGATTTTCCAGGCTTTCAAAATAGGCAATTGCATCATTCATACTTGCCTCAATATTAGCCTCAATCATTTCGTAGTGGATATTATCTTGCGTGATCTCTATAAAATCTTCATTTATAATCTCACCCCCGTCATCCAAGTCTTTCTGGCAAGACTGAGAAACAAAGATTAGCACTAATAGAAAAAGTACTTCTATACCAATTTTCTTCCGTTCCATAATTTTCTTTTTTTAAGACCTCTTCGCACTAGTAAAGATATAAATATTTATCTGCTCAATACAAAATAATAATTTAAAGATTAGGAATATCAATATTTACCATTAGCCGCCCGCCTGATAAATTCCGAAGATTTCTCACTTCATAAAAAAGACGAAGAACTGCCATGTTTCTTACCTCATTAGATGTTCCTGTTAGCTCAACAGCAATTGTTCGGTGAGGCGGTAAAACTATTTCATCGGGTGTTGAAAAACCAGCTGATGGTTGCCGTTTTGTCAAATAATAAGTCAGGTCACTATTATTATGAATCATCACTTTTTTCACTTCGTGATTTTTTAGATTTACTGCATCATCCATAAATTCAATTGACTTACTAAATATGGGAGCCAAAAACCTACGTTCCCCAACTAAGGTATTTTCATAATAAACTGCTGTCCTCCGATCCAGAAGAGCTTCTTTAATCGCATTCGTAGATTTCTCAACTGCAAAAACTAAAGTAATAGGACGATGACTATTTTCAAGGTCAAACTCCATTGATGAAGGAGCATGCAAATCTGAAGTTCCCAGAATACTAGAGATTTTTATCTTTCGCCCAGCTTAAAGCTTCCGGATAAAATTCATTATTTGTATAAATCTCTATTCCATGGAGCATATTCGCTTCATAAAGCTGCGAATGTTCGTCCCACCATTTTGTTTCTCCCTGAAATTGATCTTTCCTACCCGGGTGATTCCAAAAAATAAAGCCTCCCTGATCTCTGGCTTCAACACAAGCATCCCACCATTCTTCACGTTCAAGCAGATTTGCATTAGTAATAAACAATGCGGTTAAGTGTCCCGGTGGCATAGTTCGCGTTATTTCAGCTCCCTGAATTAAAAGAATTCCTTGTTGATTTGCCAAAGGCTCTGCCAATTCAAAAGACCTGTTATGATTGGCAGTAATATCCTGCGAGTGTGGCAAAAATTCAATATGATCCGTAATTGCAATGGCATCCAAGCCTTCCAGCCAGGCTTCCTGCACGCGTACCGTAGGCCAAACGTCTCCATCAGAAAAAACAGTATGTAAATTCAAATCACATTTTAAAGTTTGATAACCAAGTATATTCGGTATTTCAATCTCTTTCCGACTTTGAGGAAATGCGACATGAGTAGAAAGCAGCATAAAAACAACTCCCCAAAGAATACGATGATTATATTTTTTCATTCGAATCAAGTTTCTCCAAAATTATGGAAAATAAACGATTTGATAAGGATTTGATTGTTAAAGAATTGTAGTCAACATAAATATTAGGCCCAAATCTTTTTGCTTACTTTTTTGCAGATGGTTTTTTCATGGGTTTAACAACAATCTCCCCTCTACAATTTGGGCAAATATAGATTTCACATCCTGTGCAGGAAAAACAGTTTCCACAGTCGCGCTGAAGGTCCCCTTTTTCAAAAGATTGTCCACATTTTTTTGCATGTAAGAACCATATCACTGCTCATATTTTCTTTTTTTCTTCATTAAGAAAACATATCCTTTCAAAAGCCCAAATATAAATACTAAAGTGAAGATTATAGATGCACCCGAAGGTATATCTGCAAAGTAGGAAATTAAAAGCCCCGCAAAAGAACCTATAAAAGCAATTAGCACCGACAGGAATATCATCTTTTTAAAATCTTTTGTAAACAGGTTGGCTGATGCCTGTGGTATTGTTAATAATGACAAAATCAGGATAATTCCAACGACTCGAATGTTCAACACAATTGTTAAGGCAATCAGGCTAATTAAAATGTAATTGATTAGCTGAACAGGCAACCCAGTAGTATGTGCAAAATCCTCATCAAAAGCGACATATAAAATCGTTCGATACATGAAAACGAAAAAGGCAATTAGACCTAATGACAAAACAGCCATCAACCAAATTTCGGTATTTGAGACCGTTAAAATACTTCCAAATAAATAGCTCATTAAATTTGGGGCATACCCAGGAGTAAGATAAATAAAAATAATTCCCACAGCCATTCCCAATGACCACCAAATGGCAATGGACGAATCTTCACGGACTCTTGCTTTTCGCGTAAAATATTGAATTCCTAAACCTGAAAGTACCGCAAAAACAGCAGCTCCCAGCAAAGGGCTTATTCCTAAAAAATAACCAATCCCAATTCCTCCAAAAGAAGCATGGGTAATTCCTCCGCTAATGAAAACAATCCTTCGGGAAACGATATAAGTTCCAATAATTCCACAACTAACAGCAGCAAATAAAGATGCCAGAAAAGCATGAACAAAAAAATCGTATGTAAACAAATTAATGAGTGTGCTCATGGGAGTGATTTTTATCATGCATTTGTAAAACAGTATGAGGGATATCTCCGTGCGTAATAATTTGCAACGGACAATTATATGAAGCCAATTGCTTCTCTGTAATAATATTGCTTGGATGATAATGTAATTCCTTATTCACACAGGCAATGGTTTTCACAAAGTAAGAAATGGTACCCACATCATGGGAAACCAGTAAAATTGCCATGCGCTTATTTAATTCCTTGAGCTTTTCATATAACTCACTTTCAAATTGATTGTCAACAAAAGTATCGGGTTCATCCAAAATAAGCAGCTCAGGTTCATTCATTAACGAACGACATAAAAATACACGTTGCATTTGCCCTCCGAAAGTTCTCCAATGGCTTTATCTTTTAGGTGAAGAACTCCCATTTCTTTCAGTAATTGTTCTGCAATATCTATTTCTTTTTGCTTTTCTTGAAAAGTTGAATGCTCCG
Source organism: Prolixibacteraceae bacterium (assembly GCA_963676845.2). Lineage (GTDB taxonomy): Bacteria > Bacteroidota > Bacteroidia > Bacteroidales > Prolixibacteraceae. The sequence continues at coordinate 81,622 of CAXXKK010000008.1, read as the reverse complement.
ACCTTCCGTTTTACCCGATCGAACAACATCAATTACCCGTATTGGAAATTGTTTATCAACCTGGTTTACTGAGGCAAATAACCAATCTTTGAAGTAGGAATATGAAACTTTATTTTCCCTTGTTTAGGTTTTAAAAATCCCCAAAAAGCCTTTATCAAGGTAGTCTTTCCTCCTCCATTGGGGCCAATTACTCCCAAAAAATCATTCTCATAAATGGTGAGGTCAACTCCTCTCAGCACTTCTTCCTCATCATAACTGACTGTTAGATTTTCTATTTCAATTAATTTCTTCATTCAGTCGATGCGCTAATAATTTTACTCGCAATATCACGAAGTTGCGTTTCCCATTCTATGTTTAAAGGATCTATTTGAACAACCTCACCATCAATTTCATTTGCCAATAACTGAGCATTTTCGATGTCAAATTCCTTCTGAATAAAAACAACTTTAATATTTTCTTTCTGAGCTTGATCAACAATAGTCTGCATATACCTGGGAGATGGCTCTTTGCCTTCAATTTCAAGGGCTACCTGTTCCAAATTATACTGGCGAGCCAAATAAGTTAAAGCAGGATGAAAAATAAAAAACGTTCTGTTCTTCAAAGCTGAAAACTCCTGAGATAAAGCTTGATCCAACTGATCAATCTCCTGACTAAAAAGCTCATAATTTTCTGTTAGCTCAGCTCTGCTTTCCGGAAATAATTCAACCAGCGCATTAAACGTATTTTTCGCTATTATTTTAGCTTCGTTAGGAGACAGCCAAATGTGAGGATCAATACCGTGTGAATGATCATGCTCTTCACCTTCATGCTCCCCTTCTTCCTCGTGATGCTCTTCTTCACCAGCAATCCAAGTCACACCTTTAGAAGTATCAACTATTTTCAAATCAGGATTCGATTGTTGAATTTTTTCAGCCCAACTCTCTTCGAATCCAATTTCACCAATACGAAGCCAGGTTTTGGATTCGGCAAGATCCGTCATTTGCGATGCCATTAACGAATAAGTTGCCGGACTTGCTCCTGGTTGAACCAAAACATTTACATCAACAAGGTCTCCTGCAATTTTCTCAACAAAGTATTGTTGGGGTAAAATGCTAACTGTGACAACAGGTTTATTAACCGATTGTTTTAGACTGCAAGCTCCAAGCAATACGACTAATACAAAAACAAAATTTTTTTTCATGGCTATTATTCAAAAAATTAAAATTACTGTCCCAATCCCTTTCCGGTAGGCAGTTCGGTTTAATCTATGTACTTGTAATATCTCCAGTCTTTTTATGAATCAGACACAAATGCAACATTGTTGCAAAAATAACAAACAAAACAACAAATGCAACATCGTTGCAATAGATATAAAACAAAAAATCTTCATGTTTCCCATAATCATGGATCTCATAAAGATAATAAACTTCATTTTTCATCAATTAACCACAAAACTGAATCTTTGTTGAAAAAAGATATCAATTAATGATTCAACACCAAAGTTTTAAAAACAAGGAATAGTCCAAGAGCCATATTTAAGATAAGAATTCCCTTTTTAAATTGATTTTGATTTATCCGCCTGGAATAAACATCTCCAATTCGGGACCCAACCAATAATACAGGAAACAGAAAAACCGCAAACTTCAACGAAAAAGCTACAAAAATTCCTTTTACAACATACAACACAGAGCTAATCACAGCATTAACAACACTTACTAATGCAAAGATTTTTCGAAATGAATCTTTATTGTACCCTTTTTTATTCATCGCCAAAGCTACAGGGGGCCCTCCAATCGACATACTAGAAGACATCAAACCACTTAAGAAGCCAGCAAAAACAATCGGTTTTTCCTTTTTTGAAGCTGAAATCTCATTGGAGTTTCCTAAAAAGAAGACCATCGATATTGCAAAAATTGAAATTCCTGTTGTTATCTCTAGTGTTTCTTCTGGGAAATGATTTAAAACGTATACCCCGGCAGGAATACCAACGAAACTTGCAAGCAACATGGGCAAAATATATTTTGGTTGTACCTTCAAACGAATATGAGCCAAAATATACAAGGAACTTAACAAGTTAAAGATGGTCATAGCAGGAACCAAAACCTGCATGGGAAAGAATAAAGTAAGTATGGGCAATGCCAATAACGCAAAACCAAAACCTGTTAATCCTTTTAAAAATGAGGCCATCAAAACCACAACAGCACTAATAATCCATTCCATACTCCAAAATTTTTGATTGAACTCCCTTGATAAGTATTTATACTTACTAAGGTAACAAGAAAAACAGGCTATTGTTATTTGGCAAGCTGAATAAATTTTTGTGTTAGCACAAACTTTACATTGAAAGTAAAACGAAGAACTATTTTTTCAACTTAAGTTTTTTCACTTTGATTAAGCGGGGAGGAACGGGATCATAACCATGCGCTCCCCAGGGGTGACATTTAGAAAGTCTTTTAGTAGCCAGCCATAGGCCTTTAAAAGGGCCATGAATCTTAATGGCTTCAATTGCATATTGAGAGCATGTGGGAACATGCCGACATGAAGCTGGCAGCAGAGGAGAAATTGCTCCTTTGTAAAAATATACTGGCAGTAAAAGTATCCAGCCAAGTATCTTCAACAGAAATCTAAAAACTGCCCGCATTCATTTATATTTCCTGTAAAACTAATGAAAATAAGGCGCAACCGTGCAATTCTATTTAAACGATTAAGAACCAAATTGATTCATGTGCGTTTACTTGTCAAACAATAGCAAAATAATGCCTAAAGCAGAAGAATATAAACGTGCTGATCATCCACTTTTTGAGGAAACAGTGACAAACAATCAGGAAATTTCTCCGGGAGTCTTCCTAATCTCAATAAAAAGAAAACATGACTTTTTACCCGGACAGGTTGTTAAGCTGGCAATCGATCAGGAACATCCTCCACGGATTTACAGTATTTGCAGTGGAAATCATGAGGAAGAGTTACGTATCCTTTTCAATATAAAAGAAGATGGATTTTTAACTCCCAAACTAGCCGGATTAATTCCGGGCGACAAAGTACTGATCTCAAAACCATACGGTGGATTTACCGGTAACTCAAAACCTGCCTGGTGGATAGCAACCGGAACCGGGATAGCTCCTTTTTACAGCATGTTTCAATCCGGTCTTTCCGAAAGCAAAAAGCTCATTCACGGAGTCAGCTATTTAAACCAGTTTTATTTTGAAGATGAACTCGATTGGGCTATGGGAGATCAATATCAACGATGCTGCTCCAGGGAACAATCCTGCGATGTTTTTCCAGGAAGGGTTACCGATTACCTGCAAAGTCTGAAAGATTTACCGACAAATATCGATTATTTTTTATGCGGAAAGGCTTTAATGGTTGTGGAAGTGAGAGATTTGCTAATCGCAAAAGGTATTCCATACGAGAACATTATTGCTGAAATTTATTTCTAATTTTGCAGAAAATTGATGTGATGCAAAAAGAAGCTTTATTTGGAAAAACGTTGGACGAATTGCAATTGGTTTGCAAAGAATTGGGGCTGCCTAAATTTACAGCCAAGCAAATGACCGATTGGCTCTATAAAAAGGAAGTTTCGTCGATTGATGAAATGACCAATCTTTCCAAAAAAGCCCGTGAAGCTTTGCATGAAAACTATGAGTTTGGCTTAATCGAACCTCAAAAAGTTCAGGAAAGCCGCGACGGAACAAAAAAATACCTGTTCCCAACCACTCACGGCCAGTTTATTGAAACGGCCATGATTCCCGATAAAAACCGAAAAACCGTTTGTGTTTCATCGCAGGTTGGCTGTAAAATGGGTTGCCTGTTTTGCATGACTGGGAAACAAGGCTTTCAGGGACAACTTACTGCCGGAGAAATTGTAAACCAAATACGAAGCATCGCTGAATGGCAAGATGTGACCAACATCGTATATATGGGAATGGGCGAACCTTTTGATAACCTGGATGAAGTTCTGAAAAGCACTCAAATCCTAACCAGCGAGTGGGGATTTGCCATGAGCCCGCGACGCATCACTGTTTCATCCATCGGTATTGTTCCCGGACTGGTTCGTTTCCTCAATGAAAGTGAATGTCATCTGGCAATCAGCTTACACACTCCTTTTCACGAAGAGCGCCAAAAATTAATGCCCGTTGAAATTGCTTATCCGCTGCAGGATGTGTTGCGTGAAATCCGCAATTGGGATTTTGGCGGACAACGACGGGTTTCCTTCGAGTACATCGTTTTTCATGGATTGAACGACACCCCGGCACATGTGAAAGAAATGGCTCAATTACTGGATGGAATCAAATGCCGGATCAATCTGATCCGCTTTCATCCTATTCCGGATACTCCTTTAAAAGGAACCGATGAGAACTCCATACAACAATTTAAAGAAGGATTGGAAAAAAAAGGCATCATCACAACCATCCGGGCTTCCCGTGGACAAGATATTTATGCGGCTTGCGGGTTGCTGTCTACGAAGGAGTTGGTGAAAAAGAATCAGTAATTCCTCGGATCATCTTCCAAAATAGCATAGTGGTAATTGTCTTTCCATTCGCCACGAATGGGAAGAATTTTTCGTCGTATTCCTTCACGGGTCATTCCAATTTTCTCAAGCACACGAATTGAACGGGTATTTTCAGTCGCAACCCCGGCTTCAATTTTATGCAGTTTTAGCTCATTAAAGCCAAAACTAACCAAAGCTTTTGCAACTTCTGTGGCATAACCCCGGCTCCAAAAATCCGGGTGAATTTTATAGAAGATTTCCCCCAGACGAAAACGATCATTTGAATTGGTCAGTCCAGCTAATCCAATGAATTCACCGGATTTCTGTTCGATAATTTTCCACCAGTATTTTGACCGAGTTATATTCTTCTGATCCTCAATTACCGGCTTCATAATACCTTTGGTAACCTCTCTATTTTCAGGAATCCCCAATGTGTTATGCTCATCAACCTCAGGGATTGAATGCAGATGGTGAATCAGTTCCAGATCATCGGAAACAATCTCCTGCAAAATGAGACGATCAGAATTTAATGTAAAAATCTTTTGCTTTTTCATATTACAACGAAATGCACTTCATATTTATTATTGTGTAATTTACTATATATTTTGAAAAATATTTGAATGAATGACATATAAAACTGATGGTAAAATAATCCAAATTTTCTAACTTGCATTTTCGTTCAATTAGGGTTTAGCTATGGAAAAGTTGTTTTGGTCAAAAGGAATTTTTAAGAACAAATTGGTCATTACACGTAACAACGAACAAATTGGTGTAATTGACTGGAAAAATATGTTCAGTTCAGAAGCAATGGCCACTCTCAATGGTCAGCGATTTATGCTTGAGCGCGATTTCTTCCTTTCCAAACTGGAAATTCGCGATGCCAACAATCAGGCACTGTTAGCCATGATCATGATTAATTTATTCAATCCTAAAAGTGACTTGATTTTAAATGGGAAGCGTTTTGAATTGGAAATCAAAAACTTCTGGCAATCACGCTGGTCATGGAAATTTAATGGGGTAGAAATTGTCTCCTTCCAAAGCAATGAACTTCTTTCAAAAGACAAAGGACAAATCGAAATTTTCTCAGCTGATGCTGAAGAACTTGAAGTCTTAATCCTATTGGGTCTTTTTGTTCGAAATCAACTTGTACTTTTTATGCTTTTAATCTTAGCAATCTTATTTTTTATCATCACCTAATAAGAACACCTTCCAATTCTTTCATCATTTTTTATGATATTTTACTTTTGAATAAAAAAATAATGATCGAATTAATACGCACACGCCGAAGTATCCGCAAATTTACAGAACAAGCGATTGAAGAAGATAAGATTAAGCTTCTACAGGAAGCTCTTTTACGCTCTCCTTCATCAAAAAACAGCAATGCCTGGGAATTTATTTTTGTTGATGACCCTGAATTAATCAGCAAGTTAGGCGAATCAAAACCTGCGGGATCAGCCTTTTTAAAAGGAGCAAAACTAGCCGTAGTAATTGTTGCAGATACAAACAATACTGGTGCCTGGGTTGAAGATTGTTCAATTGCAAGTATCTTCCTTCAAATGGAAGCTCATGAACTTGGACTGGGTAGTTGCTGGGTACAAATCCACAACCGTGCCCATAACGATGAAATGATGGCTGAAGATTATATCAAAAACATGCTGGGCATGCCTAAAGAATTTCGGGTGTTGAATGTGGTTGGAATTGGATATCCTGAAAAAATACGAGAAGGCAAACCTGCGGATCAGCTGCAATGGGAGAAGATCCACCAAAATTCATACGGGCAACACGAATAATAATCTATTTTGATAAAGCAGATTAAAAGAACTAAATTTGCTCAGTCGCATTCATAAGGTATTGAGTGCGGTACTATATTCATTCCATTAAGACAGGCAATAATGACAAAGCAAAAAATAAGAATTGGGATTTCCCAGGGGGATATAAATGGAGTTGGTTACGAAGTAATCATGAAAACGCTGAACGACCAACGCATACTTGAAATGTGTACCCCAATTGTGTACGGATCTCCCAAAGTAGCAGCATATCACAGAAAAGCATTGAATATGGAGACCTTTAATTTCCATACCATTCGCGATGCTGATGAAGCTGCATATCGAAAAGCCAATATCATTAATTGCATTGACGACAACGTCCGTGTTGAGCTTGGAAAAGTTTCCGATGTTGCCGGTGAAGCCTCATACATGTCACTCGATGCTGCTGTACAAGATTTAAAAGCAGGTAAAATTGATGCTTTGGTTACAGCTCCCATCAGCAAGGATAATATTCAAAGTGATAAATTCAATTTTCCTGGGCATACCGAGTTCCTGGCTGAACAATTTAATACGGATAATTACCTGATGTTAATGGTAAGTGAAATGATGAAAATAGGTGTGGTAACTACTCACATCCCCCTTTCAGAAGTTTCTCAACTGATTACCAAAGAAATAATCTTAAAAAAACTACGAATCATTTCAAGTTCTCTGGAACAGGATTTTAGCATCAATAAACCTCGAATAGCCGTGTTGGGATTGAATCCTCATGCAGGAGATGGTGGTTTACTTGGCTCTGAGGAAAATGAAATTATTATTCCTGCAATTGAACAAGCGAAAGAAGAAGGTATTTTAGCTATTGGTCCATATCCCAGTGATGGATTTTTTGGATCAGGCGACTATGCCAAATTCGATGCAATACTTGCCATGTACCACGATCAGGGACTAACTCCATTTAAGGTGATATCGTTCGAACAAGGTGTAAACTATACCGCAGGCTTACCAATCATTCGAACTTCTCCTGCTCACGGAACAGCATTTGATATTGCCGGTGAAGGAAAAGCTTCCTGCGAATCATTCCGTGAAGCATTATACCTGGCCATCGACATTCAAAAAAGCAGGATGGAATTCAAAGAGATCAATAAAAATCCTTTGAAGAAATATGAAATTAACCCGAACCAGGTTGATGAAAATATTGATTTAACAACTGACGAAGAACCGACTATCTAAGCCAGCTGTTTATGTTTGAATATATACAAGGTAAAATTACAGGTCTTACTCCTGCCAATGCAGTTATTGAAGCCGGATCGATAGGTTACTTCATCCATGTTTCTGTTAATACCTATTCTCAGATAAATGGGAAAGAGCAGGTAAAACTTTACCTACATCAAGTTGTTCGCGAAGATGCTCACCTATTGTATGGATTTGCTGAGTTAACTGAAAGAGAATTATTCAGACTCCTCATTTCTGTAAATGGAATTGGCTCAAATACAGCATTGATGATGCTTTCATCACTTACAGCCGATGAATTAAAAAATGCAATCATCCAGGATGACGTAAATGTTCTAAAAAGTATTAAAGGAATTGGAGCCAAAACAGCACAAAGAGTTATTATCGATTTAAAAGATAAATTAGGAAAAGTTACTGTAAATGATCAAATTTTAATTGGCAAACCGGACAATACTATCCGTGACGAAGCGTTATCTGCTTTGGTAATGCTTGGTTTTGTCAGGAAGAATGTTGAAAAGGTATTGGACAAAGTTCTTAAGGCAAATCCTAACCTAACAGTCGAACAATTAATTAAGCTGGCTTTAAAAAGCCTTTAATTTTTATTAGAGCATTGAGAACAAGCTTGAAAAATATTCTACTCCTTTTAATCTTTTCAGGAATCTTAGGGATGGGACTGACTGCTAGTTCATCAACCCGTCAATTGAATTCGGATGATGAGCTTGCACAGCAACCAGACTCTCTGAATATTGAATATACAAGACCTTTGCCTTATAATTTTGATGACGAAGAGTCATTTGAAACCGAAAGCGAACAAGACAACTCGGAACTCTATTTAAATTCTCCTTCCAATATTGAAACAGTAACAGAATACGATCCAATAACACTGGACTATGTAATTTATCGAAAGATTGGTGATTTCAACTACCGTTTGCCCCAAACATTATCACTTGAAGATTATTCTTCGAAAGCCCTCGAAAACTCCATAAAAAGTTACTGGGCACAAAAACGACACCAACAAAATATTGATGGACAAAATGGACTTATACCCCAATTAACAATTGGAGGAGAAGCATTCAGTCGCATCTTTGGGGGAAATACGATTGACATCAGCCCACAAGGATATATTGATGTCAACTTTGGTTTTCAAACAAATAAAACAGAAAATCCATCTATCTCTGAACGCCTGAGAAAAACAACAACTTTTGATTTTGACCAGGAAATTAAAATGAGTGTTACAGGAAAGATTGGTGAGAAAATGAATATGCGTGTCAATTACGATACGGAAGCCACTTTCGACTATGAGAACAAGATGAAGCTCGACTATTCGGGAGATGAAGATGAAATCATAAAAAAAGTTGAAGCAGGTAATGTATCCCTTCCTCTTAATGGATCATTAATAACCGGAGCAACAAACCTGTTTGGTATAAAAACCGAGATGCAGTTTGGTAAATTAACTCTCACTAGCATCTTATCTCAAAACAAAGGTGAAACAACTGTAGTCGAAACCGAAGGTGGAGCCCAAAGTAATTCGTTCCAACTAGACGTCACAGATTATGATGAAAACAGGCACTTCTTCCTTTCACAGTTTTTCTACGACAATTACGATAATGCATTAAGTAATCTCCCCATAATCCAGTCCTCCATCACCATTGACAAAATTGAAGTTTGGGTAACCAATAAAAGTGGGGATTACGATGAATCCAGAAACATCATTGCTTTTATGGACCTTGGAGAACATAATGGAAACATTTACAACACAGTTCCCGGGTTTCAGGATAATGGAGGACAAAGCTATCCACTGAGCGTTTTCCCTTCTAATAGTGCCAATAACATGTACGAAGAGTTAACCTCGAACTATAGTAATATTCGTCAGGTCGATCAAATCTCAAAAACGTTATCTCCTCTATCTTCTTATAATTTTACAGGAGGACAAGATTTTGAGAAAATTGAGCAAGCCCGAAAATTAAGTGAATCCGAATATATGGTTGACCTCAACCTGGGATATATCTCGTTAAACTCTTCTTTAAACTCCGATGAAGTACTGGCAGTTGCCTTCAGCTATACAGCAAATGGGGCAACCTATCAGGTGGGTGAATTTTCTTCAGATGGAATTGATGCCCCACAAACATTAGTATTGAAACTTATAAAAGGTACCAACCTAACTCCTAAGCTTCCAACCTGGCAATTGATGATGAAAAACATTTATAGCCTGGATGCTTATGATATCACAGCTGAAGACTTTAATTTCAACATACTTTACTTAAACGATTCTACCGGATCTTACATTAACTACTTACCTGAATCAAACATAAAAGGTAACATACTGTTGAATGTGATGAATCTGGACAACCTAAACTCTCAACTTGATCCGGGAAGTGACGGAGCTTTCGACTTTATTGAAGGCATTACAATCAGACCAGATAACGGACGGGTAATATTCCCTGCTGTTGAACCTTTTGGGAGTCATCTTAGGGACTCGCTTATAGGTCAGCAATTCATTGATAAATATGTGTATGAATCTTTGTATGATTCTACCAAAACATATGCAGAGCAAGATTCTGAGCATAATAAATACATTTTGAAGGGTAATTATTCAGGTTCTTCAAGTTCTGAGATTTCATTGGGATCTTTCAACCTGGCCGAAGGTTCGGTAAAAGTTTCGGCAGGAGGAATTGAGCTTACTGAAAACATTGACTATACCGTTGACTATACGCTGGGAAGCGTGCGAATTATCAATGAATCACTCCTCGAATCGGGAACTGCCATTACGGTAACAACGGAAAGTGAAGACCTCTTTACTTCTGAGCGAAAAACCATGTTGGGAACGCATGCAAATTATGCCTTCTCTGATAATTTTAACCTGGGAGCAACGGTTCTTCATTTAAGTGAACGACCGCTAACGCAGAAAGTAGATTACGGTCAAGACGCTATTTCCAATACGATGCTGGGACTGGATGCAACTTACAGCACCGAATCCCAGTTATTAACCAACTTAGTGGATAAACTCCCATTCATTGAAACGAAGGCAACATCAACAATTGCCCTGGAGGCTGAATTTGCCAAATTACTTCCGGGACACTCTAATGTTGTTGGGAAAGATGGAGGTACCGTTTATATTGATGATTTTGAATCAACAAAAACGTCCATCAACATAAAATCAAAACACTCATGGGTGTTGGCAAGTACTCCTCAAAACCAGTCATTATTCCCAGAGGCCGATACTGATGATGACCTTTCTTATGGTTTCAACCGTGCCAAACTGGCCTGGTATGTCATTGACCCAATCTTATTGCGCAATACACCGCAAACACCTTCTCATTTAAAATACGATTCCAATCAAAAGTCAAACCACCTTGTACGTGAGGTGTTTGAAGCAGAGCTCTATCCAGAGAAGGACACAGAAACAGGAACTCCAACCAATATTTCAGTTCTTGACCTAGCTTACTATCCTGAAGAACGCGGCCCATATAACTTCGATACAAATGGTTCATCTTATTCTTCGGGATTAAACCCGGATGGAACCCTAAAAGACCCGGGAACCCGTTGGGCTGGAATCATGCGTGAAGTGGAAACAACAAATTTTGAGTCTGCCAACATTGAGTATATTGAGTTTTGGTTGATGGATCCATTTGTGAATGATACAATCCTTCATGAGATGGAAGGTGGAGACCTTTATTTCAACCTTGGAGATGTTTCGGAAGATATTTTGAAAGACTCGCGAAAATCATTTGAAAACGGACTTCCAGAAACAGAAGAAATTGCAGATGTAGATACCACAATTTGGGGACGTATTTCAACCCAGCAACAAATTACAAATTCGTTTGTAGCCAACGACGATGCATTAGTATTGCAGGATGTTGGTCTGGATGGTCTGGATGATGAAGATGAGCAAGAATATTTTAGCAATTATGTCACAACTCTTGAAACAATTCTGGATGCTAATTCTTACGAAGAATTCGCAAATGACCCTGCCGGGGATGATTATCATTATTTCAGAGGAAACGATTACGACATTCTGGAACTAGGTATTCTTGAACGCTATAAAAAATATAACGGATTGGAAGGAAACTCTATGCCTGCTAGTCTGTCCGATGAATCTTATGCAACCTCTGCAACAACAAGACCAGATGCAGAAGACATAAATGATGACAATACTTTAAGTGAATACGAAAAATACTACCAGTACCGTGTAAGCATCAGACCGGAAGACATGCAGGTGGGTAGCAATTATATTTCTGATATTAAAGAAGGAACCGTTGAATTAGATAATGGGAAAGTAAGTTCCGTAAACTGGTATCAGTTTAAGATTCCCGTTAAACAACCCGACCAGACAATTGGAAACATTTCTGATTTTAAATCCATTCGTTTCATCCGAATGTTCTTAAAAGAATTTGAAGATCCAGTAGTCCTTCGTTTTGCATCACTTGATTTGGTACGTGCCGACTGGCGTAGATACACCAGCGAAGTAGATGATGAAATAGTACCTACAGTAGCCAATACTGAATTTGAAGTTTCTGCAGTAAATATTGAGGAAAACAGCGAACGTGAACCTATTAACTATGTTTTACCTCCGGGAATTGATCGTGTCGTTGATCCTTCGAGCCAGCAACTGCTTCAGTTAAACGAGCAATCCATGGTTTTAAAAGTTACCGATCTGCCACAAGGAGATGCACGTGCTGCTTATAAAAGTATCGGAATGGATTTTCGCCAGTATGAACGACTTCAACTCGAAGTTCATGCCGAAGAAATTAACGGGCATCCTCTGGATGATGGAGATCTCTATTTCTTCGTAAGACTAGGATCTGATTATACTTCCAATTATTACGAATATGAAATTCCTCTAAGTTTGACAGAGCATGGAGATTACAGCAACATAAGCGAGGAAGCCAGATATGCTGTTTGGCCTGATGAAAACCGCATTAATATTCCACTTTCTACTTTTACAGACGCTAAAACCAGTAGGAATAATGAACTCGGAAATGGAAGTGTTTCCATTAATGAAGTTTATGAACAACCTCACACAGACTGGCATGGAAACAGAAATAATGTGAGGATTAAAGGTAGTCCTAACCTGGGCGATGTGGAAGTTATGATGATGGGTATTCGCCATAAAGTAGAAGGAACTTATAATCCAGGACCAAGATCGGTAGAAGTTTGGGCAAATGAATTACGCCTGACCGGGTTTAATGAAGAAGGAGGATGGGCAACTAATGTACGTTTATCAACACGTTTGGCAGATCTTGGATCAGTTGTTTTTGCAGGAAGGCATAAGTCAACCGGTTTTGGTAGCATCGACCAAAGTGTACAGGAGCGCTCCATGGAAGATCTTACTGAATATGACATTTCTTCAAATTTCCAGCTAGGAAGATTCTTCCCAGAGGAAGCACAAGTGAATATTCCTCTTTACATCGGAATATCAAAAAGCTTTAGCAATCCAAAATACAATCCGCTGAATCCGGATATTACCATGGCTGAATCATTGAGAAATCTCGATAGCAAATCTGAAAAGGATTCCTTGAAAAACCTGGTGCAGGACTATTCAAGCTTTACAAGTATTGTTCTTAATAATATCAAGGTTGATAAGACCAATAAATCCGGAAATCCAAGACTTTGGGACCCAACCAACTTTTCACTTTCCTTCTCACACAATATTGAACGATCTCGAAATATCGATACTAAGTACAGCATAGAAAAGAACTATATGCTTGGCTTTAATTACAACTTTAACAAACGGGAAACTTATATAGAACCTTTTAAAAATGTGAGTTTCCTAAATGGCAAATTTTTCAGTTTAATCAAGTCAATTAACTTTTCTCCACTCCCATCACAAATATCTTATAATACGCAACTGTATCGTTATTATAAGGAAACTCAATCCAGAGATATAACTAATACCAATTTGAAAATACCTTTAACGGTTGACAAAGAATTTATCTGGACGCGTAATTTCGACATGCGTTATAACCTTACCCGTTCTTTACGAATTGATTTCTCTTCTAAAACAGATGCTCGTATTGATGAACCGGAAGGTCGAATAAACAGGATTGATGATGACTATGAATTTAAAAAGGATTCAATCATGACCAACCTGCTTAGTGGTGGTCGCCCTGTTTTGTATGATCATACAATTAATGCAAGATACACGCTTCCAATTAATAAAATATCATTCTTCAACTGGGTATCCAGTAATGCCAGTTATACTGGAACATATAGCTGGACAGCAGGAGCTATTACCGATGAGACCATTGAGCTTGGTAATACCATCCAAAACTCCAGAAATATGCAATTAACGAGTCAGGCAAATATGCAAAGCCTGTACAACAAAGTGCCATTCTTAAAAGAAGTAAATGATAAAATTGGCAGCAATACACGTTCTACAAGAAGCTCAAGCAGCAGGGCTCGGGCGGCACAACAAAATCAGGAACAGGAGAATGATGTTAGAATGAAAAAAGTTCAGTACAGAGATGATGGACTTAGCCTAAAAAAAGATTCTGCTATAACAATTAATCACCGACTTAGAACAGAAGAGATTGAGGTTCTTGTTCTAAATGAAGAGGGAAAATCTGTTAATTCAGAAGTTGAAGTGATTAATGATAACCAGGTTCTCATTACTCCTGGAACCGATGTTGAGGAAGCAAATATCAACATCACCGGAGAGCGTGAAATACAAAACGACATTGGCTACAAAATTCTTCAGTATACTGCCCGTACCCTGATGAGTCTGAAAAACATTTCACTTACACTTTCAGAAACAGAAGCAACATCAATGCCCGGTTTCTTACCCGAGCCTAGCTTCCTGGGATCAGGACGTTATACACCAGACGCTGCAACCTTTGGAGATATTGCAGCAACAACAGCTCCCGGACTTCCATTTTTGCTGGGCTGGCAGGATGACAACTTTGCAATGAAGGCAGCAGAAAAAGGGTGGATCACAAAAGATTCAACTTTGAATGCACCTTACATCATGAGTCATCAGGATGTTGTCAGCATAAGAGCAACTCTTGAACCTATGCCATTTCTGGAAATCAGGTTAACAGGAAATCGTTCTTTCTCCGAAAACCTAAGAGAATATTACATATACGATACCTCTACAGGAATCTTTAATGCGACAAGTCAAACCATTTCCGGAAACTTTAGTATGACTGTAAGTACATGGAAAACTGCATTTAGCAAGATGGGTGAAGCTGGAGTTGAAGCCTCAGATGCTTATCAGGATATGTTGAATAACCGGATTACTATTGCAAAACGACTGGCATCACGCCGGGTTCCCAACTCAACTGTTGAGTACCATCCGGAGGCAACCGACGATACAGGTTTCCCTGTTGGTTATGGAGCAACCTCACAGGAGGTACTGATACCTGCATTTATCGCTGCATATACAGGACAAGATCCAAACAAAGTATCACTTTCGCCATTCCCATCATTAAAATTCTTACGCCCTAACTGGACTATATCTTATGATGGCATTGTTTCCAACATCAACGGATTGAATAAAATCTTTAAAACCATAGATATTCAACATTCCTATACATCACGATATAGTGTTGGTTCGTACAAAACAAGACCGGATTTTGATAATACATTGTGGGGAGATGGTTGGAGTTATGCAACAAACAACAATGGTAATTTCATTAGCGAGTTCGATATCAATTCGGTAAGTATATCCGAGTCGATGAACCCATTAATCAATCTTAATTTAACCTGGTTAAATGACCTCTCAACCCAATTTGAGATAAACAAAAGACGTAGCCTGACGCTTAATTTTGCAAATAATCAGTTAACCGAAGTATTAAGTCGTGAACTTAGCATCGGACTTGGATATACCTTCGATAAAATGGATTTAATCATCAAAACAAAAAGCTCGCAAAAAGCCTATTCAAACGATTTGAAGATTAACGTTGCCATGTCTTTCCGGAAAAACAAAACGATACTTCGTAAGCTTGTTGAATCGGAAGATCAGTTAACTGCCGGGCAAAATGCCGTTGCCATCGAAACAACAGCTGAATATTACTTAAGTGATCGTTTCAGACTTCAGTTCTATTACGACAAAACGATTAATAAACCTTACACCTCAACTTCATACCCAACGTCAAACAGTAACCTGGGCTTAAGTTTCCGCTTTACTTTAACTCAGTAGAAGTTCCAAATTTATCCAGGTTTATTAAAAATATTGCATAGCGTTTTTTACCCCGTCAGGGGCATACTATCGATAGCAAATACCAATAAGACAATTCCGACCGCCCCGCTGGGGCGGAAGAAAAGATATCGGTAATAATTATCTACCGATCTTTAGTGCCTCACGGCACAAAGATTTCAGAAAAATTTCTTCGTTGGTTAGAGTTATTTCCTTGTCCATATGCTTGACGGGACATCCCACAACGATTATTTCCAAGGTGAGCATGATTATTTCCTTGTCCAGAACTCTTCCGGGACAGGACAGAATGATTATGGGATAGTCCAGCATGTTGCTGGGACAGGTGAGAACAATGATTTCCAATCCCATCATAGAGATTTCCTATCCCACGGAATATATTTCTTAGGAAATATCTATCATGGAACGTCCCAGAACGATAATTTCCTTGCCCACAAGGATGCTGGGATAGGAAATTAGAGTAATTTCCATTCATTTATGAAATGAAAAGTAAAACAGAAGAACATCAGATTAGGTCATTGACCTTCTGACTTAGGTCAGAACAATCATCCCTAAGAAATCATTATTCAATTACTTCTTGATAGAATAGTTTCTTCTCATCTGTAATTTTCCACATCATTAGCAGTTCTGCTTTTGAATCAGATTTCTTATAATCGGTCATTTTATTCCATGAAATAATATTACAATCTGTTGGCACTTTTACAATATCATTCGGGGAATTAGCAATGTATTCCAAAGCCTCCTTTTCGCAATTATTTTCATTCAGGTTAGATGTATCCTCAAACGTATAGATCAATAAAAGAACACTTAATCCAATAATGTAATCCCTTAATTTTAATCCTTTCAATTTCTGTAAAAGAGTAAAGGATGTTATTCCCCAAAAGTAAATAATACAGATTGTTACAGGAATGAAAGTATCATATCTTATCGTGTTCTCACGGTATGGCCTATAACCTCCAAGAGGTAGCAATAATAGATATGCAATTGCAAAAATTCCAATCCATTTTAACACCTTAATATGTCTTTGATAATCCGCACTTCCCAATTGTTTTTTTATTACATAGCTGTTAATACCTATTGCAATTAAAACTAAAGGAAAACCCAGAGACTGTGTAAGGACATCAAACAATCCTAAAGGAAGTCTTATATACCTCTCAAAAATTGATACTGAATCTGCGATATAATTTGAATCGTAAAGACCCAGAAACAAAGAATATAAACTCATAACATTCATTAAAATGAATAATAGAATTATAAGTTTGGGGACTTTTTTCAAGTAATAAATTAAAGAGTTTATAAAGCCAGACTTATTCTCTATAAATAAAAGCCGGATAATTACCAAAGCAGATGTAATAAGTATTATCCCGGGAACAAGCGGACCACTTAAAGGTAAAATGATACATAAAGGAAACATCAGAATAGAACGTATTAAACGATTTCTTTTTTTGCAAAATGCTTCATAAAATAAATAATAGAAGAAAATTGATAATACTATCGGGAGTGCATAGAAAAAAGAATAAGCTATTGATTTATCAATAATGCCCATATTCCCATTGTAACCATAAGTCTGAAAAAGTGGTGTTATAAGTATCGCCCCGATCAGAAATTTTTTGTTGAACACATTTCCCTCACCCGTTATAAAAACTGATAAAAAATAGATAAAAAGAAACTGGACGATTATTTTAAAAATAGCAGAAGAGAGATATACTGACTGAATAGGTTTTACAAAATTTTGAAGAAATAGTGGAAATCCCTGAAGGTATTTCATAAAGAAAAAGTGTGAAAAAAACCGATTGGGATTTATGTGCTTTTCTCCTGTTTTTAACATCTGAACCCCAAAAGGATCGTCGATAATTTTCTGAACATCTTCATTCGGTAAAATTCCTCCTTCAAGATCACCATATAAAGGTGAATGATAATATTGCAAAAAGGAGTATGTAAGATCCCCGGATAACAAGAATACAATAAATAAAGTAAATAGTATTGACTTGCGCATTAACCTATTCTTTGGAATAATTTCATCAAAGATGCGAAATATCAACATAATTATTGAACTCATCAGGAATATAAATCGACGACATTCCAGCACAAAAAAATTCTTTGATTGTTCTATACAAAATAACTTATTGCAGTTTTAAGAAGCTAAATATTACAATTGACAGCTCAATTTTACAGATTGTCGCATCGCAAAAATAAATGTATTTTTGCCCCATACTTTAAAGGCATGAAACGAAGAGATGTAGAAATAATGGCTCCTGTAGGTTCTTACGAATCATTGGCAGCAGCAATTCAGGGAGGAGCCGGTTCGGTTTATTTTGGGGTTGAACAGCTAAACATGAGAGCTCGTTCGTCGAATAATTTTACTTTAAAAGATTTAAAGGAGATTGCCGAAAAAGCTCATTCCAACGGAGTAAAAACCTACCTCACTGTCAACACTATCATTTTTGATGATGAAATTGAGAAGCTTCATCAGGTTATTGATGCAGTAAAAGAAGCCGGAGTTTCTGCCATTATTGCCAGCGATATTTCTGCTATTTCTTATGCCCGCTCAATTGGTGTTGAAGTCCACATTTCAACCCAGGTAAATATTACCAATATTGAAGCGGTTAAATTTTATGCCCAATTCGCAGATGTTGTGGTTCTTGCCCGCGAAATGACACTCGATAAGGTTGCAGAAATCAGTAAGCAAATTGAGCAGCAAAATATCACCGGACCAAAAGGGGAACTGGTAAAACTGGAAATGTTTGTACACGGAGCCTTGTGCATGGCCGTGTCGGGAAAATGTTATTTGAGTCTGCACGAAATGAACTCATCTGCAAATCGGGGCGGATGCATGCAAACTTGCAGAAGAGCCTATATTGTTACAGATAAAGATACAGGAGCAGAACTGGAAGTTGACAATGAGTACATCATGTCTCCCAAAGATTTAAAAACGATTCACTTCCTAAACAAGCTACTCGATGCCGGGGTTTCTGTTTTAAAAATTGAAGGACGTGCTCGCTCGGCCGAATATGTAAAAACGGTAAGCGAATGCTACCGCGAAGCCGTTGATGCTTACTTTGACAACAATTTTACAGATGAAAAAATAGCAGGCTGGAACGAACGTCTGGCAACAGTCTTCAACCGTGGTTTCTGGGATGGATATTACATGGGACAACGTTTGGGCGAATGGAGCAAAAACTACGGCTCGCTGGCCACAGAACGCAAAATATACATTGGTCGCGGAATGAATTATTTCCCAAATATTGAAGTCGCCGAGTTTAAAATGGAAGCAGGTACGCTCAAAGTTGGAGATAAGATATTAATCACCGGTCCTACTACCGGAGTTGTTGAAACGGTTGTCGAAGAGATCCGGGTTGATTTAAAACCTGTGGAAGAAACAAAAAAGGGAGAATTTTTCTCCGTTAAGATTGATCAAAAAATAAGACGTTCCGACAAACTATACAAAATTGTAAAAGAGACTAAGCTTAAACACAGATTTTAGCTATCGGATACAATAAAAATAGTATCTTTTCATTTAGATATTAATCCCTTTATTTTTGGTTCAAAACAGACAGGAATATGCGTCGATCTATTTCCATTTCATTTGCATTCATCTTGTTGGTAGGTGTTGCCTGGTATTTTCTGGGACAGAGATCTGAGACTTTTCAGCAAAATACGGCCTTTTCTGCCATCCCAACAAAAACCCCTCTCGTAGTTGAAATCCCTGAATTTGGAGAATTTCTGGAGGATATGGAGGGAAACAACCCAATTATTAATGAAGCAAAGCAAATTACCGAATTGAACTCATTTTGGCTTGATGTGAATAACATACGAAGCATCACCCAACAAAATGCTCAACTCCGAAAAGTACTGGATAATAAAGATGTATTAATTGCTTTTAATGCTGAAGGGAAAAACAATATTGGAGAACTGTTCGCATTCAACCTGCGAAACCAATCTGAGTCAGATCAACTAATCTCTGCAATATCAGGCAGTGTCTCAGCAGCTGCAGGAACAATCACTCAGAAAGACTATTCCGGAGTAACGGTTTATTCCTGCCAGGCAAATGAAAAAGAATACCATTTTGCATCTCAGCATGGCATTTTCCTCTTTAGTAAATATGTCCTTTTTGTTGAAGAGGCAATCCGCCAAATTGAAGCAGAAAACCTGTTGTCTCAGCAAGAATTTAATACGGTTTATAACAAAGTAAGCACTAACTCCAGTTTCAATATTTTTATTAATCACGAAAAGATCAATCAATTTGTACGAAAGTTAAGCACATCGAAATGGAGAAGTACAATTGATCTGTTATCCTCCTTTGCAAGTTGGACTGAGTTAAACGCTGAAATCAGAGAAGATGGTATTTTTATGGAAGGGCAATCATCAATAAATGATCTGGATGAAAAATACCTGACAATTATCAAAAAACAGGAAGCTCAACGATCTGACATGGATGAAATGCTTCCTGCAAATACCAGCTTATTCATAAATCTAAATATATCCGACTACTCATTATTCCAAACCGATTTTGAAGAATATCTTAAAAAACAGGGAACCTATTACAACCGCGAAACCAAGCTGACTCAACTAGACAGGTATAGTAAAGATCCGTTTAAAGATGTATTTGAAAGCATTGCAGGAAAGAGTTTTGCCCTCGCATTTGGGCAGGTTTTACAAAATCAACCAACAGCAAATCGTTATTTCATTGCCGAAGTAAATAGTAGGCAAGACGCGATTGAAGCACTTCAATCCATCCTTAGCAGGTATGCAAACGCCAACAAATTACTCAAAGAAGATACGGAACAGTCATTCGTAACTCCCAACGAAAATTCTTATACCATTTACACATTCCCATTTAAGAATATAGCAGAATTACTTTTTGGAAAGCTGTTCGCCTCTGTTGATTGTAATTTCCTGTGTTTTTATGACGATTACCTGGTATTTGCAGATAATATTTCGGCACTAAAAGAATATATTGAGCAAATAGATTCATCAAAAACGTTGCAAAAAGATGATGATTTTCAGGATTTCAATCGGAATATGGCATCAAGTTCCAATATCTATTTTTACCTTAATATTCCACAGACATTTTCATTAGGAAGCTATTACCTCCAGGAAAATCTCTCAAATTCACTGCTTGAACACGAGAAGAATATTCAACGTTTTTACGGATTGGGATGGCAAGTTTCATCTCAACAAGAAGAAATCCAAAACACTGTTTTTCTGAAATACAATCCTGTAAAAGAAATAAAACCTCAACTCGTTTGGCAAACCAAACTGGACGCAGATATAATTGCAGGTCCAAAGATCGTGAAAAACCACACACATACATCAACCAATGAAGTAATTCTTCAGGATGAGAAAAACAAGTTATACCTATTAAATAATAATGGTGAAATAAACTGGAGCATAGAACTCCCAGCTCCTATTCTTGGAAATATTCACCAGGTCGATACTTACAGAAATGGGAAATATCAATATCTATTCAATACAAAAGATCAACTTTATTTGATTGATATTAATGGCGGGAATGTAGCTGATTTTCCAATACAATTAAGCTCTGCTGCAACAAATGGGGTTTCTGTATTCGACTATGATAACAGTAGGAATTATCGCTATTTTATTGCATGCGAAGACAAACAAATCCATGTTTACAACAGTTCTGGCAAAGTTGTTACCGGATGGAATTCTGAAGCATCGCAGGAGGCAATTACAAAGCCAATAAAACACTTCAGACTTGACTCAAAGGATTTTATTGTAACAGCTAACAAAAGTAAAACCTTCATCCTAAACAGGCAGGGAAACGTAAGAATAGAAACCAATTCGAATGTTTCGAATTCCGGCAATGAAGTTTATTTGTATCAAGGAGAGTTTGATGCATTTGCAACAACAAGCTCTGATGGTAAAGTGCAACTTTACAAACTGGATGGAACGGTAGAATCCCTGGATCTTGGCAAATATAGCTCCTCTCATTATTTTAATGCCGAAGACATAAACTCCGATGGAAAAACAGAACTAATCATTGCTGATGAAGATATGCTGTACGCTTTTACATATAATGGAAGAAAGCTATTTGAGCTGGAAACAGATGATAATATATCTGCATGTCCTCAAGTTTATTCAACTTCTGACAACTCTAAAGTAATTTTAGTTTCCGATGATGATGAACAGATCTATCTTGTAAATCCGAACGGAACATTATACAACGGATTTCCGGTAAAAGGAAACAAGCTCTTCGAGTTGGGATATATGAATTCTGCCCGTGATTTTATTTACCTGTTTTCAGGTAATGAGGATGAGTCTGTTATAAGCTACAAGATTCAGGCACAATAAAAACAAAACCCGACCATTCTTCGGTCGGGTTCTTTAATTCTTACAAATATATTTTTTGAACTTGAAATTAGAAACTTAGATACTGCAACTAATTCCCCATATTTATCTCGCTGTTAATCTTATCATTTTCAGCCTGATCTGGCAATTCTATTGATTTGATCATTGCCTCAACCTGACGTAGGAAGTCCCTTTTATCGCTTTGAGGGGCATAAACAAATCCATCAAGCATAATTATGCGCTGCTTTGACAAATCAAGTACAGCTACATTTATGAAAGGTCCTCCCATAAAATCGTTTTCCATTTTCCATAAACCACGAATTTCTGTGGCATAATTATTTTTAAAACGGAATGTATTGAAAACAGGTTCTAGTAAATGCTCGGTTGTAACGTAACTTCCCGGCATTTCTCCTTCAGTATATTCTTTATATAATGAATCCCTTACTTGAAGCAAGTATTCCGAAGTAAACATTTCTTCTGATGTATACGGAAATGTAAAAATTGAAAGGCCTTGCGTAATTCTTGGTGTATCATAACGGAACCATGCAAAATTATCTGTTTGCTCAACGGTAACAAATCCGGGAGGAACGCTGATATTAACATCAAATTGATCTTTAACGATATTTCTGATTGCTTTATCGTAGTACTTGTCGTAGTTATATATCAAGCGATTACGTTCGGCACGAAGTAAAAAGGCTGTAATTTGATCGGAATTTTCATTGAATACATCAATAAGTTCAGCGTCATTCTTTGCTTTAACCTCCACATAGGCTTGTGGCCATGCATACACATCTTCCCTAAAAACAACCTGAGCAGAATCAATGGTTGATGCAATATCAACTTTTATAATATTCCGACTTGTTTTGAATATATCTTTAAATGCTACGGGAGGAACATCAATAAGATCAAAAATGGGTTCTTCCTGAGGTAGAGATATTTGTGCCTGTGATAAAACACCTTGAATGACAGAACCAACTTCACCTTCCCATTTTGTTGTTGGTACAACAACAATAACCTCACCGGCAGACCCAGTTACATTTTTACGTAGATTAACACCATCGTTACACGATGTAAAGCCAATAGTCAAAATAGTAAGAAAAACAATAAGGATATTTGCTCTTTTCATGATGAAGTTATTTAATATTCAACGTAAAGATAAGTAAAGGAAGTATAAACTAAAAGTTTAGTAGATAAAAAATCCCACTCGAAAAAAGCGGGATTCCTTATGAATGTTTATTCTGAGATTTTGTCTTTCTCTTTTGTTGATTTTTCGTCATCTTCATCTTCGGCCGTTGCTTTTTTGAATTCTTTCATCCCTTTCCCAAGACCTTTCATTAGTTCAGGTATTTTACGACCACCAAATAACAACAGAACAATAACAAGTATGATGATGATTTCCTGCGGGCCGAACATTCCGGCAATAATTGGTAAATACATAGTTTTTAGTTTTATGATTTGTGCAAAAATAGGAATTTTTTAATACGTTTCTAATTAAAGAGTTTTATAATATCATTTGCATTCGCAAAGAGCACTAAAGCTAATAAAATAATCATACCAACCATCTGTGCATATTCAAGAAATTTTTCTCCGGGCTTTCTCCCAGAAACCATCTCAAATAGTAGAAATATGACATGGCCACCATCCAAAGCTGGTATTGGAAGAAGATTCATTACTCCAAGTATAATTGATAAGAATGCAGTAAGCCTCCAAAAAGAATACCAATTCCATGCTCCCGGGAAAATATTTCCGATTGAAATAAATCCACCCAGAGACTCATACGCCTTTGTTTGTGGTGTAAAAATCAACTTAAATTGTTTTAAATAATCACTTATCGTTGAAACACCTAGCTCAAAACCAGCAGGGACTGACTCAAGAAGACTATATTTTGTTGTTTCAAGCTTTAGGAAATCTGTTGCACCTTCACGAAAAGTTGGGTAAAACCCTAAAGTACCTTCTTCGCTTACTGTAACCGGAATATCCATTTCCTGTCCGTCTCGCAACAATGTAAGATCTATTTCCTGACTCTTGTGCGATTGCAGATAGCTTGAAAATTCATCATAGAATTCAAAAGTATTTCCATCAATAGCAAGGAAAACATCGCCTTTCATAAGACCAGCTTCTTCTGCCGGAGATCCATTAACCAATCTGCCAACCTCAAAATCAAAAAGCTTTCTGTAATCAATTACTGCACTGCTACTTTTTATAAGAACGGCAAGATCTTCGTCTGTAATTGGTAGATCAATTGTTTTGCCATCTCTTAAGACCTCTATGCTTCGTGCTTTTTCAAGCAAAACTGTTGAAATAATTTTATCGAAATCTTCTACTTCCTGACCGTCAACAGAGATAATCTTATCCCCATCTTTTAATCCAATCTGTTCACCTGCCTCATAAGCTTCAATTCCATATTTCAGGCTATCGTTAGGCAAATACTGCGTCCCCCAGGTATAAAGCACTCCAATGTAAATAATGAAAGCAAGAATGAAGTTCATCAAAACACCACCAATCATTATTAACAATCGTTGATATGGTTTTTTGGAACGGAATTCATAAGGTTGTGGAGGCTGTTTCATTGCCTCTTTGTCCATGGATTCATCAATCATTCCCGAGATCTTCACATATCCACCCAATGGTAACCAGCCAATCCCATATTCGGTATCTCCTTTTTTTGTTTTAAAAAGAGAAAACCAAGGATCGAAAAAAAGATAAAATTTTTCAACGCGGGTTTTAAATAATCGAGCAAAAGCAAAGTGCCCAAATTCATGCAAAATCACCAGTATCGATAAACTCAAAATTAACTGGGCAGCTTTGATTAGTATTTCTTCCATTTCTTTATAATGTCTTTTTTAATTCAAATTCTTTGACCAACGAATCAGTTAACAATCTTGTTTCCTTATCGGTTTGAATATAATCATCCAGAACCGGGTGAGAAACGAATTTCACTTTTTGCATACTTTCCTCAATAATGTCAGGCATATCAACAAAACGAATTTTTTCATCTAAAAATGCCTGGACAACAACTTCGTTAGCTGCATTTAATATGCAAGGCATATTTCCTCCTTGATTTAAGGCTTCAAAAGCAAGTGCAAGGTTACGAAAAATTTTTGTATCAGCCTGTTCGAAAGTTAGTTTTGGATAATCCAAGAAATTAAAACGATCGAAAGTTGAAGGTAACCTTTCCGGAAAATTCAGAGCATATTGAATAGGCAACTTCATATCTGGCAATCCCATCTGTGCTTTCATCGATCCATCACAAAACTGAACAATCGAGTGAACAATACTTTGAGGATGTACAATCACATCAATTTGTTCGGGCTGCAAATCAAAAAGCCATTTTGCCTCAATAACCTCAAAACCTTTATTCATCATACTTGCAGAATCAATGGTTATTTTTGAGCCCATATCCCAGTTAGGATGTTTCAAAGCATCATCCCGGGTCACCTCCTCTAGCTGATTGTAATTAAATCCCCGAAAAGGGCCACCTGAAGCCGTCAGGTAAATCTTTTCAATTTCATTCATATACTCACCTGCCAAACATTGAAAGATGGCAGAATGTTCGGAATCAACCGGATAGATACTCACCTTATTTTTTATTGCTTCCTGAGTAATTATTTCCCCGGCAACAACCAAAGTTTCTTTATTTGCTAATGCAATATTCTTGCCAGCTTTTACGGCATTCAGTGTAGGTATTAGTCCGGAATAACCAACCATGGCAGTCACTACGACATCAATATCCTCATGCACAACAATTTGCTCCAATGCTTCTTTCCCTGCAAAAACCTTTATTGGTTCATCCTTTAGTGCCTCTTTTACTGTCTCGTACCTACATTTATTGGCAATAACTACTGTATTGGGTTGATATTTCTTTGCTTGTTCAATAAGGAGATCCACATTATTATTGGCTGTAAGCACTTCCACTTCAAAATGATCAGGGTTTTGATCGATAACTTCAAGAGTTTGTGTACCAATTGATCCGGTAGATCCAAGAATAGCGATGTTTTTCTTCATTCAGGGTAATTAAAAATCAATATATTGTTCCGGATCCAGTGGCGATCCTTTGTACCAAAGTTCAAAATGCAAGTGTGGTCCGGTAGTTAATTCCCCGGTATTTCCCATGAAAGCAATAGCTTCACCTGCCTCAACATGGTCACCAACCTTCTTTAAGAGTTCTGAGTTGTGTTTATATACTGATATCAGGTTATTTGCATGTTGAATGTACATCGCATATCCGGTATTTACAGTCCATTCCGAGAATATTACGGTTCCATCAAGTACAGATGAGATTCGGGAATTCGACAAGCCAACAATATCTACAGCATAGTGATCAATACTTGAATCAAAACTCTCAGATACAAGACCTTCCAAAGGTGTAAAAAAATGAATATTGGAAAGATTCACCTCAACATTATCTCCTTGTTGCAAGGACAGGTTAACCTGCTCTTCCAACAAATTCTGACTAAATAGAGAATCGTGATTATACGTTTGGAATGAAACCGTAGAATAAGTAGATAATGTTTCTGCTTCAAGCTCTGTATCTACAGGGATTTCTCCTTCAATTAAAGATTTTATTTTATCGAAATAATCATCCCTCAATGTAATTTGTTCTTCCAAAGAATCTACCAACACGGCATTATCAACAATCATTCTTCGTACGTCTCCGGAAGGATAACCAGGAATGAACTCCCGTAATGGAGTATATGCAATAAGGATAACCGTCAAAAAGATTAAAAAAAGACTACCCAGACCACCAATTACAAAAACATTTATCCTTGTAAGCTTTGTGCTCCAAACCGTTTGAAAGGTCGAATCATTATAAATAATAAGCCGATAACGGTTTTTTAGCTTATTAAAAATCTTTTTATTCTTGGAATCTTTTTGCATATCCTCAAATTGAGAGCCTCAAAATTAAAAAAATAAAAGTAGAGCCTAGCCTAAAGGATTGAAATTAATACTTTTTAACTCATTTGTCTAAAACTAAAACTAAATATGGATTTTGATATTGTGAAAACTTATTCTATATTTGCAACCGCATTTGAGGAAGGAGTTCCAAGGATGTACGTTCAAAAAGACAAAAAATAGTTAAAAATATATTGCGGGATGGAGCAGTTGGTAGCTCGTTGGGCTCATAACCCAAAGGTCGTCAGTTCGAGTCTGGCTCCCGCTACTCAGTAAAAAGAGAATCAAGAAATTGGTTCTCTTTTTTTATTTAATAATAATATCAATACTTAAAATATTAGAAAAACAAAAAAGCCTTGATTTTTCAATCAAGGCTTTCGAATTATATAGAATTGTAAGATTCTTTATTCAACGATTGTTACCCAATTGTATTTGTCTTCTTCATCGCCACATTGGATGCCTGTTAATCTCTCATATAATTTCACGCTCCATGGACCAGGTTCAGTTCCATAGGTATAATCGATATCATTATCTGCATCGTGCACACGCTTAATTGGCGAAATCACGGCAGCTGTACCACAAGCTCCAACTTCCTCAAAAGTAGATAACTCCTCAACGGGAACCTGTCTTCTTTCAACTTTCAGCCCCATATCCTGAGCCAACTGAGTTAGGCTCATATTTGTAATGGATGGAAGAATAGACTCCGAAAGTGGAGTAATGTATGTGTTATCCTTGATCGCAAAGAAATTTGCAGGTCCACATTCATCAATGTATTTCTTCTCTCTGGCATCTAAATATAGTACTGCTGAGTAACCACCAGTTTTAGCTTTTTTACCTGCAACTAAACTAGCAGCATAATTACCTCCAACCTTAATTTTTCCGGTTCCTTTAGGAGCAGCCCTGTCATATTCGCGTGTAACAAGCAAATCGGTTGGCATAAAACCTTCCGGGAAATAAGGCCCTACAGGCATTACAAAAACAATGAATAAATATTCCGAAGCAGGTTTTACCCCAATTTCAGGAGCGGTTCCGAAAACAACAGGTCGTATATATAATGATGCACCGGAACCGTAAGGCGGAACAAAATCCATGTTATTTTTTACGGCCGTAATGACTGCTTCCTCAAACTTCTCAATTGGAATACGTGGCATCAAAATTCCATCGCAGGAATTTTGCATACGCTTAGCATTCTCTTCCATTCGGAAGATTCTAATCTTTCCATCTTTACCCGTAAAAGCTTTTAGTCCCTCAAATGCTTCTTGTCCATAATGCAGACAAGTTGCAGCCATATGAAGGTTTAAGTATTCAGAATCATGAAGTTCCAGTTCTCCCCATTCTCCATTCTTATAATTACAGCGTACATTTATTTTGGTCTTCCGGTAACCGAAGCCAATTTTTTTCCAGTCCTGATTATCCATTATAAAGTTTTATTAGTCGGCACGCAATATATAGTGCAAAATTAGTGTAAAAAACAACTGACAAAGAAAGATTAAAAAATGAAATCCTCCTATAGTATGGTGACTTAGAAACATTTTAAATTACAAATATGTAACTAAAGTTCAATAAGTGAATCGATCTAAAATTAAAACGGACAGGATGATTCGTACTGAACTGCTTAACCAACTAAAAACTTCAGATAATAACCATTGTGTTTTCTGATATTCAAAACCCTGTTTTTATCAAAAAGAAGATATTGTCCTTTAACGCCCATTAATGTTCCTTTTATCTCTGGGGCTTTATCAAACGATAAACTCGTAATTTTTTGAGGGTATTCATTTACAGGGTAAATCAACTCTGTAATGTTGTCATCATTAGATTTGTAATGGCTTAACTCTAAAGGAAGAAGATTTAAAGCATTTTCTTTTTCCTTTTTTAGGTTGAAGGAATGATTGACATTATTCTTAAGCATGTCTTGCCAGTTGGTTTTATCCTTATAAAACTGTTTCAGGAAAACCTCTATTACACCGGCAATATGACGGTTGGGTGTTTTCGCAAGCTGTATTGCGAAACTTGCCCCCTGATCAATCCAGCGTGTTGGAATTTGATGATGACGAGTTACTCCAACCTTTAATTCGCTGGATACTGCCAAATATACAATGTGATCAATCAGATCATGTTTTTCAGCCCACTCCATATCTCGTGCAATTCCCAGGTGAGCTTTCGATAATTCCGGGCGCATAATGGTTTCGCTGGCTTCGGGAGCAGTTTGAAGACAAGAGTAACAAAAACCCTGGCTAAAGGAAGTCTTTGTTTTCTTCCCACAAGAAATACAATTGATTTGCCCATCAAACTGAAACTCGATCTCCTCTCCGATTAATGAATTCATATCAACTTTCTGCTCTCCAATGGGCAAATAATATTGAACAGGATTTGCCAGCTCTGTTTTCATTTTCAATATATTTCCCTGATACTCCATAACTATTTCGTTTTTTGAAATAAATCTAAAACCTGATGAACTTCTTTCAATTCAAAAAACCGATCACTTTCAATTTCAGAAGGATCCATCTTTTCATATTCCCAGGTTGTATAAAAAGGTACGTGTGCCCCATAGCCTCCTAATTCAATAACTGGTAAAATATCTGAACGCAGAGAGTTACCAACCATAAGAAATTGACTGGCAGGAATATCCAGGTGATTTAAAAGTTGCTGATAGTTCTCTGCTCTTTTATGAGTCATCACTTCAATGTGATGAAAATATTTAAGTAAGCCCGATTTTTTCAGCTTACGCTCCTGATCAAGAAGGTCACCTTTGGTAGCAACAACCAGGCGAAATTTTCCATACAGATTTTCAAGCAAGTCAACAATTCCATCAAGTAAGATGACTTCCTTTTGCAGCAACTCTTTTCCAATTCCCAGTATTGATTCAGTTTGTTCTGGCTTGATTTTATTATCAGAAATTAAAAGTGAAGTTTCAATAAGTGATAAGGTAAAAGCTTTTATGCCATACCCATACAATTCCAGATTTTGCATTTCAACCCGAAATAAGTCAGACATGACTTTTTCTTTGGGTTGATATTCCTCCAGAACCTCGCAAAATTTCTGCTCGGCCTCCCTGAAGAAATTCTCGTTTTCCCAAAGTGTGTCGTCCGCATCAAAAGCAATTACCTGAATGTCTTTTAAAGCCATGAATGAAGCTGCGTTTTAAAATAATTTCAGAAAACTTCCAGGGATGGATGTCTCGAATTTCATTTTCTTATTCGTAAGAGGATGGGTGAACGCCAAAACCCAGGCATGTAAACCTAAACGTCCAATTGGGTTTGATGTGGAACCATACTTTTTATCACCCACAATAGGATGATTCAGATCTTTTAAGTGAACACGTATTTGATTTTTACGCCCGGTATCCAAATTCATCTTTAACAAGGAATAACGATCATTACTTTTTAAAGTTGAATAGTGCGTAATGGCCAATTGCCCTTTTTCGGGGTTTTGACTGGAATATACAATAAAGACACTGCTTTCGAATAAATACGATTTAACAGTTCCTTCCGGCTGTTCCAGTTTCCCATCGATTACAGCCAGGTACGCACGTTCCGAAATAGTTTTTTTCCACGACTCCTGAAGTAACTTCTGCATTTTTTCATTCTTCGCAAACATCATTAATCCTGAAGTTTCGCGGTCAAGGCGATGCACGATAAATATCTTATTGTCTTTATTCTGAACTTTCACGTAATCGCTCAACATGCTGTAAACCGTATTACGCTTTTCTTTGGCTGTAGCCATGGTAAGAATTCCGGCATTTTTGTTAACAATGATCAGGTCATTGTCTTCATGAACAACAGCAACACCTTTCATTTTTAAACCTTCCGGAGCACGTGATTTACTTAATTCGACTTTTTGCCCGGGACGTAAAACATGGTTAAACTGAGATATTGCCAACCCATCAACCAATACCTGCTTTTTCTTAAGCAAAGTTTTAATGTTGTTCCGGTTTTTATGAGGAAGCTTTTCTATCAGGAATTTCATCAACTCAGCACGTTCAGTTACCTGAAAACTTATGGTGTTTGATTTTTTTGAGAAAGAACGTTTCTTCTTTTCTGGATTTGGCTGTTTCATTATCAATTTATATTACAGCCACAAAGATAGTTGTATTATTCAATCATTTTAGTATTCTTTTCCCAATGCAATTACTCAAATTGGAATACTACGAAGCAAACCAGTTTTTAAAATCGGACGCCCGGTTTTTACTTACAAATATTTTTTCGGGCGTTTCAATATTCAGGTTGATTAACAGTCGATTATCAAACCAAATGGTAATATCCTTTATATTTTCTTTTGAAATAATAAACTGCCTGTTTGCCCGAATAAATTTATCAGGATCAAGGTCCTGAATAATTTTTTCCAGAGCCTTATCCAATTTATAGGATTTATGTTCTATAGTGAAAAGCTCAGTGATTCCTTCTGTATTATAAAAGAATGCAACATCATTTATCGGAATGGGAAGGATTCGATCTTTGTAAGGAACTAAAATTCGTTGTTTAAATCCTTTCGGACGGAAATGAAGATCTAATTCCCGAAGTGCTTTTTCAAGATTTAAATGATTCACACGACTGAGCTTATCCATCGCATTTTTTACATTCTTAAATGTGATCGGCTTAAGGAGATAATCAATGCTATTAACCTTAAAAGCATTAATAGCATATTCATCATAAGCTGTTGTGAAAATTACAGGGGCTTCAATCGTAATGAGTTCAAAAATATTGAAAGAAGAACCATCAGCCAGCTGTATATCCATAAAAATAAGATCCGGAGAAGGATTTGATTTTAGCCAGTTTACACTTGCAGAAACAGTATCCAAATTGGCAAGTATTTCAATGTTAGGATCCAGTTGATTCAAAATCCTTTTGATGTTATTAAACGCAGCTATTTCGTCTTCAATAATAATTACCTTCATTGTGACTATTTATCTGATTTCTGGACTTCACCTAAAGGTAAGGATACTGTATAAAAATATTCCAAATCTTCGATCACTATTTCTTTATTGAGAAGTAACTTAAATCGTTTGTTCAGATTACTTAACCCAACCCCGTCAGAAATTACCGAATCAATTTTTTCGTGTTTGTTATTTCTTATTACCAGCTTCAGATCTTCAGTTTTAATACGAACAAGCATAGGAAACTGATTACTAATCTCATTGTGCTTGCTTACATTTTCTATTATTGGAAGAAGAGAAAGCACCGGAATTTGAAAATTATGATACCTTTTATCAACATCAATATCAAACTCTAAACGCTGCTCATACTTAACGAAAAGTGTTTCTTTATAGATTTCCAGAAAATCAAGCTCATCTTTAAGTTTAACCAAGCCCTTTTTCTCGCTTTGCAAAATATACCTGAATATGTTTGAAAGATTAGACAGGTAAGTTAAAGATTTATCTTTCTGATCTTCCAAGATTAATGAATGTAAAGAGTTAAGGGCATTGAAAAAAAAGTGGGGATTAATCTGATTATTTAAGGCTTGCAGCTGACTTTGCAGGCTTTCAATTTTAAGTGCTTCATATTTTTTTTCGGCCTCCCTCTTTTTATTCAACAAATAATAAATCCATGTTGCTCCAGAGAGAATTATAAAAGTTGAAACGCTTCGAAGGATTAAAGAAAAAATTGAATCTATAAATTCCTGGTGTCTTCCACTCAACATTCGATTAACAAAATGCGAACTCTCATTGAAAAGAATAAGCACAATTGTTCCGAATAAAATGAATACGAAAGTAACACCCAGGCTTATCAATATCTTCTTTCTAAATGTGTGTTGTTTCTTCCAAAGAATATTTGTCCAAAACAAGGCAAGACTTTGACTCGTGAAAAAGATAAATGTGAAAAAAGCCAAAAAAAGAATACTGGAACTACTTTCGGGATATCTCCATGTTGTAAAGAAGTATAAATCAATCTCACGAAATGAAAGTAGAACCCCTAGTATGAGGGAAACTAAAATAACCAGAACCTTCTTATTTGTCGTGTTGACTTTCATCTCTTAAGGTTTTTGATACGAATATAGTTGATTCAAAACTGTCGCACCATATAAATACAAATTCTTGAGAACTATCTTTTTCGCCTTCAGATTGGCATTTTTCGCTTTCATCCATAAACAAGTCTTTTTCAGTCACTTTGCTTATACATTTGTCTTAATCCAAAGTCTAAACGATAACAATGGAAATTTAAATTAAGTGGTTTTAAAAAAAGATAAAATGAATACAGTGTGGAGAAAATGGTTCAGAATCATTCACCGTCATTTATCATACATAATGACAGGGATGATTATTGTTTATGGGATAAGTGGTTTTCTGATGAACCATATTAACAGTTGGGGCTTTGATGCATCAAACCTGCCGGTTTTAACACAATTAGTTGATATGCATTACAATCCCAGTGAACTCTGGACTTACTTCTCCGACTTTTTTGTGCTTTCCCTGGTTGTAATTGTAATTACAGGATTATTCATGATAAAGGGTAAAAAAGGGATGAAAGGCATTGGAGGGTTAGAATTATTAATCGGGGCCATAATTCCCATACTCATACTTTTTTTAAGTTAATCAAAATAGATAGAAGATGGATAGAAGAAAATTTATCAGACGGTCTGCAATATCAGCAGGAGTTGTTCTTACAGGAGGAGTTGTCCTGGCTAACGAACAAAGACCAACAGGTCAAAATAGTCAAATAAATGGTTGTCGAAAATTCTCGGATAGAGATGCCGATGAATACTGTGATCACAGTAATACTTGCAGGAAAAACTGCAGTAAGAAGAAACCCGTAGAAAGTACTGAAGGGAAAAAAGAGTAGGAATAATAAAATACCAAGAGGACAGATATCAACAAAAAACCTTATAAATCATGAAAAAATCAACGCTTTCTTCATTTTTGATGTTCATAGTTGTTTTTCTTCCCATGTTTGGTTTTGCCCAAACTGAAAGTGACAATTCATCCTCAATCGATGTTTTTCTGGATGCAGAATTTATCGATGAATCTTTTTTACGTGAAGAGTTCCCTCAGGTAAACTACGTAAGAAACCGTGATGTTGCCAATGTGCATTTACTAGGAACAATTCAGCAAACCGGAGCCGGACGTCAGTATGAATTCTACTTTATTGGATTGGATGAATTCGCTGGGAAAAGTGACACATTAAGCTACTTCTCTTCAGGAGAATCAACAGATACTGAAATACGGGACGGATATACCCGGGTAATAAAAATCGGACTGTTACCATTCATGGTACTTGCCAATGAATATCCTGAATTTGAATTCGTTGGAGATAGCAGGCCACAAGGTGGCAATGTTGTTGAAAAAGATCCATGGGACAGCTGGGTCTTTGAAACTAGCGTAAGAGGAAATATCGAAGGAGAAGAATCCAGTGATTCTAAATCGCTCGAAGGTACATTCTCTGCAGGACGTGTAACCCCGGAATGGAGATATGACCTTTTTATGCAAAGCGAAACTAATGAGAGGAATTTCAAGTACGATACGATTTCAATTACAGATAAGACCGTAGATCGTAAAATTATTGCCCAAATAGTTAACAGTCTGGGAGATCATTTTGCTATTGGTATTGAAGGTGGAGTTTCAAGAAGCACACGTGAAAACTTTAAGTTGAACTACACATTTAGCCCAGAGATTGAGTATAATTTTTACCCTTATGCAATGTCAAGTCGAAGACAATTACGATTGGCTTATTACATTGGATTAGATGGTCGTAAATATGAAGAAGAAACAATTTTTGATAAAACAGAGGAAAAGATCGGTTTTGAAAAGTTTGCCCTGGGATATGTTTCAAAAGAACAATGGGGCGAAGTATCAACAACAATTACATTTCAACATTTTTTACGAAATTTTAAAGAAAATAATTTAGGTATAAATGCCTCAATTGACATTCGTATATGGAAAGGATTATCCTGGAATTTATCCGGTAGCTATTCTATCATTAACGATGATATTAATATCTCAAAAACAGAAGTTCGTCCTGATGATTTATTATTAGGTTCCCGCCAACTGGCAACATCTGAATCTTACAATATAAGAACTGGTATTTCCTTTACTTTTGGCTCATTATACAATAATGTCGTTAATATAAGGCTTGAAGATATGCAGAGAAGAGGTGGTGGATACAGAGGTCCATTCTAAAATAATAGGTTTTTCATTTAAAGAACGATTACACGCAGGCTCTTTGAGAACCGATGTAATCGTTTCTTTTTAGATTATTTTATTCCACGAATATTCTTCTCCCAGTTCCAGGCAGATAATAAGGTTTCTTCGGTACCAGTTTCAGCTTCCCATCCCAACTCTTCATTGGCATAAGTAGTATCAGCCCAAATTTTTTCAACATCCCCTTCTCTACGCCCAACGATTTTATAATTTAATTTTTCTCCTGTCGCTTTTTCAAAACCGTTCACAATATCCAATACCGATAAACCAGTTCCGGTTCCCAGATTAAATATTTCATATCCGGTTTTGTTTTTACTATTCAATAACCGTTCAATAGCAACAACATGCGCCTTTGCCAAATCAACCACGTTAATATAATCACGAACTGCAGATCCGTCAGGGGTATTGTAATCGTCACCAAAGACTTTCAACTCATCACGAATTCCGGCAGCTGTTTGCGTAATAAATGGCACCAGATTTTGTGGAACACCCAAAGGTAATTCTCCAATCAATGCTGAAGGATGCGCTCCAATTGGATTAAAATAGCGGAGAGCAATCCCTTTTATCTGAGGATTTGCTTTTATCGTATCCTGCAAAATATCTTCGTTTACACGCTTCGTATTCCCATATGGAGATTCCGCGTCTTTCCGTGGCGTTTTTTCAGTAACCGGAAGCTTATCAGGTTGCCCATAAACAGTACATGAAGACGAAAAAACGATATTGGAAATATTATATTTTATCTGGTTATCCAAAATATTCAATAAGGAAACCAGGTTATTTCGGTAGTAATGAAGAGGCTTTTCAACCGATTCACCAACAGCTTTAAATGCTGCAAAATGAATAATAGCTGAGATGTTTTGATGGCGATTAAAAAAATCATCGGTTTTAGCCTGATCTGCAAAACAGAATTGCTCAAATTCAGGTTTTATACCACTTATCTTTTCAATATTAGTAAGAACATCAATACTTGAATTGGAGAGATCATCAACAATGATCACCTCGTAACCAGCCTGCTGTAACTCCACAACAGTATGTGATCCAATATAACCGGTTCCACCAGTAACTAAAATCTTTTGCATTATTCTTGGGATTTCAATTTTTAGCTAAAATACAAAATAAAGATTCGTAGCAAACACTCCTAGCTAATACATTACAATAAAGATATCTTTTGAATAAAAAAGAGAAGTTTAAAATTTAGGTTGTTGTCCACTATTTTTTTGCTTATTTTTGATTTAAACAAAACAGATTAATCCTGTGGATTTATTAAAATATATAAAAGAATTATTGCTTTTGAATGATTGTGTGATCATTCCTGAATTTGGTGGTTTTGTTACCAATTATAAATCAGCCGGACACAAACAATCCAGGTTTACACCTCCTCAAAAGACAGTTACTTTTAATAAAAAACTGAACTTCAACGATGGGTTATTCATTAACTATGTCGCCCGTCAGGAAGGTATTGGTTATATTCAGGCCAGAAAGAAAGTTGACACCATGGTTCAGGAATTGAACTATCGGTTAACAGATGGCGAAAAAATAAACATCCCCGGAATTGGTGATCTTCGATATGACGAATTTGAACACCTGATTTTTAACCCGCATTTACAAGAGAATATAAATCTTAATGCTTACGGACTTCCGGTTTTTCATTACGAAAGCCTTTTCCAGAAAAAGCATGCGGGTAATATTCCTACTAAATCAACGACATTTAACACATCTCATGTCGTTTTCAGTCAGCGTTTAGCAAAGAAAGTTTTAATTGCTGTCCCTGTTCTACTTGCACTTGCTTTAGTCCCTAAAAAGGACAGCCTGACAACTCAAAAGTCAGACTTAAATCCGATGTCTAGCATAACAACAGTTATCGAGAATCCAAAACCAATAATTGTTGAAGAAGCAAACATTGAAGTTACTGAAGAAATTGCTCCAGAAGTAAAGAAAGTAGAGACAGCTGTTTTTCATGAAGAAGCTACTTCTAAAGTTGAAAACAAATACCACATTATTGCAGGAAGTTTCAAAAATGAAAAAAATGCCAGCGTGTTTCTGCAAAAACTACTTGACAGTGGTTATGATGCTCAAAACATAGGGGTTATTAATGGATTGAATTACATTTCAGTAAACAGTTTTAATAACCTGGAAGAAGCCAAAGCAGCAAGGGATAAATACAGGCAAACCTACGATGGTGCCGGAGTATGGATTTACGCTAAAAAATAAAAATCAAGCCTCTTTGTAAAAAGAGGTTTTTTTGTTTTTAATGCATTCGTTATAATTTTAAACAAACAATATTCACCCAAACAATCAGCTATGATTTCTCCAGGCTTTTTACAACAAGGTGATCGCATCCAAATCGTTTCCCCTGCCGGGAAAGTAAATAAGGATAAGATCCTGTCTGGCACTGATTTATTGGAGGAACAAGGCTTTGAAGTTTTGTTTGGGGATCATGTTTTTACCAATCATTTTCAATTTGCAGGAACAGATGAGGAACGTCTGAGAGATTTACAACAAGCTTTGGATGATCCAAAATGTAAAGCCATTATTTGTGCCCGTGGAGGCTATGGCTCAATTCGTATTGCCGATCAGATTAATTTTACTCAATTCAAAAAGAATCCCAAATGGTTAGTCGGATTTAGCGATATTACTGTGTTACATTCCCTCTTTCAGAAAGAAGGATTTTGCAGTATTCATGGAGCGATGCCCGGTTTTTATTTAGATGAAGGCCAACCATCCGAAAGTTTTCTCTCGTTAATGAAAATACTGAAAGGCGAAAAGTTGGAAATTGAATGCCCCACAGAAAAATTAAATAGAAAAGGCGTATCAGAAGCTCCAATCATTGGTGGAAATTTATCCATTCTTTACAGCTTATTAGGAACTTCAATAGAACCAGATACAAATGACAAAATCCTGTTTATTGAAGACCTTTCAGAATACCTTTACCACCTCGACAGAATCATGCATAGTTTAAAATTATCAGGTAAACTAGCCCATTTAAAAGGATTGGTTGTTGGTCAGTTTACAGATATGAAGGACAATGATTCTCCTTTTGGGCAATCTGTAGAAGAAATCATTTTAAATGCTGTTAAAGAATATGATTTTCCGGTTTGCTTTAACTTCCCTGTTGGCCATGTAGATCAGAATTTACCGTTGATGGTGGGTGCAAAATACCAACTTGATGTATCAGATAACTCTGCTCAATTGAAGCTTTTATAGTTTGAATAGATAATCCAAAAGTCGTCAACTTATAACTTATATTTCCATCACTTCATAGGTAGAAACATAGTAGTTCATGCAATATTTGGGACTGTTCATGAATTAAACAAAAATATCTGCTATCCTTACAATCCATTATGTTATATTGTAGTAGTTTTTTAAAATTAGTATTCTTTTAAAGGACAGGAACCAAATTGTTAAACACAAAAACTACTATTATGAAATTAAGAATCAAAAAACGAGACATTGCTTTTTTCTTTATTGGAATTCTTTTCATTTTCTTAGTTGATCTGGTTATCAATTGGAATGATAATACACAAGCTTTTAAAGACGGTTTTAATGCTGGATTGAATAATACAGAGCAAATAGTTAAATAAGTAATTTGCAGTAAAAAATTGTTTTATGATTAGAATTTTTTTTGAATCCATTAACTCAGCAAAATCAACATTTACATATCTAATTGGTTATGCCGTTGGATTACCTTTAGGGTATTTCCTGGCTAAAGTTATCAGCAATTGGATTTTGTAATTAAATGTGTCAACTTCCCAGCTAGCGCGGATCTGTGATCCGTGTTTTGTTTTAAAAAAAACAAGAGAATATTTTGATGTAACAGCATGGATTTAAAGTCTGAAATGGCACGGATTGCAAATCCGCGCTAACGAGGGCTTCACATTTCAATTCTTTCAGAATTAAATACCGATATATATAATAGATTGGTATACATTTGGCACAAACACTTCACCTTAATCTTTTATAGAATTACTTTGTGCTTTGCTTTTCTTCATTTAACAAACTTTACAAATCTCAAATTCATTATCTATTACCATTCCTACTTGTTTTAACTCAAATAGTTATGGGATTATTATTGGGATATATTAGAATGATAAACAAACAAAGCATTTTCTGTGACATCTTAATACATATTTTGATAAATTTTCCGTTGGTATTACTATCACATTTATAATAATATCAAAAAGGAAACCTCTTATTGAAACTTTCATCCTTTACATAGGAAACGCTAAATCTCCACATAAACATGTTAAGATATTTAATCACATCAATCCTTATTATTTGTTCATTCACCCTGTTGGGACAAAACCTTCAAATCAACGGGAAAGTAATAGATGAAAATCAAGCTCCTGTTCCTTTTGTTAGTTTATCAGTTGAAGGAACTTATCAAGGTACAATAAGCAATGGTGAAGGGAATTTTTCATTGGAATACAAGGGGGCTAACTCGGATACTATATGCTTTTCACATATTAACTATCAAAAAAAATACCTTCCCGCAAGAGAGCTATTACAGGAAGATAACGTCATAGTTGAACTTCATAAAAAAGACTATGAAATTGACGAGATAAACATAACAGAAAGATCTATATCTAAAATCATTGATGATGCCGTTGATCATTCTGTTGATTTAATTACTGACAATTTACCCATTTATCTGAAAACATATTATAGGGAATTTGTTGGTGAGAACGATAGCCATACAAAATTCTCGGATGGATTGCTTGATTACTACATTTCTGAAAAATCAGGAAAAACAAAGAGTAAAGTTAAAGTTAATCAATCCAGAGCAATGGAAATCAGCTCAGACGTTGATGAGTCTGAATTTGATATTCTATCTCCTTTGGATATAAACAGTGTAAAACTAATAGAACTAATTGAGGAAATTAAAGATATTTTTAGGAAAGAAAGTTTGGTCAATTATAATTTTAAACTTGTTACTTCAAACACTGATGAGAGGATTCTTAAGATTGAATATGAGCCTAAATCTGAGAAAGATGCAGTACTATATTATGGAACAATTGAGATAAACCAAGAGGAAAACTTAATTATGTCTTTTGAAAAGAATCTAGATCCATCTCACGCCGAATTCTCCAAAGAAATAAATCTAATTATTCTCAAAGGCAAACTTCTGGAAACAGAATCAAAGATAATTTTTGAAACGGCAAAAAACATGTATCATTTGAAATATTTGAAACGACGTTTTGACATAAAGATCTGGAACAGAAAAAGAATTAATATAAAATATTCATTTGTCAGTGATTTATTGGTCTTCGATATTGAAGATATTATCTCTAAGAATCCAATAAAAAATAAAGAATCCGAAAATAAGAAATCATTATATAGCCTGGGGAATAATTACCAAACAGAGTTCTGGAAAAATCCCAATATTATCCAATTCACGGAAAATGAAGAAAAAATAATTGATCAGATAAAATAGGATATCATTAAAATATATGTTAAAATATTCAATCACTTCAATTCTCATTATTTGTTCATACATTTTGTTTGGACAAAACATTCAGATTACAGGAAAAGTAATTGACGAAAAGGATGTTTCTCTACCTTTTGTTAGTTTATCAGTTGAAGGAACTTATCAAGGTACAATAAGCAATAGTGAAGGTATATTTGAATTTTCATTACCCTCAAATAGTGATAAGAAAAACCTTATCGTCTCCCACCTGGGATATTTATCCGATACTTTAGAAATTAAACCGGATCAATCATTTTACTTGATTAAACTTAAAGCCCAGGATTATTACATCAACGAAGTTGAAATTACAACCAGAGATTCATCCCTAATTTATTTGCAACAAGCTATTGACAAAATACCAGAGAACTATCTTGATTTTAATAGTCGCCAAACAGGATTTTACCGTGAATCTTTAACAAGTGAAGAACATACCCTCTACTTTGGCGAAGCGATTTTAGATGTTTATAAAAAGAGCTATAAGAACAAGGAAAATGGAAGCGTTAAAATTGTAAAATCACGGATTAATAAAGATATAACTAATGATTCAATCCCTTTTCTCAATTTTTACGGTGGTATATACCAACCTTTAAATTATGACTATGTGAAAAATAGATATGCCTTTCTCGATGACGCAAATTTCAAAAAATATATTTACCAGATAGATAGCCTTATCGTTCAAGGAGATCAAAAACTCCTTAAGATCAATTTCTCTCCAAAATACAGGAGTAATGCCAGATTTAAA
This sequence comes from Prolixibacteraceae bacterium, assembly GCA_963676845.2. GTDB lineage: Bacteria > Bacteroidota > Bacteroidia > Bacteroidales > Prolixibacteraceae. The sequence goes on along the minus strand of CAXXKK010000008.1, from coordinate 40,467 downwards.
GGTTACTTGCTTATGGATATTGACACAAAAGTGATTATCAGAATTGATTTTACATATTCATCAGAGGGGAAAAAGAAGAGAACACAGAACTTAAAGCACAATCTTGAAGCTTTAGACCTAAGATCTATCATTCAATATGAAGAAATAGACGGAAAATACTTTTTTAAATATTCTTATGACTCGCAGCTAATTAGAAATACGTCTAAAGATATAGAGTATAATTTACTTGCAGAATATGTAACAACAAATATCGATAAAGATAATAACGATCCTATTCCATATTCTGAGCAAGACTTATATACTGCCATTTTCTCTTCGGAAGCAGAAGATTACTCAAATTCAACATGGAAAGATTATACTACATTAAGCTTAGATTCTACAACACAACTTCAAATAAGCAATAATCAATCCGTTGAATTGCTTTCCAATAAGCAAAACCAAACAAGTAATCCATACCTTGCAAGTGATATCGTTTCTTTTGCTTCAAACATGTATTTCGGGTTAACCATGGAGTTTAAACAATATGATTTTCATCCCTATATTCAATTCAATTACCTCCCTAATCAGAATTACTCTATTCCAGTAGCTCTAAATAATTCTACTGAAGATTATTCAGGATTAATGGGAATCCTCTACGGATATCGTTTAAGCAATAATTGCCTGTTATTCATAGAAACAAAAGAAGAACTGATTTCAAACTTTTATAAATCAACTCATCTTGGGTTTACATACGATCTTGCACTAAAAAGTTATGGGAAACGAATTTTTATTAGTCCAACCATCTCCATCGGTTCAATTAAATATGGAATAAATACCAAAACTTTCTCAAACACACAGGAATTTAAGATCAAGAGGAAGACGTTTGATGCGGACAAGCTTTCTCTTACTGTTGGGAAAGCTGGCTTTGAATTAAAAACGGGGATTGATTTTAAGAAAGAGTTGACTGACAAATTAACCCTCTCAATATCTCCCTATTATAGTCTCGAGTTTGGAACAGTTCCAAAACTCTTCATCAAAGAAAAATCTGGCTTTTTTTTAACCCGAAAACATGCAAATATCAACATTGAAAATAACGAACACTTTTATATTGAAGATCAGGTAATACAAAACATCAAAAACATTGCTAGCAACAAATTTGGATTGGAAATTAGTCTCGAACTTTCGACACTGTAGCTTACTCTATTTTATGAATTACTTGGTTTGAAGAAAATGAAAATGCTTATAGTTCTCTCTCAAAATAGCATATTTGAAAACTTTAGTATTCAATATCCTGACGTGTAGTTTTACTAGTTAAAACGCCAAAATAACGGCATTAACGAATTAATTGATCTTTTCAATAATTTATAGAACTAAAATATCTCCAATTTTCAACCTATGCATAAATACATTTTATTCTTTTTATCATTTCTATTTTTATCCAATAGTTCTGCTCAAACAATAATTGAAGCATCATTAATAAACAGCACAACTAAAGAAACAATTCCATATGCTTCAATAAGATTAAACAATGAGGATTTAAGAACTTATTCTGACTCAGTAGGAAAGTTTTGCATTTCTTGCAATATAAATGATACCATTTTCATTGAAAGTATTGGATTTAAGCATAAATACTTCATAGCAAAATCATTAATTAATAGGGATATCGTAAAACTTGAACCAGAGATTTTTCTTCTTGATGAAGTATCTGTATCTGTGGAAAGTGCCTATAAAACTCTTTTGCAGGCGAGGGATAGTACTCAAAAACACCAAATAAAATCATTTGATGGGCTTTGCTATCGAGATGATAAGTTATTCTATAACGATACTGTTAAAAGGAAATCAGAAGCTCAGATTAGTTTTAATCATCAAACTAAAGAAAATGGAAAAACTAAAACTGATTATTGGCTGGATAGCTTAAAAATGGAGACTTATATTAAGATATCCAAGCAACCTTATTTGGCTTACCCCAGTTCAATTCCTTTAAATGTATTCTCTGTAAGCTGGCCGTCTCAACAAGACTACTCTAAAATGAAGTGCAGAAAAACAACAACACAAAAGCAGATCATCATTAAAGTCATACACTCTAAACCAAATAAGAATCTAATAAATCAGGCAACTTATTATATCAATAAAGAAACGATGATAATTGAACAAGTTGACTATGTTGGTAATTTCCAAAACAATCCTGTAAAACAGTCAAACAGATACCATTATCAAACTCAAATCTGTTTGACCTATTCTATGCAGGAAAATTCTTGTGTCGTATCAAATTTTATTTATGAGCTGATTTTTTCACACAAAAAAGAAGATCCAACTCAATTGTGGAAATACACTGTAAATATGGATATTATCCCTTCTGATGACAATAATGACTCTAACAATAAAAGGAAATTAAGACAGTTAGATTATCTTATGTACAAAGAAAGCATTGAGTAAAACCCGCGCTAGCGCGGGTTCTTGCAGCAGCATAAGGCACATATAAGTGACGATTACAAATCTTCGCACCCGGGCATTTGAAAAGCAAAAAAATACCCCTTCAACCTAAGTTAAAGGGGTACTCTATATTTTAATTCTTTTATCGAATTAGTCTTTTAACCTTGCAACTAAGTACTCGCGGTTTAAGCGGGCAATATTTGCAATTGAAACGCCTTTAGGACATTCAACTTCACAAGCTCCGGTGTTTGTACAACCACCAAAACCAAGTTCGTCCATTTTGGCAACCATTGCTTTTGCACGACGTGCAGCTTCAACTTTACCTTGTGGCAATAAAGCCAGCTGGCTCACTTTTGCCGAAAGGAACAACATGGCAGATGAGTTTTTACAAGCAGCAACACAAGCTCCACAACCGATACATGATGCAGCATCCATAGCTTCATCAGCAGCATCTTTTGGAATTGGAATTGCGTTTGCATCTGGCACACCACCAGTACTTACTGAAACATAACCACCTGCAGCAATGATTTTATCAAATGCATTACGGTCTACAATCAAGTCTTTGATTACAGGGAATGCAGCTGAACGCCATGGCTCGATAGTTACAGTTTCGCCATTTTTGAATTTACGCATGTGCAACTGGCAAGTTGTTACATCATCGTCTGGTCCGTGAGGACGTCCGTTTACATACAATGAACACATTCCGCAGATACCTTCGCGGCAGTCGTGGTCAAATGCAACAGGTTCTTTATTTTCACTCACCAATTGCTCATTCAGAATGTCTAACATTTCAAGGAATGAACTATCGGTTGAGATATTTTCTACTTTATAGGTTTCAAAGCGGCCTTTGTCTTTGGGACCGTTCTGACGCCAAATCTTTAATGTGAGATTTATTGTATTTTCCATGATTGATCTCCTATTTAAAAAGCCATTACTTGTAATTACGTTGAACCATTTGTACGCTTTCGTAAACCAGGTCTTCTTTATTCATAACTGGTTCTGAATCTTCGCCCTTATATTCCCAACAAGAAACATATGCGAATTTATCATCCTGACGAAGCGCTTCACCTTCACCTGTTTGGTATTCCTCGCGGAAGTGACCACCACAACTCTCTTCACGGTCCAGTGCATCACGAGCCATCAATTCACCAATCTCGATGAAATCAGCTAAACGGCTTGCTTTTTCCAACTCAACATTCATTCCTTTTGTTTCTCCAGGAATACGAACATTGCTCCAGAATTCTTTCTTAATAGCAGTAATTTTCTCAAGAGCATTTTTTAGTCCTGCTTCATTACGTCCCATTCCTACAAAATCCCACATGATCAAACCAAGTTCTTTGTGGATGCTGTCAACCGAACGGTTACCTTTAATGCTCATCAATTTTTCGAAACGAGCTTTAATAGTTTTTTCAGCTTCCATGAATTCAGGCTCATCACCAGACATACGTGGCGTACGGATTTCATCAGCCAAATAATTCTGAATTGTATAAGGAAGAACGAAATAACCATCAGCCAAACCTTGCATCAATGCAGATGCTCCCAAACGGTTTGCACCGTGATCTGAGAAGTTAGCTTCACCAGCAGCAAATAATCCAGGAATATTTGTTTGCAATTCATAATCAACCCAAAGACCACCCATTGTATAGTGGATAGCAGGGAAAATCATCATTGGTGTTTCGTATGGATTTTCGTCTACGATTTTTTCATACATCTGGAACAAGTTTCCATAACGGGCTTCAATTACATCTTTACCCAAACGTTCAATAGCTGATTTAAAATCAAGATAAACAGCCAATCCTGTTGAGTTTACACCGAAACCTGCATCGCAACGTTCTTTTGCAGCACGAGAAGCAACGTCACGAGGAACCAGGTTACCGAAAGCAGGGTAACGACGCTCCAAATAGTAGTCACGATCTTCTTCTGCAATTTGTGTTGGTTTTAATTTACCGGCACGAATCGCTTCAGCATCTTCTTTCTTCGCAGGAACCCAGATACGTCCGTCGTTACGAAGAGACTCAGACATCAAAGTCAATTTACTCTGGAATTCACCGTGAACAGGAATACATGTTGGGTGAATCTGTGCCATACATGGATTTGCAAACATGGCTCCTTTATGGAAAGCTTTTACTGCTGCAGAACCATTTGATCCCATCGCGTTAGTTGAAAGGAAGAATGTATTTCCGTAACCACCAGTTGCCAATACTACAGCATGACCAAAATGACGTTGAAGTTCGCCAGTTACCAAATCACGAGTAATAATACCGCGAGCTTTACCATCAATAATAACGATGTCAACCAACTCAGTACGTGTGTACATTTTTACAGTACCTGCATTTACCTGGCGCATCAAAGCTTGATAAGCACCTAAAAGTAACTGCTGACCTGTTTGACCTTTAGCATAGAAAGTACGGCTAACCTGAGCACCACCGAAAGAACGGTTGTCAAGCAAACCACCATATTCACGTGCGAAAGGAACTCCTTGTGCCACACATTGGTCAATAATACTGTTACTTACTTCAGCAAGGCGGTAAACGTTTGCTTCACGAGCACGGTAGTCACCACCTTTAATTGTATCGTAAAAAAGACGGTAAACAGAGTCACCATCATTTGGATAGTTTTTAGCAGCATTGATACCCCCTTGTGCAGCAATAGAGTGAGCACGACGAGGAGAATCCTGAATAGTAAAGTTCTTTACATTGAACCCCATTTCACCAAGAGAAGCAGCAGCAGCGCCACCAGCCAAACCTGTTCCTACAACGATCACATCCAGTTTACGTTTGTTAGCAGGGTTTACAAGCTTTTGGTGATTTTTATAGTTTGTCCACTTCTGAGCCAAAGGCCCTTCGGGTATTTTAGAATTTAATACGCTCATAATTCAATTTCTTTTCGATTAAAATTTAATCAGGAAATACAATGGAATGATTGAGAAACCTACAGCAACAAGAATTGCAAAAACTCTTGCAATTATCTGAAGGCGGCTAATCCAAAGTTTGTTTGAGAAACCAATTGTGTGAAATGCAGACCAGAAACCATGAAATAAGTGAAAACCTAACAGAGATCCACCTAATACATAAATAAGATCGTAAACAACACTGGATTTAAAAAGACCAGCAACTAATGCGTAAGTGTCTTCCATTTCAACACCATCAATCACCGTAGTGCTCATTGAATGAGGATCAAACTTAATCACATAGAAAAAGTTATAAACGTGCATTACCAGGAATACAAGAACTAAAGCACCTAACACTAACATGTTACGACTGGCCCAAGTACTTGAATACGATAATTTAGATTGGGCATATCCGACAGGACGTGCCTTGTAGTTTTGCAGACTTAGCCAAAAAGACCAAAGGATATGTACAATAAATCCAAGACCCAGGACAGGTTCCATGATCTTGATAAAAGGATTTGTTGCCATAAAATATGCACCCAGATTAAATAACTCACCACTATCGTCAAAGACAAGTAGCAGGTTAAGTCCTAAATGCACGCAAATGAACGCCATCAGGAAAAGCCCTGAGATGCTCATGATAAACTTTCTTCCGATAGAGGCAGTCAGAAAATTGCTCATAGGTTAACCAATTTATATTTATACATTAATACTATTCTTAAAAGCACCACAAAAGTAGAGGTATCGCATGTTTCAACCAATAAAAGGTTTTCTAAATTAGATAATTTAAAATGTTTCTAAGAACATTTTTCGAAAATCAGCCATAAATATCTAATTTTCAACACATAAAAGCCATTCATCTTGTAAATTTTCTGTTAATAGGCAATATCTAGATATCTACATAAGTTCCCTTACCTCAGACAGTTATTTTCTTTTTTTGATTCGTCGGGCTTTTTTCTATTTTTGCAGGGCAAATTTTGTGAAATTCATCTACCATGATTTCATGAATGATGGTCCCGTAGTTCAACGGATACCTGCCTGCCGGTAGGCAGGGAATAGCAGTTTCCTAAACTGTAGATATGATGGAATATACTGTATATGCCCTAAAGAGTGATGTTGATGCCAGAATTTATGTTGGTTTCACTACTAATGTGGATAAAAGATTGAAAGAGCATAACTCTGGAAAGACAAAATCAACAAAGGGATACAGGCCTTGGAAAGTCATTTATACAGAAAGTTGTGAAACAAGAATTGAAGCTAGAGAATTAGAAAAATATTATAAATCCGGAATAGGAAAAGAGAAATTAAAGAAAATGGTCCCGTAGTTCAACGGATAGAATAGCAGTTTCCTAAACTGTAGATATGGGTTCGATTCCCGTCGGGACTACCATTTAAAAAAGAAGAGTTCTATAAATTATTGATTTATAGAACTCTTCTTTTTTGTCAGTAATATTTAGATAATTTTATTTCTTTATATTATTTAAGATTATCAATATAATAATACCTTCAATTCAAACACAAATAATAATTAGACAATAAATATAGTCTTATTATAACAGCATTCTTTTAAATATTTCATTTTATTAATATAAAAATTTATTAACTTAAAATAATTGTGATACATATGATTAAAATATTATAATTTAGCGTTACTAATTTTATAAAATAAATCATGATGAAAAGATTTTTATCAATTGTTTTTATTGCTCTTTCTGCAATAATGTTTACTAACTGTGCCTCAATCATTCATGGCTCCAGACAATCAGTTTCAATTTCAAGTAATCCTTCAAAAGCAACAGTTACTATTGATGGGAGAGATGAAGGCAAAACACCCATAACTGTTGATCTTTCAAGAAAAGATCACCACATGGTACAAATTAATTTAAATGGCTATCTTCCTTATGAAACTAAGTTTACAAGAAAAGTAGATGGATGGATTGCAGGGAACATAGTATTTGGAGGCTTAATAGGCCTTGCAGTTGATGCAATAACAGGAGGTATGTATAAATTGACACCTGATCAGATTGAAGCTGATTTAAAGAATGGCAATAGTACCTCTTATAATTCTGCTGATGGATTATATCTGACAGTTGTTATGAGTCCAAATCCTGAATGGGAAAAAGTTGGCCAACTGGAAAGGCAAAATTGACATACAAATTTCTGATATAAAATTTAAAAAAGGAGCTTTTCAAGAAAATGAAATAGGCTCCTTTTTTGTGTGTATTTTAAGGCTTTTATTGAAATTACTTATAACTCCGCCTTTAACTGTAAAATCCGGTTATAAGATTCCTGAATTCTTTCTTCAGTTATTTTTCCTTCCTCAACAAGTTCCTTTATTAAAGCAATAGCTTCAGTGACAATATTAGGGTTATATTCATTAATATTATTGGAGAAAACCAGGATATCACATCCGGCATTTATAGATTTTTCAATGGCTTCCTTCAAACCAAAATTATCTTTTATAGCTCCCATTTCCATAGCATCGGAAACAATAACTCCATCAAAAGCCAATTCATCCCTCAAAATATCGGTCAGGATTTTCTTTGATAAAGTTGCCGGATAATCCGCATCCAGGTTTTGGTTAAAAACATGGGCACTCATAATCATCTTGCACTTTCCTGAATTAATAAGCTGTCGGTAAGGTTCCAGTTCAATTTCATCCCAGGTATCAGTTACATCCGTTAAACCCAGGTGAGAATCTGCAGTTGCACTTCCGTGACCGGGAAAATGTTTACAGCAATTCAAGATATCGAGCTTTTCATGTTCATCTATAAAAATCCCGGCATGAAAAACCACAGTATCCGGCTTTGCTGAAAAACTCCGACCTAAAGCACCAATTGCCGGGCTTTCAGGATTTACGTTTAAATCGACAACAGGAGAAAAATTTACATTTACACCCAATTCATCCAGTGTTTGTGCCATAACACTTGCGTAATATCGGGTTGAATCTTCCCTATTCAATTCTCCTAAATATTGAGAAGTAACTGTTTCCGGAAAACCGTATGAAGATTTTAAGCGATCAACAACGCCTCCTTCCTGATCAATCGCAACTAAAAGTTTCCCATCACTATGCGACTTCAAACCTGCCACAAGCTGTTTGACTTGTTCGGGAGATTCAATATTGCGAGGTCTCGACTGGCTAGGTCCATCTTTTTCATATAAAATAACACCCCCAAGGTTATGGTCGGTTATATCAGTAATTATATGATTATCTTCCGTTAATTCTGTCCCTCGGAAACCAACCAAAAGCATTTGTCCTATTTGTTTCTCAAGTTCGTCTGAGTTACGATCATTATCAAAATCATCCTGACAAGAAAACAGGATAATTACACTAAGTAAAACGGTGAAAAGCTTTGTAATTTTTGATGTCATTATACGAAGTTTGTTTAGGGAATGTGAAATTAATGAAATTTGGACAAATAAAGCCTGAATAGCATGAACATGGAATTCACAACAAGCAGATTGAAGATTATGACATTTCTTTTCCTATTTTTGCAGCATGACTTATTATTCATACGCTGCTTTTAATCTTGAACATCAAAAGTTTCACTTTGGTGTTTGCACTGACTTGAAAAAAACCGAGCAGGCCCACAACAATGGATTGATAAAGGAAACCCGTCAATACTCTCCATGGTCCATCGTTTATCATGAAAAATTCTCGGAAAAAGAACAGGCAATCAGACGAGTACGATTTTACCGGACAAAAAGCGGATATTACCATCTCAGAAAAAAGCTAAATTTTTAGTTTTAACACTGAATAGTTAATAATCATTTTACTAATACACAATAAGCTAGCATCCTTTTTCGTAGTTTTGTAAGTGAATTTAATTAAACTTTAAAGGAAATGAAGAAGATCTTTTTAGGAGCCATTGTAATAAGCATGTTACTGTCTGGATGTAAAGTTTTTCAGAGTATGGAAAAAAGTGAACCCGTACAGGAACAACCTCAAACAAAAGTTTTTTCAACTCAACCTACGGAAACAACCCGCGAAAATCCATCTTCAGATGTGATGTATGAAGAAACAGATGCACCCGTTCGTACGCAGGAAGAGTCGTTTACTTTTGAACAAAGAGATGATGCGACAAAATATGCCGGCAGCAGTTTCTTTGTTATAATTGGAAGTTTTAGTTCTTCGGATAATGCAAATAGGTATAAAGAAGAATTAACACCCCAGGGATTTGCCCCAATCATTCTGCATAGTGAAACTGGTTATTATCGAGTATGCGTAGGTTCTTTCACCGAAGAAACAGCAGCTCGCCAACGTGTGCACCAAATCAGAAATGATTTCCCAAAATATTACGATACTTGGCTTCTTATAAAAAAATAAATTAAAATTATTTAGCCTCAAATATGCAAAGGCATTTGGGTTAAACAGAATTGAAAGCTTATCATTTAAATATAAAATGATAAGCTTTTTTTGGCTCCATTATTTACACATTCATAAAAGAATCTTAAACTATTTGTTTTATTTGGTCTAAATAAGACTCTATGAATAGATTTTCTTAAGAGATTAAATACTTTTGCAAAAGAAATGCTCACAATCAGGAAACATATACGCCTCAGTATATTATTGATTTTGCCGCTCTATTTAATATTGTTGGTAAATTCAATTTTAAATATGCACGTGCATATCATGGCAAACGGGATCGTGATAAGGCATGCCCACCCTTTTAATTCTCATTCAGAAAAAGATTCACCCCACGAACATACTTCAAAAGAGTTTTCTTTTTATCATGGCTTTTCCGTTAATTATTTAGGTGAAGAAGAAATTCATCTTGAGCAACTACTAGCCATTTTTAAAGTTGAAGAGAGTTATGATTTACCTTTATTAATTCATATTGAAGAACGCCCTAATGTTCTTAGCCTTAGAGGTCCTCCCTCATTTTTTCTTTCATAAAATAAAACATCATTGTAGAATTAGAATCTAATACAGGTTTTCTAATTCAATAGATTTACATTATGATTATAAAGTCTAATGTATTGATCATTATCAAAAAATAACAAAACAAAATCCATTTATCTGATTTCAGCAGGAAATTAGATATAATATATTAATTATGAGAAAATTATATCTCGTAGCTATTATGCTACATCTATTTATATTTGCGTTGGGTGAAGGAACTCCAACAGAAAAAAAACCAGATACTATGTTATTTGGTGACGTAACATGTTGTGGGGACCATATTCCATTTGCCACAATTTCTGTAAAAGGAACAAATATTGCAACAATAGCAGACCTTACCGGGCACTATAGTTTAATTGGAGCACCTGTTGGAGAACAAACCATTGTATTTTCAGCTGTTGGTTATAAAAGTGCCGAGTATACTGTTACTCTGGTTGATGGGGAAGAAATTACCCTGATGGCAGAAATGGAACCCGACATGATCGGACTGGAGCAAGTTGTTGTTTCAGCAGACCGCAGTGAGAAATCCAGAAAAGATGCCCCAACAATTATCAGCAGCATTAGTCCTAAATTAATGGAACGCTCTCAAAGTGTTACCTTAAGTGAAGGACTTAATTTCACTCCGGGAGTACGACTTGAAAACAATTGCCAAAACTGTGGTTTTACACAAGTCCGTATGAATGGACTGGAAGGTCCTTATTCGCAAATTCTAATTAACAGTCGCCCTGTATTTAGCGGATTGGCCGGAGTTTACGGACTAGAGCTAATTCCATCGAATATGATTGACCGAATTGAGGTCGTTCGTGGAGGTGGTTCTGCCCTTTTCGGAGGAAATGCCATTGCCGGAACAATTAACCTGATAACAAAAGAGCCGGTTACCGACTCATACACCGTAAATTCATCCATTTCCGCTATTGGTGAAGATGGAACAACAGATTACAATTTGAATATTAATGGTTCTGTTGTTAGCAGTGATTATCGTTCAGGTTTAAGCATTTATGGTTTTAAACGTAAACGTGATGCTTATGATGCTAATGATGATGGTTTTTCTGAAATGTCAAAAATCAACAATAGTACTTTTGGTGCCAGTTTCTTTCAAAACGTTGGTGCACGCTCCAAAATAACCCTTGACTATTTTTATATTGATGAGTCGAGAAGAGGAGGTAATGATTTTGAAAAACCCAACCACGAAGCTGATATCTCAGAGGCAATTGACCATGAAATAAATTCCATGAGTCTATCATTTGACAAATTATATAACGATCATGATAAATTTAGCATTTACGGAGCATTTCAAAGTGTTGACAGAGACACATACTATGGTGCTGAACAGGACTTATCTGCCTACGGAAAAACAAAAGATTTCTCCTATAATATAGGAACTCAACTTCACAAAGATGTTGAGAAGTTCTTGTTCTTGCCATCCGAATTAGTAGTAGGTGCAGAGATGACTTCCAGTGCTTTGGAAGATAAAAAATTAGGATATCTCGACCTGGAAACTTTAGAACATAAAGAAAACACTCAAGTTGCTGATCAAGCTGTTTCAACATATGGTTTCTTTGCTCAAAACGAATGGGTTGCCGATAAATTTCGGTTATCAATTGGCTTCAGGACAGAACATTACAACATAGAAGATAAACAAGGGGAATCTGACAAAATTGATGGCAATGTATTTAGCCCACGAGCAAGTTTCCTATTCGACATTACAGATGAACTTCAGTTCCGGGCAAGTTATGCTAAAGGTTATCGTGCTCCACAAATTTTTGATGAAGATTTGCATATTGAAACATCAGGAGCAAGAAAAGTAATTCATGAAAACGATCCTGATCTAACACAGGAAACGTCTCAAAGTTATACCGGATCTTTAGATTTCACCAAAGCATTGGGTAACTGGCAAATACAGCTACTCGCAGAAGGTTTTTATACGAGTCTTGATAATCCTTTCGTGAATGAATATGGAGAACCTGACGAAGATGGAACAGTAACATACACACGTATCAATGCTGAAGAAGGTGCAATTGTGCAAGGTATTAACTTTGAATTTAATGCATCTAAAGGATCAGACTTTATATGGCAATCGGGCTATACTTTGCAAAGTAGTAAATACGAATCAGAACAGGAATTTGGAGAAAAGAAATTTTTCCGTACACCAGACTCTTATGGCTATTTTACTTTGACATATTCACCTGGTACGTTATTTAATTTTTCTTTAAATGGAAACTATACAGGGAAAATGTTAGTCCCTTATTTCGGGAATACAATAGTTGATCCTGAAGCAGGACAGTTAAACGAATCAGATCCATTCTTTGATTTAGGTGCGAAATTAAGTCATAACTTCAAATTAGATGATGAACTATCACTACAGCTTTACGGAGGGATAAAAAACATTTTCAATTCATACCAGGATGACTTTGATTCTGGTGTTGATCGGGATCCAGGATACGTTTATGGTCCTTTAGCTCCCCGAACATTCTATATTGGATTAAAATTTGGAAATATACTCTAAGCTTCCTCACATAACACTCTCTTCCCATGAAAAAGCTGTCTCTTCGGAGTCAGCTTTTCTATTTTAAAAATGGTCAAAAAGCCGAACCTTAATTGTGCCCTCTCATTTTTATAAGTAACGAAATCAGCTAAAAGCCTTTCACCATAGTCAATTCCCCATATTCATACTTTATTAAAAAGAAAAAAAGCCGATAGAGAACCTACCGGCTTAGATGCTTGTGCGCTTAAGAGTGGAATGAAAGAGAAAAATTAAACTGGTTTCACTATATGTTTCCATATAGGAATTGTATTCCAAATTTAAGACATTTAATTATTTATATTCAAAATTTTTTATGTCGAATATATGAACCCTACCAAATAATTTATCAAACACCCTATTTTAACACATGAACGAATTATTTATATTAAATAGAGCATCCGAAATATCTTCATTTTTTAGAAATTTAGGTTAAGACCAACTCCAAATAATTCTTTAAATTGAACTTTTGCTCCATTTGCATCAATAATTCCGTCATCATTATTATCAATAGGGATCTTAACGTCATTGTCATATATCAAATTTGTAACTAAATTGGTTGACAGAAAATCATTAATCTTCATATTTACCAATACATCCCAATGTACATCAATATTATCAGGTGAATCCAGGTAGTTAGAGAACAAATCAAATTTAGTCTCCAAGCTAACATTTTCTATAATCTCAACTTTTAATTGGGTCTTTACAAATGCTCCTAATTCCATCCTGCTCTTTTCCCCTGGAGTAACACCAAAAGCTCCCGCATTAGATAAATCATCATCTGCAACAACCGTTAGCTTTCCTGTTAATGGAGAAATCATCACTGAAAAATTTTCATTCGGCTTATAGTCTGCACCCAAAGCAAGAGTAAAATAACCCGGTGCCATAAACCGCGAAATCACATTTTCCCGATCCGGATACTTGTAACCTTCAGTAAACTGAGAACGATAATTAAACAACAAAGAAAAAAACATATTGTTCTTTAATTCAATTCCAATCTTTGAATTAAAATCAATCTTATCATCTGACTTAATCAACTTGGAATCTTCTTCTTTTAACAAACCATAACCCAGATCTAAGGAGTTTTCCCAACTTGTCTTTCCTTTAACATAATTCGCATGCATATTTAAAAGTACTGTTCCCGAGGCAGTACTTTTACCTCCGGCAGCCCAATTGGACAAAGAAACTTGTGTAAAATTAAAAGATGCAAGTCCGCCTGTCTTCCAATATTTCAACGAATCAACAGATTCCTGTGCAGAAACAAAAAAAGGAATAAATAAAAATAGTAATAGAAACTTTTTCATTGCTTATTTGTCATTTTGAAGATGAACATCCAATTGAGGAAAAGGAATACTTAATCCATTCTTATCAAACTCTTTATATACTTTTTCATTCATGTCGAAATGAACTCCCCAGTAATCACTTGTTTTTGCCCACACACGAACCGTAATATTTACAGAGCTATCTGCAAGAGCTCCCAGAGCAATAAATGGCTCAGGATCTTTCAAAATACGTTCATCCTTTTTAATAAGTTCAAGTAACAATTCTTTTGCCTTATCATAGTCATCACCATATGCAATCCCAAAAGAAAAATCAACCCTTCGATTTTCTTCTGCAGAATAATTAATCAATGAACCAGTTGAAAGTCCACCATTAGGAATAATAATAGTTTTATTATCTGGGGTTTTAAGTACTGTAATAAAAATCTGAATTTCAAAAACAGTACCAGCATATCCCTGAGCTTCAATATAATCTCCAACTTTAAATGGTTTAAAAAAGAGAATCATAACTCCTCCGGCAAAGTTTTGCAGGGTACCGGAAAGTGCCATACCAACAGCCAAACCAGCAGCACCGAGAATCGCAACAAACGAAGTCATTTCTATACCAATCATACTAACTGCCGAAATAATCAGCATCGCTTTCAACAAGAGACCAAGCATACTGTTAAGGAACCCACGCAAGGAAGCATCGACTTCCCTCTTTTCCATTATCCTGGCTAATGCCTTTGTAATCATTTTAATGATCCACAAACCAATAACCAAAGTTACTACTGCAGCAATAAGCTTTAAGCCATATGTAACAGCCAAATCAGTAATCCATGTCGAAAAACTTTCTATCATTTCCATATTTATCGTTTTTATTTTTTGTAAAGTTACAACAATACAGTTATAAGATAGTTGATTTTGGGTCTTACTTAATTCAATATTGATCTTAATATTAATAACAGATCTGTATTTTATTGTAATTAAACCTCCATCACCAGACTACTTCTCTTCTTATAAAATCTCTTTTATAAAAAGAGAATACAGACCTTTATCAAAAATTATTAAATGAACTCTTAAACCAAAATCCGTTTTTTGTATCTAAATGGAAGTACGATTGAGAAAACACCAACCTATCTTCCCAAAAAGATGTGTTTTTTCAAATGAATTATGAATAAAGTATTATCATAATCATTGGTTTTAGATTTTGTGCCGGTTTATACACATAAACCGGCTTTTTTTATCTTCATCAAAAAAGAAGGTTTTTCTATCTTTAATAAAATTTTAAGTGATGAAGAAAAAGTTAGTTGTTCTTTCAGGTGCAGGAATGAGCCAGGAAAGTGGATTGCGAACTTTCCGTGAAATGGGTGGACTTTGGGAAGAGTATGACGTTACCGAAGTTGCAACTCCTGAAGCCTGGGAAAGAAATCCTGAATTAGTAAACCAGTTCTATAATGAACGTCGCAAGCAGCTATACAATAGTAAGCCCAATGAAGGACATCTTGGAATTGCTGAACTTGAAAACTACTACGATGTACATGTGATTACCCAAAATATAGATGATCTGCATGAACAAGCCGGAAGCTCTAAAGTACTCCATCTTCATGGTGAACTTAAAAAAGTAAGAAGTACCCGCCATCCGGAACTCATTTATGATTTAGACGGCTGGGAATTAAAGATAGGAGATACTTGCGAAAAAGGTTCTCAACTTCGACCACATATTGTCTGGTTTGGAGAAGCTGTACCAGCAATGGATGAAGCAATAAAAATCTCGGAACAAGCCGATATTTTTGTGGTTATCGGCACATCTCTTAATGTTTATCCGGCAGCAGGCCTGGTTCATTACACAAAGGATGATGCTCAACTATATGTCATCGATCCTGAAAAACCTTCGGTTTCATTCAAAAATGTCTCTTACATTGAAGAAAAAGCAGGAGAAGGTGTTAAAAAGCTGAAGCAAATTTTAATTAGTTCCTAATGAAAAAACGACTACTCATAATCTTCTTTTTAATATGCGCAGTTCATGTAAATGCACAGCGTTTTGATGCCGGATTAGTTGGAGGACTAAACGCAACCCAGGTTGATGGAGATTCATTTCACGGATATCATAAAGCAGGTATTGTTTTAGGAGCATTTGTAGAAACGAAGCTGTCTGAAAAAACATATGCAGGTATGGAACTCAAATACGCCCAAAAAGGTAGCCGCGAAAATCCCCATGAAGATGATGCAGAACTTCGTAAATATATTATGAGGCTGGGATATATTGACATTCCCTTTTACTTTGGTTATCAAACTAATGATAGATTATCTGTTTTAGGAGGCATATCTTTTGGTTACTTAATGCATGGAGGGGAATGGGATAATTACGGAAAATTTATTGAACCTGAGCAAAAACCCTTCAAGGATTTTGACTATCAGGCATTCTTGGGAGGAAGATTTAAAATCAATGAGAAACTGAAATTTGACCTGCGGTTTGCATACTCATTTATGCCTGTAAGGAAATTGCCGGCCGAATCGTATTGGTATTGGTGGGACGATCAGTTTAATAATGTAATAAGTACCTGTATCTATTATACTTTCTGAAAATAAAATCAGTCTACCTAGTATTTTATTCCATTTACCTATTCAAAATATACTCTTACTAACATTAGCTGTAACATTGCACATACTTTAAAGTCATACATAAAAGCAAAACAACTAAACAATTAAGCAATGTTCAGAAATTATCTTTTTTTACTGGCTGTATTTCTATCTACAGCCTTTTACTCAAATGCTGCTCCCGAAGGGAATGAAGCGCCCAAAAGATACACCATAAGCGGTCACATTATTGACATTGAAAATGGTGAATCCCTTATTGGTGCAACTTTATTTGTTCCGGAAAATACAGTTGGAACAATTAGTAACAGCTACGGATTTTATTCCATTTCGCTCGTACCAGGTGATTACACTTTAATTTTTTCATTCATTGGTTACCAGGATTTTGAGAAAAGGATTTCCTTAACTGACAACCAGGTTCTTGAAGTTGAGCTAACACCCGAATCAGAAGAACTTCAGGAAGTAACGGTTATGGCTGAGAAAAAAAACAGCAACATCACAAACGTACAAATGGGAGTTGAAAAACTACAACCGGCAACTGTAAAATCGATCCCAGCATTAATGGGAGAAGTTGACCCTGTTAAAGCCATCCAGTTACTTCCCGGTGTACAATCAACCAGCGAAGGAGGCTCGGGATTTAGTGTCCGCGGGGGAACACCCGATCAAAACCTCATCTTGCTTGATGAAGCGACTGTTTACAATGCTTCTCACCTGATGGGTTTCTTCTCTGTTTTTAACAACGATGCCATAAACGACCTGAAATTGTACAAAGGAGATGTCCCGGCACAGTATGGCGGACGCCTATCTTCGTTATTAGATGTACGAATGAAAGATGGGAACTCCAAGAAATTCTCAGGAACCGGAGGAATTGGAAATATATCCAGTCGTTTAACCCTGGAAGGCCCCATAATCAAGGATAGAACAACTTTCCTTATTTCGGGTCGAAGGACTTATATGGATTTGTTTCTTTTACTATCCAGTGACGATGATGTAAAAAACAGCAAGCTTTATTTCTATGACACAAACATTAAGGTGAGTCATCGTTTTAATGAAAATAACCGCTTATACCTAAGTGGATATTTAGGACGTGACGTCATGAAAAGTCCTGATTTTAAGATGGGCTTTGGGAACAAAACATTTACAGTTCGCTGGAACCATATTTTTAATCAGAAACTGTTCCTGAATTTAACATCGGTTTGGAGCAAATACGATTACCAGTTAGGAACTGCCGAAGATGAGCCCGAATCATGGGTTTGGGATTCTGATCTGGAGGATGTGGGTCTAAAAGCAGATTTCAGTTATTTTATTACACCAGAAAATTCACTTCAATTTGGTGTACAAAGTTTTTATCATGGCTTTAATCCGGGTGTTGCAAAAGGAGTTGGCGATGAGAGTATATTCACAGAATATGTGATTGACAGAAACTACGCACTGGAACATTCAGGATATATTTCCCATGAGATAAATATTGGAGATAAAGTTGCATTGAAATATGGTATCCGTGCCTCTCTGTTCCAAAATATTGGAGAAGCAACAGTATATGAGTATGATGAAAACTACGAAGTTTCAGACTCCACAGCATACGGATCAGGCAATGTTTACAAAAACTATTTTGGACTAGAACCTCGCCTTGGCATCAATTACATGGTTTCTGATGACTTGTCTTTCAAGTTTAATTATAATCGCTCAAGACAATATATTCAGCAAGCTTCCAATTCAACAGCCGGCAGCCCACTGGATATTTGGTTCCCTGCAAGTCCGAATATCAAACCACAGATAGCTGATCAATATGCACTGGGAGTTTTCAAAAACTTCAAAAATGATATGTTCCAGCTATCTGTTGAAGGGTATTACAAAGAAATGAAGAACACAATCGACTTTGCCGACCATGCGGAATTACTCCTCAACAAATATTTAGAAGGAGAAGTACGTGTTGGTTCATCAAAAGCTTATGGTCTTGAATTCCTGCTTAAAAAGGCTGAAGGAAAACTAACAGGATGGTTGAGTTATACGCTTTCACATACAGAACGAACAATTGCTGAAATCAACAATGGACAAACCTACGTTGCACCTTTCGACAAGCCACATGACATTAGCTTGGTTGCAAGCTACGAGCTAAACAAAAGGGTTTCTGTTTCTGCCAACTGGCTGTATGCATCCGGTCAACCTGTAACATTACCCGTGCAACGCTATGAGATTAATGGTGCTATTGTACCCATTTACTCAGAACGCAATGGAGCAAGATACGACGACTATCACAGACTGGATTTATCTCTTACGCTGAAAGGGAAAAACAAAAACAATCATGCATGGAGTGGCGAATGGGTATTTTCCATCTACAATATGTACAACCGGAAAAATACCTGGGCACTCAATTTCAAACAGGATGATGAAAACCCAAATAAAACATATGCTGAAAAAACGTACTTATTTCCTATCATCCCTTCAGTAACTTATAATTTCAACTTTTAAGAGGATATGAAAACAATACACTATATAATCGTAGTTATAAGCATCTTATCGCTTAGTGCCTGTACCGAGATCGTTGACATTGAGCTGGAAGAAGCTGGAGAATCCAAGCTTGTTGTTTTTGCCGAAATTACCGATGTTCCCACGCAACATGCAGTTTATCTGTCAAAATCGACATCCTACTTTTATAATGATGAAAGTCCGGCTGTTTCCAATGCTGTTGTTTCCATCAATGATGGTTTTGAGACGATTCAACTTACCGAAGATTTCAATGAACCGGGAACTTACCTCACCCCTGAAAATTATGCAGGAGTCACAGGTCGCACATATCAACTTCTTATAGAAAATGTAGATATTGATGATAATGGTAAAACAGAGCTGTACACCGCTGAAACAGAAATGAAACCAACGCCTCCGATTGAAGACGTTGAAGTAGAATACAATGACAGCTGGAACGGCTGGGAAGTGAAAATATATACTTCCGATCCGAGAGAAACAGATGATTTCTATCTCTTCAAAGTCTATAAAAATGATGTTTTGTACACCGATACAATCAGCAATTACTGGACAACCGATGATCGTTTTTTTAACGGGAATATCATCAATGGAGCACGAGTTCAGTACTTTGATGAAGACAGAGATGAAATTGTCGATTCAGGAGATAAAGTCACCTTGGAAATGGCAGGAATTACTGAAGAATACTTCAACTTCATTAATGAGACAATCGAGGAAGTAAGTGATAACATTCCGATGTTTAGCGGACCGGCAGCCAATGTTACCGGAAACATTAGCAATGGAGCATTGGGCTTTTTTGCAGTAATCAATCTGGAACAAAATTCATGCATCTATAACGGTGAGTAAATCATTATAAACACAATTGGTCTTCATAGAAGATCTCAAAAATATAAAGATGTTTAGTTGGTTAAATCAATAATTTGATTGCTCAGCTTGAAGGGGGTTTAATTTTAATCCCCTTCACTTTTTTTACCTTTGTGATTCATTAATAAAATCATATTTGAATACTTGTATTTTCTTCAAGAAGAAAAAATATCTCGATCAAGGAGAAAATTTCAATCCATTCTGACACAAATTTTAAAAATAAAAAACAAACAGAGAATATGGCAAAAGTGAACTGGAAACCCGGAACAATGATTTATCCTCTTCCTGCAGTATTAGTAAGTTGTGGGGAAACACCCGAAGAATACAACCTGATAACTATTGCCTGGACAGGCACAATTTCCAGCGATCCGCCGATGTGCTATATTTCAGTTCGTCCTTCACGACATTCATATGAAATTATTAAACGAACCGGAGAATATGTAATCAACCTAACAACCGAAGAACTGGCACGAGCCACCGACTGGTGTGGTGTTCGCTCAGGAAGTAAATTCGATAAGTGGAAAGAAATGAACCTCACTCCTGCTCCGGCAACAATTGTAAAAGCTCCTATTATTAAAGAAGCTCCTATTAGCATTGAATGCAAAGTAAAAGATATTATTGACCTCGGAGCACACCACATGTTTATTTCTGAAGTGGTAAATGTAATTGCAGACGACAAATACATTGATCCGGAAACAGGTGCTTTTAGCCTTAAAAAAGCAGATCCAATTTGCTATTCTCACGGGCACTATTTCAAGGTGGGAGAACCCATTGGGAAATTTGGCTGGTCGGTTGAAAAGAAGAAAAAGAAAAAAAAGAAGTAATTCTTTATAAGTCATCCCGAAACAAGTTCAGGATGACGAATTAGTAAACTATTTTAAGAATATCAGTGTTATAACACTTTAAATTGAGAAAATGACAAAGACAAATACGAACAATCCTTTATTGCAGGATTTCAACACCATACACAATGCAGCCCCATTTAGCAAAATAGAGAATGAGCATTATTTGCCGGCCTTTAAAGAAGCTATTAAACAGGCAAAAGCTGAAATTCAGGCTATAATCGAAAACACAGATGCTCCAACTTTTGAGAATACTGTTGAAGCGATGGAAAATGCGGGTTATCGTTTGGGAATAATTCGAAAGATTTTCTTCAATCTTAATTCGGCACACACGAATGACGAAATGCAAAAAATTGCGCAGGAGGTAGCTCCCATGCTTTCTGAGTTTGGGAACGACATTACCCTAAATGAAGATTTGTTTGCCCGTATTAATGCAGTATATCAACAAAAAGATGAGCTCAACTTAAATACAGAACAACAAACTTTGTTGGATAATGGATACAAAAATTTTATTCGCAACGGAGCCAATCTGAACAAAAAAGGAAAAGAAGAATACCGTAAAATTACTTCTGAGCTTAGTAAACTTGGCCTTCAGTTTCAACAAAATGTGTTGGCCGAGACCAATGCTTTTGAACTTCACATTACAAATGAATCAGATCTTACAGGTTTACCTGAATTTGCACGTGAAGCAGCAGCATCAACTGCCAAACAAAAAGAAAAGGAAGGCTGGATCTTTACACTCCAATATCCAAGTATGCTCCCTTTTATGAAATATGCCGATAAGCGTGAACTTCGTGAAAAACTTTTCCGTGCCTCGAGCAGCAAGGGAAATCAAAACAACGAACATGACAATAAGGAGATTGTCAAAAAATTGATCGATCTGAAAATCCAGAAAGCAAAACTTTTAGGCTATTCAACCCATGCATCCTTTAAACTGGAACAGCGAATGGCCGAAACGCCCGAAAAGGTTGAGAGCTTCTTAAATGAGTTGCATGAAGCTTCCTATACTTTTGCCCTAAAGGATTTTGAAGAGGTGCAACAATTTGCCAATGAACTGGGTTTTGATGGAAAAATCCAACGCTGGGACTGGGCTTATTATTCTGAAAAACTAAAAAATGCCCGTTACGGATTCAACGAAGAAGAGCTAAAACCCTACTTCAAACTGGAAAATGTGATAGAAGGTGTTTTCAATTTAGCCCATGAACTTTACGGTCTTGTTTTAAAGGAAAATAAAGAAATTGATGTTTACCATAAGGATGTAAAACCCTACGAGGTTTATAGTGAAAAAGGTGATTTTGTTGCTATTCTATATCTGGATTTCTTCCCTCGTGAAGAAAAACGTTCAGGTGCATGGATGACTGATTATCACGACCAGTATATGGAAGGTGATAAAAACGTTCGCCCCCATATTAGCATCGTTACAAATTTCACCAAGCCCACCGAAACCAAACCGTCTTTGCTAACAATTGATGAAGTAACCACTTTCCTCCACGAATTTGGACATGCCTTGCATGGAATGCTCAGTCAGTGCCAATACGGAGGAACTTCGGGAACTAATGTTTACTGGGACTTTGTCGAGTTACCTTCGCAAATGCACGAAAACTGGGCTTACGAAAAAGAATGGCTAGACCGTTTTGCTGTTCATTTTGAAACCGGGGAAAAGCTTCCCGAAGAATTGATCCAGAAATTAATCGCAGCTAAGAATTTCCAGTCCGGTTATTTTTCTGAACGTCAGTTGAGCTTTGGAATGCTAGACATGGCTTATCACTCATTAGAAAAACCAATTGATGGAGAGGTTAAAGATTTTGAACAAAAAGCTATGGCTCCAACCGAATTATTCGACCCGGTAGAAGGCTCGATGATGAGTACTGCATTTTCACACATTTTTGCAGGTGGTTACGATGCCGGATATTACAGCTACAAATGGGCTGAAGTATTGGATGCCGATGCGTTTTCAGTGTTCAAGGAGAATGGCATTTTCGACAAAGCAACAGCAGATTCTTTCCGAACAAATATTCTGGAAAAAGGAGGAAGTGAGCATCCCATGATTTTGTATAAACGTTTCCGCGGACAAGAACCAACTATTGATGCATTACTGGAAAGAAGTGGATTGAAGTAAGTTATAATTTCCATTTATATTATTCTTACCCTTTGGACAAACCAAGGGGTATTTTTTTGCATTAAGAATTATTTGCAAATTTTATCGGAACAAAAGCAAAAACAATACGTTTATGGATTTAATAACTTAAAACAAAAAATTGCCTTATGAAAAGTATTAAATTCATTTTCAGCTTATTCGTTTTACTGCTAGTGGTATCGTTTGTATCAACTGCCGCTGAAAAACAAAATCCTCCAGATGGTCCAATAAAAATGACCGACGATGTAAAAGCAATTATTGACAACTCATGTTTTCAATGCCACAATTCTGAAGCAACAAATGAACATGCTGTAATGGATTTAAATTTTGATGAATTGGATGATCTCCCAATGGTTCAGAAACTCGTAAAGCTAAATAACATTAGTAAAGAAGTGGAAGAAAAGAAAATGCCACCTCAACGCTTTGTTGAAAATTCTCCGGACAAAGCACTTTCTGACGAAGATATTACATTGCTGACAGAGTGGGTAAAAGGTGAAATTGAGTCTTTAACAAGTGAATAATAAGTTTTAACCTGAAGAATATTCACTATGCGTAAATTTCTTCGTTTACTAATCTTTGTTTTTCTGGCTCTGATCATCGTTTTGCAATTTTTTCAACCTGAAAAAAATCAGGAAGAAATTACAGCTGATCATATTCTTGAACAAGAAAATTTGCCTGAATCGATACAGTCAATACTTACGAATTCATGTTTGGATTGTCATTCAAACCAAACAAATTATCATTGGTATCATCAAATTGCTCCTGCATCGTGGATGGTTAATCACCACATTGCTGAAGGGAAAGCAGAGTTAAACCTTTCGGAATGGGGTCAACTTGAAGCATTAGATCAAATCAGTGCACTAGAGGGTATTAAATCTGAGGTTGAAAGAGAATTGATGCCTCTTAAATCTTATACTGCCGTTCACCGGGATGCAAAACTCACCGACGAACAAATTGCAGAAATTAAGGAATGGACAGAGCAACTTAGTCAGGAAATTTTAATCCGCAGTTTTAACTAAAGGATATAAATTGAAAGCCCTAATTTCTATTGAGGCTTTCAATTTCCTAGACTTCACGTAATTTCCATTTTCCCCGCCTAAAAACAATCGTGCCAATAATAGTCAGTAATGACTCTGCAAAAATAATGGACATACAAATCCCGGCAATTCCCATATTAAAAGTCATTGTCAGTAAATAAGCCAATGGAATTTCGATTAGCCAAAAACACAGAAAATTAATTTTCGTTGGAGTCAATGTATCCCCACTACCATTAAAACCCTGTACCACAACCATTCCAAAAGCATAGAATACTAGTCCCGAGCCTAACCATTTTATGGTGGTAACACCACTTTCTACCACAGCAACATCGGTAATAAATAAACGAACCAGCGTGTCAGGAATCATTAAAACAACAAAACCGATAATAGCCATCATTATGATATTGGCAATCCCGGTTATCCAGATTGACTTTTCTGCACGATCCGGCAATTTTGCTCCTAGGTTTTGTCCCACCAAAGTTGCTGCAGCATTTGACATTCCCCACGAAGGCAACAATGCAAAAACAATAATCCGGATAGCAATCGTATACCCTGCCAAAACATCGGCACCCAACTCAGAAACCAGACGAACAAGAATAATCCAGCTTGATGTGGCAATCAGATATTGAAAAATCCCTCCTACCGAAAGTTTCAAAAGCTTAACCATTACTTTCAGCCTAACATTCAATTTTCGTATATCCAGATGAATCCGTCGTTTGCCTCTAAACAATAGGTAAAACTGATAACAAACAGCCAATCCCCTTCCGGTTGTTGTAGCAATAGCAGCACCTTTTAAACCCAGCTCAGGAATTGGTCCAAAACCAAAAATCAAAATTGGATCCAAAATCAAATTAATGATATTAGCCATCCACAACACACGCATAGAAATGGCAGCATCACCAGAACTGCGGAATACCGCATTAATAATGAACAAGAGCATAATCACCAGATTCCCGCCAAACATGATCATTGGGTAATGAAAACCACCGCTCGCCATGTTTTCATCTGCCCCCATCAACATTAAAAATTCTTTTCCATATAAAAATCCGGGAATTGCTATAAGAACAGAAAATATAAGTCCCACCATAATTGCCTGAAAAGCAGCATTACCAGCCTTTGCAGGATCCTTTTCTCCAATACGACGAGAAACTAATGCTGTAGTAGCCGTGCTTAGCCCAATCCCAATTGCATAAACAATGGTAATTACCGACTCTGTAATTCCAACAATTGCTACAGCATCTGCACCCAGCCTGGAAACATAAAAAATGTCAACCACAGCAAAAACTGATTCCATTGCCATTTCCAGGATCATAGGGATTGAAAGTAAAAAGATTGCTTTCCCCAAGCTGGTATTTGTGAAATCCCTGTCACTTCCGGAAATTGCCTCTTTAATATCAGCCCAAAGTGATTTTATAGATATTGTTTTCAATTTGCCCAAAGACAAAATCAACTTTTTTAAAGACATGATTTAAAATGATTTAATAAGGATAAAAGTGTAATGAATAAAAAACAAAAAGGGTTGTATGCCATTTGCAGCCTGGGCAAACTTTTAGCAGATGGTCAGATTAATAAAGACCGTTTGGGGTAAATTAATATTCATGATAGGTCTCCTCTTTGTTGA
The DNA here is from genome assembly GCA_963676845.2 of Prolixibacteraceae bacterium. Classification (GTDB taxonomy): domain Bacteria; phylum Bacteroidota; class Bacteroidia; order Bacteroidales; family Prolixibacteraceae. Next base: position 14,899 of record CAXXKK010000008.1, on the reverse strand, counting down.
GCAACAAAATTACAACTTATTTTTCTTACAAAACAAGTTTTAAATTTTTTAAAAATAATGTTTTATCCAAACAGAAGAAAAGAGCAACCTTTCGACTGCTCTTTTCTTTTAACCTTTTCTCTTAAACTAAACTATAATCTGCTTTTTTATTGTTTTCTGTTTATGGCTTTGGAGCAGATTGTTAAACATTAACAATCAACTTTCGTGCCAAAATCTCGATTTTGCGAACTTATTTTCTGTCACATTTATACTTCTTCATTCTTATTAGTCGTTTCTCATTTGTAGTTTTACACTTAAAGATTGCAAAGCCATGAAATCGAAAAAATTATACAATAATTCTATTCTCAAAAAAATACTCCTTCTTGTTTTTATTTCACTTTCATTTCAGATTTCTAATGTTACAGCTCAGTCTCTCATTACAGGTCAGGTAACCGATGAAGAATTTGGAGAACCCTTAGACCGGGCAATTGTGCAAATCAGAGGGACAAGTGCATACACCGTAACAAACCGGGAAGGAAAGTTTAAGATGAAACTTCCTGCTTATACTTATGAAATAGAAGCCATTTATCCCGGAATATATAGTGAATATTACAATGTGTCAGGATATGATGATATTTTTACCCCGATGGGAGCTGTTCGCTTAGCACCTAAATATGTTGGACGCCCCGAACAACGGCGAACTGCCGCTTTAATTAATGTTCTTCAATTTCCTAAAGCATCAGAAAGTTACTCCGTGCCTGATCTTCTGGATCAATCCGGATCAACCAATTTTAACGAACTTTTTTTAGGAGAACCATCTGCCTACCTAATTGAAAATGGAAGCTATTATGGAAGCTCCGAATTAAAATTCAGAGGATTTAATGCAAGTCAAACTACGGTCTTATTCAATGGCATAAAAATGAATGATCCGGAAACGGGAAATATGAATACATCCCTCTATACAGGCATGTCAGACTGGGCAGGCTTAGTTCAACTTCAAACAGGACAAGCATCAAGTAATAGAAGTGATATAGGCTACGGTGCTTTAATAAACATCCTTCCATTCATGCCTTATGACAAAGCAGGAGCAAAGGTTTCTGCCAATATGGGAAACTACAATTTTATGAAAGGAGCAGTAACAGCATATTCCGGCCTCAATAAAAAGAATTTTGCTTCAACATTAAAAATTGACAGAGCTTCAGGTGATGGCTTTGTAGAAGAAACCGGATTTGAATCTTATGGTGCCTATCTCAACTTATATAAAGAGATAAATCACATGCACAGCTTTATTCTTACAGGTATAATGAAAACCTGGCAAAGTGACCAAAGAAAAAACCCAACTGAAAATCATACTTATAGTGTTCAGGGATTTAATTACAACCAATCATGGGGATTACTAAATAATACTCCAACCAGTTTAAATCAATCTTTTGGAATTAACCCCATGGCAATACTTACTCACAATTGGCATGCTCGGGTTAACACAAGGATTGTTAGTCAGATATATGCAGAACTGAATAATTCTGTCGAGAGCTATCCTGATGGGGAAATTAATGGTGTTGATGCGCTGCAACTTCCCACTGATACTCTGGATCAACCATTACTTGATGACTATTATAGCTGGAATTCAGGTAATTCTGTCTCTGAATTAGGCTCTGCCAGAATTGTTTCAAACAATCAATTTATAAATTCTAAAGATGAAGGTTTTTCTATACTTGGACACGCCCAAAAATCAATTCGTTATGGATTTCAATCACAGTTAATCCACAACATCAATAAGAAAAGTAAATTTCAGGTTAGTATAGATGTCGAAAACTACCAGGCAGATCACTTTGAAACAGTTATTGATCTTTACGGAGCCGATGGATATATTTCTTATGCCGATCAGAATACACCTGGAGGAATTGAAGTAACAAACTTGTTAAAACCATCTTTTCTCCCCAAACTGAATGATGCCGATAAGATTGGTTTTAACTACAGAGCTTCAATTATGAACGCCGGGGCTTCAGCAAAAATTGAAAAAACAGGAGGCCGTAGCTACTTATATGCAGAAGCTGCTGCATCTGTGAGGATATTAAAACGAAAAGATCTCTTTTCATACACAAATGACAGCGAACTTCAATCTTCGGAGAAAGTCAATCAGCCAACGTTTAGGGCAACAACTGGTTATACCTATCTTTTACACGATCATCATTCAGTACGAATTAATGCCGCCATTTCTACTGCCCAACCCAACTTTTACGAAGTATTTCCAGGAACAAATAATGGAATAAATAATGATGCTAAAATGAAAACCTTATCAACTGCTGAGCTTGCCTATGTTATTTCCGGCGGAAGAGTTTATCTGGCTCTGAAAGGATATGCTTCTTACCTGGAAGATCAGGGATGGATTCAGCGAAATAATCTTAGTAATCCTGATAATTTTGCTTATATATTCAATACGGATCAACTCCACTATGGAGGTGAATTTAGTGGACAAATATCTTTCCTCAGAAGGTTTACGTTATATGCCAGCGGTTCTTTTGGAAACTGGGAATACTTTACCAATGCTACAGCAAAAATATATGACAACGAAAATAATCTACTTTATAAAAAATTCGTTGATATGAAAGGATTTAAAGTAGGCAATGCTCCGCAAATGAGCTATTACGTTAAAGCTGAAATGAGAATGATGAAAGGTCTCTTTTTCAATTTAAGTTATTACAGAGCTGAAAATATGTATACACCTGCTTTAATAAACTATACCGATCTTCCTGAATACCCAACACAATTTAAAACCTCCTGGTTTAACCGAATGGGATTTGGCGCTAGTTATTTTCATGAAACCTCGAGAGGACATACCATTCATTTCTCGGCAGACTTTCAGAACCTGCAAAACAATGAGTATATAAACCAGATTTTTACCAATTATACAGGAAAAAGTGTTTATCAAAATTCTGTTTTTATGGGAAATGGACAAACCTTTCGAATCGGACTTAGTTACTCCCTGTAATTCATCGATTAAAAAAGCATTTTTAGGCAATTCTTTACTTTTATTTTATCAAAAAAATAAAATAAGATCACAAGAAAAATCTTCTTAAAAGAAAAATGTATCTTCAGTCACTCTAAAACCAAGCTGGTTTTCCTACACAAAATAGGAAGCCTTGTCATTTATGAAAAAACAGATAAACCTATACCATGGATAGAAGAAAAGCGATGAAAACAGCCACCGGTATTTTTGCCTTAGGTGGAGTTGGTGCCCTTACTTTAGCCAATGCATTTAAACCTGAAATTGAATTCAATAATGAAGCCAGCAAACTTGATTATACAGAAACAGAACCCAGCTGGACTTACCTAAAACTTGACCCTGAAGTTTCAGCCAAACTGGCTTACGATTATTATCCTGAAGGAAGCTGTATGTATGCCACAGCAAAAAGTGTACTATCACAATTAAGCGAACTTATTGGCGAACCTTATACTTCATTCCCAACTCAGATGTTTAAATACGGGCATGGTGGTATCGGTGGATATGGTACAACTTGCGGAACATTAAATGGTGCTGCTGCCGTTCTTGGACTTTTAATCACGGATAAAAGTATCCGGGACACAATCATTGCTGATTTATTCCATTGGTATGAGCAAGAATCATTGCCTCAATATATCCCTCAAAATACGGAGTCTGAATATACTCCTGAACAAAGTGTTGCAGGGTCGGTTTTATGCCATGCCTCCAACACCAATTGGTGTGCTACCTCAGGGTACGCTGTTAGTAGCAGCGAAAGAAAAGAGAGATGCCGAAGACTCAGCAGTGATGTTGCTAAAAAAATTACAATGATTCTCAATGATGTTTTAGCCAACAATTATATGACCAATACCAATGCAGATGAAACAGTAAACACCTGCATTTCTTGTCACGGTAGTGAAGGAAAAGTTACCAATGTTTCCGCAAAAATGAGTTGCGAACCTTGTCATACAGAATCAGTGGCACATCAGGTATTTGCTGATATTCATTATAAATTAATGGAGTAATTCGGGTTGAGGGCTGTCATTCCCTCAACTTAGTTATGGTTCTTGTTTCTATATTTCTGGCTCTTAAAAAAGCAGCTTTGCTATTTCAACAGAAATATGGCTGATATTCTCAAACAGGAACTTCACAAAAGCTTGATGCGCATTATCATCTGCTTTATCTGAGATGATACGAATTACGGTACAAGGAACTTCATAATCTGCTGCAACCTGAGCAATAGCTGCTCCTTCCATCTCTGTACACAAAACCTCGGGATAACGACTGCTAATGCGGTCTTTTCCCTCCGGAGATGCAACGAACTGATCTCCCGTACCAATTGGGCCAACATAAACTTGAGGATCATATTCCTCTCCTATTTTAGGATATTTTCCTGCCTTTAGATTTTGGGTAAACTTTTCAACAGCTTCTAATGAATGCTGAACGGCCTCCTGTGACATAGTGAATTGAAATTCCTTCCAAAACGGAGGCTTCACATCGGGGAAATCGACCAAATAAGACAAGTCCACATCGTGCTGAACAAGCTTATCGCCAACAACAATATCGCCGATATTTAAGTGCGAATGCAGGGAACCTGAAAGGCCAATAAAAACAAGCCTATCAACCTTATACAGATTTAACAAACTTGTAGCTGTTGATGCTGCCGCCACTTTTCCCCAACCGGATAATGCCAAAACAACTTCATTCCCATTTATCGTTCCTGAATAAAAATCCCTTGAGCCAACAGTTTCAACTTTAAGATTTTCAATATCATCTTTTAGAAGAAGAATTTCTTCCTGCATTGCTCCAATTAAGCCTGTTCTCATTATTTTCATTTTTTATTTCAGACAAAAATAAACATAAGATTCAGACATTCCATAAAGTTTAATTACTCAAATTAGAGAAACAATAAACTTTTACTTTCTTCATATTGTTCTACTTTTTCAAGATTTATACAATTCTCTAAAAAATAATGAAGAAACTATTTCCAATAGCTTTTATCCTTGCCATTTTTCTCATGTCTTCCTGCTCCAGTTTAACCCGGGTAAAAAAGATTAACAATGAAAAATATTCTTTAGTCTGGCACGATGAATTCAATTACAAAGGATTACCGGATTCTTCCAAGTGGAATTATGATGTTGAAGGGAATTCATGGAATTGGGGAAATAATGAAGAACAGTATTACACATCCAAGGATAAAGACAATGCTGAAGTGAAAAAAGGCAAATTATTTATTACCGCCATCAGGGAAGAAATAGAAGGTAAAGATTATACTTCCGCAAGACTTGTTACAAAAGGCAAAGGAGATTGGCTGTACGGACGTATTGAAGTAAAAGCCAAACTTCCTGAAGGAAGAGGAACATGGCCGGCGATATGGATGCTGCCATCTAATTACGAATACGAACAATATCCTTCAAATGGTGAAATTGATATCATGGAAAGTGTTGGATACATGCCCCATACCATCTTATCGGTTCTTCATACAAAATTAAATGAAGAGAAAATGAAATCGCATGAACCAGACACCATTATAGTTGAAGATTGTTATACTGATTTTCACGTATATGCGATGGAATGGACACCGGATTATATTAAAACATTTGTAGATGATGAGAATTTTTTCACCTTCAAAAATAAATACGACAATTCCGGCGATTTTCCCTTCACCGAAGCTTACCATCTTTTATTAAACGTTGCAGTGGGTGGAACCTGGGGAGGAAGAGAAGGTATTGACGAAAGTATTTTCCCTCAATCTATGGTAATTGGTTATGTTCGGGTTTATCAGAAAAAAGAGTAAAAATGATTTTACCAAAAGCCCTAAGCAGACTTCCGGTAAAATCAAAAATCTCTTTAAGCCAATTTGCTTAATACATTTACTTCTGAGGGCTTTACAACCAGCTCACCTATCTTTTGTAAACCTTCAATAAGATGAGGAGTGTTTAAATGGTCATCCAATGCTTTTTTACTTTCCCACTGTTCAATAAAAGTAACTTTCCCGGGGTTTTCTTCATTTTGAAATAAGTCATATTGAATACATCCATAATCTTTTCTCGAAGGATCAATAAGTCCTAAACAAATCTCTACAAGCTTGTCTGCTTTCTCTGCGGTTGTTTCCATATGAGCAACCACCTGAACTATTTTTTCTGCCATAATTTTATGTTTTTAGGTTAAAAGTTTGAAGATAATAATAAGACTTCAACCTATATTTAACTTTAAAGAATTTATTTTGAAACTTCAGTTTTAAAGTTTAAGCAATGTAGAAACATAAATCTTTTTTTAGTTTTGCGTTTATGAAAAGTCCAAAGCTTCAAAAAAATATCCGCAACATTATCTTCGACCTTGGAGGAGTTCTTGTTGATATTGATGCTAGCAGAACCATAAATGCATTTAAAAAGCTAGGACTTCCGGATTTAGTAAAAGAAGGAGGATGGGATTATCACCATGAAATATTTCTTCAACTTGAGAAAGGGCAAATAAGCACAACTGATTTCAGAAATGAAATTAGAAACTTACTCCCTGATTTTGTAAGTGATGAAGAAATTGATAAGGCATGGTGCGCTATTATTATTGATTTTCCACCCGAAAAAATTGAATTACTCAAAGAACTGAAATCTCAATACAGGCTATTTCTTTTTTCCAATACGAACGCCATTCATGTTAATCATTTTCACAAGCTATTCGAGGATAAATTTGGGCATCCCATGTCTGATATTTTTGAGAAGGAGTTTTTCTCAAATGAGATGAAGCTTCGAAAACCCAGCATTGACTCGTTTCATTATATATTGAATAATGAAGAGTTAAAACCCGAAGAAACTCTGTTTATTGATGATTTAAAAGAAAATGCAGAAGCTGCCCGGGAAACCGGTATGCAAACAGTATGGCTTTCTCCTAATCTAAGTTTCCCCAATATTTTTTATAATTATTTATAAAAGCGAAGCTGCCCAATTTTGGGCAGCTTCCTCATCTAACTTTTTAATCGGAAAGTGTTTATGCTTCTTAAACACAATATTGCTCCTAACAAACAATTGATTAAAAATCTTTTTTCTGTAATTAAACAGAACTATTTTTTAACAAACATCTAGTACAATCTAAACGTCCATTATTATCTTATGTTAATTTGCAGAATCTGCTTGTTCCATTAAGTCTAAGGCTGTTGTCACAATGCCTTTTTCTGCATATCCCGGTTTCAAATTAGAACCAATTACCTGAAAAGTTAAGTGATAACTTGCTCTGATCAGAATAAATGTAACCAGCTCTTACTCCACTGGCACAAGTAACCATGATTGTTTTGGATGCAGGAGATTCTGCCTTTAGGTGTGTACAGATTTCGCTATATACCTCACCACTTACAGTAACAAGGTTAATAATCACCAATTTGAAACAAGTCCCATACCGATAGTTACATCTGGTCCCATCCGTATAACCAGGATCATAATTTTCGCGTCCCTGAGTATCTATCCGTGTACGTCCAGGGCAAACAAGGTCTTGTTTACCTGCCCAAATACTAGGACTTTTTTCATAGTGAGTATCATACAGCATAACACGAACAGCACTGTTCCCAATCATCGTTCCTAACATATGAACGTAATCATCTTTACGCTCGATCATTTTATTATGAGCAGCAATTTCATCTTCAGGAACTGCATCCTGTGCCCCCATGTTAGGTTGATTACCCGTAGCTGGAACATTAGCAGCAGGAAGTACCCCTTTAATTTGTCCTTCACGGAAAATAGAAGTATAAGCCATTTTTGGATTTTGGTCACCCGATGCACCCTGACTGAAAAGTGCTACTGTTTTATTGTCAAACATATCCTCAACGTAAGCAGTTGCATCACCAGGGAAATCTGAGCTGATAACTCCACTCATATAGAAGTTAACCGGGTGCATGGCATAATTCATATATACTGCAATAGGGACATCATCTTCTCCCATAAAAGTCACAACTGCCAGGGTTTTGTCTGAAGCTCCATCCCAGTTTGCTGTCTGACGCCATTCTAACAGTTCATTGAAATTATCACGGTTTACATTCAGATCCACCTCGGTAGTTCCATATCCAACACGTGCAGGTTCAAGTTTTGACTTGGCCATATCAACAGATGATATGATTGCATCAGCAATTGTTTCGTTGGTAGGAGCTCCTCCAAAAAGACCTCCTGTGTTACCACTATGTGTGTGTGTTGCGGTAACTACATAGTTTTCAACCGGACAACCCGTTGATGCTGAAGACTCCGCTAATACTTCGTCTATTTGGTGTACTCCTCCTGCATCCACAGAAACAAGTACTGCAGAATTTGAACCATCTTCAATATAAATGGCACGCACATAAAGTTTATCACGAATAATATCTGTTTCATTCTGTAAATCACTTTGTTTTGGTGTGATATCCACTTTGGCAGCACCTACTTTTAATCCACTTTGAGCAAAAGCTGAACCTGTCATAAATAATACGACACTAAACATTATCAGCTTAATACTAAATTTTTGAATATTCATTTTTAAATGTTTTAATTTTTTAATTCTAATTAATTGTTGAGCTTATAATTTTTACCGGTCCTAACAACCCTGAAGGAGTTAATGGTGAATTCGCCCTGTAGGATTGACGAGTACTAGTTGCCAAGGTAACTTTATCCTCTTCACTAATACCTGGCTGTGCATCTCCAATCAAACGGTTTACCCAGGTATTTACTGATTTGATTTCAATTTCATTTGATCCCGCAGTTACAAAATCAGTAATATTGACACGATAAGGAGGCTTCCAGGTTGTTCCGGCCAGTTTACCATTTACCCAAACTTCTGCCAAATTATTAACCTGACCCAAATCAATGATTACGTCTCCGTTATCAATAGCTTCCTGAGCTACATCAACATTCTTAATGTAAGTAGCAATTCCTGAGAAATACTTGATGCCAGGATCTGAACTGTCACGGAAATCAATCAACTCGTCAAAAGTCGCTGATGCAGGTGCGCCACGCTCTTCCTGGAATTCAACCTGCCAAGGTCCTGCAATTTGTTGAATTACCTGTTCTGTAGGTACAGGAATATCTACACTGCTTTGATTTGTTTTTTCACGGAAAACAACGAACACAGATCCAAATTGGTCAAATGGAATTGACACACTTGTGCGTTCACCATCAAACTCATAAGATACCGGACTGATATCACCTGTAGCAGGATCCCACAACTCAGCTTTGTAACCACTAATGCGGAAACTTGCGTTAATCGTTTCCGTTTGGCCTTTCTGGCTGGCAAGGAAATAAATACGGCCACCATTACCCATTTTACGACTTAAGAACATCACATCGCTATCAGATGCTGATGAATCATAGCTAAAGTCTGGTTCTAAACCAATTTGGCTTAAAACAGATGCAGTTTCGTTTGTATTATAAACTGTACCTTCTCCAATGTTGGCACTTGCACCACCAGGCCAAAGTGTATTGATAATATTTTCTACTTCAGCTGTATCGTCTGCAAGACTTGGAGAACCTTCAGGTTTTGCACCAATTACAATTGCACCTTCCTCAACAAAACTCAATAATTGTTTTAGAACAGGAAGCGTAATTTTTGTAGCACCATCACCCAAATAAATTACTTTGTAATTCATGCCTGACTCTGTAACCAATGCTCCGTCTTCTACTGAAAGCATGTTCAGAAGTGCATCTGCACTTACATAGTCATAACGATATCCATTAGGAACATTTGGAAGACTACCTCCATAAATTGCAATCATTGAAGATTCTTCACCATAGAAAACAGCGATATCGTTTGAAGCTTTACCAGCCTGTAACATGTATGATGAACGAGACAAGTAATCCAACCAAACTTTAGATTGTTCTGCCCAGGTTTCGTTACGTGAGAACATTTGTCCAACACCCAAAGTAGTACCAGGTCCCTGAGATACAGGTTGGTGAGCAGAAGTGTGAATGATGAATCGGTTTGAACCAGAAAGCAAAATTGCATCCGCAGTTGTTTTTAAATCCCAAGGTGCTGTTCCATAAGCAGGGCCTCCGGTAAACGATTCTGTTGAAGCAATATTTTGTCCGTAAATATGAGCTACTGAAGCAGATTCCTGATTGTCATTGAAATAGTTCCATTCCATTTGTGCAGGAGTGTTATGCATCCACATGGCACCCATTGGAATATCTGCTGTTTGTTTCATTTCCATTCCTTCACCCATAGTTGCAAAACCAGCCTCATGAGCTTCTCCGTAACGGATCATACCAATATCATGAAGATAGCGAGTAAGGAAATCATAATGGTGTTCTTTTAACATTATCTGAATATTACGTCTCCAGTCCCAAAGGAATTTATCTGTTTGCTCTGGACTTTCTACCACAAAACCTGCCAAAGCCGGCATCCAAGGAGTAGGATCATATCCTCTGTTTTGCTCAAAACCTTCCAGAATTTTTGGAGTCCAGTTTGCATAGCCAGATTCCCAGCTGTCGAACATCAATGCATGCAAACCATTCTCTCCGACAAGGCCGTCAGCGGCATCACGATACATATCAATGTATGTGTCGATGTAACGTTTCACAGCTAAACTATCTAGTTTATCAACTTCCAAACCTGTAGCTTCAGGAGCAGCAGGACGGTTTTGAGCACCGGTAAGTGAATATCCCATACGTAAAACAAGCCATTCTCCTGCAGGTGGTGTCCAGCTTAAAGTTCCGTCTTCATTTAACTGATCTGTTAAATCCAAAACTTCTGATGTTTTTACAGCTTCCTCAGTTCCTGCTGATCCACTTGGCAGACCAAAATAACCGCTTGATGAATGCTCAGCAAAGAAAGCAGCTTTCATTTCGAATGAATGAACAGTAGGAGTTCCTACTAATGAAAGTTCAGCAATATCAATGCTTTCTGGTGGTGGAGGTGTACCACCTCCCCAACGGCTCCATCCACTTGGTGGTGCTGGTGGTTGTTTGATACTTACAAAACGGAAATAGCGAGCATTCACATTATCAACTGAATTTGTACGAACTGGTGATCCACCAAAGATTTCAGCACCGGTATCCATCCAGTTAGAACCATCATTACTTGATTCCAGTTTATAAAGAACAGGGCCACGAGCAGATACAGATAAGACCAAACCTCTAACGGTAACAGGCTTGCCATAATCAAACTGAATCCAGGAGATTCCACCCTCTTCTTTTGCTGCAGGAAGAGTTATTCCTGAATGATCATATAGATCATCAGAAAGTACTGATGCATTAGCACGACCACCACTTGAAGTAATGGTTGGAGTAGGAAGAATTTCATCTTCATCAATCTGAAAAGCAAGAACTTTCTGATCTTTATAAAGCTGAGGTTTTTCAGCCCCCATGTTTCCCTGGTGTCCTGAACCGGAAGTACTTGTTTGATAAACTCCGGTAGTTACAGGTGGATGATTCAAGGTTCCTGTAAAAGGTTTTCCTCCTTCAACATAAGTAACAGCATAAGACAGTTTTTTCATACCATCTTCAGGCTCTACCCATGGACCACCGGTTTCACTCCATCCCGGAGAACCGGCAGTAGCAAATTCAAGGTCAAGGGAATCTGCATAAGCAGCAGATTTGGCAAAAGCATCTTTCCATCCATCAGACATGTATGGATAATAGTTTTCAACAATTGAAGACTCAGGACCTGCGCCCATACCAGCATGGAAACATTGAAGTCCGGCAATACCGACACGCTTCATCCAGTCCATATCCAGTTTAGCTCCTTCCCAGGATACATTACCACCCATCCAGTGCCACCAAACACGGGGTTTGGCTTCATCAGGAGGACTTATAAAGCCTTGTTCTAGTGCTATACCTTCAGAATTATCTGTACTGGTGCACTTCACAAATGATAGAAACATTGCTACTAAGAGCAACAAAGAAAAAAGAAATGACTTCTTTCTGTAAATTTTCAAGGTAGATCTCATTTAGATTAAATTTATTATATGTGTAATTAATGTGTCGATTTTTCTAAAACCCTATTACTTGTAACCAATCGTAGAATCTTTCGATCCAACTATCTACCGGAATTCCTCTTTGAACCATTCCGAAACCATGTCCTCCTGATGAATAGATATGCAATTCTGCCTGTTTATTGGCATTTTTATAATCCATATATAGTTGAACACTACCAGGAGCAGCCAATCCATCATCTCCTGCAACCAGAATAAATAATGGTGGTGCATCATCTGGAATTATACCTCCAGACCAAGGAGTATATATAGTTCCAGCGAAATCAGGACAGCTTTCTTCATCATGATCTAATAACGGACCTAATGTTACCATTCCTCCTGCAGAAAATCCCATAATTCCAATCTTATGAGGATCGATCCCCCATTCAATAGCTCTGCTCCGAATAAGCCTGATTGCCTGTCTTCCATCTTCCTGTCCTAGTATAGATACCTGAGACATGGAATCGTTTAATTCATTTCCGTATCTTTCTGCTTGGGAATTATTTGCTGCATCAATAGATTTATATAAATCCTCTAAATTTTTCTGAAAGTCTTCCTCAGTATCTCCGGAATTCGTCAATCTATATTTCAATAAAAAAACTGTAATCCCCTTATTAACAAGCCACTCTGCAACTTCTGTCCCTTCAGACTGCCAGGAGAGATATAGAAATCCACCACCTGGAGCAACCACAACAGCAGTTCCTGTTGCTTTTTCAGGGTCAGGTTTGTAAACCGTAAGTGTTGGAGTAACAACATTACGAATCATATCCTGTCCATATTCATTTTTATATTGAACTTCTTTTTGATTCCATTTTTCAGACCCGGGAGCGACCTCATTCCAAAGTGGAATTATCTGCTGTTGTGCTTGACTAACAGTAATCGACAATAAAAATAATAGTACAAACAGAGGTTCTTTCATTGTTCGTAAAATCTCACATTAATTAATAACCTTGATTACACATAAATTAATCATCAGTCTGTTGACTAAGTATCTTCACTGGACCAACTAATCCGGAAGGAACCAGCGGGGAATTAGCCCGGTAAAACTGACGAGTAGTCAAAGTAATCTTTTCTTCAACATTCGGCTGTGCATCACCAATTAATCGATTTACCCAAAGGTTTACAGCTTTAATCTCAATCTGGTTGGTTCCTGCAGATACTTCATCCGTAATATCTATCCTATAAGGAGGTTTCCATGCTGTTCCTGCAAATTCACCATTTACCCAAACTTCAGCCAGGTTATAAACCTGTCCCAGATCAATCCAAACCTTTTCTCCCTCTTCAATTATATTTGAGGAAATAGTTACTTCCTTAGTATATGTAGCGACTCCAGAGAAGTAACGAATTCCCGGATCATGACTTTCCCGGAAATCTATAAGCTGATCAAATGTTGCTGAAACCGGAGCTCCACGTTCTTCCTGAAATTTAACTTGCCAAGGACCGTTAAGTTCTTGAACTGTATTCATCGTTTGTTTAGGAAGAGTCAAACTTTTTTCTTCTGCAGGCTCACGGAAAACAACAAATACAGATCCGAAACGATCCATTGGAATAGTAACATTTGTTTGATCTCCATCGATTTTATAAGATACCGTACTTATTGATGCTGTTGCCGGATCCCACAATTCTGGCTTTAAGCCTGAAACTCTGAAGCTGGCTTCAATTGTTTCTTCCCTATCCACGCGGTTTGCAACGAAATAGATATCACCTTGATTAAGATTACGATGGATAAACATGACATGACTGTCAGCCTCTGGTTTTGAGTATGTAAAATCAGGAGCTAAGCCAATTTCATCTAAAATATTCTGAGTAACTTCATTGGAATTAAAAACCATTCCATTACCTAGTTCTGTATATTCATTACCCGGCCATAATTCATCCAAAACGTGTTTTACTTCTTCCGGATCATCTGCCAAACTTGGGGAACCTTCCGGTCTTTCACCAACCAAAACAGCTCCTTGCTGAACCATCTCCAGTACTTTTTCAAGAACTGCCAACGTAACTCTCTCTGTACCTTTACCAAAATACAGAACTTTATAGTCCATACCAGAATCAGTTACCAAATCTCCATCCTTTACTGACAGCATATTTAATATTACATCAGCATTTACATAGTCATAACGATAACCTTTAGGCACAGCCGGATAACTATTTCTGTAATGAGCCATTACCGGAGAAGATTCGCCATAAAAAACAGCGATTTCATTGGCAGAAATACCTTGTTGCAACATGTAAGATGACCTTGAGAGATAATCAACCCATGCTTTTGCTTGTTCTGCCCAGGTTTCATTACGGGTAAAATACTGACCAACACCCAATGTCATTCCTGGCCCCTTAGTTATAGGCTGATGAGTAGAAGTATGAATGACAAAACGATTTGAACCAGCCAATAAAATAGCATCAGCGGTAGTTTTTAAGTTCCAGGGAGCAGAACCATAAGCGGGCCCACCGGTAAATGATTCTGTTGCAGAAATATTCTGTCCGTAAATATGCGCAACCGATGCAGATTCCTGGTTATCGTTAAAATACACACCTTCAATTTCACCGGGAGTATTTACCTGCCACATGGCTGCCATTGGAATATCTGCTGATTTTTTCATCTCCATTCCATCTCCAGCAACAGAGAAGATTTCTTCGTGAGCTTCACCATAACGAATTAATCCCCTTTCATGTAAAATATCTGAAAGTAATTCGTAATGATTTTCTTTTAGTAATTGCTGAAGAGTTCTTCTCCAATCGAAAAGGAAAGCATCCGTTTTTTCAGGGCTTTCTACTACATAGCCAGCCAATGCAGGCAACCAATTCGTTGGATCATACCCTCGTAATTCTTTAAAGTTATCAAGAATCAAAGGAGTCCAGTTTGTATTACTAGCTTCCCAGCTATCAAACATGATAGCCTGTAAACCATGATTCCCAATCAAGCCATTTGTTGCATCCTCGTACATAGAAAGATAAGTCTCGATGTAGCGCCTAACAGCCGCACTATCCAGTTTATCAACTTCAAGTCCGGTTGCCTC
>CAXXKK010000007.1:0-20388 GCA_963676845.2 Prolixibacteraceae bacterium | reverse complement strand
ATCGCAATTCAATACACACAAACCATTTTTGCCCCCTATACCTCCGATAAGGATTTAGCCCTGCTTTCCCGGAACATAGACATCTCTATGCAGAGAAGAAGCCGATCAATGAAATACAATCGGTAAAAGTCAAAAAATTAAGCAGCCTATCGACCTGTATCATTTCGGTTGGAATATCTGGAATCATTTCAGGATTGGTAATCAGCTCGCAAATGGCAGCCTTTCTCAAAAAAGTCTTTCCCTCAATTCTAGGTAATGTAGAAACCGAAACCATCAAACGGCATTTAAAAGATGACGAGCAGAGAGGTATTATTCAGATTCAGGAAAAGCCTTTCCGAAGAATAAGCACAAATAAAAATCATTATTCCCCAGTGTTTTTGAAGTGTTTCTTTTGTGTTTTTACGACACAGGAAAAACACTGGCTTTATTTGCTTCATAACGATTAAAAAATAGAGTTATGGATGTCAATGAAATTTCTTTTGAAAACCTACCCAAGGCCGTAGCCCACCTGGTTACCGAAGTAGCAGAATTAAAAGTTTTGGTTGAAAAAGGTCAAACACCAGTAGAAAATCAAAAACGTATTCCGATCGGAATTGACCAGGCTTGTAAGATTATCAAAAAAGCCAAACCAACCGTTTACACCCTTGTGCGCAAACGTATGATTCCCTGTTACAAAAACGGGAAACAGCTCTACTTTTTCGAGGATGAATTACTGGAATGGATCACCAGTGGAAAAAAGAAAACACTGCAGGAGATCGAAAACGAAGCAAAAGCAACATTCAACAAGCGGCCTAATAGTGTTAGGCAATGAATCTGTTTGAGCTGATTAATAACTTTTGGCGACTGGATGAACAGCTGAATTTTACCGGAAATGAAACCCGGTTGTATTTCTTTTTGCTTCACGTGGCCAACCGTTCACGATGGCCGGAATGGATCGAATATGCCGACAAACGACTGGCAGCCAATACCAATATTTCGTTGCAGGTACTGAAATCGGCCCGGGGAGCGATTGAAAGAAGCAGGATTGTTAGACTATGTTCGTGGGGGTGGATTTAGGATTAAAACTAAGTATCAGATTCTGACACCTAGGTATGCACTTAGGTCTGACCTTAGACTCACGCCCTATAATATAAATACTAAAGACAAAAACATAAATACAAAAACGAATGGAAAAGGGAAAGGATTTGTCCATACAGGAAGTGATTTTGACTAAGCAAAAATTCTGTGATGTATTACTCAATGCGATGCCCAAAAGATAATTGCCGGTGAAAAAGAAAAGATGCGCCGGCGACGATTAATATTTCCTTTCGAATATCCTGAATTTCAAAACCTGATAAAAGCATTTGGGAGCATGTGCCTGGCTCAACGAAATCAGGACCGGAATTTTGTAATCGACAAATACAACGAAGCCAGTGATAAAACAACTTTACTGGTACGTTACCGGCAATTCTTCTTTCACCGGCGATCTCACAAAGGGATTGTTATTGCAGGGAAAATACGGATGTGGCAAAACCGTTTTGCTCGAAACTTATTCCATGCTTCACAACCATATCGTCAGAAAACTGAACCTGAATTATCCTGTACTTCGGTTTATCAAATCCGTTCAACTCCAGGAGCAGATTAAAGAGCAGTCCATGGAAATGTTTGTCAAAAGGCCTTTAATCATCGATGAATTCGGAAGGGAATCAAAAACGGTTATGGATTACGGAAATATCAGCCGGCCAATTTCTGAATTATTAAGTCTCAGAAGCGATGTTGGAACCATAACCCATGCCACATCAAATTTTACATTTAAGACCCTTTCTTCCGATGAATTTTATGGTGGGATGATCGGTGACCGGCTAAAGACCATGTTCAATTTTATCACGCTGCAGGGAGAAAGCAGAAGAAAATGATTCAGTAACGATTGACTTTTTCAAGGATACAATTTGGGAATTCCCCGACCTGAAATGACCCCGGAATCCACTAATGAATAACTACGGGGGAGGGGACTGCAAGATGTGTTTTTATTACCATAAAAACCTTCGGTATCTTGTCTGGCAGGAGCCCCTGGTTTTGACCAAACCAACTTGCAGTCCCCTCCCCAAAAAAGCAAAACGAAAGTAAAATATGCGACCAAAATTACCGGAACACGAAAAACGAACCGAGATAATCCGGCTGCTTCTCACCAAGGAGGAAAAGCAGCGACTGGATAGTTTGGTGCGTACCGGGAAGTTTGGATGCCGGAGTGATTATATACGCTATGCCATATTTCGGAGATCAGTAAAGAAGGAAGTTCACTTGGATCCGGAGACAAAAGATCGGTTGAACAATCTGGACTATGAACTGAATAAGATTGGTGTGAATCTTAACCAGCTCTCTAAAAAAATGAATTCATTTTCTACATACAATGTTGGAGATAATGACCGGCATCTACTAAAACAGGCTTTTCAGATGATGATGCAATGCCTGGCATTTTTACAAAAACACCTGCCCTAAATTTTTTCCATGGTCATCGTAATTCATCAGTCGGGCAATACTCAAAATGCTTTGTTTTACAACGAAAAGAAAGTAGAACAGAAAAAGGCACACTTTTATAAAAGCGACAATACGCCAACCATAAATCCTTTTGCCGGAACAAAACACGATCGGCTGAATATTCTGAAAGAGATTGAGGATAGAAACACACGGGTGAAAAAGAAAGGCTTGCATATTTCTGTGAATCCAACGGTAACGGATTTAGTAAAACTGGGAGACAAAGGAATCCGCTCTGAAATCGGAAACTTTATGGAACATATGGGTTATGGAAATCAGCCTTACTTTGTGTATAAGCATTCAGACCTTGACCGGACACACTTTCATATTGTTTCCACCCGGATTGATTGCCATACTGGAAAAAAGATCAAAGACAATTATGAGAAGGAGAGAACACAACGTTTCATAAAATCTCTGGAGCAGAAGTATGATCTCACCAAAGAACAAAACCAGGTACAATCCAATTTGAAATTTTCTGCAGGTAGTAGAAATCTGAAACAGAACCTGGAGAGTTTATTTTATCAGCTAAACCAAATTGAATCTATATCTTCAAAACAGCTTTACGATAAATCGCTGGAGCTTTTTAATGTCGAGGTACGAAGATCGGGAAGGGGGCATGTAGTTTTTGTTACTGATGAAATCGGGAATCCGATTCGATATCCGATCTGGCTTTCCAAGTTTCAGGAACGTCCTCGATTCTATTTATCAGCTAAGACCGAACAGGAAATACAAGTTCCAACACAGATGATTGATCAATTTCAGTTGGCGCAATGGGCGAGAGATATGAATCGATTGGTGGAGAAAAGTAAAGGGCGTAAAAAAGAACCAGCCCAAAAGTATAAGGTGAAGAAGCGAGACCGGGGAATGAGTTTGTAATGTTTGTCAGTTATTGGAACTTTCTTTACCTATCGATTATGAAGGATTTATTTAATTTAAATTCAAAATTATTAACAATATAATTATCTTAGCAAGAAACGCTAATGTAATGATTCAACCTCGAATTATAAAATCAGAAAAGAATCGTTATTACCAATATTAGAATGAGGAGAGAAGGAGCTCCTCTCGAAATGTCTATACGTACTAGAACTTATTTGATGCAGATAAAAAGCTTATTCCTTCAAAATGTTGATGATAATTATATATTTATAATGCATAGCATAATAGAACAATAAATCATTTTTATCAGCATTACTGCAGTTAGTAATTATATAGGATTTGCCGAATGGATGACAATGAATTTAAAATAGAATTTAGTAAAAGGCGCAGCCAATACAATCAGGTTCGATTGATAAAAGAATGCTTTTACCACAGAAAAGAGGAATGTAAAGGAAAAATAAAGCAAGCACACAGCATTCAACAAAACAAAAGGCTTTCTATCTTAACTGAAAATATTGATGGAAATGAAAAGCTATATACATTTACAAGTTTTGAAACTAGTAAGAACCATTTTGTTGAGAAATTGATTCCAATTGGAAAAGGTAAGGCATCAACTTTTTTGGGCTTTTGTGACTATCACGATTCTGTACTTTTTTCTGAAATAGAGAATAATGAATTTAAAGATAATTATGAGCATCGTTTTCTTCACTCATATCGCTCCTTTGCTCACTCTTACCATAGAAAAATGGAAGAAACCAAAGGTAATTTATCAGAAGATAATCCAATCAAAAAAGATAATACCCAGGAGTTTAACAAGACATTTTTGTCAGGAAATTTGATGGCTGTTAATGATTTAAACAAACACAAAAAGCTTCTCGATACTTGGATTGAAAATAAGCAGTACGATGAAATTGATTCATTAAGCTATGTTTTACCTGAGCTTTATCCAATTGCATGTTCATCTTTAATAAGCCCATTCTTTACACCGAAAGGAAAGCCATTCAATTACCATGACAATCCAAATATTCCATTTTCACCAATAATGTTAACAGTTTTACCCGATTTTAATCAGACCATTATAATTATTTCCTGTTTCGGTAATGATAACATCGGAACTGAATTATTGGATGAAATTGATGGATTATCAAATTATCACTTTCGCAAATTCATATCTACAATGATGTTATATTTTGCTGAGAATACATTTTTTAGTCCATTAATATGGCAGACACTAGGCAAAAAAGGGCGGCGACTTTTATGCGATGAATATCAAAAAAGTATCGCTTATGGAATGACTAAAACACTAAATAAATTTGAATACTCAAAATTAAATCTGTTAGCACCGCAGTTTGAATTTAAAAGGATGAAAAAAACAATTTCTAGCTAATTCTATATGGCATTCCTAAATTAGTTCTGATGTCAGGATTTTTCACCTTCCAATTATTACGATACTACAACCTGTAAAAGGTAACTATAGAAAACAGTCAGATTGAACGAATATGAAATTCATTAAACCAAGCGAAATATCAAGTAAAATAATGACTCTTATCGAAGAAAGCGATGAGTATGTAATTATAGTATCACCTTATGTGAAAATCTCAAAGTGGTATAAGCTGTTAAAGAAATTAGACAACTTAAATGAAAG
Source organism: Prolixibacteraceae bacterium (assembly GCA_963676845.2). Classification (GTDB taxonomy): domain Bacteria; phylum Bacteroidota; class Bacteroidia; order Bacteroidales; family Prolixibacteraceae. Next base: position 15,353 of record CAXXKK010000007.1, on the reverse strand, counting down.
AAATGTACCGGTTGATTTTCTGATCCGGGATGAGAGAACAAACCAAACATCATTTAATGAACTTAATGAACTTGGAATTAAGTTCTCAGCAATTAAAGATTTGCATTGCAAACTATATTTAAATGAAAAATATGCTATAGTTTCATCCATGAACCTATTACTTAGTTCCGAAATTAATTCCTTAGAACTAGCCTATAAAACCGAAACAGTGTCTGAATTAAATGAGTTAAAAGAATTCTGTGAACGATATTTAAATATTGACTTTACCAGAAGTTTAGGCTCAAATACTGACATTTATGAAGATTGGAGAGATTCCATTTGTAATCAAATCAGTGAGAGAACTGGCAGAAATGTGAATGCACAACAGAAAGATGGAAGCTTTCTGATTAATACCGGCACAAACAATTATTCTGCTTTCATCTGGAATTCAAAACAAAACTTACTTCGGATTTCCGGTATCTTATCACGAAAGGAATTTGATTTTCTAAATGAGAATAGACGAAATATGCCTGAAGTTGATGGAATACTGATTGAATTGAAAAACGGGAAAAATGGATACTATGATACAGTTTGGGGAACTTTAGAAATGCCGCTAAAAAGCATAGATTTAAATGATGTTCTTGATAAAGAAGGATCTCTTATTGCGGAGAAAGTAGCACAATTTATTTTAGAAATAGATGGGTTTAAAGAATGGGCATCCGAAAACACGCGGTAGATAAAAGGTATAGAATCATTAGAAAGAGAAATAATACTACTTTATACTTCAAAATAAGATTTTAATATTTCCGTGGATCCTTGGTTGTCAAATCAGCTAATGTGTTTGCTATCTGACAATTAAATACAATATGTGATTTTAGTTTGATAGCAATTAATAAACAAACACATGACAAAAATATATATTGATGACTCAGTTCACGAAAGAGGGAATTTCATTATAAGTGGTATTGTAATAACTAACTCAGAAGTAGAGCAAAAAGTAGAGGATAGCCTAATTACTCATGGATTTAATCCGGAAACTAATGAATTTAAAAGCGGACTGAATTATCGAAAATATCCCAAAATGCTGGATGTTCGCGAAAATCTGAGAGAAATTATTTCCTCTAGTTGTAAACTTGGATTGGTTATTTTACCAATCTCGCAAAGGCAAAATATTGGAATCGAAACATTCAAAGGATTAAAGCAGATTTTTGATTCAAACGACTTTGGGGATAACATTGAAATATATGTAGACCAGAATTATTTTAAAAGCAGGCAAGCCGGAGAAAAATTTGGTCACGAAATTGGTTTTGAAAGCTATCGCCTGTTTTTAGAGGTCGATTCAATAAGAGTAAAAGGAATACAATTAGCTGATTTAATCGCACATACTTTCTCAATAATGCTGTTAGAGCATTTGGGATTAATTGATAAAAAAGTTAAAGCGGGAGAAAACTCCGGTTACGATCCTGATTTAGAAATGGAATTAGGATTCGAATTGTGGGCAAGAATTAGATACAACATAATAGGAGAGATTGATATGAAAAAGTTCATAACGGGAGATGAGCCGCCGATTAAAATAACAGAACCATATGGATTATATATCTCAACTTTTTGTGATGAAAAGTTAAGACAAAATGGAAAAGAAAGATTTGGAGAAATATATATGGGCTGTATTCATTAAAATGCACAGTCTAATGTTTTAATTTATTTCGCTAAATTGTGCTGGTCTTAATTTTAACCCTATACATAATATTTTGACCCAAATGAATTTCAACCAAAAATGAACTAAGATGAATAGGGAAAGATGGAATAAAATCTGCTTTTTACTTTCTGAAAATATAAAATCAAGCATTAGTGAAAGTGCTTTTGAACAAAAAGTTATACAGGCATTAAGCGTGTTAGGCTGGGAAGAATTTCATGGGCTTTTAGAAATCAGACCTTCATTTCCAATAGGAGCATCTAACCGTATTACTCCCGATTTCGTGGTAAAATCAGAAACAAATGAGAAATTGTTTGTGATTGAAATTAAGCAGCCAACTATTTCTATAACCAGCGGATTTCAGCAACAGCTGTTTTCTTATATGCGACAGCTACGATTAGATTTTGGTATTTTAATCGGACAAGAGATACAGGTTTTTTATGACGGTATTAAGATTCCTCATGATGAACCCATTTTATTAGACCGGATTAGTTTTGAAAGAAATAGCGTTGTTGGTGAAAAGTTTGTCGGATTATTTAGTCGGGATAATTACAGCAAAGATCAACTTGAAGCCTTTGTAGGTAAGTACAAACAAAATCTGATTCGGGAAAAAGAAATAGAACAACTTACCCAGGAGATTCTATCCGAAGATTACGAATTGCATCTCTTGAATTTATTAAGGGATGAGCTGAATAAAAAATATGATACTGATTTAATAGATACTGTTCTTGATAAGTTCGAAGTTAATATAGCACTGAAATATAGGGAAGTTTCGGTATCAGAAGACTATCATCCTATTATCGTGGCTGAAACTCAAGTTTTAAGTAGTCATATATTAAAGTCGCATAATAAATCTGTGTCAGAATTTACTACAGAGTTGGCCGATAAATATATCACTGACCAAGAGCAAAAAGAGATATTTCTTCACGACGGAGTTTGGATGAAAGTGCGTTTGAATTATATAGGCGGATTAATATTATCGAAAAGAGGTAAAACAATTTTTTCACCAAAGGACATTCGGGATGTGGTTCGCGAGGAATTAATCCCAAGTTTGAACGAAATTGATGACGCGCAATTAAGTGGGATGTTGTTAACACAAGATGTACATTTTAACACTGCTTCTCCCAAATGGCACAACGGTTTTCCTTGTTTGGAGAATGTTGGTAGGGGAAAATATAGATTCTCGGGATTTAAACCAATCCTGTCCCAGCAATGGCAAAAGGAACCATCTTTTTCAAAGGTTAACGAAGAGGCAAACTTCGAAATCAATAACACGAAATATACTTTAAAAAGATTTGATAACAATATGATAAGGATATTTACATCAAACAACGAGATGTTAGATACGCAGGTAAAGCCTGTTCTTCGCGAAATCATAGATTCTTACAATCTTGATATACCTCTAAAATTGAAATCGGGAGTATTAAAAAATACACAAATTCTTGGGAAGGATGTGATCAAGGCCTTGAAAAGTAGAAATAAGTGAGGGGTAAACTACCTAAATGTTCTTTGAATTGAGTGAATAAAATAAATCAAAACTAACCAAAAACATGAGCCTCTTTCAAAAGTCTGTTGAGAAAAAATACCTGAACCAGCTCGATTCTGCCTTAATTGATCGGAAGTATCAAGCATTGCGTAATTATTTTGGTAATCCGGAGATTCAGGAGAACATCAGAAGTTTAAAGGAAGAGGAATTCCAGTCGGAGTTTATACGAGAGTTATTTGTCAATATCCTGGGATTCACTTTAAAACCCAATCCCGGACACAACATTGTGCTTGAAAAGAAAAACTTGGGTGACAGTAAGAAGGCAGATAGCGCCATTCTCTTGAATGATCATGTGCTAGCTGTCATTGAATTAAAGGGAACCGATACCACCGACCTCGATAAAATTGAAATTCAGGCGTTCGGATATAAGAACCATCATCCGAAGTGTGTTTATGTAATTACTTCCAATTTTGAGAAGCTGCGGTTTTATATTCAAAATGCAGTCGATCACATCGACTTTGATTTATTTAACCTTCAACGTCACGAATTTGAGATCCTGTGGTTGTGCCTGGCAAAAGAGAACTTGCTGAATAATATTCCGCTGAAAGTTAAAAGTGCTTCGGTTTTACAGGAAGAAAACATAAGCAAACAGTTGTATGCCGATTATTCGAAATTCAGAAACGACATATTCAATAACCTAGTTAAGAACAATCCTGAAATCGATAAACTGGTATTGTTTAAGAAGACACAAAAATTGCTCGACCGGTTTTTGTTTATCTTTTTTGCCGAGGATCGTTTACTGGTGCCGCCGAACTCCATAACTCAGATCATTAAAAAGTGGGAAGACGATGTGGCTTTTGGCGATGCACGTCCTTTGTACGATACCTTTAAAAGTTATTTCCGGGTTCTGAATACAGGTAGGCCACGACGCGGAGAACGTGAGGAAATATTTGCATATAACGGAGGGTTATTTCATCCCGACGAGTTGCTGGATAACCTTTTAGTTGATGATGGACTATTGGCAAAACACACGCTGCGACTTAGCGAATATGATTTTGAAACCGACGTGGATGTCAATATTTTGGGACACATTTTTGAGCATTCGCTGGGTGAAATCGAGAATGTGCAAGCCGAGATAAAAGGGGAGGAGCTCGATTCACAAAAAACAAAACGAAAAAAGGACGGCATCTTCTACACTCCGAAATACATCACCAAATACATTGTCGAAAATACGGTTGGAAAGCTTTGCGAAGAAAAAAGGGTTGAACTGGGTATTGTTGATGAAGAATATGCCAAAGGTCGCCGTAACCGGAAAAAAGACCTTATTAGAGAGCTGGACAAAAAACTCGATGATTACCGTGCATGGCTACTAACGCTAACCATCTTGGATCCGGCATGTGGTTCTGGCGCATTTTTAAACCAAGCACTTGAATTTTTAATTACGGAACATCAAAAAATCGATGATTTGAGAGCTCAACTTCTGGGGGGAGCAATTGTGTTTTCCGATATCACCGCAGATATTCTTGAGCGAAACATATTCGGTGTTGATTTGAACGAAGAATCGGTAGAAATTGCCAAACTATCTCTTTGGCTGCGTACCGCCCAAAAGGGACGAAAACTAAATAAGCTTAGCAATAATATAAAATGTGGAAACTCCCTAATTGACGATCCGGAAATTGCCGGAGAAAAAGCGTTTGACTGGCAGAAAGAATTTCCAGCTGTTTTCGAAAAGGGTGGTTTTGACGTGGTAATTGGAAATCCTCCGTATGTGCAGCTTCAAAGCATGGGAGCCATGAGCGATACATTGGCTATGTGTGACTTTGAAACCTTCCACAAAGGTGCCGATTTGTATTGTCTTTTTACCGAACGTGGATACAAACTGTTAAGGGAAGGAGGAATGCAATCATTTATCATGCCTAACAAATGGATGATTGTGGCTTATGGAAAACCACTCCGAAAATTTTTAGCTGAAACTGGATTGCGGCAAATTCTGAATTTTGGCGACATCCAGTTCTTCGAGGAGGCCACTACCTATGTTTGTATTTTTGTAGTTCAGAACGGAGTTAAAAAGGATAAGGTTAAAGTATTATCACTAAACCGTAAAACTTATAAAGGCGATTTTTTGACCGAAGTGTCAGGCAACCTTTATGAATATCCGTCTAAGAACTTTGGAGATAATAATTGGAGTATTCAACCTTATGCGGATGCTAGAAAACTTCAAAAGATGACAGCTGGGATTACTGAGTTAAAAGACTTGCCAATTAATATAAACTATGGTATCAAAACCGGTTATAACGATGCCTTTTTCATTGATGAAGAAACAAAAGACAAACTAATATCAATAGATCGAAAAAGTGCAGAGATTATTAAACCAATGCTTCGCGGAAGGGATATTTCAGCATATGGAATTACCGGATACGAGTATTTAATCGGAACATTTCCATCGCTTGATTTGGATATCGAAAATTATCCTGCTATTAAAGAGCACTTACTATCGTTTGAATATGATAGGTTAAAACAAACCGGCGAAAAAGGTTCACGAAAGAAAACATCCGGGCAGTGGTTTGAAACCCAGGATAGCATTGCCTACTATAAAGAATTTTCTAAACCAAAGATCATGTATCCCAACATGACATCGGTATTTCCCTTTTTATATGATGAGAGTGGTTTTTTGAGTAATGATAAGAGTTTTATTATCACAGTCCAGGATGAATTTGTTTCTTTGCTATTCCTGACAGCTTTGTTTAACTCTTCACTGGCGAAGCTTTGGATTTGGTACAATTGTCCCGAGCTGCAGGGTGGAACCCGCGAGATCAGGAAAGTGTTTTTTGAACATTTCCCGGTTCCAGATGCTAACGAAAATCAGATATCAGCAATGGAACAACTGGCCATCCGTCGGGCCCAATTGACAGGCGATCTTCGAAGTACATCCTTAAAATTTCAGCGAGCCATCCAGCGGAACTTTACTCTGGAGAGTTTGTCGAACAATCTGCAAAACTGGTATTCGCTCAGCTATCCGGATTTTGTAAAAGAATTACGTAAAAAGAAAATCAAATTATCGCTATCGCAAGAAGCCGAGTGGGAAGAATATTTCATGGAAGAGTCAGGCAAAGCCAATACGATCAAAAATCAAATAGAGGGAGTTGAACAAGAGATTGACCGGATGGTTTCTGAGTTGTATGGGATTGAGGATTAGGAGAGTAAAAGTATGGAGTACTTAAATACTAAATAAGGAGTGTTATAAAATACTTCCTGATCAAAAAGGATACTATGGAATTCGATTTAGATAATAACAGAACAATTGCTTTCGAAGGGTTTCCATATCATTATTATGATTTATCACCCAGACAATTTGAGTCCCTTCTTCATGATATTGCTCAGCAAGAAATAGAATATAATAGGAGTGAGTTTGGTAAGAAGTTTGATTCGGCAGGTTGGCTTGATAAACCTGGGGACAGAGGAAGAGATATTCTTTTATTTAAACAGGGTAAATCATCAGGTGTAATTCAATGTAAACATTCTCGTTCAAATACCAAGAAGTTTACGAAAAGTGAATGCCTGAAAGAAATTATAAAATTTGTACTTAATTATTTGATTGACAACAGTCTTATTCACAACCTGGATTGTTTTGAATACTATTTTTCTGTTTCAAGTAATTTTGATGAAGAAACGCTTTTATACTTGTCCGATTTCAAAGATAAAATCCAAGTAGAAAAGAAATTAGATGACCTAATTACTGAAGTAATCAGAGAATTTAAGAAAATTAAAGAGAAATTTGGCGGTAATAATGAAGAAGTCAGGAATGTATTGTCGAAGTTCAATATTATCAGAATCGATTCTTCATTAATTGATAATTGGCTAAATCGGTCCTACAATAAAAATATCGTTGAAAAATACTTTAAAGTAAAAGAAGTTCCGAACACAATTAATTTATCAGATATTCCAACATCGGAAATCATAAATATTTTCAAAAGCTCATCTCATGCTTTATCTGATTACGAAAACTTCTTTTACGGAATTAATGAATCGCATATTGAAAGGAACGAAACCTCAATTCTTTACAAATGGATAAATACTTCATTAAAGCCTGACGAAAAACCTTTAGCAGTATTGGTAGGGAAGCCTGGTTGTGGTAAGTCTGTTGTTTTAAGGGACCTTTTTGATATTTTAAGTAGTGAAAATGTTCCAGTTATTGGAATAAAAGCCGATAGATATTATTCGTATAACCTGGGAGAACTTGATAAGACTCTTGGACTTCAAGATTCACTAATAAAATTAGTTGAAACGATTTCAAAATCAAAAGAGAAGGCAATCATTCTCATCGATCAACTAGATGCTCTTTCTCAGACCCTCTCAGCAAAACGTGAGTACCTAAATACCTATTATCTACTAATTCATAAATTACTTGTTGTAGATAATGTACGAGTTGTAATCTCGATTAGAAAATTTGATTTGGAAACTGACGGTGAATTTGCATTCTTGAAGAAGTTTAAAACTATTACATTAGGCCAATTATCGAAAGAAGAAGTTCTAAAGATTATTAATAAACTTAATCCGGTTCCCAGGTTGAATAATGAAATACACCAACTTTTGCAAATACCATATAATCTGAATGCATTTATAAAAATTTATTCTCACAAATTAAACCTGAACGGATTAAATAGCACAACGGATTTATATAAAGAATTGTGGTTGCAAAAAATAAATCTGAAACCTCAAAGATTAGACATTATTTCAGAAAAATTAAAAAGTATTCTTTATGAGATCGCGAGACATATGCAAAGAAGGCAAATGATAAATGTACCTTTAAGATCATTTCAGGAAAAATATGCACACGAGATGGATTACCTTTCAAAAGAGGGGATTTTAAAGATTACTTCCTCGGAAATTGAATTCTTTCATCAAACATTTTATGATTTTGTTTATGCAAAACAATTTTGTGAAAACAATGAGTCAGTATTGAAATATGTCAATAAAAGATGGCAGAGCATTAGCATTCGCTCAATGGTTAAAATGGTTTTCAATTTTAAAAGGGAAACAAGTCCTAATGAGTATTTAAAAAACTTACAAATTTTTCTTTTTAAAAGGTCTGTACGATTTCATTTGAAACTTTTAATTCTTCAATTACTTGCTGCCGAGCAAAAACCAACAACTGAAGAGATTGAATTTGTAAAAAGAAAAGTCATTAAATCAAGACAACTTAGCCAAATTTTTATTGAATCAATTAGTTCTGTTAGTTGGTTAAAGTTTGTCATAAATGAAGGAATAATAAATTATCTTGAAAATCCTCCGAAGAGTCGGGGTGATAAAATAATAGAGAAGTGCAATCTGCGTTACCTGAATTTGCTTCTTTCCAGAATAAATTACGATTCATATCAAGCAAGAAAGAAAAAAGGCCAGTTTTTATGGCGGTATTTATTCCGAAGGTTGCTACCTGAAGGAAGAGGATTAATCCTTGAATATCTTCAGCAAAATGAAATAGAAGATAAAAGTACTTTCGTTCTTGATGTTTTATATTTTCTAAAAGTTTGGGATAATCCAAAAGCGTTCCAGCTTTATGATGAGTTCAAGGTTCCAATCACCGGAGATATGCATACTTCTTATAAGATTCTAGAAAATGCTTTAGTCTATAATGTAGATTGGGTTGTTGCTCATTTCAAAGAATCTTTATTAGCAAGAATAGCAAATTATAAGAATGATGTACTGCGGATAAACTTAAATTTTAACCATTCCGACAAAGATCTGTTAAATAAGTTGTACAAAGAATCTCCAGAAAAAGCCTTTAAACTAAATTTTGAACTAGTATTACTTCTTGTTGAGAAAACAAAATATCCTAACTTTTTTAATGAACTTGTATCCGACCATGCATTTGCTCATACTGAATTTGGAGATAATCACGACTACCAATATTTATTCACTAAATTGGCAGAAGAAATTCAATCATTCGCTCAAAAATCACATACAATTTTTGAAAATTTCATAAAGGAACATTTCTACAGCAAGTATGAATCTATAAATAAATTGATTGTATATGGGTTGTTGGGGAATCCTTTGTCGTATGTTGACAATATTTTTGCTCTTTTTCAACGGTATTACGTGGAGAAGCTGCTAGGCGACAATCCTTCCTGGTACTATTTTTTGAGAAAGCTATTAGGGGCTGCATATCCTTATTTTTCAGCAATACAAAAAGAGAAAATTAATAGGATTATCCTTTCCATTCATTATACGAAAGAATACAGAATTGGTACTGATGAGAATGGACATAAAAGAGTATATGGATTTTTTGAACACCTTTTATTCACTTATCTTAAACATATTCCGGGAATAGAAATTGAAAAACAAAAAGAACTATTGAAAAAGTTTCAAGAATGTAGCCGAAGGTACAAAGATGAACCGGAAGAAACACCACATAAGGTTTCAATATATGGAATAGGCCCACCATTAAATTCATCCGCATATGAGAAGATGAGCCTAAAACAATGGAAAATTAGTTTTAGTAAATATAAGGACGATAGTCAACGGGATTTTTTTAGTCACAAAGGAGGATTAACTGAACATGCAAGAGTTTTTGAAGCCGAGGTAAAAAAACGACCGGATTATTTTGTCGATTTTATCTACATACTTATCAATAGTGTGGATATAAATGAAACATATATTGTTCATGGATTAAGAGCTCTTTATGACATTAAATACGATTTTAATGTATTCATTAAAATTTTCAATAAATTAATTACTAACAGAGAAGTTGACGATACGAACACAACATATTTGTTATGGATGGTTGATTATCTCCTGGATAACGAATACATGGATGATATAGTTTTTGATTTTCTGATTAATGCATCTGTACATGGTGTAACGCCAGATCAGGTTTTAAATCCAGGTCATTTAGTTTCTGATGGAATAAATTCAACACGGGGAGCAGCAGTTGAAAAATTAATCCAGATAAGTTATAATCCAGAGTATTCGAATAAGATTTTTGAAACAGTTGAAATGGCTTGTAATGATAAATTTGATTGTGTAAGAGCCGCAATCTTATCTCGTTTGGCATATTTAAACCATTACGATATTTATCGCTCTTATCGATTATTTAAACAATTAGTAAATACAGATAATATTGAATTATTAAAAACATCCTTGTGGAGTGCAAAATACTATAGGATGAATTTTTGGGTCGAAATGATTCCATTCTTAAAAAAATTAATGAGCATCGATGCCCTGATGGATGATACAACTGATTTCATAGTTGTATCGTGGCTAGAAGGCATAGAAGGTGCAGAAGAGTTGTTAAACGAAATATCTGAAAAATCTAACACTGTAAGAATAAGAATTATGCATGTTGTAGGTGTTAATTTTTCTCATGAAGATACATCTGTTCAAGAGAAATGTATTCAACTATTTAAGAGACTTTTACATGAAAATTCGAAAGAAATCGCAGATAACTTTTCTCATATTTTCCTAGATCTGTCAACAGATAGATTCAGTTCTTTGCTAAATGTAATTACAGGCTATTCTAAGGCCAAAGTTTGCTGGAGAAATCCTCATTACTTTATCGAATTTCTATTTAAATGTTCTGTTAACTATCCTGTTGAAGCATTGAAGCTTTTGTCAAATATTAATCTAGCATATTATTATAAAGAAACTGATTATATTTATTATAGCGATGATATTCTTAATGTTATTGTTGGCTCCTATAATTCTTTAATAAGTCAAAACAAAAAAAGCAGAAGGCAAATAGAACACTCTTTAAATCTGTTCGACAAATATTTGCGGGACCAAAGATTTCGCACTAATGCAGAGGAAATACTTTTCAAAAATGATTACACTTAGGAGATTGAATTCTTTTCAGTTAATAAAATAGAATTAAATAAATAATCATTCATAGTCATAAACAAATGCCAGAATGTACAAATTGTGGAGCCTACACCAAATACAATGGTGGTTTATGCTTCAAATGTTATAAAAAACAAGGAAACGGAGAAGTGATCGAGGAGGATCTCACTTTTGACGATATCGTGTCGGATGAAAATGAAAACGGATTAACCGATACAGATAGGAATTATCGCTACAATATGATAAAAGGCCGAATCGCCGAAACGTTGATTCAGGAACTATTTCTGAGCCTTGGATACAATGTCTTCCGTTACGGAATGGAAAATACGATCCCAGGAATCATGGAACTGCTGAAAGGAGTTCGATCGGATGTAGCCTCACAAATCCGCAGAATGCCAGATTTTGTTATTCAGGATCCGAAATCAAAAAGTGTTTATTTCATCGAGGTTAAATTTCGAGCTAGTGAAAACTTCAGTTTTAAAGATCTCCCTAAAAATTATCCGTATGAAAATGCATATTTCATCCTGGTCTCAAAAAGCCATATAAAATGTATTACCTACAAAGAGCTGCAAGAGGGTGGTGAGATTACCCCAACTTCGCGAAATTACCTGGGAGGACGTAAAGAGTTTGATATACAAAAACAGGTGATTATCGACTTCTGTGAATTTGCGGTACAATTTTTTAAAGGTGTAGAATAGTCTGTCATTCCTTAAATCCTGTCAAAGTTACTTCGCCGTCCAGAAAAGTCAATGGCGGCTGAAATTGCCCATTTTTAGTCAGCCGCCTTTCATGTGCGTTCAGTTTTTTGTTGCGTTAACTTCACAAAAAACAGACATGCACCATTGACAAGAATCCATCCGGCTCAATGGCATGCGCCAAAATTTAATGGCGTGCCAGAAGCTGCAAAAAATCCCAAGGGCATGGGTGGATTCAATGAGTAAATTTGATATTTATGAAACAGTAACTAATTTGATTGTAAAACGCCTTGAATCAGGTGTAATACCATGGCATATGCCTTGGAAAACTGCCAGTGCCATTCCTCGTAATCTGGTTTCTAAAAAGCCTTACCGGGGATTTAATTTCTGGTACTTGCTTAGTTTCGGTTTCGAAAGGCCTTATTTCCTTTCCTTCAAACAAGTTCAGGATCTTGACGGAAAGATCAAGAAAGGATCTTCCTCTTTCATGATTGTATTCTGGAAAATGGTGGAGTATGAAAAAGATGATGAAACCAAGGAAATTCCGATGCTTCGTTATTATCGTGTATTTCACATTGACGATGTGGAAGGTGTTGATCCTGATAAAATTCCTGAGAACACCGCTCACGATCATGAGTTTGATCCAATCGCTTCCTGTGAGCAACTGATCGAGTTTTGGTCCGATTCACCTGTTATAAAGTTGGATCAGCAAAAAGCTTGTTATATTCCTTCATTGGATGAAGTTCACATGCCAGGTGCAAGAACCTTTTTTCAGGATGAAGAGTTTTACTCAACCATTTTTCACGAGCTGTGTCACAGTACTGGTCACAGGAAACGACTTAACCGACACGAAAGGTTTTCCAACCTGAATTTTGCAAGTAGAGATTATTCGCAAGAAGAACTTGTAGCAGAGATGGGTGCTGCTTTCCTTTGTGGCTACTGCGGCATAGAAAACGCTACCTTAGATAACAGTGCAGCTTACATTCAGGGGTGGCTGAAAAAATTGAAAAGTGATAAAAAGTTTATCGTTATGGCATCCGGTTTAGCACAGAAAGCTGTTGATTATATTCTCGATCATCAGGATTCCAGCTTCAAGCCGGTACCGAAGAAAAAGAAACCTCAAATTGTAAATACTTCAATTCGTTTCTAATTCTTAATGTTAACCCTCAACTCAGCTTAATTTCCTTTTAAGCTTATCCATATCCTCACTTATTTTAGCATTTATGACTTTCGAGTAAATCTGAGTTGTTCGGATACTCTTATGGCCTAACATTGAACTTATAGATTCAATTGGTACACCATTAGCCAGTGTTACTGTTGTTGCGAATGTATGTCTTGCAATATGGAAAGTCAGGTTTTTGTCGACAGATGCTAAATCTGCAATTTCTTTCAAATAGGCATTCATCCTTTGATTTGTAAAAATAGGGAAGATGTGATCTTCTGTTTTCTTGTTCGGATACCTGCTGTATTTCTTTATTAGCTCATGAGCTTTGGGCAAAAGTGGTATATTAGATTGACTCTTAGTTTTGGTGCGTTCAGTGATAATCCATAAGTCACCGTCAATACCCAATCGAATATTGTTTTTAGTAAGATTTGCAACATCGACATAGGCTAGCCCCGAGTAACATGAAAAAACAAAAATATCTCGTACGATATCCAGACGTGGAAATGTAAGGTTTAAATCTTCAATACTTTGTAATTCATCCTTTAGTAAATACTCACGTTTTACTTCCACTATCTTAGCTTGAAATTTTGCAAATGGATCTTTCGACAACCATTCGTTTTTAATCGCCAGGTTAATTACCTTTCTAAAATTCTTAATGTATTTAATTGTTGTGTTGTGGTTGCACTTTCTGGTTACTTTGAAATAATGTTCCAGGTCAGTAATGAAAGAATACTTTAAACGGTTTAGAGGAATATCGTTAAGTTGATACTTAAACACCAGGAAGGCTTTTATATGGTCTAGTGTAGTTGTATATCGTTTAATCGTTGCTGATGCATAATTTGTTTCTTCCAATTCTTTTAGCTGGTGATTATGATATTCAAACACCTCAATAAGCATTCTTCTGTCTTCTGAAATGCCGAGAAATTTATTTTTTAGGCTCTGTGCAGTGACTTCTTCACCCATTTTTATCATCTCAGTGTGGTAATCATTCATTAAAGCTTTTAGCGTTTCCAAATATTGATTCAGTTGCTTAACCTCGCTTTTATAACCCTTAGCTTTGCAAGCTTTGTTTTCCCAATTGTCCGTATGTATATTTCTTTTAATAGAAACTTCTGCTCGTTGTCCATTAACTGTAATCCTCATGTATACAGGGGATTTCCCTTCATTATTCTTTCTTGATTTTCGGAGGACGAATGCTAGATTGTAGGTGTTGAAATTTTCCATCGTCAAAAACATGAATATTTGTTCACTAAAATTAATAAAATATTATTAAAAATGCAAAATTTCAAACCTTGTAAGCTGTTGTTATATAGTATTTTGTGTTGCAATTGGTGAACAAATTGTGATTTAAAATTTGTTCACCTAATTGTTCACCTAAAATATGGTTTTATATGGTTTTGTTTGGTATGGTGTAAAAGTAAAAAGCGCTGGAATACAGCGCTTTAATGTTTTTTTGGTCGTAAATGATATGTGAAATAGTGGAGCTGGCGGGAGTCGAACCCGCGTCCAAACGAGGAAGCTACAAGCTTTCTACATGTTTATCTCTGACTTAATTTTCGAATAGCAGCCGGATCAAAGCCACCAACTACTACCTTATCTCTTTTAATTTCGCAAAAACGCCAGAGCTTCGTTTATGCTAGCTTCGATTTATTTGCACCGCCTGATCGGACCGCTTCAAAGCATTAGCATCCGGGCGATGTCTTGTCCCAATGCCTTGCATCGGGATTAAGCAGTTAACCTACTGTAATTCGGTTACGCAGCAAGAGCGTAATTATTTTCGCCAATTATGGTTTTGATCATTATTTTTTACGGGTCAACAACCAAAACCCGACATGCTTACCTGTCTCTTCTACCCGCTGTCAAAACCAGTCAGCCCCATAGAAGTTATATCTATTCATTTTATAGAACTCCGGAAAGGAATTAATTAGTGATGAATAAAACCATAACAGACTGTTAGGTTTTAACCTCCCATAACATCTCCCAATCCGGTGCAAAGATATTTATTCTATTAATTATTCTTAATAATTCAGATTCTTTTTCTGAATCGGCGATTTCGCTGGAAAAGTTGCTATTCGTTATGTCTTTGATTCTCATTATAATGATTTATTTTCCTGTAAGTTTAGTATTTTATGCTCAACGTCCGATTTCCTAAAAATTGATGCTTGGCGATAAAAAGCTTTTGAGGCAGCAGTTTCATGGAAAAATATTTAAAGTGCGTCTTAATCCTTTTCATTATTATATTGTTGGAAGTACTAATGATACTTTCATACATATTTTTGGAAACATTATGGAAGGAAGGACGAATGAGTAAAAAAGAAATTTATCTGTAAAAAATATCGCTGAATTGAAAAACTGTTTCCGTATGTTCCGGTAATTTCAATCAATACCAGCGATTTCGAAAAAGCTACTTAGTTAATAAATTAATGATTTGAGAATGATGTTTAGTGTAATTTATTCATTTCAGGTTAAAAAAGGATCTGAGAAACTGTTTGAGGCAGA
>CAXXKK010000006.1:0-191965 GCA_963676845.2 Prolixibacteraceae bacterium | reverse complement strand
CCGCATACTTTTAAGAATAAATTCCTGACCTGAATTATTTCCTGAGTTAATGCTATATGTTTGAATTTTATCGTGTGCCACTGATAATTTACAATTAAGACTAAATATTCAATAAAACAAACAATTCTCTTATTGGGTTTAGAATAGAAGAGTATAAAAAAGAGGCCATCAAAAATGATAACCTCTCTCCATGTAGTTATATAAAATTTATTTCTGCTTTATATTAGCTTGTGCAGCAGCAACACGTGCAATAGGCACACGATATGGAGAACAACTTACATAGTTCAAACCTACCGAGTTGCAGAACTCAACTGAACTAGGTTCACCTCCATGCTCACCACAGATTCCAACCTTCAGATCAGGTTTAACTGAGCGACCTTTATCAACACCCATTTTTACAAGTTGGCCAACTCCACTTTGATCCAATACCTGGAATGGATCTTGTTTAAAGATACCATTATCAATGTAATCAGGTAAGAATTTACCGGCATCATCACGAGAGAAACCAAGGGTCATCTGAGTTAGGTCATTCGTTCCAAATGAGAAAAAATCTGCTTCTGCTGCGATGTGGTCAGCAGTTAGGGCTGCACGAGGAATTTCAATCATTGTACCTAATAAATAATCAATTGATTCACCTCTTTCTTCCATAACTTTAGCAGCAGTACTTCTAATTACATCAGCTTGATTTTTCAATTCTGCAATTGTGCCAACAAGAGGAACCATAATCTCTGGTCGGGCATCTATACCTTTAGCTTTAAGATTAAGGGCAGCTTCAATAATTGCACGAGCCTGCATTGCTGTAATTTCAGGATATGTAATACCTAAACGACAACCACGGTGTCCAAGCATTGGGTTAAATTCTTCCAATTCAGCAATTTTAGATTTCACTGCATCCAAAGAAATACCCATTTCGCTTGCCAATTCTTTTTGGGTAGCTAATTGGTGAGGAACAAACTCATGTAATGGAGGGTCAAGCAAACGTACAGTAACTCCAAAGCCTTCCATTGCTTCGAATATACCTTCAAAGTCACTACGTTGGTAAGGAAGAAGTTTTGCTAAAGCTTTTTCCCTTCCTTCTTTCGTTGAAGAAAGAATCATTTCACGCATTGCTTTAATTCGTTCCCCTTCGAAGAACATGTGCTCGGTACGACAAAGACCGATACCCTGAGCACCAAAATTTCTGGCAACCTGGGCATCATTTGGAGTATCCGCATTTGTGCGAACAGTCATTCGTGTATACTTATCCGCCAAGTCCATAATTTTTCCGAAGTCTCCGCCCATTTCAGGACTCTGGGTTGTTACTTTTCCTTCGTAAACTTCACCAGTTGAACCATTCAGTGAAATCCAGTCACCTTCTTTGTACTGGTTGCCACCAACAGTCATAATTCGTGCTTTATAATCAATTTTAATAGCTCCGGCACCAGATACACAACATTTACCCATACCACGGGCAACTACTGCAGCATGAGATGTCATACCACCACGGGCAGTTAAAATACCACGGGCAACATTCATACCTTCCAAATCTTCAGGAGATGTTTCAATACGTACAAGAATAGAATTTTCATAATTTGAAGCTTCATCAGCAAAGAAAACCACCTGTCCGGTAGCAGCACCAGGAGAAGCTGGCAAACCTTTAGCCAGTACTTTTGCAGATTTAATAGCCTCTGCATCAAAAACCGGGTGCAATAACTCGTCCAGTTTGTTAGGTTCAATGCGTAATAATGCTGTTTCTTCATCAATTACACCTTGCTCAAGCATATCAACTGCAATTTTTGCCATTGCAGCACCAGTACGCTTACCATTACGTGTTTGCAATAACCATAATTTACCTTCCTGAATGGTAAACTCAAGATCCTGCATATCTTTATAATGTCCTTCCAGATTAGTCTCCACCTCTCTTAATTGCTTATACAATTCAGGCATTGTTTCTTCCAAAGAAGGATAATTTGCTTTACGATCTTCTTCCGTAACACCAGCTAAAACAGCCCAGCGTTTACTTCCTTCAAGTGTAATTTGCTGTGGAGTACGAATGCCTGCCACAACATCTTCTCCCTGAGCATTAATAAGATATTCACCATTGAATAAATCTTCACCTGTAGCGGCATCGCGGGTAAAAGCAACTCCTGTAGCTGATGAGTCACCCATATTACCAAACACCATTGCCTGTACATTTACAGCTGTTCCCCACTCGGCAGGGATTGTATGCATTTTACGGTAGTAAATAGCTCTTTCATTCATCCAACTGTCAAATACAGCAGAAATAGCACCCCAAAGTTGTTCCCAAGGATCATCAGGGAAGCTCTTACCAGTTACCTTAAGTACTGCTTCTTTAAAACGAATAACCAATAACTTAAGATCATCAACTGTAAATTGAGTATCTAACTCAATACCTTTTTCTTCTTTCAGGTGATCCATGATTTCTTCAAAAGGATCAATATCTTCCTTACTTTCAGGTTTCATACCTAATACAACATCACCATACATTTGTACAAAACGCCTGTAGGAATCCCATGCAAAACGCTCATTCCCTGATTTTTTAGCAATTCCCTGAACGGCAAGATCATTCAATCCAAGGTTAAGAACAGTATCCATCATTCCAGGCATTGAAACACGAGCGCCTGAACGAACCGATACTAAACATGGGTTTTCTTTATCTCCAAATTTGGTATTTGTTAGTTCTTCAATTAATGCAACAGCTTTTTCAACTTCGTCTTTTACTATTGCAACTGCAGCAGCATGACCTTGTTGATTATATATTGTACATACCTCAGTTGTGATTGTGAAGCCAGGAGGCACCGGAACCCCAATCAGGTTCATTTCTGCCAGGTTTGCTCCTTTCCCGCCAAGGAGATTTTTCATGTCGGCTCTACCTTCAGCCTGTCCATTTCCAAATGTATAAACGTGCTTTGCCATAAAACATTATTTAAGGTTTAGTATTTCTAAGATTTTTACACTTTTGCTAATTTAAATGTTATTTCTTTAAAATTGAAATGAATACGAATTGTAAATAACTGTTATATAGCTATTAAGTAACAGGTTTTGTAACACATTTAGAATTAACACTTGACGTTATAATTACTATCGATTGTATTCTCGCGAAACAAGGTAGAAGATTAACATTAATTAACTTTGCTTCTATGTTCTTAACGCTATTCTACAATACATTTGTAAGCATAAGAAGCACTCGTAAAAAAAAGATTTTTTTTCATAAGTAATAATTTTGGTTAGGTAAAAAAGGATGGTTCCCCCCATCCTTTTTTCAATTAAAAACATTTACAATTAGACTATCCTTAAAGTATATTTCTTTTTTCATTTTTCTGTAAAAACTTGCAACATGATGACTTAAAAACATTTAAGAATAAGATATCGGAATAGTTTATAACTTGAGATATAAGAGTGAAAAAACTAATCTGAATATCCAATGGCTATTCTATAAATAAATTTATATTTGTAGCTATTGGGAAGCAGCGTTTAATTTAATCTATCACCAAGTACAATTAAAATGCAAGAACAAAAAGTAACAAACCTATCCTATTTGAATGAGATAACAGGTGGGGAATCTGAGATATTGATCGATTTCATTCAGCTTTTCTTCGAACAAATTCCAGAATTCAGAGATGGGTTACAAGAACACCTTAAAAACAAAAATTGGAGAGAATTAGGAGAATTGGCACACAAAGCAAAGTCTTCTGTTATGACCTTTGGAATGAATGATTTAGGTCACAATTTGAAGGAATTGCAGCTAAAAACTCAAAACGAAGAGGATATCGAAACTTACACTGATTATGTTGATGAATTTGTTGATTTAATCAATAAAGCGGAGAAAGAACTTAAAGAAGAAATTAATAATTTGAAATAATAAAAAAGGTCGATCATGTATTATGATCGACCTTTTTTGCATTGTGTAATTTATTTTCCCAATGTAATATATTTCAGAAATTCCTCTTTATTTTCTTTTAGCTTGAAAACCCCTCCATACTCTGCGGTAACAGTAGAACTACTTTCATCTTCAATTCCTCTGGATGATACACACATATGCTTGGCATCAATAATTACAGCAACATCTTCTGTTTTAAGTATTTTCTTCAATTCATTTGCAATCTGAACTGTTAACCTCTCCTGAACCTGTGGTCGACGGGCGTAATAATCAACAATGCGGTTAATTTTTGAAAGTCCGATAACTTGCCCACTCGACATATAAGCCACATGAGCCTTCCCTACTATTGGTAGAAAGTGATGTTCACAAGTAGAATTTAAGTTGATGTTTTTCTCAACCAACATTTCTCCATATTGAAACTTATTCTCGAAGACAGATATCTTAGGTTTATTTACGGGATTTAATCCATTGAAGATTTCCTGTACATACATTTTTGCGACACGGTGTGGTGTACCACTTAAACTGTCATCAGACAAGTCTAAGCCTAAAGTTTGCATGATATCTTTAAACTTATCTTCTATAATCTCCATCTTTTCTTCATCACTTAATTCAAAAGCATCATCACGCATTGGTGTCTCAATTGATGTCGCAATATGATTATCTCCAATAAGTTCTGCAGAACTCCCATTATTTGAACAAGTAGATGAAGTATTTCCATTTACTTTTTTAGAAATTGTATTTGTTTGTATAAATCCATTTACTTTCATAATCGTCCCTCCAAAATTTAAAAATAAAACACCTACAGGTCTTTATTGTTTAATTTTGAGGAATATTTGATAAACATCTTAATATACATTAATCAAAAACACGCTCCATATCCATGTTACCCTTCAAATAATATCGTTTACCGAAAAATGATATCTATTCATTATTCATTCAGTAAATTTGCTTGAAACATATAACTCATGAATACATTAGGAAATATTATCTGGATAGTTTTTGGCGGCTTTTTAATTTTTTTGGAGTACATCTTTGCGGGTTTATTACTTTGTTTAACTATTGTTGGAATTCCTTTTGGCCTTCAGGTCTTTAAGCTTGCAGGACTGGCTCTTTGGCCATTTGGCAAACGTATTGAATACATGGATTATGCACCTGGATGTTTATCAACTATTATGAATATTCTTTGGATTTTGATCGGTGGCATCTGGATTTCACTTTCTCATTTAGTTTTTGCAATTCTGTTTGCGATAACCATTATTGGTATCCCATTTGCAAAACAACATTTTAAACTGGCAAGTTTGGCTTTAACACCATTTGGACGGACAGTAATGGGATAAAATGATTACATTTATTTCTGTAAAAAATATAAATCAGGACTATGTTTTCAGACTCACATCCAATTTCAATTTTCAACTATTGTCCTAAATGTGGCTCCAGTAAATTCAACCCAATTAATGAAAAAGCCAAGAAATGTGAAGATTGCTCGTTCATCTATTATTTCAACACATCTGCTGCTGTTGCTGCTTTAATATTTAATGAAGAAGGTAAATTACTTTTAACGAGAAGAGCGATCGAACCACACAAGGGGATGCTTGATCTCCCTGGTGGTTTTGTTGATCATAGCGAAACAGCAGAGCATGCATTAATTCGAGAGATAAAAGAAGAACTGGGAGTAACAGCGAAGAACCTGGAATATTTCGGATCTTTTCCCAACGAATATCCCTATTCCGGATTATCTGTTTTCACACTGGATTTAGCCTATAAAATTGAAGTTGATTCTATAAAGAACATGATTGCGATGGATGACATCTCAGGTTTTGAGTTTTATTATCCTGAAGAGGTAAGCATGGATGAACTTCCCTCCTATTCAATGAAAAAAATTATTGAAAAGCTTATTGAATAAAATTACGATTGTCATATAATCATTCACTTCTTTCTTCATTTTAGAATAGACAGAAACACCACTTTTTACAGTGTCTATAGGAGTTTTTTTGACAGGGATATGATAAGATATTGAAACCATATCCTTGGATATAGGGATGCTAAAATGGGATAGAGAGTCAATATCCCGATATTTTACACAAAAAGATTATTTATTTTCCACTAATGACTTTAAGGTATCAATCCATAATGAATGATCGTTCAAGCTTTCTACCAATTGGACTTTATCTCCTCCATTTTCAGTGAAAAAATTCTGATATTCAATACCTATTTCAACAATTGTTTCAAGGCAATCAGCAACAAAAGCAGCTGCAACTATAAGAACTCTCTTCTTTCCTTCCCTGGCGAGCTTTAAAAGGGTCTCATCGGTAAATGGTTCAAGCCAGTTCTTTGTTAATCTCGATTGAAAAGCAACTGTATAGTCTTCCTTTTTAAGGTTCAAAGCATTAGCTAATAAGCGAGTTGTTTCATAACAAGTTGCTTTGTAGCAATATTTTCCATGAGCAGGAAGAGATTCTTCGCAATTACAGGAAACTGATTTAATTTCCGGATGAATTTTATCAACCTGCCTGTTGGGCAACCCATGGTATGAAAATATAATATGATCCCACTTTTCTGGTTCATATGACTTTATTCGTTCTGTAAATGCTTTTATAAATAAGGGATGATCATAAAATTGGCTGATGATTCTCATTTCCGGAATAACTTCCCATCTGGAGATTGTTTTAGACACATATTGGGCAATAGTCCCCGCAGTTGAAGATGCATATTGCGGAAAGACTGGTATCACTACAAGTTTTCCAAATCGTTCATCATGAACTTGCTCCAATACTTTTTTTAGTGAAGGATTTTGATAGCGCATAGCTGTAAAAACCTTGTAATCATAGCCTAAAGCATCCTGAAGCTTAATTCTGTTTTTTTCAGCATTAACAATTAAAGGAGAGCCTTCTTTTGTCCACAGCAACTTATAAAGCTTGGTTGATTTTGGTGCACGAAAGGGTACAATAATAAGATTCACCAACAACTTTTGGGCAATTAAGGGAAGATCAATTACCCGGCGATCATTTAAAAACTGAAACAAATACCGTCTAACGGCAGGGTTTTTAGGTTCATCCGGAGTTCCTACATTAACCAATAAAACAGCTGTTCGTTTAGAGTTGTCGTTCATGAATTCATGTTTATCCAATCAATATCCTTTTTTAACAAACTTAATGTTTCTTCTTCTTTTGAACCTGTTTTTGGAGTAAAATTATATTCCCAATTTGCCATTGGTGGCATACTTAAAAAGATTGACTCAACTCTTCCATTTGAATCAATCCCAAATTTTGTCCCATGGTCATACATCAGGTTAAACTCCACATAACGGCCTCTTCGTAGTTTTTGCCAGTTTTTCTCCTTTTCTGTAAACTCAGTATTTCTATTTTTAGTTAGCAATTCAATATAAATGCGAGGGTATGCTTCAGCTATTTTTCGGGTAAAGTCAAATAGTTTTTCAAAACTCTCATTTTCGTATGCTGTTTGATAATCAAAAAAGATACCTCCAATACCACGGGTCTCTTCTCTATGCGACAAATAGAAATAGTTATCTGCCCAACTCTTAAATACGGGATAGAAATCCGAATCGTAATAATCACAGATCGTTTTTAGCTCTTTATGAAACCAGGAAGCTTCCTTCTTATTGATATAATGAGGTGTAAGGTCAATACCTCCTCCAAACCATGCTAGCCCTGTGTTCAATTCAAAATAGCGAACGTTCATATGTGTAATAGGCACAAATGGATTTTTAGGATGAATAATAGAAGAAATGCCTGTTGCAAAATACTCGCTTCCTTCAACGATCTTCATTGAATCTTTCATGCTGTTAGTTACAGATCCGGAAACAGATGAAAAATTAACTGCAGCTTTTTCAATCGCATTTCCATTTTGCAAAACCATTGTATAACCGTGTCCCAGTTCTTTTTTCCAGTAATCTGTAACAAAAGCTGATTTTCCATCAGCATTTTCCAATTGAGAACAAATCTGCTGTTGCAGTTCCCTGTAGGTTTTTGTGATTTGTTGATCCCTCATAAGCTCCTTTTTGCAGAGGACCTATAAAACACCAACAAAAAGCCCTCATTATATACTCTCAGCAATTGTTTTACCTTGCTTAATACGATCTGCCATACCAATACCATCTCTAATATTTCCTGCCAGTATAATCCCAGGAAAGGAATTTTCCATCTCAGATATAGCTTTCAACTTTGTTTCCGATTCAATCCCGTATTGAGGTATTGCATGCTGATAACGATTTATTTTGAACAAGTCGGGTTGCCATTTTGTTAGCCCAAACATTGATTTTATTTCATCTGAAACGACCTGTAAAACCTCATTATCCGGTAAATCAGCCATTTCAGGTTTACGTACTCCCCCTAAAAAAGTTGAAATTAAAGCACCTCCTTCTGGCGCACGGTTTTTTAGGAATGATGATAAAAAGAGAGCACCTAATATTTTTCGGTTTTCATGAAATGGAATTAACCCTCCAAAGGCTTTTAATTCCCTTCCTTCCCATTTTTTGAATCCAAGAGCAACCTGAATAACTTTTGCATATTCAAGTGCTTCTACTTTTTTCAACAGATTATCTGGGAGGAAATCAAAGGTATCTCTTAAAGCATATCCGCCTATTGTTGAAATGACCTTTTCGAACGTATATTTTTCAGAATTTTTAAAGCTTAGTTCATAACCTTTGGATTCATCCTGAGATACTCTTATCTCTTCAGCATTAAAGATTATACGGTCTTCGCCAATTTCCTTAACCAGTGCTGTTATTAGGTTTGACAATCCTCCTTCAATAGAGAAAACCTCACGGGTAGCTTTTTTTTCTCGTTCTGTTTTGTGTTCTTTTGCTTTCTTGACAGCACCACCAATGAAGCTACCATAATTTTGTTCTATATTATATAATTTAGGCAGTGCATACTTGGGAACTAATTTTTCGGGATCACCCGAGTAAATACCTAAAATAAAAGGATCTACTGCATATTTCAGGAAACTCTCCCCCATACGACGGCGCACCAGATTTGCCAGAGTCTCATTTGGATTGGTTCCTGGTTTTCGGAAGGGTTCACCTAATAAACGGAGTTTATCTGGAAAAGTAAAAAGAGGTGTTTTTATTCCACCAATTAAACCTGAAGGAATCGTATGCCAACGGTCACCTTTCCATATCCAACGATATTTTGCAGCTTCATCAGCTACTTCAAGCTTGCACAAATCACCTAAATCTTCAATCAGTTCCATTACTTCAGGTTGGCCAATTACTCCTGTATTCGGACCTGCTTCAAATATAAAACCATCTTGCTTAGTTGTCTGAATAACTCCTCCCGGCTTATCAGCTTTCTCAAAAACGGTAACATCAAAACCTCTTTTATTCAAATAATATGCGGTGGTTAAACCGGTTAGTCCGGCACCTAAAACAGCTACTTTTGTCATCTTAAACTGATTTTGAAAATTTTCTATTTGGATCGCCTTTATATAGATCAAATAAAGCGGCAATATTCCTTAAAAAGAAACGGCCTTGGTCAAATATTTCGATTTCTTCGGAATTGTAAGTCAAAAGGTTATCTGCCTTAAATGGTTCAAGCAAGTCTGCATTAAAGTTAAGTAGTTTCTTTAAACCGTCTGCTGACATATTAAAATCATTAGCAACTTTAGCCCATGATAAGTATTGATTACACATGATCTCATTAATCACCTGACGTATAACTTTTTCAGTATTGTTAAGAGAATAACCTTTCTCAATTATTATTTCGTTTTTTTCGATGGCTGAAATATAAGAATCCACCGTTCTCGCATTTTGAGCATATGCATTTTCCAATTGACTAATTCCGGTAACGCCGAACGCATAGACCTGTCCGGTTGTCTCACGAGTACAATACCCCTGAAAATTTCGATGAAGTGTGCGCGTTTTTAAAGCTTTTGCCATCTCGTCTTCTGGTTTTGCATAGTGGTCAAGCCCAATTGGAATGTAACCAGCTCCTACCATTTTTGCCCAGGCATTCTCAAACATTTTCACTTTTTCATCAGCCACAGGTAATCCATGTTTTTCTAATGCCTTCTGTGATTTTTTCACCCAGGGAACGTGTGCGTAAGAGAATGTTACTACACGCTCTGGTGAAATATCAAGAACCTGCTCAATAGCTTTTAAGAATGAGTTGGCAGTTTGGTATGGAAGTCCGTATATTAAATCCAGATTGACTGTCATTCCTTCATGAGACTTAATCATTTTATACAATTCAGGAATAGAAATCGAAGGAATTTCACGGTTAACCGTGTTTAAAACTTTTGTGTCAAAGTCTTGGACGCCCATGCTTATACGATTAAATCCTAGAGACACCAGTTTTTCAATATATTTTTCATCCAAATAAGCAGGATTACATTCTACTGCCACCTCTGGTTTTTCAATAAACTGGAACTCGGAGTTAACAAGCTCCATAATTTCCTCTACCATTTCAACAGGTAAGGCATTAGGAGTTCCACCACCCCAGTGTACCTGAGAAACTTTTCGGGTTTTATTCAGTAAAGGACGAATAAGTGAAATCTCTTTTTTTACAGCATCCACATATTTACGCATTAAGCTTTTATCTTTGGTAATGTGTGTATTACAACCACAATACAAGCACAATTGCGGGCAAAATGGGATGTGAAAATATAGCGAAATATTTTCGGGTTTATCTGCATTTGATTCTTCAACTGCTTTCAGGTAATCGTCAGAGCTATAATCATCTTTAAAGAAATTAGCCGGAGGATAACTGGTGTAGCGAGGAACCGGCACATTGTATTTTTCAATTAATTCCTGAGGTATCTTCATTGTAAAATTCTTTCAGCCTTAAATAAGACCATAAAAATAAGATCAAAATATCCATTATGAGAATTTTTTAATCAAAAACAACCGTTTATTCATTCATTCTTATAATAAGAAGGAACGACTTTTTAAAAAATATAGAATTGAATTTATTCTGTTCGTTTCATAACTGTAAGAATATTAAATTTGAGTTTTCTAAATAAAAACATATTGGAACTCTACTTTGATCAATCATATACATTTCTCCTGATATTAATTTCTGCCGTTTTTGCAGCATTAATTTCATTTCTGGGATACAGAAACAAGGAACAAAAAGCGTTGTTTACACTTCTGCAACTTAACCTCCTGTCGATATTGCGCTTTATATCAATTTTCGTGCTTCTATTTTTAATACTTGGACCTGCTATACGTCGTTATAAGCAAATAAGACAGCAATCTGTGTTAATTGTTGCTGTTGACAATTCTCAATCTATTGAATCATTTAAATCGGAAGCCGAACAGTTTATCAACCAGATAGAAACCGGATTAGATAATTATAAGTTGGAATTCTGGACATTTGGAGAAGAAGCTTCAAATTCAGATACTGTTACTTACGATGATGTACGCTCAGATTACAGTAACTTAATTCAATCTGTTAAAAACAACTATTTATTAAACGATATAGGTGGAATTGTAATTCTTGGCGATGGAATATATAATTCCGGTGGTGACCCGGTTTATGAAAGCAGAAATATCCCCTATCCTGTATACACTGTAGGTATTGGAGATACCATCACACATAAAGACATTGCAATTATAGATGTTACAACAAATTCAACATCCTATTTAAATAATTTTTTCCCGGTTCAGGTCGATTTATCATTTACAAAAGCGGATGGACAGAATACCCGTCTGACGATTGAAAAAGAAAATGAAATTGTTTACGAAACCTCACTTCAAATCTATGGTGATGATTATTTCAAACAAGAAACTATTAACTTACAAGCAGAAGAGGAAGGCATTAATAATTATACGTTGAAGATTGAACCAATTGATGGAGAAGAAAATACAATAAACAATCAGTATGAATTTTCTATCAATGTAGTCTCTGAAAAACAAAAAATTTTGTTTCTGACTCATGGTTCTCATCCTGATATAAGTGCTATTATTCAAGCAATTGAGGAGAATAATAGCTATGAATGGGACATTCAAAATCTGGGGAATTCTGACCCCAATTTTACCGATTACAATCTTGTTATCCTACACCAGCTACCCGATGCAACTCGTGAAAGCATTCAAGCTCTGGAGGCATTGAAAGCAAGCCGAATCCCATATCTCATTTTTGTTGGTTCGGAAACATCTATTCCCCGACTTAATAATCTTCAAACGGGGATTGATATTCAACCAACCAATAATACTGAAAATGCTTCTCCTGTTTTAAATCCTTCATTTGGTATTTTTTCGGTGGATGAAGATTTCTCCGAGCAAATTATGAACTGGCCACCTTTAGTTGTTCCTTTTGGAAATATTAATATTGAAGGAGGATTGGAGACCGTTCTTTTCCAAAAGGTCCAAACAATAAATACTGATTATCCGTTAATTAGTATGGGAAGAATTAATGGTGTAAAACGAGCATATATTGTAGGCGATGGCATGTGGAGGTGGAGATTGTATAATTATCTACAGATAGGAAGTCATGAAGTTTTTGATGGCATAATCAAGAAGATGATTAATTACCTGATTCAAAAGCCTAACGAGGATAATTTCAATATTTATTTTCAAACAGATTATCCGGAGGATTCTCCAATTACGATGCAGGCAGAACTATTTAATGAGAGTTATGAGCCTGTAAATGAACCTGATGTTTCAATTGAAATAGTTTCTGAAGATGGAACTCAATACGACTATGTTTTTGATAAAGAAGATGATCAGTATGCTTTAAATGTCGGGAATTTACCTTCAGCAACATATTCATTTACTGCTAAGACAAAACTTGGAGAACAAAGCTATAGCGAAATAGGAAGCTTCCATGTTAGTCCAGTACAAATAGAACAAAGTGAAACGACTGCTAACTTTCAGGTATTGTATCAGATTGCTGAAAATACCGGAGGTAATTTTTTTACCTATAATGAGTTTTCACAATTAAAAAATACTATTGATCAGAACAATTCGTTGGAAGAAAAAAAAATAAGACAACAAGTTTACCAGGATTTTATCGACTTAAAATGGTTATTTTTTGTTATTCTTATTATTCTTAGTTTGGAATGGTTTTTGAGAAAATTCTGGGGGTCATATTAAATAAATTGAATGAAACGACCATGAGAAAATTATTTATACAGAAACGGATCATTTTAATCATGGGAGTTTAAAAACAATCAATTATAAACAGATGAATTCGAATCCTTTAAATAAGGTCTATATACTGCTAATTTCAATTGTTATACTGTCATCGTGTGCAACACCATACAGGACAATAATGATTGAGACAGCACGCCCTTCGACTAATCAGCTTTCTGAAGATATTAAAAGCCTGACATTAATGAATCGTAGTATCACAAACGAGTTTCGTAAATATGATTCAGATAGTCTTCAAAGCTACTTTTATTCAAGGCAGTATGATGTTGAAGCTGTTATTCTGGATAGTCTTGCAGCTGATTCAACATTGAAAATCTTAGCAGATCTTTTGTATGAATCAGGAAGATATGATGTTGTTGTTCCGGTAGAAAGAAATCTCGATAGAGAAAAACCTTTTAATGAAATACCAAACTTATTGGACTGGGATGAAGTAAAAAGTATTTGCGATGATTACAATACAGATGCTTTATTGGTTATTGAGCGTTTTTACAACAAGCTAACAACAGATTTTACAATGTCTCCATCTTTATTCTCTGACTCTTATGCTTATGCATCTATTGATTCAAAATATAATGCAATTGTAAGAATCTATGATCCAGTAAAAATGGAGGTTTCCAGACAATTTGTTGTTGATGATACTATTTATTGGTATAAGGAAGGACCAACAAGTGAAAATGTCTTTTCTCAAATGCCTCCTATAAAAGAAGCTTTAATTCAGACAGGCATACAAATTGCTCTGGAAATAGATGAAATGCTCTCACCTCAATGGATAAGAGATAGTCGGGCTTATTTTATCCTTGAAAAGAGTAATTATCAACAGGTTTCTAATTTAATTGAAGATAATAACTGGCAGGAACTTTATAATTACTGGCTTCCTTACTCTGAATCTGAAAAGAAATCAATAAAAAGTAAGGCTGAATTTAATCTTGCACTTGCTTCTGAAATGCTTGACCAACTTGACTTAGCCATTGAATGGGCAGATAAATCATATTTCACCCAGTACAGAAACTTAACGGTTAATTATCTTTATAAATTGAAGGAAAGAAAAGAAATCCTTGAGCAATTCGAAGAACTTTAAACTTCTTAAAATTTTGCTGGCTTTATTTCTTCTGGATAATAATTCCAGAGTTAACAGAAACCTAAAAACAATATCTACTTGTAGTTCTTCTCAGGAAGTTTAAGTGCTCTGACAACCAAATATATTCCACCTAATATAAACGGGATACTTAGCAGTTGTCCCATATTCAGAGCCATTGTTGCTTCAAAAGCTTCCTGGTCTTCTTTTATAAATTCAATTAGGAATCGGGATAAAAATACCATAATAAAAAAGAGTCCAACAAGAAAACCTTCACGTTTGCGCATGCTGGTTTTCCAATAAAAATACAGCATCGTTCCAAAAGTGATCAAATATGCCAGAGACTCATAAATCTGGGTAGGATGTTTGGGAACGGTTTCTCCGTTACGTTCAAAGATAAATCCCCAGGGAAGACTGGTTTCTACTCCGTAAATCTCAGAGTTCATAAGGTTTCCAAAACGAATTAGAGCAGCAACCAATGCCACTGGAACTACAACTCTGTCTAACACCCAAAGAATAGACCGTTTTGAAACTGTTTTACTCCAGTACAGTAAAGCAACAAGGATACCTAATGCTCCACCATGGCTGGCTAATCCTCCATGCCAAATCTTGATTATCTCAGCAGGATGCTGAGAATAGAAAGACCAGTCGTAGAAAAGTACATGTCCTAAACGTGCACCTATAATTGTTGCAACCAACAGGTACATGAACAGACTTTCTAACCATTTCAGGTCAATTCCCTCAAATTTGAACATTTTTTCACCCTGGTAATACCCGGCTAAAAAGCCTATTGCAAACATTAACCCATACCAACGAACGGCTAATGGGCCAAGGCTAAATATTTCCGGACTTACATTCCAGTGAATAAAAGAAAAAATGGGCATGGATTATTATTTTTATTCGGCTTGCTTACCGTGACAGTTTTTATATTTTTTACCGCTTCCACAAGGACAAGGTTCATTACGACCTACTTTTTTCTCAACCCGAACAGGCTGAGCTTTCTTTGGTTCTTCTTTCTGCGAAGAGCCTTCTCCTGTTGCTCCCGGTGCTTCTGATTTTTGAGTAGAGTACTTACTCATGTCAGTACGCTTTGCAGCTTGTGCTTCACGAACCTGGTTCGGATCGGAAATTGGAATCTGACCTTTCATTAAGGTTGAAACAATTTCTTTATTTACCTTCTGAATCATTACTTTAAACAAGTTGAAGGACTCAAACTTATAAATCAATAATGGATCTTTTTGTTCGTATGTAGCATTCTGCACAGATTGTTTCAAATCATCCATCTCACGGAGTTGTTCTTTCCATGAGTCATCAATATTGGCTAAAATAGTTTGTTTCTGATAGGATTTCACTAACTCTTTACCATTGTTATTATAGGCATCTTCAAGATTAGTGATGATTTGATAAACCTTCTTACCATCAGTAATTGGAACAACTATGTTTTTATATTGATGAGATTTGTGCTCGTATACATTTTTAATTACAGGAAAAGCTTGCTGTGCAATTAACTCAACCTTACGAGTGTATGACTCAACCATTTTTTGATAAGTCTTATCTATAATTTCATCAGGTTTCAAGCTCTTAAATTCATCCTCTGAAACAGCGGGTTCTATGGACATAAAACGCATTAATTCAAGCGTAAAATCGTCAAAACTACCACCATTGTATTCATTCACAAGCGCTTCGAGTGAATCATACATCATATTCAGGATATCCACATCCAATCGCTCTCCAAACAAGGCATGACGACGTTTTTTATAGATTACCTCACGTTGTGAGTTCATCACATCATCGTACTCAAG
Organism: Prolixibacteraceae bacterium; assembly: GCA_963676845.2. Lineage (GTDB taxonomy): Bacteria > Bacteroidota > Bacteroidia > Bacteroidales > Prolixibacteraceae. The sequence continues at coordinate 176,099 of CAXXKK010000006.1, read as the reverse complement.
CAAACGCTTACGAATACCAAAGTTGTTTTCTTCCACTTTTTTCTGAGCCCGTTCAATCGATTTAGTAATCATGGAATGTTGAATCACCTCTCCTTCTTCCAAACCTAAGCGGTCCATGATTCCGGTAATACGATCTGAATTAAACAGACGCATCAAATCATCTTCCAAAGAAACGAAGAACTGAGAACTACCTGGGTCTCCCTGACGTCCGGCACGACCACGTAACTGACGGTCAACACGACGCGAATCATGACGCTCAGTACCAATGATTGCCAAACCCCCGGCATCTTTAACTTCTTTTGTTAATTTAATATCGGTACCACGACCGGCCATGTTGGTTGCAATTGTAACCATTCCTGACTTACCGGCATCAGCAACAATGTCTGCCTCACGGGCGTGCAATTTTGCGTTCAATACATTGTGCTTAATTCCTCGAAGTTTCAACATACGACTCAATAATTCGGAAATTTCTACCGATGTTGTACCAACCAAAACAGGACGTCCGGCTTTATGCAATTCAACAATCTCCTGAATTACGGCATTATATTTTTCACGTTTTGTCTTATATACTTTATCATTTCGGTCGTCTCGGACAATTGGCTTATTGGTAGGAATTACCACCACATCCAATTCATAGATGTCCCAGAATTCACCAGCTTCTGTCTCTGCAGTACCAGTCATACCAGAAAGTTTGTGGTACATTCTGAAGTAATTCTGAAGGGTGATCGTCGCAAATGTTTGTGTTGCAGCTTCAACTTTTACTCGCTCTTTAGCTTCAATTGCCTGGTGCAACCCATCGGAATAACGACGACCTTCCATGATACGTCCTGTTTGTTCATCAACAATTTTTACTTTGTTGTCAATCACCACATATTCCACATCTTTCTCAAACATGGCATAGGCTTTTAACAACTGATTGATAGTATGAACACGTTCAGATTTTACAGCATAATTCTGAAGAAGTATGTCTTTTTTCTCCAGTTTCTCTTTATCCTGAAACTCAGAATCATTTTCTATTTCTGCAATCTTAGCTCCAACATCCGGCAATACGAAAAATTCGGGATCGTCAACATCTGATGAGATCAAGTCGATTCCCTTATCTGTCATTTCTACCGAATTTGTTTTCTCATCAATAATAAAAAACAGAGGATCCGTTACAATATGCATGTTTTTGCTATTTTCCTGCATATAATAATTCTCTGTCTTTGTCATTGCAGCCTTAATCCCCTCTTCGCTCAAAAACTTAATCAATGATTTTGTTTTAGGCATACCTTTATGTGCCCGCAATAAAGCCATTGAGCCTTTTTCTCTTTCTTCTTTTGATGGATTATCTTTACCCAGAAGTTTTTTTGCATCTGTAAGACATTGAGTTGTATAATTTCGTTGTGCAGAAACCAGTTTCTCAACGCGTGGCATTAATTCCTCAAATTTTTGGTTATCACCTTTAGGTACAGGACCTGAAATAATCAAAGGAGTTCGGGCATCGTCAACTAAAACGGAGTCAACCTCATCGACAATTGTATAATGATGTTTACGTTGAACCAAATCTTTAGCATTTATTGCCATATTGTCACGCAGGTAGTCAAACCCAAACTCATTATTCGTTCCATAGGTAATATCTGCATTGTATGCTTTGCGTCTGGCATCCGAATTTGGCTGATGTTTATCGATACAATCGATACTCAATCCGTGAAACTCATAGATTGGCCCCATCCATTCGGAGTCACGCTTGGCCAGGTAATCATTCACTGTAACAACATGAACACCTTTCCCTGCTAAAGCATTCAGAAATACTGGCAATGTCGCTACTAATGTTTTTCCTTCTCCGGTAGCCATCTCTGCAATTTTACCAGAGTGAAGAACGATACCTCCAATCAACTGTACATCATAGTGTATCATGTCCCAGGTAACTTCATTCCCTCCAGCATTCCATGTATTATACCAGATAGCACTGTTTCCTTCAATTTCAACATTATCTTTATAGGAAGCTAATTCTCTATCAAAATCATTGGCGTTTACAACTACTTTTTCATTTTCAGCAAATCGTTTTGCTGTTTCCTTAACCAGAGAAAATGCAGCTGGAAGAATTTCATTTAAAACTTCTTCAAGTTTTGTGTCTATGTCTTCTTCAAGTTTATCTATTTCCTGATATATTTTTTCTTCTTCCTGAATATCAGCAGTCTCTGCTTGCAGCTTCAATTCTGCAATACGATCTTCTTCGCCTTTGACATATTCACGTATTTGTTGCTTTAACTTTTCAGACTCTTCACGAAGGCCATCATTAGAAAGCTTTGTTATACGTTTATATTCTTCTTTAATTTTATCTAAAAGAGGGGTAACTTCTTTTAGATCCCGGTCGGACTTGTTTCCCAGAAATTTTCCAAGGACTTTATTTATAAATGCCATTATAGAATGTTTTCTTCAGTTTCTATTCAATTCCTACAAAAGTAATTATATTGATATAAGTATGATTGTAAGCTTCCTCTTTTTTTTCAATAATAATGCCTTTTCATTTAACCAGACAAAATTGCAGTTTATGTATAAGTTAACCTATTGAATTAACTCGGTTAATCTTATCATCTAATAGGAATAGATTCATTTATTTTGATGCAAATTTTGTGAAGATGACAGATTTTAGTTCAAAATGTTTTGTTTGTGGTATCCCTATTGAAAAAGGGTCATGTTCTGTAAATACTGAAGTTAATTTACCTGTATGCAATAACTGTTTAGGTACAGAGGATGAGAAGAAAACTGTAGCTGAACTAATTGAAGGACTCGCAGATGGCTTCGTGTGTGGGTGCATATAAAAAAGGCCGTTTCAAGGGGAGAAACGGCCTTCGTGCTGTTTAATTATTAAAATTACTAATTAAGTATGTGCTGATACTTAGAATTTACCAGGTTCGGTAAATAATTCGCAATAAGGGATAAAGCGGTATCATCATCTACTTCACTTTGTGTAATTACACGTTGATTTTGAACTTCTTCGTAATTCACTACCTGATTGGTAAGTTCTTCAGGAATAGTACGATAATCACTTTTTAGATTACCTGTACCAAATCCTTTTTTATCGCTGATGTAGGCAACTTCAAAATAGTCTGTACGAACTACATACACATTGTTCTTTTTATTTGAGTGCTTGCAAATCTGAACAGGTATACAATCTTCACCATAAGATAAAATCCACCCGCATTCAACACCATCATTTAATTCTTGTTTTTCGACAGATGTGATCGTGTAATTACTAAAAACTCCAGTTGCCATAGTGTTAAATGGAAATGCCAGAAGAGTAATTACTGAGATGATAAATAATGATTTTAATCCATTGCGTTTCATAACTTTGCTTTTTTATTGGGTTAATATTTTTTGTTTTGTTTCTAAAAAATAAACTGTTTACTCCAATAGACGGACGAGAAGGGTATCTGTTACAGCAAAGTCTCATTCTTTCGATGAACGATGAAAAAAAGAGGGTCAAAGACGTTTTAATGAAGGATAAAAAAAGCTGCCTTGAAAAATCAAGACAGCCTAAAGTGTTTTACATTTATTTAGGTTAATTTCCTCCTCCGGGGAAGCCTCCACCTCCACCACCAGGGAACCCACCCTGTCTCATTTGCTGAGTTCTTTCTTCCAGGTAGGTTTCGTATTTAGCCTTTTGTTCTTCTGTTAAGACTTCCTTTATTTTATTTTGTTGTTCTTCAGTTCTTGCTTGCATTTGTTCGCGCATAGACTCCATTTGTGAACGCATCGCCTGCATTTCTTCCTCAGACATTTCGCCTGGATTAAAACCACCTTGACCGCCACCGAAACTACCTTGTATATTGTTTCTGGATTCTTCAATGATTTTTTCAATCTGGCTCACCTGTTCATCAGTTAGGCTCAAAGTTTCTTTTAGATCATCAATTTGATTACCACCTCTCATGCCAAAACCTTGTCCTGCTTGAGATGCACCTGGCCTTTCGGGCATAGCTCCCGGTCTTTGTGGCATTGCAGAACCTGGTCTTTCTGCACCTCCTCGTTGTGCCTGAGCCAGTGAAATAACACCCACGAAAAGGACTACTAACAATAAAGCTTTTTTCATGATTAAATAATTTTATTAGAATAACCGACACTTTTGACTATTGGTCCAAAAGAAGGTTTAAAATCGGAATTAAAAATTCTGTCAATTTTTATTTCTCCGGCATTAAGGTTACACTATAGTAATTATCAAAATTAAAATACATTCCTACTGCATCTTGTATATCACTTATTGTAAGACCGGAAACTATGTCATTATAATCCGAAAAATCGCTAAAATCACCATTCTTATTCATGTATGTACTACGTAATTTACTTAACCAATAGCTATTCTCCTTTAAATTGGTTTCTCGTTCACGATACAATTTTTCTTTTGCTTTTTGCAAATCTTCCTCGCTTATACCATTCTCTGCAATATTCCTGATTTCTGCAAAAATAGCTTCATTCAGTTCATCCACTTTATCCGGATCTGTTCCATAAGAAATCGAAATACTGTACTCCGAATCAGGATACTTACTTACAGAAGGACTTGCCCCAATTGAATACACACTGCTCATTTCTTCACGGATGACTTCCAATAAACGAGTATCCAGAATCTTGCTTACTGCATCCAGTTCAATTATATTTTTACTTGTATAATCAAAGTCTCCATGGAAAATAGTGTAATTGATACTTTTAGCTTCTTGTCCTTTATATACTTTTTTAGACACTACACCTTCCGGTTCTTCAATCCCCAGATCTTTCCACATTTCCTGATTATTTACAGATGGAATAGAACCGATATATTTTTCTATCATTGATTTAAAGGTGTCCATGTTAATATTACCGACAAAAAAGAATTTATAATCAGAGGCATTTGAGAAACGTTCGTGAGCAATTTTATTAATTGCATCAAAATCAGCTTCTTTTAACACTTCTTGAGTTAAGGGTCTTTTTCGGGGATGATAATTTACAGACACAACCGACAATGTATCACTATATGCCTCTTCTGGCGAAGCATCCAGGTTTTCCAACAATGCGTTATAACGCTGCATGTACGATGAAAAAGCTTGCTGATCAACCCGAAGATCGGTAAAATACAGATACAACATCTGTAGCATACTTTCAACATCTTTTACAGATGAACTTCCTGAAAAACCTTCAGTTAAATCATTTATAAATGGTGAGATTGAGAATGTCTTTCCGGAAAGTAACTTGTTTAAAGTTACATTGTCAAAATTGGCGATCCCACTCATGCCTACAATTGTAGCAGCAAAATCAGCCGACACATCCATCTCTTGCCCGTATAAAGAATTACCACCAAGGCTATATGACGTAAATAAAATCTCATCATCCTGGAAATCGGTGGGTTTAACAACAACTGTAGCACCGTTCGAAAGCGTCCACTCATAAGCATCAACTTCTTCAATGTATCTTTCAGAAGTAATTGCTCCCGAATTTATCTCAGCATCATCGACTAGCTGCTCATCCAGCACAACATCTTCATAGGCATCTATCTCCTGGTTTTCAACATTCTTAAAAACAGCTAAAAGCTCATCCTCTGAAGGAACTGAAACACCATCAATTTCAGGTGCAGTTAAAATAACAACCCTGTTTTTGTCGGTTATCCACTTAGTTGCAAGTGCGTTTAGCTCATCAATTGTAATGTCTGAAAGAAAAGTTTGATAATATTTATATTCATTTTCAATACCAGGAAATGCTTCCTTTGTAACTAAAAAGTTGCGAGTATATTCATCAGCATAAGAACTTGACTCCTGCTTATCCCGCTCATTGTATGCCATTCCCACCGAAGACATCAATGAAAGTTTTGCCCTCACCAACTCTGTTTCTGTAAAACCATATCTTTTAACACGCTCATTAGTTTTTATTAACGCCTCAAGCCCCTTCTCAACTTGTCCATTTTGACAATATGCTGTAGAATAATATACACTTGATGGACCGTACAATGCAGAATATCCTGCTCCTGCGGCAATAAATGGTGGATTCTCAGATTGAGTTAATTCGCTTAACCGAAGATTAATTAATACATTGAAAAGATTGTGCAACATCCCTTCTCTGTAATCACCAATTGTCTTTGTGATTTTCAAAGGATGTTTATAATAAATATTGATGATTGGATAAACAGCTTCTTTATCGGTTGATACCGACACCAAAGTTTCATCATGTTCAGGAATATCATAATACACTTTTTCTCGGGGATTCTCAGCTTTAGGAATCTGAGAGAACTTTTCAATAATCCGTTGGGTCATTTCTTCCTGATCAAAATCGCCAACAGCAATTATTGCTTGCAAATCCGGACGATACCAATCATTGCGAAAACGTCTTAAAGCTTCAGGTGGAGCATTATCAACTATATTAATGTCTCCAATAGGAAGACGTTCTGCATATTTACTACCGTGTAAAAATACAGGAAGCCATTCCTGCATCATCCGTTCATCAGCACCTCGTCCCATTCTCCATTCCTCATGAATAACACCTCTCTCCTTTTCTATTTCTTCATCCGAATCTGTTATCTGGCAAGCCCAGTCATACATAACCTGCAAACCTTTTTCAACATACTCGTCCTGGTCAAGAGGAACTTGGATCATGTAAACCGTTTCGTCAAAGCTCGTATATGCATTTACCTCCGGCCCAAACTCCATTCCTATAGATTCGAGGTAACTTACCAATTCATTTTTAGGAAAATTTGTAGTTCCATTGAATGCCATATGCTCAGCAAAATGAGCCAGACCTTTTTGGTCGTCATCTTCATCTACCGATCCGGCACGAACAACAAGATAGAGCATCGTTCTGTTTTCAGGCTTACTATTCGATCTCACATAATAAGTCATCCCATTTTCAAGAACGCCTTTATTTACTTTTGGGTCTTCAGGAATTAAATCATCAAGGTTTATACTTTCCTGTGCACTAACAGATACGACAAAAAGAATGAACAAGAGATTGATTAATTTTTTCATGTAATAGCTATGTTATGTTTTCAATATCAAATTTATAATAAATGATTTTTTATCGAAACACTGAAAGCATTGTTTTCATTTGACGGAGCTTCACGGTATTTCAATTTTAAATCTAAGGGACCATTGCCTGTTAGGTAAGAGAAAGGAGTTAAATCAAGCAAATCGGTGTCATTATAATCATTTCCGATACTTAGAGTATTTTCAACTTTTATATTTTTTTGATCACAGATATATTTAACGGCATTTCCTTTTGAAACTGAGCTATGAAAGATTTCCATCCAAACATAACCGGTATCCAATGGTGAGCTTGCCCGAACAATTTTAATATCACGTATCTCTTTTTTCAGTTCAAGCTCAAATTCTTTAAATTCAGTTTCATTTTCAAAGATGATTAAAAACTGGCATGCATCAATTTCAATTTTTCCTGTTTCCGGTAAGAGTTCTGTATAATCACGATGTATGATGAAATACCGTTCAAACTCTTCACATTTCTTATTTCCTTTATGATACCAACACTTATGATTTTCTGGGATAGCACGGAAAAGGTAGAAATTAAGGTCGTGCTGCAATAAATGCCGAATAATTACATTGGCATTATTATTTTCAATATTTTGGTAATAAATAAGTTCTCTGTTTTGAAAGTCGTATATACCTGCTCCCGAAGAAAATGCGACATAATCGACCGGAACATTTTCATGAATAACTTCCCGAACTTTCCTGAAATTTCTTCCCGTAGCCAGAACTCTCACGATTTTCTGTTCTCCTAAATGCTTGAGCATTTCAAGATCTTCAGAAGATATGGATTTATCGTTTCTTAGTAGAGTTCCATCCAAATCTGTTGCCACCAACTCAATCTTCTCTTTCATACGTTTTTCAATCCAAAATCTGATAACTACTTATTTGAACAGGAGCATTCAGCGAAGGCAAAACTTTTTCAATTAAAATACCTTCAGCCGGACTATGATCATGTCCGAATGTTGCCCGAACACCTAATGAAATAAAGCGAACTGCACGATCAAGAGCTATTGGCAGGCTATCTCCCTGCAACAAAGATCCGACCATCACACTGGCAAAGGCGTCACCTGTTCCCGGGTAATTGGCTGGAAAGTAGTCACACCCCACACGCCAATAACGATTATCTAATGCATTTAACGCTATAACAGAAGTATTGTTTGCTTTATGCAGATCGGGCACGCTGGTAATTATTACCTGACTGGGGCCCATTTCTGAAAGCCGGACAGCCCATTCCTTTAATTCCTGAATGTCAATATCTTTTGTGTAATCTTCACCTAAAAGAAAAGCAGCCTCGGTGAGGTTTGGGGTAATTACTTCGGCATATTGCACAAGCTCCCGCATTTTATCAATCATATCCGGCTTAAAAGCTGTGTACAACTTCCCATTATCCCCTAACACGGGATCCACAACGACAAGCTGGTCATCGGCCTGAAAATCCTGGATGAAATTTTTCACCATGTCGATTTGCCCAACAGCAGCCAGGTATCCTGAATAAATTGCATCAAACTGGAGATTTAGTTTCTTCCAATGGTCAATCATTTGAGGAAGTTCATCTGTCAAATCTTTGGAATGGAATCCGGGATAAGCACTGTGCGAAGAGAGCACAGCCGTAGGCAATGGACATACCTGCACCCCCATTGAAGACAATACAGGAATAATAACAGTAAGTGATGCTTTCCCAAATCCGCTTAAGTCATGTATAGCAGCAACACGTTGAATGTGTTTCTTCATAAATTCTTTTTCTTTTAAAACTACAAAAGAATAATTGAAAAAGAACTATGAATATCAGAACCAAGAAACAAAGAAGGAAAATGGTCAAATCAATTTAAGGAAATATTAAAACTACTGATTCCTGGTTCTGATATCTGTTATTTTGGATAGAAGGCAATATCAATTTCTTCAGTATCTTCTTTTGGGGTAAGCTCAAATTTTCCGGAGTTGATTATAGTGAACTTTCGCTTTGTTCCACATTCAATCAATTTACTTTCTATTTTTAATACATCTGATTCCGCTAAATCCTTGTTAAAGAATATTTTTAAGTTACTTGGCGTCACATCATCAAACTGAATTAGAAAAGCTGAATGTTCAATAAAAACTAAATCATCATAGGCAAACGATACATCTGTGCCTAACTCTTCCAATAACATTTTAACCTCAGAAAGAGGTCTAACCGATATAGTCATTATCTTTTATTTTTAAGGTTAAAATTAAATTACGCACTACAACTTGTTGATGAACAACTACTACATGATCCGGACCCACAGCCACTTGATCTTTCAACACTATATACATCATGCTCATCAAGTTCGTGTTTTATAAACAACCGAATGTTTTCATCGACCATGTTACCCAATGGCCTAAAAACTTTTATATCATTATCAACCAAAATTTTAAATGCCATTGGCCTGATGTTTGGACTAATGATGGCTTTTACAGCGTCTTTTTCATCACCTTGTTTAAAATCAAAACCAAAACGGGTCACTAACTCTTCTTTGGTGAAAATCTCATTATTCTCCATTCCCGTATCGTAAATACAGTAAAAATTTGCTTTGTAAAAATCATCCGCCATAAGATTTACAAAACCTGCTTTTCCCCCAACAATTGGAATACATATCTTCATAATTATCAATTTTAGTGAAACAATACCTATTCTTTATTACCAAAATTTCTATGCCAACTGCTTCACAATTGATGTACCTTAAATATATAACAATTGACTACCAGAAAGATACGATTTAAATCGATTTGTTTTTCTTACATTTTTGTAGGATATATTTACATGATGGTAGGATTTGATGAGTTCATGAGTGCATCTGCCCGATGCATATCTGAAAATCTTTTTACAGTAAATACATAGTAGAGAAAATTATATCTCAAGGCTGCCACGCAAATATTAGTGAAGCGACCGAATAACAGTACCTTGCATCATTTTAGGACTCCCTGCTTGTTTTTAGCCCTTCCATCGTGAAAATTTTACTTTTCTGCGCTGCAGAAATTTGAAAAACCGCCGCAGGATGCAAATAAAAGCTGCAGAAATTTAAAAAACCCGTGCAGGGATTCAAAAAAGCATGCAGAAAAAGCAAAACATAGTGCAGAAATTAAAAAAAAACTGCAGCACAACTTAAATGCTTTGCAGGATTCCCCAAAAACCTAAAGTAAGCCATATAAGTAGTGCAGGAACTACGAACCTGAAACTAAATACTGATTATGAATCACTGACAACTAATTACAGCTTCTCTCCTACGTCCATCCATCCTTATTTCCAGGTCTTTTTTAAATTGAATATGGCGAACATATTTTAATTCTTCCATAATCGTTTGATTATCGAGCAATTCAAAATTAACACGAGAATCTTTCGATTGATGTGGAATAGAGAAATAGCCAATGTTCATCGAAGTTACATTATGAAAGAAATGAGACCCTAATGATCCTTCCAATGGATAATCAGGCAAACCTAATTCAATAATAATTTTTGCTCTGGAAATTTGTGCCCAATCAACTGGGATACCCGTAAAATGATCCCGAGATCCCCACCTGCCGGGCCCAACAAGAATGTAATCTCTCCCTGCAATTTCCATTTTTTTATTAAACTGACTGATTTCCCTGGCTATTTCAGGGGTTTTCATTTTATTAAACTTTTCACTCGGCACATAAATTATATCCCGGATTCCACTTACCAGTCCATTCCCCATTCCATTTCGGGCATACATCAATGTTTGTTCTTCAGAAACCTCACCGATTTCAATATTCTTTCTGTCTTCAACTCTAACCAAAGGCTTAATCTGTAAAAGATAAAAAGTAGGCAATCCATTTTCTGCAATCTGAAAATCAATTGCATATTCAATTTCAACGGGTGAGCCCATAGCTTGCTTAAAGAAATTCAGTAACACCTGGAGGGTTTCAGCTAATGGCAGATAGTTGTATTTCAAAATATTGTCGAAATTAACCACTCTTGGTCCATTGAAGCTTAGCCCCGGTGTTAATTCATCATTCTCAGGATTATAAACCGACACACAATGATTTAGAATTCCATCTTTTTCAGCTTCTTTGATTGGTAGTTTGATAATATCTGCTGTTTCACCTTTTGTAGCTAGATCAATTTCACTTTTTGACATATCCAGTGCATAGAAATCCCGTTGAGAATCACGCACCTGATCTTTAATGGAGCTATGGTTAATCGTAGGATATTTAGGGCAAAAACGGTAAGCTTTTTCTCCTCCAACAACATACATTCCCAAACCTACAGCAGCGACAGCGTAACCATCTTTGGGTTTCATATGCGAAACCGGATAATAATTGTACGATTGTGCAACCCCACTCATGCATGGATAATATCTACCATTACGCTCATGCCCTACAAGTTGCTGAATCACAACAGCCATTTTCTCCTCTTCAATTTTATAATTCACCGCATCGAAGTATGACACTGCCGAATCGGTGAATATACTTGCATAAACTAACTTTATTGCTGTCTCCAGCTGTTTATAGCGTATATCTTCATCTGTATGATTATTGGGAATAATGTATGTAGAATAAACACCAGAAAAAGGCTGTAGCCGCGAATCTTCAAATAACCCGGAAGACCTGACAGCTATTGGCCCTGAGGTTTTTTGTACATATACTCTTAAACGTTCTTTTAATTCAGGGCTAAGTTCAGCTTCAAGAAAAGCGGTTTTCACATACTCATAGCTGTTATTTTCATAAGCTTCATCATATAATTCATTCAGCTCCAAAAAACGGTCAAATTCAGCTGCTCCAATAATAACAGTAGATGGAACACGTACATTCAGTTCTGAAATGATCTTTGAAAAATCAATGTTTTCAATAAAGTGACACATAAAAGATATACCTCTTCCTTTGCCACCTAAAGATCCATTTCCTAAGCGAACGATGTAATGTTCATTGCCCAATAAAAATGGATCAAAATTGACGATATGTCCCCGAAGTTTTTCTTCACGTGAGTTTTCAAATACAGCAAGGCAAAATTGACGGATTTCCTCAGGATTTTTAAAATCCTCAAACTTATAAGGTAAAAGACGTTCGGCAATATTAATTTCCCCTCGTGCCATTAACCAGGTTGAAAAAGAGTTTCTTTTGCTATGAAACTCAAGGGCTTCTTCTGAAATCGTTTTTAGCGTTTCCTGAAACTCATTAAAATTGTGGGCAACTCCTATTTTTTCGCCAGACATATTTTTAAAAACGAAGTCTCCAAAACCTAAGCGGCTATAGATGAAATTGTGAATATCCACCTCCAGGCTTTCTGAATTTTTATCAATAAAAACAGCTCCTATTTCATTGGCTTTCACTTTATTTAGTGGATTATGACTTTGTAATAAAATGGGTATCGGAAACTGAAGACTTTGCTTAACGTATTTCAGCAATTCAATTCCGGCATCTTCATCGTCCATGTTATCACGCTGAAACTTTACATCTGAAATGACAGTCAGGAGATAATCCTTGTAATTATTGATTATCTCGAAAGCTTCTTCATATGTACTCACCAAAATAACTTTAGGACGCCCCCTAATTTTTAATATCATATGAAGGTCATCCGCAGAATTTTCTTGTATCAGATTTTGTGTTTGAGTCATGATGTTGGTATACAACATAGGAAGATAACGTGAATAGTATTGAATAGAATCTTCAACTAACAAAACGACTCTCACATTACCATTTTTAGTATCCGCTTCAATATTATTTTTATCCTCTATGTATTTTACCATGGCGAGGAAAATATTGGAGTTTCCATTCCACACAAACACACGGTCTATTGAGTCAAACTCCCGGGCTGTTTTTTGAAAATAAGGCAGATCTCCATTATTATTTACAAGAAGTAAAATTGGGATTTCAGAATCGACTTTATTAACTGACTTTGCTATTTTTATCGGTATTTCTTTATCAACACCTACCATGATAATAACCAAGTCAAAATTTCTGAAATTCATCATTCGAAGAGCTTCTTTCCGTGAATTCACACTGGTAAACCGAGGATAGGTATAGAGATTTAATTGAAGGAATTCACCAAAAATACGTTCAGAAAATAAACCTTCACGAACGATCGAATAACTATCATACAAAGTAGCAACAAGCAATACTTCTTTTACCCGCTTAGGCATTAATTCTTCAAAAATATCCCGGTCGTTCTTCTGATATTTGTAGATTGAAAAAAGAGATATTTTATCCAGGTTTGTCATACGTGTATTTTAAGCTCAAATTAGAAAAAATCTGGATCAGTTCATAATTCATCTTAATGGCGCAATTTAGATGTCTTTCTAAGATTGAAAATTCAGATTTGTTTATTACCAATGAAATAAATCTCGCATTCAGTGATTTTAAGAAATTTTGCCCTTCCGGGCAGGACCTGATTTTTGTCATAACACAAAAACCAGGAAAAAAAGTCTAGGCTTATTTTTATCTACACCCTTCTTCTTCACAAAACCTAAGTTCAAAGAAGTGATTTCCTCGCACACTCGGAACTTTTCCTTTTCTCTAAGGTTTTGTTTTGAATCAGGCTTAGATAAAAAGTAGGCCAACTCCTCAGGAATCAACAAATAGCTTATTATTTCTCCATTCTTCGTTAGAAACTCTTTAAAGAATACATCAATAGAAAAATATATAATATAGCTTGCTATTTGAGTTCCGCCTAAGAGAAAAAGCGTTAAGAAAATCAATGGAGTGCAGCGTATAAAATAAAAATCTGCTCGAGGAGAAACGACGAGTTATTTTTATTTAGCGGAACACAATTGATTTTTAGCTTTTTATCTTCAGCGGCGGTTTTTTTTTGTGACTTTTTTCAACTGAAGGAAAAAAGTCACTGGGGTTTGGGGCAAAGCCCCTCTTTGGGGATCACTTTATTTTCCAAATTCACTATAATCTACATGTAATTCAAAAATCTGACAATCAAACACAAAAAAAAGGAGGACAAAGCCTCCTTTTCTCAAACATATATTTTTGTTTTTTTTAGATTTCCTTCAACATTGGACATTTTTTCAAGAAGAAAGGAACTGGTTCACTACTGTTTGGTTCGTCAACATCCCAGGTATTTCCGGAATGAAGCAACTCTTCAACATTCGTGATTTTACGGGTCTTTTTAACCTCCTCAATTTGAGCAGTCATTTCTTCGTCATAAACAGGCGCCTCCACTGCACGAACAACTCCCATTGCAATTGGGAAATCAGGTTGAGCCATGCGAATTAACGCCAGATGAATTGTTGGATCAACTTCTTTTGCATCATGTACAAGGATATCGTCAGCAGAATAGCCATCCTCTCCTATTGTAACAACTTTTAGTTTTCCTTTTTCAAACACTAATCCTTTTTCATTTTCCTGACCGAAAATCATTGGTTTTCCATCTTCAAGGAACAACTGACGTTCAGCACGGAATTTAGGATCTGCGATATGAGCATGTACCCCATCATTAAAGATCACACAGTTTTGTAATACTTCAACAATTGAAGCTCCGTGATGCTTTGCAGCTTCAGCTAAAACAGATTGCGTATGCTTTACATTGCTGTCAACCGCACGGGCAAAAAAGTTTCCTCCGGAACCCAATACCAACTGACCTGGAATAAAAGGATCTTCAACCGTACCAAAAGGTGATGTTTTTGTTTTAGCACCCCTGTCTGTTGTTGGTGAATACTGACCTTTAGTCAGACCATAAATCTTATTATTGAACAAGATTAAATTGACATCTATATTACGGCGAACAAGGTGGATAAAGTGATTTCCACCAATTGCCATTGAGTCTCCATCTCCGGTAATTACCCAAACGTTTAAATCAGGGTTTGCTGATTTAACACCCGAAGCAATAGCCGCAGCACGGCCATGAATCGTGTGAAAACCATAAGTACTCATGTAATATGGGAAACGAGAAGAACAACCGATACCTGAAATGACAGTAAATTTTTCATGTGGAATATCCATCTCTGCCATTGTTCGCTGTACGGCATTCATAATGGCATAGTCACCACATCCAGGGCACCAACGAACTTCACCTTCACTTTTAAAATCTTTTGCTGTATAATTGAATTGTGACATGTTTAATCCTCCAATAATTTGTTAAAGTTTTCAGTTAATTCATCAACTGTAAATGGTAATCCTTTTACTTTATTTGCCTGATAATATTCAAATCCAGGGATTTTATCTCTCAGGTAAGAAGCAAATTGTCCCATATTTAACTCACAAACAATAATCTTTTTAAACTTGCTGAAAACTTCTTCGGTGTTTGCAGGAAGAGGTTTAATAAAATTGAAATGAGCCAGACTAACACTTTTTCCTTGTTCGTTCATTTCCCGTACGGCACTTAAAGTGTGTCCATATGTACCACCCCAACTAACGACAAGCAAATCACCTTCAGGTGCACCACAAACTTCAAGATCAGGGATCATTTCCACCACGCGGGCAACTTTTTCTTCCCTGTATTCTGTATTTTTCTGGTGATTATCCGGCACGTGGCTCACTGTTCCTTCAATGTTTTTCTCCAATCCACCAATACGATGCTGGAAGCCTTCCATTCCAGGAATTGCCCATTCTCTGGCTAAAGTCTTTTCATCACGGGCATAAGCTTTAAATTTACTTGCATCTTTCGCCATTCGTGGAGTAATAGATGGAAGTTCATTCATGCTTGGTACTCTCCATGGTTCACTACCATTTCCGAGGAATCCGTCAGTAAGAAGAACTACAGGAACCATTCTTTCCAAAGCAATTTTAGAAGCTACAAATGCATAATAAAAACAATCAGAAGGCGTACTTGCAGCAAGAATAACAACAGGGCTTTCTCCATTACGTCCATATAGCGTTTGAAGTAAGTCAGACTGCTCCGTTTTTGTTGGCAATCCGGTTGATGGACCTCCACGTTGAACGTTTACAACAACTAATGGTAGCTCAGTCATAACAGAAAGTCCTAAAGCTTCCGATTTTAGTGCAAAACCAGGACCAGATGTTGTGGTAATTGCTAAATCACCTGCGAATGCCGCACCAATAGAGGTACATATACCGGCAATTTCATCTTCTGCCTGAAATGTTTTAACCCCCAAATCTTTACGCGCTGCCAAAGCAACTAAAATATCTGTTGCCGGAGTAATAGGATATGAACCACAGAAAAGTTCCAATCCTGCTTTTTCAGCAGCTGCAAGGAATCCCCAGGCTGTAGCATTGTTCCCGTTTATATTTCGGTAAGTTCCTTTTTCAATTGCGGCAGGGTGTACAATATATTGTGGAGTCATGTGCTGCATGTTCATTCCGTAGTTATAACCACCATGCAATACTTTCAAGTTTGCTTCAACAATCAAAGGTTTCTTAGCAAACTTCTTTTTTAAATATCCTTCAATATAATCCAATGGACGCCCAAACATCCAGCAAACCAATCCTAGCGCGAACATATTTTTACTACGAAGAATTGATTTATTATCCATTCCCATATCCTTTAAGCTTTCTTTCGTTAAGCTTGTAATAGGCACAGCAACTTTATTATAATCCAGAAGATTACATTCTGAGAAAGGATCTTCTGTTTCAAATTTTGCTTTGGCAAGGTTTTTTTCTGTAAATGAATCCGAATCAAAAATAATTGTTCCCCCAGGATTCATAAAGGCTGCATTTGCTTTTACTGCAGCAGGGTTCATTGCAACCAAAACATGAGCATAATCTCCTGGAGTTGAAATTTCTTTTTTACCAAATTGAACCTGAAATCCTGATACCCCTCCGACTGTTCCTTGCGGAGCCCTGATCTCTGAGGGAAAATCAGGGAAAGTTGCGATATCATTTCCATAAAGAGCAGATGCATCCGAAAATAACGATCCGGTCAACTGCATTCCATCACCTGAGTCACCGGAAAACCGAATGGCCACCTCTTCAAGTTCAATTACTTTAGCGTCTTTCATGTGACATATATTTTAATATTTACTAAATCTCCTAGCTTTTTAGAGCACCTTCAAAAGTAATAAATTAAAAATTTATCTATTCTCGCTTAATATAAGCTCATCTTAAGCAATCTTAAAAATAACCATTTATTAATAAGCTCATTCATATTCTATTTATAATTTAGATTGATTCTTATCTTTGCATGAAATTAACAGAAAACACAAAAATGGCTTTAATAAAAACACTAAAGGGTAAGACCCCAAAAATAGGCAGCAATTGCTTTTTAGCAGAAAATGCAACAATTATTGGTGATGTAGAAATGGGTGATGATTGTAGTATCTGGTATAGTGCAGTACTTCGTGGAGATGTTCATTATATAAAAATTGGCACAAATACGAACGTGCAGGACTGTGCCGTAATTCATGCAACTTATCAGAAATCGCCAACCAATATCGGTAGCAATGTGATTATTGCACACGGAGCAATTATCCATGGTTGTACTATAAAAGACAATGTGATGATTGGAATGAATGCCGTTGTTCTGGATGATGCAGTTATTGAAAGTAATACGATCATTGCTGCCGGATCAGTTGTTACGAAAGGCACAGTTGTAGAGGCTGGAAGTGTTTATGCCGGAATTCCTGCAAAAAAGGTAAAAAGCATAAGTACTGAATTGCTTGAAGGAGAAATTCACCGAATTGCAAATTCATACGGAATGTATGCCAGTTGGTACCAGGAAGAAGATAAGTAAACATTTAAAAGACATTCAATGAAACCTACCTTACTGATTTTAGCGGCCGGAATGGGAAGCCGTTATGGCGGACTAAAACAAGTTGAGCCTGTTGGGCCTAATGGTGAAACTATCTTGGAATATTCAATTTTTGATGCCATACGAGCCGGATTTGGCAAAGTCGTCTTTGTAATCCGTTCCTGTTTTGCTGAAGAGTTTAAAGCTCGTTTTAACGACAAATTGAAAGGCAAAATTGAAGTTGAGTATGTTTATCAGGAAT
The DNA here is from genome assembly GCA_963676845.2 of Prolixibacteraceae bacterium. GTDB lineage: Bacteria > Bacteroidota > Bacteroidia > Bacteroidales > Prolixibacteraceae. The sequence continues at coordinate 158,248 of CAXXKK010000006.1, read as the reverse complement.
TGGACAAACTACCTGAAGGTTACACATTGCCCGAAGGCCGCGAAAAACCATGGGGAACCGGACACGCTATCTTAATGGGGAAAGATGTTATTGATGAACCTTTCATTGCTATTAACGCTGATGATTTTTATGGAGCACCTGCTTTTCAAACCATTGCTGATTTCTTCCAAGATGAAGTTTCTCCTTCCAATTATGCCATGGTGGGCTATTTGTTGAAAAATACACTTTCCGATTTTGGAACAGTTTCACGCGGTGTTTGCAAATCTGATTCAGATGGCAACCTTGTAGAAATAACCGAGCGCACTAAAATTGCCCGTGAAGGTGATAAAATATACTATACAGATGAAAATGCTTCTAAAATGGAATTGGATGAAAATGCTCCTGTCTCAATGAATTTCTGGGGCTTTCATCCTTCAGTTTTTCAACATTTGGAAGAGCAGTTTAAAACATTCCTGGATAAAAATATTCAGTTGCCAAAATCTGAGTTTTATATTCCAACAGTGGTTTTCAATGCCATCAAATCAGGCGATGTAAAAGCGAAGGTTTTAAGTGCAGATTCCCCCTGGTTTGGGGTTACTTATCCAGACGATAAAGGCTTTGTTGTTGAACAAATACAGAAGCTAACAGATAAAGGTATTTATCCGGAGAAACTGTGGTGATTATCTTATTAGCACTAGTATCCAGATATGACAGGCTTTAAATACCTTTCATATCTGGATATGCATACTATTCTATCAACTTCACCAACATCAATATAGGATTGTCATTTTCATCTAAGCTATTTGCCAGTTCTTCCAGTTCGGCTTTCTTTTCGGGGTATTGGAGTGTAGAATTTTGGAATTTTGTAGAGTTTACATATTCAACAAAATCATAAGCAAATTTCCAGCTAAACAGATAATCTCCATCCTCATTCTGATAATTTTCCATGGGTGCAAAATTCAATCCTCCATCGAGGTCATTTATAAAACCGGGGCCACAATATCTCGTTTCAAAATCTTCCGATTTATTAACTAGGTAGAATTGTCTATCTTTTTTATTGAGATAAGCTGTGCAATAATTTTGTTTCTCAAAATAAAATAGAAAAAGAAAATCTTGAGATTCAATAATATTATAAGGATCTAAAAATAAATTCTCATATTGTTTAGATGTGATGTTTGATTTTGGTAGTTTGTTATCCCAATTACCCCAAACATATTTTGCGCTGAAGCCACTACTGTTTACCTGAAAAATGGTATCATTATACTTATCCCAATAAACAATTGAGTTATTAATTTTATAAGAGCAATCTGAATTAAATCCAATCTTGCATTCAAACTGTTTAACAGTATTTGATTTTGTATAGATAATTTGGCCTAATGTATCTAACTCTACCCAATTGTATTTTGCATATCCACTTGTATTAATTTCAAAAAGGAAAAGGCGATCATTGATATATTCAATTTCCCTGAAATTAGTTTCCAAATCTGCAATGGATATGTTTTTTATGAAGTTATTTTGGAAATCATATATGATTATTTTTTGTTTTTCAAGGACATAGATTCTATTGTTTGATTCATCAATCGCAAATTTATACCCATCGATGTATTCCCCTGGACCACCGCCTTTTCTGCCAATCATACTAATGAATTTTCCATCTTTTCTATACATTTGGATACCATTTGGGTAATCTGAAACAAATAGAAATGAATCAGTTTTTGCAATTTTGAAAAGATGCTGAATTGCATGAGGAGAATTAAGAGGGATATATTCAATGGACTCAGCAATCTCTGAAAGCCCCACTTCCTTTTCACTAATATTTCCGAGATTAATTTGCAAAGGTTCAGGGATTCCTATTTTATTGCAGGCAATAAATAAAAAAACTACACACAGGAAATAATATTTCATAAAAGGTTAATTTTTAGCTAATTTAGTACTTCCCAAATAATACCACCCTTTCAGAGTTAACATATTATTCCTTCAACTTCACAAACATCAAAACGGGATTATCGTTTTCATCGAGGCTGTTTGCCAGTTCTTCCAGTTCGGCTTTCTTTTCGGGGTATTGGGGCGTTGAGTTTTGGAATTCAGTAGAATTTACGTATTCGATAAGTTCATAGGCTTCTATCCATGAAAAAAGGTTATTTTCATCTTTTGATGCTTTAACCCAAATATTTGGACCACCATCAATATCATTTATAATTCCACTTGCAGAGACTTTAAAAAATGGGTTAGAGCCATTCTTTGAAACTAAATAACAATGATCTTCACCATTATATGTAAAATTAGAATAGATGTAAGAATCAGTTTCTAAAACTGTTTTCTCACAGATGTATTTGAATGACTCCAACATATTATTGTACCCCTGTTCCATTGAATTTGAGATTCTTAATTCTGTTGGAAATCTTTTATTCCCTCTATTTAAAATTAAATAAGGTTTAAGTTGAGAATCTTCAAAAGAAAAGATCGTATCACTATGGGTTTCCTTTATAAATAACTTATCATCTCTTGAATAATAAAAGAATTCATCTGTGAAGTTTGGAATTTTACCAATCTTATATTTATTCTTGTTTGGGTATTTATCAATGATTTGACCATCATAATCAATCAAAATAAAACTATATTCAGAATCTCCTAAATTTTCAATACCACATAAAATTTTCCCCTCATTACATATAATCTTTGTTGTTTTTTCCGGACAATCAAATGCCTTAACAAAATTGCCAGAGGTATCATACACATAGATTTTATGATTGATATAACATAGAACGCAAACCCAATTATTAACATTGTCGATACTATAATCCATTAAGCTGTGATATTCGTTCGGGCCATTACCTCTTAGTCCAATTTCCCGTTCGAAATTTCCATTTAATGAAAATTTCAAAAGCTTATTATTACCATTTATATAATAAGCATCCTTACCAAATTGCAATTTAGTATTAAATGTTTCTACAAATAAGCTACTTGCTTTTGTTTCCAAAGGAATATACTGTATATCAACTTGTCCCAGATCCGAAAGTTTTATTTCTGTAGTATTTTGGACATTTGAAATGTCAACTTTAGGTATTGAATTCTCATCCGTTTCATTTTTAATTACCTCATTAGTAGATGTTTTCGGAGGAACTTCATTTTGAGGCAGTGAATCTATTCTATTTTCAGTTTTATCTGTTTGTGGTGAATTATTACAAGCAACAAAAAGTAATAATAGTAAGAAATAGAATTTGTTAATTCTCATTTATACTGATTTTGAGTTTTAGACTTTATCGTTTTCATTCTTTCAGCTTCACCAACATTAATACAGGATTATCATTCTCATCTAAGCTATTTGCCAGTTTTTCCAGTTCTGCTTTCTTTCCCGGATATTGGGGTGTTGCGTTTTTGAATTTAGTAGAGTTTACATATTCGATAAGTTCATAGGCATTTCTATACCCATATAATCCAAAGCTTGAAAAGTAATCTTTAGGTACAAACGGACAACCTCCATCCAGATCATTCACGAATCCGGGACCTTCATCAACATAACTCATTTGCTCTAAACTTCCTGCAAGCTGTAAGTTCTGTTCATTTTTATCTTTTACAGATATACAAAAGACATTATCCAACATATAGCGAATAATTAATTGATCTGGTGTTTTTACAGCATCAAGTATCGTAAAGTTCTTTTCATCTGTATTGGGATTTGTAATTTGTCTGGCATTCTCGGGAAGAATATAAGCAGCCTGATAATCAGTTCCTGAAATTGAAAAAATGGTGTCGTTAAATAAATTCATATAAAACAGAGATTGATTATCTGAGAATATAAACCCACTTCCTCCTTCCTGAGACGGAAAATCAGGAATATTATTGAGTTTTGTTGAAACCAGCTCACCTTCATTATCTAGCACTATCCAGTCATATTTTGCATATCCGAATGAGATAAAATCAAAAAGATAAATCAGTCCATCGTGGAAAGCGATATCGTAAAACACACCATATTTTGCTATTGAAATCTCGGATTGGAACTCCCCTCTAAAAGTATATTTAAGTATTCTCTGGTTATCAAGAACATATACAAGTCTGTTTTCATTGTCAATTGTGAAATAAATTCCAGTCATATATTCATCCGGACCATTTCCTGTTCGCCCGATTTTATGTTGGAATTTCCCTTCCTTATCAAAAACAAGAATATCTTCTCCATAGGCAGCAATAAAAAACAAGTCACCTGAAGTTTTTATTCGTGCTATTTGTCCAATTGGTTCTTCATTGGATAGCGGAATATATGAAATATCATCAGCCAAATCAGACAGTTGAATATCTCTGGATATTGCATTTTCAGGGCTAACAAGCTCTGTTTCATTTTTCCCTGATTGGGAGCAGGAACTGAGAGATAGAAATAGAATAACGATAATTAATAATCTCATGAATTGGGTTTTTATTTATTGCTTTTTCAGTTGCTAAGCCTATTTATAAATAGATTTAAAAAAACAGCTCAATTTAATTAATTATTTTAAAAATTATGTCACCCTGCAAATAAAGACACAATGTAGTTTCAGAAAATTTGTTTGGAAATGTTTACTGTAACTTATCCAAGTTATCGATAAACTCAGAAATAATCTCGGCATGATCAAATGCCAGTTGGGGAAGTTCATTTAGTGGGAACCAGTCTGCGTTTATGGCATCATCCGAGCCTTCTACTTTTTCTTCGGCATCTACAAAAGCATAATAAACAACCGAGATTGTCCTTCCGCGGGGATCACGGTTAACAGCATCGTAAGTTTTAAACTGCTTCAACTCTCCTATCTTCAACTTGGTTTCTTCTTCCAATTCCCTGCGGCAACTATCCGCCAGCAATTCATCCATTTCAATAAAGCCACCTGGCAAAGCCCAAAGTCCGGCAAAAGGATCATTGCCCCGTTGAATCAAAAGCAGCTTATTCAATTTCTTTTCCACGATAATTGCATCGACAGTAACGGATGGACGAGGGTATTTGTAGGTATACATTTGCAATTAAAAGTTAAGGTTCAATAATTCGTTTCATAACACGCATTTTGTGCGAATAGCGCTTGGTATCTACATTAAAGATTCCAAACTGGTCGACATTATCAATTCTCACCTGTCCGGATGCATGGATGATTTTATTCTTCTCCCAAATGATTCCAACATGTGTAATGTTTCCTTCATCATTATCAAAAAATGCGAGATCGCCAGGCAAAGCTTCTTCCACAAAACTGATAGCAACACCCAGATGAACCTGATCTTTTGCATCGCGGGGAATTTTTATTCCGGCCATTTTATATATGATTTGAGAGAAACCGGAGCAATCGATGCCAAAAGGAGAACGACCTCCCCACAGGTATGGAGCATTAAAAAACATCAAGGCCTGATTCACCATAAACTTTCGGATGTTTTCAGGCTGGTGATACATATATTTTCCCTTCATTTGATGGATTTCCCTGCCAATAGAAAACTCATGCTTATAAGGCCTCCAGCAAGGCAAAGAGCTACCTGCAACAATCATGATGTTCTGTTCATCATTAACGGGAACCAGGTTGAAGATATCTGTAGAAACGGCTGAAGGTGATTTTTCAATCTTCTGATAAGAAACGTGTACTTAAAGGTGTTATCATCTTCTGATCTACCCAGCCTTCATAACCATCATAAGCCATTGAAATCCGGCACCAGCCAACAATTTGTTCATGAACGGTAAAATGTTCCCCAAACAATACCTGGGAAATCATTTCACTTTTTTCGGAAGGTTCTTTACGAACAGGAATGATACTTAATCCTGAAATACCGTAATTCATATACTTATTTTTCTTTTTAACAGAGCATGAAATTTAGCTTTTTAGCCCGTGAATTAATTTCACAAACAACGGCTGTTGACCAATTACATGAAAGAAATTATTACTTTTATTATTCAAAGATAAAATTTCAACATTAGTTTTCATTGCATATAAAAAAGAGTCAACTTTGTATTTATGAAAAAGTTATTAACCCGACTGTCTCGATACTATCATATTTTTTACATCGCTGTTGTTTTAATTGCTTCAGTTTTCCTGCTTTACCTTATTATTCCCGGGCAAAGTCGCTTTCAATATGAGTTTCAGAAAAATGCTCCATGGAGACACGAAACCCTGATCGCCCCATTCGATTTTGCGATAAATAAACCCAGTGAAGTTGTAGAAGTTGAAAAAGATTCCATTGAACAGCAATTCCTCCCCTACTTTGATGAAGATACCCTGATAGGTATACAACAAACACAAAATTTTAAAATCAAACTTGAGTCTGTGCGGGAAGATGTTCCTGTTTTAACGCCTGGGATAATCATGACGTTAATGACAACACTTGAAGATATTTATGAAACCGGCATTATTTCACAGTCTCCAGAAACCTATCCTGTTTTAGCAGAAAAAGATGAGCTATTCATCATTACGAATAAGATTGCAGAAAAGGCTCCTGTTTCTACCATTCACTCATTAAAAACAGCATTTCAGGAAATATCGGATAGCACTCAAAATCTAATAGGTGATCAATTTGCAATATTAAGTCAGCATGTAAATTTCACAGATTTCATTCAGGAAAACTTAATTTACAATGAAGAATTCAGCACACAAGAGCTTGATAATCTGATTAGTTCAATCTCGACAACTGAAGGAATGATTCAAGCCGGAGAACGAATTATATCCCAAGGAGATATTGTCACATCCGACAACTACTTGATCCTTGAATCACTAAAAGAAAGTTATGAATCGAAACTCGGTGAAGATATTGATTCTTACCTGATTATTTTAGGAAAATTGATCCTGATAATTGCTTGTCTGCTTATCATGATTCTTTATCTGGTTATATTCCGGCCTGAGATTTTCAAGAACAAATTACATTTTAGTTTTATCCTGATGATGATTGTTCTGATGACATTTGTGTCCAGTTTAATTTCATCAATGGATAACCTAAATATCTATCTGGTTCCTCTGGCAATTCTGCCAATTTTCATTCGTATCTTTTTCGATTCCAGATCTGCAATTTTTACTTTACTTGTTGCCTCCTTATTAATCGGCTACTTCGCTCCCAATAATTATGAATTTATTTTTCTAAACCTAATTGCCGGTATAATTGCTGTTTTCAGTTTAAATAAATTACACCGAAGGTCACACTTAATTTATACTGCCATTTGGGTATTTTTGAGTTATTCTGTTGTATTCATAGCCCTTTCATTAGTTCAGGAAGGCAATATTCAATCTATAGAATGGCCGGATTTAATTTGGTTTGGATTAAACTCCATTCTTATTCTTATCTCCTATTTGTTGATTTACATTTTTGAAAAAACTCTTCAATTTTGTTTCAGATGTTACATTAATTGAACTTTCAAACACTAATCAACCATTATTAAGGAAACTTGCAGAAGAAGCTCCCGGCACATTTCAGCATTCGTTACAAATAGCAAGTCTTGCTGAAGCTGTAATCTTAAAAATCGGAGGAAACCCATTTCTAGCTTATGCAGGTGCCTTATATCACGACATTGGCAAAACCAACCAACCCATATATTTTATTGAAAATCAACAAGGAGAAGCAAGCCCTCATGAAAAAATGGACTATAAAGAAAGCGCCAAAGTAATTATTGACCATGTCAGCTATGGTGTAAAACTGGCACAAAAGCATAGCTTACCTGATCCTATTATTGATTTCATTCGTTCGCATCATGGAACAACTCAGGCAAAGTATTTTTTACACGCTTTACAAAAATGAAAATCCGGATCAGGATGTTAGCACAAAAGACTTTACCTATCCAGGACCAAAACCTAAAAGCAAGGAAACCTCAGTGGTCATGATTATTGATGGTATTGAAGCTGCTGTTCGTTCATTAAAAGAAAAAGACCCATGAAACCATTTATAATAAGATTGAAACAATGGTTCAGCAAAAACTTGATGACGGACAACTGGACAATACAGAACCTCACATTACGAGATATCCGAATAATTAAAGAAACACTTACCGAGAAGTTCCTTAATATTTATCATGTAAGGATAGAATATCCGGAAGAAAAGAAATAAGTTAGGCAGTGAGCATGTCTACTAAGTTTTTAACCATTCATTAGAAAAATCCTGTGAATTCCTTTAAAGTATAGGTTTTCTGTTAAATTTGAACTTCTTAAAAAAAGAGAAGAATGAGGTTTATCGATCCAAAATTTTTGTATGCCCTGGTGTTAATTGCAATACCTATCCTTATTCATTTCTTTCATTTTAAACGATACAAAACAGTTTACTTTAGCCAGGTTGGTTTCCTAAAAGCAATACGACAGGAATCACGCAAGAAAAACAATCTAAAACAGCTGCTTATTCTTTTATCAAGAATATTAGCAATTATTTTTCTGGTTATTGCCTTTTCCCAACCCTATTTTCCTGCGAATAAACAAAATGAAAAATCATCCAGTCAGATTGTTGGGATTTATATCGATAATTCTTTCAGTATGAAAAGAATGAATACGAACGGTATTCTTCTGGATCATGCAAAAAACACCGCAATTGATATCATAAATAGTTATGGGCCAGGTGTGAGTTTCTTTATTTTGAATAATGAACTTAACGAGAATGGACAACAACTTTTAAGCAAGGAACAAGCTATTTCTGCAATATCACAAACACAGGAAAGTGCAAAGGCTCTAAAATTATCAATGGTAGACCAATTTCTGAAAAACAGGATAAAACAGGTGTCAGAAAATGCCTTTGCTTCTTTTTATTTTCTATCGGACTTTCAAAAATATACTACTGATATTGAAGAGTTAAAAGATAACAATCAAGTTTTTCATTATTTCATTCAGTTTGCTCCGGAAAATGAGAATAACTTAATAGTTGATACTTTGTTGGTTTGAATCTCCCGGAAGACGTTTAAATCAGCAGGAAACCCTTCATGCAAGAGTTTTAAATCTGTCTCAGGAAACCTATGCTGATCTTCCGGTAAGGCTTTTTATTAACGACACGCTTAAAGCAATAAATCCAATTACTATCAATCCTAATGAAAGTTTAGAGCTTGAGTTAAGCTACCAAAACAACTTTCCCGGCACCTATTGGGGTAAAGTTGAATTGGATGACTACCCTGTTGTTTTTGACAATTCCTTCTATTATAGCTACGAAGTTCAGGAAAAGATTAATGCTCTTGCCATTGATAAAACCGGAGAGAAACAGCTCAGAACTACTCGAAAAACTTTTTACAGATGATGAGCATATAGAGCTTTCTGTTATGGATGAAGATAAACTTCAACTAAGTAATTTTAATTCGTACCAGTGCATTTATCTTCTTAACTTAAATGAGCTTTCCAATGGGCTATCGAATGCTCTTATCGACTTTACCAATAATGGTGGTAGTATTTGTATTTTCCCAGGCAACAACGTTAATATTGAATCATATAATTATCTTTTTAGCCGATTAGAAACAAGTCAGTTAAGTACGAAAGATACTACAACTTTAAAGATGGATGCTTTAAATTATCAGCATGAATTATTTTCGGAGGTGTTCCTTCGGGAAGATGAAGATATTGAGCTGCCATATATTAAAGAATCCTACCGTTTTCAAAGATATTCATCCAGTCGTGAAACAAATGTAATCACTAGCAATAACGGAAGTGCTGCCTTTACTGAAACACCATTTGGATATGGAAAGATCTACAAATTCAGTTTCCCATTAGATTCTGAAAATAAGTGATTTTTACAAGCAAACACTGTTTGTCCCTGTGATTTACAATATGGCCTTAAATAGCTATGAGCCACAAGTCATTCAATATGGATTTAAATGACGAAAATCTGATTGAAGTAAAACGAAATAAGCAATCTGAAAGCAGTCAGGATCAGGCAACAATAAGCAATAAAAAAGGTGAAAGCAGTAAGCTACCTATACTTGCAGACAGAATTGACTATTTCAGAATTAACCCAAGGGCATTTATTTCAGAAGCTGGATTCTATGAAATAAAATCGAATAATGAATTTGTAAAATCCCTTTCTTACAACTACGATAGGTCAGAATCACTTTCTGAAACATATACGAATAAGGATCTTCTAAGCTTTATTGAAAACAATCAAATTGAAGCTCAACTTTACGACAGTAACATTCCCGAATTCAAAGAGATTATTGCCTCAAACAACAACAGCACCGGGCTCTGGAAATATTTTATCGCTTTAAGTGTAATCTTTGTATTTGTAGAGGTTTTGATTATCCGATTTTGGAAATAACTAAAAAGGCTAGCAAATTTTGCTAACCTTTAGTCTCCAATTGTCGGGGATGACTAGATTTCGAACTAGCGACCCCTGGTCCCCCAGACCAGTACTCTAACCTGACTGAGCTACATCCCGAAATTGCGATCGCAAATGTAAATATTCACTTTAACACTTCAAAATATAATCTTATTTACGAATCAATATAATATAAAAAGTTCCGGTTGTTCCTTTTGTTCGACAATTGTTCACTTTAAGCAACCAGAATTCGTGATAGCTTTCGTCTATGTAAGCTTAATTATTATTGATCGCCTAGATATTGTGTATTATTAGATGTTATTTAATTTTGTTTAAGCAAATAAGTAAAAAACTAAAATTATATACGTCATGTTTAAGTCATTAAATTTAAGTGAAAAAGAGAACAAGAATATTGAGCCTGTTGGTGATGCTGAAAAAGTAAAATGCCTTATTATCGGTTCCGGCCCGGCAGGATACACTGCGGCAATTTATGCTGCCCGTGCAAATTTAAGTCCAGTAATGTACGAAGGCTTACAACCAGGTGGACAGCTTACGACAACAACAGAAGTTGAAAATTTCCCGGGGTTACCCAGAAGGAATTACCGGTCCTGTAATGATGGAAGACCTGAAAAAACAAGCTGAACGATTTGGGACAGACATTCGTTTTGGATTAGCTACAAAAGTTGATTTTTCAGGAGAAGTTCATAAAGTATGGATTGACGACAAAAAACTTATTGAAGCTGAAACTGTAATTATTGCAACCGGAGCTACAGCAAAATATCTGGGACTGGAAGATGAGACGAAATATGCCGGTGGTGGTGTATCTGCATGTGCAACTTGCGATGGTTTCTTCTACCGTGGCAAAGATGTAGCCGTTGTTGGTGGTGGAGACACGGCTGCCGAAGAAGCTATTTATCTTGCCGGATTAGCAAACAAAGTCTATATGATTGTTCGCCGTGATGTTCTTCGTGCATCCAAAGTAATGGCAGAAAGAGTTGCGAACACCCCAAATATCGAAGTATTGTGGAAGCATCAAACCAAAGGTTTGTTTGGAAATGGTGTTGTAGAAGGTGCAACCCTATGGAAAAACAAAGGCGAAGAAAATGAGGAAGAGGTGCAAATTAAGATTGATGGTTTCTTCCTTGCTATTGGGCACAAACCAAATTCTGATTTTGCCAGGGAATATCTGGATACAGATGAAGTTGGATACATCAAAACTATTCCCGGAACGTCAAAAACAAATGTACCCGGAGTTTTTGCTTGCGGTGATGTTCAAGATTCAACATACAGACAAGCAGTTACAGCTGCGGGATCTGGCTGTATGGCAGCTATTGATGCTGAAAGATATTTATCAGAAAAACACTAATCATATCCACACTATAAAAATAAGAGCAGGTCAAAAAAACAATTTTGATCTGCTCTTATTTTATATCATTAAGGTTCACCAACTTCAAACATAAATAATACTCCAATCAACTTTCATCTGTCAATTAAAATAAAAATCTTCAGTTTTGCTTATATTTACTGCAATTATCGAATAAGATACTCCGGAATGAAAATTGCTTGTCTTCTTCTTATTATTTTTTTTAGCCTAAACATTCAATCTCAGGCTCAAAATAATACTTACATTTCGGATCAAACAGAACCAAATCCATCTTCTAAAATAGAAAGGTTATCTGTTTTACTCTCAGAATCGTCTAACTTGCTTGACACATACACCAGTTACGATAGTATCATTGCAAAACTGGATGAAGCACTTGTCTTATCTAATGAACTAGAAAATGATACCGCAAGAATCCGGACTTATAATTTATATGGATTAACCTCATATAACAGAGGTGAGTATGAATCTGCCACTGAATATTTTTATACCGGGACTGGAAATAGCTGAAGATTATGGAGATCCTACGTTTACAAGTATCTTTTTAAACAATTTAGGATTGATTTATGACGATATTGAAGACTATAACAAAGCAATAGAATTTTATGAAGAATCTTTGGCTTTGATTAAAGACATTGATGAATATGAGCAAATTGACGTATTAATCAACCTGGCAATTACTCATCAGAATAAGAAGGAGTATGATAAGGCAATTTCTCTAAATAATCAGGCACTCGTAATCTCCAATAATTATTCAAGATACCTTGTCATATGTTGACATTCTAAATAACATGGGTACGATTAAATATGATCAGGGAGAACTTGACAGTAGCCTTGATTATTACAATCAGGCGAATAGTTTGTACGAAAAACTAGGAGATGAAATAGGAATATCTTATACGCTGAATAATATAGGGCTAATTCATCTTGATAAAAAAGAATACTCTGAAGCTTATAAATATTTCAAAGCTGCAGAAGAAATAGCACAGAAGCTCGACCTATATGATTTTACAGGTGATATATATAGCAATCTTTCCATTTATTATGAAGAAATGGAAGATTATAAAAATGCTTTCGAATATTACGACAGGTATAACGAGGTTTATGGACAGTTTACTTGGAGAGCAAACAAATAAAACTATACGAAAGCTAGAATTACAATACAATCTGGAACAAAACAAACGGGAAATTCGGGAACTTGAGCAAAAAGAATGATCTACAAGAAGATTTAATAAACGAACAGGAATTTAATTTTTTCTACTTAGTAATATTTGTGACAATTGTTGCACTGGGTCTTCTTGCTTTTTTCATGCTCTACAATAAGGAAAAGAGACTTAGTATTCAGCTAAAGCAGAAAAACTCAAGAGTTGGATGAGCTAAACAAATCGAAAGATAAACTCTTTTCAATCATTGCTCACGATCTCAAAAATCCGTTTAATGCATTGATCGGTTATACTGATATTCTAAAAAACGACATTGATTCCTTCTCTAAAACGGAGCTTAAATCAATAATGATTGATCTCAACAAAGCAGCAGAGAATGGTTTTAATTTGCTGGAGAATCTTCTTCACTGGAGTCGTACTCAAACCAACATGATTAAGGTATACAAAACCAAGTTCAACCTATACGACTTATGCAAAGATGTCAAAGAGCTTAATAAGAAGATTTTATCGGACAAAAATCAAAAACTGGAGATAGATATTAATGAAGAAATAAATATTTATGCAGACAAGGACATGATTGCCACTGTTCTTAGAAACTTAACCTATAATGCAATAAAATTCTCTGGAAGCGGAAAAACAATTCATGCTAACTGCAAAAAAACTTCCGAAGGCACAAAAATTTCAATTATAGACCAAGGAATTGGCATTAATCCCAAAGATCTGGATCACATCTTTCAATACGATAAAACCATAAGTTCTGTAGGTACAGATGGTGAAAAAGGAAGCGGTTTAGGATTAATTATCTGCCGTGATTTTATAGAAATGAACGGGGGACGAATCTGGGTTGAAAGCACGTCTGGCAAAGGTTCTACCTTCACGTTTATTATCCCTGATGCCTGATCTGGTTTCGCCGTCCGCTAAACCTGTCTGTTCCGGAACCCGAAATATTATTTTTTCAACTTCACCAACATTAATACAGGATTGTCATTTTCCGAAATCGAATTATAGTGCTCGTCAAAGTTTTCGACACCGTAATTCTTTAATATTTCCAATGATTCATCGTCTTTTGCTATCTGATCAAAATATTCTTTAAAAGTGGATAGCAGGCCATTCACTAATTAATGTTTCATCAACAGGATTATGGTTTGGCCAGAAATAGAAAGTCTCGTCAATAGATTGTGGAACAATCTCATCTCTGGACATATTTACTGCAAATAATTGCTTTACTTTCTTTACTGTAAATAGCTCTTTTATATTCTTCTTTCTCATCGTACTGAATGAATAGATACTTGTCTGTTTCCCAAATCGTATGCAAATAAGAATAGTTATCTCCCTCACTATCATACTTATCAATATTTCCTAAAAATGATAACGGCATCGTATTTACCCCTTTAAATAAGTAATGGGGAATTAATTCACTATTGGCTGAATCAAAGCGATACAAAGTGTCCGAAAAAAACTGGCGGTAGTACAAATTTTCATCGTAAGTATAAAAAGAGTCATCATAAGGAATTATAAAAATTGATGATAAATCGACATCATAAGTGAGGTAGTTTTTATATGTTTCTAATGTATCTCTTTCATCATTTATCAATACGAGTTTATTGGGTTCATTTCCCAAAAAATTCATCGGATAAAGTAATAATTGGTTTTGTGTTGCACTTGCAAAGCCATACAAAAATAAGTTACTACCATCAATACTTTTGATATAAGTTCCATCAGTAAGGTAGACATGTATCTTATTTAACCCACTGTCATAGATATAAAGCTGTCCGCTTGTCGGATCAATTGTAAAATCAAATGCTGAAGTATATTCTCCGGGACCTCGTCCAACAGGTGCTAATTGTTTTAAAAATTTACCTTCTTGGGAAAACAGATAGATTTCATCGTTTGAAAAAGCGAACAAAGTATCCTTATAGGATATTAGTTTCACGATATACAATATAGCGCAATCCGAATTGAATTCCAGAGGCACAAATTGAATCGACTCAATCATCTCATCATAGCCGATGGGCTGTTTTTTCATTGCATCAAAATCGATAGTATATGGTAAATCGTCCTCTAACGCTCCCTTTTTATTTCTTTGCCAATTACATGAGGTTAAAAAAATTAAAGCTGCCGAAATTAGTATTAAGTATTTCATTTTTTAGAGTTTAGCATTTTTCAGTTGACTGGTTAAATTATTGGGCAATTCCATCTGTTCATATAGCAAAAATTACTTTCAGACAATAAAATCAACCCGATTTTTAAGGTTTAATTTGTGCTTTCAAAAGAAGATAAATATTATGTATTTATTTTTAAAATATGTTATAAACAATTAAAACAATTGACACATATACCTGAATAAGATATGTTTACCAATGAATCTGCTCAATGATCTGAATATTTTATATTAAATGAATAAATTATTCATATTTATAACAGTGTTTTTATTTATGGGTTACTCCCATGTCCATGGACAAGATAACAACACCATCATTGAAAGCAGAGAAGTATCGATTAAAGGACAGATTATCGATTCTCTTGATGGCAATCCTGTACCGTTTGGGGCAATTGTAAAAGCACGCACGCACAGAGGAACAATGTGCGATTCGAAAGGCTACTTTTCAATTAAAGTTTATAATACTGATAGTTTACTTTTCTCTGCAATTGGCTACACCGACGAATTATTTCAAATCCCCTCTTCCTACAATTCAGATAGTATCCTGATTGTTAAAGTTCGTCCCAAAGTTCTACTTCTTGATGAAGTTGAAGTTACCGGAAATGCACCCAAAATATGTATCGATGATTTGGGAACCGGCAAACCTGTTGATATTTCTCCTGAGTTAAGAGGCGATGACTATAATTCAAAACCTACATTCTCTGATTTCAAAAACCATCAGATATCAGTACTTCATTATTATTTAGGGCATCGTGAAATAGAAAAACGAAAAACCAGAGCAGCAATGAAAGAACAATTAGAATGGGAAAAGCTTGCATCTATCTATAATAAGGATCTGGTTATGTCATTAACAGGATTAAATTCATTACAAGCTGACACTTTTATGATCTATCTAAATTCTAAAGATTTATTTTCTGCCCAATCAACGAAATATGAAATAATTAAAATGATTCAAACTCAATACAATAACTACAGGGACAAAAATTAGAAATAAACAATATTTTTGTAGGTATAAAACTATTCCGTACTCAACCACAATAATCAATCTTCAATTTATTACTAGTTGTTAAATTTTATTTACAAATAAATACATTTTGAGTATTTATAGCCCTATTTACTATCATATAGAAATTATTTTACTAGTTTAGCTGACCATTAGTACTGATATAATTGAATACACAAACTATTTGACTATTCAACAATCCTATTTTAAGTATTTTGACATTAACAACAACAATTAAAGATATTAGATAAAATTTTAAAAATTAAATTATACTAATTATGGATAGAATTGACAACCATCGGTGTTATTCTCTTTCTGCCCATGTTGAAGCAGAAAGATTAACAGTTTCCAAAGTCATTAAAATGTTCCATCATCAATACTTTGTGATTGGACTTTTAATGCTGTGTTTTTCGCCCCTTACAATGAGTGCTCAAAATGCATCAATTCCCAAGCCTGAGGATGTAATCGGCTTTGAGGTTGGTTCAGACTTTCACTTAGTAAACTATGAGCAGTCTATCAGCTATTTTGAAGCACTGGACAAAGCCAGTAACATGATTGAAATGAAATATGCAGGAAAAACCACTGAAGGCAGAGAGTGGCAATATGCAGTCATTTCTTCACCTGAAAACTTAGCAAAGCTGGATTATTACAAAGAGATTTCTCAAAAACTTGCTCATCCTGAAAATCTAAGCGAAGAAGAAGCTCGTGAGCTTATTAAAGAAGGTAAAAGTATCGTTGACATCAATGGTGGTTTCACGCTTCTGAAATTGCAGGATCACAAGACATGCTTCCTCTTGCTTACGAAATTTTAAGCAGGGCTGATGAACCAAAATACCAGGAAATTCTGGAAAACGTTATTCTTGTTCTATGGCCATCACTTAACCCTGACGGACAGGATATTGTTTCTGATTGGTATTTAAGTAATGTAGGAACTCCTTACGAAACAGCCAGAATGCCTTGGTTATATCAAAAATATGTTGGTCATGACAACTGTCGTGATGCCTATATGCTAAACATGCTTGAATCAAGGGTAATTACAAGAACCTGGAGAGACTGGGAGCCCAGTATCATTCACGTATTGCACCAAACAGCTCCATTCCCTACACGTATCTGGTTACCACCATTTGCAGAACCTATTGCTGCTCAATCGCCACCACGAATTATTCGTGAGGTAAACATGATTGGTATGGCAATGGCTCAGGAGTTGGAAACCGAAGGATTAGAAGGAGCTACACACATGGGTACCGGATTTGATGCCTGGTATCCCGGTTATGTTGATTACTTGCCGGTTATGCAAAACATTCCTGCATTCTGGACTGAAACAGCGCTTTACAATTACGCAACTCCACATTTTTATACGGTTAATGATTTCCCTGAAGGTTATAAAGATATCAGACCCGGATCATTATATACCAGTCCGTGGGAAGGTGGCTGGTGGCACATTAGCGATGCCATGAAATACATGCAGGTTGCCAACATTGGTATTCTTGATTATGCTGCCAAGTACAAAGAAACATTGCTGTACAACAAATACAAATCAGGTGTTGAAATCATCGAAAAATACAGGAACGAAGCTCCTTATGCCTATTTTATTCCTCAGGAACAGAGAGATAACATGAGACCTGTTGAGTTATTAAAACGATTGGCATATAATGGAATTCGTATTTCTCAATTAACCGAGACCACTACATTTGAAGGAGTTTCTTATCCTGCAGGAACATGGGTAGTGCCATTGGATCAGGAGTTCGGCGAACTGGCAAGACAATTATTAGATGTACAAGTTTATCCTGAGATCAGGGAATCTGCAGACGGCCCACTGGAACAACCTTACGATGCTGCCGGATGGACACTTCCTTACCAAATGGAAGTTCAGGTTAGAGCAGCTATGAGTCCTTTAACTGCTGAGCTTAGAGGTGCTATGGAAGCTGTATCAGGCGAAGCTGTAGACCCAGTTGATGTAACTGATTCAGATCTTGAAAAAGAAGATTTCGTTCCGGGAACAGGATTTAACACCAATACTGTTGCTGCCGGAATTAAGCCCCTTCCAGGTTCATTAAAAGGTAGTGGTTCTATCCTTTATGTTGATCCAACAGAGAACAACTCATTCCGCGTATTGTCAGAAGCCAAAGAAAAAGGTCTGACAATTATTTACAACCACGATAAAAACAAGTATGGAATAAAAGGTGCTGGCCGTAGCCTGATGCAACAATGGGTAGATGATTATGCTATCAATGGTGAATTAAGCACTCAAAGCTCAAACACTGAAGTAAAAACCAGAGTAGCTGTTTTCAGACCCTGGACTGCCAGTATGGATATGGGCTGGACTCGCTTCTTGTTAGACAACTTTGGAGTTGAATATACTTCAATCAGAAATGCAGATTTTCTGTCTGGCAACCTGAATGATCGTTTTGATGTAATTGTAATAGCTAACGAAAGAACAGGAACAATTGAAAATGGATTGACTCCAGGGTCAGCACCAGCTGAATATACAGGAGGTTTAGGTGATACAGGAAGCCGTAATCTGGATAAATTTGTTTCCAATGGTGGCACATTGCTTTGTATGAATCAAAGTAGTTTATATGCCATTGACGCACTTCACTTACCTGTTAAAAATGTTGTTGAAGGAGTAAGCCGTTCTGAATTCTTTACTGGTGGATCTATCATGGAAGTAACTTGTAATAATGAACATCCGGTAATGGCAGGTATGGCTGATATGTCAAACATATTTGTATACAGCAGTCCGGTATTTGCTCCAACAGAAGGTTTTGAAGGTGAAATTTTAGCCCGCTACCAGGAAAGTGGATCTCCACTGCTTTCCGGATATTTGGAAGGTGAAGAATATTTAAATGGAAACGCAGCAGCTGTAGATGTAAAACACGGTGAAGGACATGTATTACTTTTTGGATTCCAGCCACAATGGCGCGGACAATCAATGGGTACTTACAGAACCTTGTTTAACGCATTGCTTTACTCTAATGATCTTGCAAAAGATCATGTTGCTTCAGAAGCATGGATTGGAGCAATCGCTGAGTAATCCATATTCACAAAAGAGTAAATAGAGCAGATAGGGAATATCCCTACCTGCTCACCATATAAACTCCAAGCCTGTCTGGTTTTTTACCTGGCAGGCTTTTTTTGTTTGGATGAGAGCTACGCTGCAATGTATCTTCCGCCCCATACGGGGCAGAACTAACTCCAAGCGATACTGATTCCTACAAACCTTTCATATCCACGTCACAATTTAGGATGGGACAGACAAAATACCTCTTTTCTGTTTCCTGTTGTCTTCTTGCTAATCCTTTTAGCATTTTCGCTTTCCTTTTGGAATTTTACTAATCCTTTTAGCAATACGGGCTTCCTTTTAAGATTTTACCCATCCTTTTAAAAAGGAAGGCTTAAATAGTAAAAGGAAACTCTAAATCTTAAAAGGAAGTTTCAAAACTTAAAAAGAGGAGATGAATCTTAAAAGGATTTGACGATTATTAAAAGGGCAATACAATTAGCTACAGATCTTTATTATTAACACTTTCCTAAACTGCATCTGCGTTTTTTATATTATTCTTTCAGTTTCACCAGCATCAACACCGGATTGTCATTTTCATTAAGGCTCTTTGCTAGCTCTTCCAGTTCCGCTTTCTTTCCTGGGTATTGAGGTGTGGTGTTTTGAAATTCTGGGGAGTTTGCGTGTTCGATAAGTTCGTAAGCATTAACAGTTGAAACCAGATATTCATTTCCATTTTCTGAATAATAATATTCAGGACAAAAAGGCACACCTGCATCTATGTCATTTTTCATACCACCAACTTTATCATCGAGATATAATTGAGTTACATAATTACCATGAGAAGTCTTATCAATAACAGCTAAATACTGACTATTCTGATATCCATACATGCATAAAAGATAGAGTTTTGTTTCAAAAAATTGATTTACAACAAAATAAGGGATATCAATTTTATTGTTTTCTATTTTGGGATTAAAATTATTATGTGGCATGCGATGCTCTCCTGCTGAAAACAAATATGGAGTAGTATAAGTATAATCCGGATTTATTGCATATACCGTATCAGCATAGGTATCCCAGTATAAAAGATGATCTTTAAGTTTGGAAAGATTTGCACCAACCCCAAATCTACTATCAAATGAAGGAATTGGATTCTTCTTTTCGCAAATTACAGTTCCTAATGAATCTATCACAACCCAACAGTTTTGGGCATGTCCCATATTAAAAATCTGAGACACAAACAGTAAAGAATTAAAGCTCTCAATTTCTTCAAACCAAAAGCCATCATCAGCCTTAGGTAATTTTAAGCTCCTTAGGTAATCACCTCTCTGAGAATAAACTTCAATATCCTTCTGATTGTGATCCATTACATAAACAGATCCACTATTTTCATCAACTGTAAAAGAATGACAGTAAATGTATTCTTCTGCCCCACGTCCAATATTCCCATATTTTTGCAAAAACTTCCCTGATGTGTCAAAACTAATTACACCAACATTCCTAAATGATGTATAAATTTTGTCATTCACAATTTTACAATCATAATGAATACCCAAAGGTTCATTATAGTCAAGTGGTACATAACGAATATCATCAGCTATTTTTGCCAGATTAATTTCATTATCTGAAAAAGTCCGAGGATCAATTTCCATAATGGAAGATTCAGATAGTTGTGAATTGCATCCAATCAACGCAAAAAGGAAAAAACAGATAAATCTATATTTCATTTTATAATTATCAAATTTCATTTTTCTTGAGGTTGTGAACATTCAATTTCTCAAACATTCAAACTCTTATTCTTTCAGTTTCACCAACATCAACACCGGGTTGTCATTTTCATTAAGGCTCTTTGCTAGCTCTTCCAGTTCCGCTTTCTTTCCTGGGTATTGAGGTGTGGAGTTTTGAAATTCTGGGGAGTTAGCGTGTTCGATAAGTCTATACGAATCAACTACCTGAACACAAATATTCTTGTCATTTGTTCCGGGATAAAAACTTATTCCTCCGTCCCAATCATTTGGAATGCCTGCATATTCTTCTGTCCCCGGATAATTATCAACCGTTCCGGATTTTTTATTATAGATCAAGGCATTGGAACGTTCCATCATACCTATAACTAAAGAATAGTAAAGAGGGTGTTTCAAGGATGTGACTGACAATAAAATAATCACGATTATAAGTTTCCAGATAATTTTCCGGATCAGATTTTAAATCGGCTGAAACCTTGTATTTTCCGGAATTAAATACCATTCGGGGTGATAAAATCGTATCGGAACGAAACTGATAAATTGTATCGTTAAAATATTCTTTAAAATTCAGCTTATCACCTGAGTTAAAGAAAATACCTTCGGCATTATTTACAAACATTGAATTTCCAAAAGTAAAAAAGTCATTATTCGGGATTTTAGCAATTTCTTCGCCATATTCATTAAATATGATGCATTTATCAACTTCACTTCCCTGTAGGTTTAATACATAACATGCAAATGTTGTTGAATTAATATTTGCAAAATTCATAGATAGTACTCCATTCAAAGGAATTTCATTAATAACATTTCCATCAAGATCAAACTCCAGCATATTTCCTGTTGAAGTTCTTGGGAAATATATATGTTGGGAAATATGAGAATAATAGGCAGATGTAACATTCGAATATTCTCCAGGGCCATTTCCAATCCGACCAATTTTTCTAACAAACTTACCGTTATGGTCAAAAATCGAACAATTCATCATCAAAAAACAACAAAATAGTCATCAGTCACATAAACATTGTAAATACGATTTAATATGATTTCTGAGGTAGTTTCTAAAGGAATATATTCGATACTTTCAATATAATCTGTCAGCATTTTATTCGATTCTGTTCCAATTGCAGATTCAACATCAACCACAATATTTTCAGGTTGTTGTGGTTGACTACATGATGCAAAAACAAGTGCAGTAAATACAAATAGAAGTGATCTTTTCATTTTGATTAAATATTAGATATTATTTGTTTGAGGATTTGAATGTTCAAATGCGAAGCATTAAACACTTATTCTTTCATTTTTCACCCATCCAGCATCAATATTCATTAGCTTATTCCTTATAAATTACATAAATTGGAATTTCGGATTTAAGATTTTTCATTTTGGTTTTGATATTTTTATTTTTTAGTAGTCAGCTTCAACATCAGCGGCAGATAAACCAATATCGCAGTCACAGAAAAGAGCAAACCTCCCATAGCCCCGGCAGCAAAGGCAAACCGCAAAACACTTCATTTTGCCCGGCCCACACAAAAGGAACCAAGTCCTAGGATGGTTGATATGATAGTCAAAAAGATAGGTATGATTTTATGGTTAAAGGCTTTCATATACAATTTCAGACTGTTTGTTCCACCTTTTGCACGACAGAAGTTATTATAATCGTTAATGATATACAGACCGGCATTAACCACAATTCCACACAGCAGCACAAAAGAAGCGAAGCCCCCCTGATCAAAGTTAAAATCGAAGAGGTAGAAGGTCAGGAAAACACCAATAAACGAAACCGGAATCATAAAGATAATTGCCAGTGGCATGCAATAAAGACTCCAATAGAATGGAACAAATAAAGTAGATGATCAGAATAACCAATAAGATTAGGTAATACTGCGTTTTTTCCCTGGATTATACCAATAATTACGATCTGTTTCCCGCACCGAATAACCCAATGGAAGGTAAGTTGTTATTTGATCTTCATGTCTTTCGCGAACAATTTCGGCCAAACGAGAAGGCCCCACAAAGTCATAAGCAACTATTAACTGGTATTGCTGATTGGTTTTGTAAATATCGTTACCTGTCCTTTTGTTTACTGATATCACCAAAATCGACAAGTTTATATGTGCCATCTCCAATACTTACCGGACGATTACGTAAATCCCACACATTGTATTCTCCATATGAGTCAGCAACCAACGAAACAGGTTGTGCTTCGTTATCCTGGTAAACAGACATCAGACCTCCTCGATATACCTTATTTCGAAGAAAATTGTAAAACTGTCCAACAGACACCTCATTTAAGCCAAAACCTTCCTGATCAAAATCAAGATAATATTCATATAATGTTGTGGGTCTTGAATAATAGTAGTATGTATTTGTACCTCCCCTAATTTCGACATTCTGTACACGCTCATTTTCCTCTAAAAGACCTTTTAGCTGTTCCGCATATCCATATAATTCATCGTAATTATAACCTTCCAGACTAATACTTTGATTCCCTGAACTTGTACCTAGAGCATTCGAAAAACCCTGCCCAACACCAGTTACTGACCAGTCCAGCCCACCTAAACTAATTGCCTTGGAAGTAATAGCCTCTTTTAGCACATAAGGAAATGAACTGTTTTCAAACTCTGGCTTAAAAGTGATAATTATGATGGAACTATTATATCCTGATATTGATGTCTGGAACATATCAACTTCATCATATTTACTGATAAAGTTTTCCATTAACACAATGGCATCGTTTAACTGCTGAATAGTGCAACCCTCAGGCATTATTCCACTGACATACAAAGTTGTTTGTCCAGGCTCAGAATAGTATGAACTCTCAAAAACATATTCAGTAAACAAACGCAGGGAACCTCCAAAAATTTTTTCAAGAACAGGACGAACATCTTCTGTAATCACAGTACTTCCCAATGTTTTATTATAGCGATCCGCCCACTTTCCTTCTTCTTCAATTTCGGTTGGCAACCAGTGTATAGGTATTCCAAAACCGAGAATAAACAGGGTAACATATATCCATTTATGCCTTTTGGACCAGAGAATGAAACGAGTGTACTTATTCGTTAATTTTAATACCCTACGTTTACGGCGGAAAAAGCTTTTACTTTTCTTCACTTCCAATTTCACCTTATCCATTAATGCCGGAATAAAAAATAGCGCAACAGCCATGGAAACAGCAAGGTTTACAATAATTACCTGTGCAAACTCAACCAAATTCAGCTGCTGTTCTTCTTTCAAAAAGAAAACCATGCTTAATGCCCCTATTGTTGTTAATGTTGCTGCCAGGATAGCAATAAAGGCTTTCCGGTTTCCCTGGTGCCGGATATGGTCAATCATGATAATGCTGTTATCAATGATAATTCCAAAGGAAATGGTTATCCCGGCCAACGAATACAGGTGAATATCAATTTTGAGTGCATAATACAGGATACAGGCCACCAAAAGATTAGCCACAATGCTTAAGAAAATCAACAAAAGGTATTTCAACTGACGACTGATAAGCAAAACGAACGTAAGCAAAATGAGCAAGGAAAAAATGGTACGCATGCCTACCATTTTCAACTCATCAACCACATATTCAGTTGAATCGCTAGCCAGCAACAGCGAATAACCGGCAGGAAGCTCAGCCCGCAAACTGGCAATTTTATCTTTTATAGTTCCACCAAGTCGTATTGTATTTACATCATCCTCAGGATAAATAACCATATTAATGGTATTTAACCCATTGATGCGGTAATAGCTGGTTGGCTCCTGTTCTTTATAAGTTACTGTTGCCAAATCTCCCAGCGTAAAAATGCGGTTATCTACCTTTTTTATTGGTATAGAACGCCAATCAACACTATCTGATGGTGAAACCGAAGCCAAATAAACACCAGTTATTAAGGCATCCTCATTTCCGACCTTGCTGGTATTTCCTTGCCCCAGGTATGAATCCTGAAAATAGTTGTTTATCCCCTGTTGAATATCAGTAACAGAAATACCCAAAGTCTGTATTCTATCAGAATTGTACTTAATTTCCCATTCATAAGGGGTAGAACCAGAAACCCTTACTTCATAAATCCCTTCAATTAACGAAAGAGCAGGGACCAAATGATCCTCTGCATATTTTTGTATATAATATGGGCTGGCACTTCCATTTAAAGTATAGGCCAAAATAGGTTCTCTGAGAGTACCACTGGAACTAAGTGATATCTGGGGAAAAGATACTTCTTCGGGTAATTCGGGATACACCTGCCGGATAAGTGAAGCAATCTCAAAACGTATGGCATCCAGATTTACATTCTCTTTAAATGACAGGCTAATTGAGCCACTACCCCGTGATGTAACAGATGATACTTCCTCAATACCATTTACCGCATTAAACAAGCCTTCGAGCTTCGAGGTAACTTCCTGCTCGATTACCCTTGCTGAAGCATTATGCCAGCTATACTCAACCGACAAATTGGGTAATGAACGGGACGGGTTCAATTGCACATTCAACATGGAAATAAGGCTTGCTCCCATAATTACCAGCAGGACAAATACAACCAGCACAGAGAAAGAGGATAAGCGATATTTTTTAGTTTTGAGGTTCATATGTTAAGAATTTCATGTTTCAGGGTTCAGGTTGTCGCTGCCCGAAGCGTCATTGCGAGCGTAGCGAAGCAATCTTTATTTATGTTTCTTTATTTCTCTATTCTAAACGATCTATTCACTTACGTCTGAGGAACCCCTCGTTCTTTTCTCCTCATTTTCCCGCAGACGGTTTTCATTTTTTATTTCATATTCCCGGGGCTTCACCCCGGATTATCTAGATTTCACCCCTACGGGGCTAGGTCTGTGTATTTTGCTATTTGAGTTTCCCAAACGATATCTATCCTCTTTTCTAAGCGTCATCCTGAACTTGTTTCAGTATCTGTTTCCATTTAACTCAAACTCTTACTAACAGAGTTTCCGAAACATGTTCAGGATAATGTAAATTCAAGATTTTCATTCTCTCTCACTTTCCCATCGTTACTACTACCAGAAAATTATTATCTCCTTCATTGAGGGTCTCATTTTTTTGCTTAAGCTCTTCCTTCTTCTCCGGGAATTGAACTTCTCTTTCACGAAAATCTTCCGAATCGAGGTATTCTTTCATATCCAGAGCCGTAACCATCATCATGGCAGTATTACCATTAACTACAGAAGGCCTGAAATCAGGACATCCCATAAAATCATCAATAAAACCACCAAACTTGCTTTCTTCAATAGCCACTCCTTCTTTTGAGTTTTTATTGTAAAGGACACAACCTCTTTCTTCATTTTTAAGGTCAGGCTTATCTGGATCATAATGATAGCCATAAGGAATAAAAACATAACCGGGTGTTTCATATACGCTCGTCCAAATGAGGTTATCAGGCATAGAACGTTTCCAGACCTTTTCATAGGTAAGATCTTCCGGCAACTTATATTTTCCTAGATCAATTAAAAACTTAGGGGCAAATTTGTTTTTATCGTTATAAGTATATACTGTATCATTATAACTACTTTTTAGATGGAGCTTATTGTTGTACCGATAAAAATAGTTTTGTATATCAATCAAATTTCCATGATACTCTAATTGAGCTTCATCAGTTAAAATGTAGTTTGGAATTCCCTGAAGGGTATCATCCTGCTCATTAAGTTCTGTAAACACATTAAGCTCATTCCCCATCATAGGTTCTGCATAACTTACAAACAGGCTATCCCTTCCCCAAAAAATAAGTTCGAACCAGTGATCCTGATAGTTTATAGATTTTATGAATTCCCCTTCGAAATCATAAACCAACACATCCCAGTTAAAAGAGCAGATATAAACCCTTTCACTTTCTTCATCAATAGACATTTGCATGCAGCTCCCATATTCTCCAGGTCCGTTACCAATTGCTCCAATATATTGTATAAACTTTCCACTTCTATCAAACTGCAGAATTGGCTGTTGCCAACACTTTATTAAAATATAGTCTTGGGTAAACTCTATATTTTCAACATCCTTAAGTAATGCTTCATTTGTATTCTCAAGTTGAATAAGCTCTATATCCGATGCAAATTCCGACAGCTTAACTTCTCGCTTATTTTTCACAATCTCATCAAAAGGAATAGTATAAAAAGAACCGTTTTCTCCCTGCTGCGAAGCTGTATTATTTGTGTTTGAACAAGAAGAAAACATAGCTAACAGCATTGCTATAACTGTAAATTGAATGGTTTGATTTTGGTTTTTCATATCGCGTTTAGTTTCTGGTTCTAAAATTTTGGTTTTGTATACTAAAATGC
Source organism: Prolixibacteraceae bacterium (assembly GCA_963676845.2). Lineage (GTDB taxonomy): Bacteria > Bacteroidota > Bacteroidia > Bacteroidales > Prolixibacteraceae. The sequence goes on along the minus strand of CAXXKK010000006.1, from coordinate 131,339 downwards.
TGTCTAATTATTTCTTTTTTTATTATGATATTTCAATATCGAGTAAAACTGGATTATCATTACCTGAAGAAGTTATTTCACCCTCACCCAATTCGACATTTAAGTATGCATATAACTCTTTCAAAAAGAATGGGGACACCGAACAAATCAGGTGATTATTATAAGATGAAACCGGAATAATTGGAATACTAAATTGATCATCCATAAATAATTCAAGTTCATCATCCTGGGATATTCTTATAAGTTTTTCATTTTTATTGTTCCTAAAAATATAGCCAACTTCCCCTATCGGACCATTTTGCACTTCATAAATAGTAAATGGGTTAAAATCAAATATTTCTACAAATCGATAGTATTTTTCCCATGCATCCATTTTGTCGAAATCAAACTCTTCGTCCGGCATTTGATATTTCCCCATTTGAAGAATTTTATCCTGATTTTTTTCAAATGAGTGATTTATTGAAAATATGGTATCGTTTCGTTCTTCTTTGTAATAGACATTATTATTGGATTTATACAGAATACTAAACTCCAGATCAATTCCGGAATGGCGAACCAGATTTGTTTTGAATGATTTTTCAATATCTCCATCTTGATTAACAACAAGTATGGCATCTTTTTCATTCTGCTCTGTGGGTATATCCGGCATCGAAATAATAATTTTATCGTCAAAACTAATAAGTTGACCTGCTCCGTAGTTATTGATTTCTTTTATGAAAATGCCTTTAAAATCATAGATCAATATATTTCTGTTTGTATTTAAATAGATTTGCTTATTATCGTCATTTATTGCAAAATCAGAGATGTAAGAATATTCTTTGGGATCATTCCCTTTTTCACCGATTCTCCGGACAAAACTCCCTTCACTGCTAAACATGTAAAGGATATTTTCCATATCAAGAATGAAATAATATTTTTCAGATTTGATAATTTTCTGAATATCTCCTAAAAGGCAATTTGAACTCGTTTGAAGAGGACAAAGCTTAACATCATGAACAAAATCCTGAATGGCAATACGTTGCCCCTCTAAAAATGCATTTTGAAACGATATTGTTTCCAATTGAGATTTTTCAGAACATGAATAAAAAATAATACTTAAAAGAAATATTATGAAGGTTCTTCTCATGATTATATTTTTTATTCCTCATTTCAAAGCATCATTCAGAACGTCCTGCCCGACTTGGTCAGACGGGGTTTCAAAACATCTATCAAATTATTATTCATTATCTAATGTCTAAAGGCTGTTTTTTAATTAATCAATTAACCATCAAAGGCAAACAATACATTCATTTTTAGAAAGATGACAACCTTTACTTTTTCACAAAAAGGATCATAATTGTACTGAACTGTATCGTTTCAACTAATAATTTCCTCACCAACGGGTAAATCGATTATGACAACAGATTCACTGTTACCATAATCGATCACACTAACTACAAGTCCAACCAGTTAGGATAAACTCCCCCCCCTTCCCAGGGTCCATTTATTTTTCCTGCGTTTTGATTTTTCATAGCTCAATTATCTATCACTATTAACCCGACATATCGCAATTACCGGATTATCATTTGTATTAAGTGTTTCAATCACTTGAGGATTTGTTATTGGTAACTTTTTAAATTCTTCTGTATCTTCTAAAATCATATATGGATAGATCAGAAAAATAAACTCATCATTTGATGTCCCATACATAGGAAACATAAAGGGTGATTCTACTTTATCAAGATCAATAGACTCACTAAAAACCTTATAATCAGATTTATTTAACAATAAGTTAGAAGTAATATTATCAACTTTTTCCCCTTGTTTCGAAACCTGAAAAAATGAATAAGCTGGCGTATCCAACATAATATCAATATATCCAAACCCCTGACTCATTATTAGCTGAAAAGCAGACATGACATCAACCTGATAAAACTCTTCGGGTATTTTATAATCGCCAAAATCAAGAACATAAGCAGGTTTATAATCCTCATCTTTATACATATAGATGGTATCATTAAATGATTCATGATAAAAAACTGTATTTGATGAGTTTGTAAAGTTCTCTTCAGTAACCGGAACATTAATGCTTGATGTATTCTTCATGAATGATTGAGTCACGAAACCGTTTTCATCAGCCTTACAAATTTTATACGGCTGTAAATCAGTTGTGCCATAACTTACTGCAAACAAATATCCGGCATCAAACCAATCAAAAGAATTTAAATTTAGATCTACCGTCTTTGAATATAAATAGGATCCATCAATATCATAACCGACAATAAGAGAAGTTGTTCCGCCATTGCATAAAACATCAAGTGTATCGCCATGAATACAAAAATCGATTATTCCGTTATATTCTTCAGGTCCATTACCATGATGTCCAATTAAGTTGAGAAAATTCCCTTTTGAGTCAAATCGAAAAACTGACGTTGGATTATCTTGATTCGCAAAATAAAATCCATCTTCATCCATTTCAACCTTTAATCGCCAGAAATCACCAATAAGAATATCCTCATTCGTTTCCAAAGGGATAAGCTCGATGGACTCAAATTCTATTTCAGGATTGCTGTTATTAAATACATCAATCACCACAGGCTCATCCTGAGTAATTTGCTGAGGTGAACAGGCGTAAGCCATAATAAGGATTAGATAAGCGACTTTTTTCATTTTTAGTTTCATTTTTAGTTTCATTTTTAGTTTTTATTTTTGTTTAATTACTATTGTTTCTGTTGTTCTTCTGCTCAAAGCATTATCTTGAACTTCTTGCCCGGCTTGGTCAGACGGGGTTTCAGTACCTATTTTCAATTTAACCAGACTCTTGCTGACAGAGTTCCCAAAACAAATTCGGAATGATGCGGTCTCTTTACTTGGATCTTAGCTCTAATATCTTTGTTCTTTTAAAATAGTAGAATAGCAGCGGCACCAGATACAAACTAATCAGTGTCCCCAAAATCATTCCACCAATAACAGCAAGTGCCAGTGGTCGTTGTAAATCTGCTCCCAGTCCCGAACTAAAGAGTAAGGGAACAAGGGCAAGGATTGTTGTCATACTGGTCATAAGGATTGCTGTAAGTCTCCGGTGACCTGCTTCAACAATGGCATGCATTAATGAGTAGCCTTGCCGATAGAGTTGGTTCATCGTATCTACCTTTAAAATAGAGTCGTTAATTACAATTCCACTCATTACAACAATCCCAATAAGCGACATGATATTGATACCAGAATCACCCAGTTTTAATGCCAGAAAAGCACCAAAAATGTCAATTACAACTTCAATCAGGATAATCAAAGGAAGCACCAATGATTCAAACTGTGACGACATAATAAAGTAGAGCAAAGCCAATGAAACAAGTAGAATCAGGAATAGTTCCTGCATCAGTTCTCGATTGGAAAGAATGCTCCCTGAGAAACTTAAATCAAACAGCTTACTTTCTCCAACCACCGATTTTAAGCGGTTTTGTATCTCATTAACCTCATTATCTTCAACCTGGTAATTTACAGGGTAATATTCCCCCTCTTGCCCGGCAACAATATATTTCAGGTCTTCCCCTTTTGTCTCCGAAATTAAATCGCGAATAGGTATTTGCTTACCATTTGTATTATGCACAAACAACTCGTTCAGGATTTTCTGGATTGTTTGCGTTTCACCACCCAAAATAACGGGGACAAAATCCTGATTATCGGTAATCAGAAAAACTTCGTTGTCATTAAAAGCACTTTGCAGCTCAAGGTACATCATGTTAAAATTTACATCGTAAAGCATGAGCTTGGTTGGATCGGTCTTTAAAACCACATATTCCTCCACAGGAATGTCTTCTACAAGGTGATCTGGAACTGCCGATTGTATTTTTGACAGCATATCCCGCAATTGCAAGGTACGATCAGAATTATCCTCTGAAATAGTTCGTATTCTTGCGGTTAAAGGCTCTTCTGTTGATGCAAAAATAGTACTGAAGATATTGTCTGCTTCTCGCTGTTCCAGAATTGCATGTGGATAATTGGTTTGTATAAACTCAGATGCTTTAGCAATTGTTCCAATCAACTCAGAAGAGTCAATTACCTTGATATAAACAATTGCCTCGGAGGAAGAAGAGGTGATTGTTTTGTCCAGCAAAAACTGCTGTTCCCCAATCATACAGGTATTTTGCTCCAAAACAGCTCCTAATTCTGCAATTAGCAGCTCAATCCTGTTTTTATTTTCATCAATATGAATCTGTTCATTCCAGTCGACTGCCAAAATAACTTCGGTTTCCTCAATCTCAGGCAATCTTGATTTATCCAGATCAACAAACAACAGGATCATCCCAAACAGGCAAAAACCAACAATAGCAAAAGTGATCTTCTGTTTGCGAAAAATAAAACGAAGCCCTTTCATATATAAATCTTCATATTTAACAAGCCTGTTTTTGTTAAGGAACTTAATCTTTTTCCCATCTGTTTTTTTATACAACAAACGGTAATAAACAGGAAGTAAGGTTACCGAAACCGCCAAAGAAACCATCAAACCAGTAGCAACAGCCATCGCCTGATCATAAAACAAAGCTCCGGAAATACCACTGATAAAGATTAGTGGAATAAATACAGCACAGGTTGTTAATACCGAACTCAACATAGGCCGAAACACCTCATTTGTTCCATTAGCACAGGCTTTTTCTAATATTTTTAGACTGCCTGCATTTTTTGAAAAATGTCCCAGCCGCTGTCGGTATTGCGTAATATTATCAATAACAATGATGGAGTTGTCAACCATCATCCCTACTCCTAAAATGATTCCTGATAAGGAAATAATATTTACAGATATCCCCAGAGCAAAGAACATTAACATTGATATGACTAACGATGTAGGAACTGTAATACCAATAAGAATTGGTGCCTGGTATTCTTTCAAGAATAAAAACAAAACAACAAAAGCCAGCAATGCTCCCCAAATCAGGTTTTGTTGCAAATTCGAAATTGAATAATCAAGCAAACGTGTTTGGTTACGAGTAACTTCAAAATTGATATCGGGATAATCTTCTTCAAAATAAGTAATTAACTGATTCAGGTTGTCCCTTAAATCCGACATCTGGGCATCGCTTTGTTTAATTACAGCAATGGTTACAGCATCTGCTCCATTCGATGTTACTTTTCCGGTTAACGGCTGAGGGTGCTCCACCACCGTGGCCACATCTTTTAACTGCAACAAACGGTCGTTTATTTTGAAGTAGATATTCTCAATATCCTGTTTGTTTTGCAAGGTTGAAGAGAAACGTATGTTATACTGGTACTGCCCGTCACGGATAAGCAAACTACCCAACTGAATGTTATTATTCTCAATGGTATGTTCAAGGTCATCCAGAGAAATTCCCAATGCACTCAATTTTTGATTATCAGGAAGAATAAGCAATTCTGAACTTACCAAACCACTCATATCCACCATGGCAACTTCCGGAAGCTGTTCAATTCTCCTTCTGATCACATTGGTTGCAAAACGACTCATTTCCACAAACTTTTGAGAAACAGGATATAAATTTGAAGTTTGAGTATTTAATTGTTCTATTGTTTGATTGTTAGGATCTGACTCCTCATGAAGGGTTAGGTTGAGATAGAAAACAGGGATATCAGTTGCATTGGCCTTGATTACTTTGGGACGGTCAATACTACGGGGAAGTGAATTCATGGCTCGGTCAATTTTTTCATTTACCTCAACAAAAGCAAAATCAATATCAGTTCCATACTCAAATTCCAGATGGATGAGACTGTTTTCATTGCGGGTTTCACTGGATATATCTGCCAAATGCCCAACCTGCATTAACTGTCTGCGAATAGGCTGTACTACGGTATTTTCCAGCTCCCGTGCAGACCTGTTTGGTACGCTTAACTGCACTGTTATCTCGGGTATATCAACATCGGGCATCAACGATACCGGAATAAATTTCATTGCAAAACCACCCAACACCAAAATGGCGATGAAAGTCATAGAGACTGCAATTGGACGGCGGATTAAAAACTTGACCATATCTTTAGGTTTCAGGTTTAATTTGTTTCTATTGTTCCTAGGTTTTTGTTGTTTCTATTGTTACACGTTTCCACAAGTCAAGTGCTTTTCTTTTTGTATTTGTTTCCTTTATATTCTGAGTTTCTTAGATAATTCATAAGATTAGCGGTTTTTCTGCCTAACTCTTTTGTTTGATTAGCGACTTCCCCGAACTCTTCTTTAGTAATATAATCTCGATCAAAAGCCCTGTATAACTGAGATCGTGTTTCAGCACATGAAGCTTTTGCGATTGACAGGAACTGAACAAATTCTTTATTACCTTCCCTTTCAAATCCCTCTGCTATGTTGTCCATGACTGAACCACTGGAATTATTTATCTGGTTCTTTAGTCCAAAATCTTTTGAAAACCGATCACGATTTATAAACTCATAGATTATATGGCACAAACCTCTTGACTGCTGCCAAATCTCCAGATCCTCAAACGTATTTATCTTAGCCATAACAATAGGAACTTAGAAACAAAAGAAACGATAGGAACTACTCGATAACGACATCACTCTCATGTGCTAAATTCAAATTTCCGGAGATTATGACCGTGTCCCCGGCAGCAAGGGTGGCTCCTTTATCCGGATGAGCTATAACTGCGTAGGATGTACTGTTCTCTGCCAGAGTTTGAATGTATGTCCAATAAGCTGTTCCATTGGTATAGCGGAATAAAACCTCTTGATTTTGGCGTAGAAGGACTGCAGATTTGGGGACAACCAGTTGTCCGGGAATGTCTTTTTCAACTAATACTTTCACATTCATGCCCTGCATTAAATTTCCCGTATTTTCGACCTGTGCTTTTATACTTATCAGTCCATCTTCATCAATAACAGGATTAATCTCTGTGATATGTCCAAGATATTGACCTTCGCCGGCAAAGGGTTGAAGCTGTACTTCATCATCCAGATTGATTTCGGCCATTTCACTCTCAACAATGTTAAAATCAACTTCGAAAATGCTGTTGTCTATAAGAGTACAGAATGATTCACCGCTACTTACCTGATCATATTCTTTTAGATTAATATTGGCTACCAGACCGCTAAATGGTGCAAGTAAGCGAGTTGATTCCATATTTTGATGCGCATTATTTAGGCTTAATAAAGCATCGGCATAACCCGATTTGATTTTCCCCAGCTCATAAATTTCAGTTTCAATCTGAGTACTGTCCAGTGTATTATACCCCTGCCCCATTAGGTAATCCTGAAAATCGAGCTTTGCTTTTTCCAGTTGGATTTCTGCATTCTTAACATCTTGCTGGTAACTGTAGGGTTCCAGTTCAGCAATTAGCTGGCCTTGCTCTACCATTTCGCCATTGCGTACATACACTTGTTTCAACTGTTCACTTACGCGAAAATGAAGCTCACTCTTTCGCAAAGCAACCAACTTACCATTGTTTACCAGTTCCTTTTTAAAAGCTTCTTCTTTTAAAACAATTACTTCTACTGGATTTTGCTGTTCAACATACTGACGTTTTTCAGGATCAATCTCTTCTCCAGTTGACTGTGTTCCACACGCATATAAAAGTACAAGGAGAAATAAATAAATCAGGTTTTTCATTTGTTTGGTATTTCAATTTAGGGCTTGTTTAATTATTCAGGTTATTTTTTCTGTTAAATTAAGTTATTTATTTTCAACTAGCAATATAGTTTTATTGTGAAAACTCTTTCAAATACACATTTTTCAACTATACTACAATCAGTTAACGCAATTTGAACAATGAGTGAAATATGCTAAACAACACAAAATTTATATATACAACTTTAAACAATAATTAGATTTGCAAAACAAAATGATACGCATATTACTTTTTAAATCAGGACATATTTACAGAGTGACATATTCAAGTCAAAACTAATAGTACACAACAAAGAAATTTGCTGTCATTATATCAAATGTAAAACTGATATAGACTTAAATATTATTTTCAGAATATATAAAAAATAAGAGGCTCTTTTAATTCCTAATTACAGGCTATTTCTAATTTGCTCTTTCAACAGATCCGTATCACTTGGTTTGTAAGCATCCGGTTCAACTACTACCCCATCCTCATTTACCAAAATATACCTTGGAATTCCATATATCTCACCTACTAGACCCTCAAGACTTGCTTCCAATTTATCGTTCATAATCAGATGATAACCATCCAGATTATAGCCTTTAATGTAATTTTTCCAGTATTCCAGCTGTTCTTTGCTCAAGTCATATTCCTTGGCTATATAAACCATTTCTATTCCCTGCCTTTTCAAAAAAGGCTTTAACTTACCATTGAACTGAAACTGAGACCTGCAAGGCATGCACCATGTAGCCCAAAGATCAATCAGAAATGGTCTTCCATGGAGACTATCAACAAGTTGTTCAAAAGAGTTTATTGGATTTCTTTCATCCAGAATGATCATTTGATCACTTAACGATTGATATTTTAGGTTTTCAAATTCAACAGCACGGGGCAATAATTGCTCTTCCAATAATTTACCTGCATACTCTTTCCTAACTTCAGGATTTTCTTCCAGGTACGTTGATGCCATAAGGGATGCATTAATCCCTAAATTTGCGGTAAAGTTTAATGTGTTATTGAAACGATATGCTTGATATGCTTTAGGAGACAGTATCTCTTTCGCATTTTCCAGGAAGACCCCAATGGCAGATGGACCTTTTCTTTCCACAGGAATAAACTCTCCATTTTGAGAATCCTCCTTATATAAAAGATATAGATCAACATACTTACCAAAGCCAAAAAAATCCTCTATCCTTACACCTTCTACAGGATATAAATCAAACAATTCAGAATATATTTTATACAATTCATTATTTATTGAAGAATCCTCAATCCCAAATTTATTTTCCAATTGCCAGGAATCATTAATTGTTTGTGCTAATCTATAGGCATTTACATATTCGATATTCAATTTTATAATTTCATATTGTTCCTCATCAACGTTATTAACCTCATACAATTTATTCAGGTCTTCCAACTCTGATTCTATTCTAAACTGAAGTGTATCTAAAAGCCCCTCCGGATGCATTAAGTCCCAATCATCGTGATAAAGCGCACCTGAAGTTTTATCGGCAATTTCATTGTAAAATATTTGTCCCTGGTCTAATTTTGAGATGGAAAAAACTTCGTTACTCAACCTTTTACGGGAGTAAATGTAAGGGCTGTATTTTGTGTCCCATTCATCTTCGTTATAACCTTCACTAATAAAGGTATAATCGTTTCCGGGTTGTAGTATTAAACAGCAGTCATGATTTATTCCCTCACTCCTATAGTTAATGTAAAAGTATTGAGTTTCATTAATTGATTCAATAATCGTTATTCGGCCTAAACTATCAGGTTGAATCTCCTTATCAAGAATAGCCCCCTGAGTTGGGGAAAGTGAATACCAAGCTTTACTAGTTCCATCGTAATTTAAGAACTGACCATCAATACGAACCATATTGTTTTGGGAAAAGCAATGTAAACTTACTATGAGAATAACAAATAACCCTATAATATTATTCATAACTTATTGATTTTGTATTGATTGAACTCAGACAAAATAAGATGCGAGGTATTTTATTATAAATCTATATTTCAATCAATTCAGTATCTCACTTATATCATACCTATAAATACTATCAACTACGGTTCTATCTGTGCAGTATATGCTCTTGTTATCCATAGTCACATCGAAAGCCGAGATTGACCTGTCTAAAGAAAAGCTGGCAATAGGATTACCATCCCAATCCCAGATTTCAAGTGTAGGTTTATTATCAAGCAGATCATCATCGTTTGCATTTTCACATAACACATAAATATAATCGTCAGTTGCTTGCACAATTCCATAATATTTTATGGGATTAATCCGAATCCATTCATCTTCAAAAAAATCTTCCTGTGTTTCCATAACAACCTCTTTTCCAAGTGTCCCATCATTATTATATATTCTAAACATCTTAATCTGACTACAAAATGAAGCGAATTTTGTCTTGTCGGGCTTAACAACTGACCTACGGTTATATATTTGCCAAAAGATATTTTTCCGACTTGTTAGATAGAGATCCGGATAGTCCCCAAAATAATCAACCTCATTTGACAATACATTAAACCTTACATAGGATTCATCCCGTTGTCCTCCATAGGGCTGACCACAAATTACACTGTCAGTTAAGAGAATGGCATCATTTAGTGGTGATAATGAGAGTGGAATTTTTAACGTATTTAAAATAGCATAATCCTTATTTTCATGAAAATCATCTAGGTTAATAAACATGAACCCATTTTGTAAATCATATATACTAATATCACCATCTTCGTAATTAGCTGTCAAAGCATCAACTAACGGGAAATCCTTAGGGCCTCTCCCTTTTGCTCCAAATCCTCCGATATAATTAACATCGGGCAACTCAAATACTGAAAATATGGTTGATGAAGATGGTTCAATTTCTATTAAATAATTCCCTGCAACTATTATGTTATTGTTTTTTGAGAAAATTACAGGTGGGGTTTCGTATGCATAACCAGAGATGCTCTCTTGAATTGGGAATCTTACACTGGACGAATCTGTATTTTGATTATCGCAAGAGACAAATAGAATAAGAGATAATAATAGAATTTTTATATTTCTCATAAAACACAACAACTACTTTAAGAAACTTATGTTCTACTGATATTTATATATCAATTTAAAATATATGAGAAAAGATAAGACTTTTTACGACAAATATTATGTAACTAAACGCAATAATATCTCTGATTATGAATATTAGCATTATGCACTAAATACTTCAAACAAACCCAATACGATACAAATTATTAAACAGGATTCGCTCTCAGCATATTTTTCGTGAGTTAGTAACATCAAATACAAGCATAAAAAATTCCCGCCTTTAAAAGACGGGAATTCATTTTTAACACTTATATGTAATCGTAAAATCTTAATTTAGGTTTCGGTATTCATTTGGCGACATACCTACCTGTTTTTTAAACATACGGGTAAAATGTTGTGGATGTTTAAATCCTAACTCATAAGCGATTTCACTTATTGATTTTTCGGTATCGAATATCTTTTCTTTGGCAACATCAATCAATTTTAGCTGAATATGTTCCTGAGCCGATTTTCCGGTTTCTTTTTTCAGAAGATCTCCCAAATAGTTGGGTGAGATAAACAATTTATCAGCGCAATAACGTACGGATGGCAAACCATTTTCCAAGGTTTCTTCAGATTCAAAGTAATCATTTAAAACCTTTTCAAAACGAGCCAGAATGTCCTTATTTACATGGTTTCGGGTAATGAACTGACGCTCGTAAAAACGCTTACTGTAATTCAAAAATAATTCCAGATAGGATACAATTAATGTTTTGCTATGAGAATCGATCGCATGTTCCAACTCATAACCAATATTCGCAAAACATTCGTTTACAACTTCTCTTTCACGGGCAGATAAGTGTAAGGCTTCATTCACTTCATACGAAAAGAATGTGTAGTCACTAATGTGTTTCCCAAGTGACGTTCCATGAATTAAATCGGGATGAAAAATGATGGCTTTACCATGCCCTTTTTGTTTTTCTCCTGTATCTTCAACTCCATAAACCTGTCCTGGAGCAATGAAAATCAAAGTACCTTCTTCGTAATCGTAATTATTGATCCCATAGGTAATGTTACCACATTTAATATCTTTTAAAAAGATGGCATAAACATCCATCTGAGCTTTAAAAAAGCTGAATGCATCAACTTTTGAGAAGTCAACCACACTAACCAAAGGATGCAGGGTCTCCTGTCCTATCAGGTTATTATACTCAGTTACTGAATTTATTTTTAGTACTTCGCTCATAATTCATCATTTAAAACCTGTTGCAAATTTAGTCAACTATTTCAGAAGGTGTTACATCCTTCCTTCATCTTCCGTAATATGGGTAAGTAATTCGGTAATTGTGGTAATAAACTCCCTTCATAATCAGTTCTTTTTTAAAGTTCTTTACCTGTTGTAAAGTAAAATTCAGCATTACAGAGATCAATAGCTGTCGTCTTTCCAGACCGGATTTCATTTTGCCTTGATGCAAAACGAAACAAAAAATCATGAAATTTTTATGCTTCTTCCCGCATCACGGTTTTTTCTTTCGGGCACACAACCCTGAACCCCCACAAAAAACCGTTACCGCCATCGCCGGCCCGCAAAATTTTCGGCCTACCCTGCATTTCACCTAAAGGTGAAGTTGGGGACTTAATTACTATAATTTTTGAGCAAAATTCTTAAACTTAACGAACATCAAGATACAGCAACTCCTTTACAATTAATTTCTTTGCATTCACTAATAAGAACAATGCCTCATACCTATTTTTAATTTCCTCCATATCTACACATGTATTTCATCGTGTATTTCTTGTATATCTCATTAAAATTGAACAATTTGAAAGCGCTATAATTGGTTAGAAAACAATTAAAACCGTTCATACCATGATGAAAAGATATATCTCCATCTCAATCCTGTTTTTAGGTGTTTGTGCCATATTTTTATCCTGCCAATCCAATGCGCAGTCGGCACAAGGTGAAAACAATCAAACGCCAGAGGCAATCCCTGTGACTGAATCACAAAATGAAATTTCATCAAATACCGCTCTGACAGATGCCGAATGGCCAACTTTTCATGGTGTCGATTATCAGAATAAATCACAAGAAACCGGGCTTTTGAAATCGTGGCCGGAAGAAGGTCCTGAGCTTATATGGGAAATTTCCGGGCTTGGTGAAGGCTATGCCTCTGTTTCCATTGCAGATGGAATGCTGTTTACTTCAGGTTCTTTGAATGACCAAAGCTTTGTTTTTGCGTATGATTTGGACGGTAATCTTATTTGGAAGAAACCAAATGGTTCTGCCTGGGATGTTGAAGTGAGCTGGGCTGCAGGATACGACGGCTCCAGATGTACACCAACCTATAACGAAGGCATAGTTTATCACCTCAGCGAAGCAAGCAGGCTGGCTGCCTATAATGCACAAAACGGAAATGAAATATGGGCAAGAAACCTGATGAATGATTTCGATGCAGATATGCCTGATTATGGATTTTCTGAATCAGTTCGTGTTGAAGGAGAAAAACTATTTGTGAGACCCGCAGGAAGAAAAGGAGTTCAGGTTTGTTTGGATAAAATGACCGGGGAAACCATTTGGGTAAATAATGAAATTTCGGGAACCAATGCCTACAATTCAGCTGTTTTATATGATTTTGCCGGATATCGCCAATTGGTGTCTTGCAGCTCTGACAGTTATTACGGACTAGATAGTGAAACCGGTGAATTACTTTGGGAAACAAATTTTGCTAACATATACGAAGTCAATGCTACCGATCCCGTTTTCGTTGATGATTATGTACTTATGACCAACGGGCTTGGCGGTGGAAGTGAATTAATCAGGCTTATACCCAACGGTTCCCAAATAACAACTGAAACAGTTTGGGAAACAGATTTAATGGACAATTATCATGGAGGAGTTATCTATCATGAAGGCTACCTCTACGGATCCGGCGACAGAAGTCGGGGCTGGTTTTGTTTAGACCTGCTTACCGGGGAACAAATGTGGAAATCATCGCCCCGGATGGGATCCATTACATTTGCCGATGGAATGCTGTACTTATATGATGAAAAAGGAACAATGAGCCTTGTAGAAGCAACACCTGAAAAATTTGAAAAATCAGGCGAATTTGAAGTCCCCGATGGCGGCGAAGGCCCCAACTGGGCTCATCCTGTGGTTTGTGGTGGCAGACTTTATTTACGGCACGCAGACAGATTATTTGTGTACGATATTCAAAATCATTAGTCTTCGACAAATCCAAATTAATGCCTAAGCAAGGTGTTGTAAAATATTCTTTTTCACCGAGGCTTCAGCCCGGTGGATATGAGAAGACTATTGGAATGAGGCTTTAGCCGTTAAATTATTGTTGATTAATGACCTTTTATAATCACACCGGGTTAAAACCCGGTGTAAGTACATACTATTTTAGTTAAGGATTTCACAGAAAAGGTAAGCCTATTCCGCCAGACGAACATTTATTTCTACCCTTCCCGAGAAAGCTTTTACCGTATCAATGTATTCATCATCTACTTTTCCAATGATCATCACACCCGGCATATTGGAAAACCGCTCTTCATTATCAACCAGAATTGTAAACCAACCACCAAACCAGCCAATTTCACCTATTTCCCAGCTGCTTTGTCCTTCTTCACGAATGGAAGGAAGATCTTCACTCACAGAACCACACAAATCATCGGCAGCCCTTGATACAGTTACGGTATAGGGAAGCAACTTGATAAATTCCTGTGCTGTAAGCGTATTGTTCATCGTTGCTGTAACTTCAGTTCCATTCATGTCCATTACAACCTTGGTCGTCTCAGCTTCTTCTGCCTGTGTTGCATTACCTGCTTTATCATTCGCCAAAGCAGTTGTGCTGACAAAAAAAACAGTAATTATCAACGTAAATAAAGCTGTAAGTGATTTTAATTTGTAGTTCATTTTTCCTCCTTTTCAAAATTGAAATTTGTAGATGAATTCTAAATCTTCAACAAGGATCAACTCGTCTCATGTAAAAATATGAATTTTATCATAAAACAGGAACGATAACTAGTCTGCTAATTCAACAGTAAAAGTTACATCCTTAGGCAAACTTTTTACCAAGTGAAGGTCTTCTTCATCAATATGAGCAATAATCATCATGTCGGTATAACCTTTTGACTCCTCTTCTCCATCAAATAAAACTGCAAACCATCCTCCGGCAAGGCTAATATCACCGTTTTTCCAACCAGCCTGAGTTTCTTTCGGATCAAATTTACCTCCTTCAGCCGTACAACAATAATCTAATGTTGAGCGGTATCCCGAAACGACAAATGGAAGCCGGGTTTTAAAATCTTGTGCTGCAACCGTGTCGTTTAAAGTTGCAGGAATTGTTAGGTCATCTACTTTTAATACAATTGATGTTGGCATATCTTATTTTTAAATTTTCTACAATAAAAAAAGAAGCTATTTGCCTTAGATTCAATCATTGGCAAAACAGCTCCTTAATTGATATTATTTTACTTTTTAATTATGCGTTGTAAGCAATCTTTAGAATATCCAGGATTTCCTCGTGGGTCAATTTTTTATAAGATCCAAGAATAATGGTTGAATTAGCAATCAACGGTAGCATTTCTTCCGTAGCACCTAATTCTTTCAAATTGATAACAATACCCGATTCTTTGCAGAATGCTTCCAGTGCATCGATACCTGCAAGAGCAAGCTCTTCTTTTGTTTTGCCTTCTTCACTAATTCCCCAAACCTGAGTTGCAAAGCGAGCGAATCGATCCAATCCATTTTTATAAATAGCGCGATAATAAGGAAGTGAAACCGCAGCCAGCCCCATTCCATGAGCACAGTCGGTATAAGCGCCCACCTGATGCTCAAGCATATGCACTTGCCAGTCCTGTGGTTTGCTTAATCCCATTATTGGATTCATTGCTAAAGTAGCACTCCACATCAAGTTACTTCTGGCTTCATAATCTTCCGGATTTTCCACAGCAATTTTAGCGCTATGAACAATTGAGCGAAGTAATCCTTCAATTAAATAATCAGAAGTTACATCATCTTCTCCTGAGAAATACACTTCCATTAAGTGAGACATCATATCGAAAATACCACTTACCATCTGATATTTAGGTAGTGAGAATGTATATTCAGGATTCAAGATTGAAAATTTAGGATACACGCTTGGTGGAAATACGCGACCCATTTTCAATTTCATGTCGTCATTCGTAATTACCGACCCTCCATTCATTTCAGAACCTGTTCCTGCCAAAGTAAGGATAGATGCAACAGGAACAACCTCATTATCAACAGGCTTAAACTCCAGCCAATATTTAGTCCATGGATCTTCTTCACAATAAGCAGCTACTGAGATTCCTTTAACACAGTCGATCACAGAACCGCCACCTACAGCAAGAATCAAATCTACCTTATTGTCCCTTACAAGTTTGGCTCCCTCTTTCACTTTTTCATAAGTTGGATTCGCCATAATTCCTGTAAGTTCAACAATATTCTTTCCGCTTTCTTTTAGGATTGAAACAACCTGATCATACAGGCCAATTTTCTTGATTGAACCTTTACCGTAAGCCAACATGATGGTATCACCATAATTTGCTAATTCGGCTTTCAAATTGTTTAACGACTCTTTTCCAAAGTAAATGGTCGTTGGATTCTGATAAATAAAATCTGTATTCATTATTATTTGTTTTTTGTTTCTGAATACAAACTTAAAGAACAATTTGTTACAATCTTACCCATCAAATTCACATTCCGTAATCTGGGTAGCTAAATCGGTAATTCAGGTAAATCGCTCCGTTCTATTTGTTGGTTTTGTAACTGTTTAAATCCGGATTTACTTATCTTCTATTTATTCGTAAAGTTGATTTCTCCGCTAACCATTTTTTCAATCATGCCTTCGTATGGAGCTTCCGAAATTACTTTTTCATTATTCGCACCTTCATTCTTTTTGAAGAATATTTCGCCAAACTCAGGAACAACAAATTTGGGATATGTCTCGTATTTCTCACGCGACTCCTCCATCAATTCAATAAAGTCATTTTGATAGCGAACAGTTATTTCTGGATGTTCGTGCACCCATTTCGGGAAAAAGATAACACCGTGCAATCTGTTATCGTTAGGCATAAAATCGAGACTAACATCAGTTCCTGTTGGTTCAGTCCAGCATATTTTAAATACACCATCAACCAGTTTTACGATATTCACTTTTTGATCTCTCACCCAGCGCCCACCAACCATTCCGCTATGAATACGGTAATCGATAGTTGTTTCGTTTTTCACGTAAAGCTCATAATTCCAACCGTTAGCATAGGTATAAATGAAATGCCCGCCAATAAACTCTTTTAAATCTTTAATAGTTTCCATTTCTAAATCATTTAATTATTTCGTTACAAAAGTATTCTACCCCGACTTGAAAAATATTGTAAATAAAGACCTATTTTTGACAAATAAGGACATCACATGGACAACGCAGAACAAACAGGAAAAATCCAGACAAAAACCACGGATATAGAATATCTAAATTTGGAAACACACCAGCACAGAGCTCACCACCAGTTGGTTTATATGATTAAAGGAACTGTTCATATACAGATCGGACAAACAGAGTATTTTCTGCCGGAAGGTTTTATTGGATTGATTCCTTCGAGTCAGTCACACAGCATGCGCAGCTGGAACGAGAAAGTAAAAATGTTCCTCATTTATTTTCCTTCTGATGTGTGCTTTCAGGAATTTACTTCGCTGAATTCAAATGATTTTATCATTGAAAATATCAGGTATATCAGTAAACAACACGAAACAATAGATCCAAAAAGAAACAAGACAACTTACGATTACATCTACTCGTTTTTGTGCCTATTATTAAAAATCGACGATAACAACACTTTCCCCGTAAAAGGTCTGATTGCACCAAAGAATGAAAGGCTTGCCCGAGTATTACAATATTTAAAAGAAAACTTCCGAGAAGATATTACCTTATCAGGAATGGCTGAAGAATTTGGATTTACGAAAAGAAACCTCACCCGTTTGTTTAAGAAAGAGAATCTCAGCTTCAATAATTACCTGAATTACATTCGGATTATTCACGCCATTGAGCTGTTCTCGGAACATCACGAGAATATTGCTGATGTAGCTTACGAAGTTGGCTATAATTCAGCAAGTCATTTCAGCCGCACTTTAAAAAAATATACCGGACATGCGCCCCGGGATTTTATAAAAGTAAACGCTACAAAATCGATAAACAGATAATTCAGTTGTGTTTCAATAGCCCACCAAAAACCACTTTCCGTAATCTGGGTAATAAATACTGGAATCTGGGTATTTTTCTTAAAATTGCAAGCCTGATATTTGTCCTATAATTTTTTTAGGAGAACAAGAGACATGGTAAAAACAATAGAAAACAAATTTTTTGAAGGAGAAAGACCATTATTTGCGGAGAAAGAATTACATCTTAAAAATGTAGAAATTGGACTTGGAGAATCAGCATTAAAAGAAGCAAGTAACATAAAAGCGACCTGCTGTACATTTGAAGGCAAATACCCATTCTGGCATAATACAAACAGCATTATTGAAGATTCATTATTTACCACCCTTGGGCGAGCTGCCATTTGGTATTGCAAGAATCTTCGCATGTTAAATTCACGTGTTGAAGCTCCCAAAATATTTCGCGAAATTGATGGATTATACCTGGAAAACGTAGAACTTACCGACGCCCAGGAATGTACCTGGAGGTGTAAGAATATTGAATTTAAAAATGTAAAAGTAAAAAATGGCGATTACATCTTTAAGGACAGTAAAAACATAAAAATAGACAATCTGATCTTGCAGGGAAACTATAGTTTTCAATACACAAAGAATGTTGAAATTCGAAACTCCCACCTAAAAACCAAAGATGCTTTCTGGAATACCGAAAATGTTACGGTATACGACTCAGTTATCGAAGGTGAATATTTAGGATGGCATTCTAAAAACTTAAAACTTGTAAACTGTGTTATTAGCGGAACACAACCTTTGTGCTATGCAAAAAACCTGATTATGGAGAACTGCATAATGAAAGAAGATGCCGATTTAGCATTTGAATACAGCTCCTTAAATGCAGAAATTAACAGCCCTATTGCAAGCGTAAAAAACCCGAGTAATGGTGAAATTCTAGCACAAAGTATTGGTCAAGTTATCTTTGATGAAAACTGTAAAAACCCTGGAGGTTGTAAAATTCAGGTTGAAAACGAAGTTAATGCCTAATATTTATGCAAAACGATTTTGACAAAAAGACTAACCGCAGGGGAAGCAATTCATACAAATGGGATTCTAATAAGAATGAAGAAATCACTCCCATGTGGGTGGCCGACATGGATTTTCAAACGGCTCAGCCAATCATAGATGCGTTGGCTAAACGCATTCAGCATGGCATTTTGGGATACACCAAAGTACCCGATGCCTATTACGATGCCGTAACCAGCTGGTTTGAGCGCAGGCATAACATCCG
This sequence comes from Prolixibacteraceae bacterium, assembly GCA_963676845.2. Lineage (GTDB taxonomy): Bacteria > Bacteroidota > Bacteroidia > Bacteroidales > Prolixibacteraceae. The sequence continues at coordinate 112,311 of CAXXKK010000006.1, read as the reverse complement.
ATTTGAAAAGGAATGGATGATCTACACGATCGGTGTGGTTCCTGCCATTTCAGCAACAATCTTAGCATTTACAGAACCCGGCGATAAAATAATTGTACAGGAACCGGTATACAATTGTTTCTTCTCGTCGATTCGAAATAATCAGTGCGAAAGTTTGTCTAATGATCTGATCTATAAAGACAGGAAATACTCTATCGACTTTGAAGATCTGGAGAAAAAAGCATCAGATCCCAAAGCAAAGATGCTGCTATTATGTAATCCGCATAATCCGGCTGGCCGGGCATGGACAAAAGATGAACTCAGGAAAGTTGGTGAAATTTGTTTCCGAAATAATGTAATTGTAGTTTCAGATGAAATTCATTGTGATCTGGTTCATCCGGGGCATACGCATATTCCTTTTGCTTCATTAGGACAGCAATTTCTGGAAAAATCAGTGATCTTTACAGCCCCGAGTAAGACCTTCAACCTGGCAGGATTACAAGTTGCAAATATCATTGCCTACGATCCTGAAATCCGGGAAAAGATTGACAAAGCAATCAATATAAACGAAGTATGTGATATTAGCCCATTTGCCGTTGAAGGATTGATTGCTGCCTATACACACGAAGATTCAGAAAAGTGGCTGGACAAGCTAAAGGGCTATTTATGGGAAAATTATCTTCTTGTAAAAGATTTCTTTTCACAGAATTTCCCTCAGTTACCGATCTTGCCACTGGAAGCCACTTACTTGGTTTGGATTGATTGTTCAGCAATAACTCTTTCATCAAAAGAAATTACTGATTTTATGCTTGAACATGGAAATGTTTGGGTGAATGAAGGAACCATGTACGGTGAAGCGGGTGAAGGTTTTATTCGTTTGAATATTGCTTGTCCAAAAGAAGTTTTGCAGGATGGCCTTAAAAAGATGAAAAAAGCGCTGGATGAGATCATCGTAGAATAGTAGCATGATCATTTTAAGACTTTCGCAATCTTGCTTACAAAAAGCCCAATTATAAACAGTTGAACAAGGATTCCATTGAAAAAAAGCAGTTACCTGTTATCGCTTATTCAGAATAAGCAGGAAATGAATTTTAAGCAACAGCTTCATTTAGCTGTTTTGCTGAGTATTCCTGCTATTATCGCGCAGCTTTCCTCCATCATCATGCAGTATATCGATGCATCCATGGTGGGACAACTGGGAGCAAATGCATCTGCATCCATTGGGCTTGTTATTTCATCAACCTGGCTTTTCTGGGGAATTTGCACTACTGTAGCTGCCGGGTTTTCCGTTCAGGTGGCACATCTTATTGGAGCAGGAAACCGCAAAGGAGCCCGGGCAATATTACGACAGGCATTGCTTTCTACCCTGCTTTTTAGCTTTATTTTGGTCGCTATTGGCGCATCTATCAGCCAAAAACTCCCCTATTGGCTTGGAGGTGATGAAGCCATAGTTGCTGATGCATCCAAATACTTTTTGATATTCATTTTATCCTTACCAGCTCTTCAACTCAATTTTTTGGCGAGTGGAATGCTGCGAAGCAGTGGAAATATGCACATTCCAAGTATACTGGGAGTATTGATGTGCGCCCTTGATGTCATCTTCAACTTTCTTCTTATTTTCCCTTCCCGTGAATTAAGTGTGCTGGGTTTCAATGTTTTTATTCCCGGAGCAGACCTGGGAGTTGTAGGTGCTGCCATTGGAACAGCTTCGGCTTATCTGGTAACTGCCATTATGCTTTTGGCTTACTTGTTTACCAAAGATAAAAACCTGCGGTTAACCAAAGAAAAAGGAAGTTTCCGTCCGGAAAAACAAGTTCTGAGAAAAGCTTTTAAAATAAGCTGGCCTATGACCCTGGAGCACACCGTAATTATGGGTGCTCAAATCATGTCAACCATTATTGTTGCTCCGCTGGGAATTGCCTCTATTGCTGCCCATTCATTTGCTATTACTGCTGAAAGTCTGTGCTATATGCCCGGCTATGGTATTGCTGAAGCCGCAACAACGCTGGTAGGTCAAAGTTTTGGTGCCAAACGAAAAACACTGGCCAAACGTTTTGCAAACATCACCGTTTTTATGGGCATGGCTGTCATGACTTTTATGGGAGTGATCATGTACTTTACAGCCCCACTCATTATGAGTTTTTTCACTCCGGTTGAAGAAATTATTTCATTGGGAACAATGGCCTTACAAATTGAAGCCTTTGCCGAACCCATGTTTGCGGCTTCTATTGTTGCTTATGGCGTATTTGTTGGAGCTGGTGACACCTTCATCCCCAGCATGATGAATTTTGGAAGCATGTGGGCTATTCGCCTAACATTAGCCGCTATCCTTGCCCCCATTATGGGACTTCAGGGCGTTTGGATTGCCATGTGTATCGAACTGTGCTTCCGGGGGTGCAATTTTCCTTATTCGCTTATTTAAAGGGAAGTGGCTAAACCGTACACTTTAATCTTCCCTAAACTCATTAACATTACCAAACAGATTCTGTAATAAGGGTAAATTCCTCCGTAATTTTTGGTACTTTTATTAGATGGTTTATAATGATATTTGTTATTGAAAAAATGTATCAATAAAACACTTCTATGAAAAAATCTTTATCATTGAAAAATAGTTTAGTAGTCTACTTTTCATGGAGTGGAAATACCCGTAAAATAGCTTATCAAATTAACCAATTACTGGGTGGTGATATTTATGAAATAGAGGCGGCTAAAGAATATTCTACCGTGTATCGGGAAGTTGTAAGCAAAGCCAGAGAAGAGCTTCGTTCAGGAGAAAAACCTGAATTGAAAAATAAATTGGCATCCATCGATCAATACGACAAAATTTTTTATTGGTTATCCAAACTGGTGCAATACATCTCCAGCTCCTGTGTCCTCATTTTTATCGGAATATGATTTTGCAGGAAAAACAATCATCCCTTTTTGCACACATGGTGGTGGAGGTGCAGGATACAGTTTCAGGGATATTCAAAAGATATGCCCTAAGGCTAAGCTTGAAAAAGGATTATCAATCAATGGTTTATCCGTTAGAGAACAGAATTCGGAAATTGAAGAATGGCTAAGCCAGTTATAGAAAATAACATTCAAACATAAAATATAAAAATGAAAGATTTCACATTTTACAATCCTACCCGAATTGAATTTGGAAAAGGAAAAGAAGAAAACATGGGACAATACCTGTCCGAGTATGGCGTAAAAAAAAGTATTGATTGTTTACGGCTCAGAACGCATTAAGAAAAGCGGTTTGTTCGATAAAATAGCAAATTCTATTTCGGACAAAGGAATTAGCTACGAAGAACTGGGAGGCGTTATTAGTAACCCGGTTTTAAGCAAAGTATATGAAGGAATTGAATTGGCAAAAAGCACAAAAGTGGATGCCATTTTGGGAATTGGAGGAGCTTCTGTTTTGGATTCAGCCCAAAGCAATTGCTGCAGGAGCTGTTTATGATGGCGATGTTTGGGACTACTTCACAAAAGACGTTTCAAACCCAGGCATTAAAAATATTCTCGGTTATGACATTGGCCGCTTCAGGTAGTGAAATGAATAACTATGCCGTAGTGACCAACGAGGAAAAGCAAGCTAAAAATGAGCATCCGAAGTACAGCTACTTACCCAACAGTATCTGTAATCAACCCGGAATTGCAAGCCACAGTAACCAAAGAATACCTGGCCTATTCTGCTGCCGACGTTTTTTGCACATAGCTTAGATATGTATCTTGACAGCAACCTATTTATCGGAATACACAGCCGGATATGTTGAAAATATTCTTCGCACAGTAATCCGTACAACAGAAATTTTATTGGAAGACGCCGACAACTACGAAGCACGTGGTGAATTTGCCTGGGCTGCAACCAATGCGTTAAACTTTACAACGATTTGCGGCGTTGAAAATAAACCGTTTCGATACGCACTTTATTGAGCATTACCATGTCTGCCGAGTACCAATATTGCACACTGGAGCCGGATTATCGATTGTTGTTCCAGCCTGGATGAAATGGCAAAAGAATTTATTACCCGAAACGCTTTTAAACGTTTCGCCAAAGAAATGTTCAACCTGGATACTGCTGAAGAAGGTATTGAAGCCCTGAAAAATTGGTATACAAAAATTGGTGCTCCAGTAACATTGAAAGAAGGCAATATTCCTGAAGAAGGAATTGAAATGATGGTTGAAAAATTACATATGGGTGCTAAAATGATGGGTGCCGATGCACTTTTCACCAAAGAAATGCTAACAACAGTATTCAACAACGCAAAATAATTGAAAGGAACAGGCATGGGTAAAAACGTTTTTGAACGAATGCAGTCCGGAGAGTTGGTTCAATTCAGTGATCCACAATTTGCAGATGTAAGCAAATCGGGGTATTCGCACTACGGAATTGCTGGCTAAAATATAACGCAACGTCAGATCCTGAAAAGTTACGGCAAATTTGGGGCGATCTTTCAGGAGAAGCCCCTTGATCCGACCAGTTATATTCAGATTCCGGTTCATGTGAACCATGCTGAATTCGTAAAGGTTGGAAAAAACGTTTATATTAATCATGCCTGTTCCATGCTCACTTTGGGCACAATCACCATTGAAGATGATGTGTTAATTGGTCCCAAAGCAAATTTGCTTTCCGAAGGTCACCCGATTGATCCAAACAATAGAAGAACGATGGTTGTTAAACCCATTGTAATCAAGCGCAATGCATGGATAGGCGCAACAGCAACAATCCTGCCCGGAGTAACGATTGGTGAAAATGCAATTGTCGCAGCCGGAGCAGTGGTGCACAATGATGTACCTGACAATGCAATTGTTGCCGGAGTTCCTGCAAAAGTGATTAAAAATATAGAAGCTAACGAAATAGAAAAGTAATGAGCAAGAACATTTTTGAACGTTTGCAAGCCGGAGAAGCAATTCCCTATACCGATCCGGATCACAGCCAGATTGCTGAAGCAGCAGAACGGGCAACCAAGATGTTGATCGAAATTAATGCCACACCAGACACTGAAAAAGTACGTCAACTGTGGGGTGAACTTTCAGGCGAAGCACTGGATTCAACCAGCATGATTCAAATTCCGGTTTATGTGAACATCGGGCAGTTTACCCGCATCGGTAAAAATGTGTACATCAATCACCTTTGCTCTATGCTGGACATGGGAACTATTACTATTGGCGACAATGTATTGATCGGGCCCAAAGTCAACATACTTACTGAAGAACATCCGGTGAATCCGGCAGAAAGAAAAGCCTTAATGGTGAAGCCTGTTGTTATTAAAAATGGCGCATGGATTGGAGCCGGAGCCACGATTCTTCCCGGAGTAACGGTGGGCGAAAACTCAATTGTAGCAGCCGGAGCGGTTGTAAAAAATGATGTTCCTGACAATACTGTTGTTGGTGGAATTCCTGCAAAAATCTTAAAAGAGATATAAACAGAATGGCAAGAATATTTATAACAGGTTCATCCGACGGGTTGGGATTACTAACAGCCAAAAAGTTAATTTCCGAAGGACATAGGGTTGTACTCCATGCCCGAAATAAAAATCGAGCCCAGAATACTATAGATCAAGCACCTGGAGCAGAAAATGTGCTTATTGGAGACTTGTCTGATATTGCTGAGACAAAAAAACTTGCATCAAAAGTAAATGAACTAGGTAAGTTCGACTCCATCATTCACAATGCCGGAATCTTACATGTTTCTGAAAAAGAAAAGAACAAAGATGGAGTTCCTCTTTTGTTTGCAGTGAATACTCTTGCACCTTACATTCTAACAGCTTTAATTAATCGTCCTAAAAGATTGGTATATACCTGCTCTAGTATGCACATGCAAGGAAATGCCAGTGAAGCGAATCTGAAAGCATTTATTGAAGGAAAAACCTTTCCCAGTTATTCCGACACGAAACTTCACGACTTGATATTGGCATTAGCATTAGACCGAAAATGGCCCAATGTAGTTGTAAATGCAGTTGACCCAGGATGGGTACCAACAAAAATGGGTGGAAGCAATGCTCGCGATGATCTAAACAAAGGTTTTGAAACACAAGCGTGGTTAGCAGTATCTCAGGATGCTGAAGCCTTAAAAAGCGGCAGACTTCTATTCCACAAAAATGAGGTGAAATTTCACAAACAGGCAGCCATGGTAGAAATTCAGGAAAAACTCGTGGCTGTTTGTGAAAAGATATCAGGAGTTACACTCTGATGTATCATTTTACAAATCAATAATTTTAAAATTACAAGTTATGATATTAAAAGAAAATTATACGCTATCAAATGGAGTTGAAATCCCTAAATTGGGTTTGGGAACCTGGTTTATCAGTGATGAAGATTGCGTTCAGGCAGTGAAAGATGCTGTAGATCTTGGCTATCGCCATATTGACACGGCTCAGGCTTATCAAAATGAACGTGGAGTTGGCGAAGGTGTAAGAACCTGTGGTTTAAAAAGAGACGAAATTTTTATTACCACAAAACTGGCTGCAGAAGTTAAGTCGTATGACGAAGCTGTTGCATCCATCGATCAATCCCTAAAAACAATGGGCTTAGATTACATCGACCTGATGATTATTCACAGTCCGAAACCCTGGATGGAATTCCACGAAGAAGACAATTATGCAGAAGGAAACCGTGAAGCATGGCGTGCTCTGGAAGAAGCATACAAAGCAGGTAAACTTCGTGCTATTGGTCTTTCAAACTTCCAAAAAGAAGACATTGATAACATCCTTGAGTCTTGCACTGTGAAACCAATGATCAATCAGATTTTAGCACATATTAGTAATACTCCAAATGAGTTAATCGCTTACTGTGAGGGAAAAGATATTCTTGTAGAAGCCTATTCTCCGGTTGCACATGGTGAGTTGTTTAAAAATCAGGAAGTCATGAAGATGGCTGAAAAATATGATGTTTCAGTGCCTCAGTTAGCCATTCGCTACACATTACAACTGGGTCTTCTCCCCTTACCTAAGACAGCAAATCCTGCTCATATGAAAAACAATGCAGAAGTTGATTTTGCTATTTCAGAAGAAGATATGGAAATTCTGAAGAATATGGAGCAAATCAAAGATTACGGAGATGTCAGCATGTTCCCGGTTTACGGAGGAAAAATGAAATAAGAAATTCGAGTTTTCAATCAACAGTCTTCATTATGAATTGAAGGCTGTTTTTAATTAATTTATATATGCCACATTTTCAAATAAAACTACTGGAAGGTAAAAGTGAAGAGAAAAAGCAAGAGCTAGCAGAAGAACTCGTTAAAACAGCTCAAAAAGTTCTTGGCAATAGAGAAGAGTCCTTTTCTGTAGCTATCGAAGATTTTTCTTTAGAAGAATGGAAAAATAAAGTTTATCCGAATGATATTATGGGAAATAAAGAAAAGCTTTATAAAGAGCCTGGCTATTCAATGTGATAAATACTTAAGTTTTATCAATAGCAGAAACCTCTCTTTAAACGTGCTGTCAAAAAATAAATAATGCCGAAATTTTTTGTTTACACAATAAGTTCTGGCATTTTTTATTATCAACCATATTAGCAGTACAGTTACTCTCCCCTACTTTATTGGGGTTTATATAACATTCCGTAATCGGGGTAATTCTATCCGTTATTTTGGTAATTTTATAAGACAACTAATAGTGATATTTGTATTGTGAAAATCTCATAAAAGATTGGGATTAAGCAATTCTTAAAAAAATACGAAATGGACAGAATAGAATTAAGCAAGAAAAAATTTGAAGAACTTTTTGGACAACATACAGGTCCATTAGCTGAAACCGATCCGGATTTGCAGGAAATGCTAAACCGTTTCATTTTTGGAGAAGTCTTCTATCAAGGTGACTTAAGCGATAAAATGAGGGAGTTAATTACCATTGTTGTTTTAACAACCAACCAAACACTTGATCAGCTTCAGGCACATGTTTTTGCAGCTTTAAATATTGGTGTATCACCAGTTGAAATAAAAGAAACCATATATCAATGTACTCCTTATTTGGGATTTCCAAAAACACTAAATGCCATTAATAAAGCCAACGAGGTTTTTAAAACGATGAACATTTCGCTTCCTGTTGAAAGTCAGAAAACAGCAACGGAAGAAACCCGTTTTGATGAAGGTTTAAAAGCTCAAAAAAGCATATTCGGAGAAATCATCGATAAGATGCACGAGATGACTCCCGAAAACCAGAAGCATATCCAAAACTACTTGTCTGCTTTTTGTTTTGGAGACATTTACACAAGAGGAACGCTGGATTTAAAAACCCGCGAACTGCTAACCTTATGTATTTTAAGTGCATTAGGTGGTTGCGAAAGCCAGGTAAAATCACATGTAAACGGGAATTTAAGTGTTGGAAATGATAAAAACACCCTGCTTACAGCAGTTACACAATGTCTTCCATACATGGGTTTTCCAAGAACATTGAATGCAATTGCATGTATTAACGAAGTAATACCAGAAAACAAATAATAATAAAAATAGGAGGATTTAGAAATGAGTGAATTTAAACAATTATTCCCACTGGGACAGAAAAACGAAGCATACGCAGAATACTTCACAGGTCAAAGTTATTTAGCCGTATTAACATTAGAAGGAATTCCTTCATTCAACGTGACATTTGAACCGGGATGCCGCAATAACTGGCACGTACACCAAGGGGGTGGACAGATTCTATTTTGCACTGCCGGAACAGGCTGGTATCAGGAAGAAGGCAAACCAGCCCAAAAGCTGAATCCCGGGGATACTGTATATATTCCGGCCGGAGTAAATCACTGGCATGGAGCAGCAAAAGACAGTTGGTTTGCTCACATTGCCCAATCAATTCCTGTTGAAGGGGCTACAACCGAATGGAACGGCCCTGTAACAGACGAAGAATACAATAAACTGGGATAAGTACTAAAGCAGAAAACAAGTTAGAAACAGAAAACAATTTGGAAAATGAGAAAACTAGTAACAATGGCACTGTTGTCAGTCGCTGTACTGACTTCATGTTCCGAAAACAATCAAAGTAATAAAGAAAAAGAAATGGTACAGACAGAAGAAGAACATTACACTTTTGAATTAAGTGATCAGGTAACACGTGAAAAAGTAAGCTTTAAAAACCGTTACGGAATCACATTAGTTGGCGAATTGTATTTACCAAAAGACCGTGGAAGCGAAGCATTACCAGCAATTGCTGTTAGTGGGCCTTACGGAGCTGTAAAAGAACAAGCATCAGGCTTATATGCCAACGAACTGGCTCAACGCGGATTTGCCGTAGTTGCCTTTGACCCTTCCTTTACTGGTGAAAGTGGCGGAGAACCTCGGAATGTGGCTTCACCCGATATCAATACAGAAGATTTCAGTGCTGCCATCGACTTTCTGGGAATTCAATCGTTCGTAGATCGTGAAAAAGTTGGAATCATGGGTATTTGTGGTTTTGGCGGTATGGGCTTAAATGCAACTGCTGTTGACAAGCGTGTAAAAGCTGTGGCTGTTGCAAGTATGTACGATATGTCCCGCGTTACGGCACAAGGATATTTCGATAGCATGACACCGGAACAACGTTCAGAAAGTCTGGTACAACTTGGCGAACAACGTTGGAAAGATGCTGAAAACGGAGAACCTACTTATGGTGCTGCCGGCTTACCTGAGCCAGAACAATTAACTGGGAATGAACCCGAATTTGTTCAGGGTTACGTAAACTATTACAAAACCGAAAGAGGTTTTCATCCACGTTCTATCAACTCAAACGGCTCTTGGACAGCAACCAACTCAATTTCATTTATGAATATGCCATTATTGACATACATCAATGAAATTTCTCCTCGCCCGATACTGATTATTGCCGGTGAAAATGCTCACTCTCGCTATTTTAGCGAAGATGCTTACAAAGCAGCAAACGAGCCAAAGGAATTAATGATCATCCCTGGCGCTGTTCATACTGATTTGTACGACAAAACAGATATCATTCCATTTGACAAACTGGAATCATTCTTTAAAGAAAACCTGAAATAGGTAAAAATCCTTTGAGGATAATTGTTAATGAAAATATGAACACCTCATTCTGTGAGGTGTTTTTTATATTTAAAAGACTAAAAGCAAAGCGATATGAATAAGAAAATACTTACTTTTTTCAGCACCTTAATGGTTTTTCTAACATTATCCTGCTCCGGCGAGAGCCCTGATTTAGGAATCAACGACGATACAAATAACACAAGTAACAACCAAACAGAAACAAGCAGTATGATTTTACAAATTGGAGATGAAACGTTAACTGCAACTCTTGCTGATAATTCATCAGCAGAGGCACTAGTAAATACACTTAGCGAAGGCCCCATAACCATTAATATGCGTGATTACGGAAACATGGAAAAAGTAGGTTCATTAGGCAGGGATTTTCCAACAAATAATGAATCAATAACGACAGAGCCGGGAGATATTATTCTTTATCAGGGAAGTGCTTTAGTTATCTACTATGCACCAAACACATGGAATTTCACTCGTTTAGGTAAGATTGATAATATAACAAAAGAAGAGTTGATGGATATTCTTGGAGAGGGAGATGTAACCGTTACATTATCGCTGCCTGAAGAGTAGAGATACAGCTTATTATAAACCAGAACAAAGCCATTTCATTCTGTGTTATAGTTAAAATTAAAAAGAACATTTATAAATACAGAAATATGAAAACAATTGTAAAACAACTAATTGCACCAGCAATATTTATTTTAAGCATTTTTGTCACACTCAACGCAAATGGTAGCTCTCAGAAAAGCACTCCCCTAACCCAAAAAGAAAAAAGTTTAGTGAGCATATCCAGTTATACTGCTCAGGGAAAAGTTGATGATTTACAAAAAGCATTAAACGAAGGACTTGATGCTGGACTTACCATAAATGAAATAAACGAGGCGCTTGTTCAACTTTATGCTTATTGTGGTTTCCCAAGAAGTTTGACAGCCTTGGGCACATTAAGAACTGTGGTAGATGAAAGAAAAGAAAATGGCATTACTGACGAGGTTGGAAAAGAAGTTAAAGCCAATGATAACGTCGAAGATAAGTACGAGCAAGGCAAAAAAGTACTGGAAGAGTTAATGCAAAGACCTCTAAGCAGGCCAACTCCTGGTTTTGGAGAAACTCCCCGAATGGATACATTCCTGAAAGAGCATTTGTTTGCAGATATCTTTAGTAGTGATGTACTGGACTACCGTACACGGGAAATCGTTACCATTTCGGCATTGGCATCTCTTACCGGAGCAGAACCTCAGTTAGGAGCTCACCTTGGCATGGGAATGAATGTAGGAGTTACAGCTGATAATTTAAAAGATATATTCTCAGTTATTCAAAACACTGTTGAAAAAGAGCAATATGAAAGTGTAAGCAATCTTCTGCAAAACATGCTAAACAGAGCTGGGAATTAGAATTAAAAAATAAAAATGAAACTAAAAATTACCGTCGGAGAAACAGAGCTAACTGCAACAATAGATAATAACAAAACAGCTCGTAATTTTATCGCTATGCTTCCTCTAACAATCACGTTAGAAGATTATGCCAATACTGAAAAAATATTCTATCCAAGTGAAAAATTAAGGACAGAAGGAGCTCCTGCAGGTTACGCTCCATCCTCCGGAGACATAACGTATTATGCTCCCTGGGGAGACATTGCCATATTCTATAAAGACTTTGGTTATGCAAGTGGACTTATCTATCTGGGAAAGATAGATGGGAATATTGATGCATTAAAGGTACAAGGAAAAGTAAATGCTACTTTCGAATTAATCAATAAATAGATAACTTAGATCTGTAAGAACTGAAATTTAAAATCAATTTATACCAAAATCATGAAAAATCTATTCTTAACCTTGTGTTTAGGGCTAATCACCTTGACATTAAGTGCCCAACAAGACATTTTTATGTCAAACCCTATTGTTTCTCCTGAAATAAATGCAGATCATTCAGTTACCTTTCGTATAAGTGCACCCGAAGCCTCAGAAGTAAGTGTTTCCGGAAGTATGGATGCAAACAATGCATTTGCTGATATTACCTTCGATATGGAAAAAGGTGAAGACGGAATCTGGACTGTCACAACTCCGGTGCTGGATTCGGAAATGTATCGTTACTATTTTAACGTTGACGGTGTCCGTACAATCGATCCAGGTAATGCCCATGCCATTCGCGATGTTGCCAACATTTCCAATGTTTTTCTTATTGAAGGAGGTATTGCAGATTTATACAAAGTGAATGATGTTCCTCATGGAAGTATTTCCTACAAATGGTACGAATCTCCGGGAAATGATAAAATGCGAAGGTTAACTGTTTACACACCTGCCGGATATGATAACAATGATAAAGATTATCCTGTGTTATACTTGCTTCATGGTGTTGGAGGTGACGAATTAGCCTGGACAGGTTCTGGCAGAGCCACTCAAATATTGGACAACCTGATTGCCCAGGGTAAAGCAGAACCAATGATTGTTATTATGACTAATGGGAACGTATCGCAGGAAGCCGCTCCCGGCAATGGTAGTGATGGTTTTGCTCAGCCCGCATTCATGCTTCCCAATACAATGGATGGGAAATTTGAAGAAACTTTTGGAGATGTGATGAACTATGTTGAAAGCAATTACCGCATTTCCGGAGACAAAGCAGAACGTGCCATTGCTGGTTTATCTATGGGAGGTTTTCATACAGCAAATATCTCCATGAATTACCCGAATAAATTTGATTATATAGGATTATTTTCTGCTGCCATTGGTGTTAGTAGCAGAGGAACCTCACCTATGTATCAAAACATGGATGAAAAGCTGAAACAACAAAAAGATAATGGCTATAAACTTTACTGGATGGCCATTGGTGATGATGATGCTTTAGTTGGTGCAGGTTTTCAGCAATTCAGAAGCAAACTGGATGATATTGGTTTTGAATATGAATATTTAGAAACTGATGGTGGACACACCTGGAACAACTGGCGTAATTATCTTTCCATTTTTGTTCAGAAGATATTTAAATAACAATACATACATCTCGATGAAGGACAGCTTGCCATGCGTGCAAAGCTGTCCTTTTTATTTACACTAAACCAATAATTCGTGTTCTTGTTATATTATTAAAAAAAGGATAGATCATATCTATCAAGCAGAAAAGGAGTTTCTTCCTTTTCTCATTAAAAAGCATAAAACAATGAATAATAAGAAAACAAGAATGAAAGAAAAGAAACAATCCAGAAGAAATTTTCTTCAAAAGACAGCAATGACAGGTCTTGGAGCGAGTCTTCTACTAAACAGTACCAGCAGTACTTATGTACAAAATGTTACTGCTGAAAACTTTGAACAGATGTTCCCGCTAGGAAATAAGAATGATGGTTTTGCTCAATATTTTACCGGACAGAGTTACCTGGCGGTACTTACAACAAGTGGAATATTTTCTGCGAACATCACTTTTGAACCTAGATGTCGTAATCACTGGCATACCCATCATAAAGGAGGACAAATTCTTTACTGTACTGCCGGAACCGGTTGGTATCAGGAAGAAGGAAAACCAGCACAGTTATTAAATCCTGGAGATGTTGTAAATATTGCACCGGAAGTAAAACACTGGCATGGAGCAACCAAAGACAGTTGGTTCTCACACATTGCCTTATCTGTTCCTGCAGAAAATGCATCAAATGAGTGGTTTGGTCCTGTTACGGATGAAGAATACAGCAAGTTAGATTAATTCCCGAACCAAATACATTATAGATAAAACAAATGCTAATAAGCAACAAGACATTGTTTTAACTCATTAGCATTTACTAACATATAAACAGAAAAATTGTTCTTATATCTATATTTACTAATCGAATAAAATCAAGATACTATTTTTATTATTATTTACTATTACAGCAATACATATAAATGTATAATGCAAGCATTTGCTAACGACTATAAGAACACTCAACATTGTCATTAGCATATCGACAAACGATTGGCCAACGAGCTTTTGCAATTAACATACTTCAAATAAACATGAACAAAATAAAAAAAGAAGAGACTGTCATTATTGACAGCCTCTTCTTTAAATATTAAGCTTTAAACTAATTATTAGTTTATTTCTAATTGATTTGATCCACCTTTAAGATTGTAGGTTTGACCATCCCAAACAAATGTTCCGGTTACACCTTGAGGAAGTGTAATATCAGCTTCCAAAGAGTTTCCTTTTTTCTCGTAAGAAACTGCAATTTTCCCTTTAGGATGAGGCATTTCTGCATTAACTTCTTCGATATCACCTAAGTTTGGTTGAATCTTAACTGTTTCGAAAAATGGAGATGCACTATCAATACCCATCATGATTCTAAAGAATTCGATGTTTGGACTAGCACCCCATGCGTGACAGTCTGAACGAGTAGTTTCGATATCAGAAGTTTCACCATAAGTAGTCATACCCAATTCGATATTCCTGCGCCAGTCATCCAAATAGCTCAAATATCCATCACCCAAACCTGCTTCATTTAAGGCTAAGTGAAGGTAGTATTTGAAGTAGATAGTTGCTTGCACCAATGAATCGTCAGATAACATGTTCTCACCAATTTTTCTGGCTTGTTCGTCTGTTGCTAAACCAGCCAAAATAGCCATAGAGTTTGCATGTTGAGAGTATGTATCTTTTTCTGGAGTATCAGCAAATAAGTTTTTAGAAGGCACCCAATATTTATCTTTAATATGTTGAGATAAATCATCAGCTAAACCTTGGTACATTTCAGCAAAGTGGTGATCTCCGTAGTTTTCTTCCAGCTCTATTGCTGCCTGTAAAGCAAACAATAAGTGCAAGTCTAAAACAGAAGAGCTTCCATCTTCACTCATTGGCGCATTTCTTGACCATCCGTCAGCCCAGTCAGTAAACAACCAACCAGGAACATTTTTCATTGAACCATCTTCAACAAAGCTTAAGAAGTAGTTCATGATTTGTCTCCAACCTAATACTTTGTCAGATAAGAAATCTTTGTCTTTTCCATACATTAAGTAGTCATGCAACATAGTGATATAAAGCAATGAGTAAGTAGGAATAAGCTGTCCCATTGTATCAGGATAGCGGCTTGTAGTAACACCATCACGTTGTCTTGACTGATCCATCAAATTCAATGCATTTTTAGCCAAACGGTCATCACCACTATTGTAGTAAGAAACAATTAACTGAATACGAGCATCACCGATGTATTGTAAGCGCTCATAATATGGACAATCCATGTACGTTTCAACAGCACATGAACGAGCAGTTCTCCAACCCACTTCCATGATGTCAGCAATCTCTTCATCCATCTTTTTATCACCTACTTCAATATCCGCATTCATTTCAAATGGATATCCGGTGAAAGTTCCGTAGAAATCGTCAATAGTAAGAGGAGAACCTTTTGTTTCAATTTGTAACTCAACGTAACGATAAGTTCTCCAGTTAAGAGCAGTGAAATTTTGATTTGCAGATCCGTCAGACATGATAATATCTTCACGACCTAAGATGCTTTTTCCTTCAATTTCATCACGGTTATCTTTCGCTCCGGTTTCATCATCGTATAAAGCTTCAGCATAAACAACTTTAATTTTAGCGTCTTTACCACCACTAAAGATTAAAGTAGGATAAGCATTCACATAGTAATCCTGATCCATCAGGATTGTAGCAATTGTATTGGCAGGAATTTCAAAAGCTTCCTGTTCTGCAGGGAAGTTTTTAGGAACGTCAACACCTTCGGTTCTTCTTGTTGTATTTAAACGAAGATAACTCAGTTCTCTAAGAGGAATGATCGATTCTTGCAAAGTTCTTCCACCTGAAGCTCCACCGCCTCCCATCATACCAAATCTACCAGTCTGAACAGGAACTTGAGCAGGTTTCCAAGAATTATCATTGAAAGATAATACTTTCCAACCTTTAACTTTAAGACTCATGTTGATTGAATCACCAGCTCCCGCAGCATAATAACCACGTACAGATTGTCTGATTGGTGAATAACTTTCATCTTCAACACACTTCCATGTGTCATCGGTATTGATAATTTTCGTTGCATCATCAGTTCCCTGAAGAATGAAACCCGTTTTTAGTGAAAACTGAGATACAGGCAACATTGAACCTTCATTCCAAACTTCTGCAGCAATAATATTTTCTCCAGCCTTTAAGTAAGGAGCAAGATCAAGCACTTCGTAATTCCAGTTTTCCAAATCACCAAGAGCAGGGCCAATAGTCACAAGTTTCTCATTCACGTACAATTTAAAACGATTGTCTCCAGATACATAAACCTCAAAACTTGCAGGTTTTGCATTCAAATCAATTGTTTTTCTAAATAAGTACAAACCGGCATCAGTTTCCGGTGCATCCGGGACAGAAATCCAACTGGCATCCCACTGAAATCCTTCAGTTTGTTGCGGCATTCCAAATTGAGCGGATGCCGTTATTGCCAGAAATAGAAAAAAGATAGTTGTTAGTTTTCTCATTTTAAATGATTTTAATTTATAAGTATAGGCACTAGGATTAATTCCTTTTTTACAAAGCACCACGGCTTTTATATCCGTGATGCTTTTCTATTTATAAAACTAGATTATGGACATTAATTTGTTATCCCCATTATCTTCACAGGTCCCATTAACCCAGATGGATTTAGTGGTGAATCTGCCTGATAAGATTGCTGTGGAGTGTATGTGAGTTTATTTGCACCCGGTTGTTCATCTCCAATCAGCCTGTTTTTCCATAGATTAACAACTTTTATTTCAAGTTCATTTTCTCCTGTTTTTAATCCTTCAGAGATATCAATACGGAATGGCTCTTTCCAAACGATTCCAATTGACTGACCATTAACTGAAACTTCAGCCAAATCTTTAACCTCACCTAAATCAAGCCATACTTGCTGGCCTTCAGCAAGCCATTCATCTGTTATATTAATGGTTTTTGTATAGGTTCCTTCTCCTGAGAAATATTTAATATCATCTTCTGCGCTTTCATTCCATGGAGTTAATGTTTCAAATGTTGATTCAAAAGGTGTTCCCACTTTTGAAACAAAACTAACATCCCATGGACCTTGAAGTGTTGATAATACTTTCTCCTCAGGTTGTGCAATTTCACGTGTCATTTCGTTGGTTTCATTACGGAATACAACGAACACAGCATCATTTGGTGAAAGATGCAACTGGACGGTAGTTTCTCCTCCTTCGATTTGGTAAGAAGCATCTTCAATTACACCTGTTTCAGGATGCCAGATTTCAGCTTCTTTTCCTTCAACACGGAAAGTTGCTTCAATATCCTGGAAGCTGTCATTACGGCTGTTAACCCAGTAATAGTCAATTCCTCCAAAATTACGGTGAACATACAGCAGTTCTGTATCTTCCTGAGGTTTTGTATATGCGAAGTCAGGTGTTATGCCTTCCATTTCAAGAGCTTCGCCAATTGAATATCCGCCATATACTTTTCCATCTCCAATTGTATTTACGCCATTTGCATTTGCCCATAATTCATTAACGATTGCAGTAAATTCTGCTGGATCATCGCTATTGGTTGGGCTAGCTACAGGTTTTTCACCACAAATAACTGCACCACTTTCAACCATTGTTTTAAGTTTTTTCAACAATGGCACTGTCATGCGGCTGGTACTTGGATCCATTGCTATCATGCGATATTTTGTTCCTGCCGGAGTAACGATGTTTCCATCTTCTACTTCAAGTACATCCAACACAGCTTCTGCATTTATATAGTCATACTCATACCCTTCAGGAATTGGAGGTAATTGTCGTGTAACTGAAGTTACGTTGTACAGTTCACCGTACAGGTAAGCTACATCAGCAACTACATTTCCCTGCTGCATCATATATGAACTGCGAGCCAAATAAGTTGTCCAAGCATTCGCCTGATCCGACCAGGTTTCAAGACGTGTGAACCATTGTCCGAAAGGCCCTAAGCTTAATCCAGGAGCATTATCCAATGGCTGGTGTACCGATGTGTGAATCACAAAACGATTTAAACCACTTGCCAATTCCATATCCGCAGTTGGCTTTAATAATGCAGGAGACCATGCAAAAGGATTTCTTGATGCAGTCATCGATTCAGCTGCAACATATTTTTGTCCGTAAATGTGAGATACAGAAGCTGACTCACGAATATCTGCTTTCGAAGCATCGCTGATATCGTCTCCGATTCCGGCAAATCCTCCCGGAGTCCACATGGCACTCATAGGAATAGCTGCGGTACGTTTTAATTCCATTCCGTCACCAATCATGGCACGTCCACTTTCGTGAGCTTCAGAGTAACGACCTTTCATTCCACGTTCATTCATAACGTCAGTCAAAACATCGTAATGGTAATCCACAACTAATTCTTCTATTGTTCTGATGAAATCCCAGAAGAAACGATCACTTGCCTCACCACTTTCCACAACATGACCAGCAAGAACAGGCAACCAAGGTACCATGTCGTATCCCCGGCGATTTGTAAATTCAGTGATCATATTGTCTGTCCAGTTTGCAGACTGAGCTTCCCAGCTATCTGTAATTAAATATTGAAGACCGCGTTGTCCCATTAGACCGCCTGCTGCTTCTTCAAATTGATCGAGGTAATAATTGAAGTAGTTGCGCACATAATCCGGATTTAACTTATCTACTTCCAGTCCGGTAGCTTCCGGAGATGCAGGACTGTTTCGCTGTCCGGTTAAAGTATAACCAATACGAATGATATCCCATCTTCCTTCCGGCGCATTCCATTCCAGATTACCTTCTGAATCCATCAATGAAGTCAAGTCGATTACATCATCTTTCGAAATAACATTATCCATTTCTGGTGTTGGAGCAGACTCTATATTTAATCCGGAAGTATTGATAAAACCGGCTTTATCTTCAAAACTGCTTACATAAGCACCTGTATTTAAAACCAGTTCTGCTATTTTTTCACCGGCAGGTCCGGTATCCTGGTTCCCACCCATCATTCGTGCGAACATCCCGCCCATATTAGGACTTGCAGGTTGTGGCTCAGGTGTCAGGAAATTAAAACGGAAGTATTTACCCGTAACCGGAGTAAAATTAAGTGTCGTTTGAGCAACTCGTCCACCGGATAGATCAACCACTTTCGTGAAATGGACTCCATCATCACTTACTTCAAGTGTTTTGCCAACACCGCCAGCATTTCCGCCTCCCATTCCAAACATACCTCCGCCACCACTACTGATAGCAAATGATACCGATTGAACAGTTTGTGGCTCATCAAACTCATATTGAATCCATGCATATTCTCCCACAGGAGCTTCTGGTAATAATGTTGTATTGAAAACATCACCATCAGTTAGTACATCTAAGTTAAAGTTTCCTCCACTTGAAGTAACTTTCGGTTTTAGTTCTTCCATAGAGAAATCGGTATCAGGCACACGATAAGCAACAACCGCTGCATCTGCATAATATTCGGGTCTTATTTCATTAGGATCATAAGTAAAGTTACGACCTGCTGATTTTACATTTTGAAAAGAACCAGTAGCTATTGGAGGATTTGGAAGTATTCCTGTGAAAGTTTGTCCACCTTCAATTCGGGTTTCACTCCAAACATACTTTTTCATTGCTTCCTTAGGTTCAACCCAGGGTCCACCACTTTGACTCCATCCGGGAGAAGCAGCTTCTGCCATTTCAAGTCCTAAAGAATCGGCCAGATTTACAGTGAACTCAACAGCATCCTTCCAGCCTTCGTTAAATGGAATTAGTCTTTCTTCAACGATTTGGTCGGTCATACCAACGTTAAAGTTCTGGAAACCACCAATTCCGGAATTATGCATCCATTCCAGATCTTTTCGGATTCCATCTTGTGTGACATTACCATTCATCCAATGCCACCACACATGAGGTTTGGCATCTGCTGGAGGATTCATAAATCCTTCTTCTAATTGTAAACTTAATTCTTCAGTATTCACCGAAGAAGATTGGCAGCCTGTATAAACAATAGCTGCAGAACCACATAAAAATACTAGTGACAATATTTTTAATGTGTTTGAAAATAATTTCATAATGTATTGACTATTAGGTTTGATTAATTGTCTAAAACACAACTAAAGGTCTGAATCAAAACAGAATCAGACCTTTAATCTAAATATGGTTATAATTGAGATGTAAAATCGTAATTTCCTGATTCAACAGTATAAACTGCGTATCCATCTTCCTCTCCAATAAATTTCACATTATCATCACCAACAGCTTCAGACACATTATCTGCAGTAGTCGCAGGAACAAAAACAGTTGCTGAACTTCCAACTGGCACCTCTATTTTTAGATTAAATGCTGAAGAATTCTTTGTCCAATTTACAGAAGCAGTTCCATATGGAGTCTCATTTGAATATTTCACATAAGTAACATCTCCTGCAGGTTGTGGTTTATAGATGATATGCTTGTAACCCGGATTCTCAGGATCTGCATTCATTCCTGCCAAATCTCGATAAAACCAATTAAGACCACCACCAAACATTGGGTGATTTTTAGAGCCACCACCACCCCAGCGTTCCCAGGTTGTTGTTGCTCCTTGCTCGATCCAGTAACCGAAGGAAGGTTCAGTTCTTTTATTCATAGCTTCAAAAGCCAATTCATCCAAACCATTTTCAGCTAATACCTCAAAGAAAAACTGAGTTCCAAAGATACCTGTATCTAAGTGACCATCAGTTGCGTCAATATCAGCTTTTAATGCTTCAATTACATTAAAATATTGTTCTTCAGGAACACCCATTTCCAATGCAAATATATTTCCTCCGTAAGGACCATAACTTCCAGTCTCTTCGTCGTAATATTTTTCCTGGAATCCTTTTTTTGCTTTTTCTGCCAGTGCTGCAAATTGCTTTGCTTCATCGTTAAAACCAAGAACCTCCGCTGCTTTAGCTGTATAATCAGAACATCTCCAGAAATAGAATGTATGAACCATCTCATCTGATGGTAAATCGCCAGGAGCACACCAATCTCCTAAGTTCATCCAGTAAATAGAATTGTCAGCATCCGGGGCTTGTGAAAACATAATTCCATTTTCATCAACCCATTGTTGCATATAGTCAACATATCCTTTCATGCCCTCATAATTATTCTCCAGCATTTGAATGTCACCATATTGCACATAAAACTCCCAGGGCATAATGTTAATAGCTGCCCCCCAAGCGACACCACCGCCACAACCAGGTTGCCATGGAGCTCCATTAGGAACATAACCAGTTTCCACATTTTGTGAACCTAAAATATCCTGAATCCACTTGGTATAGAATGCACGAGCATCGAAGTTGTGCATTACTGTTACACAATCCACCTGTCCGTCACCTGTATAAGGCGAACGCTCGCGATGTGGACAGTCACTGGCATAACCACCATGCATATTATCCGTTTGGCTTCTCCACCAAATTTGGTTAATTTGATTAAATAACTCGTTAGATGTTTCAAATTCACCAGTTGTTTCAATATTTGAGAAAACAGATTCAGCGACAAGCTGATCTGCTGTCAATTCTCCCGGCCAGTTAATAATTTCTGCATACCTAAACACAAACCAGGTGAAACGTGCAGCATACGATTCGGAACCACTTCCATTAAGAATGTACGAGTTTGTACCACTTCCTTTGGTTTCCTTGTCGTTTTCAACGTATTCAATTTCAATTTTGGCACCTGCATCTCCATTTATATTAGACATTTTCAGCCAACCTGTGATTTCTTCACCAAAGTCAACGATGTAATGGCCGTCTTCAATTTTTTCGATTTCAACAGGTTCAAAGCGCTCCATTACTTTATCTGTTGGAGACATATGAGCTTTCATTTTTCCTTCAGGAGTTGATCTTATCACTACCTGATCCCAAGTAGAATCGTCAAATTCGGCAGTACTCCAACCATCTTGTTCTAAACGGGCATCGTAATGTTCACCTTCATAAACCTGATCAGTTACAATCGCACTTTTTGAAATTTTCCAACTGGTATCAGTCATAATAACATCTTCAGTTCCATCAGTATAAGTAACGTAGATTTGACCAATAAAACGAGGAGATCCGTATGATTGTGTCCAACGGCTATTGACATTATAGAAACCATTACCTACGATTGCACCAACAACATTTTCACCATTATTAAGCATATCTGTAATGTCATACGACAAATACATTACTCTGTATTCTTTAAAGTTATCTTCGACAGGAATTCCGGCTGTATCCAAGCCATCCCTTTTTCCTGAAGCGGTAAGGTTAGGTACAAGAACATCATCACCTACCTTATCACCATTTACATATAACTCAAAATAACCAAGTCCTGTAACATAGGCTCTGGCTGTCTTAATTTCTTTTTCAACATTGAATGATTTTCTTAATAAAGGAGCAGGCGGAGGAGTTGTATTTACCGCAGGAGCAGCATCTTGTCCAGGTCTTCTGAATGCAGCTTTTGGTAGAGGCTCATCGCCTTGCCATGGAGCACCAATCCATTCAGCTTCCCATTCATTTTGATCCATTAATCCCATACTCCAAAAAGCTGGTTCACTCCATTCGGAAGCATTTCCATCTTTATCCCAGGTTTTTACCTGCCACCAGCAATCCTGTCTTGATTCCAGAGGATTACCATCATATAAAATATTGATTGATTGAGAAGAATTAATTTTACCACTATCCCATAAATCAGCATCTCCACTTTCTAAATTTTCTTTTGAACTTGCAACAATTACCTGATAAGCTGTTTGATTTTGACCTCTTGTATCAGAAGTATTTACCCATGATAAACGAGGACTGTCAACATCTATAACCTGAGGATTTTCTAAATATTCACATTGAAGATCAACTGGAGTGATATCCCCTTCAATTTGGGATTGACATGAACTGATTATCAATACAATCAGCACAAATAATAAATTTCTCATAGTTTTTTAGGTTTAGTTATATTTTAGGTTTAATTAAATTCTAGTTTTTATCAGCGTTTTTCCTCCTTTGCCTTTTAATTAAAATGTTATTTTTTATGGATTTTATCCAACACAAATATAACATGTATTTACATGTTTCTAAAATACGAAAAAATATGATAATACAACGGATAAAGACGAATATCTCTTATTTCTAAAAATCTAGCAACAAACTACTTCTGTTACTTTTCTCTCGATGTACATAAAACGACTATAACACTTGTATTTACACGACCATAGCTATAAAAGATCTATTATACCCTCCCGGTTATCCTCAAGAAACTATCTGAAAATTGTTTTACAACATGATTTTTTTAGGAACAAAGCAATCATTTCTGGACATGTCCTTGTTATTACATGTAGATTCAATAAAATAGTTATAAAAAACAATAACATAAAAAGCCAACATGCAATATCTTTAAAAAGATTTTACATGTTGGCTTTTTTATCTTATAGCAGCTATATTTTAACCGAAATCGGTTAACAAGCTTTTTTCAATACGCTATTAATTTGCAGTTAAGGTATTTAAGCCACCTTTTAAGTCGTATGCTTTACCATTCCAGATAAATTCACCAGAAAGATTTGCTGGTAAAGTAATTTCAGCATTTAAAGCATCACCTTTTTTCTTGTATGAAACTGCAATTTCACCTTGAGGGTGTGGCATTTCACCGCTAATTTCATCCATATCGCCTAAGTTTGGCTGAATTTTAACTTCTTCAAAATATGGAGAAGCACTTTCGATACCTAAAATAATTCTGTAAGCTTCGATGTTCGGACTAGCTCCCCATGCGTGACAGTCAGAACGAGTAGTAGCTACTTCTGAAGTTTCACCCCATGTAGTAAGACCAAGATCGATATTTTCTCTCCAGATATCTAACCAGCTTAAGAATCCATCACCTAAACCAGCTTCAGCTAATGCTAAGTGCAAATAGTACTTGAAGTAGATTGTTGCTTGAGTTAAAGAAGAATCAGACATCATATTCTCAGCTACTTTCAACGCTTCATCACCTTCAACTAAACCGGCAAGAATTGCCATTGAGTTTGAATGTTGTGAGTAGAATTCATGATCAGGAGTATCAGCAAATAAGTTGCGAGAAGAATCCCAGTATTTGCTTTTGATTGTTTCAGCCATTTTATCGGCAAGGCTTTGGTACATTTCAGCAAACTCTTCGCTACCAACAGTTGATTCAATTTTCACTGCGGATTGAAGAGATAATAGTAATTGTAGATCCAATAACGCAGAACTTCCGTCTTCAGCTTGAGGTCCTGTCCCCATTTGCCAGTCACCAGCCCAGTCTGAGAAACTCCATCCCGGAATATTTTTCAATGAACCATCTGTATCAGTAAAGCTAATGAAGTAATTCAAGATTTGACGTGATCCTAACAATTTGTCTTTTAGGAAGTCTTTGTCTTTTCCGTACATCAAATAATCTTCTAACATACAAACATACCACATTGAGTAAGTTGCAATTACCTGATCCTGAGTATCTGGGTAACGGCTTAATGTATAACCATCAACCTGTCTTGACTGATCCATCAAGTTCAACGCATTTTTCGCAAGACGATCATCACCTGCGTTGAAATAAGAAACCATCAACTGGATACGAGCATCACCAATATACTGTAAACGTTCGTAGTATGGGCAGTCCATATACGTTTCAACAGCACATGAACGAGCAGTTCTCCAACCAATTTCTAAAATCTTATCAAGCTCTTCATTGTCAGCTTCAATGTTTGCATTCATTTCAAATGGGTAACCTGTGAAAGTTCCATAGAAATCTTCAATTGTTAGAGGAGTACTTCCAGTTTCAACTTTTAACTCTACATATCGGTAAGTTCTCCAGTTAAGCGCTGTGAAGTTTTGATTTTCCGAACCATCAGAAGTGATGATATCCATTCTTCCTTCAATCGTTTTTCCTTCGATCTCGTTACGGTTATTCTTTGCACCATCTTCGTCGTACAAAGCTTCCGCATAAGTAACAGTAATTTTAGCGTCCTTACCACCACTGAAAATTAAAGTAGGATATGCATTCGTGTAGAAATCCTGATCCAATAGGATCTTCGCAGTTGTGTTGGCTTCAACGTCAAAAGATTCTTGTTCAGCAGGGAATTTCTTTGGGACTTTTACTCCATCTGCTTTACGTAGTGAATTTAAGCGCTGGTAAGTCAATTCCATTTCAGGAATAATTGATTCCTGCATAGTTCTGCCACCAGAAGCTCCGCCACCCATGATTCCAAAACCAGTAGCACGTACTGGAACTTGTGCTTGCTGCCATGAGCTATCGTTAAATGATAAAGCTTTCCATCCTTTAACTTTTTTACTCATGTCAATTTGATCACCTGCACCTGCAGCGTAATATCCACGCACAGACTGGCTGATAGCAGTATAGCTTTCATCTTCAATACATTTCCAAGTATCATCTGTGTTTAAAGCTTTCGTTGCATCGTCAGTTCCCTGGATAATAAATCCTGTTTTCAATGAAAATTGTGAAACAGGTTTTAGCGAACCTTCGTTCCAAACTTCTGCAGCGATGATATTATCACCAGCTTTCAAGTAAGGAGCAAGATCTAAGGTTGCGTAGTTCCAGTGTTCCAGGTCACCCAATGCTGGGCCAACAGATACTAACTCTTCGTTAACGTATAATTTGTAGCGGTTATCACCGGAAACGTATACTTCAAAAGTTCCGGGTTTTGAATCAAGACTTAGTGTTTTTCTAAACAAATACAAACCAGCATCAGTCTCTTCTGCGCCAGGTACAGATACCCAGCTAGCATCCCACATGTTGTTCTGATTAAAGTTACCGAACTGAGCCGAAGCAGTAAATGCCAGTAACAATAAAACAATCGTTGTTAATTTTCTCATTTTAATAATCTTAAAGGTTTCAATATATTAATTAAATAATTAATTATCAATTCATTGTGCTATTCCCAATAATTTAATCGGTCCTAATAATCCTGATTCTACAAGCGATGAATTCTCGTTAAAGAAATTCCAACCTGTATAAGAATAAGTTTCTGTAACTCCAGGTTGCTCATCTCCCACTAATCTGTTTACCCACAAATTAGTTACCTTAATTTCCAGTTCATTTTCACCGGCCGTTAAAACATCTGAAATATTCAATTTAAAAGGAGTTTTCCAGGCAACACCCATAGATTTTCCATTAACAAATACTTCTGCGACATTCGCAACTTCGCCCAAATCTATATAAATTGAATTATTTTCTGCTATCCATTCTTCGGCAACATCTATTGTTTTTGTATAAGTTGCTGTACCTGAGAAATATTTAATTCCTTCATTTTTATTCTCATTCCAGGGAGTTAAAGAATCGAATGTCACTTCATTCGGCGCCCCTCTGTCTTTCTGGAAATTAACGATCCATGATCCTTCGATTGTTGTAAGCAAGTTTTCCTGTGGAACAGATACAGTTTTTGAATTCTCTGTTGCATCCTTGCGGAATACTACAAATACCGCATCGCTTGGCTCAAGATTCAGCGAGACTGTTGTCATTCCATTTTCAATTCGATATGATGCCTCTTCAATTTCACCGGAATCAGCATGCCAGATTTCAGGTTGTTTCCCATCAATACGGAAAGTGACTTCAGAATTTTCGAATCTTTCATTTCTATTATTTACCCAATAGAATTCAATATCTCCCAGCGTATGGTGTACATACAGCAACTGCGAGTCATCTAATGGTTTTGTGTAAGCAAAATCTGGTTTAATACCTTCTGTTGTTAATACATCCTGAATGGAATAGCCTGCATAAACGTTTCCACTTCCTACTGTATTCACACCACTTTCATTAGCCCACAACTCATTTACAATGTCATTAAAGATAAGATCATCATCACTGTTACTTGGTGTTGATTGTGGCTTCTCTCCTACTACAATAGCTCCTTCTTCAACTAAAGATTTTATTTTTTGAAGGACAGGCAATGTCATTTGACTCGTACTAGCATCTAAAGCAAGGATTTTATATTCTGATCCTGTTGGAGTTGAAATAACACCATTTGATGCTTCCAATACATTTACCACGATATCTGCATTTACAAAATCATATTCATAGCCTTCAGGAACATTTGGCAACTCACTTCCAAACAAGGATGTGATGTTGTTTTCTTCACCATACATATAGGCTACATCTGCAACATTTTTACCTTGTTGCATCATAAATGAAGTACGAGCTAAATAGTTTGTCCAAACGTAAGCCTGCTCAGCCCAAGTCTCATGGCGTGTAAACATTTGGCCATACATCTGAAGACTAGCGCCGGGAGCTAATTCATCAGAAGGTTGATGAACTGAAGCATGAATTACAAATTTATTTAGTCCATTTGCGAACTCTGCGTCAGCTGTAGGTTTAAGACCTTCAGGAGACCAGCCAAAAGAATTGCTGGATGAAGTAAGTGATTCTGCTGCCACCATCTTTTTACCGTAAATATGAGAAACAGAAGCCGATTCTCTAACATCAGCTTTATGTCTTGTTGCTATTTCTGTCCCCACGCCACCATAACCACCAGGAGTCCAGGTTGCACTCATCGGAATTTCAGCATTTCGTTTTACCTCCATACCATCACCGATAAAGGCACGGCCACCTTCATGAGATTCAGTGAAACGCGCTAAACCTCGTTCGTTTAGTATTTCAGTAAGTTGATCATAGTGATATTCAGCCAGCATTTCTTCTAAGGTTCTTCTGAAATCCCAAAGCACTTTATCACTGGCTTCAGCGCTTTCAACAACATGTCCGGTTAAGACAGGCATCCATGGGATCAAATCATATCCTCTGCGATTTTTAAACTCAGAGATCATGTTATCCGTCCAGTTTTGAGTTCCAGCTTCCCAGCTATCATTCAAAATATATTTAAAATCGGTTTCGCCCATTAGTCCACCAGAAGCATCTTCATATAAATCCAGGTATTTATTGAAATAATCTTTCACATAGCCTGGATCCAGCTTATCCACTTCAAAACCTGTTCCTGCGTAGCTTGCAGGATGGTTAGTTGTTCCAAGTAATGAATAACCTAAACGCATTACAACCCATTTTCCTTCAGGAACGTCCCAATTTAGGGTTCCATCTTCTTCCATTTGAGCTGTTAGGTCAATTACATTATCTTTTGAGATTGCACTACTTACTTCTGGAGTTGCCAACGCTGCTAATTGTTGTCCGCCAACAGCAGCAAAGGCTGCTTTATCTTCAAATCGGTTTATATGCGAACCTGTATTAAGTACCAACTCAGCAATGGCTGTTCCGCCACCGCCCTGAGGCATACCAAAGTTTCCAAATGGTCCTCCAAAACCGCCTTGATTCTGGCTTGGTTCCGGAGTTTTAACGGCATAACGGAAATATTTTCCTGTTGCAGGAGCAAATGCCAGCGTTGTTTGTGAAGCACTTCCAGTTGAGATATCTGCAACTTTTGTAAAGCTTGATCCATCGTTACTAACTTCTAAAGTCGTATTGCTGGAACCGCCACCAAAACCACGTCTGCCACCACCTCCGGTAACAACAGTAATGGATTGAATCGTTGTAGGTTCATCAAATTCAAATTGAACCCAGGAACTTTCTCCTGCAGGAGCTGAAGGTAAATTTGTTGTTGATACCAAGTCACCATCAATAAGATCTTTCAGATTAAAAGATCCTTCACTTGATGTCACTTTAGGGTTAAGCTCTTCCATTGAATAGTCGCTGTCAGCAACTTTGTAAGCAATAACAGCTGCATCAGCATAATATTCGGGGAGTTTACTGTGATCGAAATAGTTTCCATTTACACCAGGGACAACTTCAAGATTTTGAAAAGCTCCTACAGTGGTTGGAGGATGTGGCAAAACTCCGGAAAAGGTTTTTCCTCCTTCAACACGGATTTCACTCCACACATATTTTTTCATTGCCTGCTCAGGTTCAACCCACGGACCGCCACTTTCACTAAATCCAGGTGAAGCAGCAATACCCATTTCCAGACCTAAAGAGTCTGCAAGTTCTGTTGTAAACTGGAAAGCATCTTTCCATTCTGGAGTCATAAAAACGACACGCTCATCCACCATTTGAGTGAAATCACCGATGTCAAAATTATGGAATCCACCAACTCCTATGCGGTGCATCCATTCTAAGTCTTTACGAATACCGTCTTTAGTCACATTACCATCCATCCAGTGCCACCAAACCAATGGTTTTGCTTCATTTGGAGGAGTAATAAATCCTTCTTCAAGATTTGCACTTATTTCTTCTGAATTTACAGAAGAATCTTGGCAAGAACTGAGCATTGCCAAAGATGCAAATACAATTATCGAGTAAAGAATACGGGAAAATTTAAAATTCATGATAGTTAGCTTATTCACTTAAATTAATTGGTATAGTCTATGATCTCAGTTTGCCTATTGACCGCCACATATCAAGTTCTACTTTATAGCGATCATTAATAATTTCACAATTTGTATCAATACGCATGGTTGATCTGTCATTCAAGTTATATTCAGGCCATTCAGGAGCTCCTTCGGCTGAAGGAATACCTGTTTTTGCAAAGTTTGTCCATAACTCAGCCATGTTGTGGGAAGCCTGACAACTTTCAGGTGAATTATCTCCAAACATGCTAGGCTGCTCTCCTTCTTTTGGAGGTTGCACATTATTGAATTTATAGGAAATATCCATGGCATGAGGAGTTCCCATTGGGAAGTCTGTTCCCGGAATGGTCCTGTCAGATTTATAGCCAAAATTATATAGGTAAACCGGAGCACCATTTTCCTTTGCTTTTGTTTCTGCAATTTCCACAGAACCTATTCCCATCATGTTTATGGATTGAACTGCTACATAAATTTCAGGAGCCGTCGCATTTGGTAATGCTTTTCGGTATGCTTCAATAATTTTTGAAGTGTCATCTCCAAAGTTTGGTTCAAATTTTCCGGGAAGTTCATCAAATCCAATCTTTAATGAATCAGTTTCCTGATTTTGCATGATGAAGAAAATATATTCATCCTCGTTCCATCCAGTCATTAAAGGTTTATCTTTTGAAATATTTGGTGCTGTTGGGTCAAAAGGATGATTTGGAAGGACATTACCATCAACAACAGGCCCAAAACCAATCATATTCGGCATACCAATTTTTTCCTGAAATGGAGGAATAAACATGAATTTATTCTGTACTTCCAGCAATTTATCTGCCGGAACATCCAGTAATTTTCGCCAGTTATTTTTTGATATATTTAGCTCCTGAAGGACTCTTTCTGTTGTTTCTGCTGCAAGTTCCTGTGTTAGCATACGCACACCGGGGCCACTTTCAATGGAAGCTTTATTGAAATACGGAGCAGCTTCCGGCATTGCATAAATGCAAGAAGTTTTTCCACCGCCACCTGATTCTCCAAAAATCATTACATTGTTTGGATCACCTCCAAACTCTTCAATATTCTCGTTTACCCAACGTAAACCTGCAGTAATATCGAGAACTCCCATATTACCTGATCCGGCATAATCAGAGCCAGCAATTTCATCCAGATATAAGAAACCTAAAAGTCCAAGGCGATGGTTTGTCTGAACAACAACTACATCGAAAAAACGAGCCAAATTAGCTCCGTCTTGTCCGCCCGCACCACCGGAACCGGTAACATATCCGCCACCATGACTGTAGAACATCACCGGGCGTTTTTTATTATCGTTTGCAGGAGTCCATACATTTAAGAATAAGCAATCTTCTGCCGGATCGGGTTCTCCCCTTCTTGGCAACTGCATGGTTGGTGTCCCCAACTGAAGCGCTTCGCGAGTACCAGTCCAAGGCTCAAGTTTCGCAGGCCTTCTAAATCTTCGCTCACCTGAAACTGTCCCTCCGTAAGGAATACCTTTAAATGTATTTACACCATCTACTCGAACTCCTCTTAGCTTTCCATATGCAGTTTCAACATCAATATAATCATCTGCAGAAGAAATTGCAGCTTTATTCAAAATTGAAGAATATCCCATCCCTGAAAATGCAACTGTACCAGCTGCTGATAATGATATCCTGTTTACAAATTGTCTACGATTTATTGTTCTCATATTCTTGAATTAATTGATTTTCATTTGATCTATCAATCATTTCCACACTATCGGTATCTATTGTCCAAATTGGATCAAAGATGTGCAAAGCAATAGCTTCAATATATTTTGAGATTTTAGTACTCTTACAGCAAAAAATTTCACGAATAAAAAACATGAAAAATCCCAGTAGAATTATTAAGACTACCGGGATATCTATAAGTTTAATGCGTTTCGCTCAAAATATTAACTGGTCCCAACAGACCAGATGTCCTTAATGGAGAATCTGCCGTGTAGAATGGATTCGAAACAAAGGTTATCTTCTCATTCATCCCCGGTTGTTGATCTCCGATTAAACGGTTTACCCACAGGTTGGTAACCTGAATTTCAAGCTGATTTTCACCTTGAGTAAGCCTCTCAGTAATATTTACTCTGAATGGTTTTTTCCAAACAATTCCCATTGATTTTCCATTAACAAAAACTTCAGCTAGATCCTGAACATCACCTAGGTCAATCCAAACTTCTTCGCCATCGGCAAGCCAATTTTCTGAAGCTTCAATTGTTTTCTTATAGCTGGCAGTTCCTGAAAAATACTTCACTCCTTCATTGCTGTTTTCATTCCATGGAGCAAGTGTTTCAAAAGTTGCCTGTGCTGGTGCTCCCCTGTCTTCCTGGAATTCCACAGCCCAAGGTCCCTGAAGCTCTAGCAAATTACTTTCAACAGCCTGAGGAATATCTTTGGAGTTAGATGACGCATCGTTTGCAAACACAACAAAGTATGCATCATTAGGCTCTAAATGAAGTGGAACTGTGGTTAGGTCATCTTCAATAGAATAGGAAACGGCTTGTGTTTTTCCTGTTTCTGGATGCCAGATTTCAGCTTCTTTACCGGCAACCCTGAATGTTGCGCTTAAATCAGTTGCTTTGTCGCTGCGGTTGTTCACCCAATAAATATCTGCATCGCCAACTTTTCTATGCACAAAGAATAGTTCAGTATTTGCATCTGGTTTTGTATAGCTCATATCTGCAACAATTCCTTGTTGAGATGAGACTTCAGTTAATGACATTCCGGAATACACTTTACCATTGCCCACTTCTGTTACGCCATTTTCTGTTGCCCAAAGTTCGCTGACGATTGCATCAAATTCAGCAGGATCGTCGCTCAAACTTGGAGTCATAACAGGTTTTGTTCCGGTAACAACAGCTCCTGCTTCTACCATTTCCTTCACTTTACGAAGAATAGAAAGCGTCATATAACGACTGTTAGGATCTAATACAAGCAACCTGTAACTCATTCCTGTTGGCGTGACAATTTCGCCATTATCCACAGACACCCAATTTACAATGGCATCTGCATTGATAAAGTCAAAACTATAACCTTCAGGAATCTGAGGCATTTTCATATGACCAAAAAGAGTTGTAATGTTATTGTCCTCTCCATAGAAATAGGCAATATCCGATACATATTTTCCTTGTTGTAACATATAACAACTACGTGCCAGGTATGAAGTCCAGGCTGTCGCTTGCTCTGCCCATGTTTCGTTACGAGTAAACCACTGGCCAAATGGGCCAAGGCTCATTCCCGGAGCTTTGTCCATTAAGGGTTGATGAACAGATGTATGAATCACAAAGCGGTTAAGTCCACAAGCCATCAGGTGATCAGCAACCGGTTTCAATAATTCTGGAGACCATGCCCAATCGGAGCCCATAGCTGTTAACGACTCTGCAGCCACATATTTCTGTCCGTAAAGATGAGAAACAGAAGCCGACTCACGAATATCAGCCTGGTAAACTGTGGCAAAACCACCTTCGTTACCACCAAATCCACCGGGAGTCCAACCCGCTCCCATAGGAACATCAGCTGTTTTCTTCACTTCCATACCATCACCGATGAAAGCCCGGCGAGCTTCATGAGACTCTGAGTAACGTCCCATTCCACGTTCATCTAAAATTTCAGTAAGTTGGTTATAATGATTTTCGGCAACCAGGTCACCTAAAGTTTTTCTAAAGTCCCACAAGAATTTATCACTGGCTTCAGCACTTTCAACAATATGACCCGTAAGAACCGGCATCCATGGAAGCATGCTGTAACCACGTCTTTGCTCAAATTCCTGCATCATCTCATCGGTCCAGTTTTGAGTTCCGGCTTCCCAGCTGTCTGTTATTACATATTGCAATCCACGCTCTCCCATCAAACCATTGGTCGCATCCAGGTATTGATCCAGATAATTTGTAAAATAGGAATTTACATGTTTTGCACTTAGTTTATCAACCTCAAGACCAGTAGCTTCCGGAGATGCTGGCGAGTTTTCGTGCCCTGTTAAAGAATACCCCAATCTAACAACCATCCACTCACCGCTTTCCGGAGTCCAGTTTAAAGTTCCGTCTTCTTGCATTAAAGAAGTTATATCGACAACGCTAGTTTTATCCACAACAGTTTCTGCTGGTACTTCTGAAGTAAATGCAGTATATAAATCAGTAGCTCCGGAGAAAGCCGCTTTATCTTCGAAGCGATTCACCATAGCACCACTGTGAAGAACAAATTCAGCAACCTGCGTTCCGCTTGGAGCAGGAGCACCACCTCCAAATCCCATCATCATTCCGGCCATGGCAGGATCGACCTGTACGGGTTGTGTTTCCCAAACAACTCTAAAATATTTAGCTGTTGTTGGAGGGAAAGTCAAGGTTGTCTGGTCTACAGAACCGGAAGACAAATCCATAACCTTTGCAAAATTTACGCCGTCATTACTTGATTCCAGGCTGCGAGTTGGACCACCTGACATAAACATGCCTCCGCCCCCTCCACCTACAAGCGTTATTGCTTGCATGCTTACTGGCTCTGAAAGCTCATATTGAATCCATGAAATTTTAGCTTCAGGTAAGGTTGATGATTCTACCAAATCACCATCGGTTAATTGTTCTAAAGTGAAATTACCCCCACTCGACGTAACCTTCGCACCTAATTCTTTTAAAGATTGATCTGATTCAGGCAAACGATATGCGTAAACTGCAGCATCTACATAAAATTCAGGTTTTGGTTCTGGTTCTGTATTTTCAGCAGGACCTCCCATCATTCCTTCTGCTAAAGGTAAGTTTTGAAATGGACCAGACACGCTTGAAGGTTGTGGTAGTTTTCCACTAAATGGTTTTCCACCTTCAACACGAGTTTCTGTCCATACATATTTTTTCATTGCTTCTTCCGGTTTCACCCAGGGGCCACCACTTTCACTCCATCCCGGAGAACCTGCAATTGCCATTTCCAAACCAAGAGAATCAGCAAGGTTTGTTGTAAACGAGAAAGCATCTTTCCACTCAGGAGTCATGTAAATTAATCGTTCATCGACAACCTGTGTGGTAGCCATTCCAGCATCAAAATTTTGGAATCCGCCAATACCTACTCGATTCATCCATTCCAAATCGGCACGAATACCTTCTTTAGTTACATTTCCATTCATCCAGTGCCACCAAACACGAGGCTTAGCGTCATCCGGAGGAGTTTGAAATTCAGCTTTTAATGTATTAATATCGACATCATCGACATTAGCTGGCTCACTACACCTCACAAAAGTTCCGATAAATGCTATCAGTACAGCGAAGGGAAGTATTCTTCTTATTTTCATATCTCTTGTATTAATGTTTATTTTAATGGGGATTATCTTCTGTTCATATATTAAAGCAACAAGGATCTACAGAAGCTGTTTCTATGTATTATCATCTTCTATTTGCTTTATAATCGGATGAATTTTGTGGAGTAAAGGCTTTAAATCAATTTCTGAAGAATTATTTATATGAAATTCATCCCAATGTCTCTCCATATATTCCTTCAGAAATTGACTACTTCTATCATCTGTAAAAAAAGTTTTTACATAGGAATAGTCCTTTCTTGAATATTTCCCTTCAAAAAAGCGCTTTAGTATTTCTGGTTTAGGGCTCATAAATAATTATGACATGTACTTTAAATATGGACTAAAACAAAAAACCCCCTAGGATAAAATGCTTTTTCATTAAAAAAAATTGCTAAGAATACATTAAAATGAAACTTTAACACTTATAATGTTGATGATAAAACTAGTGTTTCCTTTAAAATAAAGGCTGCTCAAATAATATTGAACAGCCTCATAAATTAACATTGTAACCCTACATTTTTGTATTATTCTAAATTATAAAAACGGAACCTTTTCTCTTACCAATTTTCTAATCTAGTACTCATATTAAGATGTAGGATATACATTCTAAATTATTATTGCATAGAAGAATATTTTAATCTCATAATCTTCTATTTGACAGGAACAAAAAGGTAGATATGGCATCAATTGAATGATACCATATCTCCTTTATTTAAGTCTATTATTTCATTATTCCCAACCTGGATTCTGAACCAGATTTGAATTTAAATTCATTTCATCCTGAGGAATTGGGAAAAGTTCATCACGATTGGAAACATAGCCTACAGCGCCTGCAACAGGAGTTGCGATAACGTTATAATCTGTTGTTCCTTCAGTGTACCCATAAAACGCATAAGTATAAAAACCTCTATCTGAAAGTTCTGCAGCTGCATCACCCCACCGAATTAAGTCAAGGTAACGTTCACCTTCATAAGCAAGCTCTGCCCTTTTTTCGTTCTTAAGATCCTGAAGAGTATATGAATCAAGAGGATCGATGTCTGCTCGTTCACGAACATCGTTTAAAGCAATCAATCCTTGATCTGTATGAGTGCCTGACTGGATACAAGCTTCAGCATAAAGAAGCAAAACCTCAGCATAACGCATTCCTGGCCAGTTTGTTTTTGTATAAATATCATGAACATCAACCCAGTCAAAAAGGTCTGATCTCCAAGGAACCATTTTTATTCGGAAATATCCCTGGCAATTAGACATATTTGGCACCGAATTCCAGAATTCACCAAGAGCTTCTTCCCTTGTTGTTGCCATCCCTAATTCAATAAACTTATCCTGAATATCTTCATAATCCCAGATGGTTCCCTGGTATCGTTCACTTTTACCATCATGTTCAATCATAAAATTGTAGAAATCTTCACCAAAGTCAGCATTACCATAACCTTGAGCTGTTAACCCTCCAGGTACAGTTACATTTTCAGTCCTCCATGTTAGGTTAATTGCCCGGGTATCACCTTGATAAAGATAATTACCGACATCCGCATCATCCATATTCCATTCCCACATATACTCATCACTGTAGTCTGCTGCAATGTGATATAATTCTCTAAAGTCAGGGTGCAATTCATACAATCCTGAATTTATTAGTGGTTCCAATGTAGATACTGCATCCCCATAATCTCCTCTGATTACCTGAGCTTTACCTTGCAATGCAGTAACTGAACCTTTTGTAACACGACCTCCGATTACACTCTGTTGCCCCAAACCTGGTTTTGCAGGGAGTAAATTATAGGCTTCTGCCAAACTATTATCCACATATTGCCAAAGCTCTGCAGACGTACCATTTGCTGGTTCCAACTCATCTGCACCAAGTACGTGATCTACAAGGGGTGGTGTTCCCCACATACGAATTAAATTCATATAAGCCCATGCACGCCAAAAATAAGCCTCACCAATTACCTGACTTTTCACATCTGAATCATTTGGCAAATTCTCAATAATTAAGTTTGAAAGGTAATTTACCCTGTAAAAGGTACCAAACAAGTCATTCTGTCCATGATTCTGTGCATTAACATTTATATTGGAATTTCCGGCAACTGCATTATCTGAGTATCCATTAAATGTTCCTCCCCAGTTTGCAGTTTCATAATTTGACCTGTATATAGCTGCGATTAATTGCTCTGCCTGAGCATCAGTTGCATTTATGTAATAAGTGTTTGGATTGAGCGCTCCATGCTGCTCTACATCCAGCAAATCCTGGTTGCAGGAAAACATTAAGATCCCGCTAAATAAAACTAGTATTATTGATTTTATCTTTTTCATAATTAATATCTCCATTTTTCATTATTAAAAGGATACATTTAAACCAAACGTAACCTGCTTCATAGCAGGGTATTGAACCCTATCTACTCCCATTCCTCCAGCGAAGAAACTTCCACCTTCTGTATCTGCCATAGATTCAGGATCGATACCTGGATAATTTGTGAATGTGAAGAAATCTTCAAGAGACACATTAATCCTTAAAGCAGAAATATTAAGAGGCTCAATCAAACTAGATGGGAAAGTATACCCCAACTGGATTTCTTTGATCTTGAAAAATGAGCTATCAAAAACCCAATCATCAGATTGAGCATAACGTCCTATTCCTCCAAAACCTGTAGCAAAAATGGTTGGAGAAGGACGTAACGCATTAACCGAATTTTGAGAAGTCCA
The DNA here is from genome assembly GCA_963676845.2 of Prolixibacteraceae bacterium. Classification (GTDB taxonomy): domain Bacteria; phylum Bacteroidota; class Bacteroidia; order Bacteroidales; family Prolixibacteraceae. The sequence goes on along the minus strand of CAXXKK010000006.1, from coordinate 75,187 downwards.
ACGATCAGTATAAATGAATGATGGCATGTTAATCATTGGAAGGTCTGGACGTACAATTCCCCATAATAATTCGCTTCCACTTTGTCCGGAACCAAATATCCTTAAGTCAAATCCCTTATACTCTGCAGTTAAGGTAATACCATATGTATAATCTGGGATAGATGAACCCACAGGAGCCATTCCATCATCAGTTCCAAGTTCTTCTGCTGTTTTGTAAATAGGTTGACCATTACCTTCATCAATATGGTCAATAATATTAGTCCTAATATACCAGATAGGATGACCTACTTCAAAATAAGTACCACCTGTAAGGAATCCTCCACCACCTGCTTGCCGACCGTCTCCATAAGGGCTTTCCTGAACTTCGTTATGCAATGTTGAAAAGTTTCCGGTGATACTATAACTAAAATCACCTATCTCATCTCTCCAACCAAAATCAAATTCCAATCCACTGTTCTCTATTTTACCTGTATTCCTCATTACAGTACTTGTTCCGGAAACTACAGGTGCTGGACCTGAAGCTAAAAGTCCATCTGTAATCTTATGGAAATAATCCACACTAAGATTCAGCCTGTTATCAAAGAAACGGGTATCTATACCAATATCTGTCTGTTTTGATTTTTCCCAGGTTAACTCAGGATTAGGAAGCTGATCCGCAGGTGTTGCTGCTGAAACTAAGTAATTTGTAAAACTATAATAGTTTTCACCCAATGATAACGATGGTGAATAAGGATAATCATTTAACACGTTCACATTACCATTTATCCCCCATGAACCACGGATTTTTAAATGAGACAAAGCATTAAATCCTAGTCCTTCCATGAAACTTTCATTAGATATTGTCCATCCGGCAGATGCTGATGGGAAGTATCCCCAGCGATTTGTTTGAGACAATTTCGAAGCATCATACGCATCTGCACGGAAACTTCCTTGTATCATATACCTATCATCATAGTTCCAATCTAATCTGCCAAAATAAGAAATACTACGTCGATCAAGATTATTTCCTCTAACATCGTCGGTTGCATCAGCCGTAGAGTATTCAAGAAACCGATAATTCTCGGCTTCACTATCTAAATGATCAGTTTCACCACGCACATTGGTATTATTATTACTTGTGTACTGCATACCTGCCATTGCAGTGAAATCATGATCAGCTAGAGAAAATGAGTAATTAGCAAAGTTTTCCCATTGATAGTAGAAATTATGTTTTATTTCTGCATTTAAACTTCCATAAGGCAAACTTTGATTGTGATTATGATAATAAGGTTCTGTATAATTTGAAGTAGAATTTGTTCCAAAACGATAACCAACTCTAGAGGTGTATATCAGTCCGTCAATTGGAGTAAGTTCGACATAAACAGTACCATTAATATTAGACCGCCATTCCTCGTTTGTGTAATTATCAATCATTAATAATGGGTTCCATAAATTGGATTGCAATAAAAGAGAACCTCCATACAGTTGACCTTCACTGTTGCGGTTTACATGAAATCCTGAAGCCTCTGCCTCTACCAAGCCTAAGCTAGCAGGAGCATCAGCATCATTTTCATAATATACAGGAACAGTTGGATCATAGAAATAGGCTCCACCAACGGCACTACCGGAACTTGTGAAGTTGTTTTGAGAAACAGTTACAATCTTTGCTCTGTCAATTGAATTTGTAGATCCCACTTTCATCCAGGAATTCACATCATACGAAGCATTAATCTGAACAGCAACACGTTCATATGTATCATTATCCCCAACAATCATCCCATCATCTTTATTATAAGTTAGTGCACCATAAAACGATGTCCTTTCCGTACCACCCTCAAAACCAACAGTATGATTCATTCTCATACCATCTTCAATCATTACTTCATTCCAATCAGTTTGAGCATTTTGAAATGCCGATTCTGGCTGACCTTCCTCCATCCAATATGTTTTATATTGACTTCCTGTCATCATTTCTAATTTGTCTCGTTGTGATTGAATGGTATACATACCATTATAAAAAAAGCGACTTGATCCTGCACTTCCGGTTTTTGTTGTAATAAGCACTACACCGTTACCTGCCTGGGCACCATAAATTGCAGCAGATGCAGCATCTTTTAATACCTCAATAGAACCAATACTGGAAGGATCAAGGTAATCGATGCTTTCAACCTGAAGACCATCAACAATATAAAGTGGATTAGACTCACCATTACTTGAATACCCCCTAACACGAAATTCTGGACTTGAACCAGGAGCTCCAGACATAGAAACTACCTGAACTCCTGAGATCTTTCCTTGAACAGCTTTACCTACGTTATTAACTGAACGGTTTTCCAGTTCTTCAGTTTTAACGGAAGCAACAGCACCTGTCAGGCTACTTTTCTTTTGAACACCATAACCGACAGCAACAACTTCATCAAGCCCAATTGTTTCTTCTTCCATGCTCGTATTGATCGTAGATTGACCATTAATAGGAATTTCTACGTCAAGCATACCAACAAATGTAAAAACAAGAGTTCCGTCACTCGGAACATTGGGTAATGAATAATTTCCATCACTGTCTGTGATAGTTCCTTGTGTTGTGCCTTTAACAACAACTGTAACCCCAGGTAATGATGCTCCATCAGAATCGCTAACCTGCCCCGTAACTGTTAATGCTTGTTGAGTAGAAATTGTGTTTGATCGCTGTGTCTGACTGTTCACAGCTCCAACTTGAACAATACTTAAAAACAAGGAAATAGCAAACAATGGCAAAATTTTCCATGTTTTTGACTTGATGCATAAATAAAATGCACCCCTAAACGAATTTTTCATAAATTTAGAGCGTTAATTGATTAATAATTGTATTTATTCAGTTATTTAATCAAAGGAGAGTGCCGCAAACACTCTCCTTTTTCTTATAAAAGGAACCTATCCTTTCTCATCTAACTGAATTTGTTCTTTTACATCTATATAAGTTTGGTTAATTGTATTAATAAAAATAAATGACTCTAATTTTTTAAAGGAAACTGTATCTTCTAAAATTCGATTTTCATGTTTTTTTGAATCCTCGATGAAACATGTATCAATAGTACTTAAATTAGCTACATGTGCCTTAAAATGAATGGGGTCATCAAACAAAACGCAAACTGATTTACTAGTTGGATTAGAAGTAAATAAATTAATATGCTCTAAAAAAAGATCATTAGAACCTAAAATGAAAAGTATGGGGAATAATACATGTAAGATAAAAATTGCAAAAATTCTCAGAGTTTCTCTTTCTGATGTTAATCTATTTTCATTTTCCCCCTCAAGGTTATTTCGATGATTTACCTCATGCTGCGAGGAATTAAAATCAATTAAAGGAAATTCATTCTTCTCTGGTTCCCAATAACCGATCTTTAAAATTTCTAAGAAGTTTAAATTTTCACAAGAATTTGTAAAATACTTCATGAAATTAGCATTCCTTAGAGATAAATAATAACCATGGAAAATGCTGACTACTATTTTAACGAAATAAATCAAGGATCAAGTTTTAAACTAATATATGGAGCACACTCCAAATTCCCCTAATGCAAAGTCGATGTTTTATTGCAATATTGCTATAAAACATATCTTGCTGATGATCATTATTTTGTGAGGATTTTAAAAAATCGGAAATCTTTAGAATAGAAATTTAACTTAACTGAATTGCAGATATACTCTCTTTATTCAATTGCTTCTTTAGATTCTTTAAAGCTTCAGTTAAATGATTTTCAACTGTTTTTGGAGAAATACCTAATTGCAATGAGATGTATTTTACCGGATGTCCCTCAACCCTTCTTTTAACTAAAACTTCTTTTTGTCTGGCAGGTAATCCTTCAATTATCTTCTCTACCTTCTCTAATAAAGCCTGATAACTCAATTGCTCCTCCAATTCAGGACTAAAAACAATTGCTTCGTCAATAAGAGTATCCATATAAGCTTTTTCCCTTCTCATTTTTTGAAAGGTTTCAATAATAAGATTATATGCAATCTTAAAGAGATATGCTTTAAATGATAATGCAGGTTTTAAGTCTTTTCTATTTTTCCAAACCCGAATAAACACTTCTTGCACAACTTCTTCTGCATCCTCTTTGGATTTTAAATAACCTAGAGTAAAATAAAAAAGTCGATTACCATATTCTGAAAATAAAATATCAAAAGCCTTAACATCTCCCTTTTGAAGAGCTTTTACCAACAATATTTCATCTTCTTTAAGATACAAGTTGCAAAGTTTAGTTAGTAACGTGAATAATTAGATTTGAATAACGAATATATAAAAATAAATCTTGACTTGTATATACATCTCAAATAAATTAATGCAACTAAGATTCAGAGATATGTAGATTTTTGATTTTAGAATCAATATTTAAAGTTGTTATTACAATTAGGGAGTTATTCAATTTAGTTGACTCTAAATCGTTCGAATACTTTCTGTAAGCCCAAAAGTTTAAAATAAAAAAAGCCCTGTCTTTCGACAGGGCTTAAAATATAGTTTGGATATTAAATATCGATTATAACTGAGGACCAGCAGCAACCAATGCTTTACCTTCTTCGTTGTCAGTATATTTTTCGAAGTTTTTAACGAAGCGGCTACCAAGATCTTTTGCTTTTTCTTCCCATTCAGAAGCATCAGCATAAGTATCTCTTGGGTCAAGGATACCAGTTTCAACACCTGTTAATTCAGTAGGAATTTCAAGGTTGAAAATTGGTAAATTTTTAGTTGGAGCTTCATCGATAGAACCATCAAGAATTGCAGTAATAATACCACGAGTATCTTTGATAGAAATACGTTTACCAGTTCCGTTCCATCCTGTATTTACCAAGAAAGCTTCAGCTCCGTGCTCTTCCATTTTTTTCACTAATTCCTCACCGTATTTAGTTGGGTGAAGTGAAAGGAAAGCACCACCAAAACAAGCAGAGAATGTAGGCTGTGGAGTTGTAACACCACGCTCTGTACCTGCTAATTTTGCAGTAAATCCAGATAAGAAATAATATTTAGTTTGCTCTGGAGTCAATTTTGAAACAGGAGGAGTAACACCAAATGCATCAGCAGTCAAGAAAATAACTTTTTTAGCGTGACCTGCTTTTGATGGAACTGCAATGTTTTCAATGTGGTTAATTGGGTAAGAAACACGAGTGTTTGCTGTTACTGAACCATCAGTAAAGTCAATTTTACCATTTTCGTCAACAGTAACGTTTTCTAATAATGCATTACGTTTGATTGCACCATAAATTTCTGGTTCAGCATCTTTATCTAAGTCGATAGTTTTTGCATAACAACCACCTTCGAAGTTGAAAACACCTTCGTCGTCCCATCCGTGCTCATCATCACCGATTAACTGACGGTTAGGATCTGTTGAAAGAGTAGTTTTACCTGTACCTGAAAGACCGAAGAAAATAGCAACATCACCTTCTTTACCAACATTAGCAGAACAGTGCATAGCAGCCATTCCGTTTAATGGAAGATAGTAGTTCATCATGGCGAACAAACCTTTTTTCATTTCACCACCATACCATGATCCACCAAGAACGTGCATTTTTTCAGTTAAATTGAAAACAGTATAAACTTCTGAGTTCAAACCATGCTCTTTCCATTTCTCATTTATGGTTTTAGCACCATTCATTGAAACGAAATCAGGCTCAAATGTTTCTAATTCTTCATCTGTAGGACGGATGAACATATTTTTAACAAAGTGAGCTTGCCATGCAACTTCCATGATGAAACGAACTTTCAAACGAGAGTTTTCATTAGCACCGCAGAAGCAATCAATTACAAATAATCTTTTACCTGAAAGTTGTTTTACAGTGTTAGCTTTTAAGTCATTCCAAACTTCTGTTGAAACAGGTTTGTTATCGTTTGGAGCTTCAGGAGTATTCCACCAAATAGTGTCTTTAGTAGTGTCATCCTTAACAATGTATTTGTCTTTAGGAGAACGACCTGTAAAAATACCTGTCATTACGTTAACAGCATCCAACTCTGTTAATTGACCTTTCTCAAAGCCTTCTAAACCTTCTTTAGTTTCTTCTTCGAAAAGCTGCTCGTAAGATGGGTTGTGTACAATTTCTTTTACGTCGGTAATCCCGTACTTAGATAGATCTAAATTTTTCATAGTCATCAATTAAAATTTAATATTTCCAACAAAACCATTTTTCTCGGCAGACAAAAATAATTTTTTTTCTCAACAGGGTATGACTGAGGTTTTTAAATTAGTATTATATTATCATTTAACACTACAAAAAAAAGACAACACCTAAGATAAGGTGCTGTCTATTAATACTATAATACGATAAATACGGTTACATTAAAATGTTAAGAAATCATTAATCAAAATACGCATAAATGACTTATGATCTCGGATGGAAATGTGTAATCGTATTTTTCAAATAATCTCGGTCTAAGTGAGTATAAATTTCAGTTGTTAAAATTGACTCATGTCCTAACATTTCCTGTACAGCTCTTAAATCTGCACCTCCCGAAATCAAGTGTGTTGCAAATGAATGGCGGAAAGTATGAGGACTGATTTTCTTATTAAGTCCAACTTTTTCTGCTAAGTTTTTGATGATTGTAAAAATCATTACACGACTTAGCTTTTTACCCCTTCTGTTTAAGAAAAGAATATTCTCACTTTCAGGACTAATTTTTAAAGTTTTACGATAACCTTGCAGATACTTGGTTATTTCTTCAATAGCTTTTGAACTCACAGGAACTAATCTTTCTTTTTCATTCTTTCCTTCAACTTTAATAAAACCTTGTTCAAAGAATAAATTAGTAACTTTTAAATTCACTAGCTCAGACACACGCAAACCACAACTATACAATGTTTCAAGCATAGCTTTGTTTCGTTGTCCTTCTGGTTTATTCAAATCAATACCATCAATAATCGTATCAATTTCTTCCATCGTTAAAACATCAGGAAGTTTTCGACCAATTTTAGGAGATTCAAGCAAAGTTGTAGGATCACTATTTACTTTTCCCTCCATCAACAGATATTTAAAGAATGATTTTATTCCAGATATTGTTCTAGCCTGTGTTCTCGGAGAGACTCCTCGGCTATTAATGTCTTCAATAAAACTCTTTAAATGATTTAAACGCACTTTTTCTGGTGTCAGCCTTTTAAAGTTACCATCAAGAAATGCAACTAACTTGTTGATATCATTAATATAAGCTGCAATTGAATTTTGAGATAAATTCTTCTCTAATCTCAAAAAGGTTTCAAAACCCTTTTTACCATCTTCCCATTTCATAATAAATAAACAATTAATTTTTTGGTAATAAACTTTTTAATAAAAATAAATGCACAAACTTATGCGTATACAATTGAATGTAGTTTCTTCCCCAAGATTACATAATTTTCAATACGCTGTTGAACATCGAAAGTTACTTGTTTTTTCAAAAAAAAAAAAATTTATATGAAAATAATGATAAAAACACCCTCAATCTGAACCTGCTATATATAAATAAATCGGGGACTTATAGTTCTGAAACTTTTGAAACATATTTTTCCTCATTAACAAGTAAATTTTCCAATTTAGAACAGGAATACCATCATTCTAATGATTACAGGAGAAATTATTAATAAAATCGTGAATTTGGTTTTACATACACGGGCATTATAATTAATTTTCGATAGCAACACCACTTAAAGATCTTATTTTACCAAATATTATTACGCTATTCAACTTATAATACATTTCCACAGCCCAAAACATATAAATTTAGGTACCACCAGACCTTTAAGACAATGCATTACAACTTAAAGTAAAAACATTCCCAAAAAAAAAGGTGTTTGAAACACAAACACCTCCGAATATTATTATTTAAAGTATAATCAACTATACCATATTTATAGCAAACGAATACTTACTTGTTGTTTTTCCATCTGGAGCAACAACTGTAATTTCAATTATTTGCCCATCTTCTACAGTGAGTTCATTCTCTGAACGATATTGAACCAATTTCCCATTCAAACGGATTTCTTTCACTTTTGTAGACATTGTTGTGGGTATAATCGTAATTTTTTTAGATGGATCTGTAACATTTATCGTATACTCATATGTCCATGGGTCAAACTTATCCGGCAAAGAATTTTGTACTGTAATTTCCTCACCTGCCCAGTCAAAAGTTCTTGGTTCAGCCCATTCAACTGTAGTTCCGAGCAAATCACCGCCAATAATATCGATATTAGATAATACAGAATACTTGGTGTATCCACCTGCATTGTAGTTAGCAGTTGAATTATTTGTCAGGTACTCATAATCATCCCCTAAAGTTCCTCCAATTGAAAGTGAAATCCAGTCCGTTCCATCTTTCCACATGTCTCCTATTGTAGAAACTCGGCTTCTACGCCCACGTAAAGATGGCGTACAGGCAGCTTCTCCATTATCGATAACCTGCTGTAGTGCTTGTTCAAAAAGTAAAAGATTATTATTGCTCAACATCTGTTCATCATGACCGGTAAATAACATACTTACTTCTGCCCCATTCTTTGTATAATTACTATATGCTTGTTGAGTAAAAGACAATAAACGATCAACTTTTAATCCTGAGACTCCAACATTATCTGCCGATCCAGCTCTAGTACAACTGTATATATCCGAACCGAACACCATTCCACTTTGTTTGTCATTAAGGACAATATTTCCATTTGCATGACCTGGCATTGCATACACTTCAAAGACACAACCTCCTCCTAAATCAAAAGAATCACCCTCATCTATATTTTTCACCAGTTTCTGTTTTTCAGGTTCCGGAACAACAGATCCAAAACCACCTCTGCCTCCAACGGAAGGCCATCCTCTTTCAGACAGGTATGTATCAATACCCGCATCAATAAATGCAGGCATTTGAGCATCATGATCACCATGCTCATGACCAACAATTAATATATATGGTTTTGTTGCAATACCATCGATATATTCTTTTAGATTGTGTTTATCAACCGGAGTTTGTAATGCATCAAATACAATTCCACGTTCTGGTCCTTCAATATACCAACACATCGCTCGAACTGATTCAGAATCATTATACACCCGATATACTGTTGGAGTAGTGGCATCTCCTTCAACAATAAGATCACTTTGGAAAACATCATCTAATGGCCGGTATAGATCCCATGTCATCGTATGTACAGGACTTACAATTTCACCATCCTTAACCGCAATCGCTTTGTAAACGACCCTTCTCGTATCCTGAACAGCTCCTGAGCCATCACGGCTTCCAACCATTTCCTGGATGTGTCCCATCTCATCAATATCATATACTTCACTCTCTAATGTTGGCTCTGAACCATCACGTGTAAAATGTATTGTTGTACCATCTGTTGGACACCATAATTTGATATACCGACGGGGCGCAACAGCTGTAGTTATCGGAACGGCCTGTACCGGAGCAACAACAGACGAAGTTATGGTTTGAAAGATGTTTTTAGCTTCATCGGTAGTTAAATATTCACTTTTTACTCCTTCATTCATAAAGTTCAACAAAACAACATCATCAATCATAAATGCAGCCTTGAGAATATCTTCAGCTTCATTTCTGGAAATGGCAGATTCCGGATTAAATTTACCGGAAGCATTCTTGCTTATAATTCCTTGTTCCAATGCAACTTCAATTTGTTTCCCATATTTATCAGTAGATAAAACATCATAAAAGCCATCAATTGGAACTTTCCAAATGTCATTATAATCATCCGGATGAGGCCATCCAAAATAATCGGAAATCATTGCAACAAACTCAGCTTTTGAGATATAATTTTCAGTTTGAATGGTACTGTTTTCGGTAGAAGACGATATACTTTTCCCAAAACTAACCGAGGTAATCAAAATTAGAAAAAGGATCGACGTAATTTTTTTCAGGTTGTTCATAGACTCAGGGGTTTTAGATTAAATAGTGTTAATCAAAAATAAAAAATTATTTTTAAAGCTTATTTTTCTTAGTTTTAGTGTCTGTTTGTTTAAAAACAAAACTTCAAGCTTTTAAAGGACAGAAAATAAATGTAAAAAAACTAATTACAACATAAATTTCATGCAACAAAGTTATCTATTAACGCCTTTCAAGATAAATATCTCGAATTCTTCAATTCCCGAACCTAAGGAAGGAGAAGTTCTGATTAGAATTACAATGGTTGGTGTCTGTGGATCAGATATTCACATGTTTAAAAATGGACACACACAAGAAGGCCCATTAACAATTGGACATGAAGGAATTGGATATATTGAAAAAGTCGGAGAAGGTGTTCCTTCCGATAGAGTTGGAGAAAGAGTCGTTATTGAACCAAACGTTCCTTGTTTAAACTGTCCGGAATGTTGGAGTGGAAAAGGAAACGTATGCCGAAACAAACGAATCATTGGAGTAAACGAACCCGGTTGTTTTGCTGAATATATCTGCCTCCCAAGCCACATTGTGCATCCGCTTTCTGAAAAAATATCAGAAACTGATGCTGTTGCCATTGAACCAACTACGGTTGCAGTAGCAGCTTTAAACCGTTCAAATTCCAAGCCGGGTGACACAATTGCCGTTATCGGATTAGGTGCGATAGGTATGTTGCTCACACACGTTGCCCTATCGTTAGGATACAAAGTTTTGGTTAGCGAATTGGTTCAATCGAAGATTGACATAGCTGTAAAAATGGGTGCGACTTATGTTGCTGGAGGAAAAACTCTTGAAGAAACGGCTGAAATTTTTGAATCTACATTTGAAAAAGAAGGAGTTGTTGCGGTATTCGAGTGTGCAGGATCAGAAACGACTGCTGCGCTTGCTATCAAATCAGCCCCCAGAGCAAAAGACATTATTCTCCTTGGCTTGTCAGAAGCCGGAGCATCCTTTAATCCTCGCTTGATTTCTAGAAAAGGAAACCGAATTATCCCATCTTTAATCTATGACCATCCATATGACTTTAAGAGATGTATAAGACTTATCGAAAATGGTATTATCTCCCCTGGATTTATCGTTTCAAAATATTTCCCGCTTGAACAACTAAGTGATGCCCTTACCGAGGCACAGCAAGGAAATCAAAGTAAAATTGTAATCCGTATTCCAAAATAAAGAAACTTCTAAAATGACTGATCAACCTAAAACCAGAAAATTAACCCGAGAAGATTTAAGTAGAATAATTTCAGAAAACCCTATGACCGGTTTTCAAATATTCGTTGCCTTTTTATGTTTTGTTTTAAACATGAATGACGGGATCGATGTTATGGTCGTTTCATATACAGGATCTGAAATTCAGGCAGAATGGGGAATATCAAACACACTGCAGGGATACATTTACAGTGCTGCATTAGCCGGCATGACTTTGGGCTGCCTTTTTCTAGCTCCTCTGGCGGACAGAATCGGCAGAAGAAAATTATTCATCATTGCAATGACTACCCTGTCTGCATCAATGATTGGTTCAGCCTATGTTGAAAGCTATTACGTATTATTAGTTCTTCGTTTCTTTGCTGGCTTAGGAATTGGCGGACTTCTACCTACATTAGCTGCGATTACTGCTGAGTTCTCTAACAAATTTAGAAAAGACTTAGCTGTTGGTTTTGTTCAGGCAGGTTATCCCATTGGTGCTATTCTAACTGGTTTTTTCACAGCTTGGGCAGTCCCTGAATTTGGATGGAGATATGCATTTATGGGAGCAGGTATATTCTCATTACTAATGCTAATCCTGGTAATACTGTTCATGCCTGAATCTATTGATTATCTTTTACTAAGACGTCCTAAAAATGCATTAAAAAAGGTCAATACAATCTTAAAGAAAATCGGAGAAGATGAAATCGATGAACTTCCAGAAATTGAAGCTCCTCGTCAGGCCAACGTAAAAACCTTATTTATGCCTGAATATAAATCATCCACAATTCGTCTTTGGATTGGTATTTTCTTTGGATTCATGACTTTATATACCCTTATCAGTTGGGTTCCAAGTATTGCTACCCAACAGGGATTGCCTTTCGAAATGGCAACTTATGTAGGAATGGTCTTGAATGTAGGAGCTTTCATTGGCAGTACAGGAATTGGATGGCTGGCAGCAAAATTCAATTTAAGAAAGCTAATTTTTACTTTCTTCATGATTGCATTTTCCATTATGGTAATTTATGGTAATTTACCATTAAGCACCGCTCTTATATTTATTGCAACTTTCCTTATCGGAATATTTGTTCAAGGAGGTTTCAATGGTTACTGGCCAACAACAGCTCGCGTTTACGATGCAGAAGTGAGAACAACAGGTATTGGTTGGGCTACCGGAGCAGGACGACTTGGAGCCATTGCTGGGCCAGCTCTTTTTGGATATCTTACTGATTTGAATTTTTCAATCCCTAACTTATTTATAATTTTCTCAATTCCATTAGTAGTTTCAGGAATTGCTGCTTATAAAATTCCATCTAAAAATTTAGATCTGGATACAACAGAAGTATTACCAGACTAAGATATTTTATTGCAACAAAAGACTGCTTCATTTATTTGAGGCAGTCTTTTTTATATAAAAAGTTTTGCAAAATGATATCGATAAGATATTAATGCAGAACACTAAATACCTGATAATTAAAAGCAATAATCTGATAATTTTTTATCTAGCGAATACTAGAGGAAAGACTGAAGAAATTTTAATGTATTTGCATCAGCATCTTCCGGCAAGCTGATGATGCCTTCATAGTTTATTTCTTTTAATGCTGACATAAAAACTGAATAATCATATGCATCTACAGATGTTGGAGCAAGCCTTTTCCCGCTTATCTGAGCCGGATTTTCCACATACACATAGCTGATCAAATCTGAATAGCTGGAAAATTTATCAGTAGTAAAGCCAATTTCTTCCAATTCACGCAAGCTAATAAGCGATGATAAATTATTCTCCGGAATTAAAGGCAAGAATTTACCAATCTCCCCCATCGTATTTAGAAAGTTTGTTTTTCGGGGACTAAGCGGCTCTATTAAAACAGTTATATCATACTTTTCTGCAATTCCACAAAGCATATGCAAAAACTGACGAACCTGGGCCTTGCTTTCACTAATATCTCCCTCTTCTGGTAACACCCGGGATCGGCCATTACTCCAAACCACTTTTTTACATCCTATTTCAGATAAACGGACAATGGCTTTCTTCATATATTCAGTCCACACATACAAGTTAAAGCCTTTCTCTGTTACCCAAACGTCGGAAGGAATTATAGATGAACATACCTCAGGAACAATTTTGTACTGAAGGAATAAATTCTTCTCTAGAAGAAATTGATCATCATTCATACCCATCACATGATCAACTGTCAGCTCAATACAATTAAAACCATCAGATGCTGCCTTTACAATACTTGCAGAATCATTTGCCATTTTGCTCCAACGTATACTCATTGAAAAATTTCCTCCTATTAAAATATTCTATATTTCTCCAATATTAACTAAAGCCTCTAGTGCTAGGATATAGCTTTTTGCACCAAATCCGGAAATTACACCTACACAAACAGGGGCAATAACAGATTGATGACGAAACTCTTCACGTGTATGTACATTTGAAATAAAAACCTCGATACAAGGCAAAAGCATGGAACCAATTACACTGCGAAGGGTATAGCTATAGTGAGCCAAAGCTCCGGCATTGATTATCACCCCATCAAATTCATGAGTTGCTTTTTGAAGGCAATCGATAATCTCACCTTCTCCGTTAAACTGGTAACATTCAACTTCAACACCCAGTTCTTCTGCCGATTTTTTCAACCCCAGATGAATATCCTCCAACGTACCTTTTCCGTAGATTGAAGCTTTACGTGTTCCTAACAGGTTCAGGTTAGGACCCGAAACCACTAAAAATTTTCGTTTATTTAAATTCTTGCTCATTATTCCTAAGTATTAAGCTTGCCAGGGATCTAATTTTTCTTCAGTTAAAGCTCTAAGAGCCAAAATATATCCGTGAGATCCTAAACCACAGATTTGCCCTATACATGCTGGGGCAATAACTGAAAGATGCCTGAAAGACTCTCTTTTATAAATATTAGAAATATGTGCTTCAACAACTCTTACCTGCGACGAAAGTATCGCATCACGCAAGGCTATTGAATAGTGCGTGTAAGCTCCGGCATTGATGACAACTCCTTTAACTCTACCTCTGCATTCCTGAATAAAGCTTACTAATGCACCCTCCGAATTGGATTGAAAAAACTCAACGGAGACACCAAGTTTTTCTGCTTCTTTTGCAACTTCATCGTTGATATCTTCCATTGTTTTACCACCATAAATACCAATTTCACGTTTCCCCAACATATTGAGGTTTGGCCCGTGAACGATTGCATAATGATCTGTCATTCTTTGGTTTTTTAAAACAAATTAATCAATGCGAATATAGCTCAAAAATGTTAGATTCCTATGGACAGTTGCCCAAAACATACAAGCTATAAACCTAATAATTGGCAAATTTTAATCACCAATTATTAGCGGGAGTCATTCTTTTTCTTTGTTTTTGAAGAATCATGAAAAATCAGTATAGAAACACTTATTAATAGAGTAACCTCAATAATTATTGCTAATAAAATTCCTTGTTTTTCAGTTAATTCAAAAAAATACCCAATAAGTATCGAAATATAAATCACAGGAATTGTCATTAAGCTTCCAAGATACATTGAAGCTGCAAAAGCTCTGTGAAAAGCATCATTATTAGGTGCATTTTCTTCATCTTTTGTCAATCCCATCAGTATAAGAAAACCATTAATAGAAAATAGAGGGATAGTAATTGATACTGCAAGAGCTGTTAATCGAAATAAATCAAGCGACAAGAAAATCTCGTCATTAAAAACATATATAAACAAGAAACCTGATATAAATACTCCACAGAATAAAGTCAGAAATGTTATTACTGGAAATGCTTTTATTTTGTCAATATCTATTTCCATTTATGTATTACTATATGTTATTTACATTATGTCTAACAAAAGAATAAGGCAGACTGTTAAAATTAAGAAACAGTCTGCTTATATATTTATCCAACAGTAATTATTCTGTTTTTAATTCACCTCAATCCGTTGCCACGTGCGACACATGTTTATCCGGTGAATAGATATCCAGGATATTCCAGTGCCCGGTTGTTGGTGTTGGATTATTAATCATTGCCACATCAATAACTGTAGGCTTACCACTTTCAATAGCTTCCTTCAATGTTGGCAACAGTTCCTCTGCTGATGAAATTCGAATTCCAACAGCACCATACGATTGTGCAATCATGGCATAATTTGGTCCGAGCTCTGGGTCTCCCGCTTTTCCGGAGAACACAGTTCCATAAGTAATTCCATAATGTGCTTTTTGAAGCCCAGCAATTGTACCAAATGCATTGTTATTCATCACAATCCAGACAACTCCTAGTTTTCGTTCAACAGCAGTTGCCAGCATGGCTGGATTTTGACCAAAGCCTCCATCGCCAACCAAAGAAACCACAGTACGATTTGGTGCAGCAATTTTAGCTCCAATGGCTGCTGGTGGGCCAAAGCCCATTGTTGCGAAGCCTCCGGGTGTCAAGATACTTCCGGGAGTCAATATGTCGAATTGTTGACCTACTCCATTCTTATTCCACCCCACATCCGTTGTGATAATGGCATCATCTGGAAGTGCTTCACGAACATCTGCCAAAATACGCTCCGGCATCATTGGGAAAGCATTACTGGTTGCCATTTCAACATTCTTCTCTTTAAATTCAGATTTGAAATCAGCTATTTTCTTAACCAAACTTTCCCGTTGAAATCCATTCGGATAAAGTTCTTTTGCCACCCGTGTTAATACTTTCAAGGATGATTTTGCATCAGCAATCACACCAATCTCAGTTGGGTAATTTCTTCCAATTTCTGAGGGTTCAATATCAATATGAATAATTTTCGACCCCGGAACATTAAACGTATAACCCGGATACCAGGAAGAACAATCAGCTTCTTTAAAGCGTGTACCTATTCCCATGATTGTGTCAGCATTCAAACAGGTTTTATTTACAAGTTCTGTCCCCCAAAAACCAGTCATTCCCATAACCAATGGGTGATTATCCGGCAAAACACCTTTTCCCATTAAACTATGTGCGACAGGGATTTGCATATGATCGACAAAATCCTGAAGCTCAGTAGATGCTTTCGCTAATAATATTCCACCACCAACGTATAGAACAGGATTTTTTGATTCGCCCAATGCCGTAACAATGAGACGAGCCGTTTCGTCATCAATTGAAGGTTTAACCAACGAACGGGTATTGGTAATTACACGGTCAAAAGTTTCGCTTTCAATTTTCATTGAAAAGATATCCATAGGTACATTTACCAATACAGGTCCAGGCTGGCCACTTTCAGCTAGGTGAAAAGCCTTCTCCATAATTTCGGCCAGCAACTCAGCGCGATCAACCCGCCAGGCACGTTTCACAAAAGGTCGGTAAATTTCATATTGAGAAGCATCGGCATGCAAATTCACTTCCTGGTGAGGATGTTTTCCATAATAATGTGTTGGAACATCCCCGGCAATTACAACCATGGGGATACAATCCAGCGCTGCATTAGCAACTCCTGTAGCACAATTGGTTAAGCCCGGACTAAGGTGAGATAAAACAACGGATGCTTTCCCATTTACCCGAGCATACCCATCAGCAGCATGAGATGCAATTTGCTCGTGACGTACCGTAATAAAATCGATAGAACTGGTCTCCAATGCCGATAAAAAAGCAATATTGGTGTGCCCGCAAAGTCCAAAAATATGTTTGGTCTCGCGCTGCTCCAAATAATTGACAAGATGTTCGGCAACTGTCTTTATATTACTCATCTTTCAATATTCCTTTAAATAGTTTTCGTTTTATAAAATTTACCGAAAAGTTCTTCTTCCGAAGGACGATCTTCAGCAATTGGACGACTCACCCAGGTATAGTTCATATAGTGTTTCAACGAAACATTCTCGTTGGTAATGTTTCCTCCCCAAATACCACATCCTAAACTTGAAGTCATTGGCATACCATTGGTAAATGAACCTGCATTGGCTTTCGATTGAGGTTGACGAACCATCATTCGACTAACAGGAGCTAATTTTGCCAATGCGTCAATATGCTCATCATTATGAGAATAAATTCCACACGAGTGTCCTTTACCGCCTGTTTCATAAATATCATGCACAATTTGCAATGCTTCATCAAAATCTTCAAAATAATAAAGAGCCATCAGTGTTGTCAATTTTTCTTTTGAAAATTTGTGCTCAGGTCCTATCTGTCCCTGATTTTCAACCATTAGAAACTTGCGATCTTCAGGAATATTGAATCCGGCAACTTTCGCTGTTTGTTGCGGACGACATGCAATGGTTGGGAAAGTACGATTTCCTTTTTCATCCCACATAGCTTTTTCAAGCATTGACTTTTCTTCATCATTACACAAATAACCGCCTTCAGCAATTAACGCCTCAACCATTTTGTCGTAAATCGATTTTTGGATGATGATGTTTCCATCAGCTGAACAGCCCGAGCCAAAATCAGAGGTTTTGGAAAGGCGTGTATTTTTTGCTGCAATATCGATATCTGCCGTTTCATCAATTACAATTGACGAATTCCCTGCCCCTACTCCATAGGCCGGACGTCCTGAGCTATAAGCAGCTTTCACCATTGGTTTTCCTCCGGTAGCTAAAGTCAGGTCGCATTCTGCCATTAAATGTTGCGTTACCGGGATTGACGGCTCCGTAACAACCTGAAATAAATCTTCGGGAGCGCCAACAGCTTTACAGGCAGCTCTCATTACAGCAACCATCTCTGCAGTTGTTCCTTTTGTCCTAGGGTGTGGAGAAAAAATGACGGCATCTCGTGCTTTTGCTGCGTAAATACCAGTAACCGGAGGGGTCAATGCAGGGTTAGTCATTGGTATTAACGAAGCGATTACACCTGCAGGTTTCGCATATTTAACAATACCTTTTTCAGGTATTTCTTCAACGATTCCAGTACTTTTCTGACGCAATGCATCACGTAGAACACCATGAATCTTGAATCGTTTTCCTGGACGACCTTCACGATCACCTATTCCACTTTCATCAACGCCCAATTTTGCCAAACGAGTAAAAGTTTCCTCATTTGAAGTGTACCATCCAATTGCCTGACAAAGTCGGTCTAATTGTTCCTGACTGTAATTCTCGATCTCGGCCATTGCTGCCCGGGATCGACTGATCATTTCGGCGACCATTACCTTATCCTCTTCTGTAAGAATTCGTGCCATATTTTGAATTTTATATCTTTTTATTGTTATTTCACTTTAAACTCTTTTACTTTTAATCGGCTCTAATGTCTTTTTTGCTGCGACAAGACATTGACGTGCATATTCTTCTTTCCCTAGTTTTGCCAGTTTTTTATGATTCGGAATCTCCAGCGAATAATTTACGGGAGGTAATTTTTCTAAAATAGATTGAAAATTGATGCAGCCTTCTCCCGGGAACAATCGTTTACTACGGGCTATTCGCCTAATTCCTGCTAAATTATTAGGGATTTCAGAAAGCACATCGCAAATATGCATACATTGAAACCACTTGGAAGGCATTCCTTCCAGCTCTTCAGGATTAATCCGAGACATATGCATATACATGGTATCAATAAGAATTCCACTGTTTTCCCTATCGACAGCTTTAACCACAGCAGCTGCATCCTGAAGATCCTGCAAACGTGAAAATGAAGGAAACTCAAGGATCACTCTCAATCCGTAAGGTTTTGCCAAATCACAAATCTCAGCATAGGTATCTGCTATGTAGTTGAAGTCCATTCTCCCCGAAGTCCAGGCACTGGCTATCAGGTTCTCAGCTCCAAGTTCAGCCCCGGCTGCAATTCCTGGTTCATATGATTTCACCACACAGTGATCAGTAATTCGTGCCAACTCGATATCAAGGATACTAACCCCCGTTGCCTTCATCGCACTTGCCGTATCGCGCATCATGTCCTTATCAATTAAAGAGTATGGGTATTCCCCTTCAACCCCCATAGGAATAAGACGTGGACTTATTGAATCATAACCTGCACGGGAAGCTATTTCTATCAACTCTGGTGTTGAGCAATCCAATAATGTTAAGTGAGAAAGCGAATATTTTGGCTTAAAATCATCTTCACTTTCAGGCTCATTACCGGACATTTGAGAATCTTCTTTTAAATGCAGATCAATCATCAAAGTTAGATTTACGATTTAGGGGTAAATTGATGTTTATTCTTCCTTTTTTAAAGGCTCATACAGAGGCAGATATTTTGTCGGCATTGGACCTTTATTCCGTCCGCCTTGTTGCATCTGTTCCCAACCATGGGCAAGAATTCCCACAGAACGTGAAAGGCAGAAAAAGCCTCGTGACAGTGGAGGTGGAAAGCCTAATTCACAAAAAATTACGGCGGTTGCCCCATCAATATTCATCGCTATTGGGCGGCCACCACGTTGACGAGCCAACTCATCCTGGACAGCCTCACCAATATCCGCAAATGTACCTTTCACCGTTCCCTCTGCGGCAGCCTCTCTTACAAGCTGCATCAACCGCGGAGCTCTTGGATCAACAGGTTTATGAAAGCGATGACCAAATCCGGATACGATTTTTCCATGTTCTTTTCTCCAATAATCCAGCCCTTCTTTCACTGCATCTTCCAGGGAAGAACCAAACTCCATTCTGGAGGCAATACCAAAATACAATTCAGCACATTGCTCTCCTGCTCCGCCATGGACATCACCCAACATATTAACTGCTGTAGCCATGACATTATTCAATCCCAATCCACAAGTTGCAGCCATACGTGAAGCTGCAATTGAAGGAGCTTGTGGTCCATGATCAACACCTGCAACCAAAGCTGCCTCAAAAAGCTTGGCTTGAGTATCAGACGGTAAATCTCCTTGTACCATCATCCAAATCATCTGGGGAAAAGAAACATTTCCAATTAAATCCTGAATAGGATGCCCACGAAAAGCAATCTTCCCCGGCTCCATATCAATTATAGATGTCCGCCACCACTCCCTAATATCACGGTTATCTTGATTTTCACTCATTTTATTATCCTTTCATAAACGAAATTATAAGTACAACAAAACAATTTCATTTTCTTATCTTTCTTATTAAACAAAGAAATGCTAAAATAATTTAGTATTAAATAACGCTAATTCCCTCATGACGAAGAACAAGAAAAGATCCACAATAATGTCTCTCTAAATATAATCATTGTGAATCTTTTTATACAAACACCAAACCCTTTTCTATAAAGTTTAAACCTATTTGAAAACGTTATCCATAAATTCCATAGACATTTCCAATGCCTGGATACTGGCATCTTTTGTCATTTCTGGTGTTTCTCCAATATAACTATGAGCAACCCCTGGGAAAATATGAACACTGGATTGTAAATTATTTTCTAAAAGCAAATCATTAAAATCAATAGCTTGTTGGTAGTTTATTACAGGATCCTGATCACCATGAAGCAATAAAAATGCACCATCGCTTTCATCCACATAAGTCACAGGACTAGCCTCAACCTGCATATCCGAAAAATATCCTCCAGGAGCTCTTCCTGTTGTAAAATCATAAATTCCATACCACCCAATTGTCGCCTGAACCTTATCAGATTCAGCAGCAAGTTCTTCAGGTAAATCCACAGGTTCAAGTTCTTCTGCACCATATGAAGTCCCAGCTAAAGCAGCCAGATGTCCTCCTGCAGAAGCTCCCCATACCAGAAATTTATCTTTATCAATTCCATATTCTTCAGCATTTGCACGTAACCATTTTAAAGCTGTTTTTACATCCTGAATTGCGGCAGGAAAAATCTCTTCACCACCTAAACGATAATTAATAGAAGTTACTACATATCCACGTGATGCAATCATCGCCAATGTTGCAGGCCAGTTGTCAAATGCACCAGAATTGCGAGAATGACCACTTTGCCAGCCTCCCCCATGGATGTACATTACCATAGGATGAGTCGTGCTTTTATCCTCAGGCAAGTACATATCTAAAGTCAACGGACGATAGCCAGCTGGTTGCAGGTAAACCAAATCCTGATAACCAATAACTCCGCCCGGAAAACTAATTTCTGTTTTAGGATATCGATTCTCCATAACCACTTCCGGAGAAATTGGGACATCATCAATTGTCCATGCCTGCATGTTTTCAGATGTAGAGACATCACCTTGTAGTTCTGATGTTGATTCTGAGCTACCACAGGAAGCCAGTAAAAAAACAGAAACTAATAACGTAAAAATCAAATTATATTTTTTCATTTTCTAAGTTTTACTCATTTAATCAATTGAAACTCCATCATAATAACGAACACCATCTTTCATTGAAAAATGTTTTAAGAAATCCCACAAACGAGGCATCTCTGCCGGAATACAATTGTGAGCCCGATACATTGTTCTTCCCACTTTGAAAAGTGGAAATCCCTGATCATTCTTCCATGTCCATGTTAAAAATCGCCCATCTGTTTCAAGATTGGAACCATCACCTAAAGGACCAACACCATTTACTTCAATAAAATATTTTGCCCAATTGTCTAGCATATTATCGGTATCATCCCAAAGAGTACCTGTCATCATCGCAATATCACCTTCACCAATGATACAATAGTTAGGAATCATTTTATTGGAAACCTCTGAAGTTGGCGTACTGCCAAATCCACCTTGATCGCTTGGCTGGCTTAAACCAGAAGTTGAAGCAATTGCGGCAAAATATTCAGGATTTGTAACTCCAAATCCCTGTGTTGCAAAACTACCAGCAGACTGTCCTGTCCCATAAAAACGGGTTGTATCTACATTATAGTTTGCCGTTAGATATTCAGCCAGCTTTTCATAAAACATTCCTGTATCAGCATGACTAACCACTGTAGAATTACTGCTATACGTTTCACAAGGAATTGCTAAAATAACACCTTCTGCATCAGCAATTCTCCACCATTGAGTATTATGGAAAAATATTTTATCAGTCTGTGAATTACCCGCAAAAACAAAAATAACAGGAGCTCCATCAGGCCAAAGTTTTTCAGCTGATTCTGGTACATAAATCTGGAACTCGCGAAGCTCGCCATTTACGATCATATTCCTTATTTCACCATATTCTTTGCGTGGTGCAATAAAATTTCCGTAAGCAGTAGAATTATCATAGCTGATATATTCTGTTACAAAACCATACAACTTATCAGTAAGATCAGGACTATAAACATTCACATCTTTCTCCAACGCTACAACTTTTGAAATTGCCCCGGTATATTCCGTTGCCCATGCATCTGAGTTTTCAGATTGAGAATACACATCTGCTCCATATAAATAATCCGAACTGGAAGTGCTTTGAGAAACAACATCGTTCACTGATTTCCAATAGGAAATTGCATCTGAAACTTCTCCAAGGTCAGAATTGATAAAAGCAGTTGGAACAGGCACTTCGTTGTAAGCAAATTTCACGTCATCAGGAATTTCCAAAGGTGTATAGCCCGAAGATTTTCCATCCATGTATTTTGTGTCAAAAGCAGCATAATAATCACTGGATTGACTATTAGTATTCACATATGCCTGACTAATTACTTTCAGCGGATTTTCTGCAGCCCAGGCTTCAAGAGCAGAACCTCCGCCATCGTAACCGACAAGGTAACTAATACCGAAAATAGAGAAATAGTCATTGCTACTATAAAAATCCATAACAGCATTCATATATTCCTGCTCGGTTTGTGAGTTAGTCCACCCTCCTTGTCCTGGTTCAAGCAAAACAAGACCTTCTTCATTTTTATCGGCAATATCGTGCCAGCCACTGGCAACAAAAAACTCAGTAGTTTCCACTCCTTCAGGAACAGCAACAACCGTAAAGAAACTTCTTACCGGAGCTGTCGCTGAGATATAAAACTTAGCCGTTCTTGATGTTCCCTTTATATCAAATGATTTCTCAAAATACCCAGTCATAGGCAATTTATTTGCTCGCTGAAAGTCATAAGCCGGAGTTGAGATTTCATCTAACGAAACTGGAGTAAACTCTCTTATGACAGACTCATCCATCATAGTCATTCCCGGCTGTGCAGAAACGGTTAAATTCAAAATTCCTGCAAACAGGATGATCGTCAAAAAAGTAATTTTATTCATCGTAATACTATATCTGATTTTCAATTTTTGTTAACGAGTTTCCCAATCTCTTGAAAGTACCCAATCTTTTAATGTTTCACCATAAAGCACATAATCATAACCTGCTTTATTGTAGGTACCATCATTTAAAGCTCCATCTAACTGATAAGTATCTCCCACATTCAATTTTGAATTATAAACCAATTCTCCGTTTACAATGTCAACGTCTGGTCCATAATACAATTCATCAAAGAAATACCAGTAGTTCAATTTTGTAGTTGAGTGATCGGAATCTCCCCAGTAATAATATAATTCTGAAGGGAAGCCAGTAAGGCGAATATTTTCAACAATCCATTCATCAGACCAACCAGCTGCTTTGTAGTAAGAAATTGCATTCTGATAAACGTCAATGTTATTAGTATCCTGCTCTCCATCGAAAGCCCAGATACTCATTCCGTTTCCTGCAGCAGCTTGCCATTCTTCATCTCCCCAGGTACCATTAAACATTCCACTTCCAGCTTTTCCGTTACCCATTGAGCCATTATTAATAATCAACGTATTTATTAACCCCGGATAAGTTGAAGCAATTGTATTAACAGCCATGGTTCCACGCGAATTACCGGTTAATGTAATGTCGTGTTCATCAGCATTATAATTTGCAATGAAATATTGAATCATGTGATAATCATCCACCCAAAATTTATAGGCTTCGCCACCAGTATGGCTTCGGTCATGGATATTTAAAACAATAACATCATTGCCCATCCAACGGAATCCCGAACCATCAAAGCTCAATCCTGTCCCAAAGTTGTTTGTTCCATCTTCAAGCTTCCAGTATGAAATACCATAACCTTGGATAGTAATAATCATCGGATATTTTTCGGTTCTGTTCACATCATAATTTTCAGGGAAATAAGCCCAACCTTTCACAAACTGATCACCATCAGTAGCTGTTGTAGGAACTTCAATTCCAAGTTCTTCAAATGACCGGAATCCATCTTCACCGTAATTGGCATCAATTGTTGGCAACCAAAGTCCTTCGGCATTGTAGGAACCATCTTCATTGGCAAGACAAGCTGCAACTTCAGCGGTTTCACCTTTATGATAGAGTTTTAACTCCAAACACTCCCGGGTTTGATATCCTTCACCAGTTGTATTCGCTTTATAATTCTCAGAATCTTCTGCTCCATAATAAATCGTTCCATTAACAGAACGATACCAAGGACCGGTAACATAAACACCTATTGGATTTTTTGTACGTGAACCAGTTGCATTATCACCACTGTATATTAAAGCATTATCATCCATTGCTTCAGTGTCTGTTGTAATATTTAAAGTTACAACCTGACCATTTATATCAACTGATTCAATAGTAGCTTCAGCAAAATCTGGATTTGCATATCCACGATCCACTAATGTATAGGTATCAGAAGTTACTCCGGATAAATCTACATTGTTTTGATAAGAGACATCAACTTGAATAAGTTTTTGACCATAAAAACACAAATCAGTGTAAGCCTGGATACTTTCAATATTGCTAACTGAAGGAGATTCTTGGGGTTGTGTACAACTTATAATTCCACCCAATAAGATCAAGCACAACAAAACTACCGTTAGACGAAGTCTTCCGTTAATTATTTTTTTCATTTTGTAGGGGGTTAGATTAGTAATTTCAATATTTAAGTATAGAATTTTATAAGCATTTTAACAATCTATTTCAATCTAAGTCCGAATTCCTTAAAGTTACAACTTTCCTATCTAAATTTACAAAATCTGCCATGTAGCATTTTCGTTACCAATTTTCACCAATTTGTTAACCTAATTCTCTTCCTGAAATAAAATTTAGATGAACATGTAAACATCAAAACAAATGAAGTCCAATACTAAAGCTATAATTTTATATTAAAAAAAATACATATTAAAGAATAATAGCTTTATAAAACATTAATTATCAAAGCAGACAAGAAACAATAAAACTGTAAAATTTTAAACAAAGAATCCTAAGAACTATTTCATACAAAAAACAAGATGAATCTTGTGTTTACAAGTCAATAAAAAATGACACTTATTAACTTGTGAGATAAAGTTTTACATAGCCTTAACGTTTATATCATTTTCTCGTATGAAAAACTAAGTTTCTTAGGTCGTTCAAAAAAAAGACTATTTTTGTCCGCCCATAAATTTACATACACATATTGCATATGAAACACACTAAAATTGTTGCCAGCATTTCAGATAGAAGATGTGAAGTTGATTTTATTGAATCATTATTTACTGCGGGAATGAATGTAGCTCGACTTAATACTGCACATATCACTCATGATAGTGCCAGAGAAGTTGTTAAAAATATTCGCACTGTTTCGGACAGGATAGCTATCCTGGTTGACACCAAAGGTCCGGAAATCAGAACCACAGGAATTGAATCTTTTGAAGTTGAAGAAGGACAACATATTGAAGTTTCTGGTCTTGAACGAGCCAGCAAGGAAGGTCGCGAAGTTCTACAAACATCCTACTCGAATTTCCATGTTGAAGTTCCAGAAGATGGTAAAATATTAATCGATGACGGCGAGCTAGGCTTAAGCGTAGTGAAAAAAGAAGCAGACTATGTTCTTTGCCGGGTTGACAACAGTGGAGTTATCAAAAATAAGAAAAGTATCAATACTCCAGGATTTAGCGCAAATCTTCCATCAATTACTCCCAAAGACGAAGGTTTTATTGAATTAGCAGCAGAAATGGGTGTTGACTTTATTGCCCACTCATTTGTTCGCAATAAAGAAGATGTGATTGCAGTTCAAAAGATTCTGGATAAGCATAATAGCCCAATAAAAATTATTGCAAAAATCGAAAACCTGGACGGAGTTAATAACATCGACGAAATCCTTGATCATGCCTACGGTATTATGGTAGCCCGTGGTGACCTGGGAATTGAAATTGATGCTGAAAAAATTCCAAGCATTCAGCGTTTATTAACGAAGAAAGCTGTTCAACGTAAAAAGCCGGTTATCGTTGCAACACAAATGCTTCACAGCATGATTGACAATCCACGACCTACTCGTGCAGAAATTAGTGATGTTGCCAATGCAATTTATTCTCGTGTTGATGCAATCATGCTTAGTGGTGAAACTGCTCATGGTAAATATCCGGTTGATGCCGTTAAATACATGAAACGAATTGCTCAGGAAGTTGAGCCAAGCAAAGACAAACGCAACGATATTGTAATACCCGACACTGATAACGAAGTTGTTTCATACTTAGTTGATGCAGCAATTCACGCTTCAGAGAGAATGAATACTAAAGCAATTGTTACAAATACAATTTCTGGTCGTACAGCAAGATACCTAGCTGCTTTCCGTGGTACAAATCCTATTTTTGCCCAATGTTACGACATGACAACAGCCAGACAATTGGCCTTATCTTATGGTGTTAGAGCAAGAATGGTTGAACCGAAGAAAAATAGGTTTAAAATGATGCGTCTCGCTCTTGGAGGATTAGTAGAATCCGGAAGATTACAATATGACGATACCATTATTTATGTAGGTGGAAGTTTTGGTGTTGGTGGAGGATCAACATTCATGGAAATTTCTACTGTTGAAAAATTAACAGAAAAGAATAATTAATAAGACTCTTTCCAAGATATGAAAAGCTACCTATATAGGTAGCTTTTTTTGTATATGAAAAATTCATGCTGTATGAATAATATTTTCAAAAACTATTCATTAATGAACAAATGTTCACTATATTTGTGTTGTTTATATTGAAATTAATTAATGATTATATGAAAATAGCAATCACATCCACAGAAAACAAATTAGAAGCGAAACTAGATAGCCGCTTTGGAAGATGCTCTTACTTTGCAATTTATAATGTAGAAACAAACTCTACAGAGTTTTTGGAAAACCCCAATAAAGATGCAACAGGAGGTGCAGGTCCCGCATCAGCTCAATTTATTGCAAAAGAAGGAGTAACTCAGGTTATTTCCGGAGAATTTGGAGGCAAAGCAAAGTCTATCATGGAATCTTTAGAAATACAGATGATAATGATTAATGATAAAGACAAAACTATTCAGGATATTTTAAATACCATTAATAAAAACTAAAGGAGGTAACTATGCCAGGATTCAATAAAAAAGGCCCTGAAGGCAAAGGACCTATGACAGGCAGGGCAAAAGGGGAATGCGGAAATAAAAAAGGATTATTCCGAAACGATTCTGATGACACTTCAAATGAAGAGATGAATCGCCCTTTAAGACTAAAAAGAAAAAACAAAGAATTCGGGAAAAGTATCGGAAGAGGTCGTTTCTCTGGAAACGGCAATTAAAATTATAAAATTTAATATTCCCAGTATATTCGCTTATGCTGTGTTTAAACATTTAAAAACAAAATACGATAATGATAAAAATAGCGATCCCTACAGACAATGGAGTGTTAAGCTCACACTTTGGACATTGTCCTCAATTTGCAATTGTTGATATTAATGAAAATTCAGTTAGTGCTATCAACGAACTTACTTCTCCTCCTCACCAACCAGGATTACTTCCAAAATGGTTAGCAGAACATGGAGTAACGCATGTAATTGCTGCAGGTATTGGACAAAAAGCAATCAGTTTGTTCAATCAACAAAACATCGAAGTTAGTGTTGGCGCAGAAATTAAAGGACCACAAGAACTCGCAGAAGATTTTATTAATAAAACACTTACAACTGGCAGTAATGCCTGTGACCATTAATCGTTTTTAAGAATGGCATTTGATCAACGTTGCTATGACTGTTTTAACCGGGCAGTTTCAAAATTATTAAGCAAGGAAGACATCGAAATAGGACAAGCTGAAGAGTTTGCAGAGTCGATGAAAAACCTTTACATGGTAAAAAAAGATGAGTTTTCATCACCCATGTTTGCCCGTGAACTTCATGTCCAGATAAAAGAGATAACTAAAAATTCAGATCCATATAAAGTTGGCAAGAAAGAAAGCAACGATTTAATACTTGGGATGTACAGTTCACTTCAGCAAAAAATAAAACAGGCTGAAAACTCTTTTGAAATGGCTTTGAGATTAGCCATTTCAGGGAATATCATAGACTTTGCTGTAAATGAGCATTATAACATCAACGAAACAATTGAAAAGGTACTAAATTCCGATTTTGCGATTAATGACTCACTGTTACTTCAAAAAGAGCTGCAAAATGCAAAATCGGTTCTTTACCTGGGTGACAATAATGGAGAAATCGTTTTTGACAAGCTTTTTATTGAAACCATAGATCATCCCAACTTAACGTATGCTGTCCGGGGAGCACCAATTATCAATGATGCAACTCTGGAAGATGCTAACTATGTAGGATTGGATAAGATTGTCCCTGTAATTTCGAATGGCTACGATGCTCCATCAACCATCTTGGATAAATGCTCTGATGAATTCATTCATGCATACCAAAATGCAGATGTAATTATTTCAAAAGGACAAGGAAATCTGGAAGGACTATTGCATAGCAAATCGGGAAACATCTTCTTTTTACTAATGGTAAAATGTGATGTAATTGCAGAAACACTGAGAGTACAAAAAGGTGATTTTGTTGTAAAAAAAGTAGAAGTTTAAAACATGAAGATAGCAATTGCCAGCGGCAAAGGAGGAACAGGGAAAACACTTGTTTCAACCAATCTATTCAACACAATAAAAAAGAATCAACCCACCCTGCTGATTGATTGTGATTCGGAAGAGCCAAACGACCTTCAGTTTATTAAAGGGAATTTTATTGAAGAACAAATTGTAACGCAACACATTCCGGTAATAGACCCCAACCAATGCACTTTTTGTGGGAAATGCCAGGAGTATTGCACATACAACGCATTAGTTCTGTTGAAAGAACTGAAAAAGATACAAGTCATTGAGGATTTGTGCCACGACTGTGGGGCATGTTCCTATGCTTGTAAATTCGGGGCAATAACCGAACAGGAAAAAATTGTAGGCACCATTTCAAAATATGAAATTGATGATAATTCAGCACTTTTTGAAAGCAGAAGTGAAATTGGAGTATATTCTTCTGTTCCATTAATCCATGAAGCGGTAAAAGATGCAAAAAACGGGCACCTTACCATTTTAGATGCACCGCCGGGAACATCCTGCCCTTTTATTGCAACAGCCGAAAATGCAGATTATATAGTGCTGGTTACAGAACCCACACCTTTCGGGTTAAACGACCTGAAACTTTCTGTTGAGACCTTACAAGAAATTAAAAAACCTTTTGGAGTTCTTATTAATCGTGCTGACTTGGGAAATAATTCAGTAAAAGAATACTTAAATGAAAATGACATTAAGCTTTTAGGAGAAATTCCATTCGATCGAAAAATTGCAGAAATATACTCAAAAGGAAATCTCATTACAGATGAAATGCCGGAATATCTGGATATTTTTAAAGAACTATACAACTCAATACTAAAAGAAATTTAAGGTGGAAGAAATTGCAATATTAAGCGGTAAAGGTGGGACTGGAAAATCAAGTTTAAGTGCAGCACTCACTTCGTTGGCTGACAAAATTGTTGTTGCAGATTGTGATGTAGATGCGGCAAACCTACACCTAATTCTTCAACCTGAAAATTTCCGTGAAGAAGTATATATATCTGGTCAAAAAGCGACTATCGATAGAAACAAATGCACAAATTGTGGGACATGCTTAAACTACTGCCGGTTTGATGCAATATCGATAAAAAACGACCAGATAGAAATTACAGGAACTGCTTGCGACGGTTGCCAGCTGTGCTATCGGGTATGTCCGGAAGGAGCCATAGACATGATAGATTTTGATAAAAGTCGTTGGTATGCAGGTGATATTTTAAACGGAAAAATGATCCATGCCCGCCTTGCTCCGGGAGAAGACAATTCGGGTAAATTAGTAAATGTTGTTCGCGAAGAAGCTCGTAAAATAGCTGAAGAAATCAGTGCTGATACGATTCTTATCGACGGCCCTCCGGGAATTGGATGTCCGGCTATTTCAACACTAACGGGAATTCAAAAAGTTGTATTGGTTACAGAACCAAGTCAATCGGGGCTTCATGATCTAAAAAGAATCATTGAATTGGTAGGTCAACACAAAACAAAAGCTTACGTGGTTATAAACAAATATGATATTAACACATCAATATCTGATGAAATAGAAAATTACTGCTCATCGTTAAAAATACCGGTTATTGGCAAAATTCCTTTTGACAAAGTTTTCGTTGATGCCATGGTAAATTGCCAAGATATTATCAACTGGGCACCAGATTCTCAGGTTACAAATGAGATAAAATTGATTTGGAATCACTTATTTTGTAAATAAATGAATCATCAAAGAAAATGATGGCCATATCATTGACAAATAATATGATTTATACTGGTTTTAGATAGGTTGGAAATATAAACGAAAAACTAAAATTAATGATTACAGGAGATTTACACTATGACACCAAGAATTGCTTTTGCTGTATCTAACGAAAATGTTTTTGAAATGACGTTCTTCGGTCAAGCCGAAAAATATCTCATCTATAATTGGGTGGAAAATCAATTTATTTTTGATCAGGAAGTTAAAAACCCAAACATCAACAAACCAACTGTTCATATTAATGCTGCCCATGGGAAAGAATTTGTTGAATTTATAAAAGAATTAGGAGT
The DNA here is from genome assembly GCA_963676845.2 of Prolixibacteraceae bacterium. Classification (GTDB taxonomy): domain Bacteria; phylum Bacteroidota; class Bacteroidia; order Bacteroidales; family Prolixibacteraceae. The sequence continues at coordinate 44,543 of CAXXKK010000006.1, read as the reverse complement.
AAATGTCTTGGTATCTAAAAGATTTGGGCAAAATATTAAAATTGCAAATTCTGATTTTGTACCTGTTATCACAGGAAGTGAAAGCTCTGAAGAATTCCTTCCAATTATGCAAAAACAAATGCGCTGGATTATTGAAGAACTGCAAAGCAATAAAGGAAATTATAAGCTTTTTGACCTAAGAAAAGGCAACTTAAAAACCTATATAAAAAGATAATAACTTTATGAGCAGTATTAGAAAAGGCAAAGTACAGGTTCGTCCACGTTATGGAGAAGTGGATCAAATGGGCTACGTATATCATGCCAATTATGTGACATACTGCCATCTGGCTCGCACCGAACTACTTCGCGAAATTGGTATTCACGACAAATTCTTAGAAGAAAATGGGGTTATGCTTCCAGTTATTAGTATGGATTTGCGTTACCTTAAACCAGGGAAATACGATGAACTATTGACTATTGAAGCAAGCATTGATGAACTTCCTAAAGTTCGATTTAGCTTTCACTTCAAAATATACAATGAAGAAGGAGAACTTTTATGCAAAGCAAAATCAACCGTTGTTTTTGCTGATAGCCTAACCAGAAAACCAATAAAAATACCTAAATTCATTTCAGACGCATTAAAACACCTTCCTGAACCACTGAACATATGAAACTAACAGTTTTAACAGACAACCATGCCGGGGGGCAATTTTTAGCAGAACACGGACTATCATTTCTTATAGAGCATGATGATACAACAATTCTTTTAGATGCAGGCTCCAGCGATGTATTTCTGACAAATGCACTTAAATTAGGAATTAAACTAGAAGAAGTAGTTGACCAAATAGTTTTAAGTCATGGACACTGGGACCATGGGAATGGCCTTCAATTCATGCAAAACAAACCTTTACTCACCCACCCTTCTGCTTGCATGGAGCGATTTAGAAAAACAGATAACTCTCCTATTGGAATTGAAATCTGCTCTGAATTTATAAAAAAGCATTTTGAAGTAACGCTAAGTAAAACTCCAGTTAAAATATCAGAAAACATTTTCTATCTGGGAGAAATCCCACGTTTAAATGATTTTGAATCAAAAACAACACCCTTTATTGACGAGAACGGAAATGATGATTTTGTTCCTGATGACTCAGCATTAGCTTTAATCCAGAATGAAGAATTAATTATTGTTTCAGGTTGTGCCCATTCTGGTATTTGCAACATTTGTGAATACGCCAAGGAAGTAACTGGAATAAACAAAATTAAAACAATAATAGGTGGTTTTCATCTTAAACATAACAACTCACAGACAAAGGAAACTATCAAATATTTCAAAAAACAAGGCATTGAAAAACTAATGCCATCACATTGTACTGAACTTCCAGCATTAGCTGCTTTTTATTTCGAATTCAAGATAAATCAAATAAAAACAGGTCAACAAATAGAAACTTAATAGAAACCAAAAAATCGACCCAAATGGAAAAACAAAAGAAAATTATTATCATAGGTGGTTCTGCTGCAGGACCTAAAGCTGCAGCCCGCGCACGCCGAATGGATGAATTTGCTGAAATTACCATATTCCAAAAAGGGCCGGATTTATCTATGGCTTCATGTGGATACCCCTATTATGTAGGTGGTTTCTTTGATGATCGCAATAAATTACTCTGCACTCCAACCGGAGTTGTTCGTGACCCCAAATTTTACTGGAATGCAAAAGGAATAATTGCTAAAATAAACACAGAAGTCACCAAAATCAACAGAGCTAAAAAAAACATCGAATTTAAAGACCTGACCACTGGTGAAACAGGGACTCAGGAATACGATAAATTAATCATTACAACCGGAGCAACGGCAAATAAGCCACCTCTTCCTGGAATTGATCTGGAAGGAATAACAACCTTGCAATCTATGCAGGATGCTGATTACCTGCGTAAAATCCGTGATGATAAAAAAATCAAAAAAGCGGTTGTTATTGGTGGTGGACTAATCGGTATTGAAACCCTTGAAGCACTTAACCTTGCAGGCATTGAGCTAACAATGATTGAACTTCTGCCTCAACTTTTAACATTCTTGGATTGGAAGATGGCTAAGCTGGTTGAAAACTACTTAAAATCAAAAGCTAACGTAATTACAAAAAACGGTGTTTCTGAGTTTATCGGTGAAAATGGAAAATTAACTGCTGTTAAACTTCAAAACGGAACTGAGATTCCATGCGAATTAGCTGTTATCGCAATTGGTGTTCGTCCAAATATAAAACTGGCTCAAGAGGCTGGGCTTGAAATTGGGAAACTTGGTGGCATTACTATTGATAAATACATGCAAACAAGCGATCCTGACATCTATGCTTCCGGTGACTGTTGTGAAATAACCAACTTAATTACAGGAAAAAAAGTGCTTGCACCTTACGGAGATCTTGCCAATCTGGAAGGCCGTGTTGCCGGAGAAAACTGTATTAATGGGAATAAAGCACAATTTCCGGGAACTATTCAAACAGGAATCTGTAAACTTTTTGATTACGGAGTGGGTATAACCGGTCTATCTGAAGAAAAAGCCAAAGATGCAGGTATTGATTTCGTTAAGGTGGTAAATGCCAGCCCGGACAAACCAGGCTTTATGGATGGCAAATTACTGATAACAAAACTTATTGCAGAAAAAGAATCAGGACGTATTCTAGGTGCACAATGCCTGGGCCCAGGAGATGTAAGTAAACAACTTGCCATTTGGGCAACAGCAGTAAAAGGTCAACTTACGGTGGACGATATGGTTAATGCAGACCTTCCTTATGCTCCTCCGTTCTCTTTGGCAATTGATCACAGCATCGCATCAGCTCATATTCTTCAAAATAAAATGGAAGGACTGTTTGATGGAATTTCCGGTCTTGAACTGAAAGAAAAACTGGATCGTGGTGACGATATGTATATTCTGGATGTTCGTGGTGCGGACGAATATGAACAAACACGACTTGGTGTTGGTGAAACTTTAATTCCTGTAGGAATGCTCCGTAAGCGAATTAATGAACTTCCGGAAGATAAAAACAAGGAAATTATCACTTACTGTAAAATATCACTTCGCGGCTATGAAGCTTCTATGATGCTTAAAGCTCATGGCTATACGAATGTAAAAGTGATGGAAGGTGGAATTATGGCCTGGCCATTTGAAAAAGAAAAGTAAAAACAAGTATACATTTCTTCATAAAAAAAGAGGCTGTTCAAATTAAAAAATGAACAGCCTCTAATTTTAATATCTATTTGACTTATTTAAAAATTTTGCCTGCATAATCTACAAGACAAATTCTCCAAAAGCTCCATTCGTGAGCATATCCCGGAGTATCAATATCAATAAAGTTGATGTTTTGATCGTTTAACCAACCTTTAAATTGAACATTAGCTTCATGCAAGAAATCATCCTGACCAATTGCAATGTACAAAAGATCAAGTTCTGAATTTACTGAAGAATCAAGATCTGGGAAAATTTCGTTTTCAACATTTTCCAAACTAAGAACCTGAGCTCCCGGAGTATCTGACTCTCCTCTTGCGTTTGGCCATAAAACGAAAGCACCACTAAATGAACCAATCCATGCAAATTTGTCAATATTATTTAAAGCACAATAAGTTGTATGAGCTCCTCCCATTGATAAACCTGCAATTGCACGATGTTCGCGATCAGTTAAAGTTCTGTAGTTACTGTCAATATAAGGGATAATATCATCGACGATACTTTGCTCAAACATTCCAGTACTTCCATAACCATCTGCAGCCTGAGTCATAGGATAATCAATTGTAGCAGCAGACTGAGTTCCGTTTCCGTTTGTCATCACAACAATCATTGGTTCTGCTTTTCCGGCAGCAATCATGTTGTCCATAATCTGAACTGCTCTCCCCATGCTTGACCATGCATCTTCGTCACCACCAGCACCATGCAACAAGTAAAATACAGGATATTCTTTATCACTCTCATCATAACCAGCTGGAGTATAAACATACATTCTTCTGTTAAGATTTAAAGTTGGAGAATCATACCACACTTTTTCCAAATCACCATGAGGAATATCAGTCACAGAAGCATACATTTCTGATTCTTCTCCATCAATAATGAAAATGCTCATAAATCTTGAGCCATCTCTGATAATGTTTTGTGAGTTTGCTGGATCAATTAAACCAACTCCGTCAACAGAGAACGTGTAGTTATATAATTCCGGTTCCAGGTTTGAAACTGTAGCAGACCAAACACCGTCAGCATCTTTAACCATATCAATTGAACGATCTGATGATTTCCAGCTACCAGATACAGACACAGAAGAAGCGTCAGGAGCACTTATGCGGAAAGTAACACTATTTCCATCAATTTCAGGTGAAACGATTCTTGCTCCTCCCATGAAATTCCCCCACTCCTGAGAGTGAGCGTTAAATACAATTAGAAACAGGATCAAAAATCCTGCAAGTTTGTTAGCAAGTTTTAAATTCATAGCAAAAAATAATTATTAATAATTAATGGTTTAGTCTATAGACTCTGATTTTCCCAAAAGATTTAATCACCAAATGTTTTTTTATGAATAAAATTATTAATTCAAAAAGCCATAGCCCAATAAAAGTATACCTTTATTTGAAGTAAACAGGCATCATTTTTAATATTTTCTATTTTTTACTGAATAACATTTACGTTCAGGATTCATCATATATAATTTCATTGTAATCTTTTTCATTTAAAAGAGGAAATTAATATTCAAGTCTGGCGATATAAGATAAGTTTGCATTTTCAATTCTAGAAAATGAGAACAACTCCCTATAAATCCTACAAAGAAAATCCGATGTACTTCTATCTGTTGCTTTTGGCCATTGCATCAGCTTTGGGTTTTCAAGGATGGAGAACATTATTCAATAACTTTGCAGTTGATGAAGTTGGAGTAAATTCAATTCAAATCGGAGTAATTCAATCTGTTCGTGAAATACCCGGTTTTTTAACGTTTTTTGTAGTTTACCTTCTTCTTGTTTTTAAAGAGCATCGATTTGCCAGTTTATCTGTAATTTTCATGGGGCTGGGAGTTTTATTGACAGGCTTGTTTCCTTCGTTTGGAGGATTAATACTTACCACCGTAATCATGTCAATCGGGTTTCATTATTATGAAACGTGTAATCAATCCCTGGCTTTGCAGTATTTTTCCACAAACCGAGTTTCGCAAGTTTTAGCTAAACTACGTAGCATGACTGCCCTGACGAATGTATTAATTGGAGGTTTTGTTTGGCTGGTGGCAGACTTCCTTCCATTTAAATATATGTTCTTAATTATTGGAGCAATTGTAATTGTTATCAGCATTTACACATTTACTAAAAATCCAGTAGATGAGAATTTACCACCTCAGCAGAAAAAACCTATTCTAAAGAAAAAATACTGGCTCTTTTATACCCTCAATTTTTTAAGTGGTGCACGTAGACAGATATTCGTTGTTTTTGCTGTATTTATGTTGGTTGAAAAATATCAGTTTTCGGTAACACATATCACGACTCTCTTTATTATCAATAATATTGTCACCTATTTTTTAAGTCCTTATATAGGCAGGGCTATTAACAGGTTTGGTGAAAGAACAATCCTAAGTATTGAATATGGCAGCCTTATTTTAATTTTCCTCTGTTATGCACTTATCGAAAATCGGGATATCGCTTCAATTCTATATGTCATTAACAATCTATTTTTCACCTTCTCGATTGCAATAAAAACATTCTTTCAAAAACAAGCAGCACCTGAAGACATTGCCCCTTCGATGGGAGTTGGATTTACAATCAATCATATTACAGCTATTGTACTCCCTGTTATTGGAGGATATTTATGGACTTTAAATTGGAGAATTCCTTTTTTTCTTGGTGCATTAATAGCAATTATTTCCCTCCTATTTACCCAGTACATAAAACAGGAATTAATGAAAATTGAGAATTAAGCCCAATTACCGATCACTCAACAGGCAAGCTAGTGCTATAGAGTTTAGCTTTGCTTCAGCATTATTACTTCGCGAAACCATTACAATGGGATTTGTCGCCCCAATTACAACTCCGGATATTTTTGCACCGGCATAATACACCAATGTTTTCCCAATAATATTACCAACTTCAATAGATGGAGCTAAAAGCAAGTCAACATTCCCCGAAATTTTACTTTCTATTCCTTTAAGCCTGGCAGCTTCGGGACTAGCGACGACATCCATTGCAACCGGGCCTTCAACAATACAGTTCCCAAGTTCATTTTTTCTCCACATTTTAACCAGTTCGGCTGCATCCACTGTAGCTTTCATACTTGAGCAGACTAGTTCATTCGCGGATAAAACAGCAACATTGGGTTTTTCAATACCCAAACGATGAAGTACATCAACGGCATTCATTAGAATTTGTTTTTTATCATCCAGCGAAGGAGCGATATTTATTCCACCATCAGTATTGAAAATTAGCTTTTTTGCTCCGGGAATCTCATATGCAGCCAAATGGCTTAAAAGCCTGCTGGAACGCAAACCATCATCTTTCGCCAAAGCAGCTTTCAAAAGAATGTGGCTATTGATATAGCCTTTCATAAGAATCTGAGCTTCCCCATCATGAACTTTCTTCACAGCAGTTGAAGCCGCTTTTTCAATATTCGGTTCATGTATTATCTCAGAACAATTATCAAGACCGAGTTCATCAAAAACAGGTTTTATTTGATACTCATCGCCTACAAGAATCGCATTTATCAAGCCCAGTGTATTTGCCTCTTTTACTGCTTCCAAAACGGCTCTATCCTGAGCAACTGCAACAGCAATCGTTATTTCACCTAAAGTTCTGGCGTCATCTAGTATTTGCTTGAAATTTGTAATCATAGTCAATTAGTATTCTCTTGCATTTTCTTCCCCATTTAGGACCCGCAAAGCTCCAGCTGCCAATGCCTCTAACTCTTCTTCTCCTGGCACAATGGTCACCGGTGAAATAAATCCTACACGATCTTTCAATCCTGACGTAAACTTTTCACTATGAGCGATCCCTCCGGTAAAAATAATTCGATCAACTTCACCCTTGAGAACAGTTGCCATTGCCCCAATATCCTTGGCAACCTGATAAATCATAGCATCAAAAACCAACTCAGCCAACTCATCTCCAGCATTTACTCGACTCAAAGCTTCACGAACATCTTTTGTCCCCAGGTAAGCATACATGCCACCGGCACCAAATGTTTTATTCAATAATTCCGTTTCGGAATATTTTCCGGAATAGCACAACTTAATTAATGACCAAACAGGAAGACTTCCGCAGCGCTCCGGGGCAAAGGTCCCTTCATTCTGACAGGAAGTTACATCAATCGTTCGTCCATTTTTTATGGCATGTACCGTAATCCCTCCTCCTAAATGGGCAACGATAAATGTTGAATCTCCATAATCCTGATTAATTCGTTTCGCGACATTCCGGGCTACAGCCTTGCTGTTTAAGGCATGAGCAATACTTACTCTGGGTAATTCAGGCAAACCTGAAAGTCTCGCCACATCGGTCAATTCATCAACAGATACAGGGTCAACAATAAATGCAGGAACATTGATTTCTGAAGCAATTTCCTGAGCGAGAACAGCCCCCAGGTTAGATGCATGCTCTCCTCTTGCTGCCTCTTTTAGGTCAGAAATCATCAAATCAGAAACCAAAAAAGTTCCACTTTCAACAGGTTTTAACAAACCTCCCCGACCAACAACTGCATCAAGCGTATTAATTTCAATATTGGCCTCTATCAACACCTGGACAATCAACTCTTTTCGATATTGACACTGATCAAAAATGCGTTCAAATTTTTTCAAATCATCGTCCTGGTGTTCGACAATTATTTTTAAGATCACCTTGTCATCATCAAAAACTCCAACCTTTGTTGTTGTTGATCCCGGATCTATGGCTAGTATTCTTTTCATTCCGTTTTATTTCAATTGTTATAAGACAATGAATATCATTCATCTAATTTACAACAAATACAGATTCTTAATTTTCCTGTTCTTATAAAATGACAAATGACATGATTCTAAACTTTCAATATAAAAAAGATATCGAAATCTCTATTTTGAACAAAACCTTGATACCTTTGTCATCCTGAAAATAATACTATTGCTAGCGTGAATATCCTATATCAAAAACATAAACCAACCGACTGGTTACCAACAACGAAAAAAGAAGTAAAACAAAGAGGCTGGGATCAGCTGGATGTAATTCTTTTTACCGGAGATGCATACATCGATCATCCTTCTTTTGGAGCTGCAGTAATTGGGCGTGTTTTGGAAGCTGAAGGTTTGCGGGTTGCAATAGTCCCCCAGCCTAACTGGCAGGATGATTTACGCGATTTTAAAAAATTAGGAACGCCAAAATTATTTTTTGGAGTTACGTCGGGCAATATGGATTCCATGGTGAACCATTACACGGCCAATAAACGAAAACGCTCCAATGATGCTTATACACCCGGTGGTCAGTCAGACAAACGTCCCGATTATGCAGCGACTGTTTACAGCAATATCCTGAAAAAACTTTATCCGGATGTGCCTCTTATTTTAGGAGGAATTGAAGCCTCGCTACGCCGTGTTACCCATTACGATTATTGGGAAAACAAACTCAAACCATCTATTTTAAAAGACAGTGGTGCTGATTTGCTTTTTTATGGGATGGGTGAAAAATCACTAATTGAATTCACACGGTTGGTGCAACGTGGTATCGACATTAAAAGTTTAACCACTATTCCTCAGACTGTTTTTCTTACGGACAAGAATAACTCTTATTCAACCCAAAAGAAATGGAATACAATAGAGTTATTTTCACATGAAGAATGCCTGGCAGACAAGAAGAAATTTGCCAGCAACTTTATGCATATTGAAGAAGAATCGAACAAGGTTGAAGCCAATAAAATCACACAACGCATCGGAGACAAACAGGTTGTGGTAAACCCTCCCTGGGCTCCGCTTAGCGAAAAGGAAATCGACACATTTTACGATTATCCATACACGCGCCTGCCGCATCCAAAATATCAAAAAAAAGAGGCAATCCCGGCTTATGACATGATCCGTCACTCGATTAATATTCATCGTGGATGCTTTGGAGGATGCACCTTTTGTACTATTTCTGCGCACCAAGGGAAATTTATCTCCAGCCGCTCACAGCAATCGATATTGAATGAATTGGAACAGGTTACTGAGATGCCCGACTTTAAGGGATACATTTCAGACCTTGGAGGTCCTTCTGCCAACATGTACAAAATGAAAGGAATACATGAAGAAATTTGCAATAAATGTAAAAGACCTTCATGTGTATTTCCCAATGTGTGTAAAAATCTGGATACAAACCACAAACCCATGCTTGATTTGTATCGTGAAGTGCGCAAACATCCAAAGGTTAAGAAAGCATTCATAGGAAGTGGAATCCGTTACGACCTTGTTTTACATGAAACACCAAACGGACAAGTGAATAAAAACAATATGGAGTACCTGCGTGAAGTGATAAAACATCATGTTTCCGGTCGTTTAAAAGTTGCTCCGGAACATACTTCCGACAATGTTTTAAATATTATGCGCAAACCTTCGTTCAAATTATTCTATAAGCTGAATAAAGTTTTCAATGAAGTCAATAAAAAAGAAGGATTAAAACAACAGCTTATCCCCTACTTCATTTCCAGTCATCCCGGATGTAAAAATGAAGATATGGCAAATTTAGCTGCCGACACAAAGCAATTAGACTTTAAATTAGAGCAAGTTCAGGATTTCACTCCAACACCAATGACTTTAGCTACTGTAATTTTCTACACAGGCTTCCATCCATATACTATGCAGGAAGTGTTTACAGCAAAATCGAAACAGGAAAAACTGGCTCAGCGTAAATTCTTCTTTTGGTACAAACGTGAATATAGAGAGCAAATACGACGTGAACTCTTAAAAATGAACCGAAAAGATCTGGTGAAAAAGATTTTGGGTTAAAATCTGATATTATTAGATCCGGAACAAGTCTCCCCCATCTCAAAATATGTGATCTATTTTCTAAGCCTTATTCCCTTGAATTTATAACATGAGGTATTCACATTACGTATTTAATACTTTAAAAGGAGGCTTAAAATGGAATCAAAAACAAAAATCAACGGAAAACAAACATTCAATTTAATTGAAGTTAAAGAGTTTGATATTGTTGATACTGAAGGTCATGAAATTTCGTTACGGAAAGCCGAAGGGATTAACAAAAGCTCAGGGCAGAGTGCATTTATGAATGATGCCAAGTTGATAAATATGTCATTTGATGATTTGGTAATGGGGAATGGCCCTCATGAAGGTTATTCCACTATGGATAAAGATGGCTACATAGGTGTAACTAAATGGCGAGGAAAAATTGAAACAAAAATGCAAGATGAAAAACCAGTAATCACCTTTACAGGGACTTTTAAATTTGTTTCCGGCACAGGAGCCTTAAAACAGATTGTAGGCGGAAGTGGCACGTACAAAGGTTATTTTACTTCAGAAACAAGTTACGAAGTCGATTGGGAAGGTGAATACTAAAGCATCTATGTTTAGAAAATAAAGTTCCACTCTCTGTCTGTTTTTCGATTTCAATCGGGCAGATTAGCTATCCTATAGCAATTTCTCAAGAAACAACCTCACTTGTTTCATTATGTTTTAATGGAACGACACAAGAAAATACCACATCTGAATCAATTGATAAATTTAATTCCCCTCCCAATATTTTTATTGTATCCTGGATAAACGACAGTTCTATTATTTCTGTACTTATATTATTTTCTGAATTTATGCAAGATAGTATTTCTTCTTTTTGAGGATCACTGATCTGTGGATCAAATCCCGTGATAAAAAATAAAATATTAGTTTCATCAATTTCATATTTCATATGAATACGAGAACAACTGATGAGATATATTAATACTGTAATTATATTGTACAATGCATAACCAATCTTTTTTTCGTCTGAAATTATAATTGGGGATTTGGCATTTATTTCATACTGAATATATACTTCTCTATTCTCAGACGCAAGAATAGCTGTTTCAATATGTTTTTTTACCTCAAGAAATATTTTTTCTATGTTTATTTCATCTTTTTCTAAAACAACGACTTCTCCTGAATTAATATGTGCAAAATCAATTAGATTATCCATCGTACGCAAAAACCTTCCAGCATTGCCATATATAGCATCAATGTATGTCTCATTGTTAAATTGTGTTTGATCTAAATTCGAAATAATATCCATAAATCCCAATACACTGTTCAGAGGTGTTCTTATCTCATGCGAAAGCAATTGTAGAAAAGACCCTTTCATTTTGCTGGATATTTTTGATTGCTTATAAAGATGTTGAAATTCTACTTTAAAGTTTTTTAAAAGATTTTCTTTATCAATTATCCCTAAAAAAGTGTCTTCACGAAAAACCGGTAAAGCAGGACTTTGAGAAGTATTAAATTTTTTAAAAATACAGGCTAATGTATCCGTATGAAATACATTCTCTTTAGAAGTTAAGCAATCTACAACAATCTTACGTGGACGTTTTATTAAATCACCAGGAGTTAAAACACCTACAAAGTCGTTGTTCTCCAATACAACAAGATACCCCTTATTTAACAACCGATCTTCAACAACATTGATACCTTCATATGGTTGTACTTTCGGATAAGATGATAACATATATTTTGTAACTTCCATCACATCTCCTCTTCTATAGTATCGTAAAGAATTTTTATTTTAAAATCAACTCTCAGTATTTCACATTCTGATACAAAAGGAAATACTTTTTTATCAAGAAACGCAATAATTCTATCCTTATCCATTTTTTTTAAAAGGCGTTTATTTATGAATACAGCTTCAATGACATTGTGTTCTAACTCAAAAACTTCAAATTCATTTGGCACCATCAATTCAAATGACCTGGAAAGTCCAATTTTTCCCTGAGGGCTCTTTTTCCCTAAAACAAGAATATCTTCAAAAGGTGGTAGCCTAATTTCTTCAAAGCTTAATTGAACTAAATACTTTCTCGAACTTTTTTCCATTACAATAATTTTTGCTTTGTTTAGATATCCCAACAATACAACAACATCTATTATAACACTACAGAACAGACACTTACACACAAAAAGGTCGTTCTCATCAAAAAATAACCTTATAAAGGAGATAAATATAAAATATTTAGTTATTAATAATGCATTTCCGAACATCTTTCTATATTTTTCATAGTTATATTATTAGCTATGAAATCAATTAATGCTCACAAATGATTACTTATCTATATATTCTTATATTTTTCATCTATGTTATACTTTAATTTATTTGGAGTACTTCGAAAAATTGGAAGTATTAGGGATTTATCTCTTTCCTCTTGATATCATAGACTTATACACCTTCAGTACCTCACTGATTATCAAAAAAACAAACTGATAGACATGATTAAAAACGACTTCAAGATGTTCTTTAGTTTCTGGTCATTTTAAAAATCATGACCATTATAACTATTCCTATAAATCCTAAAGAGATAAGCAAACTATATTCACCAAGACCAGTTACGTTACTCAATGCTATTTGAATAGTCATATACTCTAAAAACACAAATAAGAAAAGAAATAATGCTTTTAAAAGACGAATTGTTCTTGTTCCCAACAAGTATAATCTTTTTGCATTTTCAGCAGTAACTTTTGTAGGATAATTAAAAATATGAGGATACTTATTGATAATGGTTAGTCCAACATAAATTATTATTCCAATTAATAGCAATGTCCAAATCCCTTCACTACTTCCATATGCATCAACCTCTCCGTGAATATTAAAATGCTTAGGTATCTGGTCAGGCAGATCATTATAAAAATAAATCGGTATAATAATCAAACAAGCTAATCCAATTGCTCCGGCAACTTCAAATAGATAATCTATAAATTCTAATTTTATTGGTATTCGAGGTCTCTTTTCCATGAAGATTGGTTTGTTGTTAATCGTTTAAAGTTACAGCCAAAAAGACAATAATATATAGCCAAATCAAATTATGAGTTATAAGATATCAGTTATAAAAGCATGATCAGAATATAACAATGATGAGACTAAGACTTGGTATTAACCTCATTTGGGGATATTACTATTTTTTGTTTTGTATTTAAGTAAGCTATGGAATAAAACCATATAACTAATAAAAATGACGCATAAAAAAGCAGGGAAAGAAATATCTAAATCTCTTTCCCTGCTTTATATTTTTAATGAAACGTCATTCCGAATTTATTTCAGAACCTGTATAAATTAGACAGATCCTGAAACAAGTTCAGGATGGCTTTTCTGTATTGACTTACCGAACCTTATAATGAATTCAAATACTTTGTTACATTCGTCTCAATGCGGGCATTGATTGCACCGATATCTGATTTTACAAAATCATCACCGGTAATATTCTCGAACAACTCGATATAACGATCAGAAACCGATTTTACAAAATCTTCGTCCATTACAGGAACGGATTGTCCTTCCTTGCCCTGGAAACCATTTTCAATTAACCATTGGCGAACAAACTCTTTTGAAAGCTGTTTTTGGCTCTCCCCTTTTGCTAAACGTTCTTCATAACCTTCAGCATAAAAATAACGTGAAGAGTCTGGTGTATGGATTTCATCAATCAGGTAGATTTTACCGTCTTTCTTACCGAACTCGTATTTGGTATCAACCAAAATAAGACCTTTTTCGGCAGCTATTTCAGTTCCTCGCTGGAAAAGTTTACGTGTATAATCTTCCAGCATTTCGTAATCTTCCTTAGTTACCAAACCCTGAGCAATAATATCTTCACGGGAAATGTCTTCATCATGACCTTCATCCGCTTTTGTTGTTGGAGTAATCAAAGCTTCATCAAACTTTTGATTTTCAACCATACCGTCGGGCATTGGCATACCGCAAAGTGAACGTTTTCCATCGCGGTATTCTCTCCATGCATGGCCTGTTAAATAGCCACGGATTACCATTTCAACTTTAAATGGTTCGCAGGCATGACCTACTGTTACATTAGGATCAGGTGTAGCAATTTTCCAGTTTGGAACAATGTCTGATGTAGCATCCAAAAATTTCTCAGCAATCTGGTTAAGTACTTGTCCTTTAAAAGGAATTCCTTCTGGTAAAACTACGTCAAAAGCTGAGATACGGTCGCTTACTACCATTACCAGGTATTCGTCTTTGATGTTATACACATCGCGAACTTTACCATGATAAACACTTTTTTGTCCTGGAAAATTGTAATCTGTTCTGGTTAATGCTTTACTCATTTTCTGTGTTTTTATCTTTTTGTTTATTTTCTTCTTTTTTTGCCAATTGCATTTGGAAATGCTTATCGTAAGCATTCACGATATCTCTTACTAAACGGTGTCTGACTATATCCTTCGAATTAAATTGAACAAAGGAAATGTCATTAATGTTTTTCAAAATTCGTTTTGCCTGTATTAATCCGGATTGGTTAACGGAAGGAAGGTCAATCTGTGTTTCATCACCTGTAATGATGAATTTGGCATTCATTCCCATGCGTGTAAGAAACATCTTCAACTGATTTACCGTTGTGTTTTGTGCTTCATCCAAAATAACAAAAGCATCACTTAAAGTACGGCCTCGCATAAAAGCCAAAGGAGCAATCTGTATAATTCCTTCTTTCATAAACTCTTCCAATTTTTTAGCAGGAATCATATCGCCCAGAGCATCGTAAAGAGGCTGTAAATAGGGATCAATTTTTTCTTTTAAATCACCAGGAAGAAAACCCAAACGCTCCCCTGCCTCAACTGCCGGGCGACTTAAAATAATGCGCCGTATTTCCCTGTTCTTTAAGGCACGAACAGCTAAAGCAATTGCCGTATATGTTTTTCCCGTACCAGCCGGACCAATTGCAAAAATAAGATCCGACTTTTTGCAGGCCTCCACCAAAATGCGCTGATTGGGAGTTTTAGCACGAATAGGCTTCCCTGTATTCCCATGAAGCAACACATCACCTTGACTTTCATTTAAGGCATCCATAGCCAGTGGATCATTATTCATCACCTGGCGAATAGTTTCTTCAGAAAGCACATTAAACTGATGGTAATGATCCAAAAGCAGTTCCAGCTTTTTCTCAAAGGCAAGGCTTTCTTTTTTATCACCTTTAACAATTAGCTGATTTCCACGGCTTATAATTTTCAACTTGGGAAAGAAAGTTTTTATCAAGTCAATTTTAGCATTATTAACCCCATAAAATTCAAGAGGATCAACACCTTCCAGTACTATTAGTTTTTCAAACATATATTTGTCTAGGATTCCATATTCTTTCTGCAAAAATAAAAAAGATTATCAGATTTTTATGGTTGTTAAGTTTCCAAGTTCTCAGGTTCTCGGATTGTGACTTATACTTTAATTCCTTCCCCTTTTAACCCCATTCTTTTACATATATGCTAATCCTTTTAGCATTATTGATATCCTTTTGATATTTTACTAATCCTTTTAAAAAGGACAGGTAATTTCTCAACAGGAAAAGTGGATTTCCAAAAGGATTGCTCCAATTGTAAAAGGACAGACTAATATTACAACAGGAGAACTCAAATTATAAAAGGATGATAATTCGCGCCATTTTATAAATAGCTAATTCAGTTATTATAGATTGGAAATCGATATTTGAGTAACCCGCTAAACGTTTCTCATCTATACTCCAATCCTCCAGCATCCAGTATTCAGAATCATTCCCAGACACACAACAATGAAAACCCAAAAACACCAGAAATAAAAAACTTTTGGATTGAGTAAAACTCAACCCAAAAGCAACTTAACAGAAACACTAAAAAGTAGAGTTATGTTAGAAATTTATATTTACATATAAGCGAACATTGGACGCAAGTCGGTATCCTCGTTGATACCTTTCAAAAACAATATCTCCATACCTGAAATAAACCTGTCCTCCCATTCGAACTCGCTCGGCCCGGACTGGCAAATCCACAAAAACCAGGTTTCGGGGAGTTGCAATTCTTACATAGCCAACATTATTTCGGTAACGGTAATAGTTTCCTCCATGAAAGTAAACGTATCCGTTGTTATACCTCAACCGAACAAGATTGGAACGAAATTCCCTGTAAACCGTTCCATACTGTGGATGACTGTACATGTAAGGATTAGTATCCCTGTAATAATAAACATTATTCTGATTTTTGTTTTTCTGACTGTTCATCCAACCATTACCCCTGTTTTTATAGGCGTTTGGACTTGCATTGCTATTCGGCACATAACGAGGTTGTGCTTCAACTCCTGTAACCCAAAATACTGAAACGAATGTCATTAGGATTGTGGCTATTCTATAGTTAATTTTCGTCTTCATGGCTTTTGAATTTAATGGTTAAACATTCATCATTCTTAAAGCTATTTTACCGGCAACTAGTTATCATGAAATAAGCAAAGCACATGCCAAAAACACATCACACTATATCACAGACATTTAGACTACACATCTTGTAAAAGAAAATTTCAAACTACTTTTTTTATGGAATGAGATTATTATTTTTGCACAAAAATTTATTGAATGGGTAGAATATTAGCTATTGATTATGGGAGAAAACGTGTTGGAATAGCAGTTACCGACCCGTCCCAGATTATTGCCAGTAAATTAACAACTGTTCCAGCCCATCAAATCTTTGATTTTTTAAAGGAATATTTTCAAAAGGAAGAAGTAGAAAAGATCATCATTGGTTATCCGCTTCAAATGAACAATGAAGCTTCAGAAGCCGTTAAATATATTAATCCATTTCTGAGACGATTTCAAAAACTTTACCCGGAAATGCCTATTGAGCAGGTAGATGAACGCTTCACCTCAAAAATGGCTTTTCAAACAATGATTGATGCTGGAGTGAAAAAGAAAGACAGACAGAACAAAGCAACCATTGATGCGGTGAGTGCAACTATTATATTACAATCGTATTTAGAACGTCAAAAATTTTTATAATGATATATCCTATTACAGTATACGGAGATCCACTTTTAAGAAAAATTGCAAAAGATATAGATCCTGATTTTGAAGGGCTTCCCGAATTTATTGAAAACATGTTTGAAACCATGTACTTCTCGGATGGAGTTGGTCTCGCAGCACCTCAGGTTGGAAAATCAATTCGCATCTTTGTTATTGATGCATCATCTGCTGCTGACGAAGAACCCGAACTTGAAAATTTCAAAAAGGTATTTATTAACCCCGAAATCCTTGACCGTCATGGAGACGAATGGTCGATGAATGAAGGCTGCCTTAGCTTACCTGAAATCAGAGAAGACGTAATGCGTCCTGAGTTTGTAAAAATTAAATATCTGGACGAAAACTTTGAGGAACACACTGAGGAGTATGGAGGCTTTGCGGCACGTGTCATTCAACATGAATACGACCACCTGGAAGGAATTCTTTTTATTGATCACATTTCACCTTTAAGAAAACGATTATTAAAAAGTAAACTTACAGCTATATCAAAAGGCAAGGTAAAGCCGGCTTACAGAATAGTTATTCCAGGTAAAAAATAATCGTTCATCTATACAGAAAGGCATTTCGTGTAAAATTTAAGGGCGTTGGTGAATTTTCCAACAATTGTTTAGGAAACTCATTACTTATTACTCTAATTTTATTTACCATAAATAAATATTGTAGTGAGTTTTCTGAAAAACAATCCATTTATAAAAATCTTAAGCTTTAGTCTTTTAGGTATTTTACTCGGAAAGTACTTTCCTGATTCCATATGGTTATTAGCGAGTATTATTGCTGCCATTTCCTCATATCTACTTTTCCATAAGTCAAAAACCAATGATATTCACAAAGGTTGGCTTCCTTCTGTGCTTTTAATTCTTATTATTTCTATACTTTTTGTCATTCTGGTAAAGCATCAACCCCAAAAGCCATCAATAAAGTCGGGAAAAGAATATTCTTATGAGGCTGAGGCAATTAGTTTTCCTGAAGAAAAAACAAACTCATACCAGGTAATTCTTAAAATTGAACAAGCTAACACTGAAGGGCTCAACAAACAACAGATAATCGGTTATTTCGCAAAGAATGAAAAAGTACTTGAAATCCAGCCCGGTGACCGATTATTTATTAATGCATATATCAATGAAGTAAGCAACCCGGGAAACCCTTATGAATTTGATTACCAATCCTATCTTTCGAGACAAAATATTTATTTTACGAGTTATATAAGTGAGGATAACTTCAAAATTGAAAAATCAAATCCGACCTCGCTGACTCTTTATGCAGAACGCATCCGTGGAAAATTACTCAAACTATTAAAATCAGCATTAAATAACCAACAAGCATTCGAAGTTGTATCAGCTCTTACTTTGGGCTATCGGGATGAACTTACAGAAGAAACTCAGTCTTATTTTACTTCAACCGGAGCAATGCATGTACTGGCTGTTTCAGGTCTGCATGTAGGTATGATTTTCATGTTTTTAAGCTGGCTTTTATCTTCTCTTAAAAGATCATCTACAGGCAGAGTTGCCAACTTTTTTATCATCTTTATATCACTTTGGTGTTACGCACTACTAACAGGATTTTCACCTTCGGTACAACGGGCAACTGTTATGTTTTCATTCATATTAATTGGAAACAGCCTTAACCGATCTGCCTCCACCTACAATTCTATTGCTGCTTCAGCATTCTTTTTGTTGCTAATAAATCCACAAATGATTTGGGAAGTCGGGTTTCAACTTTCATACATGGCAGTAATAAGCATTGTCTTTTTTTATCCCCGAATCGAAAAAATTCTCACTCCAAAGAATCGTTTTCTCATCAAAATATGGCAATTGTTTTGCGTATCATTATCTGCTCAAATTGGGACCTTCGCACTTTCGGTATATTATTTCAACCAGTTCCCTCTTTACTTTTGGTTAAGCAATTTCATTGTAATCCCTGCCGCATTTTTAATTCTGGGACTAACACTTGTACTGCTCGTCAGCTTTTCTTTTTCTGTTCAAATTCCACTATTTCTGGGACAAATTATATCATACATTACAAACTTACTTTTGACATTATTAGAAATGATAGGAGATTTTCCATCTGCACTTATTCAAGGATTATCAATTTCAAAAGCACAGCTCTTTATACTTCTCCTGGGAACTTTATTCATTGCTCTAGTCATAAAATTAAAAAGTAAAACAATCCTTTTCTTTGTTCTTGGCTGTTTTTTGCTTTATCAATCAACTGGGATTATTGAAAAGATAAAGCTCTTCAATCAAAGAGAAATCATTTCCTATAATTCAGACGATTTGCTTATTCATCTTATAGATGGAAGGGAAAACTACCTGCTAACGACTTCCGGCACTATCCCTAATGAATACCTGTATGAAAATGTAATATTAAAACTAAAGCTCAATGACCCGACAATCATTAATATTTCCGATGCAACAAGGCTCAGTGATAATGATCTAATTATTTCCAATAAGCTAGTCCATTTCAACAGGCAAACATTTAAAATCAAAAATGGAACAGTTGAATTTCTCAATAATCAATAAATTTTCATCCAATACATTAAACGAAAGAAAAAACTTTATTTTTATTCAATCTATTTTCAATCGAAAAGACTCCTTTTTAACTACTGATTATCAAAAATTTTGAATTAATTCTGTTTTAAATGATACCTGCTTCATTTAAAAAATAACCCTATTTACATGGATTTTTAAGTTTTATCCCTTACTTTGCTTAGCTGTTTTTGCATATTATTTATTGATAATAGAATGAAAGTAGTAATTGTTGGGGCAGGTGAAGTAGGTACACATTTAGCACGAATGCTAAGTCGTGAAGATCATGATATCATCTTAATGGATGATGACACTGAGAAACTTCACAAGTTATCAAGTAAGGTAGATTTGCTTACCGTTACAGGTTATGCCAATTCTTTTAGTGATTTAAAAGAAGCCGGTGCAACAAAAGCAGATTTATTTATTGCTGTAACACCTTATGAAGAACGTAATATTGTAGCCTGCATTTTCGCAAAAGAACTGGGTGCCAAACGTACTGTCGCACGTATTAATAATGGCGAATATCTTCGGGATAAAAACAAAGAAAAACTTACCAACCTTGGAGTTGATGAGTTAATTTATCCGGAATCTTTGGCTGGAAAAGAGATTGCTTCATCGGTTAAGCAAGTAGCAACTCGCCAAATGATTGAATTTTCCGGAGGTAAACTTATCTTAATGGGTATCAAGATTCGAGACAATGCCCCGCTTCTAAATAAGACTTTCGAGGAATTATCATACATGGAACCTGAAATCCGCGCGGTTGCCATTAACAGGAAAAATGAGACACTAATTCCACACGGAAAAGATTACATACGAGATGGAGATATCATATTCTTCATTACAACCCGGGCTTATCAAACCACAACATTCGAACTTGCAGGTAAGGAAATCTTTCCTGTAAAAAACATCATGATACTTGGAGGAAGCCGAATTGCACAAAAAACGGTTGAACGTCTGGGTGATCACTACAATATAAAAGTTGTTGAAATTGATAAAGAACGTAGTCAAAAAGTAGCTGATCGATTTGAAAATGTTCTGGTTATTCAGGGTGATGGTAGGAATCTTGATCTTCTTAAAGAAGAGCGCATCGACAGAATGGATGCTTTTATTGCAGTAACCGGTAATTCAGAAACAAATATCCTTTCATGTCACATGGCAAAAAAACTGGGAATAAAAAGAACAGTTGCTGAAGTTGAAAACATTGACTTCATGAATATTGCCGAAAGTATGGACATCGGTAGCCTAATCAATAAAAAATTAATTGCAGCAAGTTACATTTACAAATATACATTGGGGGCAGAAGTTGCGCAGGCAAAATGTTTAACGGCTTCTGACGCAGAAGTATTCGAGTTCATCGTAAAAGAAGAATCTAAAATCGGGCACAAACAAATTAAAGATATCTCATTCCCCAATGATGCAATTATCGGAGGGATTATTCGTGGTTCAAAAGCCTTTGTGGCAAAAGGGGAAACACAAATTATCCCTGAAGACAAAGTTGTTGTTTTTGCCTTACCATCAGCCATCAGGAAGCTGGAAAAATTCTTTAAATAAAATTATTTGCCCTTACTATGCTTAATTATAAGGCAATTATTAAAATACTTGGATTTTTATTGATTGTTGAAGGAGTTGCCATGCTCCTCTCACTTATTGTTGCCTTTATTTACCAGGGACCAGATGTTGTTCCCATTCTTGAATCATCCGTAATCAGTATCCTTACGGGAACTATAACCGTTGCTGCAACATGGAATGCAGACAAAGCAATACGTAAAAAAGATGGATTTGTAATTGTTAGCCTGGTTTGGATTATCTTCTCTTTTTTTGGGAGCCTGCCTTACTTGTTAAGTGGATCAATTCCCGGACTCACAAATGCCTTCTTCGAAACTATGTCGGGTTTTACCACAACAGGTTCATCCATATTAAATGATATTGAAGCACTTCCTCATGGTATTTTATTTTGGCGAAGCATGACTCAATGGCTTGGAGGAATGGGAATTATCGTTTTATCTCTTGCCATATTGCCTGTTTTTGGCATTGGAGGCATGCAGCTTTTTGCAGCCGAGGTACCTGGTCCTACTCCAGATAAACTCAACCCCAAAATACAGCAAACAGCAAAAAATCTTTGGATTATTTATTTAGGATTTACACTTCTTGAAACACTTTTGTTATGGATTAGCGGCATGACTTTTTTTGATGCCATAAACCATTCATTTACAACAATGGCAACCGGAGGATACTCCACCAAACAAGCTTCTATTGCCTATTGGGACTCCCCGGTTATTCAATACATTATTATATTCTTCATGTTTCTAGCAGGAACAAACTTCACATTATCATACAGTTTCATTCTCGGAAAATTTGATAAAGTATATAAAAACGAAGAGTTTAAATATTACGTTTTATTTATTGTCGGCTTTACAGCCTTAATCTTTAGTGGTTTAATGCTGACCACAAAACTAGGTTACGAGCAAGCATTTCGAGATTCATTATTTCAGGTTGTCTCCGTTATTACAACAACTGGGTTTGCCACAGCTGATTATCTGAACTGGATACCATTCCTGACAATACTGATATTCTGTCTCTTCTTTTTTGGTGGAAGTGCGGGATCTACAGGAGGTGGTATTAAAATAATGCGCATCGTACTTTTACTTAAAAACAGCTATTATGAATTGCGTCGCATGCTTCATCCCAATGCTGTAATTCCTGTACGCTACAATAAAAGAGCTGTACCTGAACATATTATTACAAATATTCTTGCTTTTTTCATGATCTACATGATCATCTTTTTCTTAAGTACAATCATATTTACACTGTTTGAACACGATCTGGATTCATCGATGGGAGCAGTTGCTACTTCTCTGGGTAATATTGGCCCGGGGCTAGGTAATGTTGGCCCTGCAGAAAATTTTCATCATGTACATCCTGTAGGAAAATGGTTTCTTTCATTCCTTATGTTACTTGGACGTTTGGAGTTATTTACAGTTTTGGTGTTGTTCTCACCTGCTTTCTGGAAAAGGTAGAAATTATCTATATAATTTTTTCTTAAATATCTACATCACCCTTCCCTTGCCTTATAATTTCAGGCACTTCGCTTGTACAATCAATAACAGTTGACGGGACATTCCCTCCAAAGCCACCATCAATTACAAGATCTACGAGATCTTCAAATTTTTCGTGAATCAATTCAGGATCGGTTGTATATTCAATAATTTCATCTTCATCCCGAACAGAAGTTGACAAGATTGGATTCCCCAGTTCTTTTACAATTTCAATAATTATTGAATTATTCGGAACACGAATTCCCACAGTCTTCTTTTTTCCTTTAAAATATTTTGGAACTTTGTTGTTAGAATTCAGAATAAATGTATACGGTCCCGGAAGACATCGTTTTATAAGTTTAAAAGTTTGGTTATTTATTGGTTTGGTATAATCAGAAAGATGGCTTAGATCACTGCAGACAAATGAAAAATTAGATTTTTCCACAGCAATCTTTTTTATTTGGGCGACACGTTCTACTGCCCGGGCATTCGTAATATCGCAACCAATCCCATAAATTGTATCTGTTGGATAAATAATTACCCCACCCTCTTTCAGGATTTGAACAACCTTAAGAATTTCCTTCAAATTCGGATTCTCTTCATAGATTTTTATAAGCATACTCAATTTCTAAAAAACTGTTAAAAGTATGATTTATTTGTGTATGCCTAAAATAAAATGACGAAATTGCGCGCCAAACTATTTCAAATGAACCGAAGTATTATTCAAACAGAAGACGGATCCCACACCTTATATGTTCCAGAGCTAGATGAGCATTTTCATTCAACCCATGGTGCCATACAGGAATCCAATCATGTTTTTATAAAAAACGGTCTTTTAAAATGTAACAAACCAGAAATTACACTTTTTGAGGTTGGATTTGGAACGGGATTAAATGCCTTGCTTTCAATCATCAACAAAGGGAATAAAATGATAAATTATATCAGTATTGAAAAATACCCTTTAAATGAAACAGAATATTCAACTCTAAACTATTGTGATTTACTGGGAAAAGAATGGGACGAGACTTTTAAAAAGATGCATGAAAGTGAGTGGGGAAAATCGATTAACATCAACTCTAATTTCACACTTACCAAAATTCAAGCTGATCTCGAAAACTACAACCTAAAAAATTTACCACCATTTGATCTGGTTTATTTTGATGCTTTCGCGCCAAGCAAACAAGAAAAAATGTGGAAGGAGCAAATAATGCAAAAGATTGCCGGAAACACTTCCCCTCATGGGATATTCGCAACCTATTGTGCCAAAGGAGAAGTTAGAAGATCATTAATGAGGAGCGGATTTAATATGCAACGATTAGAAGGTCCACCCGGAAAAAAAGAAATGCTGTACGGAGAGAAAGATGTCTGATTTTTAGTGGCTACTAAAAAATACCTATCTTCGTGGCTCAAAACAAAATACATTATGTCAGAACAAAAAAAGAACGACCAGTTAGAAAAATTTAGTTATGCATTAGGATTGAGTATTGGTAGTAACTTGATTCAATCAGGTGTTAAAACAATTGATCCTCAAAGCTTCATCGGTGCCATGGGCGACTTGTTTGAAGGTAAAGAACCTCAAATGAACCCAGAGGAAGCTAACAAAATCCTTCAGGAATTCATGACTGAACAACAAGGAGCAGAAGGTTCTAAAAACCTTGAAGAAGGAGCTAAATTCCTGGCCGATAATTTAAAAAACGAAGGAGTAAAAGAAACAGCCAGCGGGCTTCAATATAAAGTTTTAGTAGATGGTGACGGAGAATCTCCATCAGCTGAAAACCAGGTAAAATGCCACTACCACGGAACATTAATCGATGGAACTGTTTTTGACAGCTCTGTGCAACGTGGTGAACCTGCAGTATTTCCTGTTAATGGTGTTATCCAAGGATGGGTTGAAGCCCTACAAATGATGTCTGTTGGTTCAAAATGGAGACTATTTGTTCCTTCTGACCTGGCGTATGGCGAACGTGGTGCCGGTGGTGCTATTGGGCCAAACTCAACTCTTATTTTCGAAGTTGAGCTTTTAGAAATCGTATAAACGAATTACATACAACATTAATATGAAATTAAAATCGTTAATTTTCTCGCTTGCTGCACTGGCAGCACTTTCATCTTGTCAATCAGGAGGAACATCAGAATCTGTTTCACTGAATAATGAGATTGATTCTGTTAGTTACTCACTGGGAGTATTATTAGGGCAAAACAACAAACAAAGCCTTGATGCGACTCCGGGAGCTGATGATCTTGACATTGATATTATCACAAATGCATTTAAAGACCAACTTAAAGGTGAAGAATCTTTAATCGAATCGTCAGATGCAATGGATATGATTCAAGCGTTTTTCAATAAAGCCCAGGAACAGGTAGCCATTGAAAATGCTGAAAAAGGCGAAGCTTTCCTTGCTGAGAATAAAACAAAAGAAGGAGTTACAACTACTGAAAGTGGCCTTCAATATGAAATTTTAGTTGAAGGTGATGGTGAAAAACCAACAGAAACACAGACTGTGACTTGTCATTACACAGGGATGCTACTTGACGGAACCGTTTTTGACAGCTCTGTAGAAAGAGGTGAACCTGCTTCTTTTCCACTTAACCAGGTAATTGCAGGTTGGACAGAAGTACTTCAGTTAATGCCTGTTGGGTCTAAATGGAAAGTTTATATTCCTAGTGAATTAGCATACGGTGAAACAGGTGTAAGTTCTGGTCAGATTGGACCAAATGAAACACTTATTTTTGAAATCGAATTATTAGGAATTGCAGATTAAGTGAATTCTTGAAAACTTTTTATAAACCCCTGGCTATTTTTTGCCGGGGGTATTCTTTTATCCTTACATTTACTGACGACACAATAGAACAGATAATTACCCATGGAGATTAAAGGAAAGATTACTAAGATTTTACCCGTAGCATCGGGCACCAGCAAAGCAGGTAACGAATGGAAAAAACAAGAGTTCGTGATTGATTTTCAAGACGGACAATTTCCCAAACAGATTTGTTTTACCTTATTTAACGACAAAATCAGTTTAATTGATGGAATGAATACTGGCACTGAAGTTAATGTGGCATTCTCCCTTGAATCAAGAGAATTTAATGGAAGATGGTACCACAATGTTAATGCATGGAAGGTTGACACACTTAGCCCGGAAGCACCGGGAGATTATCCTCCCCCATTTGGAGTTGATAATGTTCCACCAGAACCAGCGGATAACGGAGATGACTTGCCATTTTAATGAAATACAAGAAAAGCGGGAAATTCCCGCTTTTCTTATTTTGTTTTTTGCTGTTTTAAATAGCTAAACATCCAATCGAATAAAATCAATGATAAAGAAGTAAAAAGAATAACCCATACAGTTGAAGGAACCTGAATAAAGAAATCATTGATTACTGATCCCATTTTGCCAACTACTGGCATTTCTTTTGGGGAAATATTTGAAAATACAGACCGAATAGTACCTGGCGAATCTGAATTTCCCCAGAAATCTAATGTTGAAATTGCATAAGCAATAAAAATAAAGAACGCCACACCAAATGAAGGAAGAAACCATTTTCCAAAAACAGGCCGATATGCCTTAGATACAACCTGACTAAAAATCTCATTCATAACTTTTTTTGAAAAGTCAGCTGGTGCTTTCTCCGGCTTATGAGCCTGGAATAAATCTTTAAATTTTTTATCTTCTTCTTCCATCACCTTAACTTTTTAGACTTAAAATTTCTTCTTGGTATGTACTATTTAGTACTTCATACATTCTCTTTCGTGCTCTGTGTATTTTCACTTTTACATTACTTTCACTTAAGCCGGTTATCTCACTTATCTCTTCAACTTTATGCTCTTCATAATAATATAAACTTACTAAAACCTGCTCAGTCTCAGGAAGAGTTTTTAGTGCAAAATTCAGATACTCTTCCAATTTTGCTTTATCAATCTCTGTTAATTGCTCATGTATATGTGCCTCATCGGCATCACTTAACTGCTGTTCATCCAAAGACCTGATTTCCATTTTTCTTTTCCGCAACAAGCTTATACAACTATTATACACAATACGATAAAGCCAGGTTGAAAACTTCGATTTCTTTTTATAAGTACTCAATGAACGAAAAGCTTTCACAAAACAATCCTGCGCCATCTCCTCAGCATCTTGCTGATTCTTTAACATTTTCAAAGACAAACCATATACCATATCCTGATATTTATCTACCAGGTATGAAAATGCAGATGTATTACCTTTCAATACAGAATCAATATAGAATAGGTCGTCTTTTGGATCCATGCTAACATTTTGACGTGCTATTTGCTTACTGGTTACAAAGTGATCAGAAAAAAATAATTTTAAAATATGTAACCGGAATTAACAGCTTGCGTCTTAAGAACGAATTCAAATTTATAAACTTAAAATCTTGAAAGTCATGTTAGAAGATATTTTAATACCCATAAGCTTTTTTGCCTTAGTTTTTGCCCTTATGTATGTTTACTGGACTACTCGAAACAAAGAGCGAATGGCAATGATTGAAAAAGGAGTTGATCCAACCGTTTTTAAAACTAAACTTCCACATACCGGTTACATGGGAGTTAAACTAGGTTTCTTTTTAATCGGCATCGCAATTGGTATTTTCTTAGGAAACTTAGTTGCATTTATTCCTGGTATTAGTGAAGAAACAGCCTATTTTTCAATGATTATTCTTTTTGGTGGTCTCGGACTTGTTGCCGGACATATTTATCAAACTAAAAAAGAGAAACCTTAAAAAACTCAATAAAGTTTTTGATAAGCGAGGATTGAAAAACAATCTTCGCTTTTTTTATTTTCCAACATTGCCACAATCTCCTTCAAATTATTATAAATTTACGATGAAAATATGTCAGTTATGCTCCCCTGACAAACAAAGGGGTTCCTGAACACACACCTATCAACCCTGAAAAAAAGTCATATTTTTTTATCAAAAATTAAGACAATTATCCCCAATGTCCTCAAAAAGGCAATTTTGCTGTTAAAACTTGTTAAACATTATTAATGAATTTTTAAGTCAAAAACACTGGCATTCTTTATGCGTTATCTTTAAACAAACAGAAAAAAAATAGAAACCATATTTCTATTACCATTATTTAGTTCATAAAAAATTGACAAATCATATTGAATAACGTATTAAATTTTGTGTTATGAAAGATTTAAAAAAATTTAGTTTTACAATTGCAATTGCCCTTGTAAGTGCATTTGTTGCAGTATGGGCATATTCTCGTTTCTTTAATAACCCACAAGTAGTAACAGTTGCTGAGCAACAAGCAGTTCGTTATGCAAACTTACCGTCAGCACCACAAGGTGAAGCACCAGATCTGACTTATGCAGCTGAAAATTCGGTACATGCAGTAGTACACGTAAAAGTTCAATCGACAAGTGACATGAATGAGATGATGCCATACAGTGATAATCCTTTCTATCAATGGTTTTATGGTGATCGCTACCAAAATCAACAACCTAGAGTTCAACAATCATCCGGCTCCGGAGTAATCATATCTAATGATGGTTATATTGTAACAAATAACCACGTAATTGACGATGCAGATGATATTGAAATTGTCTTAAATGATAATACTGAATATAAAGCAAAATTAATTGGAACTGATGTAAATACGGACATCGCTCTTTTAAAAATCGATGCTGAAGATTTACCATGTTTGACCTTCGGAAATTCTGATGCATTAAAATTAGGGGAATGGGTATTAGCTGTTGGTAATCCTTTCAATCTTACCTCAACTGTTACAGCAGGTATTGTTAGTGCTAAAGCACGAAATATTGGAATCAATAGCGGAGATATGAGAATCGAAGCCTTTATTCAAACTGATGCAGCGGTAAATCCTGGAAACAGCGGTGGAGCACTTGTAAATATGAACAATGAATTGGTGGGGATCAATACTGCCATTGCTTCTCAAACAGGATCTTACACTGGTTATTCCTTTGCCGTACCATCTTCTATTGTACAAAAGGTTGTCAATGACTTAAAAGATTACGGACAAGTTCAACGTGCATTATTAGGAGTACAAATTCAAGATATATCAAATGATTTAATTGAACAGAATGATCTTGATCTGGATAAAATTGAAGGTGTTTATATTGCTGAAGTAAATAAAGGAAGTGGTGCAGAAGAAGCAGGACTGGAAAATGGAGATGTTATCTTAAGTGTTGATGGAATAGATGTTAACTCAACATCAGAACTTCAAATTGAGATTAGCAAACACAAACCAGGAGATGTTGTAAATGTTTTAATAAAAAGAGATAATAATTCGAAACCCTACAATGTAACACTCCGTAACATGCAGGGAAATACAAATATTATTACTACTAGCGAAGACGAATTCCTGGGAGCGAAATTTGACAATGTATCAGAAAACGAGAAATCACAACTTCGAATAAACCACGGAATTAAAATCGCTGAATTACATAATGGTAAATTAAAAGATGCTGGTATTGAAGAAGGATTTATCATCGCCTATGCAAACAAAAATGCGATTGATGAGGTTAATGACTTAAGAAGAATTGTAAATCAAGCTGAAGGAGGCATATTAATTGAAGGATATTTCCCGAATGGAAGGTCTGGTTATGTCGTTATTTCATCAAATGAATAATCATCAGATATTTCCATAATATTAATTCAAAAATAATAGACCTCTAAAGCAGCTAAAATTTTGAATAATTGACGTATAAAGTCTATATTTGCACGGTTTTTTATAAGGGTATATGAGACAATTAAAGATTACAAAATCGATTACGAATCGCGAGAGCGCATCCTTAGACAAATATCTTCAAGAGATTGGTAAAGAAGAACTTATCTCTGTAGAAGAAGAAGTCGAGTTAGCTCAGCGTATCAAGAAAGGCGATCAGGCTGCTTTGGAAAAATTAACTCGCGCCAACTTACGTTTCGTCGTTTCAGTAGCAAAACAGTATCAAAACCAGGGGCTTAGTCTTCCCGACTTAATCAACGAAGGAAACCTCGGTTTGATAAAAGCAGCTGAAAAGTTTGATGAAACCCGCGGGTTTAAATTTATCTCCTATGCAGTATGGTGGATCAGACAGTCCATTCTTCAGGCCCTGGCAGAACAATCACGTATCGTCCGCTTGCCACTGAACCAGGTAGGTTCTCTGAATAAGATAAATAAAGCTTATTCAAAATTTGAGCAGGAAAACGAGCGTAAACCATCTCCTGAAGAATTAGCTGAAAAACTTGAAATCCCTGCCGAAAAAGTATCGGATACCATGAGGGTTTCAGGCCGTCATATCTCTGTTGATGCTCCTTTTGTTGAAGGAGAAGACAACAGCCTGCTTGACGTTTTGGTGAACAACGATTCGCCAAATGCCGACCGTAGCCTGATGATGGAATCGCTGGCACGCGAAATCGAACGCTCACTCGCGACCCTTACTGAAAGAGAAAGTGACATCATAAGGATGTTCTTTGGAATTGGCTGCCAGGAAATGACCCTGGAAGAAATTGGTGAACGATTTGGCCTAACACGCGAAAGAGTTCGGCAAATTAAAGAAAAAGCAATAAGAAGATTGCGACACACATCACGAAGCAAGTTATTAAAAGCATACTTAGGATAGCTTCTAAAAAACCACCTCATAAACGAGGTGGTTTTTTTATGCAACAATCCTACTCCCCTCGCAAATTTGTCATCCCCAATTCCTGTCTGCCGACAGGCAGGCATTTTAGGATCTGCATCCAGCATAGTCCAACATTTCCTGGCAAAGATCCTGAAACAAGTTTAGGATGACACTCAAAGTTAATTCAAGGCTTCAAATATCAACTGATCCAGACATTCAACTTTACACAAGTGACAAAACGTCATTATTAAGCAATGGCACAACCTTTGACTAAAAGGGGATGTCAAATTCATGTTAAACAGTAAAATTTAAAGAAAGATGCAAAAAGGTAAAATTGGCGTATCGAGTGACAATTTATTCCCAATCATCAAAAAATTCCTTTATTCAGATCACGATATTTTTCTTCGCGAAATAGTTTCCAATGCAGTTGACGCTTCTCAAAAGCTAAAAACGCTTGCTTCACGAGGCGACACAAACATTTCGGTTGAAGATTTAAAAGTATCTGTAAGTATTGATGAGAAGAAAAAGACAATTACCGTTTCTGATAACGGAATTGGAATGACAGCAGACGAAGTTGAAAAATACATTAACCAAATTGCCTTTTCCGGTGCAAACGAATTCCTTGACAAGTACAAAGATGACGCAAATGCCATCATTGGACACTTTGGTCTTGGGTTCTATTCATCGTTTATGGTTTCTGACAAAGTTGAAGTTGTAACAAAGTCTTACAAAGAAGGCTCACAGGCAGTAAAATGGTCATGTGACGGAAGTCCCGAGTACGATTTGGAAGAAGTTGAAAAAGATAGCGTTGGTACAGATATCATCATGTACATCAACAAAGATTCAGAAGAATTTGTCAACAAAAGCAGAATTTCTGAATTATTGAATAAATACTGCAAGTTCTTACCTATTCCTGTTGTGTTTGGTAAAAAAACTGACTGGAAAGACGGAAAAGAAGTTGAGATTGACGAAGACAACCAAATTAACGATGTTACTCCAGCCTGGACAAAAAAACCGGTTGATTTAAACGACGAAGATTACAAAGCATTCTACCAAAAACTTTATCCATACAGCGAAGAGCCTCTTTTCAATATTCATTTAAATGTAGATTACCCATTCAACCTTACTGGTATTCTATATTTCCCAAAATTGAAAAACACAATTGAGGTTCAGAAAAATAAAATCCAGCTTTATTGTAACCAGGTTTTCGTAACTGATTCTGTTGAAGGAATTGTTCCTGAATTCTTGACCTTATTACATGGAGTGCTTGATTCACCAGACATTCCACTGAACGTTTCACGTTCTTACCTTCAAAGTGACTCAAATGTGAAAAAGATCAGCAACCACATTACCAAAAAGGTAGCTGACCGTTTGAACCAGTTATTTAAAGATGATCGCGAAGGATTTGAGAAAAAATGGGATGATCTGAAAGTATTTATTGAATATGGTATTTTATCGGATGAAAAATTTGCCGAAAAAGCAATGAACTTCTTCCTGTTCAAAAATACAGATGGTAAATATTTCACTTTTGAAGAATATGAAAAACTGATTAAAGACAATCAGACAGATAAAGACAACAACCTTATTTACTTATATACTAGCAATCAGGACGAACAATACACTTTCATCCAGGATGCCAAAAACAAAGGTTATGATGTACTGATAATGGATGATGTGCTTTCGACACACCTTGTAAATAAATTTGAGCAAAAATATACAGACAAACGCTTTGTTCGTGTTGATGCTGATATTGCTGACAATCTGATTCAGAAAGAAGATGCAAAAGACCACTTAAGCTACGAAGAACGGATGGAACTAAGTCCTGTGTTTCAATCTGTTTGTCCTGCATCTAACGGTGTAAATTACATCGTCGATTTCAAGGCAATGGGAGAACAAGGACAGCCAATGGTTATTACTCGCAACGAATTTATGCGTCGCATGAAAGACATGAGCCAGCTACAAGGAGGCATGAACATGTATGGCGATTTGGGAGACAGCTTAAACCTTGTTGTAAATACTGATCATCCACTTGTAAAAAAAGTTTTAGAAGAAAAAGACCAGAATCTAGGTGACGATCTTTCAAAATTACAAACAGAAATATCTGGGTTAAACGAAGAAAAATCTCAGCTTGAAAAAGTAAAAGAAGGCAAAAAAGAAGAGGAAGTTCCTCAAGCCGATAAAGAAAAATTGGAAGATTTAAATAAAAAGATTTCTGCGATTGAAGATGACAAACGCTCTAAATTAGAATCTTTTGGGAAAGAAAATAAACTGGCCAAGCAAATGGTTGATCTTGCATTACTTGCCAACGGTCTGCTAAAAGGTGAAGACCTTGACAAATTTGTTCGCCGTAGTGTTGAAATGATCAATTAAGAGCTAGTTTTAGCACAATATAAAAAGCTGTTCAACTATAAAATGGACAGCTTTTTTTATGATTTCATAATAACAGATTGTACTATCTTAGAGATTCTGCATATTCTTTTGCTGCTTCTTTGTTCCAGGTAATTATTGCCGTACCATACTTGAAATTAGCATTCAAAAAAGGAAAAGTTGCGGCATAATCTTCAACGTAAGCTGTTCCCTCTCCGATTTCATCAATCAAAGTTCTCATATCATAAATATACTGCGCATTTAATCTATCCAAATCTCCTTTTTGCCAGGCATGACCACCATAAACAGTTAGTTTTTCAAGATCAATGTTATTTGCAGGACTCTCAATATATTGGATCAAATTCTTAACCCCTTCAACATATACCGGAAAACTTTCAGCATTAAACAACCAAACTCCATTTCCAGAACCAATGGCATCACCTGAAAAAACAATATTCCTATCTTTCAGGAAAAATAAAGTTGAATGAGCAGTATGCCCGGGAACTTCCAGCGTATTAATCAGGAATCCACCCAAATCTAAAGATTCATTTTCAGGGAAATAAGTTGTTCGCTCTGAGGGAAATCTATCTACACTTTCAAATTCCTTTTTAGGCAACCAAAACATTGCCTTTTCATCATCAGCAAAAACGGGTAACATCCCCAGATGATCGCCATGATTATGAGTAACAGTAATATATAATTGCTTCCCATTTGCTCTCTCATAAACAAGAGAACGCAAAGACTCGTCAGCTGTATCATCCCAGGTTATTTTATTTGAAAGATCAATAAGCAATGCTTTTTCTTTTCCGATTACAAGATACATATCGGAACAGTTATTTGTCCCCGTAGAGTTTCCGGCAGCATCATAATGATAACCGGCAGGATTGCTATCGTTTGAATCTTCAATATGAAATACATTATCAGCAATAACACTTATAGTATAAGGACCTTTTTGTATCGATTGTGCCATTACTCCAACACAAAACAAAGAGATAATAAATAATAGGAAAATTTTAGATTTCATAAGTTTCTATTGGTTATTTAAATTCTTTGATAAATCTAACAAAAATGGGGCACATTATTATAATTCAATACAATACAAAAAAAACAGGACTGCCAACAAAATAGCAGTCCTTCAACTTATGAATTAAGAAATATGGCTTCTAAACAGTCAACAAACCGGTTGCAGCCAACATGTAATTATGCAATTCGTGGTTATAAACAAAGGCTGGTAATGCATCACTACCTTCACCAAACATTGCCAGTTCCACATAATCAGAAGAGTGAGTCATTCCAGACCAGAAAACAGAAGTATAGTTTTGCTGCACCTCAGCCAAACGCTGAAAAACAAGACCATTAGCAGAGTATTCTCCCGGTTCGTTAATTTTATATGCATCAATAACAGATTTAGCTTCCTCGTCTGTGATTGATATACCTTGTGCGTAATTTAATCGTTCAATCAATTTTGATGGATTATCATCTAATTTTATGTCTTTTAAAACCCATTCGTTGGTATATTTTACAGTTTGCAAGATATCGAACATCAAATCCACATTGTCATTCTTAATCAATCCCGGGTTTGAATTCCCATGATCAGTCGTAATTACAACCAATGTATCATCACGTCCTTCGGCAAATTCAACAGCAACTTTTACGGCCATATCAAAAGAAATTTGATCATATATTGTTGCAACCGTATCGTTATCATGAGCTCCCCAATCAACCTTACCTCCTTCGACCTGCAACACAAAACCATTGGAATTTTCGGATAACAAACCAATTGCTTTTTCGGTCATTTCTGCCAATGTGGGAACATTCATTTTTAGATTAGCATCATTTTCATGATCAACTGAATATGGCAACCCGTCTTCGTGAAAAACACCTAAAACAGGCTTCCCTGCCTCAGCCAATTCCATTTCAGATTTATTCCTCACAACTTGAAAACCATTATCTGTAAAATCGCCAAAAATATTGGTTTTATCCTCTCTGTATTTTCCATCGAAATATTCTGAACCACCTCCCATCATTACATCAAACTTCAACTTAAGGTATTCCGAGGCAATTTTATCCTGCCAATTACGATTTTTCATATTCACAGAAAAACCAGCAGGAGTAGCGTGTGTTATCGGAACTGTAGTAACACAACCTACCGATTTACCGACCTTTTGAAACTTCTGAAGAATGGGTGTGTTAGTCGTATCATCAGCATTCACGTTTAAAGCCCCATTTGGAACCTTTTTACCACCTCCCCAGGCTGAACTTCCCGCTGCTGAATCAGTAACCAACGAATTTACTGCTCCTGTTTCTTCATCAATTGTAGTGCCCGGAGTTGTATCCATAAAAGCCCTTTTTGCTTTATTTTGTCGGTATAAATCAATCCAGGTACTTCCATAGCCAAACTTCCGCTGCATCAATAAATCAGCCATATTTAAAGTCCCGGAACTCATACCGTCACTTACCATAAAAATGATGTTTTTCGTTTTCCCTTCTAATTTCTCAGTACTACAACCCGATAAGATCGTTGGCGCAACCAATGAACCGGCGGCTGCCGTCAAAAGGCTGGTATGAATAAAATCCCTTCTTTTCATTTAAGAATATATTTTAGATGTTTGTTTCAGATAAATATTTTATCCGACACTAAAGAAATCTCTTAAATGTCAACTCAGGGTTATCTAAGCTTTATCTCTAAAATAAAATAGAACAGCAAATGTTAAGAAAAAAGGAAGAACCTCTGGCCCTTCCTTTCTACTTAAAATATCTTTGTTTTTAAACAAACTTAAATCATACTTATCCTTCTCAAGGAGAAAAGGCTAAATATTCTATTTATACTTCTGAACACGCTCATCCGTGATTACACCATCCCAGTTCAACCCAAAAGCAAAATCATAAGTATTACCTTCTGAGTCAACATAGCATTCCATATCTCGAGGAACATCTTCATATTGTTCTTCTACGGTTTTCATATTTGCAGGCATTTGGAAAGGGAGCAACCCAGAAGGTTCAGAACCACCTGTAATCACATCCATTATTGCCTGATCCTGAATTCCAAAACTTACAACAATTGCATCAGCTTTATCTTCAAATTCAGCAAAAATCATTGGTTTAGAAACATTTACTACAACGACAACTGGCTTTTCTCCCATTTCTTTTTTAGTGTTTAATACTAAATCCATATCCGTAGTATTTGTAGCAGTAACGGTTTTTCCTTTATATGAACGGTTTGTAAAGTCTTCCAAAGGATCACCTCCGGCAATACTTACTTCGCGGGCATATGTTGCAGTGTAAGGTTTATACTGCAAAGGAATTGGCACATAACCATTGCCCCCTTTTTCAACATCTTCTGTACTGTAACCACTTCCCCCATCCGGGCTATCGATAAACACTAAAGCATAGTCTGCCTCATCTGGATTATCAGTTACGTTCACAAATTTACCAATAATATCCAGGTTTGCCGGATAATCCCACCTGGCTTCAGAAGAACCTCCAAAACCAAACATTCCCCCGCCTGAAGCAGGATAATATTTTTTAGGAACATATACAGTTGCTTTTTCCTGAATAGGAAGAGTATTTTCTGTATTTTTAAGCATGATAACTGATTTTAATTGTGCATCATAGCCTGCTGCCATAAAATCAGGGTTACCAACAACTTCAACTGTATTTTCAGCATCCAGGTATGGATTTTCAAATAAACCAGCTCTAAAAATATTTCTTAATAACCTAACTGCTGATTGTTCAAAACGATTGCGTGCCCATTCTTTACCCTTACTTTCAACCATCATATTGTAAGCCTCGATTACAGGATCAGAATCGTTATTACCTCCAAACTGATCAACTCCTGCCATTAAAATTTTATAATGTCTCTCAGCAACTGTTAAATGTTCTGCACCCCATGATGTAGTTCCAAAAGAATTGATTGCCGGGTTATCATTTGTAACACCCCAATCAGTACAAACAACTCCATCATAACCATATTCACCACGTAAAAGATCATTAATTAAATATGCACTATAGCTATTTCCAACATTCTCACCATTTTCCTGGTCGATACCATTTGAAATAGTATAATATGGCATTACTGCTGAAGCAGCTCCTGTTCCATCATTTAACTTAAAAGCTCCTTCAGTAAAAGGAATTAAGTGTTCTGCTAAATTATTTCCCGGATAAACTGCATATTTACCGTATGCATAGTGAGCATCACGTCCACCTTCTTCTGGGCCACCACTAGGCCAATGTTTAACCATAGCATTAACACTATTGTATCCCCAACCACCAGAAATAACTGCATCTCCTTCTGAAGTCTGGAAACCATCAGCATAAGCACGAGCCATGTCTGCATCTAATTTTGAGCTTTCACCAAAAGTACCATTATAACGCCCCCAACGTGGTTCTGTTGCAAGGTCAATTTGAGGAGACAATGCAGTTGTAATACCTAATGCACGATATTCTTTTGAAGCAATATCACCAAAATTTCTAACAACTTCAGGGTCAAAAGAAGCTGCCAGACCCAAAGAAGAAGGCCACATAGAAATATTACCACCAGCACCGGCATTGAATTCTGCATCTGCAGACGTTCCATGACGTGGGTCTGAACTGTTATTTGCAGGAATACCTAAACCTATTCCTTCAACTAAAGCCTGTACATTGTTACTCCATTTTGCAGCAACTCCAGGACTTTCAACTGTAGTTACCAATACATGACGAAGATTATCGTTTTCTAGGAAATCCTTTTGAGCATCAGATAAATCCCAAGGATTTGCTCCACTTTCATCATATGATTTTCCATTGTAAGTTCCTCCAAAACGTCCGCCACCTGCAGGAACAGCCTGGTGACCACTATAAAGCATTAATCCGGCAATTTGCTCAATTGACATTTGAGATGCAAGATCTGCAGCTCTTTCATCAAAAGACAAACGCCAATCTTCATAAGTATCTAATGCACCGTTCTTATTTAAGTCTTTAAATGCATAGCGACTATCTTCAATAATTGTAACTCCTGAATTTGGAGAATAACCTAAATTTTGTCCTCCTTCATTTTTCACAAGAATATAATCACCTTTATCCTCTGTTGTGTATTTAGAACCACAACTGGAAGCTAACAACAGCATAAACACAGCTGAAGCCAATGTAGCTAGTTTGTTTTTTTTCATCTTATTTTACTTAGTTTGGGTTTAATAATTGCTTAGTTGCAATTTATTCGAGCTAATTTATTCATTTTGATTGAGTAATAATAATTAAAAATGAATTTAGGAATATCCTATTCTATAGTCATTCCAAAAATAAAGGTGCGCATTTCAAGTTGCGCACCCTTAATCAGTTTTAAATATTAAAATCAGTTTATTGAATTAATTAACTGTAACAGAAGTTCCGCCTATTGCAAAATCAAAACTTCCTGAGCTTAATTCATATTCAGCAACAGTAATATTGTTATGAGTTGTTTTCCCGATAAACTTAACACCTTTTGATGTTGCAAAATCAGTTGCAGACTCACTTACCGGAAGGTATAAAGTAGCAGAAGTATTTGCTGGAACAACTGCACTATAAGAAGTCATTGTTCCTTTACCGTCAGCTTCCCAACTACTCACAATTGCTCCAAAGTTAGACTCGTAACTTCCTGTTAAAGATGTAAAATTAGCACCAGCGGAAGGCTGAAGGATAAAATGCTTGTAACCTGCATTTCCATTTACGTGGTCACTTGTAATACCTAATTGATATTCGTACATCCATTGTCCAACGGCACCTAAAGCGAAGTGGTTGAATGAGTTCATGCTATTTTGGTTATTCTCACCAAAAGCTCCCTCGTAACCATTCCAACGTTCCCAGATAGAAGTAGCTCCTTTAGTTACGGGATACAACCACGAAGTATAATCGGTACAAGTAAACATACCGAAAGCTTCTTCAACTTTTCCGCCACGACTCAATGCAGGAAGAATGTTGGGAGTACCCGAGAAACCTGTAGTAATCGTGTATGGAAGATAATCATCAGCACCAGAACCTGCAGGAGCTCCTCCAAAACCACCAAATCCTCCTCTTGCAGGATATTCAACACGAGAGCCATCAGGGTTCGTATTACTCAATGAAGGTTGAGCCGCCAACTCAGCCAAATATTGTTCTGCTTTAGCTTTATTTTCATCACTAAATGCATTGAAATTTAATGGAGTTGCATAAGATGATTGTGAATGAACAATGTATCCATCTGCATTTCTGGTTCTTCCAGAAGCAGGATCTACATAAAGTGCATTCCATTCTTCTTTAGCTTTATCATGACGGTATTTCAAGATATCAGCATAATATGTTTCTCCAATTGCATCAGCCATGATTGAAGTTACTTCCATCATATAAATATAAATGGCATTGTTTACCATATCTGCAGGCGTGTTTCCATCAATTGCCAACCAGTCTGCTAAACCACTTGTTTTACTCGAAAGGAAAGTATATTCATCACTGAAATCATAAAAATCCATACCGTTTAACCAGTTCATCATGGTCTCCATGTTTTCTTCGATAATCTGAGTATTGCCATACTGAATGTACAACTGCCAAGGCACCATACAAACAGCTCCTGCCCATGTTGTACCATCTGCAAAAGTTGGATCATCAGCCTTATTGTAAGTTGGAACTGTACTACCAATACCACCTGGAGCTTCAGTGTCGCTACCAATTCCCTGATCAGCTCTCAAGGCAACCATCCATTGACGGAAGAAGTTTTGTGCATCTGAATTATATGTTCCTGTACGAGTGTAAGCCTGAGCATCACCTGTCCATCCCATACGCTCGTTGCGCTGCGGACAGTCTGTTGGAATTGTAAAGAAGTTTCCTAATTGACTTCTCTGAATATTTTTAAATAACTGATTTACTAATTCTCCAGTAGTCACATCAGCAGTTGTGGCCTCATAAGTTCCACTTGGCATATTGTCCGATGATAAAACTAAGCCTTTTACATTCTCAACAGGAAGAGCTCCTTCATGACCCGGAATTGTAATTTGTATAAATTGATATCCACGATATGTTGAGCTTGGTTGAATTACAACTTCTTCACTGCCTTTAGCTGTGTAAAAATCAGTAGCCATTGCAGCACGGTAAGTTTCGGTAAGAATACGACCTGCAATATTTTTTCCTCTGCTGCCATACATCTTCACATACTCTCTGTCGTCTCCTTTTAAACCAGGATATAATTGCTCTCCATAACGAAGAATAACAACATCGCCTTTATTTAACCATCCTGCAGGAATTGTAATAGAAGGGACACCTACCATATTCACAGCCATATCATATGTAAATGTGTGATTATCATCACTATGCACATCCATTACTTGAGCAGCAGTAAGTGTTTCTCTCACTTTTACTGCTTCATCGTAACGAGTAACAATATCAAAGTTTACCCAATCACGTTGCTCAATAATGTCTGGTTTTGACCAAGCATTATCGTTATAAGAAGTTGTTGACCAAGCATCAATTGCTGCTTCGTAATTTGCATCGTAAGCTTCTCCGTTGAAGAAGTTTCCATACCTAACAGGACCATCCTTGAACACTTTCCAGGTATCATCATCACTTACAATGGTTTCTTTGGAACCGTCATTATATGTAATTACCAATTTTGACAAAAGAGCTTCATTATCACCAAAGAAGTTTTCATTGGTTGGAGTGTAAGTCATTGGCCCTGTATACCAACCCGGATTTAAAATTGCTCCCATACTATTTTCACCATCTGAAATCATATCGGTAACATCATAAGCAAAATAACAAAGCGTTTCACGGAACTGACTGTCACCCGGAGTAAACCAATCATCTCCCATTCTATCTCCATTAATATACATTTCGTATGATCCCATAGAAGTAACATACATTTTAGCTTTCTCTACTTTCTTTTCAGAATTGGTAGTAAAGTTTGTTCTTAGCATAGTAAGCGCACCATTGCTTGGATCGGCATAAACAACAGATGTTTTATCCGATTTATTCGTTACAGTAATCTTATTCCCTGAAACAGAAACACCCTCTAAACTTTCAAAAATTGAATAGTTTTCAGCTGTAGATTCATTAAAAAGAATGTTGTTATCAGGTGAACTCTGTCCTCCACTTTTAATTGTATAGTTTGTATAAACAACTTTATCGCCAGGTTCTGAAGCAAAACCAACAGAATTTAAGTTCGGAAATGAATTAAAATTATTTCCGGTTCCATAATTAGAAACACTGAAACTGCTCCCACCTGATCCACTTGGACCATAATCACCACCACCGCCGGAGAATCCAATACCTCCAAAGCGTTGAGCTGGAGCTTCTGAAATAAGTCCGACTCCGTCAATTGCTACAGTAATAGCACCTGTTGAAACATAAATATCGACATTGTGAGCCTGATCTTTGTTTGCAGCAGTGAAAATCTCGTTAATATTAGTATCGGGATATTTATCAACAGAAACAGTTTCGTAAGGTTTTGTAGCCGAATCTCCGTCAACATACCCCACGCGATAAATATTCATTACAGCTCCTTTATCAGTTCCAACACCTGCAAGGTCAAATTCAAAACGCACATAATTTTCACCCTCTACATTTTCGATGTTTAAGAACTGATCGTTTAAACGAAAATCATTTGCTCCCAAAATAATTGAAGCAGCATCACCTTCAACAATCTGAAAATCCGTATTCAGATAAAAAAGGATTGTAGTTGAAGCATTAAGAACCAAATCCTTTGAACCAATCCATTCAGCTCCATCCCAAGCACTGATCTTGGGATTCATTAATCCGGTTTCAAAACGAGAAGTTTCGTTATATGTCTGTTCATCTTCATCCCAAACAGTAAGCCCCCAGGTATAAGACATATCTGGCTGCAAAGCAACTCCCATATAGGGTATATTGTTAGACTCTCCACTTGCAATCTTACCGGTATCCCAAACTATACTTCCGTCTGATTCACGCGTAACAATAAGCTGATAAGCTGATTGCTCCATGCCAATTTCAGAAGAAACCATTTGCCAGCTAAACAGCGGGTGGGCATCTTCTATTGTCAAAGGCACTTCTGTATCTTGTACTTTCAAATTTACAATTGAAGTTTCGGTAATTCCGATAGCACTACCGTTTAAACTTACAAATGACAATGCTACGATTAGCAAGAAGCAGAAAAGGCGCAGAATCCTTTTCTCGTAATAAATTTTCATTTTGGTGTCTTTTAGTTTATAGTTGAATAAATTATTTTATATAGATTATTTTCATTACAAATCACATGATGTTCTTAAAAATAACACCTATCCATGACAAACCCAATAATAACATCCATTGTTAAGCCATATTTTTAAAATCTCTACTAGCACATGCATATGTTACAACAGGGGTGACTTCTGAAAAAACAAAAATCACCCCTGAATATCAAACACTTAAGACTATTTATATCTAATTAACAACAAATTAGTATTCTGAATTTTGTATAATGCCTGGGCATGAATAAATTTCACTTGCAGGGAATGGAAGTAATTCATTTTTACCTGCTTTAAATCCATTTGGATTAGTTCCTTCTGTTTCTCGAACATCCCAAGAACCATCTTCTTTATATCCCCATAACTGGTAGTGAACTTTCCCTTCATCGGCAAGAACTGATGCAGCATCACCCCAGCGAACCAAATCGCAAAAACGCTCTGCTTCCCAATACAACTCTGCCCTGCGTTCATCTTTAACATCATCAAGGTCATATGAACCAAGAGTAGGGACACCTGCACGTTCACGAACTTCATTTAATGCATCCAAACCACCTTCAGAACCCGTATATAAACAAACCTCTGCATACATTAACAACACCTCTGCATATCTCATATAAGGTCGGTTGGTCATTGAGAAAGTATTCCACAAGTTTGTTGTTGGGAACATATCTTCAGCCCAAGAGATATCCCTTAATCGGAAATAACCGGCACTATTATAAAGAGGGGCACTACTTACAAAAGCGCCGTCAGCTTCATCAATAGGAGATCCACCAAATGTAAGAGATCCATCATTATAGATATTATCGATATCTGTAATTAAAGTTTTAGCACGAGCAGATCTTTCACCAGTAGCTGTAACATCAAACTCCCCAATGAACTCTCCGAATTTTTTAGTTGGAGTACCAAATCCCCATCCCATTGATACCATCTGATCAGGCATTCTTAATTTATCACTCCTCCAGTTATAGTAGAATGTCCTCATATTTGTGTTCTGCACAGTATAGTTGTTTGTATTTACATCATTGGCGTTAAATTCCCACAAATACTCTGCACTAAAATCAGCAGCAGGATGATATAAATCATTAACATCGACAAGATCATACAAATCAGAATCAATAACCAGCTTCAGGTAAGTTTCAGCATTTTGATAATCTTCCTGATATAAATATGCTTTCGCTAAAAGGGCATAACATGCTTCTTTTGTCAATCTTGCACCAATTTCAGCCTGACCATCTTTACTTGCTTTTGATGGCAATTCCGCTGCGGCTTCAATCAAACTAGTCTCAACATAGTTCCATAATTGTTCTGGATTACCATTAGTTAGTTGTTCAGCTTCAGAAGAGCTCATCACGCGATCAACCAAAGGTGGAGTTCCCCAATATCTAATTAACTCTATATAAGCCCAAGCTCTTACAGCTTTTGCCTCTGCAATTACTCTATTTTTTACGTCAGAATCATTTGGAACATTTTCAACAATAAGATTCGCATAATAATTCAACTGATAATAATGAGAATAAATATCTGATAAGAATTCATTATCTGCAGTTACAGTAAAATCATCAAATTGCTCCATTGCAACGGCACTGTTATCTTGAGAAAACCAGTTATCATCAGATAACGCATTCAAAATTACATCACTTTGAAAATTAGCTCCTGTAAAAAAACATTCCCTATAAACATTTGCCATTAACTCAATTGCCTCTTGATCATTTGCATTTGCATAAAATGTTGCCTGATCAATAACACTTTTTTGCTCAATATCTAAAAGATCTTGCTGACATGAAGCAGCCAAAATACTCAATATCAATGTTGCTATTAGTAATATTTTATTATTCTTCATTTCTATTTGTTTTTATTAAATTAAAATTAGAATGATACATTTAGTCCAAATACAATTTTCTTTGACACAGGATAAGAAACCCGGTCTAAAGCCATTGATTGAGTTGTACCAGATCTGGTTTCAGGATCGAATCCAGGATATTTCGTAAAAGTGAAGAAATCATCAAATGACACATAAGCTCTTAAATTTGACAGTTTAATTTTGTCAAGAAAGCTTTTTGGTAAAGTATACCCCAATTGAATTTGCTTAATTTTAAAATATGAAGCTTTATATACCATTGCATCAGAAGCATAATAAGAAGACATCTGCGTATTTTGGTAATAAGGAGATGGACGACTTGCATTTGTATTACTAGAACTCCATGCTTCTGTATATAAGAAATCCATACGGTTTACAGTTCTGGAATCACCTCTTGTAAAGGCCATCATTATATCATTACCACTTGAACCGCTACCAAATACAACAAGGTCAAAGTTTTTATAGTCTAAATTCAAGGTCACACCATATGTGAAATCCGGTACAGCATCTCCAATACAAGTTTTATCATCTTCTGTTGGAGTTGTAGTAGTACCTCCCTCTGCTGTTTTAAAATAAGCCTGACCTGTAGCAGAATCTACATGATCAAATTGGAATCCACGAATATACCATACAGGGTAGCCTTCTTCAAAGAAAGTTGTTCCTTCTCCAAGGCCCTGAATAGCTTCACCGGTTATACGTGTAGTTGAAGGACCTACTGTAACTTCATTTTTCAAGGTTGCAATATTAGCACTTACACTATAGTGCAAATCACCGATATTATCTTTCCAAT
Organism: Prolixibacteraceae bacterium; assembly: GCA_963676845.2. Classification (GTDB taxonomy): domain Bacteria; phylum Bacteroidota; class Bacteroidia; order Bacteroidales; family Prolixibacteraceae. Next base: position 271 of record CAXXKK010000006.1, on the reverse strand, counting down.
CTAACTCAAATTCGAACCCATGGTTATGAACTTTTCCTGCATTTACATATACAGATGAAGCACCGGTTGTTAATGGTGGTGTTGACTCTGTTAAAAGTCCATCAGTATTTTTACTGTAAAAGTCCATTGTCATCGCCAAACGATCATTAAAGAAACGAGCATCAAGACCTATATCTACTTGTTTAGATGTTTCCCATTCCAGTTCAGGATTAGCAAGCACACTTGAAGGAGATACTGCATTTGTTGTATTTGCAACTGAAGGATCATAGTC
>CAXXKK010000005.1:0-54275 GCA_963676845.2 Prolixibacteraceae bacterium | reverse complement strand
TTATCTTACTTCCTTAAATCTTACTAAGGATGCAGAAGGAGTAAGGCAGCTTACTGAAAAGGATGTTGAAAATGTAAAATCAGGGATTAGTAACTATATTTTGGCTGATAAAGGACTTTCGTTATATCCTCGTATTTATGTAAGTGTTTGGGAACTGGATACTTATTTCAAGACCGGACAGGCTAATCAAAAATCATTGGCTCAACGTATTGAATATTTAAAAGCAGCACAGACAATTATTAAAGATAACTTTTGGTTTGGAGTGGGAACCGGTAACTGGAGAAAAGCATATGTAGATGCCTACATCGCTAACGAATCTCAGATGGATGAAGCCCGCTATGGAGTTGCTCACAACCAGTATATTAATTATTGGGTGAAATTTGGCTTGATTGGATTATTGTGGATTCTTTTTGCGGTGATTTACCCTGTGATAAAATCAAAGTCTTATCGTAACCCGATTTTCTTTCTGTTTTTGATTAGTATGTTAATTGCTAATTTGGGCGATTCCAACCTAGAGGACCATGTTGGAAGCAGCTATTTTGTATTAATGTATTGCTTATTTGTTGCGTCTGAAAAATGGGAGATCAAATTTGATAAAAGTCTAACCGAGTAGTTTTTCCCACTCACGGATAATCACATCAAAATTGAAACGTCTGATTACTGATTCTTTTGCTTTTTCTCCGACTTGTTTCCTTAGATTCGGGTTTTGTGCCAGTTTGAAAACGGTATCAGCAAATTCATCTATATCGGGATAGTCAACGAGAAAACCAATTTCTTTGTTTGGAATAATTTCGGGATTGCTGGTTTTAACAAAAGCAACAGCAGGTAATTCTTCAGCCATTGCTTCAACCAAAGCATATCCAAATCCTTCCCAGATCGAAGGAAATACGAAAATATCAATGCTATTTAAGAAGTCTCGGACATTTGAAAAGAATCCGGCAAGAATGATCTCTTGCTCAAGATTATTCTTTGCAATGAGTTCTTTAAGCTCGGCTTCTAATTTTCCAATTCCTGCAATAATAATTTTAAATTTTAATCCTTTCTCTTTCAGTTTCAGAGCCAGATCGATTAAATAATGTTGACCTTTTTGTTTCACAAGTCGTCCAACGTTCCCAATAATTATTTCATCATTTTCACGATACTTTACGGGTGAAACAGACCTGGAAAACCATTCATCGAAGTTAATACCCCGATATATTACATGGACTTTATTTTCAGGCAGTACATTTTTTAGGTTTGTCAGGAATATTTTTTTAGTGTCGAATGAATTTGTAACCGGATGGGTAATTACTTTTGTGAGTAAATACCGATTTAGAAAACTGTTTTTGATAGGAACAGATAACCCCCGCATGTAAACAATGTTTTTTACTTTCCCTTTTTGTGCCGCAATTCCTCCTAATTTTAAATCAGGGGAAGAATTTAGGAAGACAGTATCAATTTTATTTTCTAAAAAAAAATGGGAGAGCTTTTTCCGTTTCGAAGGATTTAAAAAGAGATGTTCCCAATCTTCAAACTAAAAACTGGAAGCTTAACTGCTTTTGCTCTCTTTTCAAGCTCTGAGCCTACGCTGGTTATAATGATTACGTTATATCCACGTTCACGGAAATTAACGGCGTATTCAAAGTGGGACTTTTCTCCGCCACCCCAAAATTGGGTTGAGTTAAAAAAACAGACGTTTTGCATAATTCCTTTTAAGCTCGGTAAAAATAATGCTTCTGTTTAGAAAATTAGTATTAACTGATTTTTAATTGATTCGGAAAACAATTGCCAGTTTCTCTTGTTCTTTGAAACAGAGAACAATAAAACAAAAAACATATGGAACGAAGAAATTTTATAGGCGTTGTTGGTACTGTAGCTGTGGCAACACCTCTTATTGGATCAGCCTTAACAGCATGTAGTTCTGAGACAAAAGCTTTTACTGGTCATGTTTTCCCAGAGCTAAATTTTGATTATAATGCACTTGAACCTTATATTGATGCACAAACAATGGAGCTTCATTACGATAAGCATCACAGGGGGTATTTTAACAAATTTATGGCTGCAATTGAAGGGACTGAAGCCGAATCCATTCCAATGGAGGAGATTTTCGCTAAAATTACATCGTACGATCTGGCAGTAAGAAATAATGGGGGTGGGTATTACAACCATAAACTTTATTGGGAGAATATGACACCCGAAGAAACGTCGATGTCTCCTGATCTGGAATCGGCAATTATCAGTGATTTTGGTTCTGTTGATGTGTTTAAAGATGAGTTTGCATCGGCTGCAAAAACACACTTTGGAAGTGGCTGGGCATGGCTGGCCGCAGATAGTAATGGAAAGCTGTTTGTAACAACATCGGCAAATCAGGACAACCCATTGATGAATGATGCTGAAAAGCAAGGTTCTCCCTTATTGGCAATAGATGTGTGGGAGCATGCCTATTACCTGAATTATCAAAATATGAGGGCTAGTTATGTGGATAATTTTTGGAATGTCGTAAACTGGAATGAAGTTAGCCTAAGATATGCGAATCTGTAATAACTCATTCAAAATAAAAAAATAGAACCGGTTTTTAACCGGTTTTTTTGTTACTTTAAGTTTCAGAATTCAACCATAAAATGATTCATACAATTACTTTGATTGGAGCTGGAAACCTGGCGACACAACTGGGGAAAGCTTTAGTAAAAAACGGATTAAAGATAAATCAGGTATACAGTCGTACCGAAAAATCAGCGTCTGATCTGGCAATTTTGTTAGAAAGCTCATATACGAATGAGATTAGTAAGATTGATTTGTCATCGGACTTAATTTTGGGAGCAATAAAAGATGATGCTATTGATGAAGTGCTTGGAAAACTAGATTTAAAGGATAAACTAATTGCTCATACAGCAGGAAGTGTATCGATGGATGTGTTGAAAAAGCATAGTGACAAGTATGGTGTTTTCTATCCTTTACAAACATTTTCGAAGCAGAGAGATGTAGATTTCTCCGAAATACCTATTTGTTTGGAAGCTTGTTCCTCTGAGATTTTAGAGCAATTACGAATTCTGGCAAAGAAACTTTCAAAATCAATTTATGATTTAAATTCTGAGCAGCGAAAATCGCTTCATATTTCAGCGGTGTTTGTCAATAATTTTGTCAATCATTTCTATTATTTGGGTGAGAAAGTGTTGGGAGCGAATGATGTTAGTTTTGATATTTTAAAGCCACTCATAAAGGAGACGGCTGCCAAAGTACAGGACCTTCATCCTTTTGATGCACAAACGGGGCCTGCAAAACGGTTTGATGAAACAATTATTAATAACCATATAGAATTATTAAATAAACAACCGGAACTTCAGGAAATCTATAGATTTGTGTCAGAAAGTATTTACAAGGCACATAAAACTAACTAATATGACATTTTTCAAAGAAAAGCTTAAAGAGGTTAAAGCCTTTTTATTTGATGTTGATGGTGTTCTTTCTTCAGATATGACCCCTCTGAATAATGAAGGAGAACCCATGAGAACGGCGAACGTAAAAGATGGATATGCAATACGAAATGCCAGAAACATGGGATATCCTATTGGAATAATAAGTGGAGGAAAAGTGCAGGGAGTACAGCTTCGATATGAAAAATTAGGGGTTGAGCATATTCATTTGGGAGTGCGTGATAAAATGGAATGTCTTCAGGATTTTGTAGAAAAAACAGGTGTTAGTTTTGATGAAATTTTATATATGGGAGATGACCTTATCGATTATCAGGTGATGAAAAAAGTAGGAATTCCTGTTTGTCCAAACGATGCAGTAAGTGAAATTAAGGAAATTTCGTTGTATATTTCAGATAAAAATGGAGGAACGGGTTGTGTGCGTGATGTCATTGAGCAAGTCATGAAATCTCAGGATAAGTGGATTAACCCAAAAACCTATTATTGGAGGTCAACTTGATGGTATTGGAAAATCTGAAAAAATATAAATTGATTTTGGCTTCAAAGTCACCAAGAAGGCAGCAATTGTTGAAAAACTTAGGCCTTGACTTTGAAATTCGTACAAAGGAATTGGATGAATATTTTCCTGAAGAATTAGGGATGACAGCTATTCCTGAGTTTTTGGCTCAGTTGAAGGCTGATGCAATGAAAGACACCCTGCAAGATGATGAAATATTAATAACAGCAGATACTATTGTTTGGAAAGATGCTAATGTGCTGGGAAAACCCAAAACCAGAGAAGAAGCAATTGAAATGCTTAAAGATTTGTCTGGAAACCAGCATCAGGTTATAACAGGAATGCATCTTCAATCTACCCAAAAGAAAGTAACCTTTCACGCAGTAACTGAAGTTTGGTTTGATGAGCTTACCGATGATGAAATTTCATTTTATGTTGATACGTATAAACCCTATGATAAAGCTGGTGCTTATGGCATTCAGGAATGGATTGGGTATGTAGGTATTAATAAAATTGAAGGTTCGTTTTACAATGTTATGGGTTTGCCTGTTCATAAGCTTTATCAGTATTTAAAAGAATTTTAGGAATTCAACCTGTAATGAATTCATGAATCTTTCAACTGATATTGTGTTTTGTTGAAAGATTTTACCAAACCATATAACCGATGAATAAAGTTCAAATTACTTTCCTGTTTCTTGTCCTTTCTACTAGTTTATTTGCCCGCGAGGGTATGTGGATCCCAACCTTGCTCGATAAATACTCAATTGAGGAAATGCAGCAAATGGGGTTTAAGCTTACGGCTGAAGATATCTATAGTATAAATCATAATAGTTTAAAAGATGCTGTTGTAATTTTTGGCGGTGGTTGTACCGGAGAAATGGTTTCTGATGAAGGCTTATTATTTACTAACTATCATTGTGGATATTCTAATATTCAATCTCATAGTTCTGTTGAAAATGACTACCTCACAGATGGTTTTTGGGCTATGTCGAAAGAAGAAGAATTACCTAATCCCGGACTGGAAGTTCGTTTTTTGGAGTACATGGAAGATGTGACTGATTCTGTAATGGTTAATACCGAAGGATTGGAAGGTTTTGATTTCCAGGATAAGATTGATGAGAACATTGAAGCTATTGAGACATATCATAGTGATGATGATAAATATGAAGCTGTAGTTAAACCATTGTATTACGGTAACCAGTACTTCGTTTACGTTTATAAAGTATATACCGATGTTCGTTTGGTAGGTGCTCCGCCTTCAGCTATTGGTAAATTTGGTGGTGATACCGACAACTGGATGTGGCCACGCCATACCGGTGATTTTTCGATTTTCCGTGTGTATGCTGATGAAAATAATGAACCAGCAGAATATTCAGAAGACAATGTTCCCTATCAACCTAAAAAGTATCTACCAATCTCATTAAATGGTGTTCAGGAAGATGATTTTGTGATGTTACTGGGATATCCCGGAACCACACAGCAATACTTGCCATCCGAGGCTGTAGAAATGGTTATGGAGCAAAGTGATCCGGACATGATTGCAATACGTACCGAAAAGCTCAATATTCTTTCAAAACACATGGAGGCTGATCCCAAAGTTCGAATCCAATATGCATCAAAATATGCAAGTACCAGTAATGCATGGAAAAAGTGGCAGGGTGAGATCAAAGGACTGAAAAGAATGGATGCTTTGGGAATAAAAGCTGATTTTGAATCGGATTTTGAGAAATGGTATAATCAGAATGATTCTTTAACCACAATTTATGAGGGTGTTTTACCTGAATTTGAGAGATTGTATGTGGCTTTGGAGGATTATGATCGTGCTTACAATTATTATAATGAAATAGTTCTTAGAGGAACTGATATTTTTTCATTGGTTAATTATTACTCACAAGTTTGTAAGGCCTGGGATGGATTTACTGATGAAAGAAAGGTGGAACTACGAGGTCGCTTGGTAAGTGAAATGAAAAGTCATTTTAAAGACTATGATCAACCAACTGATGAAGAGGTTTTTGTAAAACTGATTCGAATGTTGTATGATGATTTGGATCCCTTATTTCTTTCTGAAAGTTTTGTGGATTTGATGCAGAAATATGATGATGAGAAGTTACAGAAAAAAGTATATCAAAAGTCGGTATTTACGGATCAGGAGAAATTATTGAATTTGACAAATAGTCTGGATGAATCTAAGGTGAAGAAGCTTTCAAAAGATCCGTTGATGGTCTTATTTGATGATTTGCGTGGATTTGCCCAGCGAAATATTAACATGGTTTACAGTGGGCTGAATGATGAAATTGAAATCCTTCAAAAGAAATATATGAAGGGAATAATGGACATGAAAGCGGATGAATTGCTGTATCCTGACGCTAATTTCACAATGCGTATTGCATACGGAAAGGTAGAAGATTACAAACCAATGGACGCAGTTGTTTATACGCACTATACAACATTGGAAGGAATCATAGAAAAAGATAATCCGGATATTTACGATTACAATGTTCCTCAGAGATTGAAGGATTTATATCAAAGCAGTGATTATGGGAAGTACGGGCAAAATGGAGAAATGCCTGTCGCCTTTATTGCATCAGTACATACAACCGGAGGAAACTCAGGAAGCCCTGCAATTAATGCCAATGGTGAGCTTATAGGATTAAACTTTGATCGTTGCTGGGAAGGTACAATGAGTGACATTCTTTTTGATCCGGATATGTGTCGAAATATCATGGTTGATGTTCGGTACGTACTTTTCTTAATTGACAAGTTTGCCGGAGCTGGTTATTTGCTTGATGAGATGGAGATAAGAAACTAAGTCGCACCAAGATTCGTGGAAAGCCGTACCAGGCATCATGGTAAGTCGCACCATACAATATGGAACGGTTTACCATGATTTCCCACCTTGATAGGTGGAATATTCCTGATATCACTTTACAATAACTCCGTCATCGTATTCAAGAATATTTTTTCTCCATTGCTCGGGTATTTGTATGCTTTTTTGTCCTTTAAGATCGTAGCATACTAAAACAGCAGTACAGGTTGATAAAACTTCATTTGTATTTTCATCAACCAGACAATGATCCATTGTAAAACTTTTATTCCCCAGTTTGGCAACACGTGTTTTAACCAGAATTGGTGTTTTCATGAATATGGGCTTTAGGTATTCAATTTTAATTGATGCACCTACAATTCCAATATTCATGAAATCCAGTTCAGGCAAAACTTTATCAAAATAGCACAACTTGCCCGAATCATAATAGTTTTGGTAAATCGTGTTTGAAACGTGTCCCTGCATATCAAAGTCGCTAAAGCGAACCTGAATTGGGGTTGTATTTTTATATGTTGCTTCTTTCATAATCTGTAAATAAAGGTATTTTTTGTTTTTAGAAGAAACACCAAAGTTTATTTTTGGTTTATATCTGAAAGAATTATCTTTGCTGAACTAAAATTTTTGGATGTTCAAATTTAAGAAGGATCTGGTAAAGTAAATAACCTTTGATTTTAGATCATTGGTTATCCCATCGCAAACTCGGCATTTTCTTGTCGGGTTATTTTCACGTTTATATATTAATAACAATTTGGATGGATTAAAGCGTATAAAAACTGTTTATGCTTTTCTCGTCCTTTAAAATTTGAATACCATGAGTAACGAAAATATATCTATTCACGAATTTGACTTGAATTTAATCGTTGAATATTTTTCAACAGTAAAGCGTCAGGGGCCAGGAAGCCCCGAAGTAACACAAAAAGCCCTAAGTTTTATTGACAATTTAACAGATGAAAGCAAAATTGCTGATATTGGGTGTGGCTCAGGTGGTCAGACCATGGTGTTGGCACAACATGCTCAGGGAACGATTACCGGAATTGATTTGTTTCCCCAATTTATAGACCTTTTCAATTCTAATGCAAAAGAGCTAAATCTTCAGAATAGAGTAAAGGGTATTATTGAATCGATGGATAATCTATCTTTTCAAAATGAAGAATTGGATTTAATCTGGTCGGAAGGTGCGATTTACAACATCGGTTTTGAGCGTGGCTTGAAAGAATGGCGGAAGTTTTTGAAAAAAGGAGGCTATATTGCTGTTTCAGAGGCTTCATGGTTTACAGATGAAAGACCTGCAGAAATAGAAGAGTTTTGGACAGCCTATCCGGAGATAGATACAATTCCGAAAAAAGTCGCTCAGATGCAGGCTGCAGGATATCTTCCGGTTGCATCATTTGTTATACCTGAAGAATGCTGGACGGAGAATTTCTTTGTCCCACAGATTCCTGCTCAGGAGAAATTTCTGGATAAATATCCGGAAAATGTTTCCGCTCAGAAGTTTATTTCGTACACGAGACATGAGGCCGAGATTTATGATGAATACAAAGAGTTCTATGGCTATGTATTCTATATTGGGAAGAAGATTTAAGTAACCAATAGTATGAAGATCCGGCAAGTAATTGTCGGATCTTTTTATATAAATCATTGGGTCTGCTGCTGATTTTTCAATTGTTTATCAAGTTCTTTCATCCCGATGAAAAGTAATAAAGCAGATAATATAAAAATGATTGTGGATATCATGTTGTTTTGAGTCAATGTGCTAATAATGAAGGAGTCACTGGAGATGTAGATTGTTGCTATAAATGAAATTAGGTTATTCGTGAGATGAATCGCAATACAAGGGATTATGGATTGTGTTTTGAAGTAAATCCAGCCTAAAAATAATCCTGCAATAAATGCTCCTATTCCCTGCCATGGATTTAAATGAATAATTGCAAATAGTAAACTTGATAAAAGGATAGATTTATTAGCGGAGAATTTTTTAAGAAAACCATCCAGGATTATTCCTCTAAATATGATCTCTTCAAATATTGGAGCAATAATTACAATTGTAAGGAAGGAATATAGATCATTTGAAACTTGTTCATTCATTAACTCAATAAACCATTCCGGAGTTGGAATTAATGTGGTTATTTGATCAATTATTACAACGAATAAAATTGACATTAGAATAATTTGAGTAAAAATCCAACGATCAACTTTCTTGATTCTTAATCGGTAATCATCCGAATTGTATAATTGTCTTTTTTTTAGATATCGTTGTGCGGTTGTAATGGAAGGGAAAGAATAAATAATTAGATTTTTTAGAGACTCGTTAATCTCAATTATGAAATAGTCAATAATTAGAACTGGTACTGATATCACCAGTGTCATAAGGGTCATAAAACCTAAAAGCTTTACGATTTGTGTTGTGGAAGGAAAGTAATTCATTTTTAATTTGGGGTGTTGTTTGGTTTTGATTTTATAGAAATTTTAGCAGAAAGATTTAGCTATTTTTCCACCGTTCCAATTTAGGCAACCCTTTCACAAAAAATCCGGCCAGGAATTTAGGAAAACCTTGCTCAACCATTTTCTCTTTGCAGAACTTTTGCATCTCAGTAACTGTGAAATCGGGTTTGGTGAACTCTCCATTTTGATAACAATAGCTGCAATACATCTGGTTTTTTGTTCCGTCTTTTTCTGTTCCACCTTTCTCTGGATCCTGTTTCATGGGCATGCCGCAGCTTTGACAATTTTTGTAAGTTTTCATATTAATTAATTTAGGGAATTTAACTCATTCTCCATAAGGTTGTGTAAATCGTTTTTTAAATGCATTATTTTTTTTCAGATTGCTGTCCCAGTAAAAATTTGCGATGCCTAGTTTTCGCATTACATGGAACATCGTTTTTCGCATAGGTGATAATTTGTATGGCGTTCTTAACGCCGTTGTAATTTTTGGTGAAAAAGTTTCGGTTTTTGCAAAATGTTCTCCCAGTTGGTAAAATTTGCGATACAATTTTTTAGTCATCCAATCGGGCATCATTTGAATGCCTTCAACCCCACCTTTTATTACAGTCCCCAGGTAATCAATTTTAAGCCTTTTTGCCAGTTTTTGTAGGTAGCGTTCAATATAAATTGAATGAACTGCTTCTGGAAATCCGGACTGAATGATAAACCCGATTTTGGGGGGCTGATTAATATCCTGATTATATATCTGCTCAAAAAATTCTTTCACAATTCCCGGCATACAATCAGTGTATAGAGGAAAAAACAAAAGTACAATTTCCGATTCCTGATAGGCCTTTATATGTTCACCCAGTTGTTTCCGATTTGCCAGATTGTAAACAGGAACTTCATTATTGATCAATTGTTTATAGCCGTTTAGGAAATGATTGATAAGAATTCCCGAGTTGCTTTTTTTATTCCGGGGCGATCCGTTAAATATTACAAGTTTCATAAACGATGTCTTCTGGGTTAGCTTCGTCAATAAATTTTAGGTATTTTTTTTCACTGTGAAAATTGAGGGCAAGACGGTCGTAAATGTCGCTTATAATTTTCACATCTTCAGAGTCGGTGTCTGCTTCTTTTTGTAGTATTAATCCAAAGTCAGGGTATCTGCTGTAACGTTTTTGGTGATGGCTTTCCTCATTTCTAAACTCAACGTAAGGGTGGAGCAGGACAATAAGTCGGTCTGTTATTTTTTTGAGTTCAGAACTAGTAAAGCCAGCGATTAACGGAGACGCAAAAATGAAAAAGTCGGAATTAATTACCGACCTGAAAATTTCATCAGCACCATCTTTTATGGAACATTCACCTGGAGTTTTCCACCAGCAACTCCAACACCCAGTGCAATATTTTAGCTTCATTTTGTTTATGTGGAAAACAGAGATCTCATGTTCTTCTCCAAAGGTTCCATTCAGTTTTTCAATATAATTCGAAAAACTGCTATTCCCTTTGTTCATGTCACCGTTTAAAATTGTAATCTTCACAGCTATTTGTGTTTTGATTTTGGACCTTTCGAAGCATCTAAAATTAGTAATTCACTTTTGAATATATCTTAACCATCTGTAAATATTACAGTATGAATTTGTTGCTTACCCAGCCTTCTAATTTTACTTTGCTCCATTCTCCCTGCTTTTTCTGAAACTGCAATTCACTATCTTCAAAAAGGATTGCTTTTTTTATTCCGTTGGGAACTTCCCTCAAGTAAAGCCTTTCGGTGTTTACTTTTTGTGTTGGTGTGATTTTTTCTTCCGGGGTTTTAGTGAGTTGATCACGATATTCAATATCTACAGTGTTTCCGGCAATTAGTTCAGTCGCAATTTTCGGGTAAATACGCTCGTAAGCCAAACCGCTGTTGGAGATAAAACCAGCTTTGGTTTGATTGTTATTGGCGCCATCACCTATCAGCAGACATCCTGTAGTGTCATCATCTGTATTTCCTTTGTGGATCAGGATATCTGTAAAACCGGGAACATCCATAACCTGAAGCATGCCATAATGAAAATCGTTCCCATATTTTGCCAGGTATTTGGAATGATGATTTCCATGGGTACGAAGCTGAATGTTGTATGTTCCTGTCGGAATTCGGCTTTCTCCGGCAATTTTTTCTTCACGAAATTCATCTTCCAGCGTGTAGCATTCAAATTGACCATTAATGAGCAAAAGTCCTAAGGTACTTTCACTTGATGTACTGTAACGTACAATTTCAATATGCATGTTAGCCATTAATTTGTTGGTTTGTCTCATTCGCCCTTGCTTTGGCTTTTCTTGCCATCATTTCGCTAACAAGAGGAGTGACATTTTTTACAGCTCTTTCTCCAAACAGGAATCCAAGCACAAGAAAGTTTATTACCCAGAATGCTGATTCAAATTGATCATTGTTCGAGATATTCCATTTGCCAGAGAAAACCATAATATCCATAAATCCTACAAAATATCCCCAGATAGGGCGTTGGGCACCTCTCAGGAAAATGACAATTTTCCCTAACCAACCGGATTGATTCAGATCTTTGGCTGTTCCTTCCAGATCTTTAATTCGTTGATTAAATTCCTGTTCAGCTTCAAGCGAGAACTTTTGTAGTTCAAGTTCCTGTTTATGAACTAAGTCTGCCATTAGGCGTTTCATTTCTTCTTTTTCTTCTTTTGTTGTGACAAATTTGTCAACAACATTCCCAACGTCTTTTAAAAATCCATCTCCTATAAATGCGCTTAACTTTTGGAATAAACTCATGATGTAAATAATTAAGGTTTGTAGTGTTAATGTAAATTGAAAATTAGATGAATATAAAGATACCTCTATTAAGATAAATAAACATAAGGGAATAAATAATATAAAATTTTGTTTGTTTTGAGATCATATTCAATATTTGTTCGTAAATTTGCGAACAGAATTATGAAACAACCTACAATTTTCACGGAAGAACAAAAGCAAATGGCTCGTTTTGCAAAAGCCATGGGGCATCCGGTACGGATTTATGTGCTTGATTTGCTGAATAAACAGGCTTGTTGCTATAGTGGGGATTTGTCAGATATTTTACCAATTGCCAAATCAACTTTGTCGCAACATTTAAAAGAGTTGAAAGATGCAGGTTTAATACAGGGTGAAATTGAAGCACCTAAAGTAAAATATTGTATAAACCGTGAAAACTGGGCAAAAGCTCAAAGTTTGTTTAAAAAGTTTCTGGGAAAATAAAAAAATTTAAAACATTTGTTCGTGTTTTTGCGAACTACGAACATGTGTTGTTTGAAGAAGATCATCCTGAACTTGTTTCAGAATTTCAAAAAGATACAGATTCCGAAACAAGTTCGGGATGACGATAAAAAACCAAAAATTAACAGATATGGAAATTAAAGTATTAGGAACAGGATGTAAAAAGTGTAAGGCACTTGAGGAAGCTGCAAAAGTAGCAGTAGGGGAGACAGGCGTAGATGCTGAAGTAATTAAAGTTGAGGATATGTTAGAAATTATGAAGCTGGGTGTAATGACAACTCCTGCTTTGGTGATTGATGGGAAAGTAGTCTCAAAAGGGAAGTTATTAAGTGTATCTCAAATTAAAGAGTTTTTGAAATAATTAATAACCCCGAAAGAACTTAATCTATGGGAATTAATGGAGGAGCAAGCTTGAACATGAAATCATGGCAGTTATCTGTCTTGCTATTGCCTGTATGGATTCTGTTGTATATGAACCTACAGGGTTTTGCCGATTTTTTGATTGATAATTTACTGGGAATGCAAGGTGGATCTCATCTGACTGAGGCACTGCGCTTTTTTATTTTTGAAGTTCCCAAGGTAATGTTGTTGCTGGTGCTTATCGTGTTTTTTGTGGGAGTAGTCCGATCTTATTTTTCTCCTGAAAAAACACGACGCTTGTTGGAGGGGAAGTCCCTTTTTTCCGGAAATATACTGGCAGCCCTTTTAGGTGTTGTTACTCCTTTTTGTTCGTGTTCGGCTATCCCATTGTTTCTTGGCTTTGTTGAGGCAGGAATACCAATCGGGGTAACGTTTTCATTTCTTATTGCTGCTCCCATGGTTAACGAAGTGGCACTCGTCCTATTAATAGGTTTGTTTGGGTGGAAAGTTGCTCTGATTTATGTGGGAACAGGACTGTTAATAGCCATCTTTGCTGGTTGGATAATTGGAAAACTTGGACTCGAGAAATACGTGGCAGAATGGGTGTACTCTGTAGAGTCAGGTTCGTTGGATGATGGGAAAGAGAAGCTTACATTCTCAGATCGTATAAAAACCGGTTTCGATACTGTAAAAGAGATCATTGGGAAAATATGGATTTACATTATTATCGGTATTGCCGTTGGAGCCGGGGCGCATGGATATGTTCCCGAAGATTTTATGGGGGCATTGCTGGGTAATGAAAATTGGTATGGTGTTCCTCTGGCAATTTTAATAGGCGTTCCTATGTATTCTAATGCGGCCGGGATTATTCCGGTAGTAAGTGTTTTGATCGAAAAAGGGGTTTCATTGGGAACAGCTTTAGCGTTTATGATGTCAGTTATTGCATTATCCCTTCCCGAAATAATCATCTTAAAAAAAGTATTGAAATGGCAGTTAATAACCGTTTTTGTAGGAGTAGTTACAGCCGGAATTTTAGTTGTTGGTTTCATTTTCAATTATATCATGTAAAAATAAAATTTGTTTTATGGAAACTAATAAACCAAAATGTTCGTGTAATCAAATTGGAGCAACAGTCCTGGCTTGTTCCGGAGCATCTGATGTTGGACAAATATCTGATTTAATTGCCCGAAAACTGAGAGACTCTGGCGTTTTTAACATGAGTTGTTTAGCCTTGGTCGGTGCTGGTGTTGAAAGCTCTATTGAGAATTTTAAAACATCAGAGTTGCTGGTAATAGATGGCTGTCCTGTCGATTGTGCAAAAAAAATAATGGAGCGTAATGGAATAAAAAACTATAAATATTTGCGTTTATCTGATATTGGACTGGCAAAAGGAAGTTCTCCTGCTAATGATGAAAATATTGAAATTGCCTTTACAGAAGCATTGAGCTTTCAATAAATGTTTTTTACAGTGATTTGTGTTGAGGGAGTTTAGGTGTTTGATTGTGAGGTAAAATAGAACCAAAAAAATAATAAACCAAAAATCATCAATTATGAAATCAATGTCACTAGGATTTATCGGTGGTGGAAGAATAACAAAAATCTTCCTGAAAGCCTTCCAAAACAAAGAAGTTGAGTTTAAATCGGTAACGGTTTGTGATACAAATCCGGAAATTCTGGATGCTCTGGGAAAAGAGTTCCCAAATATTCAAGCCTGCAATATGCTTGATAAATCAGCAGAGCAGGATATTGTTTTTATTGCTCTGCACCCTCCGGTAATCATGGAAACTCTGGATAAGATAAGAGACATGATTGGTGAGAATACACTTGTTATTTCTTTGGCTCCAAAAATCAATATTGAAAAAATTGCAAGTAAGCTTTCAACGGCAAACATAGCCCGAATGATTCCAAATGCTACATCTTACATTAATGAAGGTTATAACCCAATTTGTTTTGCTCCTTCATTCTTTAATGAAGGGAAACAATTTGTCATTCAGATGATGGACGTTTTGGGAAAAACATTTGAGGTTGATGAGTCAAAACTTGAAAGTTATGCTTTAGTTTCAGCTATGTTGCCAACTTATTTCTGGTTTCAGTGGAAAGAATTGCAGGAAATTGCACTGGACATGGGATTGTCAGAAGATGAGGCAAAAGATGCTATCCGGGAAACCATGGAGGCTGCCAATCATTTGTATTTTGATTCCGGATTGAGTAGCGAAGAAGTAATCGACCTTATTCCTGTAAAACCAATCAAAGAACATGAAGCACAAATAAAAGCTTACTTGAAAGATAACCTGATTCCACTTTTCGAAAAGATAAAACCATAACATTCAGATAAGCTCTGAATAAATTCAATTTTGTATCATCGAACTTTTAAAGTTGAAAAATTAACAAGAAGAATATACTATGAAAATTTTGATCCTTTGTACCGGCAATAGTTGTCGCAGCCAGATGGCGCATGGCTTTATGCAGTCATTTAATTCGGATATTACCGTTTCTTCTGCAGGAACTGAAGCTTCCGGTAGATTAAACCAGAAAGCTGTTCAGGCGATGAAAGAAATTGGGATTGATATTAGTAAGCATACTTCTGATCCAGTTGAAAAATACCTGAATGAAGAATGGGATTTTGTGATTACTGTTTGCGGTGGTGCTAATGAAAATTGTCCTGCATTTTTAGGGAAAGTGAAAACACGTCTGCACATAGGTTTTGATGATCCAAGTCATGCTGTGGGTACAGAGGAATTCATCTGGAGTGAATTTATTCGTGTTCGGGATGAAATAAAAGAAGGATTCTGGAAATTCTATAAAGAGGAGGTTGAACCTCAACTATAAAAGATTTTCGTTAAGCATGGTCATTATTCGGTAACAGAATAGCGTATTGCAATGGCCATATTTAGGATTGTGGTATATTTGTTGGCAAATTGGTTTCTAAGGCCATTCTGCAACAGAATACTCAATGTTGAATATGGCTTTTTTAGTTCGGAAAATCATCAAAACAAATGATTAAGAAAATTCAACAAACATTCGATCAGTTTGATATTCTGAAATACGTCGTTAAGTGGTTTTTGCTTACCATTCCATTAGCATTTGTTGCTGGATCGCTGGTTGCCTTGTTTCTGTTTCTTCTGGAAGGAGCGACTCATTTGCGTTGGCAAAACGGATGGTTACTTTATTTGCTTCCTCTGGCAGGTGTGGCTATTGTTGCTCTATATCGGTTTAAAGGAAAAAATTCTGAAGCCGGCAACAACCTGGTAATGGATGAGATTCATAAACCCGGTGGAGGTATTCCCATTCGAATGGCTCCATTTGTTTTGATTACTACAGTTGTTACTCATCTTTTTGGAGGTTCTGCCGGACGAGAGGGTACTGCTGTTCAGATTGGTGGAAGTGTGGCCAACTATATTGGCAATCTTTTTAAATTAAATAAAGATGATTTACGCATATTCCTGATTGCAGGTGTTGCTGCCGGCTTTGGAGCTGTGTTTGGTACTCCTTTAACCGGAACCATTTTTGCCCTTGAAGTGATCGCTATTGGACGTATTAAGTACGATGCTTTGTTACCGGCTCTATTTGCTTCTGTTCTGGCCGACATGTTTTGTGCAATGTATGGAATAGGTCACACACAATATTTCATCAATTTTCATGATACCTATACCTCTGAATTTTCATTTGCTCATTTTGATTTAACTCTGGTTGCGTCGGTTGCTGTTGCCGGAATCTTCTTTGGGATGGCTGGGTATGCTTTCTCTGAACTTTCTCATTCAATAAAAAGTGTTGCGAATAAATACATAAAAAAGAAATTGCTGATCCCGGTAATTGGAGGGTTAATCGTTATTGCTTCAACCTTTATTTTAGGTACAAAAGATTATCTGGGACTTGGAGTTACAACTCCGGATGGAACAGGTGTTAGTATTATCAATGCATTTAATGAAGGCGGAGTAGATACCTTTAGCTGGTTATGGAAACTAATCCTGACAGCAGTAACATTAAGCACTGGTTTTAAAGGAGGTGAAGTTACTCCGTTGTTTTTTATCGGAGCTGCTTTGGGAAATACGATTGGAACAATAACAGGAAATCCGGTTGATTTATTTGCGGGATTAGGATTTATTGCAGTATTTGCCGGTGCAACAAATACACCTCTTGCCTGTACAATAATGGGAGTTGAATTGTTTGGAGGAGAGCATGTTGTGTATTATGCAATTGCCTGTTTTATCGCCTATTATTTTAGCGGACATTCCGGAATTTATACTTCTCAACGGGTTAGTGTTTCTAAGGCAAATTTTGATTATCATTTAGATAAGGAAAACACTCTAAAACGTATCCGTGATAATAAAAAGAAGAAGTGATTCATGTGATTTTTGTGATCGTATAAGTTCTATCCTTTTTGAATTTATTAACCCTGATTTAGATTAAAGTCTTTAATCTGATAAAATCTCGATTTTCAACCGGATAAAATTGCCTTTCCATGATAATTCCCCAAATTTAATTGCTGGTATTACTTATCTGCAATTTCTCGTTCACAATCGGGAAGTTTACCCTCCAATTTGCAGCGTTATAACATCAATTGGCATGTAATTTCGTTTTAAAATCTCATTTTACAATTATGTTTTACAGCGCATTGTTCCGTGCATATTTTGAATGATGTTAAACACTGTGTGTTTATTTCTGTTGTGATGTTTTAGATTGCTCATTCATCTAGTGTATATGCTAATTGCATGGGGTGTTTATGCAATTTTGAATATTGAAAAAGCTTTCTTTATGATGGAAAAATACACTGCTGTACAAAAAATATGAATATGATAAAAAGAATTACATTGAGCTGTAAGTCTAGAATATTAATAGTCACCCTTTTCTTCTTTTCGATTAGCTTAATCAAAGCATACAGTCAAAACTGTTCTGTAAATGCTGGTGTCCATCAAGAAGTTTGTGGAGTAACAAGTTTGTTTCTTGAAGGAAGTTTTACTCATCCGGTGAAAGACGGTTATTTTGTTCTTTGGGAACAAGTTGGAGGGCCTGCTGCCACTATTGTGGATCCCACGAACCTGGATACAGAAGTAACTAATCTTATTGCGGGGAATTCTTATACTTTCAGGATTTATACAACCTGTGAGGATGGGGCATATACTTTTCAGGATGTTACGCATACCGTAACAGAAATAACAGTTGCTGATGCCGGAGATGATCAGGTTATTTGTCCGGCTGAAGCAGCTGCAGGAACAGTAACTTTGTCTGCAAATGCTCCTTTGGGTTTAAATGAAGAAGGTTATTGGACCGGAGATAGTGAAATTGTTCATGTTGATGATGAAAATGATCCCAACTCAACTCTTACTCTCTCTGAAGATGAACCAGGAGAGGTAACCCTAAGGTGGACCATTGAAAATGCAGCAGGCTGTATGACATATGATGAAGTGGTCATTACAAATCCGGGAGGGGAACCTGTGGATGCCGGAGCTGACAAAACTTTAAGTCGTTGCTATTCTTCAACGCAAACGACATGGATGAGGGCTTCTTTTGCAGGTACTGGTGTTGCCGGACAAATTGGAACCTGGTCTGTGGTCAGCGGGCCTAATGTACCAACCATTACCAATATTCATTTTAATGAAACCCGTATTTCGAATTTAATAGAAGGTGTTTATGTTTTTCGTTGGACCGTAGAAGGGCCATGCTATTCTGAATATGATGATGTAGAGATCACAGTCCCTGAACCTTCAGCAGACGTAACAAGGGTTACAAATGTCAATACCAGTGGAAATAAATATTTTTGTGATCCTACTATTGAGGAAACAGTATTAACTGGGACAGCATCTCAATATGTTAATGAAGTTGTGGAATGGACACAAGTTTCGGGTCATCCGGGAGTTGTATTTAGTTCTGCAGATAGTCCTGTAACTTCAGTAACAGGCTTGGCTTTTCCAAATACATATGTTTTTCAATATACCATTAGAAATACTGTAACAGGATGTACCAGTTGGAATAGAGATACAATCTGGTATAATCCAAATCCGGCAGAAATCTCGATTGCTACACCAGATCCATTAGTTTTAGATTGTGGTATAACTGTTGCTTCCGTTGATTATACCAGTAGTGGGGCGGGGGTAACACAGTACCGGATTTTTTCAGGGCCTGCAGTTGATGGAGTTGTTTATCCTACGGAGTGGCTTCCTATAGCAGATATCGGTGGACTAACTGTTCCAAATTTAACAAGTCCCGGAACTTATCAGGTTGAAATGAGACGGCAGGTTCCTGATGAAAATGTATGTGGAAGTGAATACGAGTATATTAACATTGTATCCTCAGGTGAAGCAACAATTTCAAATGCAGGAACAGACCAGGTTCTTGATTGTGGGGTTACTCATACTGATTTAGTTGGTAATGTTCCTTTGCTGGGTGAAGGTACCTGGTCTCAGGTAAGTGGCCCGACAACTGTTATATTAGTCCATCCTCATAGCCCAACATTAACCGTTGAAAATTTACAACCTGATAGTAGGTATGTTTTCCGTTGGTTATTGTCTGGCGGACCATATTGTGAAACTTCTCAGGATGATGTACAGGTTATTACTGCAGCTACTGTGCCCGATCCTGCAGATGCAGGGGATGATCAAAATGATGTATGTTTTGGAAGCCCAGTATACCTTAATGCAGATGAACCTTTACATGTTTTTGAAAGGGGAACCTGGTCGGTGGTGCCCAATGATGGTGTGACTTTTTCAGATATTCATGCTCATGATGCGGTTGTGTATGGTTTATCTGCAATGACTACTTATACATTTACATGGAGAGTTGCCAACGGTTGTGGTAGCGTGAGTGACGATGTTACAATTGAAGTTACCAACCTGCCGGGTCCGGCTGATGTAGATGCAGGTGCAGACCAATGTTTGGAATTGGGTGCAACAACATCAACAACATTATCCGGAACTGATCCTTTTCCCGGAACAGGAACATGGACATTGCTGTCAAGTCCTGTTGGATCAAATCCGTCCTTTACAGCATCTCAATTTGACACCGATGTAACAAATCTGGAACAAGGTGTTTATGAATTTGAGTGGGCAGTGGTTACAGATAATTGTGTTGCAGTGAGAGATACTGTTCTAATTACATTGGATAGCCCAATTCCACCTTTCAATGTTGGAGCTGATCGGGAAATATGTGGAACGATCGAAACATTAACTTCTTCATTGGGAGCTGATCCTGCAATGGGAAGAGGATATTGGGAGCAAATTTCAGGAAATGCAGTAACTATTGTGTCTCCAAATTCATATGAGACAGAAGTTGCAGGTATGATTGATGGTGTTTATGTCTTCAGGTATACAATAGAAAATGGAGCATGTAGTGCTTATGATGAGGTGAGGTTATTTGTTTCAGCAGAAGCTCCTTCTGCTGCAGATGTTGATGTGTCTCCTACTGATGTTTGTGGAGCGACATCTGTAACAATGGCAGCAATAGAGCCAGTTAGCGGAACGGGTAAATGGACTTTTGTAAGTGGACCGAATACTCCAACGATTGTTTCACCAAATTCACATGATACAGAGATAAAAGATTTAATTACGGGTACTTATGTTTTTGATTGGACAGTTTCGGGAGGTACATTTTGTACTCCCAATACTGATCAGCTTACCTTAACTGTTACTGCTCCTGCTGAGGCGGGAAGCGATCAAAGCTATTGTGAAGAAGTAACCATGGTAAACCTTGAAGGAAATCCCGGTAGTACAGGAACATGGACTCAGGTTGGAAATACACCCAATGTTGCAACAATAACAGAAACATCTTCCAATTCAGCAGTTGCTTCCGGTTTAATTGTTGGTGAATATACTTTCCGTTATACTGTTGCGGGTGCCTGTGGTTCAACCGATGATGTTACAGTTACTTTATTAACTCCACCGAGCAACTCCAGTGCAGGTGCAGACCAGGAATGGTGCGATGTGAGTGTATTTAATCTTGATGCCACTGATCCGGTAGATGGAGACGGAATGTGGACGAAATTATATGCTCCAGATGGTGAAACAGGTTCTTTCACCGATCCAACAGTGCATAATACAACCTATACGGGAGCTTCATCCGGTTTATATGTTTTCCAGTGGACAGTTTCAAATGGAGATTGTAGCAATGCTGATCAGGTAAGGATTACAAATCATGCAGAGCCAAGTGACTCTAATGCAGGACCTGATCAGAACCTAACCTGTGATACAGAAGTGATCATGGCTGCAAATGATCCAAATGTTGGCGTTGGTCAGTGGATTTTTGTTGGACAGGACGGTGATGGTCCGGTTCCTGTAATTGAAAATCCAATCTTATACAATACTAAAATTACAAACTTGGGACCTAAGAGTTCTGGTGACCCTGAAGTTTATACTTTCAGATGGGAAATTACAAACGGTCCTATTTGTGCTGCAAAAGATGATGAAGTTGAAATAACTGTTTACCAGCTACCAACCGATGCTAATGCAGGATCAGATCAGGATTTGTGTAACCAGGTAAGTGTTACCCTTGATGCAAATATACCCATTGTTGGTAATGGTACATGGACTCAGGTTAGCCCGGCTGTTACAACAGAATTCTTTGTTGATGCATCCGATCCTAATACAACTGTTAATAATTTAATTGTTGGAGAGACTTATGAATTTCAATGGACAGTTTCAACTGGCTTCTGTTCTTCAACCGATGAAGTTATTGTAACGGACTATGAACTTCCTTCTACGGCAGATGCATCCGCTACAATAACAGAAATGTGTACACTGAGCCCAATTGAACTTCTTGGTAATACACCTACTGTTGGACTTGGAACCTGGACTCAGATTTCAGGTGATCCGGTTGTCATTCTTAATCCAAATAATCCTGAAACTTCCGTTGTTGGGGGAGAAGAAGGAAAAACTTATGGCTTTAGGTGGACAATTAGTAATGGCCCATGTGCAGTTAGCTCTGATGATGTAACCGTTACTATAAATGAGTTAGCCAGTCAGGCAATTGCAGGATCAGATATCGAACTTTGTGCCGAAGGGGCAACTGTTTCAACAAACATGTCAGCCAATGCTGTATCTGTCCCTGGAGAAACAGGCGAGTGGATCTTAATCTCAAATGATGGTGAAACTCCTGTAATAGTTGATCCGGCTAATCCAAATACACAAATTACCGGGTTAACAGGAGGTTCTCCGAATGTGTACGAGTTACAGTGGAAACATGCAATAGGCTCATGTGAAAGCACAGATAATATATTGATTTACGTTTGGGAAGGTCAAACAACTGTAGATGCAGGGCCTGATGACGAAATGGAGGGAGGTGATGATTATTTACTTTCTGGCGCAGTTGCTCAAAATTATACTCAAATCTTCTGGACAACTTCAGGAACAGGTACTTTTAATAATTCAAATGCATTAAACCCGATCTATTCCCCAAGTGCTGATGATATTACCGCCGGTTCAGTTACTTTAACTGCAACGGCAATTTCAGAAGGAGTTTGTAATCCGGCAATTGACAATATGGTACTTCATATTTATGAAGAGGTGGATATTGCTGCAAGTTCAATTGTGGGGGCTACCTGTAATGATAACAGTGGATCAGTTGTGTTGACTACAAGTGATGGAAGTGATGTTACATTAAATGGAGTTACCAAAGCTTCGGGTTCAACATTTTCAGGCTTGGCTGCCGGTTATTATATAGCTACATCTTCTAGTGTTTTCCCCGGAACAATCGGTTTCAATATTCCTAATGAAAATAGCACTTTGATGGGATATGTGGTTGATCATCAAAATGTGAGCTGTAATGGAGGTGGAAATGGTTTTATTGATATCGATGCTGAAGGTGGATTAGCTCCATATACGTTTAGTTTAAATAATACAGGGCGGTCAAATAATACGGGTGAGTTTGATAATCTTATTGCTGCAGAATATGGAGTGACCATATCAGATTCTAACGGTTGTACTTTCGTCGTTAGTTTTGATATTGATGAACCAACCTTGCTGATTTTATCTAAGGTTAGTCAAACCAATGTTACCTGTGGAAACACTACTGATGGAACAGTTACAGTTTTAGCTTCGGGAGGGACTACCGGATATACATACACTGTGCTTAATGAGCCTGTCGGAGGAACAGATGCGGTGGTTAATAATAATATCATCTCAAATATGGAGCCTGGTGATTACACCATTCGGGTTACAGATGCAAATGGATGTACAGCTGATCTGGAAGTAATCATTCTGGATAGTGGTTGTGTTCCTGGTATTTTAGGAACAGTTTTCGAAGATGGAGATGGATTGAGTGATAATACGGTTGATGGTACCGGAACAGATGAGACGATATACGTTAATTTGGTAAATACGTCTAATGAAGTACTTGCATCGAAATTAGTTGGTGCAGGGGGTACTTATTCATTTACTGAAAGCGATGGACTTGCAGTTAATACTGACTATATTTTAATATTAACATCAACTCAGCAAGCAGTTGGATCTGTATTATTACAAGCTAGTTATCCAGCAAACTGGATGTCGGTTGGAGAGAATATTGGTTCTGGTGCAGGGAATGATGGTTCGATCGATGGAAAGTTATACGTGTCAATTGCAGGAGGAATGATTAATGATGCCAACTTTGGAATCTATACAGAGTCATCAATTAATTGTCCGGCTGGCCCATTTGTATTTGATAGCGCTGCTGATATTTGCGGTTATATTATCCCGGATAACAGTTTGGATGCAACTATTCCTGACTTGGTTGGAGATATTACATTAACTCATGATTATGGCTGGGGAAATCCATACACCCTGGAAGGTGCTGAATTTCCTGTTGGTTCAACCGATGTAACATGGACAGCATCTTTGGTAACGGTAATACTTCAACTTGTACAATTACTGTTGTTGTAAATGATAATGAAAATCCTGTATTCTTGAATTGTCCTTCAGGAACAACTTATTCCTTGAGCTTATTCCCGGGAGATTGCGATGGCGGTGCCATTTGGAGTATTCCTGTAGCAAAAGATAATTGCTCTGATGTAACAGTTACTCAAACCGCCGGGCCTGCCAGAGGATCAAGCCTTAATGTTGGTACGTATACCATAGAATATACTGCGACTGATGGCTCCGGAAATACTGCTACATGTGAGTTCTATATTAAAATTTCGGATACAGAATATCCGTTAATAGCTTGTCCTGGAAACGTAGTGGCTAAAACCGATGACGGTAATTGTTCCTGGGTTTCTCCATCAAATAGTTTATCTCCAATATTGGCAAATAGCAACTGCCCTTCATATATAAGATGGGAAGTAACAGAGCCTGATGGGAATGTTGAAACCGGATATAATGATGTGAGTGGCTTTGAATTTAGCAAAGGGGTAAGCACAGTTAAATATACAATTAGGGAATCTACCAGTAATCGGGTTGATATTTGTTCATTCACAGTAACTGTAGTTGATGAGCAAAGTCCGGAAGTAGACTGCTCTTCGGAAATTACTGAAAATGTTGATCCCGGATCATGTACTAAAAATATTACACTGGATGTGCCGTCTGCAACTGATAATTGTACTTCTGTATTAGATTTTGTCTATAATGTTTATAATCCGGACAACAGCTTCTCCGGCCCATTTGATGCGCTTGCCTCTTATGATTTTCAATATGGAATTAGTCGTGTTGAATGGATTGTTACAGACGAGGACGGTAATTTTACTACTTGTATTCAGAATGTTGTTATTGATGCAGATTCTTCTGTTTTCAATTTAACTGCCGGAGAAGATGCTGAAGTATGCGAAGGAGATTCATATACGCTGGTTGGTGCATATGCCGATAATTATTCAACCTTGCAATGGGAGAGTACAGGAAGTGGGTCATTTAGTAATTCTTCTGAATTAAATCCTGTTTATACCCCCGGTGCTTTTGATGTTCTTGCCGGAGAAATTCAACTGATACTTACTGTTTCATCTGATTGCGTGAGTGTGTCGGATACCTTGAACTTAAGGGTTTCTCCATTGATGACTGCTTTTGCAGGTGAAGATGTGGAGATGTGTTATGGCGAAAGTGTTACCATTGAAGATGCCAGCGTTACAAGTGCAAGTTTTGTGACTTGGACAACAACTGGTTTAGGTGAGCTTGAGAACTCAAATACGCTAAGTCCAACCTATATTCCAGCCGAGGGTGAAACCGGTTTGGTGGATCTGATTATGCAGGTTGAAGGAGTTGGAGGATGCAATGAAGAATTGATAAAGGATACGGTTTCGGTTTTCTATTATGATCCGCTTTTGGTTGAGGCTTCGGGTACAGATACTGTAATGATTAATCAGACAGCTTTACTTGAAGTTGAGCCTTACCAGGGAAGTGGAACTTATGTGTATTACTGGTCTCCATTCGAAATGATTCAATTTCCGAATTCACAAAAAACAGAAACAACACCTATTGATTCAGAAACCCTGTTTACAATTATTGTAACAGATATTTATACCGGATGCCAGGGGGTTGATACAGTTCGGGTTTATGTGGATAACTCAATTCAAGGCTTGAGGGTTTATAATGGAATTTCACCCAATGGTGATGGAGATAATGATGTTTTCTGGATTGATGGTATTGAAAGGTATCCAAACAACGAATTAATCATTTTCAATCGCTGGGGAGATGAAATAAAACGCTTCTCACATTACGATAATACTTCGGTTGTTTGGGATGGTACCAATAAACGAGGAAAGAACGTTACCGATGGAACCTATTATTATATACTGAAAGTAGAAGGCTTAGATGATTTCGCGGGTTGGGTTCAGGTTCGTGATGCCAATTAATCAAGTTTTAAAAATGAAGGATAAAAATCTGTCATCTTTTTATATGATGGTAAAAAATATAGGAATGAAAAAAATATTACTCGTGTTTTCCCTGCTGATTAGTTTTTCAGCTTTTGCTCAGCAGGATGCATTATTTTCTCAATATACTTACAATAAACTTTTGGTAAATCCCGCATATGCAGGAAGTAGGGATGGACTGAATGTTGTTCTTATAAAAAGGTATCAGTGGGTAAATTTGGATGGAGCTCCGGAAACGATGTCTATTAGTGCTCATATGCCAACTTTTAACCGAAGGGTTGGATTAGGGGCCTATTATTATCGCGATGTTATTGGCCCAACAATAGAGAATGGGTTTATGGGAACTTATGCCTATCATATTCCAATGGATAAGGGAACTTTGTCTTTTGGATTGCAGGGTGGAATAAAATATATGGATTTTAACTGGAGCGTTGTTGATCTGAAAGATGTTGATTATGTCTACGACCCGGATGATGTAAAAAAAGTAATCCCTGATTTAAATATTGGGGCTTATTACCAAACCGATAATTTCTTTGCAGGTTTGTCTTCCAAACAATTGCTTGAGAATGATCTGGGCTATTCGAACAATGGAAATAAAACGACCTTTAGCCGTTTATCCCGTCACTTTTATTTAATGGCGGGTGGAGTTGTTCCTTTATCTGAAAAGATATTCTTCAGGCCTTCATTTCTTACAAAATATGTGAAAAACTCTCCGGTACAGTTCGATTTTAATGCTGCCTTTTATTTTACAAGATCGTTTATGGTCGGGGCTTCTTTTAGAACAGTTAAGGCCTTTGCTTTTATGTCTGAAATCGCTTTAACTGATAATATAAGGCTGGGATATTCCTACGATATTTATTTAAATGAATTGCAGCTTTATAACTATGGATCGCACGAAATCAGGCTGGAGTTTGACCTTAACCTGAAAAATTCAAGGATGCTAACCCCTCGTTTCTTTTAAAATAAATTGCAAATCAATTTCTGAAATTCAGTTGGTATGAAGAAAAATATATACATGGCTTTTTTGTTGGTATTTACAGTTTGTTGTTCTTTGCCGGTTGTGGCACAGATTGGTGCTGCCAACAGATTATTCGAACAATATAAATACAGCCAGGCTGCCGAACGATATTTAAAAGCCTTTGACTCAAAAGACATTGAGATACAAAAAAATGTTGCTTCCCGTTTAGGTGATTGCTATCGTTTTATGAATGATATGGAAAAAGCCAGGAAATGGTATGCCAAAGCCGTGAGTTATGCCGGGACTGATCCGGAGAACTATTATTACCTGGGAATAGCGCTTCGGACCCTGAAACAGTATGACGAAGCGAAAGAGAACTTTCAAAGATATAGTTCTCTTGTCCCTGATGATACCCGGGGGAAAACTTATGCCGGGTATTGTGAACATATTGATGAATGGGACAACATGATGTCGCAGGTAGAAATTCGGAATGTTGCGGAGTTGAACACAGAGTATTCTGAATTTAGTCCGGAATTTTATCAGGATGGAATCGTTTTTGCTTCAGATCGTGACTTTGACAGGGTAGATGATAGAAAATATTTATGGACCAATAATGGTTATTTGGATTTATATGCTTCAACACCTGAATATTATAATGACTTTTGGTCTGAGATGGATGAGCCGGAAGCATTGTCTGCAAGTTTTAATCAGATGTACCATGATGGACCAATTTCAATTTCAGAAGATGGCTCAATAGCTGTTATTACACGAACAATAGCTGAAAAATCAGCTAAGGGTTCGGATGGAATACATACCGATGTGCTCAAATTGTTTTATAAGGAAAACATTCAGTCTGAAGCTGACTTTATTCCATTTCCATATAATAGTTCTGAGTATTCTGTAGGGCATCCCGCTTTATCGCCTGATGGCAGCCAAATGATTTTTTCTTCTAATATGCCAGGCGGTGAAGGGGAGAGCGATTTGTATTTGACTGATTTTATCGATGGCACCTGGTCGGAGCCTGTTTCTTTGGGGACTGTAATTAACACGTTTGGGAATGAAGTTTTTCCATTCTGGGCTAATGAAACAACCCTTTACTTTGCTTCAGATGGACATATGGGCTATGGAGGTTTGGATGTTTTTCAATCTACATTTATAAATGGAGAATGGACGAAGCCAACGAATCTGATGCAACCTATCAATTCATCTTACGATGATTTCGGAATCGTATTCAGTAAAAATGGAACAAGTGGTTTTTTTAGTTCAAATCGTCCCGGAGGTAAAGGATCAGATGATATCTATGCTTTCAAAAACTATGGAGAAGTTTATGATAGTGTTGTTGAGTTTACTGATAATAAAGTATTGATTTCAGGTTTTGTAAAGGATGAATCAACTTTGGAACCACTGGAAGATGCCACCGTTTTTATTTATAATACGACAGAAGGTAAAGTTCGTATTACAAAGACCAATGCTAGTGGTTATTACGAAGCAGAGGCTAACGAAGACGACTTGTATGTAGTGAAAGCCATGATGTCTGAATATTTTGATGACTGTTTAAATTTTAGGGTTGAAGAAGACGATTTGTTTACCGCAGACAATGTAAGCATGTATGAAGCACCTCGCGATTTATTGTTGTGGAAGTATGAAATTGACCAGGTGTTTAAAGTTGAAAATATTTATTACGATCTCGATAAGTGGAATATTCGTGATGATGCCAAACCTCATCTGGATGAGTTGGTTCGCTTGCTAAAACAATACCCGATCACTATTGAGTTGGGATCTCATACTGATAGTCGTGCTTCGGATGAGTATAACGAAGAATTGTCGCAAAAACGGGCGGAATCAGTGGTTCGTTATTTAGTCTTAAAAGGAATTAATTCAGCTCGTTTGACAGCCAAAGGATACGGTGAAACGATGTTGGTAAATCGATGTGCCGATGGCGTTGAATGTACAGAGGAAGAACATCAGGCAAACCGTAGGACTGAGTTTAAGATTACCGGTGTTAGTGAGCAGGAAGAAGGCAGCCAGTTCGATTTAAGCATATTCGAAGACGGTGATGAAATGTCGATAAAGCTATTCCCGGATGATTTCTTTGCCGATTGCTTTGACAAATAAAGCTAGCTGATTAATGGAGTAAGTTTCTGTTTGAATAAATTTTAAGGGTTTGTTTTATTGTAAAAACAGGCCCTTAAAATTTATTTGCTCATGAGTATGCTTACCCTTTTTTGAGGATAGGACTACCTGTTTTTAAAATTTCTCTGCCGGAAAGATCATTAATAATGATAGCTGCCATCATATACCAGGCACATAAAGCACAGACAATTAATACTACTGCAGCAACTTTATTCATTGCAGGCATTCCAAAGTGGCCTAAATCCAATAAGATGAAACCAATTAGCAATGTTGTAAAGGTTGCAAACATGGCTTTGTGAATGAACATGGAACCGATCCAGTAAATGGTTGTAAGCAAGGTCCAGGCGACCAGATACAAGCCAACATCCGATGTTGATGATACGTAAATTCCGGCATCATTAAGCATCCAGATGATGCCTAAACCAATCCAGAAAGCACCATAACTTGAGAATGCTGCAAAGCCAAAGTTATTTCCAGTTTTTTGCTCAAGAAATCCGGCTATTAATTGAGCCAATCCTCCAAAGATAAATCCCATCGCCACAATTGGCCCCAAACCACAAATTTCAAGGTTGTGGAATTGTAAAAGAAGCGTAGTCAGTCCGAAGCCTGCCAGTCCGACTACAGCCGGATTACCAAGTTTAGTGTTTTGCATTTTTGTAAAAATTAGTTGAATAAATCAGCGCGCAAAAATAAGTGATTCATGTATTTAGAGGTATCGTTAGATATTAAGATATTATTACCTGAATCAGTTTAGAATGAGTAAATATTATCCTAAATGATTTGTTTTGAACGTATGATGATTACCTTCTCGTTAATACAAATTTGTGATTTGCTCTTTGTATTGAAATCCAGGAATAAATGAAAGAAAAGCAGAAACCATCTGCATCTCGTAGATTTTAAATCTTATAGAATTGTATTCCGGCGAATGCCTGGCTTTGTGTGAAAAATTTCATTTTGTGTAAATATTAAAAAACAATAAATAGAAATTGACATAGATTAATGAATATTACCACCTCAGAGGTACCCCTACCCACCTCGAAGGTACCCTTGGGTACCTCATATCCTCAAATTATATGCTCCGAGCTCTGGCTTAGTACCTCTGGGCATATAAGCCGAACCTTTGAGCTCCGATCTTGAGGCTCTGAGGTACTAATTCGAAGCTTAAAGCATATACGTTGAATCTCTAAGGTATCATTTAGATGCTTTGAGCATCTAATTCAATGCTCAAAGGTACTATCGCATACCTTTAAAGTACCCCGTGAATTTATTCCAGTTAAACAAATGATAATAATACCGACCTACAAGAACATAAGTTTTAAATTGTTTTTTTACTAACTTGGTCTGACAGTTAGAATTCTCTGATGTTTATTATTTCTTGCAAAATTTTGAACCCTGAATAGTGAAATAGTAATATTAACGAATTGACTTACATGAGACATGCGAGATATAGTTTATTAGAGAAATATAAACTAATTGTATAAATACAAATGTTAGCGTTCATATTAAATACAGAATTCGAGAATGCGTATAAAATTTGAGAATAAACAAAATATTAATGTTCTTTTAGAGACGCTAAAGGAAATATCGAATATTAACAAAGATGGTCAATTGACTTACCATTCATTAGAATTTCAAGATATAGAATGGGTATTTCTTTCAATAATTGATTTTGGCAATACAATAAATGTTGAATCACAAAAAAATATTTTATCAAGGACACTAAAAGAAGTAGCACTAAATCAACGTTACGAGAAAGAATTTTTCATAAATCAATTAACTGAACAGATACAAATCTATAACAATAAAGAAGTTAAAACATATTATTTGCTAAGCTCTCTCTCAATTACAAAGCTTCCTTTTCGAAAAATTATATTCAAAGACTGTACGATTCTAATTCATGGCACAAACTTTCCAGCTAAATTTAAACAAGCAAGATCAACGTTGTTAAAACAAAATAGATTCGATGAGGATATTTCAAGCTATACAAAAGTTTCTGTCCAAATTACATCTAGAAATTACAAAGATGCTTATACTAAAGGGTTTTACTATCTTGAAATATTTCGAGGTTTTCTATGCTTATTACTAAATCATGGATATGAAATGCGTTTTGGAGAACGCTCTAGAAAACCAATAAATAGAATATTAAGAGGAGAAACAACAACTTTACATTTGACTAATGGTCAAGCAGCTGATAAAAACTTCTTCTATTTTACGCAAGATTATAAAAAAGCAGAAACTCTAACATTAAAAGAGGATCAAGCGGAAAGAATCAAGTCATCAATTAAATTCTTGATAAGATCGTTCAACAACTGTAAGCCCAAACATCAATCAATTATTGGACAAACATTAAATTGCTATGTTGATGCATTTGATGAGTATAGCTTTGATATTTCTTTCTTAAAAGCATGGACTGCATTAGAAAAAATAACAAATACAGATCAAAACGAAGAGCTTATTAGAAGAAGTATTGCTTTATATGAGAAAAAATACAAACCCTATGAAAAACAGAAATTAGAAGCCTTAAGAATATTTAGAAATGAATTCATTCACGAAGGAGACAAAGGTTTAAATTCCTTTCATGCCTGCTATATGATACAAGAATATATATATAATCTGATTATGAAGTTTAATCTTCAACATTCTGGATTCTTTGAAAACATTGATGAGGCAAACATATTTCTTGACAACTTTATTCCTGACATAAAGGATTTACATAAAAGGAAAAAAATACTAGACAAAGTTCTGTACATAAAACAAAAAAATACGAAACGCTAACACGCGGTCATAAGTCAGGCGGTTACTCGGTCTGAAAAAATTTCATTTTTTCAAGCTCTTTCTCGTTCTGACAGTTTCTATCCGCTGGATAGAAACCGCCCGAACTCATACCGCAAAAACGTTAAAGCAAATAGAAATTTTAGCCAGTGCATTTATATAAAAAAGCAAAAAACATTAACATTAAACATCTCGTATGTAAAGAAAACTGATTTTTCTTTGCATATTAAATTATCTTTGTAAAGAAATATCAAAAATTTATACATTATGACTGATAATAAAGATTTCGTTTTGAATGAGCTTCCATTATCAATTGATGTAGAGACAAAAGCGGTACTTAAAAGCTTACCAAAAGCACATGCAGCATTGGCCGAGTTGAAAGGAATTGCTTCAACGATACCCAATCAAATTATTTTAATTAATACGTTAGGACTTCAGGAGGCAAAAGACAGTTCTGCAATCGAGAATATTATCACAACACACGATGATTTATATAAGACAGAATTAAACTTAGATTCTTTCAACTCGTTGCAAGCTAAAGAGGTTCAAAATTACATATCAGCATTAAAAAGAGGATTTGAATTAGTCAAAAAAAAAGGACTAATTACAAATTCTATCATTATTGAGATTCAAAGCGAGTTAGAGAAAAATAACGCAGGATTTAGGAAACTTCCGGGAACAGCTCTGAAAAATGCAGCAACAGGTGAAACCGTCTATACTCCACCGCAGAACATAAACGAAGTAAATCGTTTAATGGCAAACTTAGAGAAGTTTATAAACGATCCTGGTGTTTCCGATTATGATCCGTTAATTAAAATGGCAATAATCCATTACCAATTCGAGAGTATACACCCATTTTATGATGGAAATGGCAGAACAGGTAGGATATTAAATATCCTATACTTGATTATGGAAGAACTTCAAACACTGCCAATTCTTTATTTGAGTAATTATATCATTAAACACAAAACAGACTATTACCGACTTTTACAACAGCTTCGGGACAATGAAAATTGGGAAGAGTGGTTGCTTTTTATAATAAAAGGAATTGAAGAAACGTCAAGAGAAACCATTGACTTAATTATTGAGATAAAAAAGTTGATGCAAGAATTTAAACATTGCCTTAGAGATAATTATAAATTTTACAGCCAGGATTTATTAAATAATCTATTCAAACATCCTTATACAAAAATTGAGTTTATTGTTAATGATCTGAATGTTTCAAGAATTACTGCCGCAAACTATTTAAATAAATTAGCTGATGATGGATTATTGAAAAAGAGCAAAATAGGAACTGGAAATTATTACATAAATGAATCATTATTTGATCTACTGACAAAAAGATAACTACTTGCGTTTTGTATAAGTAATGGCAGGTGATGTGCTAAATATCAAGGTTTCTAGCCCGCTCAAACTGCGTAGCAGTTTGACAGGAAACTACCACGCAACCTACTACTCATACAATTTCCCTTTATCCTGGCAATTTGCTAATCCGAAAAATTTATTGAATTATCCCCATTTTTTTCATCAGGAAAGTAGCATTCATGGTTGAGGTTACACCTTTGTGGAGTTTGTAATCAAAAGCGAGGTTGTCCTCAGTTAATCGAACGTCGAAGCATTGATTCATGATTTGATCTGGAAATTGATTCGCCAGTTCTGTTAATTTTAAATCATGTGTGGCAACAAGCCCATTTGCATTGAGCTTTGTTAGTTGTTCAACCAGGGCTTTTGATCCGTTTAGCTTATCCGTTGAGTTTGTCCCTTTCAGCATTTCATCAACAATAATAAAATGAGGAACGCCATTTTTAATTCGTTCCAGCATTTGTTGTAATCTGAGTAATTCAGCAAAGAAATAGGACTCTTCATTCTGAAGGTTGTCGGTTGTACGCATGTTTGTGTACAAAGAAATAGGCTGCATCTCAAATTCCTCAGCACAAACCATACAACCATTCATCGCCAGGATCATGTTCACGCCAATTGTTCTTAGAAATGTACTTTTACCAGCCATATTGGCTCCGGTTATGATGCTTATTTTGCCATTCCCATCCATGTTGAAATCGTTTCCAATACGTTTGTCGGATTTGATTATAGGATGTCCCAGGTTTTTAGCTGATAAAATAAAATCTTCATCTCTAAATGTTGGCTCAGTCCAATCGGGATGAATGTGGTTAAGGTTGCCCAGACTACTTAATGCATCGAACTCTGCAATTATATCAAACCAGTGACTGATTTTATCATGATATTTTGAATGCCATTGATCCAGTTTGTAAATACATTGTAAGTCCCATAAAAATATGGGTTCAGCAATAAGGACAAACAGGATGTTGGCGCGATAATCAAAGCGGGACATTGTTTTTTGTAGTTGTCCGATTATTTCGCTGGCTTTATGGTTTTCGCAACCCAATTGATCTTTTAAATTCTGTAAATATTTAGATTCAAATTTTTCATTTTCAACCTGAATTATAAGCTCACGGTAGTTTGCTAAAATCCGGGATTGGTTTCCAAAACTCTGGTAAAAATTTTTGATGGTTTTGCCCCATGCTCCCAAAACAGAAATGTTGACTAAGAATAAAACTGTGAAAAATACCCAGGGGAGAAACTGGAATACTGCAAGAATTAATGAAACTAAGGTGATGACAGGTAGCACTTTTATAAGAATGTTTACCAGCTTTTTTCGTGGTAATGTTTGATGATTAGATAGTACCTGTAATAATTTAAAATCTTGTTCATCATGCGATTGTGCTTTTGCTCCAAAAAATTGTCGCCACCGTACTTTTTGAGCAAGCTCAGATAATGCTTTTTGCCTGTCTTCGAGTTCATTTATTGACAGCAGTGGGCTGCTCAGACAATTGGCTAGTTTCTTTTTTCCCAGCTGTGTTCCCGTTCGGTTAATTAGCTGAAAAATACTACCTTCTCCAAACAGGTCTAAATCGTAGGAATAACTATGTTGAGGATCAATAAATTCTTTTCCACTCTCAAATTGACTGTAAACTTCATCAATTGCCTGAAGTTCATTTTTATTGATTTCGATTAGCTTCTGATAAAGTATTTTCTCTTTTTCATTTTTTATGAAAATCCTTACCCAATATAAAAACAAGGCAAACAGAAAAAGAGATACCAGAATGTTGTAAGGATTATGAAGATAAACAAATGCCAGGATGATTCCTGCAAAAGCGGCAAAACGAAGAAGTGTTAATTGTTGAATACTCTTGGTGAGTTTTTTTGTTTTAGCCTGATCGGTAGCTAAATAACCTTCAAATAGAGATTTTAGTTGTTCTTTCATTTAAATAATTCCAATGTGCTGAAGTCGGTTTACTATAAGCAGGCTTGTAAGAATGATTACACTGAAAACGATAAAAAGAATACGAAATTGTTTGTAGCTCAGTTTTGTCTCAGATAAGCGGGGAGTGCGTAATAGCAGAAAATGTACCTCGATGAAAGTAAGTAATTGGTAGATGATTCCTCCCAGCAGGATGCCAAATAGCCAACCGGTTAAAATATCACCTGGGTAATGAAGTCCAAGATAGATACGTGTGTAACTGGTTACAATTGCCCAGAGGAAGATGATTAGACTGAAATTTTTATTCCTAAATATGAGGCTTAAAAAAGTTGCGACGGTAAATGTATTCGACGCATGAGATGAGAAAAAACTAAATTCTCCGCCTTTGCGAATTACGTAATGAACCACGTTTTGAATTGCAGGATCGTGTGTCGGACGCAGGCGTTGAACGGTTTCTTTAATGAAAACTGAAAATTGATCGCTAATAAGTATGCCCAATGCCAACAAGAGAAGAATGATAAGTCCTTTTACTCTGTAGTTTTTTAAGATGTAAAAGATGATGAAAAGAAAAAAAAGAATCCAGTATTCGGTTCGGGTAAAAAGCGACATCATCACATCCCAAAATGGAGAATGAATCTTATTCAAAAAGAAAAATACAGATTGGTCAGTATTAATTAGCGATTCGAGCATTTTTAGTCGTTATTCAGAATTTGCCAAATTTTGTCTTTAAGTTGATTTATACCAGCACCTGTTACTGATGAAATAAAATCGTGTGGAATGTCTTTTAATTCCTCACTTATTTCTTGTTTTAGTTCATCATCCAAAAAGTCAGATTTACTGATTACCAGGTAGCGTTCTTTGTCAAGTAGTTCCGGATTGTATTTTTCCAGTTCACTTAAAAGAATCTGGTATTCTTTCCGGTGATCTTTGCTGTCTGCCGGAACCATGAACAGCAACATCGAGTTTCGTTCAATATGCCGAAGGAAACGAAGTCCCAATCCTTTCCCTTCGTGTGCACCTTCAATAATCCCGGGAATGTCGGCCATTACAAATGATCTTTCTCCGCGATAGGAAACTATTCCCAGGTTGGGAACCAGCGTGGTGAAAGGGTAGTCTGCAATTTTTGGTTTGGCAGCCGAAACAACCGACAACAGTGTTGATTTACCTGCACTTGGAAACCCAACCAGGCCAATATCAGCAAGTACTTTCAGCTCCAGAATTTTCCATCCTTCTTCACCTTCTTCTCCCGGTTGGGCATAGCGAGGTGTTTGGTGAGTAGCTGTTTTAAAGTGATTATTCCCTAAGCCGCCACGACCGCCTTTTACGATAATCTGTTCTTCTCCATCTTTTGTAATTTCGAAGAGAACTTCTTTGGTTTCGGCATCTTTGGCAATTGTTCCAAGAGGAACTTCTATAATCTTGTCTTCACCGTCTGCACCTGTGCTTAATGATTTGCTCCCGGACTCTCCATGTCCGGCAAAAATATGTTTTTTATACCGAAGTGGGAGCAATGTCCACATTTGGGCATTTCCCCTAACGATAACATGACCTCCACGGCCTCCGTCTCCTCCATCAGGCCCTCCTTTGGGAATATATTTTTCCCTTCTTAAGTGAGCAGAACCCGGGCCACCATTCCCTGATCGACAAAATATTTTGACGTAATCTACAAAGTTACTTTCAGCCATTGGTCGTGTTTCGAGATTCAAAAGTTAGATAAAAAAAGACGAATGTACATGATACATTCGTCTCAATATTCATTATAAGTTACAGTGAGTTTACTGTTTCTTTTAAACGCCCAGCAATATCCTCGATTGAACCCATTCCGTCAATTCCGAAATGTTTATTTTGCTTTGCGAAATAGTCTTTTAATGGCGATGTTTTTTCATTGTAGACGTTGATACGGTTTTCAATGATTGATTGATCCTGATCATCAGCACGTCCAGAAGTTTCCCCACGAAGAAGAAGGCGTTTCACTAATTCATCTTTTTCAACTTCCAACGAAAGCATACCTGAAACCGGAGTGCCATTTTCATTCAACAATACATCTAATGCTTCGGCCTGAGCAACTGTACGTGGGAATCCATCGAAGATGAATCCTTTTGCATCTTTATTGCTTTCAAGCTTATTTTTAATCATACCAATAACAACAGAGTCAGGTACTAATTCACCTTTTTCCATAAAACTTTTTGCTTCCAGTCCAAGAGGAGTTGATCCTGCTATTTCCCCACGAAGTAAGTCTCCGGTTGATAAATGAATTAATCCAAAACTTTCAATTAGAAACTCAGCTTGTGTTCCTTTTCCTGCTCCCGGAGGGCCAAATAAAACAATGTTTAACATGCGAATAATAATTTATAGTTTATTGCGTAATTTTATAAATGTCAATTAAATTTCTTCCAACTCCATTATAATCAAGTCCGTAACCGACAATAAAGTCGTCTCCGATTTCTATTCCTACATAGTCCAGCGCTATATCTTTTTTATATGAATCAGGCTTAAAAAGTAGTGTTGCAATCTGAATTTCTGTCGGATTTTGTTTTTGAAGCTGTTCTATGGTTTGAGTTATTGTATTTCCGGTATCAACAATATCTTCAATAATGACAACCGTTCTGTTTGCAATATCTTCATTCAACCCAATAAGTTCTTTAATAACACCAGTAGAACTAGTGCCATCATAGGATGCCATTTTTACAAATGAAATTTCTGCATCAGAGAGACAAATCCGTTTAAATAAGTCAGATGCAAACATAAACGAACCATTGAGCACACATAAAAACAGGGGATTCTTACCCTCTAGCTTTTCATTCATTTCTTCAGCTATGTTTTCAATAACTGAAAGAATCTTCTCGTAGGGGATGAATAATTCAAAATTTTTATCAGAAACCCGAACCGTTGTCATTTGTGCTTGTTTATTTATGCAGATCATTAGCCGAGATAGAAAACTGTTTTAATATCTCTCTAATTTGGACTATTTTAGCTCTGAAATTTAGAAAGTGCAAAGTAACAAAAATTATTGCTCGGCTAAAACATTAATTTTTAAAAGATGGAACCAAAAGTTAGTATTATTATGGGAAGCACTTCCGATTTGGAAGTGATGGAAAAAGCAGCAAAGATTCTGGATGAATTTGAGATTCCTTTCGAGATAAATGCTTTGTCTGCACATCGTACTCCTGAGGAAGTTGAAAAATTTGCAAAATCTGCTAAGGATAGGGGAATAAAAGTAATTATTGCCGGAGCCGGAATGGCTGCTCATTTACCGGGTGTAATTGCAGCTATGACGCCACTGCCTGTTATTGGTGTTCCTATTAAAGCTAGTTTGGAAGGTAAAGATGCTTTATTGGCAATCGTACAAATGCCTCCTGGAATTCCTGTTGCAACAGTTGCTATTAATGGAGCTATGAACGCAGGTATTTTAGCTATTCAGATGATGTCGCTTGGAGATGAGGAGTTGATGGGTAAATTTGTTCAATATAAAGAAAACTTAAAGGGTAAAATTATTAAGGCCAATAAGGATTTATCAGAAATTAAATTCAAGTTTAAGACAAATTAATTTTTATGTTTATAATATTTGACGTATATTGAAGATGTGCGTAATGAGGGTGGATTGAAAGGTTCATCCTTTTTTATGTATTAAAATATACGGATATGTCTTTTAAAAAAATCATTTCATTAATCAAATGTGTTGTTTCTGTTAAGTATGTTTCTGCACGTGTCTCAACTTTACGTTTAAAGTATCTTGTTTCATTTTTTCTGTTTCTAAGCTTGGAAGTTCCCCTGATGGCACAACAAGCTGGGAGTGATCTTCAGGATCAGTTGGAAGATTTTATTGAAGAAAACTTCTCTGATGATGAATCGGTAAATATTGAGCAGCTTATGGCTGAGCTGCATCAAAAATTACGGGATCCATATAATATAAATCAGGTAACAACGGAAGACTTATCTTCTCTTTACATATTGAGTCAATCTCAAATCAATAATATACTCGACTATCGTGAAAAATATGGTCCGGTTTTATCTGTTTATGAGTTAATGGCAGTACCTGGAATGGACCGAAAGACTATTGAGTTGCTCAGCAATTTTATTGTTTTTGAAGAGCAGGAAGAAGAAGTCAAATCAAGTTATGTCGAAAATGACCTGATGCTTCGGGGAATAAGATTGGTGGAAAAGCAGGCGGGGTTTATTGACCCTAAAAAATATGAAGGTTCTCCTGATAAGCTTTATTTGAGGTATCGTTTTACTTCATCAACAATATATGCCGGCTTAACAGCTGAAAAAGATCCAGGGGAGAGTTTCTTTCAAAAATCAAATCCAAAGGGGTTTGATTATTATAGTGGTTTCCTTTCATATAATCTGGGAAATGGCAACCCAAAAGTATATCTAGGTGATTTTGTTGTACAGTTTGGACAGGGATTAGCTATCTCGCAGGGATTTTCAATGGGCAAGTCTTCGGAAACAGTTCAGGTGGCAAAACTTAACCCGGGAGTGAAAGAATATTCATCAACCGATGAGAATAATTACATGCGTGGTATTGCTGCTACTACTGAATTCGGTAAACTTCGGATCACTCCTTTTCTTTCCTTTAAGAATTTTGATGCCAATACTGATAGTATAGATGGGATGAAGGTTTTTACTTCGTTTCAGACAAGTGGATATCATCGAACAGCCAGTGAAATAGAAGATAAAAATTCAGTTTCGGAATTTATATATGGGGCAAACTTGAATTACGAAGGGAAAAATTATTCCATTGGTTTGACGGGGATTCGATTCAATTATCAATATCCTTTGAATAGGAGAGATGCTGCTTACAATGAAAATTTATTTGAAGGAGACCACATTGAAAACCTTAGTGTTGATTATAAATGGGCAATACGAGATGCTTTTGTATTTGGGGAATTTTCCGGTAGCCCTAATAATGGTTTTGCAAGTTTGAATGGTTTGTTGTTTCAACCTGTTGACC
The DNA here is from genome assembly GCA_963676845.2 of Prolixibacteraceae bacterium. Lineage (GTDB taxonomy): Bacteria > Bacteroidota > Bacteroidia > Bacteroidales > Prolixibacteraceae. The sequence goes on along the minus strand of CAXXKK010000005.1, from coordinate 14,639 downwards.
GTGTTGATCTTTCGGTCATTTATAGAAATATTAATAAAAAATACAATGCTCCACTGGCTTCAGCTTTTACAGAAACCAGCAGAGTAAATGATGAAAAGGGATTATATGTCGGGGCAAAAGTATATCCACTTCCTAAATTCGATATTGATTTATATGCCGATTTCTTTAAATGGAATTGGATAAAATATACAACGGCAGCACCAGGTAAAGGACATGAGTATTTAATCAAAGCTAATTATAAACCCAATGAAAACTGGGAATCATATTTCCGGTATAAATATGAAATAAAACCAGTAAAAACTACAATAGATGATGAAAAGCTTAATGTTGATCAGGTAAAGCAATCTTTTCGGTTTAACCTTAAAGGAAATCTGGGGTCAGGTTTTGTGTTGAAAACCCGTGCTGAGTTTTCTTTATACAAACACGACCATTGCTCATCTGGTTTTTTTATTGGACAGGATTTTGGCTTTCAACCCGAAGAAAAAGAGCTTAGCATTTGGGCAAGATTGGCCTGGTTTAAGACTGATGATTGTGATTCTCGGATATATGCTTACGAAAATGATATGCTATATCAATTCTCAATTCCTGCATTTTATGGAGAAGGGTTACGATATTATCTCACAGGAAAGGTTAAAATTTGTGAAAAAACACATTTGTGGTTTAAAGCCTCAAGGAGCTGGTTATATAATGAAGAAAGCATTAGTAGCGGATATAGTAAGATTGATGGGAATAAGCGAACGGAGGTGAAAATACAGCTTAGGTTTAGGTTTTAACCTTCATTTACTATATTTGCGCCGGCTATACTAACACAAAGGAATGGGAAAAACAATGAATTACGATGATATTCGGCCTTACGAAGATCATGAGATCAACCAGTATATGAAGCAATTGCTGGATGATGAAATTTTTCAGGAGGTTTTGTTCTTTATTTTTAAAGATGAAAGAAAAATAGAAGAAGTCAAATATTTATTGTCAGGGATCAAATCTGTAAAGGATTTGCAAATGAAGTTCATGTATCCATTGATTAAAGATTGGATTATTGATAAAACCACCAGTGGAATAAGCTGGAGTGGCCTTGATAATTTGGACCCTTCAAAAAGTTACCTGTTTATTTCCAATCACCGGGATATTATTTTGGATGCTGCAATCCTGAATTTCATTATTGCAGATGCCGGAATGAATACTACAGAGGTTGCTATAGGTGATAACTTGCTGATTTATGACTGGATATTGCACACTGTGAAAATGAACCGGGCTTTTGTCGTGAAACGAAATTTGCCTCCACGTGAATTATTGTTGGCTTCCAAAAAACTTTCCTCATACATCCGAAAAACAATTACCAGCGATAATATATCCGTGTGGATCGCTCAGCGTGAAGGTCGTACTAAAGACGGTTTCGACCAGACCCAACAGGCATTACTTAAAATGATGAATTTAAGTAATAAAAATAGTTTTGCTGAAGGATTTCGTGAGTTAAATATTGTGCCTCTTGCTATTTCATATGAACGTGAACCATGTGGAATTTCGAAAGTTGAAGAGATCTATAAGCGTGAACATGAGGGGTATGAGAAAACCCAGGCTGATGATTTAAAGAGTATGGCTTTTGGTTTAACCAGACCAAAGGGACGTGTCCATTTTGGATTTGGAGAACCTATTACTGCCAAGCTTGATGAGTTTGCTAACGAAGACAACAATTCTGATAATATTCAAAATTTAGCTGAATATATTGACGAATGTATCTACAAAAACTATAAAATCTGGCCTAATAATTTACTTGCTACTGATTTGTTGATGGACACAAACAATTATACAGATCAGGTTGATGAGGCTACACGGGAAAAGTTTCAGGAATTGTTGAACGATCTTGTGGAAACAATTGGTTCTGGTGATCAGGAATGCCAAAAACGGATGTTTATGCAGATGTATGCCAATCCACTGCTAAATGCAAAAAAGCTTAAAGCAGAAGCTGATTAATTTGTTAATACCTTAGAATAATAATTATAAATTGATTGAAGCCTGGTTATTTTGGACCGGGCTTTTTTATTGGTTTGTGGTCTAAAACATTCGGCCGGTTTAAGTGGCGTTGATTATATGACTCTAAATTTTAAGTATCTCAAAGAAATACAAAACTAAATTCCGTGATTGTATTGCTATTGTAAAAGATGATTTTATGCAGTTATGTAACATCCTTCTAAAGATGTTTTTTTAATCCTTATAATTTAATCTATTTTATATGATCTTGACGTTTGTTAATGTATGTTAACGGGCATGTTTATTTTCACATCCTTAAAACAGGAATTTACGTAACTATAGTAAAACTTATCAGTTATGAAAAAAATAGCTTTGCTCTTTGTTATCGTATTATTGGGTGTGAGTTTCGGTTTTTCTCAAGATCTCACTTCAAAAGAAAAAAAAGCTCAGCTTGAGCAGGAAATTAAAGAAATGATCGAAAACAGAGATTTTGTATTCCATGCAAAATCCATTAGGTCTAGCACTGGAGGGAAACTGGATCTTTCTTTATATCATGACCTGAGCATACAAGGAATGTATGTTGAAGCAAATCTTCCTTATTATTGTGCTTTAGAATCTGATAATACCACATGGGATGATGATGCTATTACTTTCAGTGTCGAAGCTGAATCTGTTGAGGTTAAGTATAATGAAAAAAGGAATGATTATGAGATATTCATTCTTGTAGATACTGGCCGGAATATTTTTAATATGAAAATGTTAGTGGGGATGAATGGTTGCGCATTTCTAACGATAATGTCAGCAGAGTATGAAACAGTTTCTTATTTTGGTATTGTAGATCGTCCTGAGTATCTGGATGCTTACCTAAATTAATAGATTTTAGCAGAAATATCGCGAATGTAAAGTTGAAGATTTGTTTTGCCACGGAACTCATTTTCAGCAATTGAGTAGCATATGTCAAAAGGTAATCCCTGACTTATCGCATCATAGTGCTGTGCCTGGTTAAATGCAATAGCTGAAAAAATTGATGAATTTCCTGTAGGTTCAACTAAATCTAATTTTAAGTGTTCCATGTTCTTCCCAACACAACGGCTTGTTCCGTTATCCAGTACATTCTCTGTAATAAAAACAGGTGCCATATTATGAGGGCCAAATGGTTCGAATTGTTTTAGTATACGGTAGAACTTAGGTGTTATGTCTGTTAATTGGAGCTTTGTATCAATATCTACAGTTTCAATTTTTTGAGATTCTTTAATTGAATTTTTGACTATTTCTTCAAAACGACGGGAAAAAGCCGGGATGTTTTCGATTTTCATGGTGAGTCCTGCTGCATACATATGTCCGCCATAAGAGTCCAGTAGATCACTACATTGTCCAATGGCTTCATATAGATCAAAATCCTTAACAGAGCGGGCAGAGCCAGTGGCTAAACCATTAGATTCGGTAAGGATTACAGTCGGACGATAATAATGTTCGGTTAAACGGGAAGCAACAATTCCAACTACTCCTTTGTGCCAGTCCCGATTATAAAGCACTGTGGCACAACGTTCATCCTGTGATGGATCATGGGCAATCATATCCAGTGCTTCCTGAGTTATATCCCGATCAAGTGTTTTTCGGATTTCATTGTATGAATCAATTTCATCACCTAGCTCTTCAGCATGATCTTCATCATTGGCAACGAGAATGTCTACAGATTTTTTCCCATGTTCAATCCTTCCCGATGCATTTAAGCGGGGTCCAATTTTGAAAACAATGTCACTAATTGAAATATTTTGACCGCTAAGACCTGATAGGCTTATTATTGTTTTTAATCCTTGGCTTGGGTTCGAACTTAATTTTTTAAGTCCGTAATAAGATAACACACGATTTTCTCCTGTTACCGGAACAATATCAGAAGCAATACTTACTACAACCAAGTCAAGTAAATCATATAACTCAACAACAGGAATGTCCTTTTTTTGTGAGTAAGCCTGGAGTAACTTAAAACCAACTCCACAACCAGACAGTTCCTTATATGGGTAATTGCAATCCGGACGTTTGGGGTCAAGAACAGCAACGGCATCAGGGATAATTTCATCGGGATTGTGGTGATCGCAAATGATAAAATCGATTCCTTTGCTTTTGGCCTGTCGGATTTTATCAACAGCTTTAATCCCGCAGTCAAGAACAATAACAAGAGAGAAATTCTCATTCGCTGCATAATCAATGCTTCGGGGTGAAATACCATAACCTTCTGAATATCTGTCAGGGATATAAAAATCAAGATTTTTAATTCGTGTTCGTAAGAATTGATACATTAGGGCTACAGAGGTTGTTCCATCAACATCATAATCACCATAAATTAAAACCTTTTCTTGATTGTCAATAGCTCTCGAAAGACGTTCAACAGCTTTATCCATGTCTTTCATCAGGAAAGGATCATGCAAGTCGGAAAGTTTAGGACGAAAGAATGATTTAGCTTCAGCAAAAGTAGTAATACCCCTTTGTGCTAATAGGTTTGCAATAACCATATTGACATTTAAGGATGCCGATAGATGCTTGATAACATTAATATCTCCTATTTCTTTAACTTGCCAGATTTTGTTCATTCTTATCCCAATGCTCACGGTTTTGAGCTTGTTTTTAAAATTATTCAAAGATAAAAAATGCAGGCTGATATGGAAAAGAATTTAATTGAATTGGGGAGTGTTTGTATGTTGATGTTGTTTTTAATTGGTCTAAATTACAACAGGTCAAATGTTTAGAAAGTAATTTATTTTATCAACAATAATTCAAAAATATAAATAATTGATAATGTTTGGTTTAGTTTTCAATCAAACTTAAAGGTGGCAGTAATTATTTCTTTGCTATCTTTGCAGCGTTTTTTGTAATAAATAAAATAAGATTATCTACTAGATATGAGTATAGCAGAACTTAGTGAACAGGAAGTCATTAGACGAAATTCATTGTCGAAACTAAGAGATTTTGGGATAGAACCATATCCTGCTAATGAGTTTCCTGTAAATGCAAAGTCAATAGAGATTAAGAATAATTTTGATCCAGAGAAAGGAAACTTTCAGGAAGTTGTTTTGGCAGGTCGAATTATGAGCCGTCGAATTATGGGTAAAGCTTCTTTTGCCGGTTTACAGGATGATTCTGGACGTATACAATTATACTTTAACCGAGATGAGCTTTGTCCGGGAGAGGACAAAGCTCTTTATAACGATGTTTTTAAGAAGTTACTCGATATCGGTGACTTTATTGGAGTTAAAGGTTTTGCTTTTGTTACTCAGGTGGGAGAAATATCGGTGCATGTAAAAGAATTCACAGTATTGAGCAAGTCTTTACGTCCTTTGCCTGTTGTAAAGGAAAAAGACGGGAAAACATACGATGCTTTTACTGATCCGGAACAAAGATATCGTCAGCGTTATGTCGACCTTGTTGTAAACCCACAGGTTAAGGATGTGTTTATAAAACGCACGAAGATTATTAATACAATGAGGGAGATGTTTAATGAGAAAGGTTATCTCGAAGTTGAGACCCCAATTCTGCAATCAATTCCTGGTGGTGCAGCGGCACGTCCGTTTATTACTCATCATAACTCTTTAAATATCCCTCTTTATTTACGTATTGCCAATGAACTTTATCTGAAAAGATTGATTGTTGGAGGTTTTGATGGCGTGTATGAATTTGCTAAAGACTTTCGTAATGAAGGGATGGACAGAACTCATAATCCTGAGTTTACAGCAATGGAGATTTATGTCGCTTATAAAGATTATAAGTGGATGATGGACTTTACAGAGGAGATGATTGAACGTGTTGCTCTTGCCTTGCATGGAAAAACCCAGGTTCAGGTTGGAGAAAATGAAATAAACTTTGCCAGACCTTATCCACGTGTGACCATGTATGAGGCGATCAAAGAACATACTGGTTATGATATTGCTGGAAAATCAGAGGCTGAACTTTTTGAAATTTGCGAGAAACTTGAGATTGAAACTGATCCAAGTATGGGTAAAGGGAAGTTGATTGATGAGATTTTTGGTGAAAGATGTGAACATAACTATATTCAGCCAACATTTATTACTGATTATCCGGTAGAAATGTCTCCTTTAACAAAAAAACATCGTGATAATCCTGAATTGACAGAGCGTTTTGAGTTAATGGTAAATGGGAAAGAAATAGCAAATGCCTACTCTGAATTAAATGATCCTATTGATCAACGTGAACGCTTTGAAGAACAGATGAAACTTTCTGAAAAGGGGGACGATGAGGCTATGTTTATTGATCAGGATTTTTTGCGGGCACTGGAATATGGTATGCCGCCGACATCTGGAATGGGGATAGGAATTGATCGATTAACGATGTTCATGACAAATAATCTTTCAATACAGGATGTATTGTTTTTCCCTCAGATGAAACCAGAGAAAAAGACAGAAATCGATAGTGACGAAAAGTTTGTAGATTTGGGTATTCCTGCCGAATGGGTTGAAGTCATTAAGAAAATGGGAATTAAGAAAGTCAATGATTTTGTTGAAGCTAAAGCCGGAAAGTTATTTAATGACCTTTGCGGATATAATAAGAAAAATAAACTTGGGTTGAAGAACCCATCAATGGAAGATGTAAAACAATGGCTTAGTTAGCCATTGTTAGTCAAGTCTATGTATAGTGAACCTAAAATAGCAATTATTGGAAGTGGTAGCTGGGCCACAGCTTTGGCGAAAATTCTTCTCAATAATGTAGAGAAAATAAACTGGTATTTTCGGAATGACGAAAGTATTGAGCTTTTTAAAAGATACAAGCATAATCCGAATTATCTGAGAGGAATTGATTTTGATACAAACCGAATTAATTTTTATTCAGATATTAATACAATAGCAGAAGAATCGGATACTTTATTACTTTGCATTCCATCGGCCTTTTTGGATGAACCAATGTCGGAACTAACAGTGCCGCTTAATAATAAATATGTGGTATCTGCTATTAAGGGGATTATTCCTGATGGAAATTATATTATAGGCCATTATCTACATGAAAAATTTAAACTTCCTTATGAACGTATTGGTGTGGTTACAGGACCATGTCACGCAGAGGAAGTTGCTTTGGAACGGCTTTCATACCTTACAATTGCCTGTCCCGATATTAAGAGAGCGCGTGATTTTGCTTTTAAGCTTGAATGTCCTTACATCCGTTCCCATGTTTCCGATGATATTTTTGGAACTGAGTATGCAGCAGTATTGAAGAATATAATTGCTATTGCATCGGGTATTGTCCATGGTTTGCGTTATGGCGATAATTTTCAGGCTGTTTTGGTTGCAAATGCCATTCAGGAAATAAAACGTTTTGTAGATAAGGTGCATCCTATTAATCGTGATATTAAAAGTTCTGCATATTTAGGTGATTTGTTGGTTACTGCTTACTCTCAATTTTCCCGAAATCGAACTTTTGGGACAATGATTGGGAAAGGGTATACGACCCGCACTGCTCAATTGGAAATGCATATGGTGGCTGAGGGCTATTACGCGACCAAATCCATTCATGAAATCAATCAGGAATATAAAGTGAAGATGCCTATTTGTGAGGCTGTTTATAATATTCTGTATGAAAATGCGGTTCCTTCAGTTGAGATTCGTCAATTAACCGAAAAACTACGATAAACTGTTCTGACAATTACTTTTGATTAATTCACAGATTTGCATCAAACTCAAAATATTGAACGAAAAAAAGAGATATTCCTTAGGAATATCTCTTTTTTGTATCATTAAGAAATTATTTTATCTCATTTCTTTGTAAGCATTAATCAATCCATTTGTGGATGCATCGTGGCTGCTAACAGCATCTTCATTGGTTAATTCAGGAAGAATTTTGTTCGCCAATTGTTTACCTAATTCAACACCCCACTGGTCGAAACTATAAATGTTCCAGATAATACCCTGAACGAATATTTTATGCTCGTACATGGCCACAAGTGCACCCAGAGTGTGTGGTGTTAATTCCTTGAATAAGATTGAGTTTGTAGGAATATTTCCCTGGAAGATCTTGAAGTTTTTCAATGCTTCAATTTCTGCATCAGATTTACCCATTTCTTTGAACTCTGCAACAACCTGCTCTTCTGTTTTACCTACCATCATTGCTTCAGTTTGAGCAAAGAAGTTAGCTAACAGTTTAGGATGATGATCTCCAATAGGATTCTGACTAATAGCCGGAGCTAGAAAGTCACAAGGAATTAATTTTGTTCCCTGATGAATTAATTGATAGAAAGCGTGCTGTCCATTTGTTCCTGGCTCACCCCAAATGATTGGACCAGTTTGGTAATCTACAGTCTCACCGTTACGATCTACATATTTACCGTTACTTTCCATGTTTCCTTGTTGGAAATAAGCAGAGAAACGGTGCATGTATTGGTCATAAGGAAGAATAGCTTCTGTTTCGGCACCATAAAAGTTGTTATACCAAAGTCCGATTAAAGCTAAAATGACTGGAACATTTTTGTCAAAATCTGCTGTTTTGAAATGATTATCCATCGCATGAGCACCTTCAAGAAACTCGATAAAATTGTCATAACCAATTGCACAAGCAACAGGTAAGCCAATAGCCGACCATACAGAATAACGACCACCTACCCAGTTCCAGAACTGAAACATGTTTTTCACATCAATTCCGAAAGCAGATACAGCATCAGCATTGGTAGAAAGCGCAGCAAAATGCTTGGCTACAGCTGTTTCGTCTTTCGCTGATTCAAGAAACCAACTTTTTGCACTGTTGGCGTTAGTCATGGTTTCCTGTGTTGTAAATGTTTTTGATGCTACAATAAATAAAGTCGTCTCAGGATTAACTCGTTTCAATGTTTCTGCGATATGTGTACCATCAACATTGGATACAAAATGAAGATTTACGTTGGTTTTATAAGGCTTCAAAGCTTCAACAACCATCAGTGGACCCAAATCAGAACCACCAATCCCAATATTTACGATATCTGTAATTGCTTTTCCGGTATATCCTTTCCATTCTCCTGAAATAATGCTTTCAGAAAAGTTTTTCATTTGCTCAAGAACCTCATTAACTCCTGGCATTACATCTTTGCCATCAACCATAATAGGTGTATTGCTGCGGTTACGTAGAGCCACATGAAGCACTGCTCTATCCTCTGTTGCATTTATTTTTTTGCCAGAAAATTCAGCGGCAATTGCATCTTTCAAACCACATTCTTCAGCTAATTGTAATAACAACGACAATGCTTTGTCATCCAATCTGTTTTTTGAATAGTCTAAAAGGATATCTTCAAACTTCAGTGAATATTTCTCAAAGCGTGAGGAATCATTGGTAAACAGGTCTTTAATTTTAGTGTTTTTAAACGAAGCATAATGAGCCTCTAAAGCTTTCCATGCTTTCGTTGTAGTAGGGTTTATTTTTGGTAACATATCAAGTAATTTTTTGCTTAAAGCAGTAATGTAAATCAATTGTAAGAATCAGTGCAAATATAAAAAAAGCATTTAGATTCAGTGTATTCCAGTAGTTTTCTAACGAGTAATTAAAGAAAGATTGAAATGGGGTTCATAAATGTTGAAGTAACGTGATTTCTGCTCATTGGCGTCCATTTTTTATTTAGCTTTGTTACATGTTGAATGACCGTGTAAAAGGCTATGCATTTGCAGTGGTCGGAACCATTGCTTTCTCGAACACTTACATTTTTAGTAAGGCTGCATTGAATGAAGTCCATCTTGTTCAATTTGGATTATACTGGTTCTTTATTGCTTTTGTGTTGAATGCCCTTTGGTTGCTAAAAACAGGGCATCACCGAAAAATATTTCAACTAACTTCCAGGCAGATAAAGGCTTTGCTTTTGTTGGGAGTACTGGAGGCTTTTACAACAGCAACTTTCTTTTTGTCTATTCAAATTATACCAGATCCGGCAGTAACTTCATTTATAGGAAATCTTTATCCTGTTTTTTTAATGATTATGGGAATTGTTCTTCTTAAAGAGCGTTTTGTCTGGCTTGAGTCGGTGGGAGCTATTCTTGCTATAGGTGGAGCTTTTGTTGTAAGTTTTCAAGGAGGAAGTAGTCTTTCTGATATTTTTATACCGGGAGCAGGAGTCGTTTTGTTGAATGCATTGTTTGCATCAACAGCATCAATTGTTGTGAAAAAGAATGTAAAAGACTTGTCGCCGGAATTAGTTAATACAAACAGGTCATTTTGGTTAGTTTTAGTGTCAATTGTAGCAATGCAGATTGTTCATAAACCACTTGAAATACCAATGTCGGCATTTGTGAATATTACAATTGGATCTGTTTTTGGACCTTTTCTTTCAATTTTATTGATTTATTATTCATTTAAATTAATTGAAGTCTCAAAGTCATCGGTAATTCAAAGCCTTAAAGGTATCTTTGTGTTGTTGGGAAGCTTTCTGTACTTTAATACATTCCCCTTACCACATCAGGTGATCGGAGGTGTGATAACGGTAGCTGGAGTTCTAATAATCTCATTGGCTAAAGTCCGATTTTTGAATGGGAAAAAATAGTTTTTATATATGCTCTCTTTTATGATCGCCTTGCATAAACTGAATAATTTCTTCCTTACTGATAGGATGAGTACCTCCAGTTGTTGACGCAACCATTGCTCCAGTTGCATTCCCAAATTTAAGAGAGTATTCTAACGTGTTTTCATTTAAATAGCTTTGTGCATAAATCCGGCAGAGAATGCATCTCCTGATCCAATTGTATCTTTTAACGGAACCTGATAACCTGCATCGTAGTAATAATCATTTTTGGTAGATACAACAAATGCGCCTTTATTGGCCAATGTTACAAGGACAAACTTAAGCTTGTAACGATACATGATTTCGCTTGCCATCCCTTTTAAATCATTTTGTTTGATTCCCAGCAATTCTTTCAATGTGATTAGCTCTTCGTCATTTAGTTTTAATATATCTGCAAGTTTTAAGCTTTCGTCAATCGTGTCAGTAGTATAACAATTTCTCCGAAGGTTGATGTCCAGAAATTTTGTTGTTTTCAGGTGTTTCTTGGATTAGTGCATGAAGCGTAATTTTTGAACCTCTGGCTCTTTGTGCAAGTGTCCCAAAATATAGACAGTCCGCATTGTTTACCAAAGAAATCATGTGCTGGGTTAGTTCAATATGATCGTAGGCTACATTGGGAATTATTGTAAAATCAGGAGTTCCTCTTTCATCTAACGTAACAGGTACTGTCCCTGTTGGAAATTTTGAATTTGTTTGGATAAATTTCTCAGAAAGCCCTAGTTGCTTGATTTCTTTTCTCGCATTTTCTCCAAGTTCGTCATTCCCTAAACAACTAATAAGTTTCCCATTATCTCCAAGAGTATTGACTCTGAATATAAAATTCGCGGCAGCTCCACCCAAAACTTTTTTGTTGGGGAGTAAATCCCATAAAAGCTCACCAAAAGCAACAACTGTTTTACTCATCTTTGCATTATTTGTCACCGAAGTTAGTTAATTTATGAGAATCTGTTTTGTTACATATCCAAATTCCAGCTATTGATACGGAACTTTCAAAATAGTTGTTTGAGCTTGACTTATTTTTGTCATTCCGAAGTTATCTGCCGTCATAAATTATTATTTATAGTTATTCGTTAATGTAAACTGGATAGAGTCTTTTGCTGGATATCGTGTGTTCAATTTGCTAAAATTGAAAAAGTTATCATTTATAGTGGATATATTTCTAATTTTACGCAATGAATTATTTAGCACATCTTTATTTGTCAGGCAATTCGGAGGAGATCTTGGTCGGTAACTTTATTGGAGACTATGTGAAAGGGAAGCAATACCAGAAGTTTCCGGTTGGGGTTCAAAAGGGTATATTGTTGCATCGTCAGATAGATTCTTTTACCGACAGGCATGAGCTTGTGAAAAGTTGTGCTAATCATTTTAGAGAGAGGTATGGCAGATATTCAGGTATTGTGACTGATGTCGTTTTTGATCATTTTTTAGCTCGGTTTTGGTGCGAGTATTCTTCAATTACTTTAAGGCAATTTGCAAAGTATGTTCATGCTGTATTATTATCAAATTACTTACTTCTTCCTTCAAGAGTTAAAGGTTTTCTTCCTTTTCTTATTCAGCATAAACGATTGGAATCTTATGCCCATTTCAAAGGGATTCAGCAGTCATTGGAAATCATGGGGGAGACGTACTAGTTTGCCACAGGAAAGTAGATTTGCAGTAGTCTCGCTTCAAGAGAATTATGCTCAAATAAAAAATGAGTTTGATGAATTCTTTAAAGAATTGATCCGGTTTGTAGAATTTGAATTTGGGATAAAAATAGAAAGGCCCTTTATACGCGAGCCTTTGTTTGATATGAATGAAGCCTAAGGTCTGCCTGTTCAAAAAAAGAATTGATCTTCGTTAAATGCTGGTTCTAAGTCATCTAGCCAAATCGCATTTGGATTATACTTGGCAAAAAACGGACGATTAACCCAGTCTGGATTTCTACCTTGTAAGAAGTTTAATACGAATACTTTTTCACCTTTTACTTTTTGAATTCCAACGATTTGAATTTTACCTGGAGCACAAGACATCGATGGGCCACGAACTGTTCTGCATATACCACTTACCTGTTGAATTGCTTTTTGGTATACATGCCAGGCTTCTTCAAGAGGTATGGCAAAATAATCTTGTGCGCCGGTATTGCGTGCAACAAACATGTAGTACGGAATGATTCCCAGATCAACTTGTTTTCTCCACATTTCTGCCCAAATATCAGGATGGTTGTTAATGTTATTTAGTAGAGGAGACTGAGATCTGATCTGAACACCAACTGATTTTAATACATGAATTGCATCTTGAACAGCTTGAGTTTTTAATGCGTTGGGATGATTAAAATGAGCCATTAATGCAATGGATAAGCCATTTTTTGTCATTTTTTCAAACAATTGTAAAAGCCCCGGAGCATCATTGTTTGATGTGAAGCGATATGGCCAGTAGGTCAGAGATTTTGTGCCTATACGTATTGTTTTTACATGATCAAGTTTGGCTTCTAAAATAGCATTGAAGTAATGTTCAAAAATTTTTGTTGACATTACCGCGGGGGTCACCACCTGTAAATAAAATATCTGTAATCTCTTTATGTTGTTTGAGGTATTTAATCATTAAGTCTGCCTCTTTCATTGCAAATTTAAAACTGTTCATGGCAAATTGAGGCCACCTAAAACAAAAAGTACAGTAAGCATGGCAGGTTTGTCCCTGTGATGGGAAGAATAGCATTGTTTCCCGGTATTTATGTTGTATGCCATTTAGTCTTGACCATTCATTACTGGTACATTACTTTCTTGCTTGGCTGGATTTGGATTTAGCTGTAACCGAATTTCATCAACTGCTTTTTTTATCGTTGCTTTGTCTGCTTTTGATCGAAGTAAATTAGCTATGCGATTAAATCGCTCTTTGGAAAGCATTCCTTTTTGAGGAAAATTAAGAATAAAAAATGGGTCATTCTGAAAATTATTCCAGTCAATTAGCTCATTGATAATGTAGTTGCTGACTTTAAAAGGTAAGACTGTTCCAACAACTTCTATCGTGAACATCTGCTCTTCTGAGAGGTTCTTTATTTGAGGTATCTCTTTATAGTTACTTAATGTATATGAACAATATTTCATGATATTTCTCAATAATTTTTCGTTATGATAGCCGTGTTAAGGTTGTAAGGTGTTGGTCGTCAATCCAGAAATGCAGAGATGGTCAAATGCTTTATGCATAATATTCTGGAATCTACTTTGTATACGAAAAATATAGAAGAAAGATGCCTGATAAGTTTTCAATCTGTTTAATAGCTTAGTTTTTCCATTCTGCTTGCATCTAATCTGATGAAAATGAAAAGCAGAATTGTAAATGACCAAAGAGACGATCCTCCATAACTAAAAAATGGAAGGGGGATGCCAATAACCGGAGCAAGTCCAATGGTCATGCCAATATTAATTGCCAGGTGAAAGAACAGTATGCTGGCGACGCTATAACCATAAACCCGGCTAAAGATGGAACGTTGTCTTTCTGCCAGGAAAATTAAACGTAAAAGCAATGCTAAGAACAATCCAAGGACAATTGTAGTTCCAATAAATCCCCATTCTTCGCCTACTGTGCAAAATATGAAGTCTGTACTTTGTTCGGGTACAAAATCAAATTTTGTTTGAGTGCCATTTAGGAATCCTTTCCCAGAAACTCCTCCAGAGCCAATGGCTATTTTAGATTGATTTACATTATATCCAACTCCCATAGGATCCGAATCAATCCCTAATAATTCGTTAATCCTGGCTTGATGATGAGATTCCAGTACATTGTTGAAAACATAGTCAACAGAAAACACTGTAAATATCATTGCAAGGAAAGTCAGAAGAATAATTGCAGTATGACTGATTCTTTTTCGGATGGAGTATATAATGAAGACCAGACTTGAGAAAGCTGTGCTGGCAAACAAGATTGCTGTCGTTGAAAAGTCTTCCTTTAGAAGGTAGTTGGCAAGCCAAACACTTGCAAATATACTTGCAGATATAGCCAATCCTTTCAATGTTTGAAGAAATTCACGTTTAAAAAAATAATGAGCAGCAGCAACTAATATTGTGAGGAAAAGAATTGAGTGGATGGGAGTATAGACAAGTGTTAGAATAAAAACTAAAGCAATAAGGAAGCCCAGAAATAGAAAAAATACCGGAAGTCCTTCCCTGTA
>CAXXKK010000004.1:0-119990 GCA_963676845.2 Prolixibacteraceae bacterium | reverse complement strand
ATCGAAGATGATAGTAAAGCGGTCACTTCCTCTTGAGTTGTCGTCTCGCTTTTTTGAGGTCGCCATTATTCTGGATGGATCCTTGTCAAATAGTTGAGCACTAACAAGGAAATAGTCATCATTATAAGCTAACCGAACTTCACTTTTTTCAGAAGGTTCCTTGCCGTGATTCGGACTATACATGATCATTTCAAGTGGTTCTATCGATTGCCAGAATGGTTCTTCTGCAAGTCCGTCAAAGTTAAATTCTTCATCGGTATAAAAAATAGTGACTTGTTCTTGTGCGAAGGAGGAATTCAGTCCCCCAAAAATTAAAAGACAAACAATAGAAAATATGTGTGTAGGTTTCATTTTGTTTATTGTTGTTGAAAAAAGTTAATGCTGTATTTCAGCCAGGTGAAGAAAATGCCCAGCTAAAAATATTCAGGTCACAAAGAAACCAATTAATCTTAATAGGCTATGTGTCTGTTAAGAAAAATTTAGACTTTTTTAAAAGTCTTTAGGAAAATGGTATACATCCTATAGATATTGGCTTGCAAGGGATCTGAAAAAATTAGCCTTTTTTATTGTTAGTTCTCCATTCTTTGAAAATATGTGTTTGTAATCTGCGAAAATGAAGAATAGTAGTTTATGTAGGAATGAAAAATTTAGACTTAAAAATGGGGCATGCATTTTCTACATGCCCCTTATTGAGGGATTAAATGATTGTCATTGTGTTAAATAAGAATTTCTCTGGCGTGACGAATACATTTGCCAACTTCCTGAACAGCATCTGACCATGGAGCAATTTGATATTCAAGCTCAATGTCGAGATAAAGATGAGGATAGTTGTCACGAATATATGGCAAAAATTCTCTTAAAGGAGTTTCTCCTTGGCCCCATACCTGGTTTTGTCCAGGAGCAGTTTCATTTGTAGGGGCAGTTTTATCTTTTAGGTGAATTGTGAAAATTTTGTCAACATACTTGTCAAGGAATTGAATAAGATTAAGTTTTGTTGAATTATCATATCCATATCCGAAATAGTGACCACAGTCCCAGTTTAGTCTGTTTGCTGGTGAAATTGCGAGTAGACGGTCAATTTCATCAGTTGTCATTTCAGAATACTGAGCATGTTGATGATATACAGCAAGCATTCCGTTACGTTCAGCTGCTGGCCCTAGCATTCTACAATTTTCTTCACTTAATTCAATACTTATGCCTTGAGCTCCAAGAGCTTTAGCTGCAGCAAAAGAATAGTCAAGTAACTCGTCAGTGCTTCCTGCTGTCCATTTGAACATGTGGATATCTATTCCTGCATCTGCAAATTTTTTACCTACAGCAGCCCATTTATCCATAAGATCAGGAGATTTACGGAAAGCAGCCAATTCTTCTTGATAGGCAGCGTCTAATGCTTTTTCTTCTTCTGTAAGTTCAGCAGGTCCAAAGCCTCCACCTGGTCTCGGTCCAAAACGTCTTGGTACTGGGTTTTCGGGAGCTCCAAGCTCTGTTTCATAGCAGTGGTATAACTCGATTGAGCTTAACCCAGAGTCAATACATGCTTGAATAACATCATCCCATGAATTTACCATGCTTCTGAAACTGTAAGTGATAGCTCCAATTTGGACTCCATTAAATTTTGAATTTGGTTTTCCATCGGGAGTTTTTAGTGCATTTTTAACTGCATAGGTATCTTCCGGGGCTTCCGGAGTTGAGGTACATGCACTTAACGGAACAGCTGATAGAGCAGCAACAGCAGCTGCACTTCCAAGGAAACCACGTCTTGAAACGCTTAACTTAGATTGGTTTTTCATGTTTGTTTAATTTTAGTTTAAAGGTTTAGGTAATAGCAATCTGTTTTGCTAAATATCTATGATTCAATGCTTCTAATATACAAAAATCAATAGAAAATTTGGTGAGATTAAAACACAAAAATCGTTTTTAAAGGATATAAATAGTGTTGATTCCTGATTAAAAAAAACGCCTCAACTAAATTGAGACGTTTTTATGTATCATTTTTTTAAAGATTATGAAGGCATTTCAGGTAAGCTGAATCCATTTTGGTAATCATGCTTAACCAATGTGTCAACAAAATCTCTTGCATTTACACGAGTAGGATCTGCTTGTTGTTCCTGGCTTGCGTTTGAGTTACCTGCAGCTCTTTCTGCAAAGGCCATACTTGCATTGAAATCATAAACACCATCCTGAATAGAAACTTCTTCGTCAGCACTGATGTTTGTGAATTCCATATTTTCACCATCCCATTCCAGTATTCTATTTAAGTTTTGAAGGCGAACAGCGAGAACACCCATTAATACCATTTCGTTGAATGGTCCAGCTTCTCCAAAGTGAGATGCAGTTTTGTCGCGAAGATCAGGATCTTTACAAGCTGCTACCCAATCCAGGTAGTGGTCGTTATTAGGAATGTCTCTCATTACTTTTGGAGAATTAGGTGTGCGACCAGAAAGTAAGTAAGGATCAGCACCGTGGCTTCCCAAGATTAGCGTATCTTTTGATCCATGGATAGCACAACCCTCACCTTGCCATGTTTTTCCTTCTGGTAATACATCAGGAATCCAGGCTAACATTCCACCATCATGCCATGTAACATCAACTTCAGGCATTGCCATATGAGGAAGATTTGGACGAGCAGGGAAAGTCATCTTAACCGTTTGAGCGTGAGGACAAGAATCAAGTAATAGGCGAGTTGATTGCCCTTGTACTTTTGTTGGGTAAGTATTTTCAAGATTTAATACTTTAAATACAGGGTGCATATTATGGCAAGCCATATCACCAAAAGCTCCAGTACCAAAGTCCCACCATCCACGGAAGTTCCAAGGAGTGTATGCATTGTTGTATGCTCGATAAGGCATATGTGCAATCCATAAATCCCAATCAAGGTCTTTAGGTACTTTTTGTTTGTCAGTAGGTGTTTCTAACCCTTGAGGCCAAATTGGACGAGAAGACCATGCATCTACTTTTTTCACTTCACCAATTTCACCGGCCCATGCCCATGCACAAGCTTGGTTTACACCACCACTTGAAGCCCCTTGGTTACCCATTTGGGTTGCAACTCCGTATTTTTTAGTGAGTTTTGTCAATAAGCGAGATTCGTAAATAGTGTGAGTCAATGGTTTTTCACAGTATACGTGTTTGCCCATAGTGATTGCAGTGGCAGTAGGGTTGGCGTGACTGTGGTCTGCAGTTGCAACTACAACAGCATCAATGTCGTCACCCATTTCTTCGTATAAAACTCTCCAGTCTTTGTATTTTTTTGCATCAGGGTAATTGTTGAAAGAACCTTGAACCCTGTCGTAGCTCCAGTCAACATCACAAATAGCTACCAATTTTTCAGTGCCTGTAGCATTTGCCGAAGCATTTGCACCTGTTGGTTTACAAATTTTTAGAATATCGCCACTACCCTGGCTACCAGCACCAACTAAGGCAACATTTAATGTATCACTAGGAGCTTTATGTCCTAATGATTTTCCCATAGTAACACTTGGGATAATAGTGAAAGCAGCAGAAGCTGCCGCAGTAGTTCCTAAAAAGCTACGTCTTGATAGATTTTTAGCACCTCTTTTTTCAAAATTTTTATCCATGTCGATTTAGAATTTAAGATTTAATTGTTAGGTGTATTCAAAACTCCATACCCGGAGTTTTGTGTTATTATTCGAGTTTAAAACTTTTTTTTATAAAATAAATTCAAATAATTAATTTGTTTTTTTCAATTACTCCTCCCAATTGAATATTTGGATTTAGTTTGCAGTAAGTAAGAATGAAATTTTGAAAACCTGAATGGTTGTTCATTAAAAAACTTCTTAAAACGATACCGTCAAAATCACATCGTAAATTCCTTCGACACTTTGAAAAAACAGTTTTGTAACGTCTTGTTATTTGACAAACAGCAATATAACAATATAAAAAATAAGAATTTAAAAGAACTTATTTGTTGCATTGTAACAAGACTCTGAAGATATGTTTTTTTTAGAAACTTCACAAACAGAAGGGAGAGGGATTATCGCAAATATTCTTTCTAAATTACGAATATGAACATGTGATTTGTATTTAACTGGAGAGATGTACCTTCTTTAAAGCCAATTTATATTTAAAGTTACAAAAAGTATATTAGAAATACTGTATTACCAAACATATAACTGAATTATAAGCAGGACGTATTTAATAATAAACAACTCTAAATAATAGGTTATGGATAATACATTAGCAAATTATATGAATAAACGCTTTGGTGCAGAATCCAAACGTAAAGAGACAGCTCCGAAAATTTCTGGTCCGGTTATTACAATCTCAAGGGAAGTTGGTTGTGGTGGTGTTAAATTTGGACGTAAATTGGCTCAGGAATTAGATAAAAATACTCAAGGCAATAAATGGCAGGTGGTTAGTAAGGAGGTGTTGAGGCAGAGTGCACAGGAACTTAAGCTATCAACAGAGAAGGTTGCCCGACTTTTTTCAGCACGAGATCATTTTACAATGGATGAAATTCTGGCTGCTTTTACTGATAAATACTACAAAAGCAACCGGGTAATTCTCAAGACAGTAAAAGATGTTATCCATAATTTCGCGGATGAGGGGCGTTGTATTATTGTTGGTCGTGCCGGGCATATCATCGCGTCAGATATTGAAAATTCACTTCATTTAAGATTTATCGCACCTCTTGATTGGAGAGTAGAGTCAATCTCTCAAAGGAAAAATTTATCGAAAGCAGATGCTTTAAAATATATTGAGTCGACAGAAAAAGAGCGTGGTGCTTACAGAAAACACTATTTGAAAGATAGGGAAGAAATGTTTGATCTTGTAGTTGATGTTTCTAAGTTTCCGGATGAAAAGTTAATAGCTTTAATTTTGAAAGCTTATGAATTGAAAGGAACATCGGAATCCATGAAAAAGAAAACATCATTTGTTTGATTTGATTTTAATAAAAAAGCGGTACTGTTTCAGTATCGCTTTTTTATTATTGATGTATCAGGTTATCCTGTAATTTTTTCTGGTAATCCTTTCAGTTGAACGGGCTTCTCCCCATTGGGTTTTGGGAAAAACATATCGTCAATTGTGAGGTCAAGTTTTTCAAGCATTTCTATGGAATAGTCTAGTCTTCCCAAATCTGCTCCAACATTGTTCGTTCCAAAAGAAAACTTAATACCGGCTTCTTTTGCCTTTCGCAATATTTTCTCTGAAGGAATCTTGTATCTGGAATTAATTTCTAATGCAATGTTATTTTCAGCCAAAACTTTTATAACACGTTCAATGCGTTCGTCAGTCCATAACTCGTCGTATCTATCAGCAATTCTGTCGGGTAAGAAAGTTGGATTTACATAAATATCAACAGGTTCCTGGGACATTATTGCTTCAATTTTACTAACCAATTCTTCCATAAATTCCTGTTCGTCATCCATAAAAACTTCTTCTGGAAGCCATAGTCTCATTCGGTGTCCATCGTGATCGGTCCATGTCATTGCATCTGTAAATACATAATCAAATTCAGCAACAGCTTCGGGAGAGAACATGGTAACCCATTCGCGACCTTCAGCTTGCATTCCTCTGAAAATAGGATGTGCACGTACCGTATCCATATAAGCAAATAGTGTTTCGTTATCTGTAACAGGGAACGTTAGTCCACAGTTTGGAGCTATTCCATAATTAATTCCAAGCTTTCTAGAGTTGTCAATTGCTTCTTCAATGGTTAAACCTCCTTTAAGATGAACATGGTAATCAACAATTGGGAACTGCATGGAGTGGAGTTTGGTAATTTGCGTGTCCCACTCTTTGTCGGTGTAAGGCTCCAATTTTTCTCCTGCTGGTAGTTCTTTAATCTGAATATCTTTAAAGTAGGTTGTTCCTTCTGCATCATGACATTGTAATGCGATAAGCCCTGCATCACACAACCTGTAGATATCATTGCTTGCCCGATAAGGATCGTCCGGTTGAATGTAGTCTACTACTTTTGTCCCGTCAATACTTACTTCAATGTGATTTTCTACAACTTTAATGTCCATTTCAAACCACTCATTATCCTTGGCTTGCTGATAAAAGATATTACGAATACCTACAATACTTCCTGTTCTTCTTTTTTCTGGGTTCTCAGCAGTTCCTTCGTAAGTATTATTGATTTGGATCTCAAATCCTTTAAGTAAATAACCGTATTCCTGTGTTTGGGTGTGGATATAAATTCCGGAATTTGTTTCTGGTGCGGTTTTTACCATCGCTTTCAATTCAAAATTATTGAAAACTCCATTGTTTTTACCTCCTGTGTAGTAGAGGTGAGAAAGTGCTCCGTGTGAGACAATCATTCCATCTTCAACTTTGAATGCTTCGGGATTTTGGATGGCTTCCCATCCGGAAAGATCTTTCCCGTTAAAAAGATTAACCCATTCTCCTTCATTTGAGGTACCACAAGAGGTCGCCAGTATAATTAAAATGAATAGGCTGGATAAAATAGATAGACTTTTCATAGTAAATAGTTTAGGTCAGTTTGTACAACAAAGATAAGATTCCTGATTTTAGTTCAAACAGATATTTCTATTGTTGATATGATTATTGAGCTGAGTTGCATGTATAACATGATTCTTTTATTCTTTTTGTCAATTTAATAATTAAAGATCATAATATATGTAAATGGAAAAACCAAATGGGTTACAGAATCGTTTTACAGGAAGACTAAACATTAATTGGCATGAGGTCAAATTCAAACTACTACATGTTAACCTTTTTGTTTGTGTTGTATTCTTGCAGTTTACTATTTGCACAATCAGGCATTCGTTATTTTGAAGATGGAACGTTTGACGCGAATGATTTTCTGCTCCGATATGAGGTGGTCGAATTCAATGATACAATCCCCAATGATACTTTATTTATTAGGGAAATGCCAAATGGATTAATTCATTCGTATTATCGAAAAGTAAATACAGGAGTGTGTGTCGACGGAGAATGTCGAAAACTGGATGTTATTCTTTACTGGACAGTTACAGGCCGTTATCTGGGGTTTGAGTTACCTGAAGGTGAGTTCCTGAGCAAAGTGGATCATATTCCTTTTGAGGAGAAAGATTATTTACGTTTGGTTGAAATATTGAATGATCCATATTCTCGCTTAGGGCAATTTACCCCGGAGCAGTTAACAATAGATATGACTGATTCACTTCAATACAGAGGAGAACCTATCCTTAATGTTCATGCTGTAGATGGAGTTAGCTCAGCGACTCTTCCGGCAGTAAAAGAAGTTACTGTTGATGGCGCGGTTTATACGAGCTATACATTATGGAAATATACTTATGGTGAAACCCGGAATGGATTACGAAAATATACGATTGACCATCTGACGGAAGATTTGGTGATTTATATATTACAAAGTGAAAACAGACAAGATAAACAATGGGCTTTACGAAATCTCGGAGATATGCTAAACTGGGATGAAAGGCTAAAGGAGGTTTTTTATGATGAGATTTTAAGCAGGCATGATGCTTTAACTAATGAAGGAATATTTATTATTCCGGATTCAGTTTTGGAAAACAATGTTTTTCAGTTAAAACTTATTACAGGCTTTAAATCTTTTGGTTATATGGAGCAGCGAAATATTTTACAAAAGCTACAAGGTCTAAGTATAATTTCTCCAGATGTTATTGCCTGCCTGGCTCAAACGCTTCCGGAATTAAATGTTGACATTATAAATCGAATATTCTCTTTGTTCGATAAGTATGAACTCAAGGAAGAAGTTGAGCTGTCGATAATGCATTTGCTTGATCATGAGAATGAAATTATTGCACAAAAAGCTTCTGATTTTTTAATAAACCATAAAATTCAAAGGAAAAAGGCTGACTAGTTGATTCTGGCAAGTGTTAAAGAGATTAAAAGCTTAGTCATCATTTCTTTTCTTTCCTTTAATAAAGGCCATCGGGTTATTGAAAATTCGCTCATTCATTTGTGCCTGTCGGGATAGCTTCCAATCCAGAATGTAATCTAGTAGTTTTCGAAGTAGATCCAGATACAGAGCAAACATTAAGAAACCGGTTAGTAACCAAATAATGATGACGTTGAACCAAACTGTTTCTATCCTGAATTTTCCAATGTATTTGTAAGACGCATAGAAATGTGCACTTCCGTTGTCATAGACAGGATGTCTGAATATAGGCTCATCTCCTTGGTAAATTCGATTATTGGAAAGGTATGTTTTATGAGTGTTGTATTTGTCTCTAACCAAGCTTTCAAGTTGTTTGTTGACATGCTTTTCTTTTAATTCCTGCAGAGCATTTTCATCATTGTCAACCAAGCTAAGCAAACTATTATATTTCTCGTTTAAGGTGTTTGTGGCTTTGTCGTATTGATCCTGATAATATGATTTGGAAACATCCAGATATTCAGATAAAATAGAGTATTGATTGTTGACTGGTGTCGAGTCTCCCAATGAATTAATTGCAATTAATACAGAATCGGATGATTTAGGAACTGATTCTAATAAATCGGTAAAGCTGTTTTTTAGAACACTGGTATAACTTAATGCATTATCTGTTTTATTTTCTGAAAGGTATTTGTTGTATGTATTCAGGAAATCTTCTAATTCAGGAAGGAAATAATACGTTTTAAACCCAAGATCATTCTTTTCTTGTTCTTCTGTAAAAATGTGTTTGCGGTAGTCATTATTCTTGAACTGATTTACTGCTAATGCTTCGTAAGACCATCGGGAGACCATCAGATCTCCAATTACAGGTGTACGATTGTAACTGGAAAGAGAGTAGTGCATTTTGTTAAAATCAATGATTACTCCACTCAGTAAAATTTGAGGAACAAGCATTAATGGAATAATGACATATATCGCAACAGCTGAATCTAATCCGGCAGAAAGGTTTAAGCCTAATAAATTTGCAAAACAAGCTGTTGTGAAAAGTATTAGCCATGTTGAAAATCCGAGATCATGTATTTCTAGAATGTAATGACCAATAGCAACAAACGACAACATTTGAACTGCAGAGAGAATAAAAAGCAATATAATTTTAGATGACAAATAAGCTCCTTTGCTCAAGTTTAAAAATTCTTCCCGCTTTCTTATTTTTCGATCTTTGAATATTTCTTCAGCGCTGATAGTCAGGCCGATAAAAAGAGAAACAACTACGCTCATAAACAGAAACGCAGGGATATTATCATTTTCACTGAATTTGTAAATTCCGTTATCTGAGAATTTGGAGAAGAAGCCTAAGATTAATGCCAGCAATGGAGCTTCCAATAAGGCAATGGACAAGTACTGCCTGTTTGATTTCTTCGTGGCAAAATCTCGTTTAAGAAAAAGCTTGAATTGTTGAATCCATTTAGGCACTTTAAAAAAAGCATCCGGTACTTTTTCTTCTTTTTTTGCCTTATTATTATTGAGAAAATTGACGATTTGTGGTTCAACATTCTCCTTGTATTTTTCATACCATTCTTCAGGCGACACTTTTCGCTTCCTGATACTTTTCCCAAATGGGTCAACCATGCGAGCTTCAATAATGCGTAAAGGTTGTTCTGCTTTCACATTACCACAAGCCATACATTCGCCTTCGTCTGGATTGATATAATCAGCCTGATGTTTAAAATAGGTAATGGCGTCCATCGGATTTCCAAAAAATACAACACGACCTCCTTTGTCCATCACAATCATCCTGTCGAATAGTTTGTATATGTCGCTGGAAGGTTGGTGTATGTTTGCAAAGACTAATTTGCCTTTCAAGCATTGCCTTTTTAGCAGGTACATAACCTTTTCGGAGTCCGCAGAAGATAGCCCGGAAGTTGGTTCGTCAACAAAAAGTACCGATGGCTCACGCATTAGCTCCAGAGCAATATTCAGACGTTTTCGTTGCCCTCCACTTAATATCTTTTTCATGGGGTTTCCAACTACTAAATCTTGCGCTTCTACCAAATCAAAGTCAACTAATGCTTCCTGTACAATTTTGTCAATTTGTTCTTCTGCCATGTTGCCAAAACAGAATTTCGCATTGTATTTTAGGTTTTCATATACTGTGAGCTCTTCCAGCAATAAGTCATCTTGTGGTACGTAACCAATTAATCCTTCAATTGTATCTGAATTTTTTGGATTATGAAGATCGTATCCGTTAATTGATATTTTACCGGAACTGGGTTTTAGTTTTCCATTTAAAACATTTAGCAAGGTGGTTTTGCCGACACCGCTCCCTCCTAATATTCCAACGAGGTCGCCTGATTTTTCAAGAAAACTGAAAGGGTGTAACCCATATATCTTTTTGTTGAATTTATACGAAATGTTCTCGGCAGTAAATAAAATTCGCGCTTTCCCTTTTTTCTGGATAAAGCGAGTCATAATACTACTATAATAAATAGGGACAATACGTGAGGTTTTTAGTATTCCTCCGGGAGGGAAGATGTATAAACGGTTTTGTTTTAGCCTGTGCCCGTTTAGATACATGTTTCTGGGCCCCCAGTATTTTAAGAATACTGAATTTGTACTACGTATTCTGATGAGTTCCAATTCAACCTGTTGCCCTTCTCTTTCAAGGTGATTGATTTGTTTATCGTGATATTCTGAATTTCCATTTACAACAAAAAGATTACTCTTGTCTTTTACTTTGTCAATGGAGAATAAGAAAAAACGGTATAGGTTACTAAATTCTTTAGGGTCAATTTTCAAACCTGATCCAACGATATGAACCATCTTTAGATCATCTGAATTCAGCTTTGGTTTTTTTATGAAATTGAGAAGTTGGGAGACAATCATGAAACGAGTATTCAAATCAAAATTGTCGACTATTCCAACACAGATTTTCTCCAGATATTTTTTATTAATTCTTCGTTTACCTTCTCCGCTATTCTCGTATAAGATTTCCCGGTGCTCAATATGGTAGTAGTTGATGAGTTCCTTGTATAAATTGAGGTACTTTTCTTCAAGCTCTTTGCTGAAATTCTCTTTTAGGTATGATTCTACAAGCTCAGTACTTTCATCAGATAATTTATCTCTGAAGTCTGTAATTATTGCAAATAGCTTAATTAAAGTTTCAATTATACCTTCGTACATATTCCGGGAAAAGATAAAAAAACGGGCTTCTGTAACCTATAAATGTGGATACAAAAACCCGTTTAATATTTTTAGATAAAAAATTCTCTATTGGATGTATTTTTCACGGATTTCTGTCACTTTCTCCGTCAACTTCACAACTTGTTCCTCAGACATAGATGTCGAGCCTTCTTCAAGCGCATAAATAGAATTAACGCTTACGATATCCTGGTACACTTC
The DNA here is from genome assembly GCA_963676845.2 of Prolixibacteraceae bacterium. GTDB lineage: Bacteria > Bacteroidota > Bacteroidia > Bacteroidales > Prolixibacteraceae. Next base: position 108,766 of record CAXXKK010000004.1, on the reverse strand, counting down.
ACCAACAAGTTCAGAGTCTTTGTATTGTTCCATAATAGTTTCAAGTTCTTGAAGAGGTTCTTTTTGGAACAAAATAGCTTCAACTATTTTGGGGTTATTGAAAGTATTCTCAGAAATATGAGTTGTAAGATATAAACCTTCAAATACACTTCCTGAAAGGATTAAATAAGACAATTCCGTACGACCTTGTTCATTTAAATATGAATAAGCACCTTGGAACATATCTGTTACAATTTCAACAAGAGCATCTTTGTTATCAATATTTGCATCAATTTGGTCAGGAAGATCCTGGTCAAAAGCAGAAGTAAAATCCAGCTCACGAACCAATGTTTCACTGGCGCTGAAGTATGCTTGAATTTCTGATTTTTGATTATACGTAGTTGCATAAGCTAAATCAGCAGTGTAAATACCTAAGTTTAAAGCTTTGCTTTTATCTGTGAAATAATCTTCAGCTTTTTCTGTATCATTAGCCATTCCTACCATGTAGCTGGCTTCAATATCATTAAGCATGTTTGTTACTTCAAATGCTGAAGGGATTGGATAAGTATATTCTTCAATTTCTTGTTCAATAGTTTCATCAGCAATTGTAGTCGTGCTTTTTTGATTTTGGTTGCTGCTGTTACAAGAAATAAAAACAGTTGTAAGTAAACCAAAAACAGTAATTAAAGCAATGAATTGATATGCCTTCATCTTTTTCATTTGTGTTCTTTTAATAAGTTTAGCCATCATCATTATAAAAACTCAATTTGCAGAAGTTTAATACTTCATAGCAATAGATTAGTTTCTATGGGTTTTAAATTTTTAGCTAAAATAATATAAAAAATCAGCCTTTGGCTATAATGAAAATATTTTTTTGGAATCTTAATGCAATTTTACAGACCATCTTTGTCCTGTGTTATTTCGGGCTGTTTTTATGAATGTATTAATCTGATAAATTCCTCACGTGTTGCAACACGTTCAAATGCCCCTGTAAAGTCTGAAGTTGTCGTAACCGAATGTTGCTTTTGTACTCCTCTCATTTGCATGCACAAGTGCTGAGCCTCAATGACTACTGCAACACCTAAGGGGTTTAGTGTATCCTGAATACAGTCTTTTATTTGTGTTGTTAGGCGTTCCTGAACCTGAAGTCTGCGGGAAAAAGCATCAACTACACGAGCTACTTTACTGAGGCCAGTGATGTATCCATTAGGAATATAACCAACATGAGCTTTTCCGATAAAGGGTAGCATGTGGTGTTCGCACATCGAATATATTTCGATGTCTTTTACAATTACCATTTGGCGGTAATCTTCTTTAAACATCGCATCCCGTAACATTTGTTCTGGATTTTGGTCGTAACCCTGAAGTAAAAATTGCATAGCTTTGGCAACTCTTACAGGGGTTTTAATTAGTCCTTCGCGGCTGGCATCTTCTCCCAATAATCCAATGATATCTTCGTAGTGTTTGCTAAGTTTTGTGGTCGTTTCTGAATCAAAACTATCAGTTCGCTTATAGCTGCTTTGATTCCCATTGTATGAATCTTTCATTTGTAATTTCTTATAACGTTGCTTACAAATTAGTAATCGAACGGCAAAGGTAAAAACTTAATTGCTTTTAATGACTAAACTTGTGTTTTATAATAATTTGTTAGTGTAATTTGTTGAAAATGAAAATCGTAGTGTTTAGGGTGTTTTATGCTTTACACAAGCTCTCTAAAATATTTAATTCATAAATACCAGTAAACTAAGATTAAAATGTATTTTTGAGGAACAAAAAGAAGAAAATATTGGCAAAAGAAGCGATTTGTTACAATAATTTACTCAAAATTTTGTTTCATTAAGTAGTTGTTGAAGCCGATTAATTGACCACGTATGATAGTAGTTACCGGAGCCGCGGGATTTATTGGGAGTTACATGGTAGGTAAATTAAACCGTGATAATTACCAAGACCTAGTATTAGTTGATAAGTTTAATGACCCGCAGAAGCTTTCAAATTATATTTCAAAGGCATATACCGATTTAGTGGATCGTGACGATTTCTTTGGATGGCTTGCAGAAAATCACAAGTCCGTTCAATGTATTATTCACTTGGGTGCCCGCACTGATACGGTTGGTCAGGATCTGGAAGATTACAGAAAACTGAATCTTAGATATTCAAAACGCATTTGGAAGAGTTGTATTGAATTTGGTCTTCCTCTTATTTATGCTTCTTCAGCTTCAACCTATGGTGATGGTGCATTAGGTTTTGACGATTCCCATGATAAGATTAATGACTATGAACCATTAAATCTTTATGCTCAATCAAAACATGATTTTGATTGCTGGGCATTGAGTCAGGAAGTGCAGCCTTATTTTTGGGCTGGATTGAAATTTTTCAATGTTTTTGGGCCAAATGAATATCATAAGGGAAGAATGGCTTCAGTAGTATATCAGGCCTTTAATAAGATTTCTGAAACCGGGAAAATGGAACTATTCAGGTCTCATAGGACAGATTTTGAAGATGGACACCAGTCCCGTGACTTTATTTATGTTGAAGATGTGGCTAAGGTGATTCTTCATTTTATGGAAAAACGGGATAAATCCGGAATTTACAATGTAGGAACTGGTGAAGCCAGAACTTATCTGGATCTAACAAAGGCTGTTTTTTCTGCATTGGAATTACCTGAAAATATTGAGTTTGTAGAAACACCTTCGGATATTCGAAGCAAATACCAATATTATACTTGCGCCGATATTTCTAAACTACGATCTGTTGGTTATACAGATAGCTTCCTTAGTCTAGAGGATGCTGTAAGAGAATATGTTCACACGTATTTGGAAGCAGAGTATTGCTATTAATTCAAAATCCAGTTATCCACGGGTAAATACCCAGTTATTACCTTTTGACAATTCATTGTTGAAATAATATCCCTCAAGGTCAAAGGCTTTAAGATCTTCCGGATTTGAGATATTGTTTTGTATCATAAAACGACACATTAGTCCGCGGGCTTTTTTCGCATAAAAGGAGATCATCTTATATTTCCCGTTTTTATTGTCTTTAAATGAAGGAGTGATGATTTCTGCTTTCAGCTTTTTCGTATCAATTGCCTTGAAGTATTCTTGTGAAGCTAGGTTGATCAAAATACCATCACTTTTATTTAATTCATTTTGAATTCCTTTTGTTATTTTCTTCTGCCAGAAATCATACAGGTTGCTGTATTTGCCAAAAGTTAGTTTTGTGCCCATTTCCAAGCGGTAGGGCTGCATTAGGTCAAGGGGCTTTAATATTCCATATAAACCCGATAAAATCCGAAGTTTATCCTGTGCAATGTTAAATTCTTTGTCTGAAAAATCAGGTGCATTTAATCCGTCATAAACATCACCATTAAAAGCAAGGATAGCCTGTTTGGCATTCTCTTGGGAAAATGGAAGGCTCCACAATAAGTTGCGGTCAACATTCAATTCTGCCAGTTTTTGGGAAATGCCCTGAAGTTCCATTAAGTCCGCAGCTTTTAGTTTTTTTAGCTGCGAGTTTATTTGTTTTGCTTCGTCCTGAAATTCAGGTTGAGAATATAGTGTTGTTTTTGCCGACGTTTTAAAATCAAGAGTTTTAGCCGGAGATATAATTGCTAGCATAATTTCTTTTTTTCTTCAAACAAATATTTTGTTTAAAGGTTTAGGCTTATCTCCGAACAAGCTGAACCACATTTTCGACATGGTGCGTGTGTGGGAACATATCAACGGGCTGAATATTTGTGACTTTATAAAATTCATCCATTAATGCCAGGTCACGAGCTTGTGTGGCAGGGTTGCAACTAACGTAAACCACTTTCTGAGGTGCAGCTTTCAGTATGGTTTTTACCACATCTTCATGCATGCCCGCACGCGGTGGATCGGTGATTATTACATCTGGTTGCCCATGTTCTGTAATGAAATCATCGTTGAGTACATCTTTCATATCTCCTGCAAAAAAGAGTGTATTGTCGATGTTGTTTAATTCGGAGTTGACTTTTGCATCTTCAATAGCTTCTGGAACATATTCAATTCCTACAACTTTTTGGGCTTTTGAAGCAATAAAGTTAGCAATGGTTCCGGTTCCGGTATAAAGGTCGTAAACGATTTCGTCTCCGGTAAGTTCGGCAAAATTACGGGCAACTTTATAAAGTTCATAAGCTTGCTCCGAGTTGGTTTGATAGAAACTTTTGGGTCCAATTTTGAATTTCAGACCTTCCATTTCTTCAAAAATATGATCACGTCCTTTAAATAATGATATTTCAAGATCAGTGATCGTATCATTTGCCTTTCCGTTAATCACATACATGATAGATGTAAGTTCAGGAAATTCTTCAGCAATAGTATTTAGCAGTGCTTCCCGTTTTTCTTTGGTCTTCCTTATAAAATGCAATGATCAGCATATTTTCTCCTGTAGAAGAAGTGCGCACAATCATATTTCGCAAAAAGCCCGATTGGTTTCTTATATCGAAAAACTCCAGCTCATTTTCCAGAGCATATTCACGAATAAAATTTCGAAGTTTATTCGATGGTTCGGGTTGAAGCCAGCATTTTTCAATGTTGATGATTTTATCGAAAAGGCGTGGAATATGAAATCCCAAAGCATTCATTTGCTTTGGTTCAAATTCCTGATCCATTTCCTCGAAAGAAAGCCAGCGTTTGTTCGAGAAACTAAATTCCAGTTTGTTCCGGTAGAACTGGTCTTTCTCAGAACCTATAATGGGAGTAATCTCCGGAAGTTCAATCCTTCCTAATCGACGAAGCTGATCTGCAACTTGCTTTTGTTTGTAGAACAACTGCTTTTGGTAGGGAAGGTATTGCCATTTGCAACCTCCACAGGTGCCAAAATATTCACAAAATGCATCCACACGATCAGGTGATTTTTCAATGATATTGACCACGCGGGCTTCCTGATAACTTTTTCGTTTTTTAATTACCTGTAGGTCAACAATATCTCCAGGAATAACGTGTGTAGTAAAAACGACAACATCGTTTACCCGTGCAAGGGCTTTTCCTTCAGCGCCAATGTCAGTTATTTCAACAGATTCGTAAAAAGGCTTATTTCTTCGGCTTCGTCCCATTTTTTTGTGAATTTTCGGCAAAAGTAATTAAATCCACCAAATAGGGGATAGCTTATTTGATTTTGTCAGAATCAATTATGTCAGTTTGACTATTTAGATTGCAAAAAAGCTTTGGGTATTTTGTAAGGATTGGGTCAACATGCAAATATTTGGTGTTGCATTCTTTTAATGCTTTTTGTATTATGTAATGTTTTTCCAATATTTTCTTTTCGAAGAATGAAGCTAAGCTTTTGTGATATAAACCAATCAATGGCTCAGTGCCATGTTGGTGTGTTGGGATAACTGCTTCGTACCCTTCTTTTTCTCTTAGTAGGTTTTCTAAAAGTTCGGGTTGAAGAAAAGGCGTGTCGCAACCTACTACCAGGTTCCATTCATAGTTTGATGCTTTTAATGCGGCATGTAAACCACTAATTGGCCCACAGTTGGGATATTCGTCTTTTACTATTAAAAGGCCAAATTGTTCATAGGCCGCATCGTTGGCGCTAATTATTGTTTCTGCGCAAAAGGTTGAAAGCAGGTCGATGGAATATTGAATTAGGGGTTTTCCGTTGAAGTTCATCAATCCTTTGTCTGTCCCCATTCGGGAGCTTTTTCCCCCGGATAATATTATTCCACCAATTTTAATTTTTCCGTTATTCATCTTGACCGAAAATGAAGTTAGTCAATGCAAACCTATAAAACACTTGTGTTTCAAACACTAAATAAACAGAAAGATTTGAATTTGACAGTCGAAAAGATTTATAACTAATAATTATTGCATTTTGATCACAAAAAATAATATTTGATCGCTTTAAATTTTGCATGATTTTCAAAGAAAATACTATATTTGCACCCGCAAGCAAAAATGGTGGTTGTAGCTCAGTTGGTTAGAGCGTCGGATTGTGGTTCCGAAGGTCGCCGGTTCGAGACCGGTCTCCCACCCAGAAACGAGAAGGATGTCAGAAATGGCATCCTTTTTTTATTAATAATCTGCAATTGATTTGAACTTAAAAGTTTAAAGGCTTAAATAAATATCACCGATTGATCAATTTTTTTAAATGGTTTAAAAATCCAAGGTATTTTTTCATAAATTGCGCATTGTTTAATAAATGGCAAAAAATATGAAATATACCCAACGACTTATAATCATATGTTTTTTATTCCTCTTTTTAATTGCTTGTGAAAAAGAAAATAAATCACCAGTAATTGAAAGTATTACAGCTGATTCACAAACAGTAATAAAAGGTGAAATAGTACAACTGATATGTTTGGCTACAGATGAGGACAATGATCAGCTGAGCTATTCTTGGGCTTCTGAGAATGGGATATTCTTAAATGGGAATACAGGTAATTCTGTTTTTTGGAAATCACCAGATGAACCTGGTATTTATGAGATGTCTGTTATTATTAGTGACGGTAAAAATTTAATCGAGGGGAACATCGATATTACAGTTACGATGGAAATTCTAGAGGGTAACTGGGTGAAAATGGCAGATTTTAATGGGATGGCCAGATGTGAAGCAGTATCTGTTACTGTGGATGGAGTGCCATATGTAATGTTTGGGTATAATGATTATGAAAGAGAATTCTTAGATGATATTTGGAGATATGATGCATCTGTCGATAATTGGATAAAAGTAGATGCAGATTTCCCTGGTGTTGCCCGTACTGATGCAGTTGGTTTTGCGGCAGAAGGAAAGATTTATGTAGGCACAGGTTTTAATAATGATACCGATTCTTATTCTGATAGGTTGGATGACTTTTGGGAATTTGATCCATCAACTGAAGTTTGGACACAGAAAGCATCTTTTCCTGGGGGGGCTGTTCAAATGGCAGTTGCTTTTTCTTTAAACGATAAAGGTTATGTGGGGACAGGTTATAGTGGTCAAATCGAGAAAGATTTCTATAAGTACGATCCTGAGACTGATACCTGGAGTGCAATCAGTGGTTTTGGCGCTAAAAGATCAGAAGCAGTTGCATTTGTAATTGATGGAGAGGCATACGTTTGTACTGGGACTCAAAACGGTGATTTCCCTTATGATTTTGCTAAGTTTAATCCTGAATCTGAATCTTGGACAACTTTGAATGATATTGCAGATACCAATGATGATGAAAGTTATGATGATGAGTATAATATTGCCCGTTCAAATGCGGTAGCTTTTGCTGTTGGTGGTAAAGGTTATGTGTGTACAGGTGGTAGAAACTCAGGTGGATCTACCGTTTGGGAATATACACCTGCCATTGACAGATGGGAAGAAAAAACAGAATTTGAAGGATATTCCCGTGAAGGAGCAATTGCATTTGTTGTGAATGGAAAAGGCTGTGTCGGGTTAGGTAGTAGTGCTACGTCATTATATTTCGACGATTTTTATAGCTTTGAACCAAACGCTGAAAAAAATGATAATGACTAACTATATCTTTAAGTCCCTTAAGCGTATATATCAACTTGGTTTAGTTTAGCGAAGGATGAAAACTAGTAATGGATTTCTACCTTTTTGATATTTGTATAGGACGATTAGTTGTTGAAGTTTATTTTTTATTCCGAACACCTGAAAATTCAGTAACCCGAATATCCTAAAAACAAAAAGCCTCGCAACGCGAGGCTTCTGATTAAATATTGATAATCTTTTGAATTTCGAGCAGATCTTCGTCGATGCTGTGGTTAAGCTTGACGGCTTTGTTGAAAGGAACATGAACAATCTTGTCATTTTTGACAAGTCCAATCATGATACTTTTCTGGTCATCCAATAAGGCATCAACGGCAGCAACTCCCATTTTGGTTGCCGCAATACGGTCTTTGGCTGTTGGGTTTCCACCACGTTGTATGTGTCCTAAAATAGAAACGCGAACATCAAGGTTGGGATGTTCTTTGGCAACTTTCTCAGAAATTGCAATTGATCTACCAGTTTGTCCACCTTCAGCAACAATAACAAGTCCACTGGAGTCTTTTTCTTTGTATCCTTTTTCCAGGAATTTTTTTAATTCGTTAGCTTGTCCTTTCGACTCAGGAATAAGAATTGCTTCAGCACCAACAGCAATACCACTGCTTAATGCCAATAATCCAGCCTCGCGACCCATTACTTCAATAAAGAACACGCGTCCGTGAGAACTTGCTGTATCTTTAATTTTATCAATTGCTTCCACAACTGTGTTTAAAGCTGTATCATATCCAATTGTGTAATCCGTTCCGTACATGTCATTGTCGATTGTTCCGGGAACACCAACAAAAGGAATGTTGTATTCTTGCGAGAAAACCAATGCTCCCGTGAATGAACCGTCTCCACCGATAACAACAACCGCATCAATACCTTCTTTGGTTAAGTTTTCGTAGGCAATAGCTCTTCCTTCTTCAGTTCTAAATTCTTTACTGCGAGCTGTTTTAAGGATTGTGCCTCCCTGGTGAAGAATACCACTTACATCACGAGCAGTTAGCGGAATAAAGTCACCTTCAATCATTCCCTGGTAACCGTGGCGAACTCCTACAACTTTAAGATTTTGGGCAATAGCTGCACGGGTAACAGCTCTGATTGCTGCATTCATGCCAGGAGCATCTCCTCCGGAAGTGAAAACTGCAATTTTTTCCAATTTTTTGCGTTTCACAACACCTGTATTTTCTTTTTTCTTTTCTACCATTTCTCTATTTGTTTATAAAACCGATACAAAGAAAATTCGAGTTTTTGGTATAGCTCAGACAAAGTGATGAAAATCAATCAAGCTTAATTTAAACTTCATGAATAATGGCAGCAATTTCTTCCATTAACCAGTGAGGAGTTGAGGTTGCTCCACTTATTCCAACACTTTTTGAGTTTTTAAACCAATTCAAATCTAAGTCATCTTTTGAAGAAATAAAATGACTATTCGTATTTGTTTCTTTACAAACACCAAATAATAGTTTTGCGTTGGAGCTTTTTTGCCCTCCAACAAAAACTATTGTATCATGTTGTTTTGCAAATTCTTTTAGGCGGGGTACACGGTTGGCAACCTGACGACATATGGTATCTTTAATTACCAGTTCTTTTTGATTTTTTGCTTTGATCCGTTTTGTGAGCCGATGAAATTCATCTATTGACTTTGTGGTTTGAGAAAAGATCCAACCTGGTTTGTTAGGGTCTATTTGAGCAAGGTCATCTTCATTTTCAATAATGATAGATTGATTTTTTGTTTGTCCATCAAGTCCGATTACCTCGGCATGTCCTTTTTGCCCAAAAATGATGATTTGCCCGTTTTCATCAAGCATTTGTTCGTGAGCTTTTTTAATTCTTTCCTGGAGCTTTAAAACAACCGGGCAGGTTGCGTCTATCAAGTCAATATTATTAGCTTTTGCGTATTCGTAAGTTGAAGGAGGTTCGCCATGAGCACGAAGCAAAACACGGCAATTTTTTAGCGTGAAGTAAGTTTCATGATCAATTGTTTTTAAACCAAGTTTTTCAAGGCGTTCTATTTCCATTCCATTATGAACAATGTCTCCCAAACAATAAAGTTCCCCTTCTTTTAAAAACTTCTCTGCCTTTCCGATGGCATTTACTACACCAAAGCAAAAACCCGATTTTTGATCTATCTCAACTTTCATCTTTTTAGATTATAGAAACAGGAGTCAAGAGCCAAGATCGTTAATCTGAAATTTGAACCCTGAAACCCAAACGTCTATTCTTTAACTATTGTTTTTACTTTTTTCAGAACCCAGTCCAGTTGTTCTTCTCGGGTAAGGTAACTGTTCTCAAGAATCAACGCGTCATCAGCTTGTTTTAATGGGCTGGCTTTCCTGCTTGAATCAATGCGGTCGCGTTCCTTTACATTGTGTAAAATGTCCTCAAAACTTACCTTTTGGCCTTTCCCTGTCAATTCATCGTAGCGGCGTTGTGCCCGTACTTCAGGACTTGCAGTCATGAATATTTTGAGTTCAGCATTTGGAAAAACAACGGTTCCAATATCTCGTCCATCCATTACAATTCCTTTATTCTTCCCCATTTCCTGTTGCTGTTTCACCATCTCCATACGAACATCACGAATTGTTGCAACCGGACTTACATGTGATGATACAGGTAGTTGTCGTATTTCTTCTTCTACATTCTCATCGTTGAGGTATGTTTCATTTTGTTCCGTTTCTGCATTATACCTGAAGTCGATATTTATTTCATTTAACCGATTGATTAAAGCTTTTTCATCTACTTCTCCATTTGCAGCAAGTCCGTTGCGTAATGCAAATAAGGTTACAGATCTGTACATTGCACCACTGTCTAAATATATATAGCCCAGTTTTTTTGCTACTTGTTTTGCAACAGTACTTTTCCCACAAGAGGAATGCCCATCAATCGCAATGATGATTTTTTTAGTTTCTGTCTGGTTCATATGAGCAAAGATATTGTTTTTGAGATATTCGGAAATAAACTTCTTTGAGGTATAAAATCTATCGGCTCACTAATCCTTCTCCCAATTTTATAGAAAGTGAAAAGTGATTGCTGCTTCCTGCCAGATGATAGCGAGCTGATCCGTAGTCGAAATGGAATCGTTTTATTTTTACTCCAAATCCCCAGGAAAACCCAACAGTTGAAGTTTTATCATCAAACATTAATTCTTGTCTGCGTTGATAGTTGTATCCTGCACGGATTGTGAAATTTTGAGAAGGGATTAACTCCAGTCCGAAGACCATATGTCGCAAAAAAGTTTTTGAAAAGCTGTCTTCAACTTGTACGGTTTCATAACCAACCTCTTGTTCCTCGGATTTTCCCAGTTGCCATTTTTGTAAATGTTGCATTGTCGCATATAACCGGAATGGAGCATGTTCCATTATTTTGGAAAAACCTAGTTGTACATCTATTGGAATGTCTTCCCGGTCACCATTGTCGTAATAAGTTGTTATTTGTGTCCCTATATTCCGGATGACCAAAGAATAGTTTGTCAATTTATTTTTAGATTCCAGGTTCATTCCCAAATCCAAAGCAATTCCAAATGATTGGTATGATTCAAATGCCGAAAGGATAGGTTTCAGGGTTGCCCCCACTTGAAAACGTCCGATTTTTCGTGCATAATTTATATTGAAGGAATATTCTGCAGCATTAAAGGTCCCGTTCTTTGATCCATTTTCTTCAGCATAAATAAAATTACCATAGTTGATATAGTGGATTCCAAATCCAATTGTACCCAGACTATCAAAATTATGAGCATAAGCAGCATATCCATATTGAATGTCACTAAAGTAACTCACATAATTCATCAATGCCATATTGTGCATTTGGGGACTAAGCAAAGCGGGATTGTTGTATGCTACGTTTAGGTCGGTTGAGTCATTAATGGCAATCTGATTTCCTCCTAAAGCTCCCATACGGGCAGAATTTACCAGGTTCAGAAATTCATAAGTAGACTCGCCACCAATTTGGGCACTGGCATTTATCGAGATAAACAGGAACAGGAAAATGTATAGTTGTTTGAGTTTCATCCGAATATTCATACGGTTTTTACACTTAACGCCAAAGTTATTTTTTTATTTTGATAGATAGCCTAAAGAGGATCGAAAAGTGGATAAATATTCATGAGTAACATTAGAGATTCTTAATATTTTTCAAAAGAGATAATTCAGGACTCAATAATGTTGATTAAGTTGAATAAATCAATTTGGTTTTTGTTAAATTGTATGGTTTTAAAAATTTTAATAAAACTAATAATTATGGATATGGAGGATCAAAAAAACAATCAACCTTCTGTTGAAACAAATCAAGTAAACTCAGGGAATGAAATGCTGGTATTGACACCAGAAATAAAGACAAATCTCAATAAGACAGGAAAATGGAGCAATTTTCTCGCGATATTGGGTTTTATATTTACAGCTCTTATTATTGTAGGTGGTTTTTTTGCGACAATGGTTATGTCTTTTCTCCCTACTGGTGACAATTTTATGCCATTCCCTTCTTTTTTGTTTGGGTTGATTTATCTTGTAATTGGCATCGTTTATTTTCTTCCCATATTGTACCTTTATCGTTTTTCATCAGGTATAAGGCAGGCTTTACGGTTAAATGACCAAAATAAGTTAAGCAATGCTTTTCTAAACCTGAAAGCACATTACCGTTTTATAGGAATTTTAACGATTGTATTTTTGTGTATCTACATTCTTTTGTTTGTCGGGTTATTTACTGCGGGATTATTTACCGGCTTTTCAAATTTTGTAGGCACACAAGTTTAATTTATAGGTTAGTATACAATGAGTAAATTCAAAAACAGATTGATACAGATTACGCACAATGGAATGGGCTCCGGGGATGATGAGTTAGGATTAAAGTTGGTTGCAAATTACCTGAGTTTGATTAATGAAGAAGTGGAACTTCCCAGGTTTATTGCTTTTTATAATAGTGGAGTGAAGTTAATATGTACAGGTTCTCCGGCACTTGAAAATATCAAGGAAATTGAGAAAAAAGGAGTAAAGCTTATAGCCTGCAAAACCTGCCTAAATCATTTTAATTTAATGGATAAAGTAGAGGCAGGTATTCCAGGAACGATGATTGATATTCTGGAATTACAGAAGATGGCTGATAAAGTTATTACTTTGTAAATATCAAGATAAATCAACCTCTTGTATGCTTTTTATGAGGCACTGTAGGTTTTTTTGAACCCTTGCAGCAATTTTATCTTTTCTTGCAGGCTTTTTTATGACCTTGCATCTTTTATTCTGATCTTGAGACGTTTTTTTGAAATCTTGCGGTATTTTTCTTCGTCTTGCAGCGCAAGAATGTAAAAAAATCATGCAAGATGGATCAAAACAACGCAAGGCGTTTTAATGCGCTGCAAGGTATTGTTTTTCAGTACTTACGTTTAAAGTTTTCCTTGTTTAAACATCTCAATCATTTCACCTGCAATGCTTATGTTTGAGGGATGTTCCGGAAGTTCGCTACGTGAGAACCATGCGGCTTCAGCAATCTCTTTATTGTCGATTTGAATAGATTGATTGTCATTTGCTTCTGCAATGAAACCAACCATCATGGAACCGGATAACGGCCATGGCTGACTTTTGTAATAGCGAATATTTTTTATATCTAGTCCAACTTCTTCTTTAACTTCACGGATTACGGTTTCTGTTAATGTTTCACCAACATCAACATAACCGGCAACTAAAGAATACCAGCTGCCGGGGAATTTTGAGTTTCGGGCAAGTAATAATTTATCCTTACAAACAATGGCTACAATAATTGCCGGTGATATTTGAGGGTATATTGTGTTTTTACAATTTGGACAGATAATGGCTCTTTCATCCTTTTTGTGTTCGGTTTTTGTTCCACATTTTCCACAGAACTTATTTTGTTCATACCAGTTTCTCAAATGAAAAGCAACCAGGCTCGTCCAGGCAATCTCACGTTGCTCGGCTAACCTGAAAAAATTAATTTCATTAAAAACAAGATCATGATCATTCGCTTCTAATTCATCCCAAATCAGAAAACAGTCAACATCATTCATGCTAAATAGGAATGTCTTTTTTGTACTGTTTTTAATTCCTTGGAAATCTTTTTTTCGGGGAATCTCCAAATCATTGCCATTCGTTTTTAGTAGGATTGAATTTTCCTTGAAATGGATGACATGATCTGTTTCCTTTATTTCAGTATGAGTAAGAAAATTATTGTCAAGGCGATGTGGGTAGATATCCTGAATCATAATGAAAATGTTTGTTTTGAAAACCTTGCAAAGGTAATGGGTAATTGTCAGTATCTGTGAATTTGTTCTTTTCAGGGATATCTTCTTAATGGAAAAGAAAGAATGCGTCATATTTGATCATTCTTTTCTACTTTTATGAAGAACTGTTAAATGAAACAAAATGCAGGAATTATTCAATTTTATAGAGCGATATGTTCGTTTGGAAGAGAAAACGAAAATGGAGATCGAACGTCTTGCTGAGATTGAATATTTTAAAAAGAATGACCACATTTTGTCGCAAGGACAGCATTGTTATAAAATTTGGTTTCTGAAAAAAGGTATGGTTAGAAAATACCACCTATATAACGGAAAAGAAATTACCAGTTGGGTTCATACCGAAGATGATATTTTTACATCGTTGCAGAGTTATGCACAAGACAGCTTAACCAGCGAATATTTGCAGGCTCTTGAGGATGTAGAGGTGATAAGTATAACACGATCGAATAGTGAAAAACTAGCTCTTTATCCTGAAATGATGAATTTCACGAATCTAATGATGGGGCAGGAGTTTGCCAAAATTGATATACATTCCAAAGCTCTTGGACAATTAGATGCGAAAGGTAAATATGAGTATTTCTGCTCCATTGCTCCCGAGGTTGTAAAAAGGGCCAAATTGGGTCATATAGCCTCTATTATTGGTGTGTCTCAGGAAACCTTAAGCCGAATTAGAAAAAGTTGATTTTTTTGATTTAAGTCAAAAAAACAGCCGGTCTGTTTCCTGTTCTTTGCCAAAAGAAAATATAATCATTTGGCAATGAAATCAATTTACAAGACAGAAAAAGGGAGACAGAAAATTCTCGATTTTTACAGCAACCTTTTAGAAAACTGGGTGCAACCTTCAAAACAGGTTCATGTTAATACTTCGCATGGAAATGCTTTTGTGGTAGAAAGTGGTGAAAAAACAAATCCAACTGTCGTTTTACTGCATGGATCAAGTTCAAATTCAGCAATGTGGTGCGAAGATGTAAAAGTATTATCATCGTATTATCATGTGTTGGTAATTGATATCCCGGGGGAATGTGGATTGAGCGATGAAAAACGCTTTGGTTTTAATAGTGAAAATTATGCAAATTGGTTAAGTGAAGTTTTAAGTTTTTTTCAGCTTGATTCGATTTATCTGGTAGGTTGCTCGCTTGGCGGGTGGATTGCACTTGATTATGCTATTAAGTTTCCCCAAAAAGTGAAAAAGCTTATTCTATTGGCAACAGCTGGCATTACTCCGATTAAGTTAGGAACTGTATTTTGGATAATTCTTACATCAATTTCTGGTCAGTGGGGGTTTAATAAATTGAACAGACTGGTTTATCGGGATTTGCCTGTTGATGAGAAAACCTTGGAATTTGCTATGCTCATAAAAAACAATTTTATACCAAGGACTGATGTGTTATCGATTTTCCCGGAGAGTCAATTGAAAAAAGTTGAGGCAAAAACTTTGTTTTTAGGCGGAGAGTTGGATTGCTTTTATAATTCAGCAAAAACAGCAGAGAGGATGAAAAAGCACATTCTTATTTGTAAAGCTGATGTAATTCCGGGGACGGGCCATGTGCTTATTAACCAGACTGAAAAAATCATTCAATTTTTAGAAGAAAAGTGATGAATAATAATTTCACTGGAATGTTGAAGGTTTTTATTGATAAGGCATGTCGTGGCACAAAACAAGATGTGGATTTTATTATGGAGCATTTGACTTCAAACTCTTCTTTTGAAATGACCCGCTTTGTTGATTATGCATTGAGCAAGGTTGATTCGGAACAGGGCATTGAGAGAATTGAATATTACCTGTTTAACGGTTCGTTGATCCAGCGCAATTATGCATGCCTTTTTCTAAATCGAATATGCGTTTGGAAACTCTAAAAAAGGCATATGAAATGGGTTTAATAGATGAAATACAGGCTTATTCAAGGTGATTTTTTACCAATCTATTTTTGTGAGTTCATCAACAATTGAAAAAACGACGGGGCAGACTTCGCAGTTCTTTTTTGTCAGGTTTAATATTTGATAGAAACGTGTGCGGTCGGTATGTGGATATTCACGACAGGCACGAGGGCGGTTTTCGTAGACACAGCAATAATTGTCGGGCATGAGGAAAGGGCAGGGAGTTTGCTGAAAAACGTAATCGCCATCGTCATCAATGTACAGGTACTGATCAATAAAGTCAACTGCTTTCATGCGTTGACTTTTTGCCAGTCGGTCAATATCCTTGTCTATGATGATCGGGCTGATTCCGGAACAGCAGTTGGCACAATCCAGGCAGTCAAACTGGTTAAAAGCTTCTACGTGTAAGGCATGCACAATTGTGTCAAGATTTTTAGGCTTTTTCTTTTTCAGCTTTTGAAACAAGATTGAGAAATCCTGTTTGCGGTTGGCTGTCATTTCCTTTAATTGCTCAGGCTTGAAATACCGGATAGTTTCCATTTTTCTTTTTTCGTCTTTTTAGTTGGGCTAAAAATAAACCGGCGATTACAACTGTAATTCCAAGTATCTTTTGCCCGTTAATTTCTTCTCCCAAAATTAAGAATGATAATACGGCTACAAAAACAGGGATTAAATTTATAAACATGTTCGATTTGTTAATGCCAATATGGCGAATGCTGTACGTGAAAAATATAAATCCTAAAATTGATGCAAAAACAGCCAGCTTGATAATTGCAGCGAAAGCTTCGGCATTAAACGGGGTTTGCAAGCTTTGTTCTGCTTCAAAAATTCCCCAGAATGGCAAAAACATAAGACTGCCAAACAGATTCTGATAGCTGATTATGGTATACCCATTGTAATGACGGGTTAGTTTTTTTAAGATTAAGGTATAGCCAATAGTAGATAGCACGGCAACAAACTCAAGAGAAACGCCTAATGGTGAGGCTTCAAAATTAAATGAACGGTTGAGGACAACAATGGAAACTCCCAGAAAGGAAATGACAAGACCTGCAAAGTTCGTCCAGCTAAGTTTTTCTTTGTAAAAATACCATGCTGCCAGAGGTGTAACCAGAGGAACGGTTGAAATAATGACAGATGCCACTGTCGAAGAAACGTATTTCAATCCAAAACTCTCACCCATAAAATAGAGAAAGGGTTCAAAAAATGAGAGCAGTATCATCCATTTCAGGTCTTGTTTCCGGAGGGATTTAAGTTTTCCAATTACCTTGGAAAAAATAAACATGATGGAGGCTGAAATCACAAGTCTTACAAGAACAACAGTTAATGGTTCATAAGCTTGATAAGCAACTTTGAACCAAACAAATGAAAAACTCCAGAAGAACATGGCCAGTAACGCCGCTCCAAAATATTTTAATTTCTCATTTTTCATACCAGCAAATTGGTATTCAAAAGTATTGAAAATTACAGTAGCATTTTTGGTTATTGAGAGCCTCACTCGAAGTGAAACCCTCAATAAATCAATGGGAGAGGAATTTTAAAACTCTAATTTCATCGCAAAATCAACAGGTACAGGAGTTTCTCCTTGATAACCGGGTTCCCAATCATCCATGCCGGCAGCCATTGAAGCTAAGGTTTCTCCGGCAAGATCAGTGGTGCTTTCCAGTACAATAATATTGGTCACTTTTCCTGTACTGCTAACCGTGAACTGGATCATGGCTTCACCTTCCAGTTTCTCGCCTTCAAAAAAGTTACCTGATTTCACTTCTTTATACTTCTTTTTAAAGTAGTTTGTTAAACCATTTGATCCACCCGGATATTCAGGCATATTTTCTACTAAAACAAAAACTTCATCAGCGTAGGTTTCTTGCTGTGGAACATACGGATTCTCAGGCAAAAGGGTCTCGTCTGATACATCTTCAATATAGGTGCCAATTACTTCACGTTCCATGATTTGAGTGATTTGAGGGGATTTGATAGCTTTCGGGATTTCAATTTCTTTAAATTTATATCCCACATAAGACGTGTAAATAGTCGGGTTATCAATATTCTCCGGGATTTCTAGTTTGAATTCACCGTTTTCATCGGAAACCGTTCCCATTGTAGTTCCGGCCAAAACAATATGAGCCCCGGACAAAGGATCTCCGTTTTCGAGGATGATATTCCCCGTTACAGTTCTTGCATTTTGCTGGTTAGACGATAACGGTTGTGATAATACTTGACTGTTTGATTGAATCGAATTCGGTTTTTTGTATTCCGGTTCAGCAAAAGCAGTCAATAAGAGCACTATTGCAGGCAATGCCCACAGCAGATGGAGCAATTTCAATTTAGGTGTTTTTTGTTTTGTCATCATTTTTAATCGTGTTGGGCCAATGGCAAAATTTAAGTTGTTGGTTATCCCAATAACCTGCATTCCCATTAGCTGGTTAACTAATAATGCCTGATACCTGACCGGAGATTTCCCTGATTTTAGGACTCCCTGATCTGCCAGGTATTCATGATTTTGTTTGATGGCTCTTTCGAAAAGCCAAGAGAATGGATTAAACCAAAAGATGACTGTTAACAGTTCTATGAGGGACAGGTCGATCCAGTGACGCTCACGAATGTGCACGAGTTCATGAGCAATGATGTCATCAGTTTCTTCCTAATTATAGCTATCAGTGTGAATAAATATGTGGTTGAAAAATGAAAAGGGCAAATGATATTTGCTATTTGTATGAATGAAGTGAGATTCCTTTTTCTCAGAATCTGATTCATTAATAAGTTTTTTAACACGAAGGCTTTGGATGATCAGCCTGCTGAATACAAAAAGGATTCCGAGGATATATAATGCCCAGCCCAAAACATTCCAGGTAAATAAACTTTGAGTATTTGTTTCGATGGAACGAATTGTTGGTGTCGAAAAGTCAAAACTAGCAGGGATAGAGAAAACTTGCTCAGGAACTGTCGTCTCTACTGTATAATGGACAGGAAATGCGGCAATTAATAAAGTTGCCAATAAGCTTACAATAAGAAATATTCGGTTGGCAAGGAAGTGGGTTGATTTTCGTAAGAAAAACCAATAAATCATGTAGAACAGAGCCAGACTTATTGATGCCCGAAATAGAAAAATTACAAGATTCTCCATAATTATTCCGTTTTATCGTTTTTAAGCTCTTCTTTTGTTTGTTTCATAATTGCTTCCAAATCTTCAATGTCCAACTGGTTTTCCTTCGCAAAAAAAGTTGCCAGCTTGGGGAAAGAGTCATTGAAGTAATCTTTTAACAATGATGAAACCTGGAATTTGGCATATTCCTTTTTACTTATAGCAGGCGAAAAAAGGTTGGTGTTTCCAATCTTCTTCCGGGTAACAAAGCCTTTTTTCTCAAGAACTCCGAGTACCGTTGCGACAGTAGTGTAAGCGGGACGTGGATCATCAAATTGTTCAACGACATCCTTTACAATTGTTTCGTTCAGTTTCCATACAATTTGCATGACTTGTTCTTCTGCTTTGGTGAGTTGCTTGACCTCCATACTGATCCTCATTTTAAATTCTACTACAAATATAGTAGTAGGAGTTTGCAAAAGCAACTATTTTTATAGAATAATTACTATAAATATAGTAATGTGACAGTCGCGAGTTAAATTCAAAGAGAAAAAGAATTGCTCAAACTAGTTATTAAGGAGTTCTAATTCGGGTTTTATTTTCTGGTAATCATGGGCTTCCTGAAGCAGTAGATTCAAAATGTTCCATGAAAGGGGATCGCCACTCATGTCACGTTCCGGGTGCCATTGAATAGCCATTAAAAAAGATTTTCCTTCGGGTTCTTTCCATTCAACTGCTTCGACAACTCCATCTAAAGATGACCTTGCAGATATTTTTAATGGTTCGGCTAATTGGTCAATAGCCTGGTGATGAGCAGAAGTAACATTCCCATTTGTCACGTTTGTCGTTTGTGCCATTAATGTTCCGGATTCAATAGTAACTTCATGATAACCTTGTCTTAAACGGTGGTTAACAATCGTGTCAACATCTGTAGGGATATCGATGATTAAACTGCCTCCCAAAGCGACATTTGTAATTTGCTCTCCACGGCAAATACCTAAAAGCGGCATGCCTAATTCTATCGCTTTATGAATCAGGGCAATCTCAAGTGTGTCGCGTCTGAGGTCAAACCTTCCGCAACGGATGGTATCTGCTTCTTTCCCGTATCTGCCAGGGTAAACATCATTTCCTCCGGTGATAATCAATGCATCGCAACTTTCCAGTCTGGTCAAAGCTTCATTAATAGATGAGGTATATAGTTCAATTACTTCTGCCGTAGAATCAGCTGATGCGATCCATGTATGGCAATTTTTATTGTCTTTGGAAAGAGCGATCGTTAATGGTTCCTCATTTTGACTGGTACAAGAAACTGCAAGGATAAAAAGGAATAGGTACGGGATAAAGTTTGTTCGGAATTTCATGGTTAAGATTTTTCCGAAAAATACGAAAAATTGAGGCTTGTCAGGATGGAATATTGTTATTTATTCTCTGGTATTTCTTCCAGAATGCCTTTTGCTTTTACGATCGAAGAAATTTTTTCAAAACTTAGGCTGAGTTTGTCTTTTTTCTCTTTCATTCGGCATTTACCTGTGTTCTTTTGCACATACTGAAGAATGTTTGTGAAAACAGGAGATTGGTAGTAAGCCGATTCCGGATTGGATACGAAATAGCAAACCATCTTTTTGTTTTTCAGGATGATGCGTTCAATTCCCAGTTCAATAGCGATCCAGCGTAGGCGGACAACTTCCAGAAGCTCGATACTTTGTTGTGGAAGTTTACCAAACCTGTCAACCAGTCCTTCCTGAAATTGATGTAAACTTTCTTCTGTTTCCATGCTATCCAGTTCGCGGTAAAGCAGCATACGCTCCGAAACACTTTGAATGTATTCATCGGGGAACAGCAATTCCATGTCCGTATCAATCTGGCAATCGCTAATAAATTTTGATTGCAGAAAAGCCTGACCTGAATCTTCCTGTTCTTCTTCGAACAAATCTTTATATTCGTCTTGTTTCAGTTCCTGAATGGCTTCATTCAGAATTCTATGGTAAGTTTCGTAACCGATATCGGCAATAAATCCACTCTGCTCAGCACCTAAAAGGTTTCCGGCTCCACGTATATCGAGGTCACGCATTGCAATGTTAAAACCGCTTCCCAAGTCCGAAAATTCTTCAATGGACTGAAGTCTTCTTCGGGCTTCAGTGCTAACCAGCGAAAGTGGAGGAGCTAACAAGTAACAGAATGCCTTTTTATTAGAACGTCCAACGCGTCCACGCAACTGGTGCAAGTCGCTCAACCCAAAGTTTTCAGCATGGTTAATGATGATAGTATTGGCATTCGGGATATCCAAACCAGACTCAATAATGGTTGTTGCAATAAGTACATCGTGTTCCCCATTAATAAAATCGAGCATGATTTTTTCAAGCTTGGGACCATCCATTTGTCCGTGTCCGACAACTGTTTTTACTCCCGGAACAATTCGCTTGATGGTCGCTTCAACCTCAAAAATATTTTGTACCCGGTTGTGAATGAAGAAAACCTGTCCGTTGCGGGCAACTTCATAGTTAATAGCCTCCCGGATAATATCTTCGTTAAAACCATGCAACTCGGTAACAATGGGGTATCTGTTGGGTGGGGGAGTTTGAATAATCGACAAGTCGCGGGCTCCCATAAGTGAAAACTGCAACGTTCGCGGAATAGGAGTCGCCGTTAGAGTAAGTGTATCAACATTTATTTTTATCTGTTTTAGCTTTTCTTTTACCGAAACGCCAAATTTTTGTTCTTCATCAATAATTAAAAGTCCCAGGTCTTTAAACTTCACATCTTTACCAACCAAGCGATGTGTGCCGATGAGTATATCTATATTTCCGGCTTCCAGCTCTTTTAGTATTTTTCGTACTTCTTTAGCAGGGCGCAGGCGGCTTATGTATTCAATTTTGGCAGGGAAATCCTTCAATCTATCCGAGAATGTTTTGAAATGCTGAAGTGCCAGAATGGTTGTCGGAACCAATACAGCAACTTGCTTGCTATCCGTAACAGCTTTAAAGGCAGCCCGGACAGCAATTTCTGTTTTACCAAAACCTACATCGCCACAAACCAGCCTGTCCATGGGCATTTGGCGCTCCATGTCTTCTTTTACAGCCTGGGTCGTTTTCATTTGGTCAGGAGTATCTTCAAAAATGAAGGAAGCTTCCAATTCATTTTGAAGATATGAATCCGGTGAAAAAGTAAACCCCTTTTCCTTTTTCCGTTCTGCATACAAGGCAATCAGCTCACGGGCAATGTCTTTAACCTTGCTTTTTGTACGGTTTTTTAGCTTTTGCCAGGCACCTGTTCCCAGTTTATTTATTTTGGGTTCAAGGCCATCTTTCCCTTTGTATTTTGAAATGCGGTGCAGCGAATGAATGCTCACAAAAAGAACATCATTGTCACGATACGTCAAGCGAATAGCCTCCTGCATTTTCCCATTCACTTCTTGCTTTACCAGTCCTGCAAATTTTCCAATTCCATGGTCTATATGTACCACGTAATCTCCAGTATGAAGCTTGTTCAGTTCTTTTAGGGTGATGCTTTCTTTCTGCTGTTTTCGACTTTTTAGTTTAAAACGATGGTAACGCTCAAAAATCTGATGATCAGTATAACAACAAATCTTTAGATCATGATCGATAAATCCTTCATTCAGGGTGAAGCTTAGGTCAGTAAATTCAACGTGTATTCCCTGATCATTGAAGATGGCATGCAAACGTTCAATTTGCTTTTCACTGGTCGAGAGAATGAAATTCTGATATTCATTAGCCACATTTTCCTGAAGGTTTTTCCCCAGCAGTTCGAAGTTTTTATTGAATACGGGTTGAACTGATGTGTTAAAATTGAATGTTTTATTCGCCTTGAAATGGGGATGGTTACTTGTCTCTAAACACTTGAATTTCTCAAGCGATTGAAGAAAGTCATCCCCGGAAATTATTTTTTCCTGGTTTTCCGGCTCATCTGATTCCTGTACCTGCTTGTATATGGACCGAATAAGATCAGTGATCATGTTTGTGTCACGCAGCATCAGCAGACTTTCCTGAGGAATAAAATTTAAAATGTTATCCCGCTTTTCCTGATCGAGTCCGGATTGAATGTTGGGGATAATTACAATCTTTTCTAGTTTCTCTTTGGAAATCTGATTGTCAATATCAAAGCTTCTGATGGTATCCACATCATCACCAAAAAAATCAATCCTGTAAGGATCTTCATTTGAGAATGAATAGATATCAACTAAGCTACCACGGATAGAATATTGTCCGGGTTCAAAAACAAAATCTACTCGTTCAAAGCCGTATTCAAACAAAACATCGTTTAAAAAATCGATGGAAAGTTTATCGCCGGTATGAACCTGAAAACTGTTCGATGAAAGAGCATCCCCGGTAATAACTTTTTCGGATAGCGCTTCCGGGTAAGTCACGATGCTTACTTTATTTTGCTGATGAAGCTGATTAAGCACTTCGGTTCGCAAAACAATATTTTCCTGTTCCAGCTGATCGTACTGAATAGAACGCTTATAAGATGCCGGAAAGAAAAATACTTCTTTGCCGGTTTGCAGATTATTCAGATCATCGTAAAAGTAAGCCGCTTCTTCTTTGTCATTCAAGATATAAATGATTGGATGAGGAGACTTTTCTGAAAGAACAGAAGCAA
This sequence comes from Prolixibacteraceae bacterium, assembly GCA_963676845.2. Classification (GTDB taxonomy): domain Bacteria; phylum Bacteroidota; class Bacteroidia; order Bacteroidales; family Prolixibacteraceae. The sequence continues at coordinate 85,487 of CAXXKK010000004.1, read as the reverse complement.
AAACAGATTGAGAAGAGCCAATAAGTCCACGCAGGTGAATTTTTTCACCCGGGGTATTAGACTGCGAACAAATATGCTGAATAGCTTCATTTGACGCATATAATTTTTTAAAATCGTTCAGCTCCAAATCCTCGAAATTTGCGTGCAAAGATACACATTTGTTCCTGTTCGTTGAAGTTGTATGGTATTCGCTTTTTAAAATTTAAAGTAAATAAATGGCTGAAGGCCTGTTTGTGCTGCAAAAGAAATTAGCAGCAATACAACAAGGACCGCAAAAGCTTGGTAGGTGTGTGGAAGTCTGATAAAGAATCCCCTTAGCTTTTCTTTCCATAGAAATGGTATCCAGATTGAAAGTAACCCAAGGGTGAAAATTCCAATTGTGGGCAAATAAGCAATAAGTCCTTCCCGGGTAACTTCAGGAAGGAAATGATAGCGTATTTGGTTTAAAAATTGCAACACGGTTGTCTGATCTGGAGCACGGAAAAACAACCAGGCAAAACTGATTATTTGGAACGTCAAGAATACTGCAATGAATTGATGTAGCCTGTTTTTAATCCCATTAATTTGGAATGCTTTCCGAAACATCTTTTCAACTACTAATCCGACTCCATGAATTCCTCCCCAAATTAAAAATCGAAGACTTGCTCCATGCCACAAACCTCCAAGGATCATGGTGATTAATATGTTGATGGACGTTCTAATTGAAGATTTTCGATTTCCACCCAGGGGAATGTATAAATAGTCACGCAACCAAAGCGAAAGGGAAATATGCCACCGGTGCCAAAAATCAGTCAGACTAATTGCATGATAAGGTGCATTAAAGTTGATGGGAATCTTAAATCCAAGTATTAAGGCTAGCCCAATGGCAATGTCTGTGTATCCAGAAAAATCACAGTAAATCTGGATTGAATATCCATAGAGTGCAAAAAGGTTTTCCAGTCCTGAAAAAGCTTGAGGAGATTCGAAAACCCGGTCGACAAAGTTGATTGCCAGAAAATCGGCAATGACCAGTTTTTTAAATAAGCCTTTGGTAATAATGAAGATTGCGTGTCCAAATTCTTCACGGGTGAGTTTATATTTTTCGTATAACTGTGGAATAAAAGAGGCTGCGCGCACAATTGGGCCGGCAACCAATTGCGGGAAAAAGCTGAGATAGAAACTAAAATCTAAGGGATTTTTTACTGCATCAACTTTCTTTTTGGAAACATCAACTAAATAGCTAATTGCCTGAAATGTATAAAATGAAATACCAATCGGCAGCAAAATAGAATGGGTGTTGGCAAGTCCTTCATGCAGCTGATTTATAAAATAGGCCAACCAGTTAAAAACCTGATAATTGGTTTCGAATAGAGAATTATAACTGTCGACCAGGAAATAAGTATATTTAAAGTAAGCCAAAATAAGCAGGTTAAAAGCGATTGATATGAAAAGCCAGACTTTAGCTTTCCGGTTGATCAACAAGCCAAAACCATAATTCATAAAACAGGAGAAAATTAGAAGAATTAGATAGGCTCCATTTAAACGGGAATATATAAACCAGCTAATGATGAGTAAATAAATATTCCGAACCTTGTTGTGTTTATAAAGCAAAGAAAAGATTCCAAGAAAAATTACAAAACCTATCCAGAAAGAAATTCCTGTGTAAAAAAGTGGATTTTCTTCGTGGTAAAAAATTAAATTCTCTAATATGGTTTTTAGTTTGTCAACCATGCGATATTTTCAATCTCTTCAAGTTCTTTAATTAGCTGTTTTGCAATTTCTTTGCCCACTAAATTTGCTCCATCCTTTGTGAAATGAATATAATCAGAGCTTGCCAATGGAGGATTTTGAGCTTTCCATTTTATAATACTTCCTGTACCACCCATGAAACCCTCTAGATCCCAAAAAGCGGATTGGGTTTCAAACGCAACTTCTTTCTGAATTTTTTTAATCTGTTCAATATTGGGATATGATGATAATCCACCATTAATACTTCTGGCCATGTCAGATACGCCAATTATTAAAATTGGTACTTCTGGAAACTCTCTTCGTAGAAACTGTATCTGGCGAATATATTGGTTTTTGTAATATGTATAATCGGATTGAATATATGGAACCAGGTTAATTCCGTAGTGAAGGATGAATAGGCCGGGATTAAGATCTGAAATCATTTTAGACAACTGAGATTGATCTGACTTTAAAAAGTCTGGATATGATTTCCCTCGTAATGCTATATTATCGACCATTATGCCTGATGAACTTTCTAAACTTATTCCAGCTATGGAAAATGATTCTTTAGATTTGAATTTTAGTCGTAAAACAGAGGGAGTTGTATCAAAACTTAGTGAGATATTTTTAGTTTCAGAAGTTGGGAGTATTTTCTTTTTATAAATTGGATTTCCCGACTCTTCAGCATTAAATAGGCAAGTATCCGATGAAGTGTAGAAAATATGAAGCTGGGAATAGTCTGCCCCCGGGTTTAATGATTGTATACGTGCAATACGAATCCAGGCTTCCTCCTCTGTGTCGCGTATAATTGTGTTTTTAAAAGTAATGCTTTTGTTTATATAAGAATTATCCAGAAAAGATTGAACTTCTAAATTTTGAGAAAGGGTGATTATTAATTGGTGATTGCTGTTGTAATACTGATCTGCCGGGATTAATCCGGGGCCGGAACCACCCCATCTTTTTTGAAGTTCCTTGCGAATTGACGAGGTAATCCGATCTCCTTCAAGTTGAGAATCACCAAAATAAAGTATGTGTATCGGTTGATCTTCTGGAGGAGAGGTGTTTAGTTTTTCTTGCAGGTATTTTAATCGTTTTTGGTCATTCCCTGAAAATTCAATAGATACCTCTTTTGTTGAAATGCTTTCATCAGAAGGTGGAGTGATTTGTGAAAGAGGAATTGTAGACTTTGGACTTTTAACTTCTTTAGGCATTTCTTGTTTTTTATGGTCATTGGGAGGACCAATATCCTTATTGGTTCTTACGGAAAAGTCAACATGTTCCCAATCACCATAAATTGATAATGATGCAATAATGAAAAGTAAAAGGACACAAAGAAAAAATAAGAATGCCCGAGAAGGTTTCATGTTTGATTTGTTAGCTGATTTTAAAAGTAAAGCTAAAATCAGGTATCTCCAAATCAGTAAATAGTTTAGGTTCTAGGTTGAATTTTTAGTTTTTGTCCGGGTTGAATTGTATTACTTGACATGTTATTCAGTCTTACAATATCTTGATTTGAAACACCCGGAAACTGACGGGCAATAGACCAGAGAGAATCTCCTCTTTTTACTGTGTAATACACATAGTTGGAGTCAGTTGTTACTTGACTGCTGGAAACTGCTTTTGTTACAGGTGTTTGCTTTGCATAGGCTTGTTTCTCAGTGAATCCCATATCATTTATTACTGAAAAATGGTCAACTTGACCTTCAGGGACAAAAATTGACAGTTTTTGTCCAACTCTAATGAGGTTACTTGTATTATTCCAATATCTAAGATCACTGGCTCTTACATGGTACCATTCTGCAATATATCCGAGGTTATCACCAGACTTTACTGTATAAATAAGTTTGGCTTTCCCTGCAATATCTGTGGTTGTATAGTTGCCACTTTTAGGCTCAAGAATTTCATTATTAGGAAAATATTCATCACGGTTGTAAGCAAAAATTTCGTATTCACTATCAATGAAGTCGGATACGGCATCAACCGGTATTTTTAATATCTGAGTATTTTCTTTAGTCGCCGGGATAATGTCTAAACGGTATTGTGGATTTAAGGATTCCAGTTCAGAAACAGGAATATCCAGGATGTTTGATACTTGTTCCAGATGCAGGTACTGATTAATATGCATGGTGTCTGTTACAATTGGAAAATCAGGAGCAATAGGCTTTATGTTGTGATATTGATAATTATTCATTACATATGCCGCAGCAATGTATGCAGGAACATAACCACGGGTTTCTCTTGGTAATCTGTAATAAATTGTCCAGTAATCACGAGCCCCGCCTGATCTTCGAATGGCTTTATTTACATTTCCGGGTCCGCAATTATACGCAGCAATAACAAGATGCCAGTTTTTATAAATCTTATATAAATCGCTAAGGTATTGAGCTGCAGCTTCAGTTGCTTTTACAGGATCACGACGGTCGTCAACGAAAGTACTTTGTTTTAATCCATAGCTTTTCCCGGTTGCATAAACAAACTGCCACAATCCAACTGCATTGGCTCTTGAACGTGCAGTGGGGTTAAGTGCGGATTCGATTATAGGCATGTATTTTAACTCCAACGGCAGATCATATTTATACAATATCTCTTCAATCATTGGAAAATAATAATTGGATAAACCAAGCATTACTTCAGTGAGTTCCTGCCTTTGTTGTGTGTAGAGCTCAATATAGTTTTTAACTGTTTTGTTGAATGATAAATCAATATACGATTCGATTGATTGTAATCTTTGTATATATACAGAATCCGGAATAGAAACTATTTCCTGAGACCCAAATTTAGTTGTATCAATGTCCAGTATATATGCATTTTGAATATACCACGAGTTTAATAAACTATCAATCTGATCTACAATAATGGCATTTACTTGTTCATCCGGCATTTTGTATTCAGAATCATAACCATTTAACGTGTCTAAAGCAATAACTGATATACGACTTAGCTGCTTTAGTTTTTCATCTTTAATGCCTGATGCAAAGCTTACAGTACCGGCAAAAATTAATGTGATGAGTAGAAATATCTTTGTTTTCATAGTTTCCAATTTAAAATTGCATACTCAAATGCACCCCCATATAAGGTTGGTTGGCACAATATACTGGTCCCGGAGTCCATTTCATTGTTATGTCATCGCTGATGTCAAAGTTAAAAAAATGTGCATCAACTGTTGCATCAATAATGTTAATAGCATAAAATGCTATTGTGGCTACAATTGACAAATCTCTGTTTCTCCTTGATGTTTCTTTTGCGGTATTTAACCTTGAAGTGAACTGAGAAACCTGGCTGGGATTATCAAAATCCCATACCCCATCTACGTCCAGATCTATAAAAGAGTTTGTATTTGGATCATCATCAATTATGTCAGAGTATGCCTGTCTGTATGTGATAAAATAATCGTTGTTGTAATCAATTAAATATCCTAATGCAACAAATCCACCATAAATGAGAGGCACTTTCCATGCTTTTTTATTATAAATCTGTCCAAGTCCGGGAAGCACTGCCGAGTATATTGTTGCCTTTCTGGGAAAATGTTTTTTTTCTTGGTTTACAATTTTACTACTGTCTGCAACAGATTCTGTTTGTGCAGACGCATAAAATCCTGTTGACAAGAACAGGATTAGTAAAATCATTTTTAAAAAATGCTTCAATTTAATATTGTTTGAGGCTGTTTATTTGTGTTTTAATTTATCTAAAACCCCCATGATTCGTTCCAAATCATTTTCAGAATTAAAAGGGATAACGATTTTTCCTTTTCCTTTATTGTTCAGGGAGAAATCAACTTTACTATCAAAGAATTTACTTAAGTGACTAATTAATTCGCCATATTCTTCAGGATATTTCCCGTTTTTAGTAGATGATAGTTTCTCCGGTTTGCCTTTTTTGCTTTCAAGTTCCCTTACTAATTCTTCGACTTTTCTTACCGAAAGTCCTTCATCAAGAATACGTTTATAAATAGAAAGTTGATCTTCTGTATTTTCAACAGTAACAATTGAGCGTGCATGCCCCATGGAAATGCTTTTGTCAATAATTCCCTTTTGGATGTCTGTTGGAAGTTTTAATAGTCGAAGGTAATTTGATATGGTAGATCTTTTTTTTCCAACACGATCGCTCAAGGTTTCCTGTGTTAATTTACATTCATCAATCAACCGTTGATATGAAAGCGCAATTTCTATGGCATCTAAATCTTCACGTTGAATATTTTCAACTAAAGCCATTTCCAGCATTCCATCGTCTTCCGCAACACGCACATAGGCCGGTATCGTATTTAGTCCAGCTAATTTTGATGCACGAAAACGTCTTTCTCCAGCGATAATCTGGTATTTATTATTGTTGAGTTTGCGAAGCGTAATAGGTTGAATAATCCCAATTTCTTTAATGGAAGCAGACAGTTCCTTTAATGCTTCGTCATCGAAAGTGGTTCTGGGTTGAAATGGATTAGCTTCGATTTTTTCAATAGGAATCTCATTTATGGAAGAGCTTTTTTCCTGAACATCATCAGCTCCATCTATTAAAGCCCCAAGGCCCCTGCCTAATGCATTTCTTTTTGCCATAATTATATAGGGTCTGTTTATTCAATAACTTTTTCTGCATTCTTAATTCTTGTAAGATCATTTTTTTGCAAGATCTCACGAGCCAGGTCCATATAGCTGATTGCACCTTTTGATGTTGCATCATATAATACAGCTGGTTTGCCGTAGCTTGGTGCTTCACTTAACCTGATATTTCTAAAAATTAGTGTCTCAAAGACCATCTCTCCAAAATGGTTTTTTACTTCTTCAAAAACCTGATTTGCTAGATTTAGTCTTGAATCAAACATGGTCAAAAGGAAACCTTCAATTTCTAAATCCGGGTTTAGTTTTGTCTGAATGATTTTAATTGTGTTCAACAGTTTTCCTAATCCCTCAAGTGCAAAATACTCACATTGTACAGGAATAATAATTGAATCAGATGCTGTAAGTGCATTGACAGTTATTAATCCAAGAGAAGGGGAACAGTCTATCAAAATAAAGTCATAATCGTCGCGAAGCTTTTCGATCATGTTCGACAAAACTTTCTCTCGATTGGGAATATTTAAAATCTCAATTTCTGCTCCTACAAGATCGATGTGAGAAGGGATTAGGTCAAGTCCTTCAATTTCAGAATTTAAAATAGTTTTATGAGGATCAATGTCATCTACAATACATTCGTAAATGCTCGTAGTCACATTTCTTAAATCAAACCCAATTCCGGAAGTTGCATTCGCTTGAGGATCTGCATCGATTATTAATACTTTTTTCTCAAGAATAGCTAAACTTGCAGCAAGGTTAATCGCAGTGGTTGTTTTACCGACTCCTCCTTTTTGGTTCGCAAGAGCAATTACTTTTCCCATAATAAATCCTGATTTTGCTGAGTTTCAAAGTTAATATTTTATGCACAAAATGATTGAATTGTTGAAAAATAATAACGGAATTCAAGAAGGATGATTGTGATGCCTGCTAATTGGTTATTTTAATTTTTTGAGCCTCTACTTTTAAGCGTTCCTGATCAATAGGTACAACTCCGGATTTTTCACAAACTAAGCCTCCTGCCAGGTTTGAAAGTTGGGCAATAAATTTGGTTGGCATTCCGGCAGCAAGGCATAAACTTGCAACCGCCAATACTGTATCTCCGGCACCGGAAACATCTGCAATATCACGAATTTCTGCAGGGAAATGGTTTTCTTTTATTCCATTACTGATTAAAACACCAAGTTCTGATAAGGTTATGAAAATAGTTCCAAGTTCTTTTTTCTTTTTAAATGTGTTGGCTGCATTTAAGATTTCACCGATGTCATTTTTGTTGATATTTGCTTCCAATCCTGCTTTGAATTCATTAAAGTTCGGTTTAAAAAGATCAACTTCTTTGTATAAATTAAAGTTTCTTTTTTTAGGATCAACAGCTATTAATATGTTTTTTTTGTGAGCAAGCAGAGTTATCTTCTTAATAACATTAGGAGTGATTATCCCTTTGTCGTAGTCAACAAAAAGCAATATGTCAAAATGTTGTTTTTCAATGAGTGCCGAAATTTTTTCAATGAATAATTTTTCTTCGTCTTTGGAGATGTAGTTAGATATTTCTTCATCAACCCGCACAATTTGTTGTGTGCCTCGTAGTATTCTCATTTTAACCGTTGTGGTACGGGACTCTGAACGTAAAATACCTTCTTGGGAAAGGTTGTGCTTTTCCATTAATTGCATAAAGGTGTCTCCTTTATTGTCTTCTCCAATTATAGAGAATAATACAGGTGTGGCACCAAGAGCCTGAAGATTTAGGGATACATTTGCTGCACCTCCAAGCCTTTCCTCATTTCTGTGAACAGAGACAATAGGAACCGGAGCTTCCGGTGATATCCTGTCAACATTCCCCCACAAATAGGTATCGACCATGGCATCTCCAATGACCAATGCCCTGATGTTTCTAAACTTATTAAATACCTGGTTGACTTTTAATTTTTCCACGTTTACTTAAATACTTGAGATCAACAAATGTAGTAAATTTTGACACCTAAAATAAGCTAAACCCGTTTTTGAGAATAGGAATTTTAAATTTTAAAACATAGATTTTTACATTGGGTCGACATCTACATAAGCGATAAGGTTACTATTGTTTTGAGCTGATTTTGTTTTTGTAATCTCATTCATGATCAGTTCTTTTGAATGAGATAACTTGCTGTCTTTTTCAAGTTTTACCCATATTTCTTTTTGATACCATGTTTGAATTCTGCTTATAACAGGATACTCAGGCCCTAATACCTTAAACGGAAATATTTTGCACAAATTCGCTGCAAGATAGTTTGTTGCCATGTCTAAGCGAGCAGTATTTTTATGTTTGACTACAACCTTTACTATTCGGTAGTAAGGCGGATATTTGAAAAGTTTTCGTTCTCCCATTTGGCGGTTAAATGACTGCTGGAAGTTGTTTCCTGCGACTTCTGTAAGAACAGGATGTTTGGGCTGATAGGTTTGAACGATGACTTTGCCTTGTTTGTTTTTTCGTCCTGCCCGTCCACTAACTTGTGCAATAAGCTGGAAAGCTCTTTCAAACGAGCGGAAATCCGGATAGTTTAGGAGCTGGTCGGCACTTAAAACCCCAACTACACTTACGTTGTCAAAATCCAGTCCTTTGGTGACCATTTGCGTACCTACTAGAATATCAACCTGTCTGTTTTCAAATTGATAAATTAATCGTTCGTAGCCTTTTTTTGCCCGGGTAGTGTCCATGTCCATGCGGGCAATTTTTGCTTCTGGAAATAAAATTTGCAGTTCTTCTTCTATTTTTTCCGTTCCATAGCCACGGGTTTGAATATCTTCCGACTGACAATTAGAACACTTGGATGGTAGAGATACCGCATGTCCACAATAGTGGCAAATGAGCGAAGAATTATTTTTGTGGTAGGTCAAACTAACATCGCAATGCTTGCATTTGGGGATCCATCCGCAGGTTTTGCATTGTATATAAGGTGCAAAACCCCGTCTGTTCTGAAATAGAATGACTTGTTCGTTTTTCTCCAATGCTAGAGATATTTCATCAAATAACTCGGGAGTTAAGAATGACTTCATGCGTTTTGTTCGCATTGCCATTCGAATATCTGCTATAATGACTTCAGGAAGGCTGATGTTTTTAAATCGTTCTGTGATTTCAGTGAGTGCATATTTCCCGGTTTTTGCATTGAAATAGCTTTCAAATGAAGGTGTTGCCGTACCCAATAAAACTCCTGCATTGTGAATTTGTCCCATGACAACTGCAACATCACGCGCATTGTACCGGGGAGCCGGATCAAATTGTTTATAGGAAGATTCATGCTCTTCGTCGACAATAATTAATCCGAGCTTTTTAAATGGCAAAAAAACAGCAGAACGTGCACCCAGCACAATCTGAAAGGAATCTTCCTTGTTGTTTAATATATTTTGCCAGGTTTCCAGTCGTTCTGCATCGTTGAATTTTGAGTGATAGATGCCTGCTTTATTTCCAAAAGCTTTACGCATACGATTAATTAATTGGGTAGTAAGTCCAATTTCAGGAACAAGGTATAAAACCTGATTCCCAAGTTTTAGCTGTTCTTCAATAAGCTTAATGTAGATTTCTGTTTTCCCACTGGAAGTTACACCATGTAATAAAACTGGCTTGTTCTCAGTTAGTTGTTTTTTTATCTGAGCAAAGGCTGCTTGTTGCACATCGTTTAACTCAAATATTTTTTGTTCCTGGTCAAAAGAAGTGTCAAGTCTTCCCGTTTCAATTTGTTCAAGTTGCAGTATCTCTTTGTCAATCAACGCTTTTAGTATTCCACTGTTTGAACGGCTTTTTTCAAGAAGTTCTTTCTTGGGAATTTTATGTTCGTTTGGGTTGAGGATTATTTCAGACAAAAAGAACTCCAGCAATGCTTGTTGTTTTTTGGCATTCTTTAATTTTTCAAGAGTATTCTTAATTAAATCTTCAGTATTTAAATTTGGATTAAGAGATACATGTGACACAGTTTTGGGACGGTAACTTTCTGCAATCTTTTCTTCAATGTAGATTGCTTTTTTATCCAAGAGTTTTTTGAGGATACTCAATGAAGATTTTTTCCCAAGAAAACGATTAATGTCCTGAATGTTTGTTTGTCCATGTCCTTGAAGCATTAGAAATAATGCCTCTTCTTCTCCTGAGAGGTGTTCTTTAAAATTATAATTTGGATTGAAGCTTACTTTGGTTTGGCTTTCCAGTTTTAATGCTGAAGGAAGAGCCGCTTTATAAACTTCTCCAAGTGTGCAGCAGTAATAGTCAACAATCCATTCCCAAAGACTGAGTTGAGATAGATTAATTACAGGAGCTTCATCTAGTATGTCATCAATAGATTTTACTTCGTAATTGCCTTTGGGGGGATTTGAGTGCAGTTTGTAAACCAGTGCAGAAAAATACTTTTTTGCCCCAAACTGAACAATTACACGAATACCAATATTAATCTGATTTTCAAGTTCTAAAGGAACCTTGTATGTAAACTTGTCAGCTAAAGGTAGAGGTAAAATTACATCTGCGTACATGGGGCTTGTCATATAAGTACAAACTTCGTAAAATAAATTTAGATTCGGTAGTTGATCTTGAACTGTCTTTTTGATGATAAAAATGCAGGTGTGATTAGTATGGTTTCGATGTTGAGTTTTCGATTTTCAGGTTAAACTTATATTAGAAGAAGTCTTAATTGTGTCCGGAATAAAAAAATCATGCTTAACTTTTATAATTTTGGCAGTCAATTCGTTTTTTAAAGTGTCAGTTTGTCCGTTGTAGGATGATGGCAATGTTTTTGTTACCTGTCAAACCGAAAATAAAATTGAATACAAATGGCGGAAGAAAAAATCGTTAATGAGCAAGAAAAGGGTGCAGAAGAAGTAGAGGGAAAAAAGGATGAAACTAAACAGGATAAAGCACCTGAAGAGCCCAAGAAAAAAAGTAAGAAGTCGAAAAAAGATAAAAGCAAAGAAGAGTTGGAAAAGGTCGAAAATGAATTAGCTGAGTTTAAAGATAAACATCTCAGACTTCAGGCGGAATTTGACAATTTTCGAAGAAGAACACTGAAGGAGAAGATGGAATTAATGAAATCCGGAGGAGAAAAAGTTCTTGAAAATATCCTTCCGGTAGTTGATGATTTTGACCGTGCGTTAGGTGCTTTTTCTGAAGTTGAAGATGACAACCCTCTAAAAGAAGGAGTTGTTTTGATTTATAATAAATTTCAGGAATTTCTAAGGCAAAATGGGGTGGTAGAGATTGATGCGAAAGAAAAGGATTTTGATACTGACCATCATGAGGCGATTACAAAAATACCTGCACCTACAGAAGAACTAAAAGGTAAAGTTGTTGATGTGGTGCAAAAAGGCTATATGCTAAACGAAAAAGTACTTCGATTTGCAAAAGTTGTAATCGGGGAATAAGAAAAATTAAAAAGTAAGCATGACTACGAAAAGAGATTATTACGAAATATTAGAGGTAAGTAAAAATGCTTCTGCAGAGGAGATAAAGAAAGCCTATAGAAAAAAGGCAATCAAATATCACCCGGATAAAAATCAGGGAGATAAAGAAGCTGAAGAAAAATTCAAGGAAGCAGCAGAGGCTTATGAAGTGTTGAGTAATCCGCAAAAGAAACAACGTTACGATCAGTTTGGTCATGCCGGGATGGGTGGTGCTTCTGGCGGTGGATTCAGCCAGCACGATATGTCGATGGATGACATTTTTTCTATGTTCGGAGACATCTTCGGTGGTGGCTTTGGAGGTGGAGGCTTTGGTGGTTTTGGCGGAGGCTCTAGAAGTCAGGGGCGTCGGGTTCGACGAGGCTCAGATCTTCGTGTGAAGGTAACGCTAAGCTTAAAGGATGTTGCCAATGGTGTTGAGAAAAAACTCAAACTTAAAAAGTATGTAACCTGTGATCATTGTAATGGATCTGGTGCAGAAAGCAGCTCTGATTTTACAACTTGTTCTACCTGTCGTGGAAGTGGCCATGTTACCCGTGTTACAAATACTTTGCTTGGTCAAATGCAGACGACTTCGACTTGTCCAACCTGTAATGGAGAAGGACAAATCATTAAAAATAAATGTACTAAGTGTCACGGAGAAGGTGTTGTTCGTGGGGAAGAAGTGGTGACTGTAAAGATTCCGGCAGGAGTTGCTGAAGGAATGCAGTTGAATGTGTCCGGAAAAGGAAATGCCGGGCCACGAGGAGGAATTAATGGTGACTTATTGGTGGTTATTACCGAGGAATCTCATCCAGATTTAATTCGAGATGGAAATAACCTGATCTATAATTTATTCCTAAATTTTCCTGATTTTATTCTAGGTGCTACTGCTGAAATCCCTACTGTTGAGGGTAAAGTAAAAGTGAAAATTGATCCCGGTACACAGCCGGAAAAAATACTTCGGTTAAGAGGGAAAGGGTTACCTGATGTAAATGGATATGGAAAAGGAGATTTACTAGTGAGAATTCATGCGTGGGTTCCAAAGAAAGTTTCTTCTGAAGAAAAGAAGCTGCTTGAAAAATTACAAAAATCAGAGAATTTTCAATATACTCCGGGAGCTGGTGATAAAAGCTTCTTCGAGAAGATGAAAAATATGTTTGAATAGAAAATACGCTATGACATTCAAAATGAAAGAGAGGCTTTATCGTCTCTCTTTTTTTGTCTTCAACAGATAATGAAATTCAAGACAAAAAAGAAAGGCAGCCCTCTGACTGCCCTTTCCGTTCCCAATTCCTTGGGAAATTAACCTAAACCAACTAAAACTATCAAACTATGAGATTCGAAAAGTTTATTTTCGAATAAACACATTTAATTATAGGCAAATATATCATTTTTTTACAAACACAAGCCTTTATTTCTATATAAAGTTAATAGAGCTTTAAATAGTTACTTGTTGTTTTAGCTGAATTTTGATAAAAAATGTCTTTAAAATGATTTGTTTCTGTATTTTTGCTTGTAATTGTCAGTTTTTCAGGTTTTTACGATTTTAAATTGTGGATAAACTGTTGAGTAATCGGAGATTAATTAACGGTTAAATCGAGAGATAAGACTGATTTTTGAGAAATATTTTTGAGATTACTTGTATGAATAATAATTTGCCAATTCTACAATTGGTTCTTTTATGATTTTTCCATAATTTAAATTGAATTTAGATAATTCTTCTTTTAAAAATGAGCTGAAATGAAAGCTTAAAGATCCGACAAAATGGATGGGAAGATTTTGTGCAGCATCTAAGGTCAAGACATTTCGTCTAATAAATAATTGAAGATTTTGAGATATGAGCTTTTGGCAATATTCCTCTTCAATTTCTTCAGAAAGAAAAATGGCAAAACTGGCTAGGAATTTATTTGCGGCTGGTTGTCTGTATACTTTATCAAGTATTTCATCTTTTCAATTTTAAATCGTGATTGGAATTTTTCTCTCAGCTGATGAGGCATGATATTTTTAAAATAGTCGCCAATTAAGGCTTTACCCATAGCTGTACCACTTCCTTCATCACCTAAAATGTAGCCCATAGGTGGGATGTTTTCAACAATCTTTTGTCCATTAAAATAGCAGGCGTTTGAGCCTGTTCCTAGGATACAGACGATTCCGGGATTATTTCCACAGGTTGCCCGGGCTGCTCCAATAAGGTCACTATTAATTTCAATTTTTGCATTTGAATACAGACTTTGTAGGGCATCATTTATAATTTCTGCTTTCTCTTTATTTACGATTCCTGCTCCATGAAAATAAATGTTATCTGCTTGATTACAAGTGATAAATATGCTTCCCGAAAGTTCTTCTTTGATATCTTCTTTTGTTCGAAAAAAAGGATTTATCCCTTGTGTTTGAACACGGGAAACAATGTTGTTTTTTTCCTGAAAGATCCAGTCTGTTTTGGTTGATCCGCTATCTGCAATAATATCCATAAAACAAATATATAGAATAATCATGCATGGTCTAATGAGGTAGCAAAAAAGAGCATTAGGCAGTTACTAACACAACTTTGTTCATTGATCGCCTTGTCTTACAGGAGGATGCATTTGTTTATTGGTGATATTTAAGAAAATCATTTTTTAAATATGAATTTGCGCTTACTATTACTTTCATTATTTTTTATAAATACATTTAGTGCTTTCTCTGTTAATCCTCCCAAATATGAGTTTCGAGGGGTTTGGGTAGCTACAGTGAATAATATTGATTGGCCATCAAAACCAGGTTTGAGTGAAAAAGATCAAAAAAGAGAGGCCATAGAATTGCTTGATTTGCTGAAGGAGAATGGGATGAATGCTGTTGTTTTTCAAGTTCGACCAACTTCGGATGCATTTTATAAATCTGAGTTAGAACCTTGGTCTATGTATTTGACAGGAACGCAAGGAGGAGATCCCGGATACGATCCTTTGGAATTTTGGGTTGAACAATGTCATGAAAGGAATATGGAGTTACATGCCTGGCTAAATCCTTTTAGAATAGCTCAAAGCGCGAAAGATCCTCTTTCTGTTGAGCACATTGCATTTAAGCATCCGGATTGGGTCGTTCCGTATAATGGTAAACTATATTTTAATCCAGGTATTCCGGAAGTTCGGGAGTTTGTTGTTAAGGTTGTAGAAGATATTGTTTCAAGATATGATGTTGATGCCATCCATTTTGACGATTACTTTTATCCATACCCTGCTGCAGGAGAAGTTTTTCGGGATTATGATGCTTTTGTGAATTATAATAATGGCTTTTCTTCTGGGCAAATTGATGATTGGAGAAGAGATAATGTGAATCAGACCATACAAATGCTTTCAGAGGATATCAAATTGATAAAGCCCTGGGTGAAATTTGGAATTAGTCCTTTTGGAGTTTGGAGAAATAAGTCAGATGATCCACGTGGATCTAATACAACTGCAGGGACATCAAGTTATCGTGACTTGTATGCAGATGTTCTAACGTGGCTTGAAAATGGTTGGATTGATTATGTTGCACCTCAAATATATTGGGAGATTGGGCATTCCTCTGCAGATTATAAAGAACTGTGTAATTGGTGGAGTGAAAATAGACATAATTCAGCTTTATATATTGGTCATGCGCTTTACAAATCTAATTCGCAATCAACGGTAGAAGAGTGGCGTAAGGCTGACCAGTTGCCTAAACAGGTAGAGTTAACCCGTGAAATTGAGGGTATAGATGGAAGTATATTTTATAGTGCAAAACATTTTAAACGCGATTTGATGGGCTTCCAAAATGCATTAAAGACTCAATTTTACACAACTTATGCGATTGTCCCTCCCATTGCAATGTTAGATTCTACAGGTCCGGTAGTTCCTTATCGTTTACGAAAGTCTGGCCGAAAATTAAAGTGGAAGGTGGAAGAGGTTGATGATCCAATGAGTGAAGCAATAAGTTATGTAATTTACAGGAATAGTATTGAGGAAATATTAAATCCAGAACTCGCTTCTTCAATTTATTTAGTTACAAGAGATATGAAAACGAGAATTTCGAAAGATGAAGAAGAATCAGGAGAATATGAATTTCGGGTAAGTGCTCTTGATCGTTTTAATAATGAAAGTAAATTGACTGATCCTGTAATTCTTAAATTCTAATATTGTGACAGAAAAAATAAGTTGCTTTTTAACTTTTACAAATAAAAAGGATACTCTTCAATTAATTACTCAATTAAAAGAATCCCAAATTCCGTGTGAAATTTTCGTTTTAGTAAAGTCTAATGTTGAAATAGAAGGAGCAGAACCCCTTTTGTTTAATGATTTGTATTCTACTTCTACAATGGTGGAGATTGGTCGAAGATCTACAGGAAAATATTCAATTTTGTTTTTACAGGAAAATAAAGTTGAGTTAGGCCAATATTCAATTGAAAGAATGGTGCAGATTGCAGAGAATACAAATGCAGCTATGTTGTACGCTGACTATGTCGAGCAAAAGGATGGAAAACAATCACAACATCCACTTATCGATTATCAGTTGGGGAGTTTACGTGATGATTTCAACTTTGGTCCTGTCCAACTTTTTCGAACAGATGTACTGACGAAGTTTATAACAGAAATTTCAGCACAATGGGTGCATGCTGGTTATTATGCTTTAAGATTGCTTGCATCACGAATGGGAGATGTTGTTCGCATCCCAGAGATGCTTTTTTCGATGGAAGAATCAGATATTCGTTTGTCGGGAGAGAAGCAATTTGACTATGTGAAGGCAACTGCCCGGGAACGTCAGATTGAAATGGAGCAGGCGTGCACGAATCACTTAAAGGAAATAGATGCATTTCTTGAGCCTGAATTTAAAGAAATCAATTTTCCCAATGATTTTCAGGTTGAGGCAACTGTGGTTGTTCCTGTTTTTAATCGGAGCAAAACAATTCATGATGCTGTTAATTCGGTGTTGTCTCAAAAAACGGATTTCAAGTTCAACTTAATCGTGGTTGATAATCATTCGACTGACGGGACAACTGATATTTTACGTAAATACGATGATGAACGATTAATTCATCATATTCCTAATCGTAATGATCTGGGAATTGGTGGTTGCTGGAATGAAGCTTTATTTCATGGAAAATGCGGGCGTTTTATCGTTCAGCTTGATAGTGACGATTTATATCTTGATGAAAATACTTTGCAAATAATCGTTAATAAGTTTTATGAGGAGAAATGCGCAATGGTTATTGGGGCTTATCAAATGTGCAACTTTGATTTAGAGGAAATTCCTCCAGGAATAATTGATCATCGAGAATGGACTCCAGAGAATGGTCCAAACAATGCATTACGCATAAATGGATTGGGAGCTCCACGAGCTTTTTATACTCCTATTTTGCGAGATATAAGAGTTCCAAACACAAGTTATGGTGAAGATTATGCATTAGGTTTGCCAATCTCCCGGGAATGGAAAATTGGAAGGATATATGATCCTATATACAGATGCCGTCGGTGGGAAGGTAATTCTGATGCTGCTTTGGATATTGCAAAGCAAAATGCGCATAATTTCTATAAAGACAGTTTGCGTACCTTTGAGTTGAAAGCAAGAATTGCCTTAAATAAAAGAAAATTGAACATTGAAAAATGATCAGAATATAGCCAGACAGGTTGAAAAGTTAATTGAAAAGCAAATAAAAGATTGGCCTTTGGCTGCCCAAAATTATGCAGCATTAAAGAATGTGAAATCTAAAACTTTTCAGTTTAATGATTTTCAAGTTATCGTTCAGCATAATCCTGCGCGTATAAAATCATCTGCTGCAAAAACAGATTTCGTTTCTATTAAAAATCGTCCTTGCTTTTTATGCGATAAGAATAGACCTAAAGAACAATTGTCAGTTGATTTTCTGGGTAAATATTCAATTTTAGTTAATCCATACCCAATTTTCCCAAAGCATCTTACAATCGCATTGAAGGAACATTGTCCGCAAAAAATCAAGCTTTTTTTTGCAGATATGCTAGAGTTAAGTAAGTCATTGCCTGATTTTACTATTTTCTATAATGGCTCAAAATGCGGAGCTTCTGCGCCGGATCATTTCCATTTTCAGGCTGGGAGCAGGGATTTTATGCCAATAGATTACGAAGTTTCATTGTTGATTTCCAACAACGCCAAATTGTTGAAGGAGCATGAAGGCGTAAGTATATACGCTGTTGCAAATGGATATCTAAGAAATCTATTAGTGCTTACTTCATTTTCAATGGAAAAACTGAATGATATTTTTCTTGAGATTTTGGAGAAACTTAATGAGGTTGATGAAATATATGAAGAACCGATGATTAATGTTCTTGTTAGTTTTGTTAAGGGAGAATGGCATGTCATTTTATTTCCAAGAGAGAAACAAAGACCACTTCAATATTATGCTGAAGGTGAAAATCAGATTTTAATTAGTCCTGCTTCTGTAGAACTTGGTGGAGTAGTTGTTCTTCCAAGAAAAGAAGACTTTATTAAAATTAAGGAGAACGATTTAGTTGATGTTTATCACCAGGTTTCTATAGATGGGACGAAATTTGAGAAAATACTACCTTGTTTAAGGGTTTGATTATCAGTTGTTCTTGTTGTGTGTTGTACAGTTTTGAGCAAAAAAAAGAGTAGACCTCTATCTACCCTTTTCTAAACCTAACTAAACCAATAAACTAATCAAACCTAAACTTATGAAATAAAATCTACGACAAAGATATGTTGAAAAACACAAAAAAGTATTAAGCGAACGTTAAAAAACATGTCGCACAGCATATTTTTTGTTTACAAATAATTAATAAAGCCTTGTCGGGGAGGACAAGGCTTTATTGTATTTTCAATTATAAGGGATTATTTTTTACTATTTGCATTTGAGTTCGATTCATCTCCAGCTATGGATTCACGCATTTGAGTATCAGCATCAATATTCCTGTATTTCATGTAATCCATAATTCCCAGGTTGCCACTACGGAATGCTTCAGAAATGGCTAGTGGAATTTCTGCTTCAGCTTGAATAACGTTTGCGCGAGCTTCCTGGGCTTTTGCTTTCATCTCTTGTTCAAGGGCAACGGCCATGGCTCGTTTTTCTTCAGCTTTTGCTTGAGCAATATTTTTGTCTGCTTCTGCCTGGTCGATTTGAAGTCCTGCGCCAATGTTTTTACCTATGTCAATATCTGCAATATCAATCGAAAGTATTTCGAAGGCGGTTCCTGCATCCAATCCTTTCTCGAGAACTAATTTTGATATTGAGTCCGGATTTTCCAATACAGCTTTGTGTGTGTGTGACGATCCGATTGATGAAACAATTCCTTCACCTACACGGGCAAGAATGGTTTCTTCTCCAGCACCACCTACCAATTGTTTGATATTGGCGCGTACTGTTACACGAGCTTTGGCAATAAGCTGAATTCCATCTTTTGCAACAGCTGTGACAGGCGGAGTGTCAATCACTTTGGGGTTTACTGACATTTGTACGGCTTCAAATACGTCACGTCCGGCTAAGTCGATGGCTGTGGCCATGTTAAATCCCAGATCGATGTTCGCTTTTTCGGCAGAAACCAGAGCGTGAACAACCATATCTACTTTACCTCCTGCGAGGTAGTGGGCTTCCAGTTTGTCTCGGTCTAACTTGATTCCCGCTTTTGTTCCTTCAATAAGGGCGCGTACAATAACAGATGGAGGTACTTTCCTGAAACGCATCAGGAATAATTGTAGCAATGAAATTCGGACACCGGAAACCAGTGCAGAAAACCAAAGCCCAATAGGAATAAAATATAAAATGATAATCAGCAGGACAATGATTCCCGCGATAAGTCCAAAAGGTCCAAAATCTTCCATTATTCTTGTTTTATTGGTTCAACAATTACTTGTGTTTTCAATACTTCGACTACTTTTATTTTGACTTTGGGATCAACAAAACCAGAAATAGATTTTGCTTCCATGGTTTGATTGTTGATCCGAACTTTTCCCGTAGGTGCTAATCTTCCGATGGTGATTCCTTCATCTCCCGGATGAATGATTGCTGAATCTACTTCTACAACTCGTCCTTCAATCTCAGATCCCAATATCATTTTCTTTCCGGATTTGCTTTTGAAAAATTTGTAAAATAAAAAAGGGACAACGAGTAAGACAAAAACGGAAGTGATTATTCCGGGGATAACCCCATAAGAGTCAAAAGCCATATATACACTGGCTCCTAAGAGAAGAAATCCGCCTATACCGGCAATTGTAATTCCCGGGATTACTGCAAACTCAATAAGCAGTAGTAAAACTCCCAGTAAAATCAGGAACAGGATAATAAAAATGGTCATGGTATGATTTAATTAATCAATAGTCGCCTTTAGGTCTTTGGCCGTCAAGGCCTTTTTCATAGGTCTAAGGTAATTAAAACTTCCCTTCTTTACATCACATTTTCCTCTATAATGTGTTAATAATGTACATTGAATAGCTTGTTCTTCTTCGTGCTCGCAAATTTTTATTAAAGCGTCAATCACATAATCAAACGAATGATGGTCATCGTTGTGTAGGATCAGGAAACGTTCGTTTTGTGAACTCGCATTTTCATCCTGATTTGACTTCTTTTTTGTATTTTCTCTTGTGCTCATTCTCCTGATAATTTTCGGGCTTCACTTACGGTTATACGTTCGTTATTCTTATAGGCTGCAACAAAAGCATCACTAATACCTTCTTTTCTTATTTGTTCCTGCATTTCCAGAGCATCATCGTATGAATTTAGTTCTCCAATGGTGTAAACTGTAACGCCTCGGTCATCTGTATACTGATCGATTTTGCGAATAACAGATATTTTTTTGAATAAATTTTGAACCCAGTCCGGTGGAGTTTTGCTATAGGCTCCTATCTGAATTTTGTACGAGATTATATCTGTTGTATTGGATGTTTCCGGTGTACTCTCTGAAATAACCAATGAAATTGAATCTTGAGGCACAATTTGGATAGAAATATCTTCTTTTTGAATGTCGGGTAAGCTTGTTGCTATGGTATTAGCTGCTTGAATGCTATCCTTGATTTCAGTTATTTCTTTTATAATCACTTCAACTTCTGATGAGCTGGCACTTTCCCAATAGTTTGATTCCATCTGGTTAGCTTTCGAGTAATGGTTGGTTATTTCCCGGTTTATCTGATAAGTTTCTTGTTCCAGTTCTATAATTTTATTGGCGAGGTTTTCTTTTTCATTTGTAAATGCAGATGCGTAACTATTTCTGAGTTTTTCGGTCTCAGATAGTTTATTCTTTAGCTCTTGTTCTTTGAGCCAGCCTTCAATGTATGCTTGCTGGCCTTCATCAGTTTTAAACTGGCTAATTTTTAGATAACTGATTGCTGAGTTCACCCGAAAGTTTATGATTGTTTCTTTTAATTCGTCTGGGATTTCGATTGGTAGGATTTCGGGTTCTGTTATAATTTCTTCTTTCAAAGAATCTGTCGTTTCGGAGATTGGATTTTCAAGTTGTGTTTCCAGTGTTAGTTCTGGTTTGGTGTCTTCTCTCGTAATTATTTCTTCGGCTTTTGGGAATGGATTTATTTCTTCCGAGCATAAATCCAGCAATTCGTCAACGTCGGTGTTTTTTACTTCACGTTTTTTTGCTGAGTCTTTAAAGTCCTCGTAATAAGAGCTGGCAAAAACCCAGTTGGATTGAGCATGATAATATTTGCCCAGGTAATAGAGTGCTTTTGCCTGGTCGTCAATTGCTGTTTCTAAAGCTTGTTGGGCTTCATTCAAAAAAGTGTTTGTTTCAATCAGACATGCACCATAGAAATAGTTTATCTCCTCGTCGGATGGGTATAATCTAATCAAGTCTTGAAAAATGGGGAGGGCTTCTTCAAAATTACCTTCCTCGAAGTAGTTCTTTGCAGTAACTTCCGGATCATTTTGTGCAAATAATTGTGATCCCTGAACGCAATTCAGGCTAAACAATAGGATGATTAAACTTGTTCTAAGTGCACATTTGAATGTTTGAAGCATGTCAGGAATCTATTAATTTTTCGACATAAAATTACAAAAAATACTTTGGACACTAAGGCGAACGTCGACGATTGTTAAACTCGGGTTAAAATTGAGTCTTATTGGGATTAATAGATTTTATATCGCATAAATTTTGAACATTAAAGAGAAGAAAAAGTTTTAATATGGATTGGTTGTTTTTGTTAATTACTTGTGAGCAGATCAGCCGGATTTTATTATTATTTCAAGTATATTTGTCTAATTAAACAAAAAGAAAATGGCTTTATTGACAAAAGGGGATAAGGCCCCTGATTTCAAAGGTTTAAATCAAAATGGTGAAGAAATTTCATTATCTGCATACAGTGGAAAGAAGTTGATATTGTATTTTTATCCGAAGGATAATAC
Organism: Prolixibacteraceae bacterium; assembly: GCA_963676845.2. GTDB lineage: Bacteria > Bacteroidota > Bacteroidia > Bacteroidales > Prolixibacteraceae. Next base: position 63,509 of record CAXXKK010000004.1, on the reverse strand, counting down.
GCCTGGGTGTACAGCGGAATCTTGTAACCTGAATGAGAATTACGGTGCATGGTTGGATAAAGGATATGAAGTGGTTGGCGTAAGTCCGGATAGTGTTGCTTCGCATAAAAAATTTGCAGAAAAATTCGGATTTCAATTCAATTTGATAGCGGATACTGAAAAAGAAATTTTGCAGGCTTACGGAGCATGGGGGGAGAAGAATATGTATGGTAAAAAATACATGGGGGTATTGCGTACAACATACGTGATTAATGAAGAAGGAATAATTGAGGAAGTATTTGGAAAAGTGAAAACAAAAGATCACACGAATCAAATAATCAAAGCTTTAGATATAAACTAAACATGGCAAAAAACGAGGAAAATAATGTGAATAAGGAAAAGCTGAAAGCTCTTCAGCTTACCATGGATAAAATTGAGAAAAGTTACGGTAAAGGATCAATAATGAAAATGGGAGAGCGAGTAGTTGAGGATATTCCTGCTATTTCGACTGGTTCCATTGGATTGGATATTGCTCTTGGAGTTGGCGGTTTCCCAAAAGGAAGGATCATCGAGATTTTTGGTCCTGAATCATCAGGTAAAACAACTCTTGCAATTCATGCTGTAGCTGAGGCTCAAAAAGCTGGAGGCATTGCTGCAATTATTGATGCAGAGCACGCTTTCGATCCGTTTTATGCCAAAAAACTGGGAGTAGATATTGATGAGCTACTTATTTCTCAACCTGATAATGGTGAGCAGGCTTTGGAAATAGCAGATAACCTGATTCGTTCAGGAGCTGTGGATATTGTTGTTATTGACTCGGTAGCAGCTCTTACTCCAAAAGCTGAAATTGAAGGAGATATGGGCGATTCTAAAATGGGATTGCAGGCTCGTTTGATGTCGCAGGCTTTACGTAAGTTGACAGCTAATATTAACCGTACGAAGACCTGTTGTATCTTCATTAACCAGCTGCGTGAAAAAATTGGTGTTATGTTTGGAAATCCGGAAACGACAACCGGTGGAAATGCATTGAAGTTTTATTCTTCAGTTCGTCTGGATATTCGTCGTATCGGACAAATTAAGGATGGCGATGAAGTGTTGGGTAGCCACACTCGTGTGAAAGTTGTAAAAAACAAAGTAGCACCTCCGTTCCGCAAAGCAGAGTTTGATATCATGTATGGCGAAGGAATCTCAAAAACAGGAGAGGTTATTGATTTAGGCGTTATTCACAACATCATTAAAAAGAGTGGTTCTTGGTTTAGTTATGGTGATACAAAATTAGGTCAGGGAAGAGAATCTGTTCGTAAACTTCTGAAAGATAATCAGGAGCTTGCTCAGGAGCTGGAAACGAAAATATTTGAAGCTGTAACTATGTCAACGATGACAGAGGAATAATAATATTATATAAGCAGAAAAGTCTGGGTGAGGCATTTACTGCTTCACCCATTTTTTTATCTAAACTTTAGCAAATTTTGTTTGTATTAAAGGTGAAAAAAGATCATTGCAAATCATACATTAAAAGAAAGCTAAAGCTTTTTGAAAACGAAAGATTCTGAGGGGATTATTGCGATAAAACGCATGAAGATTGTATTTTTGGCAAATCCGTCAGGATGTCGGTTTTTAGGTTGAGTAGAAGAAATTATTACTATTGATTTTGACTGGTTCTCATTGACTTGGATCAAAATCATTCAAACAAATTAATTGAATTCGTAATGAAAGTGTTGAAATTTGGAGGTACTTCTGTTGGAAGTGCTGAAAACATCCGAAAGGTTAAAGAAATTGTAAAAGGTCAGGACGACGATGTGATTGTTGTTGTTTCTGCTTTGGGCGGAATAACTGACAAGATTCTAAATGCCTCAAAAATGGCAGTTCTTGGAACGGAATATTTCAACACGGAGATAACGGGAATTAGGGAAAGACATGAAGCTGTTGTCGATGATTTGTTTGATGGAGCTCAAAAAGAAGAAGTAAAAATAAAGGTTAGAGAACTGCTTGATGAATTGGAAAAAGTTATCCAAGGAGTTTCTATGATTGGTGAACTGACTTCCAAAACACTGGATAAAATCAGTGGATTTGGCGAACGCTTGTCATCGTATATTATTACTCAATTTATTGAAGGAGCAAAGTGGATAAATTCTGCTGAAATCATCAAAACAGATAGCAACTTCGGAAATGCGTTGGTAAATTTTGAAAAAACCAATAAGCTAATAAAAGAAAAGTTTGACGGATTTAGGGGAATATGTATTGCCCCAGGGTTTGTTTCAAGCAATGATAGAGGTGAGTTCACAACTTTAGGGCGTGGTGGATCAGATTATACAGCATCTATCTATGCTGCAGTTTTGAATGCGTCTGTGCTTGAAATATGGACAGATGTGGACGGTTTCATGACTGCCGATCCGCGTGTCATTAACAAGGCGTATGTGATAAATTCGCTAAGCTATTCTGAAGCAATGGAGCTTTCGCACTTTGGGGCGAAGGTTATTTATCCGCCAACAATTCTGCCTGTTTACAAGAAAAAGATTCCGATTAAGATAAAAAATACCATGAATCCACAGGCAGAGGGAACGCTGATTACAGCTACAAACCCAAATGGGAAAGACCGCCCAATTAAAGGGATTTCTTCCATGTCGAATGTAAGTCTGATTACAGTTCAGGGATTGGGAATGATTGGTGTTACAGGTATCTCAATGCGTTTGTTTAGTACGCTGGCGAAAGAGAATATCAATGTAATTTTGATTTCTCAGGCATCATCGGAAAACTCAATTTCTGTAGCCATTGATTCGGTAAAAGTTGAAGCTGCCGAAATTGCTATTCGAAATGAATTCGCAAGCGAAATCGCCGGAGATAAAATCAATAAAATTGAAATTGAAAGTGATCTTTCAATCGTTGCAATTGTGGGTGAAAATATGAAGCACTCGACAGGTGTTGCCGGAAAATTATTTAACACGATTGGTAAGAATGGTATAAATGTTACAGCAATTGCACAAGGAGCTTCGGAATTAAATATATCATGGGCTGTGAAAACCAGCGATTTAAGAAAAACCTTAAATGTTGTACATGAGTCCTTTTTCCTTTCAACAAATGCAGAGATAAATGTTTTCCTGTTGGGAATTGGATTGGTTGGTGGAAACTTATTGGAACAGATTCATCAACAACAAGAGAAGCTGATTAAGGAAAAACGTCTTAAGATAAAACTTGTAGGTGTTGCAAATTCTAAAAAGATGTTGCTTGATCGTGAAGGGGTTACTATTGATGGCTTTAAGGAACGCTTGGATAACGAAGGACAGCCTTCTAGTTTGGAAGGTTACAAACAGGCAATTATCGATATGAATATTTACAATTCAGTTTTTGTGGATTGTACCGCTTCAACTGAAGCTGCGGATTTGTATGAAGGATTGCTGAATAATAACGTGTCTATCGTTACAGCTAATAAGGTTGCGGCTTCTTCTAAATATGATAATTACTTAAAATTGAAGAAACTGGCCAAACATAAAGGTGTAAAATTCTTGTTTGAAACAAATGTAGGAGCGGGCCTTCCAATCATTAATACATTGAATGACTTGGTGAACGCCGGAGATAAAGTACAAAAAATTGAAGCGGTTCTTTCAGGAACTTTAAATTATATTTTCAATACAATTTCGGAAGATATTCCATTAAGCAAGACTATAACGATGGCGAAGGAAGAAGGGTATTCAGAGCCTGATCCTCGTATTGATTTGAGTGGGGTAGATGTGATGAGAAAGCTGTTGATTTTGGTTCGTGAATCAGGATATCGTATTGAAGAGGAAGACATCAAAATCAATAAGTTCGTGCCTGATGAATTATTCAGTGGCAGCATTGATGACTTTTGGAACGGTGTTCCGGCTTTAGATGCAGAATTTGAAGCTCGTCGCAAACAATTGGAAACTGATAATAAATGCTGGCGTTTTGTTGCCACTTTCGATAAAGGAGATGCTGAAATTGGCTTGCAGGAAGTAGGGCAGGATCATCCTTTTTACGATCTGCAGGGAAGCAATAACCTGGTAATGTTTACGACCGAGCGTTATAATGAATTCCCTATGATTATTAAAGGTTATGGGGCTGGTGCAGCAGTTACGGCTGCCGGAGTCTTTGCTGATATTATTCGTGTATCAAATATTTAAGCTATGAGAATTTCCCTAATCGCTTTTGTATTGTCAATTTTAATATTGTCTTGTACTCAGCAGAACACTGAAAGTCCTGAAGTAAATAAAAGTTCAGAGACTGAAGTGCAAGCTTTGTTTCAGGTGTCAACCATTGATGCTTTGTTGCAAGGGGTTTTTGACGGGACAACAACATTGGCAGACTTGGCAGAAAAAGGAGATTTTGGAATAGGAACGATCAATTCCTTAGATGGAGAAATGATTGTTGAGGATGGTAACTTTTATCATGTCAGGGCAGATGGGAAAGCGTATCCGTTAACTGAAGATGAGGAAACTCCATTTGCATCGGTTGTTAAATTTATGCCTGAGGATACGATAAACGTGACAAATTTAACTTTTGATAGCTTAAAAGAATTAGTTGATAGCTTAATGGGAACACCCAATTATTTTTATGCGTTGCGGGTTATAGGCAATTTTGAGCATGTGCACACCCGAAGCGTTCCGGCTCAAAAAAAGCCTTATCCTTCGTTGGTTGAGGTTACCAGCAATCAGCCTGAATTTGATATTAATGATACACAAGGTATGCTAACCGGGTTTTATTGTCCTGAATTTGTGAGTGGCGTAAATGTTACCGGTTATCACCTTCATTATTTGAATAACGAGAAAACTCAAGGTGGGCATTTGCTCGGCTTCGAATTAAAATCGGGCAAACTATTATTGGATAAGATAGATCGATTTGAGATGCAGCTTCCTTCTTCAGAAGATTTTCAAAGAAGTGAGCTGGGAATTGATCGTACAGAAGAATTAAAACAAGTTGAAGGATAATTATAAAGAATATAGCTATGAAATATATTATTGTTTTAGGGGATGGCATGGCTGACGAGCCATTGGAAAATTACGGAGGCAAAACCCCTTTGCAAATGGCTGATAAGCCGGAAATCGATCGATTAGCAAAATTAGGGCGTTGTGGACAATTGGTTACAGTGCCGGAACATTTGCACCCTGGCAGTGAAATTGCGAACCTATCGGTGATGGGCTACGATGTTGATAAGGTTTTTGAAGGAAGAGGAACACTTGAAGCTGCCAGTATGGGCGTTGCTCTGGAAGAGGGCGATATGGCTTTGCGCTGTAACCTTATTTGCATTGAAGGTGAAAACATCAAGAACCATTCTGCCGGACATATTTCAAATGAAGAATCACATGAGTTAATAGATTTTCTAAATGAAAAATTGGGCTCAGAGAAGGTAATTTTTCATAAAGGAATATCTTATCGTCATCTTTTGATTATTAAGGGTGGAAATAAACAATTAGCTTGTACTCCTCCTCACGATGTTCCGGGCAAACCGTATAACGATTACCTGATCAAATCGAAAGAAGTACAAGCCGAAGAAACTGCAGCTTTATTGAATGAGATGATTGAAAAATCAATGGTATTGTTGGAAAATCATCCGGTTAACCAAAAGCGTAAAGCTGCCGGAAAAGATATGGCAAATAGCATCTGGCCATGGTCTCCCGGGTATAAACCTCAAATGCCAACAATCAAGGAATTGTATGGCATCGAATCTTCTGCTGTAATTTCAGCTGTTGACTTGATCCAGGGAATTGGCGTTTATGCAGGAATGGATGTAATTAAAGTTGATGGAGCAACAGGCTTGCATGATACGAATTATGAAGGTAAAGCACAAGCAACAGTTGAGGCTTTAAAAGATCATGACTTTGTTTATCTGCATATTGAAGCGAGTGATGAAGCCGGGCATGAAGGAAACGTGGAACTTAAAACCAAGACTATAGAATACCTGGATCACAGGGTGGTAAAATACTTGGTTGAGGAAACAGCTAAAATGGATGAATCAGTTACAATTGCTGTTCTTCCTGATCATCCAACACCATGTGCTACTACCGTTCATACAAAAGACCCGGTGCCATTTATTATCTTTAAACCGGGTGCTGAGGCTGATGAGGTAGAAGCTTATGATGAGTTTACTGTTCAGAAAGGAAGCTATGGTTTGTTGCACACTACTGAATTTATGAAAGCATTGTTGAAAGAAGAATAAAATAATATAAATGAAATACTACAGTACCAATAAATCTGTCCCTGAGGTTTCTTTAAAAGAAGCTGTAACAAAAGGGCTGGCTGATGATAAAGGTTTATTCATGCCCGAGCGCATTGAGAAGTTACCTGAGTTGTTTTTTGAGAATATTCACAACATGTCGTTTCAGGAAATTTCTTTTGAAGTGGCAAAGAAGTTCTTCGGGGAAGATGTTCCTGAAGAAGATTTAAAAGAGATTGTTTACGATACATTGAGCTTTGATTGCCCTGTGGCTCATGTGGATAATAATATCTATTCACTGGAGCTGTTTCACGGACCTACATTGGCATTTAAAGATGTTGGCGGTCGTTTTATGGCTCGTCTTTTAAGTTATTTCCTAAAAGGTAATACAGAGCAGGTAAATGTGTTGGTTGCTACTTCCGGTGATACAGGAAGTGCTGTAGCGAATGGTTTCCTTGGAGTTGAAGGTATTCATGTTTATGTACTTTATCCCAAAGGATTAGTTAGCGAAATTCAGGAGAAACAGTTTACTACATTAGGCCAAAATATTACGGCGATTGAAGTTTCCGGTACATTTGACGATTGTCAGCGATTGGTAAAATCAGCCTTTATGGATGCTGAGTTGAAAGAAGCTCTGACATTAACTTCTGCTAACTCAATAAACGTGGCTCGTTTTCTTCCTCAGGCTTTTTATTATTTTAATGCTTATGCCCAATTGCGCAAGCAGGGTATTACTGATGATATTGTAGTTTCTGTCCCAAGTGGAAATTTTGGGAATCTTACTGCAGGTTTATTTGCTCAGCAAATGGGATTGCCAATAAAACGGTTTATTGCCGCTAATAATGAAAACGATATTGTTTTCAATTATCTGAAAACCGGCAAATACGAACCTCGTTCATCTGTAGCTACAATTGCCAATGCAATGGATGTGGGTGATCCAAGTAACTTTGCACGAATTTTGGATTTGTATGACCATTCTCACGAGACTATTCGTTCTGTAATGAAAGGTTTCCGTTATTCTGATGATGAAATTCGGGAAACTGTAAAAGCGGTTTATGGTGAATCGAATTACCTTTTAGATCCTCATGGTGCATGTGGGTATAAATCATTAGCTGAAGATTTGCAGGAGGGTGAAGTTGGAGTATTTCTGGAAACTGCTCATCCTGCAAAATTTACTGAAACAGTAGAAGGGATAATTGGAGTTGGGAATGTTCCTCTTCCTGAAAAATTAGCTGAGTTTATGAAAGGAGAAAAGCTCTCTATTCCTCTCAGTAAAGAATACGAAGATTTTAAGGCGTTCTTAAAAACACGATAAGATAAATTTTAAGGCATCTGTATCTAGGTGCCTTTTTTAATATTCATCATGGCGGGATGATGAAAACCATTCATTTAAAATTAATTAATTATGCAAGCACGAATGAAACAGCATCAATTAGCTGATGCAGAAATCAATGAGTTGTTAAGCAAGAGTAGTGTGGGGCATATTGCAACACACAACAGGGATGGTTTTCCTTATGTCCTTCCCGTTCACTTTGTTTATGTTGATGACAAAATTTACATTCACGGACTTATTCAGGGAACTAAAATTGATAACCTAAAAGCCAATCCCAAAGTTTGTTTTGAGGTGGAAGATATGGAAGGTTTAATCATGGATGATAAAGCCTGTGATGTAAATACAAAGTACAAAAGCGTTGTTGTCTTTGGAAATGCAACAATGGTAGAAGAGGTAGAAAAGAAAATTGAAGTTTTAGACAAGATTGTAGGGAAATATACACCACAGCTGTCAGGTCAAAAATATCCGGATAATATGTTGAAAGGAACTGGTATTATTGAGATCTCAATTTTATCAATTACCGGAAAATACTACAAGTAAAAATAATTCAGAATTTTCATTTAAGTCAGGGCTTCATTCCAGTGAAGCCTTGTCTTTTTTAGAATCAGGAAGATATTCATTTATCAGCAACACTAATAGTCACTTGTTTTTGATTTTGTGTATTCCGGGTTTTTTATGGCTTGTTTAAGTTGAGGACTTGGACGGAAGCTAATGCTTGCTGATTTGATTAACCGGAAACCATCAGGTTTGGGTGTTTCTGAAGCCTCACTTTTTAGGTTAAGGCTAAACGTTCCCAGTTCTCCTAATTCTACCGTGTGATTGTTGAGTAGTAAATCAGGGATTAGTTCAACCAATCCATACAATGTACCAATTACATCAGCTTTGCTAAAAGTTGAGCGTTCTGCCAGCAATGATGCCACTTCGTTTATATTGATTTTACTGCGTTCGCAGGCACGAGCGTAATATTTATACTGTCCTCCTCCTTTAATTCCCGGAGTAGCTTGCTTAATAATACGGTACTTAACAGTCATTTTTATTTGATGTTTTTAATTTTTAACAGGTGTAATATATGAATTTAATAAGTATTATACTATAATTTAATACTTATTAAAAAATATTATAATAGGTATTAAAGTAGAAATTCATTTTATGAAAATTTATTTTCTACCTTATTATTTCTTCGTTGCATAGTGAAAATCTGTTTGTTGTTTATCGAACTTTTGTGAAGTCGTGTTTTTCTCTGATCTACACATGTGCAGTTGTAAAAAATTGCAAAAAAAGAGACTGACTTAAAAGCCAGCCTCTTGTATAAAGAAATCTATGTGTTTATATCAAGTTTGATATTAATAGTTTTCTTGCCATAAAGTTTGAACTCCTGCAACTTTACTTCTGTCGACTGCATCCCTAGGAATAGGAAGGAACAAGTCTGGATTATCAGAATAATGTGCTTCATCGAAATAGTCAAATCTTTCTACTTCATGATCAATAAATGCATTAAGTATTTTTCACCTTCACCGAAACGGGTAACATCATAGAAACGATGACCTTCTGTTCCAAGTTCTAGTGTTCTTTCAAAAAGAATTGCATCTAAAGCAGAACTTTGAGATTGGAATGGATCGTTAGCACCACCAGTTGGATAAAGGGCAACTTGGTAGTTTGCTGCATTAGTTCCGTCATCTAGTTTAACCCAGTTTCTATCACTATCAGAATTTTCAACCATACGTTCTCTAACACGGTTTACAAGTGATCTTGCATTGTCAAGACTACCTACTCTTGCTTCACATTCAGCAGCCATTAATAATACGTCAGCAAAACGAATAATACTTACATTTAGAGCTGTAAATGGAGATCCTGCAGCTTGGAATGAACTTACTTGAGATGCCCAGATATATTGTTTTTTCATAATATAAGGACCACCATGGTTTTGGTTTCTAATCCAAGAAGCACCAGGCATAAGACCATAATCATAGAAAGGAATACCTCTACGTCCAACAGACCAGTCTAAACGTGGATCAACAGCTGCATCATCAACAACATATGCTCCATCAACTTCGTCATCCCATCCATAATCATCTTTAAGAGGAGTACCTGGATTATCGTACATATCCAACATTGGTAGACCATCTTCTGTTACACGGAAATGATCAGCAAAGAATGGTGTTGTATTACCAAATCCCCATCCTGTTCCTAGAGAAGGACCTGAAGGTGATTGTGAACCAATCCATCTTGCAGCTTGGTAACCATTAGGGTTTGAACCTGGTCCGCTTGTTGGAGTTCCATCATTCACAGAGTGCTGAACAGCCCAAAGAAACTTCTGAATTATTTTCTGTTTCACAGTTAAATAAATCGTGGTAGTTAGCAACTAGTTCATATGGAACACCTGCTTGATTCACACCATTGTTAATAACGTCATTTAAAATAGGAAGAGCTTCATTGTAGCCATTTGCATATTCTCCGTAATTTGCACGATAGATTTGAACTTTCGCATAGTAAGCTTCTGCAGCCCATTTATTTGGACGACCAAAATCACTATTGGTTGCTGATAAATTTTTGCGTGCGAAGTCAAAATCTGCAGCAATCTGAGGCCAGATGTTTACAAATGTAGTTCCGTCATTATCCACTGTATTGGGAACACGTTCATCTTCTGTCGTTTCATCAATCCATGGAATGTTATTATAATCTCGTTTTAAAAGGAAATAATAGTGACCTCTTAGAAAACGAGCTTCAGCTTCAATCTGTGCTTTTTTTGCATCAGACAAGTCTGTAACTTGTGTAAGGATTTCTAAAATCTGATTACAACGAGATACAGCATCAAAGTTCCATCTCCAGTTATTTAATATATCGGTATTACCAGTTGTATAATTATATCTACTGTATTCTAGCAATTGTGGTTGGTCTCCAGCATCTGATCCTTTAAAAATTTCACCTCCACGCATTCCTCCGTGAGAGAGAAGGTCTGGTGATGTTGGGAATGCAGGGAAACCACTTCCGTTAAGAAGTGCGTATGCTCCGACTAAGAGTCCATCAAGTCCGTCCTCACTTGCGAGAATAGAAGACGAAAGAGAACCAACAGGGTCTTGTTCAAGGAAATCATCGGAACAAGATGTCACCAGAATCATTCCAGATATAATGGTAGCAAAAATGCTTAATATTCTTTTATTCATAATATTTCTATTTAACATTTATAAAATAGGTTTAATTATAATCCGAAGTTAATACCAAACAAGAGTTGTTTTGGAGTTGGGTTATAATTGTTTACTACACCCATGCTTAAGTCTCCAGAAGCATTGTTTGGATCACTTGATATACTCAAACCTGGGTCAAGACCACTTAAATTAGTGAATGTAAATAGGTTCTCTGCTTGTACGTAAAGTCTTAGTTTTCTTATACCCATTTTATTAAGCAAACTTTGAGGGAAAGTATAACCCAATTGAAGAGTTCTTACCCTAACATAAGATGCTTCTTCAACAAAGTAAGATGTAGGTACCGTATTTGAGAAGTTGTCATTTATATTAAGAATTGGAAGTAATGCATCATGATTGTCAGGAGTCCAAGAATCATAAAGCATACGAGCACTACGTTGATATTGGAAAGTGTTGAAGTCAACATTGTAGCGGCTGAAATTGAATAATTCTCCACCTTGATTCCAGAACACAAAACCAGTAAAATCAAATCCTTTATAAGCTAAAGAAAGATTTAGACCAAATTGGAAATCTGGGTGAGGGTCACCAATATTAGTACGGTCATAATCGTTGATGATTTTGTCACCGTTAATATCTTTAATTCTCCAACGTCCTATAGATGCAGGAATAATATTATTTGTATACTCTGCTAAGTAGTCATTAACTTCTTCTTCTGAATTATAGAATCCATCAAGTTGGAAACCATAAAAGAAAGAGATTGGATTTCCTTGTTTTGTTAGAGTAACATCTCCCATACGTCCGCCACCGCCAGAAAGTGTTGCATCTGGGTTGTCAAGTACTTTGGTTGCTTCGTTTTTATATGCAGAGAAGTTTCCGCTTACTTCATAATCAACCTGACCAACTTTTCCTCGTTTTGTTAGAGTAAGTTCAATACCGTTGTTTTTAATATTACCAACATTTACAAATGGTTGAGTTACGTCTGGTCCTGTATATGCAGCCTGATTTGTAACTAACAGGTCTTTTGTTTCTTTAATGAAATATTCAAAATTAACAGTAAAACTTCCATCAAACATTGTTGCATCTACACCAATGTTTGCAGAGGTCGATTTCTCCCAACGAGTATCTGGATTACCAATACGGCTTGCTGTGAAACTCTGAGAGATAGTATTATTTGCTCCACCAAGAGGATAACTTTGAGCAAGAACTTGTTGGTATGTTGTGTATTGATTTTCTTCACTTAATCCACTTAAGTTACCAATAATACCATAACTAGCTCTAAGTTTTAAATCGTCTAGCCAGTCAGCATCTTGCATGAAATCTTCAGAAGACATACGCCATCCAAGTGCAGCTGATGGGAAATATCCATAACGGTTATTTGCACCAAATCTGGAAGATCCATCTCTACGAACAGTTACGTTGAAAATATATTTATCAGCGTAGTTGTAATCAAATCTACCGAAATAAGATGCTAGAGTGCTGCGTGTAAATGTACCGCCAGAAGTTTGAGATCCAGTTCCCGCATCGACTACAAGATAATCAGGATCATCATCAATCAATAAATCAGTTCTTCGTCCATTAAGAGTTTTACGGAAGTTGTTAATAGCTTCCATACCCACTAATAATTTAAGAGAGTGATCACCGTATTTTTTACTATAAGTTGCAGTATTAGTAATAGTCCAGTTCATGCGGTTATTCATGTCCCAACTTAAGTTGTTTGGAGGGGTTGTGTTTTCAGTGTGCTCATAAGTTACTTGAGTCATATCAGCTCTTGTTTCTGCAGCATAATCAAATCCAAAAGCAGAGTGAATTACAAGATCCTTAATAGGAGTTAAGTCTGCATAAGCATTACCAAAAACTGCATAGTTGTAATTGTTGTCAAAACGATTTCTCCAAGCTTCACCAATTGGGTTACGACCTGTATCGTTAGTACTAATTAAACCAGGAGCAGCACCACCGGCAGGATTACCCATAATATCATAAACAGGTAAAAGTGCAGGCATTGTCCATGCTGCTGAAGTATATGTGTTATTATTTGATTCGTTATAAGTGAATTGAAGGTTTTCTCCAATTTTCAACCAACTTGTAGCATTCAAATTTGAATTAGCACGTAATGAATAACGTCTGTAATATCCGTATTCGTTGTTTGTACTTTCTTGATCAAAATAACCAAGTCCAATAACGTATGTACCTGCATCAGATCCACCAGAAGCACTCAATTGGTAACTTTGTACAGGAGCTGGGTTGAAAACTTCATCAAACCAGTCAGTTCCTTTACCTTCTGCAGCTTTTACGATTTGATATGATGCAAAGTCATATTTTGAAGGGTCAACCATTGCTGAAAATGCAGCTGGGTCAGAAGCGTTCAAAGATTCTAGGTAAGCACCACCAGTTCTTGAACCATTGTCATTTACAAGAATATATTCAGGAATTACAGCTGAAGCACCTGTGCCATATTGTGGGTGCGACCAGTTTTCGTCACCAACTTGTCTACCAGCACCTTCCATTTGTTTCCAGTAAAGGTCTCCATATTCTTGAGAATTTAGTAGATCAGGGAAGTTATTTTCACTTACGAAGTTAACTCCATAATAAGCATCAAAATCTAATTGTACAGCACCTTTTTTACCTTGTTTCGTTGTTACGATAATAACACCGTTTGCTGCACGAGCACCATATACAGAAGCAGAAGCAGCATCTTTAAGAACTTGTACTGATTCGATATCATTTGGGTTAACATTATCAATATCTTGAGCAGGAACACCATCTACAATGTATAGAGGATCTGCATTACCGAAAGAACCGAATCCACGGATACGTACTTTTGCTGTACCTCCAGGGGAACCATCAGAACTAACATTAAGACCTGCAACACGACCTTGTAACTGGGAAGTCATGTTTGCTGCAGGAGTAGTAAGCATTTCTTCTGTACTTACTGTAGAGAACAGAACCGATAATATCTTTTTTCCTTTCTGTTGCATAACCTGTCGCAATAACTTCTTCAAGACCGATAGTCTCTTCTATCATTGTGATGTTGATTTGTTGTTGTCCTGCAACAACTACTTCCTGAGTTTGCATACCCACGAAAGTAAATTGTAATGATGCATCTGAAGGAACGTTAGAGATAGTATAATTACCATCAATGTCGGTAATTTGACCATTTGTGGTTCCAACCACAACAACTGTTACTCCAGGAAGAGCTATGCCACTTTCATCAACTACTTTACCAGTTACAGTTGTTTGTTGTTGTGTGGAATTAAATGTTGATTTTTTTTTGTTTGAAGAGGCTGCAAATGATTGAGTTGAACTTACTACTAAAGCAAGTGTAACAGCCCCTAAAAGAACAATAGACCTGGATTTCAAAATACTACGAAACCCAGATGTTAAATGAAAACATCTTTTTTTCATAAAATTAAAAGTTTAGTTAATTAATTCGAGAGTATTTAACGCTCAGATTAAAATACTTTGACATTGTTCTGTTAACTGAAGGGTTAGGTTTGCCTTCTGTTAACATATAGTCAGCGAGGGTATTTACATAGGCAAAATATTTTAGTTGTTATTCTTTGTTAAAATTTCAGATTTTTCTTTTTTAATCTTAATGAAATTCAAATTATCCGATCAAAAATATTTGTCAATTATAATTTGAAATGTTAATTAATCTTAAAAACAGACGCAATTTATTATTTTGATTTTTGTTTTTAAACTAAATATGATAGAAACTTCACCCCTCTGTTCATATTGTGTAACATGTGTATACAAGCCTTTTGGGGATTTTTTTTGAAGATTGTTGACTGAAAAATTGAGAGAGATTACATGTGAAATACTCTCAGGTATAGATATCTGAGAGAAAAGTATGTGTTGAAAAATATTTGATATAAAAGGTATAGAAGAAAGAGAATTTATTTTTTGTGTGTAGGGGGTTTAAACTATAAGTTTCCTTATAAGAGAAATTACTATGTAGGTAAATAATATAAGAGGGATCGAAAATAATTTAAAGGAAATGATAAGAATTACACTCAAGATGATGAATAAATATCGAATTTGGTTCCCATCCCACTTCATGTGTTTAAATTTTAGGGAGAACATCGGTATTTCTGAAATCATCAAAGCAGACAGAATAATCATCACTGTTATAAGATTAAATCGATTCAAAATGATTCCATTTATTACGGTATTGTGTCCTAAGTCAAGTATTAATCCTAAAGAAGCGTAGAATATGGCATTGGCAGGAATTGGTAACCCCAGGAAGTTTTCAGTTTGACGAGTATCAATATTGAATTTTGCTAATCGAAATGCACCTGAAACAGGTATAATTACAATGGATATAAGAAAAATCCATTCAATAGCGCTGGCATTAATTTCAAAAATTGGTCTGTTAATGTCAAACATGGCTAATTCCAGCGTACTTATCATTATCGCAGCAGGAGCTAGACCAAAAGAAATAAGGTCTGCTAATGAATCAAGTTGTTTACCTATCTCTGAGTATGCTTTGAGAAGTCGGGCAGCCATCCCATCCATAAAATCAAAAATTGCAGCTAATAGTATTAATATTGAAGCCCATCCTAATTGACCTTCAATGCCAAGGATTACTGCGAAACTTCCAGATACTAAATTTAGAGAGGTAATAAAATTCGGTACCCAATTAAACATTTCACGAACTTTAGCCATTAGCTTAATTCTCCTATTATTGTTTGAGTTCCCGTTACAACATCCCCAACTTTTACATTTAGTTTTGTGTCTAATGGGAGATATAGGTCAACTCTTGATCCAAATCGTATAAAACCCATTTCCATCTCTTGAGTAACTTCTTGACCTTTAGTTAGAAAATTTAATACACGGCGAGCAACAGCACCAGCTACTTGCTTTACCATGATTTCACGGCCATCCTTAAGTTTGATTGCAGTACAGTAGCGTTCATTTTCATCGGCAGATTTGTCTTTAAATGCAGCATAGAATTCACCTTTTTTGTGTTTAGAGAAAGTAACAGTTCCAGGAACAGGCACCCAATTAATATGCACATTTAAAGGTGACATGAAAATGGAAACTTTAAGACTATTTGTATTTAAATACTCAGATTCGATATGTTCTTCAATGACACAGACTTTCCCATCTGCAGGACAAATCACAAGTTTATCATTTAAGTCAACTTTCCTGTTGGGGTATCTAAAGAATTGTAAAATTAGTATGAGGACAACTAGTGTTGCTAAAGAAATTAATGAATTGATAGCAACAGTGGAAATTAATAACCAACTGGCAAGGTTAATAATGATCAATATTATAATCGCATTACGGATGATACTATTTCCTGCAGGATGAAATCTCATAAGTCAAAATTTTACAGGACAAAAGTAATTAATTTTAAGTATGAATTAGTTTGATCCCATTCATTTATATGATCTCAAAAACTTTCAGATACGCAACTATAGCAGGGATTGCGAAAAAGAGCGAGTCGAATCTGTCAAGCAATCCTCCATGACCAGGGAAGATTGTTCCACTATCTTTTACATTAAATTGCCTCTTAAACATGGATGCAGATAAATCACCAAAAGATGATGATATTACAGTAAGTAAAGCAATTACTAACCAGTGAACGAGAGGGATATCTGTAATATAAGTTGAAATGAAATAGGCTGCGATAAAAGCAACAAATGTACCTCCAATTGCACCTTCCCATGATTTTTTTGGAGATATGCGTTCGAAAAGACGATGTTTCCCAAAGCTTACTCCGAAGATATATGCCCCAGAATCATATAACCAGATTAGTATTAAAAGTGCAATTATTATATTGGGTGTGTAGGTGTCATTTATAAATACAAGGTAGTTGCCCAGACTTAAAGGAATTCCGATATATACAATACCCAATATGCCAACTGCAATGTTTTGTAAGGGAGTTTCTTTTTTTCTATATAATTCGATTATAAAAAAGATTAATAAAAGTGGGAATAAACAAAAATATAGCTTAGGGCTATAATTATATGCAGAAACAAGATATGATATAATAAATGCAAAAGAACTTGTTATTATTCCAAATACATTTAGTGGAGCTAGTTTTGTTTTAGAAGTTAAAGTATAGAACTCAAAAAGACTTCCTCCCAGAATTAGGACAAATAAGATTCCAAACGTAAATTTGCTGATTAGTAAGGCTGCGAGAATAACTGTAACAAAAATAATTCCTGTAATCGTACGTGTGATCAGGTTCTTCAACTTTTTAAATTTTTAAGGATTTCCAGAGCATTATCTTTGTCGTTTATATGAACATAAACTTCTAGTTGCCCTAAACTTGGTATCATTGAATCGTGTTGATTGAGAATTACGCTATTGATTTTAGATTCTTCCAGAATATCTTTTGCAATCTCAGCCTGAATAGGATCTGTTGTTGAATAAACTAACGTAAAATCTTTTTCCATGACAAAACTAGAATGGTTCTTTGCTTAAAATTACGAATAATTTCCGAGGACCATGCATTCCCTTTACCAATGTTTTTTCAATGTCGGCTGTGCGACTGGGACCCGTTATGTTGGTTATCATAGAAGGAAGATTGTTGTGATATTTTTGTTGTATGAATTCTAATCCATCATCTAAATAATTTACAATCTGATTTTCATGTGCTATAATGAAATGAGTTTCCGGGTAGACATGAAGTCGCCTTCCGCTTTCATTGGCAGAGCTGATAAGAACAGAACCCAAATGTGCAATGAGATATTCACAAGTCGTAACTCCTGCTTGTAGATCATTAAAGTCTTCGGGGCTTTGTGTGTATTTTATATGACCATTAAGTGCTTTCTGTAATGTGCCGTCAAGGCAGAATATATTTTCAACCTTTTCCTGATTTATGATGCCCTTTAGTTGAAAAATAGCATCAGATAGATTTTGTACCCGTAACACATTCCCACCTACAAGTTCTAGGTTTTTCTGAAACCAGTCTGCTATTTCTTTATCACTAGAATGGTAAATTGGAGCAACCATGTCCGGTTGCTCCAATTTAATTAATTTTCTTTTTTCACCGACTTCTTTTAATCGGGTTAATATTTTTTCGCGTGATGATGACATGTCTTAATCACTTAATTCTTTATCAGAGTTCTTGGTGTCTTTTTTTTCTGAACTATCTGATTCCTGAGTTATTTCTTTATTTTCTGAAGAACCATTTCCATTATCTCCAAGTTCTTCTTTTACCCAGGGACGTTTCCCAAATATTTCTTCTAAATCTTCACCAAAAATAACTTCTCGTTCAAGTAAACGCTGTGCCAGTTTGTGATGTCCATTCTCATTTTTCTTTAGAACCTCCAGGGCTCTGTCGTATTGATCATCAATTAGTTTTTTTGATTCTTCGTCAATCAATTCGGCTGTTTTCTCACTATAAGGTTTTGAAAAACTATAGTCACTTTGACCAGTAGAATCGTAAAAGCTAACATTGCCAACTTTAGGGCTCATGCCAAAGATGCTAATCATGGCATAAGCTTGTTTTGTGACTTTTTCCAAATCATTTTGTGCTCCTGAAGAAATTGATCCAAAAGTAAGTTGTTCGGCAGCTCTTCCTCCCAAAGCCGAACACATTTCATCCAATAGCTGTTCTTTTGTTGTAATAGTACGTTCTTCGGGAAGATACCATGCTGCACCCAGCGCTTTTCCCCGGGGAACAATAGTTACTTTTACCAATGGATGAGCATGTTCCAATAACCAGCTGATTGTAGCATGTCCAGCTTCATGGTAGGCAATTCTCCGTTTTTCATCTTTCGAAATGATTTTGTTCTTTTTCTCTAGCCCACCAATGATACGGTCTACTGCATCAAGGAAATCTTGTTTGGTTACATCTTTATGGTTATTTCTGGCAGCAATAAGGGCTGCCTCATTAGTTACGTTTGCAATGTCAGCGCCTGAAAACCCAGGTGTTTGTTTCGATAAAAAGTTTACATCTACTTCACTTGACAATTTAATAGGGCGTAAATGGACATTGAATATTTCCCTACGCTCATTCAAATCTGGAAGTTCAACGTGGATCTGACGATCAAAACGTCCGGCACGCATTAAGGCACGGTCGAGAATATCTGCACGGTTGGTTGCCGCAAGAATGATTACACCCGAATTTGTATCAAAACCATCCATCTCTGTTAATAGTTGGTTTAAGGTATTTTCGCGCTCATCATTCGATCCCATATTAGGATTACGTCCACGAGCACGTCCAATAGCATCAATTTCATCAATAAATACGATACAAGGTGATTTTTCTTTTGCTTGTTTAAATAAGTCGCGAACACGAGATGCTCCAACTCCAACAAACATTTCAACAAAATCGGAACCAGACATGGAGAAGAAAGGTACATTTGCTTCTCCTGCAACTGCTTTTGCAAGAAGGGTTTTTCCTGTTCCCGGAGGCCCAACTAATAAAGCTCCTTTGGGGATTTTACCTCCCAGTTTTGTGTATTTTGAAGGATTTTTAAGAAACTCAACGATCTCCTCAACTTCAGTTTTTGCCTCGGCTAAGCCTGCAACATCTTTAAATGTAGTGTTGACTCTTGAATCTTTATCAAAAACTTTTGCTTGCGATTTTCCAACGCTAAAAATATTTCCGGCACCTCCAGCACCACCTGATCCCTTACTCATACGACGGAAAATCCATAGCCAGATTCCAATAATCAATAAGAATGGAAGAATCCATCCCAATATTTCTCCAAAATAGTTGGTAACCGTATTGTATTCGATTGAAATTTTTTCGTCATCTGAATAATCAGATTGAGCTTCTTCCATCTTTTCTTCAAAAGTATCTACAGAGCCGATTGTAAAATAAAAATGAGGGCCTATTTGAGAAGGTGCGCTAAACCCTTTGTTTAATTCATCTTCATAGTTGCTAATACTTTCCTCTTTAAGGTATATTTGTGCTTCTTCTTTATTCACAACAACAATACGATCAATATCGTGGTTATTGATCATTGTATTTTTTACTTCTTGCCAATTGGTTTCAACAGGTCCTCCTCCAAGACTGAAATAGTTAAACGCAAGGAAGACAACGATAAGAATTCCGTATATCCAATAAATATTAAATTTAGGTGGTTTCCCTCCTGGTTTAAAGTTTCCTAAATTGGGAGCTTTTTTATTATTATTCGTTTTTTTCTCTGTCATTTATTTCTAATTATCCGTTTTTACTTCTTCAATAGATGCATCAGCCCAAAGGTTTTCAATGTTGTAGAAATCTCGGGTTTCGTGCTGAAATATGTGAACCATTATATCTGCATAATCAAGGAGAACCCACAATGAGTTTTTGTATCCGTCTTTATGCCACGCCTTTTCTCCAATTAGTTCATCAACCGTATCCTCAACCGAGTGTGCAATAGCATCAACTTGTGTTGTGGAGTTACCATGGCATACGATAAAATAACTGCATTCGGAGTGATTAATTTTTGTCAAATCAATTTTAATAATATCATGTCCCTTCTTCCTCTCAATACCTTCAATAATTGCATCCAGTACTTTTTCTGTGTCTCGCTCGTTCTTTGTTTTATTCATAAATATTTAGTAGAAATACAAAGATAAATTTTTTCATTTATATTGTGGTTTTAAATGTTGACGGGTAATAACCTGAAAATTAAAAAAATACTTAATACGAATTATTATTAGATGGACGATATGTCACAAACTGTTGGCTATACCCCTCATCCAGATCGACCGAACAGAAAGTACCAATAACTATGCCACTGCGCAAGTTCGTGATAATGAAGTACAAAACAGGACTGTCTTTTTGGCATATGATCAGACTGCCGGGAGGGGGCAAATAAATAATAGCTGGGAGAGTGAGCCTGGAAAAACCTGACTTTTTCTATTTTTATGAGACCTCATTTTCTTGAAGTAAGCAAACAGTATATGTTATCGAAGGTGATTTGCCTGGCCTTGGATGCTTTGTTAAGCGAGTATGTTGAGCATGTGAAAATAAAATGGCCCAATGATATTTATGTAAAGGATAAAAAAGATTTGTGGAATTCTCATAGAGAATGCAATTATGAATAGCCAGATTAGCCAGACAATTATTGGAGTGGGATTGAATATCAATCAGGAAAATTTTTTATCGGATGCTCCCTAACCCGGTTTCATTGAAACAGCTTGTTGGTAAATATTTTGATATTCAGGAAGTACTTATAAAATTGATAAATCATTTTGAGCATTTTTATCAGTTGTTAGAAGCAGAAAATGTTTGATTTAATTGACAAAAACTTTAAAGAAAAACTTTATCGTTTAGAAGAGTATCATGAGTTTAGAGATAAATCTCATAGGTATAAAGGAAAAATTACAGGAGTAAATGAAATTGGTCAGCTTTGTATCGAAGAGGAAAATGGAATCTTACATGAATATCATTTCAAGGAAGTTGGATATATCTAAAAAAAGCTCTCAATTCAATGAGAGCTTTTTTATTTGATTATTTTTTTATGAATTTTTGAGTTTCAATAATTCCATCAGATTCAACTTTGATTAAATATATTCCAGGAGGATAGCTTGAAACATTTATTTCTGTAGTGCTACTTGTTATTTCTTGATGAGCTATTTTTGTGCCTGAAAGATTATACAAATAAAGGTAACCATAAGGATTTTTACAATCTACATAAAGAATGTCACTTGTTGGGTTTGGGAAGAGGTTAACTTCAATACTTTTTTCAATTTCTGTATCTAAATTTGTTTCAATGATATCATTAATGTCAATTTCAAATATTTTAGTTATTTCATCACCCTGATTATTGGATGCCTTTACCCGAATTGAAACTGTTGGTGTCCAATGATAATTAATGTATGAGGATATAAATAAAGAATTATTTGATATTGTAAATTTATTATTGTCATCCTGACCTTCACCTTGAACAAAGGTGAATTCATATTCATCATAGGCGTCATCGTCATCTGTGCTAAAAATACCAACGAGAGTTCCTAGTTCAATATCTTCATTTATATTTTCGTAAATTAAGGATAGTGTAATGTTATTAACTGGATCGTTTGTATCATTTATTAAAATTGTAAATGCTTTCTCAAATGATTCATCGTTATTATCTGTGGTTTTAATGCGAATAAAATAGATGGCTTTTTCTTCGTAATTAAATTCATCATTTGATAATAATTTATCACCATTAATTGTAAAACTTGAATTATCCTGATCTCCTTCACCTGATATAAACGCATATGTAAATGTTGTGTCATCATTGTCACTCAAAGAGGATAGTGATCCAATTTCTGTTCCAACGGCTAAGTTTTCTGTAATTGTATTATTCGATAAAAGAAGGTCTGTTGGCCCCTCATCTAAATTGGTCACAGAGATATTAAATTGTTTTTCAAAAGTGTTTCCATCGCTGTCAGTTGTTTGAATACGGACAGAATATGATGTTTGGGTTTCGAAATCAAACATGAAGTTCGAAAGTAATTTATTCTCTGTGATTGTAAAACGGGAATTGTCTGTATCTCCTTCTCCTTGAATAAGGTTATAGTTAAATGTTTCATTAATATCTTCATCAGTTGTTGAAAGAATACCAATTTCAGTTCCAATGGATGAATTTTCATCAATCGAGTTGTTTGATAAGATTAAATCAGTAGGAGACTCATTTTCATTGTTAACTGTTATTATAAACGATTTTGAAAATGTTTCACTTAGTAAATCTGTTGTTTCTACTTGAATGTTGTATGAGTTTTTTAATTCGTAATTGATTTCACTGTTTACTATAAGTTTATTTCCTACAATGATAAATTTGTCATTATCATTATCTTCTAATCCACTTGTGAATGAATATGTAAAAGCATCTCCATTGTTTTCATCAACTGTGTTAAAAGTACCAACTTCTGTTCCGATAGGAATTCCTTCATTAATATAGGTGTTTGAAAGGATAATATTTGATGGAGAAATATTGTCAAATAAAATAGATAGATGTATTTGCCTGGAAAATAAAATAAGTTCAGGTAATAAATTGTTGCGTACTACGCATGTATATACTCCGTCATCTAGAATTGATAGATTAGATAAATTTAATGTTGATGAAGTTTGATAAGGTAATTGTATGCCATCTTTATACCATTGATAGATGTTGTAATTGCCTCCAACAATTAAATCATATGAATAATTTTCTCCAGCATTAAATATTAAGCTTTCGTTTGTTCCAATACTATCTTGCGGTGCGTAGTCAAAATAATATAAATCAGCAATAGGTTCCAAACTTTCAAATGTCAGCTTATTTTTTGCACAATCTAAGCTCGAAATCCGGTTGTTTGTTATGTCTAATGTTGGTAGTTGATTTCTGCTACAATTTAATGAAGCAAGATTTGTATTGTTGCTTAAGTCTAGATTTGATATGTTGTTATTTTGGCAATTTAGATAACGCAAGTTAGAGCATTGACTAACATTGATATTGTTAATTTTATTGTTGTAGCAATGTAAATAGTAAAGTTCGTGACAATCTGCTAAATTGAGATTTACTATTTTGTTGTTATAGCAATATAAATCAGTAATTGAACTACAGCCAGTTAAATCAATATTTTCGATGTCATTTCCCTGACAATACAATTCTTCGAGTTTTGAGCATTGGCTAACATCGAGATTTGGTATATTATTATTTCGACATTCTAAAGTATACAGATTTCGTAAATTAGATGCATCAAGTGTATTGCTAATGTAATTATTCCTACAATACAATTGTCCTAGTCTGCTGTTGTTTGTTATATCTAATTCTGGGATTTTGTTATAGTTACAATTTAAATAAGTAAGATCTTTGTTGTCGGTTACATCTAACGATAATAAATTATTGCTACTACAGTTAAGATTAAGAAGGTGAGAATGATTATTGAGATCAATTCCCTCTAGATTATTATAATGACAATATATAATTTCCAATCCTGCTATGTCTCTTATTTTTAATTCGTTTAATTCGTTATAGCTACAATTTAATGTTGTTAATGACTCGTTGTGTGATAGATCAAGGCTTGTTAAATTATTGGAATGGCAGTCCAGATTTGTTAATACAGGATTATAACTTACGTCTAAATTGGAAAAATCATTATTGTAGCAGTACAAATTCGCTAAAAGTTCGTTATGTGTAAGATCGATTGTCGAAATATGGTTGTTGTTGCAGTATATATTGGTAAGTATTGTGTTGTGACTAACATCTAAATTTGTTAGTTGATTGAAAGCGCAAAATAAGCTTGTAAGTATTTTATTATGACTTAAATCAATAGAAGAAAGATTATTATTTGAACAAGATAAGTATTGTAGTGCAGTGAAGTCTTCAATTCCAGTTAAATCTGAAATATTTTCATTATTAACGTATAAACTGCAGACTCTGTTGATATTTAAAGTAGGAACATAATCATCTAGTTCGCCAGAATCACAGCCAAGATTGATTAATGCTTGTTCAAAGTTGTCATCAGGCACATATGTCAATTGGCCATACAATATGTTTGACATAGCTGATAACAACACTATTAGTAAAAATCTTACCTTCATAGTGTTAGGTCTTAAATAATGTTAACTTGATCTTGTCCGGATGGACTAGATTATTAAACAAAAAACAAACGCCAGTATGTTTTTATCATCACAAATGTATGAAATGCTATTAGATATTGTACTTGTTTTGTTTTATGTTAATGTGATAATTATCATAGGGGTTTATTCTATGATTATTTCTCTATTTTGAGGTATCAAAAGAGAAAATGTCATAATTCTGATACTTTTGTTTAATTATGAACTTATGTCTCTTTTTTATTTTATGATTTATCCATTTCAAAGTTATGTATTAACATAAAATAAGAGGAATGTGTTGCTTTGTTAACAGAAAGAGAGATGTGAATATTTTTGTGTTTAGGACGGTAAAAAGAGTTGTTTTGATAAGAAATTGATAGAATGGAATGGAAATAGTAATGAGATTAAGAATTTTAGCATCTAGTATGTTTAGTAATGCTAAAATTATGTATATATATGAAATGCATAAAGAAAACGAGCTTGGCTGATGTTACAATTAATGGTAGGGTAACTGAGTTAGTGTTTCTGCTAATTGGTTTATGCCATCTTCAAGCTTTTTATTAATCATCATTTTAATCATGGCACTCATATCTGCATGAAGAGTCAATCTCATTTTAGTTTGATAGGGAGAAACAGGAAGCAATTGAATCCAGAATGTGATACCAATAGGTAACTTTCCGGAACTGGCAACTTTTATTGTTTTTGAAGGTTCACGTTCAACAACACGTATCTCAGCAACTCCCATCCCAGTAATGTTCATGCGGCAAGAATCTTCGTCTGATTCAAAATCACTTATTTTTATTTGAGGTACTTGCTCGTTGATTTTTGAGAGAAGTCCATCGTTCATGTATTTTGAAAGGTTTTCAAAATTTGAAAGATAATTATAAACGACTAATTGATTATGATTGACTTCTTTGATTTCGCTAACGTATTTGTTGATTCCCATTGTGTCTTAATTTTGAGAGTGCAAATATTTGAAAAAAATATGTATTGCACTAATTTATTAGATGTCTGTTCGGATAAAAAAGAGCAAAAAAAATCCCCGGTATTTTACCGAGGATATATGTTTTGTGAGAATGCTTTTTTATTTTCCCCAATTTGCAGGATCTTCTCTCCATTGATTTAAAGAATCAATTTCACTTTCTTTGATGTCTCCTGATTCCAATGCAACTTCAAGTAAAGTTTGATACTTGCTTAAGGTTGTTAATTCAATCCCTTGTTTTTCAAAGTTTTCTTTTGCAATTGGAAAGTTGTAAGTAAAAATAGCCATCATTCCTAATACATCACCTCCAAAATTACTAATTGCTTCAGCAGCTTTCAAACTACTAATACCTGTTGAGACAAGATCTTCAATCACAACAACTTTTTGTCCTGCTTTTAAATCTCCTTCAATTAAGTTTTCTAAACCGTGACCTTTAGGTTTCGCACGAACGTAAACGAAAGGCAAACCAAGTTCTTCCGCGACCAATACACCATGTGCAATTGCTCCTGTTGCAACACCTGCAATTACTTCTGCTTCAGGATACTTTTCACGTATCAATTTAACAAACTGATCACGAATAAAAGTTCTTGCTTCTGGAAAAGACAAAATTTTCCGATTATCGCAGTAAATTGGTGCTTTCCATCCCGATGCCCATGTAAAAGGTGTTGAAGGTTGGATTTTTATTGTGTTAATTTGTACTAGTTTCTTTGTTACTTCCAAATGGATGTCTTGCATAATGTTTAATGTTTATTCTGAATTCACCGCAAATGTACAAAGTTTTTTTCAATGATTCCTTGTTGGCTTTTAAGTTGATAAAAGACAATTTACTGAAAATTAACGTTGGTGAATGTGTTGATATTGAGGGTGTTGGTGAGTTTTATGTTTTTTTGAAAGAGGTTCTGGAAGGAAAATATGCTGAAGAAATACAATTTTCATTGAAAATGAAGAATGTGCTATATGATCAAATTCGAAAAACATTTACCGATATTCCTGCTGCGGGTGGACTGGTGAAAAATAAAAAGGATGAGTTCTTGTTTATTAAAAGATTTGGGAGATGGGATTTGCCCAAAGGTAAAATTGAAAAAAATGAATCGCCGGTTAATGCAGCTTTTCGTGAAGTGGAGGAGGAGTGCGGAGTAACTGGTTTGAAATTGATAAAACCATTGCCTTCAACTTTTCATTTATATCATTCACCTTATATTGAGGGTGACCGGAATCTGGTTTGGAAAGAAACACATTGGTTTGAAATGTTGTATGAGGGAAATGATGATCCAAAACCTCAAGAGGAAGAGCAGATTGAGGAGGTTAAGTGGTTTGCAAAAAATGATTTGGAAGAGGTATATCAGTCAACTTACCGAAACCTGCAGGAATTATTAAATAATTATTTTGCTTGATTTCTTAGTTCTTCTAAATGTTGTTGTCTGAGATATGACGTGAATTTATTTGCAAAACCATCCATAGGATTGGGAGCTTGAGAAAATAATAAGTTTCCTTCTTTCGAGATTAAATAGGATGATGGAAAGGTTTGTATTTTGTACTTATCCATTTCTCTTTCGGAAATCGTATAAAAATTACCAGCCCAGTTTTGTCCTTCTATCTGATTTTTCATTGAAAATTCACTTTCAGGAATTAAAAGAATAAAAATTACTTGATTTTGCAATTCAGTAGAAATGGTTTTAATGTAATCCAGGTGTTGGCGACATATTGGGTTTGCAACACTGGTAAAATGAAGGTAAACATATTCTCCTTTAAATTCGGATAAGGAATGAGACTCTCCGTTAAAATCACTAAACGTAATTTGAGGAGCTTCTGTTTCTTCTTCCAGATAAGTAAGAGTCTGTTTTAAGGAATCTGCGATTCTCTTTTTAGACGTTTCCCAATTGCTTTCGGATATTTTATCCAACAATGCAATAAGGCTTCTTTTTGAATATTGGCCTTGATTATAAGCGTCGTTAATTGAACTCAGTATAACCAGCCGAGATAGGTTTGTGTTCCATCCATTGTTTGTAATAAAATATGATTCCATTCCTTCCAAGTCAGCAGTGCCAACTAACCTGTTAAAATCGCTTCCTCCAATTGAATTTCCTGTATGAGAAAAATAATTTGTGAAAAGTTGCTCAAAAAGTTGTTGGCAGGGTTTAATATGGAGGTTTGGTGTTTTATCAACGAAGTAAGTTTTTATAAAGTTTTCGGCCTTTCCCTGGTGAAGGGCATATTCAACAGCTGCTAGTTTATAGAGTTTGTATTCTTCAAAATAAACATTGTTGGAAGTAGGGAAAAGATTGTTCATTATTGCTTTCAAAGAATCTACAGCCGAACTTGATTTTGAATAATAGATTTTATTGAAAAATTGATATTCGTTTTCTGAAAAACTTTGATCAAATGACTCGATCTTGCGGTTTATATCACTTTCAAAAGCATTCTTCAACCCAAAATAAATGACCTCGGGATTGAAAAAAGGATTGCGTTTTTGAACATCGCTAACTTTGTTTATTGGCGGGAAAACTAAGTTGTAAACTTTCCCGGGTTCCAGGTAAACTTGTGCATGCCAGGCATCAAAATCAGCTTCACAAAATGTTACTTCCTGAATATCAAGTGTACTTGTAAAAGTTCCGTCTTCTTCAATTTTTATTTTTGTAACTGTTTCTTTTTCCTCAGAAAACGGGTCAATAATTTGATACAAATCAATGGAATATCCTGCATATTCCGGAGCTTTCCCCTGAATGGTTGTAGTTTTGTTTTGGGCAAAACTTAAATGAGAAAACAAAAAACAAATAAAGATCAGGAGAAGTCTATTTTTCATCATTTTTGAATTCATCTTTATTCAGGCCGTTGGGTAAAAATAACCCGGCATCGCCACCGTGGCGGATTATATCCCTGACGATAGACGAAGTTACCGGAGTATGTTCCGGCATTGTTAGCAAGAAGACAGTTTCAATTTGTGGGTGCATTTTTTTATTTACTTGAGCGATGGCTCTTTCGTATTCAAAATCAGACGAAGTCCTCAGTCCTCTCAGGATATAATTTGCTCCAACTGTTTTACAAAAATCGACAGTCAAACCCTTATGGGACATTACGCTTACTTTGGGCTCGTTTTCAAAAACCTGTTTTATCCAGTTTTCCCTTTTTTCAAGTTTGAAGAATGAATTTTTATCGGAGTTGTACCCGATCATGATGACAATTTTATCAAACATAGGGAGGGCGCGTCTTACGATACTTTCATGTCCAATTGTAAACGGATCGAAGGATCCTGGAAATATGGCAATTCTTTCCATTAGTCTGTTTTTGTTTTACAATCTTCAAATATAACGGATAAAATCGGGAATTATTCGATGTCTTTGGCTTTATTGGCACTTACAAAAAGGATGTTGCCTAAATCGGAGAAACCTTCAAAATATTGCAGACTGCCTTTAAGCATTTCATTTCTAAAGCCAATTAAGGTGAGATCCGCATCTGACGAAAGTTCTGAAATTACCTTTTTGCGACTGCCTTTTTCATAAGGGATCATTTCAATGTTCGAAGGACTTATAGGAAGGCGTCCGTCTTTTACCAAATCGATTAATTGCTGATGTTTGTCAACAACCTGTTCCGTTGGAAAAAGGGCAAAAATTTTGATTACTCCTTTTTTCCATTCCGGATGTCCAAGAATAATATAGCCTAAAAGAATCATTAGGTTTGCATTCTCAAAGTCATCTGGTCTGATCCAAATATGCATTTCCCGTTTGTAGCCAAAGCTTTTATACGAAGTGTTTAAAATACAAACGTCAAAACCAGCAGACTCCATCATCTTATAATTGGGGAGGATTTCCTGCAGGGTGTCTGGTTCGGTTCTGCTAAATTCAAATAGAATGAGATTATTTCCTTTCCCTGAAATACCTGAAAGTTGAACGACTTGTGCAATTGCAGATGTATAAGACGGTGAAATTATGGTATCCAGGTAAACCCTGTTCTTACTTCCATGGGAGAGTTTAATCAATCTCTTTAATGCATCTTTGGATTCTTCTGTTGTTTCTTCATTTAGCAGTCCTTTTATGAAATGAATATAAGTCCCAAAACCATATTTGAATGAAATCCATCTCATCACATCAAATGCACTTCTGCGTTTAAATGTATCGTGTGAAATGCAAACGCCAAAAGGACGCCAGCTTACCTCCCGGTCTTCTTTGTCTGCCCGTTGTGCAAAAATTTGGAGTTGCCTGCTTAATTGAAAAACAACACCCCGGAAAAGCTTATTCAATCCTCTTTTTTCTTTGCGGTAATAAGTGATGATGTAATAAATCAGTGCCATGATAAGTATGGATAGGGTCGCATAAATGGCATCCATTTTAAACATCAGCCAAATTGAAAATAATGCACCGATCAGAGAGATATACCATTTTGAGCGGAACGTTGGTCGGTATGCCGGATCAGCTGCAAAATGCTCTAAAAGAGAAACCATACAAATTGCACCATAGGTTACCATGAAAAACATGGAGATGATCTGAGCCACAAAATTGATATCACCAATAACGATAAAAAAGAATGCAATAATGATGGTAATGAGAGATCCGTTAATAGGCTCATTATCCAACTTTTTACCTTTTGCAACCCAGTTATTTACTCTGCTTTGTGGAAAAATTCGATCATATCCAATGGCCTGCAAAGTTCGTGGTGCAACTATTATCGACCCAAGAGCTGAGCTTAATGATGCTGCTGCTAGGCCAATGGGAATAATCGGTCCCCAGATTGCAATACGTTGCATAATGAGCTGATCATTTACCAGTTCTTCAGGAGAGGCAGAGGTGGTAAGTTTCCACGCTGCAAAGATGTAAACCAACATGCCGGCAATTGTTGCCCAAAGTGTTCCCTGCGGAATAGATTTTTGAGGATTTTTTAGATCACCGGATAATCCAAGCCCTGCAGCTAAACCTGTAAAAGCCGGGAAAATAATCATGAATACATAGAAGAAATTTTTGCTTTCGGCAATGTGCGAATGAAGATTAACTTCTTGCGGCTTTATGGGAGAATCACCTAAAAAGAAGAAAAGGAGCGATGTTAGTAAAATCGCAACGACAACATAGAGGGCTTTCATCCCAATATTTGCCCCTTTTAGTAATATGATGATGGAAATTATTCCCATTGTTGGTAAGGATATCCAACGAGGATCATTAATCTCAATTTGGTATGTTGTCTTGATGTATTCGGTTAAGGGCTCAAAAGCTTCTGCAAATGCAATAACATAGAATGCCACAGAAATGGCTTGTGATAAAAATAAAGCAATGCCAATGGCTCCTCCAATATTCAACCCAAAAGAACGGGAAATGATATAGTAGGCACCTCCTCCCTGAACACGTTGATTTGTTGCAATTTCGGCAACGGCAAAAGCAGTTGGAATTGTAATGATATGGCCAAGGAGAATAATTCCCAAGACGCCTAAAAAACCAACCTGGCCTACAGCCCATCCAAAGCGGAGGAAGAGAATAGCTCCCAAAATTGTTGAAAGTGCTGTCAGGAACACGGGCATAGTCCCGAATTTTGCGTTTAAGTTTACCAATGATTTAGCCATGTGTTGAGGATTTACTCAAAGATAGTTCTTGGAAAATAAACAGAAAATTACAGAAATATATTATTTCGCATGAAAATAGCCAAAATTGAATTTAGTCAACAGGGAAATTATTGAAAAGCTCAATTTCTCCTTCTTTTATTAAAATATTGCTGCTTGCAGGTTTTATCAGTAAGTTATCCGCAGTTATACATTTACCTCGAATGCTAAGTTGATAGTTGTAATTTGGGTTTACATCAATTAAAGTTGAAACACGAACCCAGTTTTTATAAATATCATGTACCTGACGGTTGTTTAGTTT
Source organism: Prolixibacteraceae bacterium (assembly GCA_963676845.2). Taxonomy (GTDB): domain Bacteria; phylum Bacteroidota; class Bacteroidia; order Bacteroidales; family Prolixibacteraceae. Next base: position 32,589 of record CAXXKK010000004.1, on the reverse strand, counting down.
TTCTTCAGAAATTAGTTCGTTATTCTCATCCCGGATTTTTAAAATTGGTTGAGGCATATCGTATTGATGGGTGTCGAAATAGAGCCAAAATGAAAGTTCTGATTCCCCTGTTATCGGCAAATTTGAATTGAAAATCTCAATTTCTTTACGTCTGGAACTAATTGCACCATTTCCTGAAAATTGAACTTCAGATTCAAATTCATCAAAATCAACAAAAATGATTTCATTTAGATCACCGTCTGTACTAATTTTTGCTTCTTTTTCAAAAGTAGATCGCCAATCTGAAACTTCTTGTAACCATTGATTATGGTTTTGTGAAAATACTTCGATAGGAAGCGTTGACATCGTGATATATTGATCTTCCCAAAAGACTTTAGCTTGTGATTGCAGCCAGGCTTCCTGCTCATTCATTTCTTGCTTGGTGCAAATTAGGAGTATTGGTTTGTCATTCATGTCGTCCAATCTTGTTTTTCGAATGGCACTGTCTCCTAAAAGTTGAATGGAACTTAACGATTGAGAAAATGAAAGTCTGGGTGAAAAACTTTGAATCAGTGGGATTCCTGTGTGATAAGAACATTTCATGGCTTCGCCAAAAGCTGTTAACCCTTCTTCAAAAAGAAGTTTATCTCCATTTGTATTGGCAAAAGGCAAGGCAAAAATGGCTTGATACTGTTGATAATCTACTCCAGTTTCAGAAAATCGTGAAAGAAAGCCAGCGTCATCATTAACAAGCTTATCATTTGTATTGAAAAGGTTTCTTGTGCCTCGTTCTATATTTTTTATTGAATTATAGCCCCAGGTTGCTAAAACAAGAATTAGAAATGAAGCAGCAATCAATTTTGATTTTTTGTTCTTCAGCAAATCAAAAATTTGATAGAAAACATAGGCTGAATAAATGGTGAAAATGTAATAGAAGACCCAGGAAAAACGCCCCAAAGCCCGAAACTGTTTAAGCGGAGGAAGAAGGTCAAGCAGGATTCCCAATCCCCATTTAAAAGGGAAACACATAGAGAAAAGTAAAATCAAAACAGCTGCAATTAAATAAATCTGAAATTGTTGAGCTTTAAATATATCAGGGACCTTAATCTTTCTCTTTTTGAAAATCGATTTCACTGAAAAAACGACAACGGACAAAGCGAGTAATGATGCAGGTAATCCAATATAAGCACGTCCTTCCCATTGATAGGAAAGGTTGATGTATTGATTGATTTTTTCTTTTAAGGGATAGCTGTCTGGGAAAAATATGGACGGAATATTAGAGTGAAAGACATAAAATCCCCATGGATTTGTTGGGCGATCATCAACCCAGTCGGTAGCCCAAACAAGCCCTTTTACAATTAGTATTGGAATTGCTGCCAGCAGAAATAGCTTTATACCTTCAATATAAAAGGAGGATAAGTTTTTTCGGTTTATCCAAACATCAGCCATCAAAACACCGATTAAGAAGATGGCATAAAAAGCAACGAAATAGGCACTGATAAAACCTCCGATTACTCCGGAAATTAAAAGAAATGATGCCCATAGATTTTTTTGCTTCCCTTCTCGATAGCGAATTAAAAAGTACCAGAAAGCTGGAATAAAGAACCACCAAACCATTTCAAAATGCCCATGTATTCTGTCAAATTGAGGAGTTAAGAAGCCAATAATTAATGCAATAATGAACGAATACCAGCTAGGTAGTTTAAATCTTTTCAATATTAAAAACAGAAATGGAATTCCTAGCAGGAATGAGAAAATCATACTGAGATTTAAAAAAGCAACTCCATAATTTGAAATTGGATAAATGTGCTGGTCAACAAATTTTAATATCGACACATAGAGAGGATGTGAGTTGATATATTGAAGATGGTCTCCATAGGGATAATTAATGCCGTTGTGTTTTATGCCATCATCAAATTTTAAATAATATGAGAAATTAAAATAGCTTTTTAACGGATCAACAGATGTTGAAAAAAGCGTACTATTTGGACTTGTAAGCGCAGGTTTAAAAATAACTGTAAGGATAATAGCTGTAGTTAAAATTAGCAATGGGAATGCAATTTTACGCTTATTCATGATTTGGTTTTAGGCCTAAATATATAAATAAATTATTAAGCTAAATACGGTTGGGTGTGAAAAAATAAAATAGAAAAACCCTTGAATAACGGTTAATAAAATTGTATGAAATACGCCATGACAACAATAAGTACTTTCCGTATCCAAGGGCCTGCTAATTTCTAAGAAAATCGATTTACACTTTCTTTGAATTTATTAACAATGAATACGGAAACTTGTTTTTGCTTTGTAATGAAAATTATTGTTTTTTATTGCAAAGGTGCTGCGTAGTTGTCAATATCTTCTCCATTAATTGTTTTATCACATAAAATGATCAGTCGCTCAATCACATTGCGGAATTCCCGGATGTTACCTGTCCATTTCATTTCCTGTAGTTTTTTTATTGCATCCGAGCTTATTGTTTTTACAGGCATCCCATATTCTCCACAAATTTGATCAATAAAGTGTTCAGCCAATTCTGGAATATCTTCGGAACGTTCATTCAATGCAGGAACGTGAATAAGAATAACGCTTAAACGGTGGTATAAATCCTCGCGGAAATTTCCTTTTTGGATTTCTTCACTCAGGTTTTTATTTGTGGCTGCAACAACTCGTACATCTACTTTTATTTGTTTGTCTCCACCAACCCGGGTAATGATATTTTCCTGCAAAGCACGGAGTACTTTTGCTTGTGCCGAAAGGCTCATATCTCCAATTTCATCCAGAAAAAGAGTACCCCCGTTTGCCTGCTCAAATTTTCCTTTGCGTTGTTTTACAGCAGAAGTAAAAGCTCCTTTCTCGTGGCCAAATAATTCACTTTCAATAAGCTCTGAAGGGATTGCAGCGCAGTTTACTTCAACGAATGGACCGGTGGAGCGATTACTGAAATCATGCAGACGGCGGGCAACCAATTCTTTACCCGTTCCATTTGATCCTGTAATTAAAACACGTGCATCGGTTGGGGCAACACGGTCGGCCATGCTTGTAATTTTTTGTATGGCTTCTGAACTTCCAACGATCTCATATTTTTTGCTGACTTTCTTTTTTAGAACTTTGGTTTCGGTAATCAGGCTCGACTTATCCATTGCATTGCGAATGGTAATTAGCATGCGGTTCAGGTCGAGAGGCTTTTCTATAAAATCGAAAGCTCCTTTTTTGATTGATTCAACCGCTGTATCAATGTTCCCATGTCCGGAAATCATAACAACAGGAGAGTCAGGAGCCAAAATCTGGATTTTCTCTAATACTTCAATTCCATCCATTCCCGGCATTTTGATGTCACACAGAACAACGTCATACTCATTTTTACGGATCAGTTCAATTCCCTGATTCCCGTCTTCTGCCAAATCAACCTCGTATTTTTCGTATTCAAGAATTTCTTTCAGAGTATTTCGTATGCTGCGTTCGTCGTCAATTACTAAGATTCTGGACATGCTGTGTGTATTTAGAGTTTGTTCCCTTCAAAATTAGTCATTAATGTATTCGTACAAAATGCCTTCGCGAAGGGCAAAGTCGGTTTGTGTAATATGTTGAATATTTAATTGCTTAATTACAAGTCGGATAAAAATAAAAGCTGGTACAATCATTTCTATTCGAAGCGGATCCATTCCTGTCATTCCTTCGCGTTCTTCCCGAGAGGATTCAATAATTACTTCGGAAATGCTATTAAAATCCTGAATAGAGATATCCTGTTTTATACGGCTTTTCGTTCCCGGAGCTGTTTGATCAATAAGGTCAGCCAGAGTGTCAAAAGCTCCAGAACATCCAATTAACTTTTCAGTCTGAACATCATCAAGCTGATTCCAAAGTTTTGAAAGTCCTTTTTCGAAATAGTGTTCAATTTGCTCAATTTCATCTTCTTCTATTGGGTCTGAAATTTTAAACTGATCTAAAACTCTAGCCATGCCCAGAGGAAAACTTTTTTGCCAGACCACTTCATTTTCTTCAGTTTGAATGAACTCATTGCTTCCCCCGCCAATATCGAGAATCAAGGTATTATCAGCTAAATCTCCAAAAGCCAGTTTAACCCCGTCGAATATTAGGCTTGCTTCATGATCCCCGGAGATGATTGTAAGTTTCAAACCTGTTTCTTTGAGTAGATGAGCTGCAAATTCATTTTTATTATCTGCATCACGAACAGCTGAGGTTGCAATAGTAATGACTTTATCAGCTTTGTATTCTGAGATTATTTTGTTGTGGTTATTTAGAGTTGTGGTTGCCCTGTCAAAAGCTTCCTGAGTAAGCAGGTTCTTATTAATTCCACCTTTGCCCAGTTTAACTCCTTCTTTCCCCTGGTAAAGGATTTTATATTTTCCATCATTTATCTCTGCAATTAACAAGTTACAGGTATTTGTCCCAAGATCGATTACGGCCAGTTTCATTTTCTGAAAGTTTGGTGGCTAAGATAGGGAATAATTAAAAGTAGTAAGCTTGAAAATACATACTTTAAAGATTAAACAAACATTATCACTATTCTTAAAATAGAATAAGGATTGAAGAATCCATTGTAAATTTGCAGTCCACAAATGAAACTCCATTCATTTTTTGACCAACCAGATTTCTTTCCGAAAAGATTGGCCACAAAGAGAAAAATATTACAAGATTTTTAATAAAGATTTTCTGTAGAGGGGAGTTATTTAATGTATGCATTATGAGTAAAGAGAATTTAGTAAAGAGGATTTTAATATTTGTAACCGGCTTATTTATTATGGCTTTTGGGGTTGCGTTGTCAGTAAAAGCGAATCTTGGAGTTTCTCCGATTTCCTGTACCCCATATGTCTATTCGTTGGCTTTCCCTTTAAGTATGGGGACAACAACTATCATTTTCAATATACTTATCATACTGCTGCAAATTGTAGTTCTTGGGAAAAAGTATCAGCCGATTCAACTGTTGCAGTTTCCGGTAGTTATCTTATTCGGTTTTTTTACGGATTTCACCTTATACCTGGTAAGAGGAATTGAATTGACAAATTATTTGGCTCAACTTATATTGTGTCTGGCAAGTTGTGCTGTACTCGCATTTGGCGTTTTTCTTGAAGTAAAGGCTAAGGTAACATACCTGGCAGGAGAGGGCTTATCCCTTGCTATTTCAGAGAAGTTTAAGGTTGAATTTGGGAAAGCTAAAATTGGGGTTGATAGTGCGATGGTTGTAACAGGAGTTGTTAGTTCGTTTATTTTTCTTTCAAGCTTACAAGGAGTAAGGGAAGGAACTATCATTGCTGCGGTTTTAGTAGGTTTTATGGCTCGTATTTATTCACGGAAATTTCATTTTCTGGATAATCTGATTTCATCGGAAGTGGTTGACGCGAGTGTGGCAGAAAAAGAAAATATTGTCATTACTATTTCTCGGCAATATGGTAGCGGAGGGCATGAAATTGGACAGTTGGTTGCCAGGAAACTCGGATATTCATTTTACGACAAAGAATTAATTGCAATGACTGCTGAAAGAAGTGGTTTTACTCAGGAATACATAAACAAGCATGAACAGAAACTGGAGAATAACTTGTTGTATAGTCTTTATTCACAGAACTATGCCTATGTGAACGAAGAAATACCTCCTTTGGATGCCTTGTTTTTGGTGCAAACCAAGATTATTCGGGAAATCTCAGATAGAGAACCTTGTGTTATAGTAGGTCGTTGTTCCAATTTTATTCTGAAAGATAATTCTCATTCTTTCAATGTTTTTATTCACGCTGATAAAGATTTCAGGGAAAAACGAATTTTGCAGGAATATAATATCGATGAAAATCAGGTTGTAGCTGAGCTTGAGAATGTGGATAGGGAACGAGCTAATTATTGCAAAAAATATACAGGTAAGCAATGGAACGATGTTGACAATTATGATCTTACTTTGGATAGCTCAATGCTTGGGATTGAGAAAACAGCAGAATATATAGCAGAAGCAGTTCGGGAGCATTTTAATGGTTAAGCTATTGTTTAATGTGCTTAGCGGATGATCCGCTAAGCGCATTAAACAAGCAATTAATCTTTTTCCGGAATAGGTTCAATAGTTCCGTAATAACTAATAGGTTGTCGGTTTGTTGGTAAAATGTTAACTGTGGCATAACCACTTAAGCCGGCAGAAATCAAGATCTGAAAATTTTCCTTCTGGGTTTCTACTTCAATTTTGATATCGTACAGATCTTTTTTCTCATTAAATTCAGTTTCAATTTTCTCTGCTTTTTCATCGAATTTAACACCTAAGTCAGTGCTTCCATACTCAACAGTATAGGCACGACCGCGATAAGGTAATTCCGAAATGACTTGATTACCTTCAAACTGCAAATAATAGAGAGAAGTGAGATTTACCTTATTCCCAGTCATAGGTGTTAATGATTGAGCTTCGAAACGAAAGTTTCCGCTTTCAACCAGTTCTTTAATTTCCTCAGCTTTCTGAGCTTTTCTTTCTTGTGTTGTGAGTTTTTGGCTATATCCCCAATTTACTCCGGCTATTAACACAATTAATAAAATTACGATCTTTTTCATGACTTACCTCCTTTTGTTTCCTACGTAAATCCCACAAAATGGATGCCATAGATAATGAGGTGGTTATGGGGTGTATTTAAAATGTAAAAAGCCATTTTTGTTCTTCCATATGTTTTTAGAATAAGGATATTTAATGGCCTTGTAGGTTTTATAGCAGTCCTGTAGCATAATTCTGCTTCGGAGTTAGTTTTTTTTGAATCCGAGTTAGTTTTCACCCATCCGAGTAGCTATTTTTTGAATATGAGTAGGTTTTTTCCCCGTCTTGTTTGACTCGGAAGTCGAAAAAAGTAACTCGAAAAGGGTAAAAATGAACAAGGCGTCTTGCTAATGAACAAGACGCCTCAAATCATAACAAGTGAAAATTATTCAGCTACTTCGCTGTTAATATTACCTTTCTTAAGGTTGCGTTTTCTCCAATAAGCACTGGAATATCCTGTTAAACGGTCATCGTTATGTTGAAATACATATTTCCATGCTTCACGTATCTCATCGACCAATGTTTTTTCAAATTTAATTCGTGTATTCGTGGCAATTATATTGCATGCGCCTGGCGATATTTATTTATCGGATGACCTGAAGTCATCCGATAAATAATCAACTTTAGAACAATCCTTCAACCGAGAGATATCGTTCCCCGGTATCGTAACTAAAGGTTAGTATTTTTGATCCTTTGGGGATTTCCTGAATCTTTTTAGCTACAGCAGCTAAAGATGCTCCAGATGAAATTCCTACGAATAATCCTTCTTCCAGTGCTGCGCGTTTGGCATATTCAAATGCTTCTTCTTTGTTTACCGGAATAGTTCCATTAAGCAAGTCTGTGTGTAAGTTCTCAGGGATAAAACCAGCTCCAATTCCCTGAATAGGATGAGGTCCGGATTGTCCGCCGCTAATTACCGGAGATTGCTCAGGCTCAACAGCAAAAGTTTTTAAGTTGGGCCAGCTCTGTTTTAAGATTTCAGAAACCCCGGTAATGTGACCACCTGTGCCAACACCTGTTATCAGGTAATCAAAACCTTCAGGAAAATCGCGTATGATTTCTTGTGCGGTGTTTTTACGATGAGCATTAATATTTGCTTCGTTGTCGAATTGTGAAGGAATCCAGGAATTAGGATTCTCTGACGCAATTTCCTGGGCTTTGGCAATTGCTCCTTTCATTCCTTTTTCTCGTGGTGTTAAAACCAATTCTGCTCCGTAAACGGTTAAAATACGACGACGTTCGATGGACATCGAGTCGGGCATTACTAAAATTAATTTGTACCCTTTAACTGCTGCAACCAAAGCTAAGCCAATACCAGTATTTCCTGATGTTGGCTCAACGATAAGTGTGTCCGGGTTAAGGATTCCTTTTGATTCTGCATCCTCAATCATCGAAAGAGCAATTCGATCTTTAATGCTACCTCCCGGATTTGTTTTTTCAACTTTTGCATAAACTTCATAATCTGAAGGATAAAGTTTATTAAGCTTTACTAGCGGCGTATTGCCAATGGTTTCTAGAATGTTGTTAAATCGCATATCATAAATTATTTGGTTAAAATCATAAAAAAAGCCTTCCGGTGGGGGAAGGCTTTGGTAAACTATGTGAACACTTAAAATCTGAACTATAGAAACATACCTCCCCTGTATCGTATTGTCATACAACAGCACATATACATATTTGAGAAGGATGTGTTCATAGGTTTTGCTTATATGGATCAAATCTAAATAAAAAACTCAAATAAATACAATTTTGTCTGAATTTAATTTCGGTATGATATCCATTTAACGATTTCTTTAAAATTGACTTTTTTACCATACATTAAGATTCCGGTTCTGTAAATTTTGCCGGCCAGTAAAATAGCTCCCCATATCGATAGTAAAAGAATTCCCATTGATAAGATTAGTTCCCAGGTTGGGACTCCAAATGGAATACGTACCATCATAATTATTGGAGATGTAAGTGGAATCATTGAAGTCCAGAAAGCCAGGCTGCTTTCGGGATTTTGAATGACAGAAGCAACAATAATAATTGAGAAAATTAGTGGTAGCATAAATGGTGTCATCAATTGCTGTGCATCTTGTTCCTGGTCAACTGCAGAGCCAACAGCACCCATAAAAGAAGCATATACAAAAAAACCGCCTAAAAAGTAGAAGATAAAACTACCCAGGATCAGGGGAATATTCAAGCTGTTTATCATCTCTATTGCCTGTACAACTGCATTTTCCTGCATAGCACTTGCAGCTTCAATATTTACTCCAGATGTTGCCATTAGGTTTTGGGATTGCTGTAAACTTTCAACCTGATCTGCTCCAATAAATGTGGAAATCCCAGTAATTAAGGCAAAGCCTATAATAATCCAGAAAAGTAGCTGAGTTAATCCGACCAATCCAATTCCAATAATTTTTCCAAACATAAGCTGCTTGGGTTTTACCGAAGAAATAATGATTTCTACAATACGGCTTGTTTTTTCTTCCATAACACCGCGCATCACCATGGCTCCATAAATCATTACAAACATGTAAATGATAAATCCTGTAATATAACCAACAATCATTGCTATTTCTGTAGAGCTTTGCGTTTCTTCTCCACTTTCGTTGATTTTTATGGTTTCCAGGTTTATGGAAGTGTCTGTAGCTGCCAGTTTTTCTTCAAGATCAGGAATCCCTGATTGCTGGATAATCACATTCTTTTTATCATTTTCAACAATGTTTTCCAGCTTGTTGTCTATCATTGATTCGATCTCAATAGTGACTTGCTTGTCTGAAAATAATTGTGCTCTGGAGGATGAAAGAATATTGGCTGGAATGTAAAGTACAGCATAGTAATTGCTGTCACCGATATCATTCTTCACTGCGTTGTATTCCGTTTCAGGTATAAAATGAAAGCTGGTGTATTCTGTACTTTCCATTCTTCCCAGAAACATACCACTGGCATCGTAAACCGCAATGTTGCGTTCCTCACTATCTCCACGGGTTGCAAGCCATACGGGAAGAATTGCTATCCCGGCAAAAAGAAGAGGAACTAATAATGTAAGTATTATGAATGATCTGGTCTTTACCCGAGTAAGGTATTCGCGTTTTAATATTAATAAGGATTTATTCATGGCTTAGTTTTTTTTGTTGGCTTGTTCAACTACTTGAATGAATACTTCGTTCATGCTTGGAACAAGTTCACGGAATGCTTTAATTTCAATACGTCCAATGAAGTTTTTTAGTAGATCATTGTTACTTTCTCCATTTAGCTTTTGAAATTTCAGAATCTGATTATTGCCTTTTATTTCCTGCTTAATCAGTTTTAAATTACTTCCTGAAAGTATTTTTTCGGCTGAAACTTCCATTCCTGTTTCTAACTCAAAAGTTCCTGTTTTATACTGTTCTTTTACCTCATGAATATTGCCATCTAAAATTTTTTGGGATTTGTTGATCAATGCAATATGATCGCATATTTCTTCAACCGATTCCATATTGTGTGTCGAAAAGATGATCGTTGCCCCATCTTCTTTTAATTGTAATATTTCATTTTTAAGTAAGCGGGTATTGATAGGGTCGAAACCACTGAAAGGTTCATCAAATATTAATAATTTAGGGCGGTGTACAACAGTTGTAATAAACTGAAGTTTCTGTTGCATCCCTTTTGATAGTTCTTCCACTTTTTTATTCCACCAAGGTTGAATTTCAAATTTTTCAAACCAGTATTTGATATTTTTTAAGGCATCCTGACGTGACATCCCTTTTAGTTGTGCTAAGTACAAAGCATGTTCACCAACTTTCATTTTTTTGTAGAGTCCACGTTCTTCCGGTAAATATCCAATTTGGTGAATGTCATCGGTTTTAAACTTTCGCCCCATAAAGGTAAGTTCACCCTGATCGGGAGCGGTGATTTGATTAATAATTCGTATAAGAGTGGTCTTCCCTGCACCATTAGGACCAAGCAAACCAAAAATACTTTGCTCATTTACTGAGATGCTGACTTTGTCCAATGCACGTTGCTTGGCATAGTCTTTCACAACCTCAGTTGCTTTAAAAAGTTCCATGTAAATGATTTTAGTTTTTTATTTGGTAATTCAAGTTCTTTTAAAGTTACAATATCCTTCCAAATTTAACTAAATGAAAAGTTTTGGTAGCTTATTTTAGATGAAATGATGTTTCTGATAGGTGAATGTTCTTAATGTTTGAATGGTTCGTGTGGTGAAAGTTGGCTAGCTCGAAACATCACTCTCAAGTTTCCAATTTTCCACACTTCTGCGCTTTTTTTAATTAATGGAGTCTATTTTAGGATTAATCCTTTATTGACTCTGTTTCTTTTACAGGAATAATCACTGAAAGCAAAACACTGGCAATGAGTATAAATGCAATAAAATAGAGAGAGTAAGTTGCTTTAAATCCAATCTCATCAAGCCATGAGTGAAGCAGTAGTTTGAATCCTACAAAAACAAGCAGAATACTTACTCCTGCGCTTAAATAACGGAATTTGTCAATCATGTTGGCGATTAAGAAAAATAATGCACGCAAACCAATGATGGCAAATATGTTAGAGAAGAAGACAACAAATGGATCTAATGAAACAGAGAATATTGCAGGTATTGAATCCATGGCAAATAGCACATCTGTAAATTCAATTAAAACCAGTACTACAAAAAGAGGTGTGAAGAATAAACGTCTGTCTTTTCTGAATTTAAATTTATCATCCACATAATCTTTCGAAATATTAAATCGTCTGGATAAGAATCGGACAATTTTATAATCATGCGGGTCTTTTTGTCCCTCTTCTTTTTTAAACAGAATTTTTCCTCCCTGGTAGACAAGAAATGCCCCAAAAACAAGAAGTAGCCATTCAAATTGGTGAATTAAGGCAGCTCCGGCAAAAATGAAAATAAATCGTAAAACGATTGCTCCTAAAATTCCCCAGAAAAGAACTTTTTTGTAGTTTTTTAAAGGAACAGAGAATCCTTTTAATATCATTAATATGACGAAAATATTATCGACAGAAAGTGTTTTTTCAATGAAATATCCAGAGAGGTAGTTTAAGGCCATGTATTGTCGGTATTCTGCCAACATACTTTCAAAGCCGGAAGATTTATATTTAAGTCCGGGAGTATACCTTTCTGAAATGATGGCTAATTGTTCCGGTGTTTCTATGCCGTGCAAAAGGTGTCCGAAGTAGTTGAGGAAGACGTAGAAACAAATAGCAAGCCCAATCCATATGCTCGACCAGATTAACGCTTCCTTAGAAGATACAACATGAGAATTACGTCCGACCCAAAGCAAGTCGATCATCAATACAAAAATGATAAAAACTACAAACCCACCTAAAACCAATACTTCCGACGATATCATATAAATTAGTTTACTCGTGTTACACCACCTGAAACAACAAATTTCATCGCTTCGGCAGGTGGCATTTCTAACAATTTAACTGAAGCAGAATCAATCATATATAATTCTCCTGAGAAGTTGTATGAATGTGGAAAGTACACAGCAACCATCCCCGGCATTCCAATTTCCTCCATGCTTTTCTGGGTAATAAACCCGATTTTCCAAAGATTGTTTTCTTTATTGATACAAACAATAACCGGTTTATTGAATTTCTTTTCTTTCCCGGCAAAAGCAGAAAATAGGTCGGCTAGTGAGGTATAAACCACTTTCAGTAAAGGTGCACTGTTTAGCATTCTGTCCCAAATCTTTTTGATAGGATTGATAGCAATCTTTTCTCCCAAATAACCAAGTATTGCCAACAATACAAAAATGATGGCTAGTCCAAGTCCGGGAACAATATGGCCCAGATAGTTTTCAAGTACGTTGCGTAAGAGTCCGTCGATAAACTCAAAAGTAAGGTAAATGATATAACCCGTAATTACTATGGGGGCAACCAAAACTAAGCCCTGCATGAAAAATGTAATCAGTCGTTTCATGGCATTTATAAGTTAAAGGTTAAAAGTATCAATATATTGATCATTGAGTGTTTTACTTCTAGATCACAAGTCCATCCAATAACTTCTTGTATATTTCAAATCCCAGTTCAATTTCAGAAACCAAAATGTATTCATCGGCAGAGTGTGAACGCGCGCTATCTCCGGGACCAATTTTAATTGAAGTATAAGGCATTAAGGACTGATTGGAAGTTGTTGGCGAACCATAATAGTTCAATCCCAGTTCAATTCCTCTTTTTACAATGGGGTGATCAATTGGAGTTCCCGATGAATTTAATCGAAACGATCTTGCTTTTACTTCAGAAGTTAATAGTCGTTGAATAATATCATGCGCTTCCTGGTTGGAATAATGTTCGTTGGTACGCACATCAACCACAAAAGTACACTGGTCGGGCACAATATTGTGTTGGTATCCGGCATTGATTTGTGTTACTGAAAGTTTCACTTCACCCAGAACTTCAGATGTTTGCTGAAACTTGTAGTCACGAATAATGTTGATGTCATTCACAGCTTTGTAGAGTGCATTTTCTCCTTCTTCACGTGCAGCATGACCCGCTTTTCCTGTGGCTTTACAGTCGAGAACCATCAGCCCTTTTTCGGCAATGGCCATTTGCATTTGGGTAGGTTCTCCTGCGATCGCAAGGTCAACATGTCCAAATTTTTTAACCAGCAGAGCCATTCCGTTTACACCTGAAACTTCCTCTTCAGCTGATGCTGAGAAAATCAGGTTATACGGTAAATTTTCTTTATCGTAGAAATGAAAAAACACAGCCATTAACGAAATGAGGGATGCTCCGGCATCGTTACTTCCCAGTCCGGTGATTTTATCTCCATCCTGTTCCGCTCCGAATGGATCCATCGTCCAGTTCTCTGTTGGTCTAACCGTGTCAATATGAGAATCCAATAGGATGATGGGTTTTCCATCTTCCCAATATTTATTTTTCACCCAGGTGTTGTTTTCCAGCGTTTCAAATTCTACTCCTTTATCAGCTATAAATTCACGGATAAGTTTGGCAACATCTTCTTCTTCACGACTAAAAGAAGGTGTTTTAATCATTTTTATTAAGAGTTGAATATATTCTTTCATATCAATTGTTTGTATGGCAAAAGTAATAATGTTTGCTGAAGTAACTTGTTTAATTGGATTGGAAATAATGATATCAAATACCAAATTCCAACCGACAAATACTAAAATCCTTTTAAATTATCTTTAAATCCCGAAAAGGTGTTTCGATAACATAGCTAAAGCTGTGATTTTCGGTTAATTTTGGTGCGGATTTTTTGAATTATTAGTAAATAAACTATCTAAAAAAATAAAAACAGATGACCATTAGCGCATTACAACAGGCAAGGGCTGCATATCAGCCTAAACTTCCTAAGTCGTTAAAAGGTGCCGTAAAATTAGTTGACGGTGCTGCAACAGAATCAGTTGCTGACCAAGCAGAAATCAAAGAATTGTTCCCTAACACGTATGGTATGCCATTAATCACTTTCGAAGAAGGTGCTGAGGCAATGAACTTACCAGCGTTTAACGTTGGTGTTATCCTTTCAGGTGGACAAGCTCCAGGTGGACACAACGTAATCTCTGGTATTTTCGACGGAATCAAAAAATTGAATGCTGATAGCAAATTGTATGGTTTCTTAGGTGGTCCTGGTGGATTGGTTGACCACGAATACATGGAAATCACTGCAGACTTCCTTGAAGGTTACCGTAACACAGGTGGTTTCGATATCATCGGTTCTGGTCGTACGAAATTGGAAGAAGAAGCTCAGTTCGACAAAGGTCTTGAAATCCTTAAAGAATTAGATATTAAAGCTTTGGTTATCATCGGTGGTGATGACAGTAACACAAACGCTTGTGTATTGGCTGAATACTATGCAGCTAAAGACGCAGGTGTACAGGTTGTTGGTTGTCCTAAAACAATCGACGGTGACTTGAAAAACGAAATGATTGAAACTTCTTTCGGTTTCGATACAGCTGTTAAAGTTTACTCAGAGTTGATTGGTAACATCCAGCGTGATGCTAACTCAGCTAAAAAATACTGGCACTTCATTAAATTGATGGGACGTTCTGCTTCTCACATTGGTTTGGAAGCTGCTCTACAAACTCAGCCTAACATCACTCTAATTTCTGAAGAAGTTGCTGAGAAAAAACAAACTTTAGGTGAAATCGTGAATTATATGGCTGACATCGTTGCAAAACGTGCTGCTAATGGCGACAACTTCGGTGTTGCTTTAATCCCTGAAGGTTTGGTTGAATTCGTTCCTGAAATGAAAGCGTTGATCGCTGAGTTGAACGACTTATTAGCTGAAGGTTCTGAGTCTGAGAAAAAATTCAAATCATTTACTGATAAAGCTGAAGGACGTGCATTCGTTGCAAGCATCCTTTCTGCTGAATCTTCTAAAGTATACCAATCACTTCCTGCTGGAATTGCTGATCAGTTATCATTGGATCGTGATCCACACGGGAACGTTCAGGTTTCTTTGATTGAAACAGAAAAATTGTTGGGTGAAATGGTAAAAGCTAAATTAGCTGAGATGAGCGACTACAAAGGTAAATTCGGTACTCAATACCACTTCTTCGGTTACGAAGGTCGTTGTGCTGCTCCATCTAACTTCGATGCTGACTATTGCTACTCGTTAGGTTATACAGCTTCTGTATTGATCGGTTCTGGTAAAACAGGTTACATGTCAAGTGTGCGTAATACTACTGCGCCTGCTGATGAGTGGATCGCTGGTGGTGTTCCTGTAACAATGATGATGAACATGGAAAAACGTCATGGTCATATGAAACCAGTTATTCAGAAAGCTTTGGTTGAATTAGATGGAGCTCCATATAAATACTTATTGGAAAACCGTGAAAAATGGGCAGTTGAAACTAGCTACTTATATCCTGGACCAATTCAATATTGGGGACCAAGTGAAGTTTGCGACCGTACAACTGTTACATTGCAATTAGAACGTAAAGGATAATTATAGAATCCGCATATATTGAAAAGGCTGTCAGAGATGACAGCCTTTTTTTGTGGATAGAATTTGATGCACAAAGTCAAATATTAAAGGTTTATATAGCCCTGTTACTTCTATTTATAACTATAAAATGTTGATTTCGTATTAGAATGGGTGCGCATGTTTTTTTGTATAATCTCAGCTTAATCTATTAGTAGAAATAGGTCAACGTCTAATCTATGTAGTTATGAATAGGAGTGGGACGAGTGATCAGGAATTTATAAGGAGAGTAACCAAACTAATTGAAGAAAACCTAAAGAATGAGTCATTTAATGTCTCTGAGCTGTCCAGTAAATTAGGGGTGAGCAGATCAACCTTATACCTAAAAGTAAAATCAATAACCCAAAGATCAGTTAGTAAATTTATTTGTGAGATACGTTTAAAGAAAGCATTACAACTTTTGCAGAATAGTGATTTAAATGTATCAGAGATTGCTTTTGAAGTTGGCTTTAACAGTCCTTCCTATTTTATTAAATGCTTTCATGAATATTATGGTTTTTCTCCAGGAGAGGTTGAATTGAAGTCGATTGCTGATAAATTGGGAGATGAAACTGAGAATTTAGGAATGCATGAAACTCCGAATGATCCCAAAATTGGAAATGGTAGTAGTTCAAAAATTACTATTAGCCAGAAAAGAAGAAAAATCAGTAAATTTTTATTAGTCCTGGTTGCGGCATTTACCTTATTGCTAATTGTCGGGTTTTTATATACGATATATGTAAATGATTTTTCTTCTAAGCAAGTTCTTTCTTCAACCGTTGCAGAAAACTCACTGGTTGTTCTTCCTTTTATAAACTTAGGTGAAAATCAAGATAATCAATATTTTGCAGATGGAATTAAGGAAGATATTTTGAATAATTTGTACTGGATTACATCATTGAGATTGGCTTCACGAACGTCGTCAGATAAGTATAGGGATTCCAGTTTGTCAGTCAGTCAGATTGCTGAAGATTTGAATGTCAGATATGTGTTAGAAGGAAGTGTAAGACAATATGGAGACACAATCAGAATAAGTGTTCAGCTGATTGATGCCCCAGTGGATGAGCACATCTGGTCATCTGTTTATGATCGTGAGTTAAAAGACATTATTAGTCTTCAGGATGAAATTGCACTTGAAGTTGCCACACAAATGAAAGCAGTCTTGTCTGAAAAAGAGATTCAACAAATAGAGAAAATACCAACAAAAAATCCTCATGCATATGAAAATTATTTGAGAGCCAGATTTTTACTTCATCAGGCAAATAGCGAACAACGTTCCGGATTTGAGATTCAGGGAGTAATGAACAGCATTCCGTATTATGAGAAAGCGATAGAAGAAGATCCGGATTTTGCGATGGCTTATGCAGGATTAGCTAATGCCTGGGCACAACTTTCAGCCTGGGGTATACTTGGAACTCCCGAAGGGTTTATAAAAGCTAAAGAATATAGTTTAAAAGCGTTAGAACTTGATCCCAATTGTGCAGGGGCACATGCTGTATTGGGGGCAGTTAATGTTTGGTACGAAAGAAAAATTGAAGAAGGAGGGAAAGAGCTATTAACTTCAATCCAGTTAAATCCAAATTTTGCTACAGCCAGGCAATGGTATGCCCAATATTTGATGATTACCGGGCCAATAAAGGAGTCGCGGAAGCAAGTAGATAGAGCTGTTGAACTGGAGCCCTATTTTTGGGTCGTTCAAAATTTAAGTGCATGGGTTTATTATTTTGAAGAGAAACATGAAAAAGCAATTGAAACATGTGAAATTGCCCGGGATCTTAATCCTCAGTTTCTCGAAAATAATTGGTTGTTTTTTCTGAATTATACAAAGCTGGGTGAAGGTGAAAAAGCAATGCAGGAGCTTCAAAATTTGGTAAGTAGATATCCGGATGCCGAAGGTTACAAACAGGAAATCCAGACAGTATTTGAAGAATCTGGCATTGACGGTCTGTATCACTGGCTTATTGATATCAATGAAAATCGGCCAATTCCTCTGGATGGTTTGTTTGGAGATTCCTTTTTTATTGCCTGGTGGTATGCAATTCTGGGTGATCAGGAGCAGACTCTTTTTTGGTTAGAAAAAGTTTTGGAGCAAGAGCGGCGTTTATATCATTATTTCAATCTGATTACAACAAATCCTGATTTCGAGTTTATTCGGGAAAACCCCAGATTTCTGAAAGTTGTCGATGAAATAGGTTTGTTATCTTACCTTCAGTAAATCACGTATTTTACCTGATATTCCTAATCATAATGCCTTCATTTAAACATAGTTGTTATCGTCCTATTATACTTTTAATTTTTTAGCGATTTCTTATATCATCCTGACAATAATTACTACATAGCGGCTTGTCTGATATCGTATCATTGCAAACAGAAAGGAGGTGAAAAATAATTCTTTAAACTTTTAAACTAGAAGCTATGAAAACAATTATTTTAAGTTTGATGTGTATGGTTTTTGCCATATTCTCTTTTGCACAAAACAGGCAGGGAGGTATGTTTGATGAAGAAACAGTTGTGAACCAACCTAAGTTTGCTGGTGTAAGTGATGCATTGACAATATATAATGGCAACACCGCAAATATTAGTGAGTACATTGCTACTAATCTTAAACTGGAAGATATATTTAGTGAAGGTACTGAGATTATTCATTTTACAGTAACAGCTGACGGTAAAGTGACAGATTTTGAAGTTGTTAACAGTGTTCACCCGGAAATTGATAGTGAAATGATCAGGGTTTTAAAAACAACTAACGGGATGTGGTTACCGGGAATGAGTAATGGACAACCAGTTGAGATGGACAAAGAAGTGGCAGTTACATTCTGTCCGTCTTATGATGGAGAGGATACTGAGGCGGTAGCTTGTAAATTTAAGGAAAAGGCTACTGTGGCATTTAATAAAGCAAATCAAAAATTCCTGATTGATGGCAAAGAAAGACAGGCTCTAAGGAGTTATAATGAAGGAATTAGATATTTGCCTAATGACAAAGCTCTTCTTTTAATGAGAGGTGTTTGTCAATATGCAATGGGACATGAGGAAGATGCTTATGAAGACTGGACAAGACTTAAAGAAAATGGAGGAGTTGATGTTATTGCCCATTTAGTTGAACAGTATCATTATCTTGCCGGAATTGAGGAATTTCTGAAGTTTGCAAGTAAGTAAAAGTCAATGTTTACTTGCAGTTGGAGAACGATAGATTCAGGTCTGTCGTTTTCTTTTTTTTGTATCTATCTATCATTTTGGGATAAGTAGGAAAGAAATTCATCAATATCTTTTAAAATTGATTCATGTTCTTTTTGGAATTTAGCTTCGTAGGGTATCCCCTCTGTTTCATTTTGAGTATATACAAAAGCTTCAACTTCAGTATTTCCGGTTTTTATTTTTATAGTTTCACGCTTGTAAAGAGGAACATCTTCCCAAAGGTCAATTAATTTTAATTCATCAGTTGTTACTTCAAAAAGCTGACCTTTAACTGATCTTCCTAAGGATGGCTTTACAAATAAATATTGATTTTCAGGGTGTATAAATAAATCATAATCAGCAAGTATTCCTTCTGTGAAGACCGGTAATCTTTTAAGTATTAGTTGTATGTATTCCGGATGTGAAAGCGTTCCGTATGAAAAAATCCAATTCATAGCTATGGGATTGTGAGTAAGCTTGAAAAATAATTACTTTTAGCCAATTATTAATTTTTTTAAACCCCCGCCAAAATCCTTTCTCTCACCTTACTGGCGGGGGATTTTTTATTTTGGGTTTCATAACTGCATACTGTTACTGATTACTGATCACTCCTTCACCCTGTAGCTCTTCAACAGAAGGAATATCATTGAAATGCCATTTGTTCAGAATTGTCCCATTTTGCATGAGTACTAGTCCCGGATTTGAGCGGACGATCGTTTTTAGGGTGATCTCGTCGCAGTTGAAGAATTCAAATTCAACATTGTTTTCCATGCGGAATTGTTCATACCCATCAAAATCCGTTGATGTTAATCCAAAGAAGTTCATGCCTTCATTCATTGCATATTCGGCAAGTTCATTGATTTTGTCAAACTCAGAAGTATCTGTTTTATCAAGCGTATAGCAAACAAGCATAAATGTGTAATTTTCATCATACAGGAAGAAATCTTTGATGTCTTCTCCATACGATGTTTCAATAGTGAAGTCATGAATGGGAGGTTCATATCCTTCTTTTACAAGTTTGGATTCCATGGAAACGTATTCCCAGGTTAAAGTATCCTGCCAGGGGTAATTCTCTTCCGTAAAGTCTTCTACTTCATCGGTTTGTTTGTTTCTGTACACAAAGGTGTTTTCATAAACATCCTGTTCCGCATCATCAGGTATTATCATCCCATCCGGAATATTTGTTCCTATTTTGTAAGGCCGAAAATCGATAATTGGTAAATGATTATAGGAGTAACTAACCAGATAAGCATAAACGATAAGCGATACCAAACTTAAGATTGTGGGAGATAGAGTCGGTCTTTTTTTTCTAAATTTCTTTTGATAACCAAAAATGATAATTGCAAAGGCCAGGAAGAATATGTTTTTGTAGAAAGTCTCCCAGTTTGTGAGTTTTAGAGCATCTCCAAAACATCCACAATCTGTAACGGGATTATAAATCGCAATATAAAGAGTTAAAATTGTGAAGAAGCCCATGAATAAAAGGGCAACTCTTGAGAATATTCTCATGCAGAAATTAAATATCAAAGCAATTCCGGTAAAGAACTCAAGAGCAGAAAGGAGTACTCCCAATGTAAATGACAGGGAGGTAAATGAACTCATACCCCATGCATTAAAATAATCGGTGAATTTATAAGCAGATCCCCATGGATCAATGCCTTTTACAAAACCCGAAAAAATGAAAACCAGCCCCAGAAGAATACGGGCAATGTTCCAGATTGCTTTCATAAAAATTATTTGTTATCGAATTCAAGGAATATCATGGCAAAAACAGCATAATTGATCATATCCATATAATTGGCATCAACTCCTTCAGAAATTAGCGTTTTCCCTGCATTGTCCTCGATTTGTTTGGTTCGTTTAAGTTTCATTAAAATCAAATCAGTCATTGAGCTTATTCGCATGCCGCGCCAGGCTTCGTCATAATCGTGATTCTTATCAAGCATAAGTTGTTTGGTTGTGTTGAAGTAGCTCAGGTAAAGCTGAAGTACTTCCTCCTGGCTCAAATGATCTTCTTCACCAGCAATCCCTTTTTCCAGTTGAATAAGAGCCATGATGCAGTAATTGATGATACCGATATATTCCGATCTTACACCTTCATCGACTTTCATCGAGCCTTTCATTTCAATGCTGCGAATTCGGCTCGCTTTTATAAAAATTTGATCAGTTAGTGAACTGGGACGTAGAATGCGCCATGCAGTGCCATAATCTGTCATCTTTTTAGTGAATATATCTTTGCAAATATTGATTATGTGATCGTATTGTTCGTTTGTCTTACTCATCAGTATGCAACAGTGTTTTTGATAAATATTCGAAGCTATATTAAGCTATTTTTTTCGAACAGTATCTGGTTATTAAGTCTTTTTTACAATTTTTTGAAGCGAATCGGTCGTGAGAATGTCAATTTGCATCCGTGTTTTCTGCCCATAAAAATAGGAATTAAATGCGTATTTTAAGGGCATTGTTTTACTTTTGTAAGAAGCATGTCAAATCATAAAAACAATATCGTTTATGTTGATAACAGGTTCTGCCAGTAAGTTTTTCAAACGAAAAAGCTCAATAACATTGAATGGGGAACTCATGGATTTGAGAAATCCCGTAGTAATGGGAATCCTAAATGTTAGTCCCGATTCTTTTTTTGATGGAGGTAAATATACTTCTGACGAGACTGTTTTGACGAGAGTGGAACAAATGATTGAAGACGGTGCTGATATTATTGATGTTGGTGCGGTATCTACAAGGCCGGGAGCTGAAAATGTTTCAACAAAAGAGGAACTGAACCGTTTGCTTCCTGCTGTTACTGCTATTAGAAATAAATTTCCGGATATTCCACTTTCAATTGACACCTATCGTTCGTGGGTAGCTTTGCGGGTGATTGATGAAGTTGGTGAGTGCATTGTTAATGATATTTCCGGAGGCTCTTTTGATGAGCACATGTTTGATACTATTGCGAAGCTGGGAGTTCCTTATATTTTGATGCATATACAGGGTACTCCTCAGAATATGCAGACAGAACCAAGTTACGATGATGTGATAAAAGATATCTCAAAATACTTTTCAGAGAAAGTGCGGAAGTTAACAAGAGCTGGCGTGAAAGATGTAATCCTTGATCCCGGGTTTGGCTTCGGAAAGACACTGGAGCATAATTACGACCTGCTGAACAGATTGGATGCTTTTAAAGTTTTTCAGCTTCCTGTTCTTGTTGGTGTGAGCCGAAAATCAATGATCCATAAGTTGCTTGAGATTGATCCGGAAAAAAGTTTGCCCGGAACAGTTGCCGTAAACATGATGGCATTAATCGGTGGGGCAGATATTCTTCGTGTACACGATGTGAAAGAAGCTGTTCAGGCTGTTACAATATTTAAAAAACTAAAAGAGGTAGCCCAATAGATGAGTCTGTTTATTACCATACGTTTTCTGGATATACTCGATATTTTGATGGTTGCATTTTTGCTTTACCAGCTTTATATGCTTATTCGGGGTACGGTTGCTTTCAATATTTTTATTGGCTTATTTGTTATTTATCTGTTTTGGCTTTTGGTCAGGGCATTGAACATGGAGTTAATCGATACTCTGATGGGACAATTTCTGGGAGTTGGGGTCTTGGCATTGATTGTTGTTTTTCAACAGGAGATACGCCGTTTTCTTTTGTTGATTGGGACGAATGAACAGGTAAATAAAATAATGAGGGTTGATATGCTGTTTGCTTCCGACAAGAAAAAGGAAGTGACAAACCAACAACTCAAAATGTTAATAAAAGCCTGCGAAAATATGGCCCGAACAAAAACAGGGGCTCTAATTATAATTCCACAGAAATCTATTTTAAAGGATGTGATCCGTTCAGGTGAAAAGATCAATGCCCGGATTTCAGATGCATTACTGGAGACTATTTTCTTTAAAAATACGCCACTTCATGATGGTGCAGTAGTCGTTGTCGGTAACCGAATAGTTGCAGCAAGATGTATTTTGCCGGTTTCGGAAAAACAGAATTTAGATCCCAATCTGGGGCTTAGGCATCGTGCCGCTTTGGGAATTACAGAGGTAACTGATGCTTTGGCAATTGTGGTTTCGGAGGAACGAGGAAAGATATCAATTGCTGAACATGGAGAGATTCAAAAAGATATTTCTGTTGTGGAATTGGGTAGAAAGTTGGAAGAAGTAATTATTACAGTTCAGGAAGAAGAGGATTAACGATGGAAGAACTTACTCTTTTTTATATCGGTACTCATGAGTACAACCTGTTGCAGATAATACTGGTTGCAGTAGATTTATTTGTTGCTGTGTTTATTACCAAAATAGCTACCCGGATTGTTAAAAGATATGGAAAAAACAAAAATGTTCCGGAAGAGATTTCACGTTTTATCCGTCAGGGAATAAGGGTATTTATTTGGTTTATTGCCTTGGTTGTATTTCTCGAGGTTCTCAAAATCAATTATCACAACTTTCTCGATTATCAGCTTTTTTCCGGTGATGAATTTACGGTAAGGGTAAAGAACCTTTTCGTAATTCTTGTAATCATTTACATTACCAGAATCTTAGTTTTTGTAATTGAGCACCTAATGGATCGTCGCATCGAGCGAAAACAACTCGATAGGGGCAGAGGAAAATCTTTTGTGCAGATTGTGAAATACCTGGTTTGGTTGCTGGGAATCACCATTGTAATTAGTTCCCTTGGATTTCAGGTAACCATTGTTATTGCCAGTGTTTCGGCACTTTTAGTGGGTGTTGGTTTTGGGTTGCAGAATATTTTCAATGATTTCTTTTCTGGTATTATCATCTTGTTTGATGGTTCTATTGAAGTTGATGATGTGGTTGAGGTTGAAGGTGTTGTTGGACGTGTATTGGAGATTGGTCTACGGGTTTCTAAAATCTTATCTCGTGATAATATCGTGGTTATTGTTCCAAACTCACGGTTTACGGGTGAAAAAATCATAAACTGGACCCACAACGAAGATGTAACGCGCTTTCATGTTGAAGTGGGTGTGGCCTATGGTTCCGATGTCCGGTTGGTGGAAAAGATTTTACTGGATGCTGCTGCCAATCACAGCAAAATAGTAAAACATCCTCAGTCTTTTGTCCGGTTTAATAATTTTGGTGATTCATCCCTTGATTTTCAGCTTTACTTTTGGACTGCCGATGATTTTTTGGTTGAAAACATTAAAAGCGATTTACGCTTCGAAATTGACGACCAATTCCGCAAAAACAATGTCGTTATTCCTTTCCCACAACGCGACCTTCATTTAAAAAGTAAGGAGTTCTAAAACAGTTTCAGGTTTGCGTAACTTCAGGGGCGTAGCCCTGTTCTCTTCGTAACCAGCCAAACAACTCTATACCGTCTAGGGGCGTAGCCCTGATATCTATATGTCATCCCGACTATCGTAGTATAATGTGAACATTGCAAATATAATTGTCTCGAGTATCCAGCGATTGATTGCCAATAGAAAACGCTAAAGAACTTGTACTTTGTTGAGGCTTGTTATTTTTTCCTTCCAATCATAATCAGGTCAATTGTAATATCTCCGTTGGGCTCGTAATATTTTTGACGAACATTATATTCGATTGAAAACCCATTTTCTAAAAAAGCCTTTTCAAGATCAAGATTTTTATGATAGTTAAAATATATTTTCGATTCCCCAGTAAAACTTGTTGTTTCAAATCCTGCTTTTGATTCATCTCCTTCCATTGTACTTATATAGAGAACTCCATTCTTATATAGTTTTTCGGAACAATCTGAAATTAATTTATATGTGTCAGATTTTGATAAAAATGGTAGGCAGAAGGAACACATAATTGAATCAAATTGAGTTTGAAATGAATTAATATTTCTGACATCCATTATTCTAAAATCAACACCCATTATCGTTTGTTTTGCAATTTGTATCATTTTAGGAGCCAGATCAATTGCTGTTATTTGAGAATTTTCAAATCGATTTTTTAAAAATTTTGTCACATTACCAGGTCCACAACCTAATTCTAATATTTTAGGTTCATTGCTTTCGTGAAAATCGCAGAACTTTTCAAAATGAGTTATATATGAATCAATATTCATAAATCTTTCTGCGAATTCGGAAGCAAATTCATTAAATCTATCGACTGAAATTTCAAATGTTCCCATTTTTATATTTGTTACTTATGCTTAATAGGGTAGATGTTTGTTTTGTAGTGAATTAATTTTGTAGCATATGGAATATGCAAAATAATATGAGCAGATTTTATTATCAATAATCTATCTAGACTTAAAGTTGTACTTTTAATCCCGCAGCTTTTAATTCTTTAATTATGGAAAATCCTAATTCTTCAATATTTAAATCGACTTTCTTATAAAGAAATCCATTAAGATCGCTAGGGATTGTAACATTTTCTTTATACAAGGCACAGACTCTGTTTCTTCCTAACTTGGCAATGAAATATCCAAATTCAAAAATAACATTAGGCCTTGCCCTATATTCTTTTCTCCTGTCTTTATCTAATTGATGCTCTTGCTCTATTGTAAATGCAATCTCATCGGGTGTCAATAAAACAAAAACATATGCAACATCACTATTCTTTTCGAATTTCTCAATAATTGTTTTTCCATTATCTACCTCTCGATGCAGTACTATTGGTTTTAATCCAATGTGTGAAAGAAATACCTCTAGCTCAATTTTGAGATTGTGATCATGACCATGCACAATAAATACTTTTTTCTCATCAAACTCAGAAGTATGTTTTTGATTTGGTTTTTGATTAATTCGACTCGTGTCTTTTTGTGACGGTTTGATAAGTAACTCATCAAATACATCTCCCTCTAGGAATAGATTTTTTAATGAGGAAAGTGCACTTATATATCCATTTTTTGCTTTGTCAAATTGATCTCTGTAGTTTCCTTCTATCTTAGCGCTTTGCGCAGATGAGAAATAAATATATGGTTCTGATTCCTTTATCACTGTTTTTTTTAATAATCGCTCAATTCGATTAACCCAAGTATCCCATTCTGCGGATGGTTCTTTTCCGTAGACTTTATCTGGACCATGTTCTGGCCTTTTATAGCTACATTTTTCCCAAGGGAAAAAACTTTCTTGTTTAATTAGTTCATCAATTTTTTTAACAATAATCTCTTTAGAATCCATATTGATTGAATATTATATTGTGGCTATCATAAACTTGTTGGATACTATTAAATTACACTTAACTCTGCCGTATATCCTCTAAAGTTATCCTATAAATATGTATTGCATATTTTAGCTATAACTCTTGTGTTTTTTATTTCCTCCCCAAGTTATCAAAATATACAACAAGCTCATTCCTGCAAGCGGTCAAAGTTTTCAACATAAGTTTAAGTTGTAGTCATCCACTCATTCTGAGCTCCTTGCTCCATTTTAAGACGTCTTGCATACTGTTTACTCAACTTGCATGGGTTTTTACCTGTCTTGC
Organism: Prolixibacteraceae bacterium; assembly: GCA_963676845.2. Lineage (GTDB taxonomy): Bacteria > Bacteroidota > Bacteroidia > Bacteroidales > Prolixibacteraceae. The sequence goes on along the minus strand of CAXXKK010000004.1, from coordinate 6,589 downwards.
AGGTATTTTTTGCTTTCTTGCAGCGCAAGACCGGGGAAAAAGCTGCAGTGATTTTAAAAAAAGGCTGCAAGGCTTAAAAAAAACTTGCAAGACCATAAAGAATACTGCAAGAAACTAAGATTTTGCTGCAAGGATTCGAAAAAACATGTAAGACGACATCATCTACTTGCAGGACTTCATCAAAAGCCGTTTCCTGATTACTGCGACTGGTTAGTTCACTATGATCTACTTCGGGTTTACAACTTGCAACGCACCTTTTTCAATCCGGATTGTTACCGGACTTTTCAGTTGAACCGGTTCTCCTTCAATTTCAAAATTTGTTTCCGGAGTGTTTATGATAACTTCGTTGTCAACAGAAATAAACCGGACATGCCTGGATGGTTTGAGTTTGCCCGTCATCATTTTTAAAGCAAATAGTGGAAATTTCCATTTTGGAAAGGGAAAAATCAATACAAGTTCGAATTTTCCATCGGTAGCCTTGCTTTGCGGGCAAATGCGGACATTATAACCAAATTGTCCGGTGTTTGCTATGTTGATCATGAAGAATTTTCCCCTGATAATTTCGTTTTGGGTTTCAATTGATGCTTCAATGGGGTTAAAACCAAGAATGACTTGAAGAACAGTTCGCGAATAGTTTATAAATCCATGTTTATTTAACCGTTGAAATTGAGTGACAACTGTACTGTCGAAACCAATACCTGCCACATGGATGCAGGGGCGATCGTTAATAAAAATAACATCGGTAGGGATTGTCTTTCCTTTTTCAATTGCGTTAAAAAGTTTGTGAATGTCCTTGGTAAAGCTAAACTCGCGGGCAAATCCATTACCGGAACCAGCAGGAAAGACAGCCATTTTTTTGTTGTAGCCAATCAATGCAGAGGCTATTTCGTTTACCGTTCCATCGCCACCAACAGTTACAAATACATCGTAATTGTTTATTTCCTCCTTAACGATCTCACTACTGTGCCCGGGATATTTCGAGAAACGAATGTCAGCTTTTGATTGGTACTTTAAAAGTTGACGGTGAAACTTCTTATTTTTCTTTCTCCCTGCATTAGGGTTGATGATAAAAAGTGGTTTGGATTGATTTTTATCCATCAATTGTAAGTTTTCATCTAATCAAAATCAGATTAAATTTCTATTCAACCAGTACATTCCTATTTTGGGGATATGTGACAGAATATTTTAGTCTGATATCTTTCTTTTCTCCCGGAGCAATTTCTAATTCCCATTTTACTTCCCCTGTATATTCATCAAATATCCCTTTTGATATATCTTCAATTTTTACTTCAATTTCCTTTAGGGTTGAAACAGGAACCTGATCTAAAAGCAAAAGACTAATCTCCTGATTCTTGTTGTTTTTAACAGTTAATTCCCAATCTTTTGTTTCTTCTTGCTTATTGCCAATAAATTGCTTTTCTCTGTAATCTTTTAGTTTTTCACGATTAACTGTTACGTTTTTATCAATACCAAGTGATAGTTGAAGTGTGTCAGCTATGTAGCGAGTATCAACAACAGTTTTTCCAATATAGGTGTCTTCAAAAAAGATGTTGGCTTCACCTTCCATCAGATTGTATTGCTCCCAGTTCGTTATATTGGCAAGCAAGTATGCATTGTTGTTGATTTTAGGGATGCTGTAATATTGATATGAGGCCGGGATGTTATAGCTAACCATATCGATAGAGAAACTTTTATTTTCAGACTTTATGGTGTATGGAGTTTGAATATCAAAATCAATGGTTGTTTGGTTGGCTATTTGAGTCGACTCTATTGGAATTGAATTTGAACCCCTAATGTTTTTATTTATTTCTATGTGGGATGCTGCGTTTGCTTCTGCCTCTACCTCATATAAAATAAAATCGTCTCCAAATTCGTAATCCATAGCTCCTCCATATCCAACAGCAACTACTTCTTCCAATGCTATGGCTTCTTCTTCCATTGTCACATTTATTATGTCGGAATTAATCGGTTTGGTTTGAGGAACACAACCAACAAATGAAAAATCAAGATAGGATGCATTTTCAGGAATAGATAAAGAATAACTGCCATCAACATCTGTAACGGCTCCTATGGTTGTTCCTTTAACTACTACTGTTGCCCCGGCCAATGGTTCGTAGTCCAGATATACTTTACCAGATACAGTATTTATTGTCTTATCATAAACCGGAGGTTGAGTGTTATAACCTAAAAAGTATGTTTTTAATGCCGGTGCTGTTTCTGAGTTTGTTGGATTAGAGGATGAAATCTTAAGCTTAACATCAACCCAGTCAATCTTTGTGTCTTGTTTTATATTTGCTTTATAAACCAATTCAATAGGATCATTTATTGTTTTTGAGCGAACATCATAAGTTGGGAACCAGCTGGCATTCGATACAAGATATGAGATGTTGAAATCAGCTTGCGTATTATTTTTAGCTTCTACCTTCACGATTATTTCTCCCGAACCAAAATCCCGGGTATTTGATATGGAACTAATTTGAGATCGCAGGTCATCGCTTTTTTTGTTGAGATCCTGAATGTTTTTTTTGTGTTTTATTTTCTCGAGCATAATTTCTGAAACTCTGCTTGAGTAAAATTCAGAAGTCTCTTTTAGGTCGGTTACAGTTAATGTTTGATTTTCTCCTCCAATTGATTTGTTTTCCTGCAGGAAAGATAACTCTTCATCAAGCACAGACAAACTGGTTTGTTCAAGTGTGATTTTGTCTTTAACCTCCTCTAGTTGATTTTCAAGTTTTGTTAACTCTTCCGATTTTTCAATTTTCTCAAGATAATTAATCTCGTGATTCATTGTCAAGATAGTGAGCTCTCCATTTGCTTTAACCTGAATACTTTTTGCATCAATAAAAGGAGAGAGTCCCGTAAATTTAAGAATGGAAGTACCTTTTGGAAGGTCAATTGTTTTGTTTCTGGTTATTTGGGCACCTTCAATGTAAACTGTTACTTCGTTAATTTTTGTTGTGATTTCTTTTTCTGGTACTTCTTGAGAAAAAGTGATTCCTGTAAGAATTGATAATAAAAAAGTTAAAATGTATTTCATGAGGAGTTTGATTTTAGCAATTTGATTAGTTAGTATAAAAATATTACTCTTTACTATAAAATCAAACTTCCTTGCTCATCGTATTTCCAGAAAGGTGACCAAGCAATTTCCCAGTGGTGTCCATCTGGATCTGCAAAATAACAATCGTATCCTCCCCAGAAGGTTTCACGGGGTTCAACTATCGGTTTTGCACCGTTTGCGATTACTTTTTTGTAAAGCTCGTCAATTGCTTCTTTTGAGTCTAAGTTAATGGCAAGTGATACGCCGGAAAAACCACTTCGGGTGGGTGAAATATTTGCATCTTCGGCTAACCCATTTAGAGGATAAAGTGAAAATACAATTCCTCCGTGATTATAAAATACAATCTTGTCATCACTTCCGTTTGCAGGATTCCAATCCAGGGCATTCTTATAAAATTCACGGGACTGCTTTAAGTCACTAACTCCCAACGTGACTATGGATAAACGTGGTTTCATAATTTATGTTGATTTATTAATAAACCAAAAATAACATTTAATTATGTCACTGGCATTGCTACTTCATTTGTAAAAACTTGTTAATTGGGATTTTAATTTTCTGATTAGATTTCCCTTTTGCAAGTATTTTAATTTATTTAGCTAAATAAATAGAGGTAAGATGCAGAAAAACACGGCAATATTTGTATGTAGATGTGGGGCAGGATCAGTTTCATCGGATAAAACAGATAAGATTTTGGATAGTGTCCAAAAGTTGGACGCTGATGTTTATGAGCTGAAGGATTTATGTGCTTTGAGTCTTCAGGAAAAAGAAATACTTGAAGAAATGGGCAAGAAGTACGATCAAAAGTTGATTGTTGCCTGTTATCCCCGTGCTATCAAAAATATGTTTATTCAGAATGGTGTAGACTTTGGTGAATTTGAAGTGTTGAATCTGAAAGTTCAGTCTGCAGATGAAGTATTCGATCAGCTGACAAACTCATATCAACTGGAAGAAGGCTCTGCACACTACCAGGTTCGGGAAAGTGATTTGGATGTTCCTGCATGGTATCCGATAATCGATGAATCACGTTGTACGTTATGTGGTCAATGCGCCCGGTTTTGTGTGTTTGGTGTATATACTTTCGAAAAGAAAAAGAGCTTAACAGTTAGTAATCCTCTTTCATGTAAAAATAATTGTCCGGCTTGTGGAAGAACTTGTCCTGCGCAGGCTATTATTTTTCCCAGGTTGACTGAGAAATCAGCTCTGGCAGGTGCTGAGCCGGGAGAAAAGAAACCCGTTGCAACATCTAACCCGGGTAGTTTGTTATCTACCTTAAACGAACGAAACAGAGCACGAAAAAATATTTTCAGAGAAGGAGTGATGCAACTTGCCGAGGAAGAGCGAAAGAAAGCATTGGAGGAGTTTAAAAAAGGATTCAAGAGAGAAGACTAGTATGTTAAAACGATTTCTGTTTAAAACAGACAGGCGTTGCCTATATAAATTCATTTACAACATGGGCATCAAAGGGATGCTCAGCATAAACCGGTTTCAGAAGAAAAAGAAAAAGGGTAAGTTTTTTCCGGCTTTTCATTTTATTTCTGTTACCGATGATTGCAACCTGAATTGTCAGGGCTGTTGGGTAATGGGTAAGAAGAAAAAGGCACGGATGTCTGCCGAACAACTGGATAAGATAATTACTGAAACAAAAGCACAAGGCTCTTATTTCTTTGGAATATTGGGAGGAGAGCCCCTTCTGTATAAACCATTGTTTGACATTTTTGAGAAACATTCTGATTGCTATTTTCAGCTTTTCACAAACGGCACTTTGCTAACTGAAGAAGTTGCAGAAAAGCTTCGAAAAGTGGCCAATGTTACTCCTTTAATTAGTTTTGAAGGCGATGAGGACGTGGCAGATGTTAGGCGTGGAGGCGATCATGTCTATCAAAAAACAAGGCAGGCCATAACTAACTCTACCAATGCTGGTTTAATAACCGGAGTTGCCATGAGTGTATGCAAGTCGAACCTGAATCTGGCTTTATCACCGGAATTTATTCAATCTGTAATTGACCAGGGAGTAAGTTACCTGTGGTACTACATTTATCGTCCGGTTGGTCCTAATCCAAATGTTGAATTAAGCTTAAGTAAGGATGAAATCAGGCAGCTGCGTCAGTTTATGGTTGATGCCCGCCTGAAATTCGATATTGTCTTAATTGATGCATATTGGGACGGCGAAGGGAATGGACTTTGTCCGGCAGCTACTGGCTTAAGTCATCATATCAATGCATCGGGTTATATTGAGCCATGTCCGGTCATTCAATTTGCAACCGATAATGTTGTTGATAAACCATTGAAGGATATTTATGATTCTTCCTTATTTTTAAGGGATATGAAGGAAGAAATTCCAAAGAAAACTTCGGGTTGTATAATTATGGAAGATCCTCAATGGTTAGTGGATTTTACAGAAAAGCACAAAGCAAAAGATACATCAGGAAGGGACAACGAAGCTGCACGCTTGCGTACAATGCCTGTGGTTTGTAGCCATGGGATGGATGATCCGATACCTGAAAAAAGTAAGATTTATAAATTTGCAAAAAAGTGGGCCTTCTTTGGCATGGGCGCATACGGATAGTAGAATATGATTAAAACTCAGCGATTATTAAAGGTTCCTCAGGATGTAAAGACCCGTAGCTTGCTGCGTAAAGCTGCCCGTAGTTTGGTTGTTGATAAGCAACTGAAACCTCCTATGGATTTTGAAGACATAGAGAATCTGGCAACAGAATTACTCCATTCTTTGGATATGGATCAGGAGTTCCTGGATTTTACCATTGTTTTATGTGGAAATGAACTTTGGAGAAATATCATAGCTGCTACTCCCTTTGATAGGCGTTTGCTTTTATTGCCCCAATGCCTGAAAAATTCCAAGTCTTGCCAGGCCGAGATGGATGAATTAGGATTGATTTGTGCCGGATGTAAAGGTTGTCAGATCGATCGTATTTTAAATGAAGCTGAAGCCTTGGGCTATACCACTTTGGTGGCAGAGGGAACAACCGTTGCTGTTGGTTTGGTTGAAGAAGGTGCAATTGATGCAGTTATTGGTGTGAGTTGTATGTCGGTTCTGCAGCGTTCGTTTGAGCCTGTTTCCCGGGCAGCAGTTCCTGTTTTTGGAATTCCTCTTTTATATGACGGATGTGAAGATACTAAACTTGATTCGGGCTGGCTTTTTGAAGAGATCCATTTGTTTAAGCAAAATCCCGTGTATCAACCCTTATCTGTTTCATTATTAAAAGACCAGGTGGATGATTATTTTACCGAGTTTAAGTTGAAACAATTTTTCAGCAAAAATAATGAAACCGAAAAACTGGCAGAGCGGATGATGCTGATGGGAGGACAGCGAATTCGTCCATTGCTGGCATTGCTGGCTTACCGTTCTTATGTGGATGAGGTTAATGAGGACAATCAATTTAAAATGACCGTAATTATTGAATGCTTTCACAAAGCTTCATTAATTCACGATGATATAGAGGATGATGATGATTTTAGATACGATCAGGAAACTTTGCACAAAACGCATGGAGTTCCTATTGCTATTAATGT
>CAXXKK010000003.1:0-71991 GCA_963676845.2 Prolixibacteraceae bacterium | reverse complement strand
GTTGATCATCCATCCGATGAAAGAGCAATTCGTCAGGAAATTAAACGTATTGTTCACCGTGCATGTGACCAGGGACTAATGATTAGTTCATATGGAACAGTTTCGGCTCGCTGGAAAGGGGATGATTTTTTGATCACTCCTACCAACATAGCTCGCTGGGACATTCAAAATGAAGACATCGTTCAGATTAAAGATGGTAAACGTGAGCCTGGGAAAATTCCTAGTCGTGCAACCTGGTTGCATCAGGAAATATACAAACGGAATCCGGGAATTAACTCTATCATCCTGACACAGTCGCCATACCTGATGGCTCACAGTGTTACGGATCAAAAGTTTGATGTGCGTACAATCCCTGAAAGCTGGATTTTCTTACAAGATGTTCCTAATGTACCTTACGGTTCACATTTTGCCGGACAGGAGACTATTCTTAATATTATTTCAGAAGACACTCCTGCAGTAATTATCAATAACGACTCTGTTATTGTAACAGGAGATAAACTACTGGGAACATTTGACCGTCTGGAAGTTGCCGAATTCAGTGCAAAATCATTGGTAATGGCAAAACCAATTGGTGTTCATGCCCCAATTACAGATGAACAAGTCGTTGAGTTAAGAAAGAAATTCTTAGGAAAATAATTCCATCAAGATTAGCTTTTAGATATAAAAAAACACCTGTAGAAAATATTCTACAGGTGTTTTTTTGCCTAAACGGCCTGTTTTTCATAGTCCTGTTGGTATTTAGTCCATCCTTTTACTATTTAAATCGTCCTTTTATTATTTACACCGCCCTTTTGCTATTTGAGCTGTCCTTTTACTATTTGAGTCTTCCTTTTTTAAAGGACGGGTAAAAACCTAAAAGGAAGCACCCATTTCCAAAAGGACAGGCAAAAACTTAAAAGGAAGCTCGTATTTCTAAAAGGATTAGTAAAAACACAAAAGGATAAATAGTAGAGTAAAATAATGAACAAAAGAAAGCCGCTTCATTCAAAATGAAACGGCTTCTTATTATATTATAAGGGAATCTATTAAGCTAAGATCTCTTTTACCTGGTTGTAAACATTTTCGCCGTTGAATCCAAGTTTTTCATCTAATACTCCGGCTGGAGCAGAGAATCCAAATGATCCAAGACCAAATACTTTACCATCAGCTCCAACTAAACCTTCAAGGTTCACTGGAAGACCTGCAGTCATACCAAATTTTTTAATTCCTGCTGGTAAAACTGAAGCCTGATATTCTGCACTCTGAGCTCTAAACAAACCTTCTGAAGGCACAGAAACGATACGACATTTAACACCGTCTTTTGCCAATAATTCAGCACCAGCAACTAAAGTACTAACTTCAGAACCACTTGCTAAAAGGATTACATCTGGAGTACCTTCGCAATCACTTAAAATATAAGCACCTTTCTCAGCACTTAAAGCAGTTTCATAAGAAGTCACTGATTTAATACCCTGACGTGAAAGAATCAATCCGGTTGGAGTATCTACATTCTCCAATGCCATTTTCCATGCAACAGTTGCTTCATCAGCATCAGCAGGACGAACTACCAACATTGAGTTTTTATGGCTATGGTTTTGTAATTTCTCCATCAAACGAATTTGAGCTTCGTGCTCAATAGGCTGGTGGGTAGGACCGTCTTCACCCACACGGAATGCATCGTGAGTCCACACATATTTAACTGGCAATCGCATTAACGCAGCCATACGAACAGCTGGTTTCATATAATCTGAGAATACGAAGAATGTACCACAAGCAGGAATAACTCCACCATGCAGTGCCATACCGTTCATAACACAAGCCATAGTCAACTCACAAACACCTGCCTGAAGGAAAGCTCCACTGAAATCACCTTTTTGGAAAGCAGTAGTTTTCTTCAAGAAACCATCAGTTTTATCTGAGTTTGATAAGTCGGCAGACGAAACAACCATGTTTTCAACTCCTTCAGCAAATGCAGACAATACAGTTGCAGATGCAGCACGAGTTGCAGCTCCGGCTTTTTGTTCAATTTTTGAGAAATCAAATTCAGGAGCATCTTTAGAGAAGAATTTCTCAAATTTTGCAGCAAGCTCAGGATTTGCTTTTTCCCATTCTACTTGTTCAGCTTTTTTAGCTGCAGCAGCTTTAATCAATTCTTCTTTTCTTTCTGCAAATAATTTTTCAACTTCTTCGAAAACTACGAATGGATTTTCAGGATCACCACCTAAGTTTTGAATAGTTTTAGCGAAAGAAGCACCGGCTCCACTTAATGGCTGTCCGTGTGTTGAACACTGACCTTCAAAATTTTCACCTGATTCAGTAACAGCACCTTTACCCATAATTGTTTTACCAATGATAAGGGTTGGTTTTTCAGTTTCTGCATTCGCAGCTTTTAATGCTTCGCGAATAGCTTCCACATCATTACCTACTATGGTCATTACATTCCATCCCCAGGCTTCGTACTTTTTAGCAGTATCTTCACCTGTTACATCTTTCACTTCTGTTGAAAGTTGAATATCATTTGAATCATAGAACATGATCAGATTACTCAATCCCAAGTGACCTGCAAGACGTCCTGCACCTTGAGAAATTTCTTCCTGAACACCACCATCAGAAATAAATGCATATGTTTTATGAGACATCCACTCACCAAAACGTTCAACTAAGAAACGCTCAGCAATAGCAGCACCAACAGCCATTACGTGTCCTTGTCCAAGTGGACCGGAAGTATTTTCAACACCTCTTTCAAAGTCAACTTCTGGGTGACCAGGAGTAACGCTTCCCCATTGACGGAAACTAGCCAAGTCATCCATACTGTAATTTCCGGCCAATGCTAAAATTGAATATAACATTGGTGACATATGACCTGGATCTAAGAAGAAGCGGTCACGGTTTTTCCATGTTAAATCACTTGGATCGTAATTTAAAAATTCGGAGTATAAAACGCTTACAAAATCCGCTCCACCCATAGCACCACCTGGGTGTCCAGAGTTGGCTTTTTCAACCATTGCAGCAGAAAGAATACGTACGTTGTCAGCTGCTTTTTCGATAAGTTTATTACTCATGATATAAAAGTCAATATAGATTTATAGTTTTTTATTTTTCGGGGTAAAAGTAATTCTTAAAAACAGATGCATCAAAAATTTATCTTAAATATCTTTTGCATTTGCTAATAAATAATCTTCTGCTTCAACAGACCACAGACCATTATTTTTCACGCAGATTTCATTCAAACCAGCAAACAATGGATCAGTTTTTCCTTTTTCAGCAAAATCGCTGATTGCAGTTAATGGAATATCCTTTTGGGTATAAACCAATTTTTTACCACCTGGAATTTTAGGCAAATTCAATGTTGTATCAATTACAGCATTTAATCCTCCAATGTGAGTAACCAATCCTGCAGGGTCTAATCCTTTACCAAACATTTCAAGTGATTCAACCATATCATCGTTGTTTCCACCAGAAGTACCACAAATATGAGTTGAGCCATAGTGTACATTGTAGAAGTTCAGTTTCGCTGTAAAGTCAGTTTTACTAGGACCTGCGAAGAAGTTCAAACAACCGTCATTAGCCAAAATAGCATCACCTTGCTCAATTACCGGAGGAACTGGTGCAAATACAAAAACATCATTGTAACCTTCACCACCAGTTAAAGCTCTTAATTCTTCAACTGCATTTTCTCCGCTGGTATTTTTATAAATAAGCTCAATTCCTTTACTTTTCGCCCATTCAACAGGATAAATTGAAGCAGCACGATCCAAACGAGCCTGATCAATATCTGTAACAACCATTAATGAAGGTTTGCGGTCTTCACGCAAAATTGCATAGTTAATTGCTGCCAATCCCATTGGACCAACACCAGCTAAAACTGCCATTTTACCACCATCAACGATTTCCATTTCATGAACATACGATCCCGGAGTTGTATGGTAGTTAGCGTGCATAGCACCAATTACACAGCTTAAAGGCTCTGCCAATGAAGCTGGATAATAACCTGGTCCATCATAAGCCAAAAGACAATCTTGTTCCAATACATCTTTAGGGATGATTACATAAGTTGCATCACCACCAATAAACTGGTAAGAATACCCTGGAGCACTTAATACACCCACAGGACCATCTTTATAATAAATTGCAGGCTGAATAGAATATTTTTGTCCGGCTTTGAATTTGTGTTGCCATTTAGCACCCACTTCAACAATTTCTCCAGCAAATTCGTGACCAATAATAATTGGGTTTTCAGCTACATCATTAGGAACTCGTTTATGATCTGTACCTTGAGTTGCTGCTTTGTATGATGACATACAAATACTATCTGATACAACTTTTGCAAGAATTTCATCTTCTTTAATCTGAGGAAGTTCAAATTCTTCAAGTCGTAAATCTTCTTTTCCGTATAAACGGACGGCTTTTGTTTTCATATCACCTTTTATATTATAAAAAGAGGAAAGCCAACAGGTGCAGCTCTCCTCTTTTAAAATTACTAAACTATTTCAACATATTTTGCCCACCAGTAACAGGAACAGCCTGCCCGGTTTCGTATTCTTGTTCTATCACATAGAAAATAGCCCGCATAACGTCTTTTGGAGTACAGCCCCGCCCAGCAGGAACCTGTGCTTCATAGAAACGTTTTACGTCCTCAATTGTTTTTGCTCCAGGAACTTTTCCGGCATTCAAATACTGAACAAAAAGTCCGTTTTCCGGATCTGCCCAAAGTGGTCCATCAAAGAAGTTACCCGGGCAAATAGAATTAACTTTAACCTTATAAGGCATAAGTTCAAAAGCAAATGATTGAGTAAGACCAATACCACCAAACTTACCACCAGCATAAGCGAAGTTTTTATTACTTCCTTTTAATCCTGATTTAGAATTAACCTGGATGATATCAGTAAAATGATTTTCGTTGTATTTATTTTGAAGTTTAAATACTTCAGAAGAATATTTTGCACAAAGGAAATAAGCAGAATAATTCACTTTTGTCATCAGCTCAAAAGTTTGAGGAGTCATCTCATCAAGACCCCCAGCTCTCAAAATTCCTGCATTACTGATAAAAGTATCTAATCCACCAAAATTTACAGCAGTTTCAAAAATCAAGTTCTCTACAGATTCCGGATTTGAAACATCAGCTTTAACAAAGCAAGCTTTATTTTTGCGTTTTGCCTGGTTTAATTCAGCAGCATAAGCTTGTCCTTTTTCTTCGTTTAAGTCAGCAATAACTACGTTTGCCCCATGTTCCATTAACTCTTCAACAATACCAGCTCCAAAACCTTGAGCACCACCAGTAACAATCATGATCTTACGATCAACACGACCAGCTGTTGCACCTAAAGAAACTTTTGAACGATATTGCTCCACTTCCCAGTTTTCGATAAACTGAATTTGTGTTGGAGTCATTGGATGTTGACCACCAAAGAACTCTGAAAAACGAGCAATACGACAGTGATCTGTAATCACATCGTAAAGAATTTCAGCATTGGTTGGATTATCTGCAATAACCATTACTCCAAAACCATCAGCTGCAATAATTTTAGGAAGTTTTCCTTTTTCTTCCTGGTAAGCTGAAATCTTTTCCTGTACACTTGCAAGGAAAGCATCAGCATCACCTTTATAATCAACTTTTACAAATGATGAATTTGCATATACAATTCCATCTGGAGTAAAAGGAGCAGAAATAGCTGCATATTTATCTTCAGGAAGGAACGAGTTAATCAGGTTGTTATTAACCAGTTTAACTGTTTTTAAACCTTCTTCTGAAACCATCATACGAACAGCAGGAACAATTTTAGCAGCATCTGCATGTGCAGGTAAAGCTTCAATTTCAGGCTCTTCGCCATAAACAGAATCCAGTTTTGAAATAATCTCTGCATAAATTGCATCAATTTCTTCAATAGTATTCGCTCCTACAAAAACACCATGGTTTTGCAACAAAATAATTTTAGGCTGTTCCCCTTTTTCTTCGGTGTATTTATTTACAGCTTTCTCAACTACTTTAAAAAGAATATAACCAGGATCCTCGTAAGGAATATAGATGGCAGTATCGCCGAACAATTCAGCCGTTTTCTCAGCTACCTGGTTGCCACACATTAAACCATTCACCTTTGTTGAGTGTGTATGCACCACATACGAATACTCTATCAGGTTATGGAAAGAAGTTTCTACTGAAGGGCGTTGTCCTTTTTCAGGCTCAACACGGCTTCTCATAAGGTCTGTTACGATTTCAGCCTCACGAAGTAGAACTTCTTCAGAATATTTTTTTGTATTAATTTCATTTAGAAGAGAGCGGTCAAGCTTTGCAAAACCATCCTCTGTAATTGTAGATAAAGCGTGTCCACTGGCCTTAATCCACAAATGGTTTTCGTCTTTGTATGAAGTATTACCTCCACCTGCCAACACAAAATCTTTTTGTTGACCGTAACGTTGCGATACCTCAATCAGGTTTTTAATTCCTGTACTCATTATATTGACTTATTCAGTTACAAATTTTTTAATAATAGCATCTCCAAGAGCAATAAAATCTGCTCTTTGTTCAATTTTTGCAGTACCATCTTTTCGAAGGAAGCCTTCTTCATCTTTGGCTTTCAAGAACTGATGTGCAGCAACAACACAAGCACCTTCATAATTGATTTTTTTCATGGCAGGGCTTAAATCTTTACCATCACCACCATAAATAGTGATTGGGTCAAGTTTTGGAGTATTATGCTCTGTACCTAAAGTAATTACAAATCCTTTATCGTTGAAGAAGTTCACAAACTCTTCCATGATTTCAGGTTTGTTACGTCCTGGAATTAACTCCAGGGAGTAAACATTTTTAGCAACCAAACTTTCATATAAAGCCTGATAATCACCTTCAAAATCAGTAAATTCTCCTTTAGGGTTATCGAGTAAAACAGGATAACATGGGATGCCTCCTGCTTTAATGATGAAATCAATTACTTCATCAAGAGCCAGAAAAGCTTTATCATCTTCAGGTACGAAAGCACGACCACCTGTTTTAAGCAAGTTACCGCGAATTTCATTTTCAAGACCTACAAAGTCAGACATTGCAGACTTTGGTTCTTTACCTGAAAATACTTTTACATAGAATGCTTTTTGCTCTTCTTCTGTAGCAAATTTCTCAGCAATAGCAATACGTAAAGCTTTTGCAATATGTCTTTCACGCAAAATGTATTTTGCGTATTTTTTCATTAAATCGTCATAGTCGAAAGAAAAATCAGCTCCTAATTCTTTAAGGAACTCATTCAACTTTTCAACCATCTGTTCTGTTTGACGGTTACTTTCATTCTGAACACCCAATAGTTTTTCAACCATTTCAGCATTCATTAAAATTGGGAATTTTAACCCTTTCCCACTAAAATAAGTTCTTCCCGGATTATTTGGATCATTTACCCTAACACCTTTTGCCTGCAAATCTTTTTGCAAAGCCATAAATTCGATGTTATACAATGGAAAGATATTGTAACTTTCACAAAGTTTTGTGAACTCTTCATAACCATTTGTGGTGTAGAAGTCATTAATACCCAAGACCTTTACATTCTCTTCCTTTGCCATTTTTAAGGCCTGGCTGATTTCTGTAAATGCACTGAATGAATATGGAGTATGGAAGTGTCCATTTACCTGAAGTACTTCGTCATTGTCTTTTAAGACAGCATTTTTCAATGCATCAACCCCACTGTATTTATTAAAGATAGATTCAATCATAAGTGATCGTTTTGATAGAAATGTCAGGTTTCTACTAATTTATAAAATGAAAATGAAAGCCTTGCAACAGAATTGTTACAAGAGCTTTACATTTTCAAATGGAAATGGAAAAAGAAAAACTAAATTCCTAATTTACTTCTACGAATTTGTTCCGACTCTGTGTAGTTGTAAGTCACAACATGGTCTTTTAATGGAACAATTCTTTCGTGAATAATATCTACAAAGCTTTCTGCTTGTGGGAAGAAAGCATATTCTAATTCATATGCAGGAGTAATCCAATCACGAGAACCCAATACAGTTGCAGGTGCATCTAAGTAATCGAATGCAAGGTCAGTAATATTACGTGCCAAATCGTTCAAGAATGAACCACGAGCAGTTGCATCACTAGAAATCACGATACGACCAGTTTTCTTAACTGACTCAATTACTGGTTCATAGTTAAATGGAACAATTGAACGGGCATCGATAACTTCAGCACTCATACCATATTTTTCCTGAAGAATATCAGCCGCTTCAAGAGCACGGTAAAGAGTAGCACCAATTGTTAAAATAGTAACATCAGAACCTTCACGTTTCACATCTGGTTCACCAAATGGAATTTCATAATATTCTTCTGGCACACCACCTTCGTGGAATTGCTCACCAATGTCGTAAATACGTTGACTTTCGAAGAAGATTACAGGGTCAGTTCCTTGTAATGCAGTGTTCATCAAACCTTTTGCATCGTATGGAGTAACTGGGAAACAAACTTTCAATCCAGGAATATGAGCAGTTAGTGAAGTCCAGTCCTGAGAGTGCTGAGCACCATATTTAGAACCTACAGAAACACGAACTACAACTGGCATTTTAAGAATGTTACCACTCATTGCCTGCCATTTTGGTAATTGGTTGAAAACTTCATCACCAGCACATCCTAAGAAGTCACAATACATGATTTCAGGAATTACACGACCACCACACATTGCATAACCAATAGCAGTACCAATAATTGAAGATTCAGCAATTGGAGAGTTGAATAAACGGTGATAAGGAAGAGCCTCTGTTAAACCACGGTATACTGCGAAAGCACCACCCCAATCACGGTTCTCTTCACCGTAAGCAACCAATGATGCATCTTTATAGAAACGGTCAACAATCGCTTCGAAAATACCATCGCGAAGTTGATATTGTTTCATTTTTGAGAATGGCTTGCCATCTTTATCGAAAGCAAAACGTTCTTTTCTTGCAATTTGCTTAACCCTTGGATTTTCTTCCATTGGGTGATTTACATCTGGTTTAGCATCAGACATTGAATCGACTGATTGATTCGAGAACATCATTGTTCCAAGTAATTCTGGTTCTTTGTGAAGATCCATACGTGGAGACAATTCATCGTCGATAGCTAATTTGAATGTATCGAACATGATATCTTTAACGAAAGTCCATGTTGCATCCAGGTCATCTTGAGTTGCAACACCAGCTTTGATAAGCTCGTTTCCGAACAATGCAATACAATCATTTTCTTCCCAGGCTTTTACTTCTTCAGGAGTACGGTAAGAAGAAGCATCAGATGGAGAGTGACCACTGTAACGATATGTAAGGACATCAATAAGAACTGGTCCTTTTTTGTCTTCAATCAATGCTTTTTTGCGACGGTAAGCATCAATTACTGCTAATGGATTCATACCATCAACACGCTCTGCATGCATTCCATCACGGTTAACACCAGCACCAATACGAGCAGCAACATCGTACCCCATAGTTTCACCTGATGTTTGACCACCCATACCATATTGGTTGTTCATGATGTTGATAACCACTGGAAGGCCACCTTTCATCTCATCATCCCAAAGTTGAGTAAACTGATCCATTGCAGCGAAGTTCATACCTTCCCAAACAGGACCACGAGCCATAGAAGCATCACCCAAGTTGGCGATAACCATACCTGGTTTGCGGTTAACTTTTTTATAAAGTGCAGCACCTACTGCAATTGTACCACTACCACCAACAATCGCATTGTTAGGATAGATACCGAATGGAGTAAAGAATGTGTGCATACTTCCACCCAAACCTTTGTTGAAACCGGTTGTACGAGCGAAAACTTCTGCTAATGCACCATATAATAAGAAACGAATACCTAATTCTTTAACGTCGTCATTTTTGTGTGCTTTTTTAGCAACATCCAAAGTGGCTCCGTCCCAGAATTCATCCATAATTTTTTGTAGCTCTTTTGAATCAAGCGTGTCGATTGCACGTAATCCTTTTGCAATGATTTCACCGTGACTACGGTGTGATCCAAAGATAAAGTCATCCACAGTAAGTGTGTAAGCCATACCAACTGCAGCAGCTTCTTGTCCTGCTGAAAGGTGAGCTGGGCCAGGGTTGTTATATTCAACACCATTGTAAGAGTTAGTTGTTTTTACCAACTGAAGCATTGTCTCGAATTCACGAATGAATACCATGTCGCGGTAAATCATTTTTAATTCTTCTTTCGAGAAACTTTTGCTTTTCAGCTCTTCTTTAACCGTCTTTTTGTATTGGTTAACAGGAATCGCAGGAATTACTAATTCCCCTGATTTCCTGACTTTTTTTGGATCTATAAATTGACTTTTTGGCATTATATCTAGTATAAAAAATTAACTAATTAGAAAATTCAAATTAAAATTGGAAGATTGTTTCTTTGATGATCTCGCTTACTGTTGGGTGAGGGAATATAATTTCCTCTACATCCTGAACTCTCAATTGAGCTTCAATTAAAGCACAAGCTCCCCAAATCATTTCAGAACAAGCACCACCAACAATGTGAATACCAAGAATTTCTTTGTATTTCTTACCAACAATCACCTTACAGAAACCGTCTTTACCTTCATTTTCAGCAATGAAACGACCTGCATAAGCCATTGGTAATTTTCTCACTTCAACTTCAATTCCTTTTGCCTTTGCAGCTGATTCTGTCAAACCAACACCTGCTGTTTCAGGATGGGTATAAACAACTCCAGGGATTGCATTATAGCGCATTACATCTTTACGCCCTAAGATATGGTTAATGGCAACTTCACCCTCACGACTAGCTGTATGAGCTAATAATGAGAAACCTGTGATATCACCAGCTGCATATACATTAGGTACATTTGTGCGGCAGTATTTGTCAATTTTTACTCCTTTAGGAGTGAAATCAACACCAATGTTTTCAAGGCCAATTCCCTGAACATTCGCACGACGACCAACAGATAACAATACTTGCTCTCCTGTAACAGATAAAGTTTCTCCTCCTTTTTCGAAAATAACTTCTTTACCTTTCAATTCAGTTACTTTAGCCTGCAAGTGATATTCGATACCTCGTTTTTCAAATTCTTTACGAACAAAAGCAGCAATTTCTTCGTCAACACCAGTAAGGATTTCAGGTAACATTTCAATTACTGTAACTTTAGTTCCCATTGCATTGAAGAAATCAGCAAACTCAGAACCGATAACTCCACCACCGATGATCACCAAGCTTTTTGGCAATTCTTTCAACTGAAGAATTTCGCGGTTCGTTAAAACCTGATCTTTATCTAAACCAGGGATTGGAGGAACTGCAGCTTCAGAACCAGTACAAAGCAATAAACGAGAAGCGGTGTAATCTTTACCTTCAGCAGTAATTGTA
This sequence comes from Prolixibacteraceae bacterium, assembly GCA_963676845.2. GTDB lineage: Bacteria > Bacteroidota > Bacteroidia > Bacteroidales > Prolixibacteraceae. The sequence continues at coordinate 60,692 of CAXXKK010000003.1, read as the reverse complement.
ATTACATCTCCACGTTTTTCTTTAACCACAGCTTCAGCCATAACAACATCAGCTTTGGCGTGTTTCATTTTAGCTCCCACACCAGACACAAGTTTTTTCACCACTTTGTCTTTGCGGTTCATTATTTTTTTGAAGTCGAAACCTACGCCATCAACTTTGACACCGTATTTCCCTGCTTCGTGAGCATATTCAAGAACTTTTGCAGAGTTAAGAAGAGTTTTTGTTGGGATACAGCCTTCATTCAGGCAAACTCCACCCAGTGCTCTTTTATCGAAGACAACCACTTTTAAGCCTTTTGCTCCTGCACGTTCTGCAGCAACATATCCGGCAGGGCCACCTCCTAAAATTGCTAAATCGTATGTAGCACTCATTTTGTTAGTTTTTCAGATTCGATAGTTTATTATTAGATAGATAGGTTTTCAATTTGATCTTTGATTTCTTTCAGGAATAATGTTGCTTCACCTCCATCTAATGCACGGTGGTCATAAGTAAGAGATAATCCCATCATTGGCACAAAACCGTAAACACCGTCACCTAAATCTTTTGGACGTGGAACAACTGTACATACACCCAAAATAGCTGATTGAGGTAAGTTAATTACAGGTGTAAACATTTCAACGCCGTAGCTTCCTAAGTTAGAAACAGTGAAACTTGCAGCTTCAGGTTTCAACAATTCAGGATCAACACTTCCTTTACGAGCTTGTCCTGCAACAGATGACAACTGAGCAGAAAGGCCTGTGATTGATAAATCGTCAGCATTCTTAACAGTTGGAACCATCAAGCCACGTTCAGTATCAACAGCAAGACCAAGGTGTACTTTTTTGAACCAACGCATGCTGTCTCCAATAAAATGAGTATTTACCTGAGGGAATTTTTGCAATGCTTTAATTACAGCAAAGCAAACGAAATCATTTATAGTAACATTTTGTGTAATCTCGCCATTTTCCAGTTTTTTCTTGTACTCTTTACGAAGAGCAAGAACTTTACGAGCATCAGCACTCATATGGTGAGTTAACTGTGCAGAATTTTGAAGCGATGAGTGCATTGCCTTAGCAATAAGCTTACGAATATTTGAAAGCTTTTTAATCTCGAAGTCATCACCGTATACAGGATTGTAATTTTGAAGATCATCAGCACTTACACGTCCACCAAGACCTGTAGTGTCTGTAGTAGTAGGTGTTATTCCTTCTGCTTTTGCTTTTTCCTGAGCCAGCGGAGTCATTGTTGGCAATGATTCTGCAGCTGCTTCAACATCTTGTGCAATAATGCGTCCGTGAGGTCCTGAGCCCTGAAGTTGTTCATAAGCCACGCCTTTATCTTCAGCCATATTTTTTGCACGAGGAGAAGCTTTTACTTTTCCTTCAGTTTTTTCAACCAATGTAACTTCTTTCTTTTCCTCAACAACTGCTTCTGCTTTAGCTGGAGCTGCTTCAACAGGTGTTTCTTCTGCTGCAGGAGCAGAACTTCCTCCGGGGCGGAATTCATCAACACTTTCGCCTGCCTTACCAATTACACAAACATTTTCTAAAACAGGAACTTCATCTCCTTCTTCAAAAAAGATAGCTAACAACTCGCCTTCTTCTTTTGCTTCTTCTTCAAAAGATGCTTTATCGGTTTCATAAGTAAATAATATATCACCTACTTTTACCTGATCACCAACTTGCTTGGTCCATTCACCAATGATGCAAGTCTCAACAGATTGTCCCTGACGGGGCATAATTACTGGTATAGCCATAATAATATTCTCAAAATTTTTCCCAAAAATATAAATCATTGCTTGTATATACAAGTCAAAAAACAAAGATACAACATTTCTTAATGTTAAAACCATATCAAATCTAATTTTCAACCACTTACAAATTAACATTGACTTAACAATCTCCAATATTTGTATTCACATCCCTTTTTACAACTTGTCTACACTTAAAAGTCAATGTTTGATATATTTTTATTAGATTTGGTTTCTCATTTTTTAAAATTACCATGTCAGAGTTACCTTTACACAGAAAAGTATACGAATTATTACGAAAACATATAACTGATGGTGTATACCAGGAAGGGGACTTGTTACCATCTGAAAATGAACTATGTTCATTGCATAATGCAACTCGTCCAACCATCAGAAAAGCTCTTGATCGACTAACAACCGAAGGTTTTATTTACCGAAAACAAGGAAAAGGAAGCATTGTTAAAGGCAAACCTAAAGGAGTTGGAATACTATCCTTAACAGGTACATCAAGTGCTTTTGAGAAAGAAAAGTTAACAACCAAAACAATTATTAAACCAGAAATTCGTAGTTGGGATCAAGCTTTTTCTTTCGAACTAACGGATCTTGAAAAAGAAGTTGGTTGTATTTATTTTGAACGGTTACGTTTTGTCAATGATAAGCCTGCATTCTTTGACATCACAATGATCCCCAACATTAATCTTCCAAGATTTGCAAGTAGAAATCAGGAAATTGATTCACTGTTTGATGTCCTAAGGTCACAATATGCAATTGAAGTTACCGGGGGAGAACAAAAAATCATGGCTGTACTTGCGAATAACAACCTAAAAAAGTTCTTCAACTTAAATACTAATAGTCCAATTATTCAACTTGACCGTAAATTGTCTACCAATAAAAAAGACTTTTACTTTTACAGTCAGGTCTACTGTAATGCGGATGAATATTCACTTTACGGAACATTCTAAAAACAAATAATATTATACCTTCAAAAAGCTCATAGGATAAATATTCCATGAGCTTTTTGTTTTATACTGAAGAATCCTACCCTATTTCCCTATTCAGCTTTTATAAATCAACATCTCTCCAGAGCTGATAAGAATCAGAATTAAACAGTAACTTCATATCTTCAGGTTAAGACAAAAAAAAGCCTGCAATCCACAGACTTTCTTATGTCGGGATGATCCGACTCGAACGGACGACCCCCACGTCCCGAACGTGGTACGCTACCAACTGCGCTACATCCCGATTTGAGGCACGCTAAATTAACAATTTCAACAATATACAATAAAAGCAGATTCTTGAATTTTATAAAGATTAAAGAAATCCATCAATACCTTTTTTCTCCTTTTTACTTTCACTTTTTCCCTTTTGACTTCCAACAATCATGCGTTTACCGAAAAAAATAGATACTATAACATCAAAATGATAGTTTTACTTTGTAATTTATATCTTTGTAAACTTTACAAAAAATGGGGAACTCGTTAACACAAACAACCTCCCTGACATTTTAAACAAGTCAATCAGGATTGGCAAAAAACACTCACGCAATATGAAGATTGGATTAATCGGTTACGGGAAAATGGGTAAAATTATTGAAGGAATTGCTCTTAACCGTGGACACGAAATTGTTTTTAAAATAGACATTAATAACCAGAACGAATTAACTGTTGAAAACCTAAAAAAAGCTGATGCTGTAATTGAATTTACTGTTCCAAAATCAGCTATCTCAAATTATAAACTTTGTTTTGAAGCTGGTGTTCCTGTTGTTAGCGGAACTACGGGTTGGCTAGATCAGAAAGATGAAGTATTGGCAGAAATGAACAAACACAATGGGACTTTCTTTTATGCTTCAAATTTTAGCCTTGGCGTTAACTTATTCTTCGCTTTAAACAGAAAACTTGCAGCCCTTATGAGCAATCGTCCAGAGTATGATATTACAATGGAAGAAGTTCATCACACTCAAAAGCTGGATGCCCCAAGCGGTACTGCAATCACTCTCGCTGAAGAGTTATTTGAAAATCAGTCTCTGAAAAAATCCTGGACTTTGGATACTCCTACCTCAAAAGATCAGCTCAAAATAAATGCAATTCGCGAAGGAGAAGTTCCCGGAATCCACCGCATTAAATATGAATCAGATGTTGACCATATTGAGATTGAACACAGCGCCAAAAGCAGACAAGGATTTGCCCTGGGGGCAGTATTGGCAGCAGAATTCAGTTTTGGGAAAAAAGGTGAATTATCAATGAAAGATCTTTTAAATCTGTAAGAAGATGAAAAACATACTAACCAACAAATGGTTTAAATTCGGTACAGTTGGAATACTTTACCTGCTTTGGGTTATCTGGCTTGAAAATTACTGGTGGCTTTTCGGAATGGCTGTCATTTTTGACATGTACATAACGAAAAAAGTACATTGGGCTTTCTGGAAAAAGAAAAATCCACCGAATGGACAGCAAACAAAAACCGTTGAATGGGTTGATGCCATCATCTTTGCAGTTATTGCTTCAACATTTATCCGAATGTTCTTTATTGAAGCATATACCATTCCGACTTCATCTATGGAAAAGTCTATGTTAGTAGGTGATTATCTTTTTGTTAGCAAGGTTTCGTATGGCCCCAAAATGCCAAATACTCCTATTTCGTTTCCTTTTGTACACAACACAATGCCTATGTCAACCACTGCAAAATCGTATGTGGAATGGGTAAAAAATCCGTATCGACGAATTGCCGGACTGGGAGAAGTAGAAAATAATGATATCGTTGTATTCAATTTTCCGGAAGGAGATACTGTTGCACTAAACTATCCATCTCAAAGCTATTATTACTTAGCTCGAAACGTAGGTCGTGAAACAATACTGAACAACAAAGCCCGTTACGGTGAAATCATTAGCAGACCTGTTGATAAACGAGAGAATTACATTAAACGCTGCATTGCCATTCCTGGCGACGAACTTAAAATTGTTGACGGACAAGTATATATTAATGGTAAGGAACAGGAACATTTTCCCGGAGTACAGTATGAATATATTGTAACAACGAATGGGACTCCAATAAATAAGTTAACCCTGGAGCGAATGAATATCTCCGTTGTTGATCAACAAACATACGATGCAAATCAATACGTCTACCCACTTACCGATGAAAATGTTGAATTAATAAAAAACATGAACAATGTTGTGTCGGTAGAGCGTGTAAATATGCCTGAAGGAAATTGGGACAGAAATATTTTCCCATTTAGCGAAAACTATCCATGGAACATCGATAATTTTGGGCCGCTAAAAATGCCACAAGCTGGTGAGACAATTTCGCTGACAATTGACAACCTGCCACTTTACAAACGAATCATTGAAACTTACGAAGAGCACGAACTTGCTGTAAATGATAGTACAATTTATATAGATGGAGAGCAAGCTAACAGCTACACTTTTAAAATGAATTATTACTGGATGATGGGTGATAACCGATACAATTCAGCTGATTCCAGATACTGGGGGTTTGTTCCTGAAGATCATGTCGTTGGAAAAGCTGTATTCATATGGATGTCACTTGACAAAGAAAAAAGCTTCCCTTCAAACATTAGATGGGATCGGGTTTTCAGCTTTGTAAAATAAAAAAAGTAAAAACTATTATATAAGGATAACTTATCAATTGATTCGTTATCCTTTTTTTCTTACTTTTCCTGAAAAAGAAATTATGTCTGTTGGTATTATTTTCATTCTGATTCTCGCATTGCTTTTGGTCATTTTTACCATTCAAAATGCTGTTCCCATTGATTTAACACTTTTCCTTTGGGAATTTAAAGAAGTTCCACTCGTTTTAGCTTTAATTATTTCTCTGATAATTGGAATTATTGCAGCTATGATTGTTTATCTTCCTAAGATATGGAAATTGAAATCAACCATAAAACAACAGCAAAAACAAATTAGCAAACTTGAGGAAAATAAATCTGTAAAAGATAACCATCCGGAGGGTGTAGAAATGACAGGTGAAGCCGATAAAAGTTTTTTTAACGAAAATGAAGAATAAGCAAGATATCCTTTTAAGTACAGCGTACCTTCCACCAATTCAATATGTCTCTAAATTCCTGTCTCATTCCCAAATATGGCTTGAAGGACATGAGCATTTTATCAAGCAAACATTTCGCAACCGGACAATCATTTTAGCTGCGAACGGACCAGAATCATTAGTTATCCCTGTTGAGAAAGGAAGAAGCAAAAATCAGGCAATAAAAGACCTGAAAATTTCATACGAAACCAACTGGCAGCATATTCATTGGAATGCAATTGTCTCCGCTTACAACTCATCTCCTTTTTTTGAAATATTAGAAGATGACTTCAAACCATTTTATAGAAAGAAATACAAATACCTGTTTGACTTCAACTATGAGCTTCTTAATGTTGTATTTGAAATACTTGAAATCTCTCCGAAGATAAACATTACTGAAGATTTTGAAGAAGTGCCTCAAGCCATTTTAAATTTTAGGGAAGGTATACATCCAAAATCACAAAAAGCTATTCTAGACAATTCATTTACACCTGTTTCTTACACCCAGGTTTTTGAAGACAAATTTGGCTTTACACCCAATCTAAGTATTATTGATTTGTTGTTTAATTGCGGATCTGCAAGCTATGAAGTTTTATTAAATAGTTGCCAAGAGCAACCTTAAACTACCTACAAAACCTGGCATTGCAAAAATGCACCAAGACAAGGAGTCAGCTCAAATTCATTTCCTGAAAAACGTAAATCCATAGCAAAGCCATACTGAAAACGACCTTTTGCAAGTCCACTTCTCAAAGACAATCGACTGGAAATATGCTCATTAAAATGCATAAACCCCATCAATGACATCCGTGAAATGAAGTCTGTTTTTGAAGTTATTAAAGTAGCATAGGAAAGCGATGATCTCATTAACACTTCAGTCTGGTCTGCAAAGGCCAAACTTGGTGCTAAAGCCGCTTTAATTTTATGATGAGATCCTGTAAACTGAATGCCAACCGTTGGTTTTACTGCATTTCCATATGCATACATAGTTCCCAATGTTGTTGAAAAGTGAGAAGTAAAGGCATACCCCAAACTACTCAATATCAAAAATCTATTATCGTTGCTATAATAATCATAGAATTTACTAGCCCCTGTAAAACTCAGTTTATCATTATTAGTTAAATCAGCCCTTACAGAGCCACTAAAAGTAGTATAACTATCCATTCCAGATAATTCGGCAGAAATGGATTGTCCATAAACGCTAACTGTTATAAACATTAGGAATATTACAAATAAGATATTATTCGCTCTCATTTTAGCTTATTTCATTAAATAGTTCTTTAAAATTTACACCAACAAAAAAAACTAAGCTTTTAGCCCACAAAAAATAGACATTAAAAATCAAGGTTATACTGCAAGTAAACACCAATGGTTGATAAAATTTCAAAATCATCATCAGCCAACATATCAATATCTATAGCTAAGCCATATCCCAACTTTTCCTTTGTAAACCCAGTCCTTAACGACAACCGACTAAAAGCATCACCATCAAAGCCAAACATTCCTAAAAGCATAACTTTAGAAACAAAATCTGTTTTCTCATTTTTTGATTTCAAATACTGAATCTGGGAAATCATAAGAATGGACATCTCTTCACCCAGAGTTAAACTTGGAGCGACCATTCCTGTAACCGCTTTTTTACCCATTATTGACTGGAATCCAACCATAGGTGTCGGATCTTCTCCAAAATACATAGCTCCAGCTGTAGCCGTAAAACCAGGAGTCAAACGATACCCAATACTTGAGAATACGGCAGCCATATCCTCTTTTGAATAATTGGCATAGTATCTACTCGCAATCGTTAAGTTTATTTTTTCATCTTTCGTTAATGGAGCTAAAATGGAACCGGTAAAAGATGTATACTTTGTCATGCCTGAGATTTCGGCACTAAGAGTCTGACCTGATACTTTTAAGCATAAAAATACCAAGATAATAGAACAAGTTGCTATTAACTTCATTTTATAGACAAGGAATTTAGTTTTTTCTCTGTGCCCATTTGGGCATTTTTTCCGCTGGCAAAAATAATTAAAATATCATCTCTCAGCTCAATACAGATTAAAAACACAAAGTAATAACCAATAATTAATAACGATTTATTACAATATCACTCGATATACTATCAATTTAAATAAATAATTCAAATTATATTTAGAAACATCTTTTCTCTTAGTGAAATTTTAGAAAAGTCTCTATTATCTGGCAAGAAGAACATTATTGACCAAGAAACTTTCAAAAAATCTAATTTAGCTTTATCCTTCCTTTTTATCCTTATCCATAATAATTGCCGAATAACAGTGATCTTTTTAATGAATTAATATATGTTTGATTTGAGTATTCCTTATTAAAGTTATATTTTCGTACAGATTAGCGGAATGCTAAATCTCTGAGAATTACGATGTAATTTAAATTTTATTCAAATGGAACCTAAAGATCTAAAAAACTCAAATGAAGAGTTAAATGCCGGTACTGGAGAAAACGGTACTGAAGCTACGCCGGAAAAGGAACAAGTATCAGAAACTAAATCTACTGAAACTACTGTTAATGAGCCTATTGTTGATGATGAAAAAACAGAAGAGTCTACAGAAGAAACAATAGACTCCAAAAAAATTGAAACAGAAATAGAAGAAGAGGCAAAAACTACAGATGAAGAAACAGATAAAGTAGAAGATACCCCTGACGTTGAAGAAAAAGAAATCGCAACTGAAAAGGAAACTGAACATGTTACAGAAAAAGAACCTATTGACTACTCTAATTTGACAGAAGTTGAGTTAATCAATGTTCTTCGCGACATGGTTGATCAGGCAAAGTCTGAAGACATCAATGTGAAAGATGATATTGATGCTATAAAACTGAACTTCTACAAAAGGCACAGGGCTAATATCGAAAAAGAAAAAGCAAAGTTCATTGAAGATGGAGGCAAAGAGGAAGAATACGCTCCAGCCAACGCACCTTACGAAGAAGACCTGAAAAACCTGATGAATGAATTTCGTCAGCTAAAATATGAAAAGAGCAAAAAACAGGAAGAAGAAAAAGATGAGAATCTGAAAATTAAATATGAGATCATTGATGATATAAAATCACTGGTAAACCGCGAAGAGTCTATTAATAAAACCTTCCAGGAATTTCGTGACCTTCAGCAACGCTGGAGAGATACAGGACCAGTTCCTCAATCAAAACTTAAAGATCTTTGGGAGACTTATCACCACCATGTTGAAAATTTCTATGATTACATTAAAATCAACAAGGAACTTCGCGACCTCGACTTAAAGAAAAACATGGATATTAAAATTGGCCTTTGTGAAAAAGCTGAAGAATTACTGGTTGAACCTTCAGCAATCAAAGCTTTTAATATTCTTCAAAAATACCATGAGCTATGGAGAGAAACAGGCCCGGTTCCACGTGATAAAAAAGATGAACTTTGGGAGCGTTTCAAAGCAGCAACATCAAAAATAAATAAAAAACAACAAGAGTATTTCGAAAATAGAAAAGAGGAACAAAAGAAAAATCTTGCAGCAAAAACCGTTTTATGCGAAAAAGCTGAGGAAATTGTTGCTCTCGAATCTAAATCATACAAAGATTGGGACACCAGATCAAAAGAACTTATTGAACTTCAAAAGGTTTGGCGCACAATTGGTTTCGCACCCAAGAAAGACAACAACAAAATTTACGAACGCTTTAGAAATGCATGCGACTCATTTTTCAATGCGAAACGTGAATTTTACGCCCAACATAAAGAAATACAACAAAACAATCTTCAGCTTAAAACTGATTTATGTGTACAGGCCGAGTCTTTGAAAGACAGTGAGGACTGGAAAAAAACAACAGAAGAATTCATTAGCATCCAGCGCAAATGGAAAGAGATCGGACCTGTTCCAAGAAAACAGTCTGATGCCATTTGGAAACGTTTCCGTACAGCATGTGACTATTTCTTCGAGCAAAAAGCAAATCATTTCTCAGAAGTTGACCACGAGCAGGTTGATAACCTGAAACTGAAAAAAGACTTGATTGAGGAGATCAAAAACTTTACATCAACAGGAGATGAAGATGCTGACCTTACAAAAATCAAAGAATTCCAACGTCGCTGGACTGAGATTGGTCATGTTCCATTTAAAGAAAAAGATACCATTCAAAACGAATATAGAGATGCTATCAATGTGCATTTTGATGAATTAAAAATTGATGAAAAGAAACGCAATCTTCTTAAATTTAAAACGAAGATGGGAACGTTCAACTCGTCATCAAGAGGACAAAACAAAATGCGTTTCGAACGCGACAAGTATGTCCAAAAACTCAAACAAATGGAAAATGATCTGGTGTTGCTGAATAATAACATTGGGTTCTTTGCCAATACGAAAAATGCAGAATCACTCATTGAGGATGTAAACAAGAAAATACAGGATACTCAGGACAAAATTAATTTCCTAAAAGAGAAGATTCGCATTATTGATGATATGGAAGATGAAGGCTAGCAGCCTCAAAAATACTGGCCCGCTTTAATAGCGGGTCTTTTATTTATTAATTGTTCATATATAATCGCACAAAAATTGTAAGTTCCTTGACATTTATTGATTAACTTTGTGCGTTTTTAGGAACATTAAAATTTTACGATTTGTCAGCAACCAAGTACATCTTTGTCACAGGAGGGGTTACCTCCTCTTTAGGAAAAGGAATTCTAGCAGCTTCATTGGCTAAATTGTTGCAAGCCAGAGGTTATTCAGTCACTATTCAAAAGTTAGATCCCTACATAAATGTTGATCCGGGAACTTTAAACCCTTATGAGCATGGTGAGTGTTATGTAACCGAAGACGGAGCAGAAACCGATTTAGATTTGGGGCACTATGAACGTTTCCTGAACAAACCTACATCTCAAGCCAACAATGTTACTACCGGTAGAATCTACCAATCGGTTATCAACAAAGAGAGACGGGGAGATTATTTAGGGAAAACCGTTCAAATTATCCCTCATATCACAGATGAGATAAAACGTAAAATAAAGTTCCTTGGAACTAAAAGAAACTACGACATTGTTGTTACAGAAATCGGTGGAACTGTTGGTGATATAGAATCGTTACCTTATGTAGAGGCAGTTCGTCAGCTAAAATGGGAACTGGGAAGCAACGCCCTGGTTATTCACTTGACACTTGTCCCCTACCTTGCAGCCTCCGGTGAGCTAAAAACCAAACCAACACAGCATTCCGTAAAAATGTTACTGGAAAATGGAGTTCAACCGGATATTTTGGTTCTTCGTACAGAACATGATTTGGGAACAAGTATTCGTAAAAAAGTAGCTCTTTTCTGTAATGTTGATATTGACTCAGTTGTTCAATCTGTTGATGTACCAACGATTTATGAAGTACCCAATAAAATGCTGGAAGAAAAACTGGACATTACAGTACTTAATAAATTAAAACTCCCTTTAAAAGATGAACCTCATTTAGATGACTGGAACGAGTTCATCCACAAACACAAAAATCCTGAAACTGAAGTTAAAATTGGTTTAGTTGGGAAATATGTCGAGCTTCAGGATGCATATAAATCTATTACAGAATCTTTAATTCATGCAGGTGCAGCAAATCGCACTAAAGTAAAATTGCAGTGGATTCATTCAGAAGAAATAGATGAATCGAATGTTGAAAAAACAATTTCTGGATTAAACGGAGTTATTATTGCTCCGGGATTTGGACATCGTGGAATTGAAGGGAAAATTCTGGCAACAAAATATGCACGTGAAAATAACATTCCATTCCTTGGAATCTGTCTGGGAATGCAAATTGCTGTTATTGAATATGCACGCAATGTTCTTGGTCTTAAAGGAGCTGATTCATCAGAGATGAATGAAAAAACCCCACACCCTGTTATCGACCTTATGGAAGAACAAAAAGGTATTACAGAAAAAGGTGGAACCATGCGTCTGGGAGCTTATGATTGCCAAATCATTAATAAGAAATCAAACTTCTACAAAGCTTACAACAAAACTGATATTAAAGAGCGTCATCGCCATCGTTATGAATTCAACAATGAATACCTTGACGAGTTTGTGAATGCCGGAATGATTCCTGTAGGAATAAATCCAGACACCAACCTTGTTGAAGTTGTTGAAATACCTAAACACAAATGGTTTGTTGGTGTACAATATCACCCTGAATATAGTAGTACTGTTTTAAACCCACATCCTTTATTTGTTGCTTTCGTAAAAGCAGCACTAAGCTAATTTCTGAAAAATCAATTATTTATGGATAAGAATACGATCACTGGGATTTTACTGATTTTTGCCATCCTTATTGGCTTTACATACTTTAATCAACCTTCGAAGGAAGAGGTTGAAGCTGCCAGAGCCCGTCAGGATTCAATTGCGATGGTCGAAGCACAACTTCAACAAGAAGCTGAACGTCAGGCTGAAATATTACAACAGCAAAACGAGATAGCTGAACTTGATTCTTCTTCTGTTTCAGAGCAGGCAACCAACCGCTACGGAATGTTTGCAAATGCTGCATCTACAGGTGAAGAAGAGTTTGTGACTATTGAAAACAACCTGATGAAAGTAACCCTTTCGACAAAAGGAGGTAAAGTTTATTCTGTTGAATTAAAAAACTACAAAACATACCTGGATAAACCCCTTATTTTATTTAATGGGACCTGATAATTTATTTGGAGTAAATTTCTTCTCACAAAATAAGGTAATCCAAACTGATGAATTGTTCTTCACCCCTTCAACCTCACAAAAACAAATTATTATTAGTGGAGCTGAAGTAAGAAAAGGAAAAGAAGGTAACGAAGAATACAATGAAGAAAATGGTTTTGGTGGGCCAAATCCGTTTCAATGAAACTGCAGGTTGCTGACGGGAAATATCTGGAATATCAATATACTTTAAACTATAACTCATACATGATTGATTTTGACCTGAACACGGTTGGAATGAATGATGTAATTGCAAACAACGCCACCACATTAAACTTCAACTGGGCTTTTGATGCTCCCCGACTGGAGAAAAAATCAAAATATGGAGAAGACCGCTACGCAACAGTCTTTTATAAATATTATGAAGATGAAGTAGATAATCTTTCCCCTGCAAAATCAAGTGAAGAATCTCTGAAAACAAAAGTTCGCTGGGTTAGTTTCAAACAACTTTTCTTTAACTCAACAATAATTGCCGATGAAGCTTTTACTGAAGCTGACATTCAGTATGATTATACAGAGGAAAGCAATGAAACTGTTGGTAAGTATTTTGCAGATATTGCTATCCCATATACAAATGCAACCAACCAAACATTTGGCATGCAACTTTATTTTGGTCCAAATCACTATAATACATTAAGGCAGTATGGCGATGTGCAAATGGACAAAATAATTAGCTTGGGATATTCTATTCTTCGTTATGTAAACCGTTGGATCGTAATCCCTGTATTCAATTTCTTAAGAAACTATATAGGTAACTTTGGAATTATCATTTTGTTATTGACAGTTTTCATCAAAATGATACTCTTCCCATTTACCTATAAATCATATATATCACAAGCTAAAATGAGGGCTTTAAAGCCTGAGATGGACGAGATCAATGAGAAGTATGGCAGTGACAAACAAATGGAAAAACAACAGGCAACCATGGCTCTATATAAGAAAGTCGGGGTTAATCCTATGGGAGGTTGTTTACCCATGCTCTTACAAATGCCAATTTTATTTTCGATGTTCTTTTTCTTCCCATCATCCATCGAGTTACGACAACAAAGTTTCTTATGGGCAACGGATCTTTCGTCCTTTGATTCAATTTTAAACTTACCTTTTAATATTCCTCTATATGGAAATCATGTAAGTTTATTCTGTTTACTAATGACGGTAACAACAATCTTTTCAACAAAATTGAATCAGCAGGCTGCAAGTACGCAAACCATGCCTGGAATGCAAACCATGATGTATATGATGCCTGTTATGTTCTTATTCATATTGAATAATTATCCATCAGGTTTAAGTTACTATTACTTTTTAGCAAACTTGATAACTATTGGGCAAACTGTACTTATCAGACGATTTGTTGACGAAGATAAACTTCGGGCTCAGCTTTATGCACCGAAAAAGAAACAAGGTGCTAAAAAATCAAACTTCCAGAAACGACTGGAACAAATGGCAAAAGAACGGGGAGTTGATCTTCCTAAAAGATAATAACTAAATGCTGCTCTCGGGCAGCATTTTTTATTTCACCTAAATTGAACTCAGAAACAAAAATTCTGTAATTTTCAATCCATACCAATTACTGATATATAAAATAGTTTTCTTTTAAACAGATATAATTCAAGAACATTCAAAATATAGTGAAATGAGAAAAATTCTATTATCAATATTCATTGTTGGCTCGATTGCTTTAAGCGCTTGCAATAGCATCCAGCAAACAGAAGGAAACACAGTAAAAAGTGAAATGGAAACAAAAACTGAAGAATTTGCATCATTCAAATTGACAACAGATTTATCTGTTTTATCAGAAAATGAAAAAGCCATGCTCCCCTATCTTTTAAAGGCAGCCCAAATTATGGACGACCTTTTTTGGACGGAAGCATATGGTGATAAACAAGAAATATTATCAAAAGCAACCAGCCCGGCAATGGAGCAATTCATCAAAATAAATTATGGACCATGGGAACGCTTAAACAACAATGAACCTTTTGTTGAAGGATATGGAACAAAACCTGCAGGTGCTGGATTTTATCCGGAAGACATAAGCAAAGATGAATTTGAAGCCTGGGATGAACCAACTAAAACAAGCTTATATACGCTTATTCAACGTGATGATGCCGGAAACCTGCAATCCATTCCGTATCATGTAGCATACAGTGAGCAGGTCAATGAGGCTGCCGGATACATTCGTCAGGCTGCAGAGCTTGCTGAAGATCCAGGACTAAAAAAATACCTGGAATTACGTGCAGAAGCCTTGCTTACTGATGAGTATTTTGAAAGCGACATTGCCTGGATGGAAATGAAAAACAACACCATCGATTTTGTCGTCGGACCGATTGAAAGTTATGAAGATCAACTCTATGGGTACAAAGCATCACACGAAGCCTATATTCTTATAAAAGATAAAGAATGGAGCAGTCGACTTGATAAATATGCAGCTCTTTTACCCGATCTTCAAAAAGCTCTTCCATGTGATGAAGTATACAAAAACGAAACTCCGGGATCTGATTCTGACCTAAATGCTTACGATGCGATTTACTATGCAGGTGATTGTAATGCCGGAAGTAAAACCATTGCTATCAATCTTCCAAATGACGAAGAAGTAAGAGCAACAAAAGGAAGTCGTAAGCTTCAACTTAAAAACTCAATGCAAGCGAAATTTGATAAAATTTTAGTTCCTATTTCAGATTTACTTATTTCCGAAGATCAACGTAGCCACGTAACTTTCGATGCTTTCTTTGAAAACACCATGTTCCACGAAGTTGCTCATGGGTTAGGGCTTGGAAATACGATTACCGGAGATCAAACAGTTCGTGAAGCTTTGCAAGATACTTATACTTCAATAGAAGAAGGGAAAGCTGATATTTTGGGATTGTGGTGTGTATATCGACTAAACGAATTGGGCGAATTTACAAATAAGGACCTGATGGATAACTTTGTGACTTTCATGGCTGGCATTTTCCGATCTGTACGCTTTGGAGCAGCCAGTGCTCATGGCAAAGCAAACATGATACGCTTTTATTATTTCCAGGAAAAAGGAGCTTTTGAACGCGATCCGGAAACAAATACTTATCGGGTAAATTTCGAAAAAATGAAGCAGGCAATGCTTGACCTTTCTGATATGATTCTGACAATTCAAGGAGATGGAGACTACGATCAGGCAAAATCATTAATTGAAGAGAAAGGATTCATTCGAGAAGAACTTCAAAGCGACCTTGACAGGATTGGAGCAGCTGGCATTCCAGTAGATATCATTTTTGAACAGGGAGCAGATGTTTTGGGAATATAATATTCCTATTTTCATTTCGTATTTCTATTGTTTGATAGCTTGAAGGTATGAGCATTACTCATTATTAAGCACCTTTTTCTATGCCCCAGATGTGTCTATTTTTCAATAGAAATAAGACTTAAAGAGTTGAAAAATAATAGCTAAGCACCAGTTTCATAACGCCTTGTTTCATTTTATAGCTTCCTGCCTGTTTTTATCACTTCCAGCATAAAAATTTTACTTTTCTGCGCTGCAGGAATTTAAAAAATGGCTGCAGGATTCAAATAAATATCGCAGAAATTTCAAAAAATCATGCAGGAATTAAAAAGACCTTGCAGAAAAAGCTAAAACTGGTGCAGAAATTCAAAAAAAGCTGCAAGGCTACTTTAAAATCTTGCAGGAGCATAGAAAAGCCTAAAGGGAGCTATGAAAGCTATGCAGAATTAATAGTTTCTGTTATTTCTAAGTTTCAATTCTTAGCAAGATCAAGTTTATGGATCAGTTCATAATTGTAGTGGATTCTTCTTGTTAAAGAAAAATCAACATAAATGGAGCTTTGCCCCAAACCCCAATTCCTTTTTTCCTACAGTTGAAAAAAAGAATCCAACAATACATTGGAGATTTTGAAACCACGATACTTTCTATGAGGACTGGCCTATTTTTTATCTAGCCCTGAGTCAAAACAAAACCTTAGGGAAAAGGAGAAGTTCTGAGTGGGCGAGGAAATCACTCCTTTGAACTCAGGTTTTGTAAAGAAGAAGGGTGCAGATAAAAATAAGCCTTGACCTTTTTTCCTGGTTTTTGTGTCAAGTTTTCACATTAAAAAATGCTATATCCCAAAGAAACAGTTTTCGTAAGCAAGCCTCAGTAGTTCTTTGCAGCAAAGACCCGATTTTTGTCTGGTGCGCAATTGCCCGTTGTCAAGTCTGGTTCCAGCTGTTTTTGACTATATCATTGGTGACACTATGTGATCCCGCTTAAGAGAGTAATTTTATCCTAATGGCTGGGCAAAGAGCTTTAACAAAAATTAAAGTAATGGAAAAGAGAACATTAAAGTTATTAAATCCTGATGCAGCAGGGATTGATGTCGCTAGTGAGGTTCATTATGTCGCTGTCCCGGCTGACAGGTGCGAGCAACCTGTTCGTTCATTTGGTAGTTTTACTGATGATATTCATGATTTGGCAAAATGGTTACTCAAGTGTAAAATTACCACCGTTGCGATGGAGTCTACAGGTATATATTGGATTCAGCTTTTCCTTATTCTTGAGGAATATGACATTGAAGTTTTTCTGGTCAATGCCCGCCACATAAAGAATGTAAGTGGACGAAAGTCGGATGTACTTGATTGCCAATGGATACAGGAACTGCATTCTTTTGGACTGCTAAATGCTAGTTTTCAGCCAGACAATATTACAAGGCAATTGAGAACATATTTAAGGCACCGAAAGTCATTGACTGAAAGTTATTCTCAGCAAATACTGCATATGCAGAAAGCTTTTGAACAAATGAATATCAAATTACACAATGTCCTTGCTGATATTTGTGGTAAATCAGGACAGGCAATAATAAATGCAATACTCAAAGGAGAACGTGACCCTGAAAAATTGATCGTTCATGTAGACCCTAAAGTAAAAGCGTCTAGAGAAGATTTAATAAAATCATTAAAAGGTATCTGGAGAGAAGAACATCTATTTGAACTAAGACAAGCCTACGAATTATATCTTATTTTCAAGGGTAAGATCTTAGATTGTGATATTCAAATAGAGAAGACTTTGCAAAGGATTGAAAATGAAAGCAAAAAAAGCGACAATGCAACCAAATTGAAGCGCAAGGTATACAGTAAGAACCGACTCAACTTTAATGGATCTCAATATTTATATAATATTCTTGGGATAGATATAACAAAAATTTTTGGTATTAGTGAGCTAACAGCCATCGAAATAATCTCAGAGACTGGTATCAATATGAGCCGGTGGAAAACAAAAAAGCATTTTACCTCATGCTTAATTTGGCACCTAATAACCGCATTTCTGGGGGTAAGCTGTTAAAACCTAAGAGGAGTAAAAAGAAGAACAAAGCTGGACAGTCTTTTCTAATGGCAGCATTTGCATTACAGCGGAGCGACCATTGGCTTGGTCAGTACTACAGACGCATGAAAGCTAAAAACGGCCCACAAATTGCGACAAAAGCAACTGCACGAAAACTTGCTATAATATTTTATGAGATGGTGAAAAATAGAAAAGAATTTAACCCATTAACAGCTGAATCATATTTTAAAACTTACAATAAAAATAGAATTCAATATATTGAAAAACAGGCATCTTTATATGGGTATAAGCTATCTCCTGTGAGTGATGTTTCTTAAGAGACAAAAATCAGGTCCTGCCCGGAAGGGCAAATGTTTTAATATCTAAGTAAATTCAAAATTAGATCCCCCCTGGATTTTAAACTGATCCAAGTTTATATTGAATAGAGAAGGATAAAATTCAAAAGAGCTTACTTCATATTGAAATAAGCTCTTTTGAATTGCGGTGCGGACGGGATTCGAACCCGCGACCCCCGGCGTGACAGGCCGATATTCTAACCAGCTGAACTACCGCACCAAAATAAAAAGTGTTGTAAATTAATGAGCGGTGCGGACGGGATTCGAACCCGCGACCCCCGGCGTGACAGGCCGATATTCTAACCAGCTGAACTACCGCACCAGATTTTTTTAAAAGCTTCAGTATTCAATAAAACCAAGCTTTTCAAGCTAAAACATACAACACTTTTTTAAAGAACAAACCTTCTGAAATCCTCTTCCGAAAAGGCTTTGCAAATATATACTTTCTTTTTTTTCCTGCAATAGGAAAAACTAAAAAAATTGAACAGAAAAACACAGTTTAAAAAGGCATAAAAAAAGCGTTTATTCAACCTCCTGTTACCGAATAAGATTCTCTATTTTCAGTTCTCTCTCTCCACTCCACCTATAGGCAGTTAACTTACCATTTCGACTAATACATGAGTCCACACAGCAAACATTAGGACGAATTATATTACCGCCATTCCTCAAACAATAATGACCAAAAAACACAATTGGCCCATTTTTCGGATAATCATCACGAACTGGTAATATTTCCTGCGGAATAGAGTAAGCAGGTAAATCAAAGCGACTCTCAAAAGAAAGTCCTTTAAAGTCATGCCATCAGGATTTACCCACCATTTGGAACGAAACGAACGATGTGCCCTCCCCTTATTGTCGTATACCAACAAATCCTTGGGTAGGTGAAAATCAATCCCTTTACAGGTTTCCCAAAATGCACGGGCAACCTCAGAATGATTTCTACCAACCATTTTCAATACTGATTTTTTCAACTTTGTTTCAGGAAGGTTTTCTTTCAATATCTGAATATTCTCATCCTGCCAGCATGCATGAACAACACGAATCTTGCCTAAATCAAGAAACATAGGCAATTTCCTCATCCACTTAATATGGCTTTTCCATTCATCCGAGCGACCTGAAAATTCATACAAAGTATTAGCCAGTGACAGATGCAAACGAGACCATCGTTTACTTAAGTGCATTCCCTGCTTGTCTACGGAACTATAATATATTGCATTAACTTCGTGATTTCCCAATATAGCATACGCACAATCAGTCTCAACCATCGCCCGTATAATCCGGATCGTTTTCCTGATTTTTGGTCCACGGTTAATAAAATCACCCACAAAAACAGCTTTACGTTTTGGGTGACAATAAATTCCATTTACCTGTGAATAGCCCATACTTTCGAGCAATTCGATAAGCTTATCGGCTTCACCATGTACATCTCCAATAATATCGTACATTTTAAAACAATAATTTATTGGTGCGAAAATTATTATTTTATTCTAACCTTGAAATCTTTGAAAGCACAAAAAAATCATTTTTCACAAAAATAGAATGATTACAAATTATTGACGACCAAAATTAAAATGACATTTCAACATAAACAGGAAGATGATCCGAAGGATATCTTCGGTTTTTAGTATCTGAGATAACGCCGTATTTATTTACGACTATATTTTTATTAACAAAAATAAAATCGATACGTCGATCCAACTCACTATTAATATCAAAGTCATTAAATGTACCTTCAGGACCATAAGGAGACAATACTGATCGCTCCCGGCTATCATCAAGTTCTTTTATTGCAATTTCATATGGTGGATCTTCCGGAGTAAAGTTAAAATCGCCAGTTAGAATTACAGGATCTCTGCGTCGGGTAAGATCAGAAATTTTCTCCTGAATTAACTTCACTGATTCAATACGGGCAGTATCTCCCAAATGGTCTAAATGAGTATTAAAGACCCAAAAATTATCATGATTGTCGTAATTCTCAAATAAAGCATAAGTACAAATACGAGGATAAGCAGCATCCCAACCTATACTTGGTCTTTCAGGACTTTCGGAAAGCCAAAACCACCCCTGTTCTTTTAGCTGATACTTTTGAGAGTTATAAAAGATAGGTGAAAATTCGCCTTGTGCAACACCATTATCTCGTCCTACCCCAACCCAATCATAGCCTGGAAGATAAGCTGCTACATCATTGATCTGATCGATCAAAGCCTCCTGCAAACAAAAAATATCAGCCTCATAAAACTGAAGTAAATCAATTACATCAGTTTTTCTTGAAGTCCAGGACAAATCACCATCATCTGGCACATCAACCCGAATATTATAAGTTATTACTTTCATATCAATTGCCTGAGTCAATGTACTTATAAATGAAAGGAAAATGAGAATAACTAACTTATTTTTCATAGGACTTGAATTTTATTCATTGCAAAAATCATAACTAAAAGCAGTGTTTTCACAAGCTACTTCTGACGGAGTAATTGTTCTTATTTGCTCCTTACTCCCATTTATCGCAAAATCATAACAAAACTGAAGAATATCATCAACATTCTCATAAATTGGAGAAGTCGCAACACCATGATCACCACCACATACGGAATACAACCAATAAGGAGTTCCTAATTCATCTAATTTATTTGCAATAGAATATGCTCCATTTAACTCCAGGTAACCGGGATCATCTTCATCACAATAATGATGTGGTGCAGTAGCATATGGAACTAGCTCATCACAGGTTCCATGAAAAAACAGAGAAGGGATAGCAGACTCTTCATACAACACATTCAAACTGGGAATTGCACCAGCCATAGAAATAACTCCTGCATAAGATACTGGTCCTGAAGGAAGATCATAACACATTGGTGGAGTATAAGCTGTGTTTAGAACAGTTTCTGCTCCGGCGCTACTCCCTGCCAAAATAATTTTTTGAGGATCTATACCCAACATTTCGCGTTGCTGAATTAAAAAGAAAATCGCATCCTGTAAATCCATTGTCGCATTATCGAATGTAGCCAGCTTATCCATTGCATCACAATCACATCCAAAACCTGTTTCTGTGTCTTTTCTTGTTAACCGATAAGAAACTGAAGCAACAACATAACCTCTTTTAGCAATATCCTTACAAAAATCCTGTATCAATGGCTCATCCCTGCTTCCTGACTGAAATCCACCTCCGTGAACATAGATAAATGTAGCACGTTCATATTCCGAATCGTACATCGGCGTGTACACATCTAACTTCAACTCTTCCCCATCTTTTACAGAATAGGTATACGTTCCAATATCAACTGCATCAGTTATTTCATCCAGATACCGCTTCTGTGCATCAACTGAATATCCCCAAAGAAAAACTGTAACTACTATAATTAAAATCTTTTTCATTTTTATCAACTTATTCCAGTGCGAAAAGTTTAATCTTCACTAAATTAGGAAAAAAGATTAGGCATGGCAATCATAACATCAAGAACTCAAGAAAAAGGACAAATACATATCAATTACGATAAATGTACCTCCTGTGGCTTATGTGCAAACATATGCAAAGATTATTCTTTAACAATTAAAGAAGGCAAAATGATTGTTAATGAAAACTCATTTTTTGATTGTTTTGGATGTGGTCAATGCATGGCTATATGTCCAACAGGTGCAATTACTGTAACCGGAAGGGAAATTTCATCTGATGATTTGATCCCAATTCCTCCCAAAGAAGAAAAAACGAACTATGATCAATTATATAAGTTGATGATAGGACGAAGAAGTATTCGTGACTTTAAATCTAAAGATGTTGAAGAAGAACTTATTTCAAAAATTGTTGAAGCAACCCAAACTGCACCAATGGGAATTCCTCCGTCCGATGTATATCTGACAATTTTTAAAGGAACAAAAAAAGTAAGTGAATTTTCGGAAGATGTAATAGAACATATTACAAAAATCAAAGGAATGCTTTCAAAACGATGGTTGTGGATTTGGAGATTCTCTGGTAAAGAAACTTATAAAATGATGAAAAGCTTTGTAAACCCACTAGTTGAAGGCTTAACTGATGATAAACAAAAAGGCATCAATCATTTATTATACAATGCTCCCCTGGCAATTTATTTCTCAGCAAGCCCCTACTCCGACATTGCCGATCCATATATTCCAGCTACTTATGCCATGCTTGCTGCCGAAAGCCTTGGCCTAGGTTCCTGCATGATTGGCTGTGTAGATCCTTTTTTAAAACGAGGAGCCAAAGAGCTTAAAACAAAATGGAAAATCCCACAAAAATCGCCCGCAGGAATCATTGTTATATTTGGTTATCCAAAATATAAATACGCCAAAGCACTTAAACGTACTTTTGCAAATATTTCAACTTTTAACAATTGGGAAACAAAAAGATAGTAAATGAATCAGCTTATTTCATTATATATTTTCTGAAAGTGCTTACATCATATACTATATTAAAACTTGAGGGCAACTTAGGTTTATTCTGAATCACTTGCTCTCCCGAAACAAGTATGGATTTACCTTTAAAAATCAACGACAATTCTTTAAAATAACTCTCCATTTTATCTTTATCTGCCGCATTTATAAAAGCAGTACAAACAAAGTCAATAAAAGTTAAATTGGCCAAACCCTGCAAGTCTTCCATAGGAACATTAGCTCCTAAATATATCGTATTTAGTCCTTCTTTTTTAGCGATGTAATTATAAAACAAAATACCTAATTCATGCATTTCATTTTCAGGAAGATAAAAAAGAATTGCTTTTTTTGAAGAACTCGTCTTTATGTTCTTCGAGTTCATCAGGATTCTTTCCCGTACTAAATTCGATACAAGATGTTCCTGAGCTGGAAAGACAGAACCAATCTGCCAATAAATTCCTATTTTTTCAAAGAAGGGAAACACAATCCGAAGCATCGTTTCCTCAAAACCTATTTTATTTGATTGCTCATCAAGAATACTCTCAAATTTATCAATGTTAAAATCCAGCATGCTGATCAATAACTGCTCCAGCAAATCTTCAACTTCTGTTGAAGTAGCATTTATCCGCAACACCTCTTCAGCCAACCTTTTGTCATCAAATAAGGCAACTTTAGAGATCTTAAACCCATGCTTTACCAAAAGAGAAATAGTTAACAACCGCTTCAATTCAGCATCGCTATAATAACGGATGTTAGTCTCTGTTCTATTTGGTTTGAGGAGGTCATACCTTTTTTCCCACATCCTTATAGTATGTGCTTTAATGCCAGATAAAGCTTCGAGATCTTTGATCGTATAAGTACTCATTCACTCTCTTTTTAATTCCGATGACAGCATTAAGTTGTAATCATAGAACTTGTAACACCATATAAACAGCAATAACAGCTTTTTTGTTTCAATGAGTGCATATTGACAATCATCCCCAAAAAATAACAATCTCTCCAGATTCAAAGGGTTTAATCATCTTCCTGTTAGGATTTATTCAATCATATCCAGTTTTATATTAAAAAAATTTAAAAATCCAATATTTAAGCAATATATGATCAAACACACAAACAAAACAACAACACACTATATTTCTGACACTTACAACCAACAAACGATCACCACCCACACCACTTAATAGATTTAATAAACATAAGATTTGTTAACAATTTTAATTATTTAGATATCGCTTAAATTGCCTATATATCTGGGTGTTTACAGTTTTACTTGATAAATTTGGGTGCAACAAAAAATTAAAAGCTAATTGGACAAAAAAGAAGATTATCAAGGGAGTGTTTACACCGATAAAAACGTCTCAAACTCCGATTGTTTTCTATCGTACAAGATTGGCATGATATATTTGAATGTTTTACCTTTAACGAGTTCTGAAATTTAAACTAAACTGAGATATGAAAAAGCTATTCCTCTTTACTATCGTACTATCGTTTGCATTTGTAAGTAATGCCCAAATTTACCAATTCAGAGGCCCTAACAGGGATGGTAAATTTCCAGAAACCGGTCTTTTAAAAGAATGGCCTGACAATGGTCCTGAACTAATCCTTGAATACGAAGGGATTGGAGATGGCTGGTCATCTGTAATTACCAATGGAAAATACATTTATGCTTCAGGAAAAGTTGACAAAAAAGACTGGCTTACCTGTATAGACTTCGATGGCAACCTACAATGGAAAGTTGAATATGGTGATTCATGGAATCAATCATATCCTGACACCAGAGGTTCTGCCACTATTGAAGGTGACAGGCTATACATCATCAGCGGACAGGGACAAATGTCATGCATTAATGCGAACACAGGTGAAACAATCTGGTACAAAGATGTTGATGAAGAATACCAGGCAGACTATCACACTTGGGGTGTTTCTGAATCTCCACTAATTGTAGATGACAAAGTTATTTGTTCTCCTGCCGGCCCTGTAACTAACATGGTTGCGTTGGATAAAATGACAGGTGAAGAAATTTGGAAAACAGAAAGTACTGGCGGACAACGAGGCTATGCTTCACCAATTATACACGAATACAATGGGAAAGACTACATTGTTGCTTCCAATGCCAGTGATTTATACATCGTTGACCCTGAAAATGGAGACATTAAATCAACCTATAAATTCTTTGATTCTTCAGTCTGGAGATGGCAACCAAATGGAATGATCTGGGCAAACTCTCCAGTTGTAAAAGGAAATATGATCTTCCTATCTATCGGTTATGATTATGTTGCCAAAATGGTAAAAGTAAGCGATGACCTTTCTTCCATTGAGGAAGTTTACTCAAATACACTTTTAGATAATCACCACCATGGCTTAATTGAATTAGACGGATACCTGTATGGTTCATACTGGATTAATAACAATGCAGGTGCCTGGGGATGTATTGACTGGGAAACCGGAGAAACCATGTACGATGAAGAATGGAACTCAAAAGGTGAAATGGTTTATGCAGATGGCATGCTTTACGTTTACGATGAAAAACGCGGAAACGTCGGACTTGTAGAACCAACACCAACTGGATTCAATGTGGTAAGTTCATTTGTGGTTGAACAAGGAAGCGGAACTCACTGGGCTCATCCTTACCTGTTTGATGGTAAAATGTTTATGAGACACGGTGATGTATTAATGGTTTATAATATCAAACAATAAGTTTTAGCATAAGAGTGAAGAAAATTCAAAATATCGTTGTCGGATTAATCGGCTTTATTGCTTTAGTAAGTTTCCTGTATTGGCTCACTAATGATCCAACCAAGGATTTAGCAATAAGTATGCCCGGAGAAGACAACAGGGATTCAGGCCCTTTAATAGCTGAAGTCATTAATATCGGTGAAAACTTTGACCTTTTCGAATCCGATGTAAATACCGAAATGCAAGGCACATGGCCAAGATTTCGCGGTGCTAATTTCGACAACATTGTTAGCGAACCTCAAAACCTGAAAGATTCATGGGGCGAAGGTGAACCCGAAATTATGTGGTCCTTATCGCTAGGCGAAGGGCATGCCGGACCGGCTATTTACAAAGGTCGTGTATACATCATGGACTATGACGAAGAAAACCGCGAAGATGCACTCAGGTGTTTTTCGTTGGAAACCGGAGAAGAAATCTGGCGTCGGTCGTATGAAGTACACGTCAAAAGAAATCACGGGATGTCACGAACCGTACCCGCTGTCAATGAGGACTATGTGGTTACCATTGGCCCTAAATGTCAGGTAATGTGCGTGGATCGTCTTAGTGGCGATTTCGTTTGGGGGTTAGACATGGTTGCCGAATATGGCCTTGAAATACCGCAATGGTACACAGCCCAATGTCCCTTAATCGATGGTGATAAAGTATTGCTTTCTCCTGGTGGAGAAGCCATCATGATAGCTGTTGACATTCATACCGGAGAAATCCTATGGGAGGCAGCAAACACGATGAATTGGAAAATGTCCCATTCATCCATTATCCCCCAAACCATGTTTGGTAAAAATCTATATGTATATAGTGCTGATGGAGGTATTCTTGCTATTTCTGCTGAAGGTGAAGATGAAGGCCAGGTTGTTTGGGAAACCAACGAATGGAACCACTCGGTTGTTGCTCCTACTCCAGTGATTATGGACGATGGGAAAATCTTCCTTACTGCCGGTTATGGTGCAGGGGGAATGATGCTGCAGGTAACACCTAATGGAAGTCAATATAACATTCAAGTACTAAGTGAATATGCTCCCAACGAGGGATTGGCTTGCGAACAACAAACTCCTGTTTTATGGAACGATCACCTATTTGGCATTCTTCCGAAAGATGGCGGAGGAAACCGCCTTCAACTGGTTTGTGTAAGCCCCGATAATGCTCAGGAATTTGTCTGGACTTCGGGTAAAGATGCCCGCTTTGGTTTAGGTCCTTATATTATTGCTGATAATAAAATGTATATATTGAATGATGACGGCACATTAACAATTGTCAGACCGGATGTCAATAACTACATTCAACTTGATCAGAAACAAATATTTGAAGGACACGACGCTTGGGCTCCACTAGCTATAGCAGATGGATTATTATTGCTTAGAGATGCAGAAACCATGTATTGTTTAGATATTAGCGAATAAAATGAAGCACCGTAAACTGGTAAATATTGTTCTCTCTGTTCTTGCCCTGGCTGTGGCATACATCATTATTAGCGATTTCATTACGAATCGCCAGGGAAAAAATATTGAGAATCCTTACTCTTTCGATATTAGTGAATATTACCAGGTTGATCCTTCAGAAATCATTTTTACTGAATCAAAAAACATTCAACTCCCCATTAATCAAGCAAAAGGAATAGAATACAACAATGGTTTTTACTATGTAATTTCTGATAGTAATTTGCTTAAATTGAATAATTCCGGGCAAATTTTATTTCAGATTGAATTGAATGCAGTACCAACTGCAATTGCTGTTGATAATGATATCTGGATTGCATTGACCAATCAAGTCGTTCGATATGATTTAGAAGGAAATTCGGTCAGTCAATGGGATGATTTTGGCGCTCGTTCGGTGATTACCTCACTGGCTGTTTCCGATGATAACATATACATTGCAGATGCTGGAAACAGAGTTGTTTACGAATATACGATTGATGGCAACATTATACAACGAATTGGTGAAGAAGACGAACAAAAAGATGTACCGGGATTTATAATTCCCAGTCCTTATTTTGATATCGACATCACCGAAGAAGGCTATTTATGGGCTACCGACCCGGGACGTCATAGCCTGGAAAACTTTAACCCCAATGGGACAATGCGAACTTCCTGGACAAGATCTTCTGTTCAAACGGAAGGTTTTTGCGGATGTTGCAATCCATCACACATGGCAATAAGAAACGATAATTCTTTTATAACCAGTGAAAAAGGAATTGCCCGGGTAAAAGTTTACGATCAACATGGAGAGTACGTGGGTGTAGTTGCCTCACCCGATATGTTTGACAAATATGGAGAACCTGCTGACATTTGTGTAGATGAAGAAGGAAACGTCATCTTACTGGATTTCAGTAGAAAACAAATAAGAATATTTGAACCTATATAATCATAGATATGATTCAAAATAGAAGAAAATTTATAAACTCAGTCGGTAGAATTTTCATGTTGGGAACTTTTACCGGAGGAACAGTGTGGCTGGCAAGCCGCAATAAAATTGACCTGAGCTGTTCAACAGAAGGAGGAGTATGCAAATCATGCTCTTTGTATGCAGATTGTAATTTGGATCAAGCTAAAATTGAAAGACAAAATGAGCGAGGGGAAAAAGGATAAAGCAACAAACAGAAGGGACTTCATTCAAAAAGGAATGAGGGCAACCATGGGTATTTCACTCCTGGGTATTGCAGGGGCAGCTTCCCTAAAAGCTAGCGGACAGGATTACGTTTGGCAGATCGATCCGTTTAAATGTACTTTCTGTGGCCGTTGTGCCGATTACTGTGTGGTGACACCATCTGCCGTAAAATGTGTTCACGCTTACGACTTGTGTGGATACTGCGACTTATGTGGAGGCTATTCTAAACCGGATGCCAATGCGCTAACGACCGCTGCAGAAAATCAACTTTGTCCTACATCAGCTATACGAAGAAACTTTGTTGAAGAACCATACTTCGAATACGATATCGATGAAGAATTATGTATCGGTTGTGCCGTTTGTGTTGAAGGCTGTACATCATTTGGAAATGGATCACTTCACTTACAGGTTCGCCATGATTTATGTGTAAACTGTAATGAATGTTCCATTGCCAGGGTTTGCCCGGGTGATGCTTTCCAACGTGTTCCGGCAAACGATCCTTACATGATAAAAGGTGACTTTACTGCAAACTCCGATAGCTAAAATCTAAACTAAAAAAACCTAATGAATCAACGAGTCTCTAAAATAGTTTATACGCTGTCTTCACTGTTCTTCAGTATTGTTACTTGGGGACAGGCACAACAAAGGTTTCCAAAACCTGAGTTTGAAACAGGTTATACGCAACCACCCACATCTCAGGCACTGCCCCGTTCCTTGTTTTATGAGTACCTGGACGTAGCTGTGCTGGCAATTGCGCTGGCTGTTGCAACCTGGTTTGTGATAAAAAAACGTTCACGAAAGGGAGTCTTCTGGACTTCAGTTTTCTCGTTAATCTACTTTGGATTTATCCGGGAAGGCTGTATCTGTTCGGTTGGTTCCATACAAAATATTGTTTTGGCAATTTTTGATCCAAGCTATGTTTTACCAATTACAGCACTTTTATTTTTTCTGATTCCACTTATCGTTACCTTATTTTATGGAAGAACATTCTGTGCTGCGGTTTGCCCGCTTGGTGCCATTCAGGATCTCATTGCTTTTAAACCCATTGAGTTGCCCAAATGGCTGCAAAAAGTATTGGGACTTATCCCCTATTTATACCTGGGGCTGGCCGTTTTATATGCAGCTACCAAAACGGAGTTTTTAATCTGTCGCTACGATCCATTTGTGGGAATCTTCCGATTTGATGCCACATTTGAAATGTTGTTGTTAGGTGGTTTATTCCTGATAATTGGTGTTTTTGTTGCACGTCCTTACTGTCGTTTTTTCTGCCCCTATGGCGTTATACTCGGCTGGATGTCAACCTTCTCGAAAACACACATGAGTATCACTCCTGCTGAATGTATCCAGTGTAAACTTTGTGCTAACTCATGTCCCTTTGGAGCAATTAATGAGCCCGTTGAGGAACAAGGCAACAGACGTTCCAATGTAAAACAGCTCATGGCCTATTTAATTCTGATTCCAATCTGGATGGGAATTGGTGGATTATCAGGTTCACTATTGCACAGGCCTCTTTCAAAATTAAATCCAACGGTATATTTAGCTGAACAACTCATTGAAACTCCTGAGGTACGCGAAGATCCTGAAAACTATGATGTACAGGCTTTCTTACAGGCTGGAGAATCATTGGATGATTTAGTTTTGGAAGCTCAGGAAATTCAAAGTGATTTCTACTGGGGAGGATGGATTTTGGGTGCCTTTATGGGACTGGCAATAGGCCTAACCTTAACCAAGCTTTCATCGCACAGAAGCCGAAAAGATTACGAAACAGATAAAACCAATTGTTTAAGTTGCGGACGATGCATGGATTATTGTCCGGTGAAGAAATAAATAAACCAAACATGAATTTTTCAATTAAAGATAAAATGAATCTTGCCAAAGGTATTGCCTGGGTAGCAGTACTCTTTAGCCTGATAGTTAGTGTCATGCTTATTGCAAACTATCTTCAACTTCAATCTGTTGATCCGCTTGAGAGTCCGGCTCTGGAGACTTTGGTTGAACAGTTGCACAACAACCCCGACGATGAAGCATTAAAAGAAGACATCCGTGCCCTGGACCTTCTGATTCGCAAAGCGTATTTTACGAGTCAGTGGCAAATTCGCACAGGTGCCTACATGCTTATTTTTGGAGCACTGGTTTTCATTCTGGCTATACGTTACCAAAAATCGTTACATAACAGTTTAGAAGAACTGGACAGCATTGAAAAAGATCCGTTCCTGGATAAACAAGTTGCCCGGAAATGGGTGATGATATCCGGCTCAGGAGTTTTTCTATTTGCGATACTGGCAGGAATTTTATCCAATAATATATTGGGCGATTACCAACCGGAACTTGTAACCGATGCGGAGCAAACAAACTCCAGCATTGAAGTAATTGAGGCGCAACCGGTTCAAACAACAACCAGTCAGCAAACAGCAACGACAAGCACAACAGAAAGCGAAGTTACTGAAACAACTCAGGAAGAAGTTAGCTCCGAACCAGAGCCAGTGGTTGAGGAAGAAACTGTTGAAGAAGCAGCCCCTACTCCTCGTCCAGCTCCCAAAGCTGTTACAATCGAAGATTACAGAAACAACTTCCCGTTTTTCCGCGGACCTGATGCTTCGGGTATCACCTATAAAACAAATGTTCCCGAGAGCTTCGACATTGCAACTGGTGAGAATATTGTTTGGAACATCGACCTTGAAAAACCGGGTTATAGTTCACCAATCATATGGGACAATAAGCTTTTCCTAACCGGCGCAGATCCTGAAGCAAGAATGGTTTTCTGTTACGATACAAACACGGGTGATAAACTTTGGGATGCTACCGCTGATAATATTCCCGGATCTCCGGCTACAGTACCTCAAACGACTGAAGATACCGGATTGGCGGCACCAACAATGGCGACAAACGGAACAGCTGTATTTGCCATTTTTGCTACCGGCGACCTCATTTCATTAGATATGGATGGAAACCGCAGGTGGGCAAAAAATCTGGGAGTGCCAGATAACTACTACGGACACTCTTCATCGCTGGTAATTTTTGAAGATAAACTAATCGTTCAATACGACACCAACAGTGGCTGTAAAGTCATGGCTTTTTCTACGGAAGATGGATCTTCTGTTTGGGAAACTGAACGTGATGTGGAAATATCCTGGTCTTCACCCATGCTAGTAAATACTGGTGAACGCTTCGAACTGATTTTAACGGCAAATCCATATGTTATCAGCTACAATCCAGCTACCGGTGAAGAACTATGGCAAGTTGAATGTCTGACCGGTGAAGTTGGTCCTTCTGCTGCATATTACGATGGAATTGTTTTTGCCGCAAATGAATATGCTGTTTTATCAGCCATAAAACTGGGAGATCAGCCAGAAATAATTTGGGAAGATGACTACTATCTTCCGGAAGCCTCAAGCCCACTGGCTGCTGACGGCTTACTTATTGTTGGAACTACTTATGGTGTTGTAGCCTGTTACGATGCTGTTTCCGGCGAAATGTACTGGGAACAAGAATATAACAATGTTATTTACGCATCGCCTGTTTATGCTGATGGCAAAGTATATTTAATGGATATGGACGGAATACTTCATGTTTTCAAAATGGACAAAGAATATCAGTTAATTGCCGAATCAACAACTGATGAGCACTCTGTTTGTGCTCCGGTTTTTGCAAACGGTAAAATGTTCATTCGCACGTATAGCAAATTGTATTGTATTGGAGAATAGAAAATGGACGAAGAGATAAAACAAATACTCAACGAAGTTGACCAGATTATTGAAGAAAAAGGGGAAACCAGAAAAGCTGTAATCCCCATTCTTCAGGCTATTCAGGATAAATACAATTATTTACCTGAAGAAGCACTAAAACATGTTTGCGAGCAAACAGAGATTAGCCCCGAAAATATTGTCGGTGTTGCAAGTTTCTATTCTCAGTTCAGAATGGTTCCTGCAGGAAAGCACATGATTAAAGTTTGTGTGGGAACTGCTTGCCACGTGAAAGGTGCCGGTCAGGTTTACGATGCTTTTAAACGTCATTTTAAACTGGAAGGTGATGAAGTTACCGACCCAAGTCAAACTTACACACTTGAGAAAGTTTCCTGCCTGGGATGTTGTACGCTAGCCCCTGTTGTTCAGATTGATGATATCACCTACGGACATGTTACAACCGATACCGTTGGCAATGTCATCAACGATTTTGAAAGTCAGGTTGGTAAAGTTGGCAAGAAAGGAAAATTCAGAAATGCTGATGGTAGTGAGTTTCAGGGTGAAATCCGTATTGGGCTGGGTTCTTGCTGTGTAGCCAGTGGTAGTAAAGATGTTCAAAAGGAAATTGAAAAAACCATTGAAGATACAGGAATCAACCTTCAACTTAAAAATGTGGGCTGTGTAGGTATGTGCCATCAGGTCCCTTTAGTTGAAGTAATTGATGAAAAGAAAGAAAGTAAAGTTTACGCCAAAGTTAAACCCAATGAGGTAAACGATATTATTAGTGCCCATTTCAAGCCCAAGAGCTTTGTTCATCGTGTAAAGAACAAAGCTTTCAACATGCTGGAAAAGGTACAAACCGATGAGACTTGGGAAGGTGTTGACCGTTACGCAATTGACATGCGCGAAGGCATGGTGGCTAATTTCCTCGATCGCCAGATCCCAATTGCAACAGAACACCGTGGTGTTATCAACCCACTTGACATGGATGAATATGCCAGCTTTGGTGGTTTTGAAGCTCTAAAGAAAATATTCACCATGGATCGCAAAGAAGTGATCAAAATGGTTAAAGATAGTGGGCTCCGTGGCCGTGGTGGCGCCGGTTTCCTTACCGGATTAAAATGGGAATTTGTTGAAAAAGAAAAAGGCGAAAAGAAATACCTGATTTGCAATGGTGATGAAGGTGACCCCGGTGCATTTATGGATCGGATGTTGCTCGAATCTTATCCATACCGTGTAATTGAGGGAATGCTCATTGCGGCATATGCAGTTCAGGCTACAGACGGATTCTTTTACATCCGTGCTGAATATCCATTGGCGGTTACCCGGATTCGTCAGGCATTAGTTAATTGTCGTGAGAAAAACCTGGTTGGAGAAAATATCTTAGGTTCAGGCTTCAATTTCGACGTTCAAATATATGAAGGAGCAGGTGCTTTCGTTTGTGGTGAAGAAACCGCTCTGATGGCATCGATTGAAGGGAAACGTGGTTTTCCAACAATCAGACCTCCATTTCCAGCACAAAAAGGATTATGGGGTCAGCCAACGCTCATCAATAATACAGAGACTTTTGCTCAAGTTTCCTATATAGTTCGCAATGGTGAAAACAAATTCAACAGCATTGGAACGGATACTTCAAAGGGAACAAAAGTATTCTCCCTTGCCGGAAAAATTAACCGGGGTGGATTGATTGAAGTACCGATGGGAATTACCATTCGTCAGATTGTGGAAGAAATTGGCGGTGGTGTTCAAAATGGTAAAAAGTTTAAAGCCATCCAGATTGGTGGTCCTTCAGGAGGATGTATCCCCGAATCAATGGCAGATACACCTATCGACTACCAGTCATTGATTGAAGCTGGTGCTATGATGGGTTCAGGTGGTATGGTTGTCTTAGATGAAGATGATTGTATGGTCGACATCGCCCGCTACTTCCTGTCATTTACACAAAATGAATCCTGTGGGAAATGTACCTTCTGCCGCGTAGGAACCAAACGAATGCTGGATATTCTGGATAAAATCACCACAGGAAAAGGAACGAAAAAGGATTTGGATGAATTGGAATACCTGGCTGACTGGACTAAAAAAGGTAGTTTGTGTAACCTGGGAAAATCAGCGCCAAATCCCATCATTACAACATTGAAATATTTCCACGATGAATATGAAGCTCATATCAATGGAAATTGCCCGGCAGGGAAATGTACAGAAATGATCACCTATTCGGTGAATGATGACTGTATTGGCTGTACCATTTGTGCTCAAAAATGCCCGGTAGATGCCATCAAATTTGAGCCCCATAAAAAACATACGATTGACACCGAGCTTTGCATCAAATGTGATGCCTGCCGCCCAGCATGCCCGGTTGATGCGATAGATGTGAAGTAAGTTCCGAGTTGTGAGATATGAGTTTTGGGTTTTGGGTTATTACAAAACAAACTGCATAAATAATAATATTAATGAAGAGCTATAAAGACTTAGAAGTATATCAAAAGGCTTATATTCTTGCACTTAAGGTTCATAAAGTCAGTCTTGAACTTCCTAAGTTTGAATTGTATGAACAAGGAAGTCAAGTAAGAAGGTCTTCTAAAAGTATTAAGGATAATATTGCTGAAGGTTATGGAAGAAAAAGATACCGTGATGAGTTTATTCGTTTTTTAGTTTTTGCACATGCATCTTGCAACGAAACCATCTCTCAACTTACAATGATAAATGAACTATACTTTGAAAATACAGGATTAAATGAGTTGATTGAAGAATACGATGTTTTAGGAGCTAAACTCAACAAATTCATACAATACGTTGAAAAAGAATGGAAAACACCCCGCAACCCATAACACGAAACTCGCAACTCGTAACACGCAACACAGAACACAATGATCAAACTAACAATAGATAACAAAACCATTGAAGTTCCGGAAGGAACAACAATTCTTGAAGCAGCCCGTGATCTTCAGATAACGATTCCTACGATGTGCCATATGGAAGGTGAAAAAAGTCATTTCACATCCTGTATGGTTTGCTTAGTTAAAGATGCACGAAATGGTAAATTAATGCCTTCCTGCTCCATGCCGGTTATGGAAGGAATGGACATTATTACAGACGACGAAGAATGTCGTGAATCGAGAAAGGCTTCGTTGGAATTGCTGCTAAGCGAACATGTGGGCGATTGCGAAGCGCCCTGCCAATCTGTATGTCCGGCGCATATGAATATCCCGCTGATGAACCGTTTGATCACTTCCGGGCAATTTGACAAAGCCATTGAAGTAGTAAAACGAGACATTGCTCTGCCTGCCATTTTAGGTAGAATTTGCCCCGCTCCTTGCGAAGCAGGTTGCCGCCGCAAACAAGTTGATGATCCGGTTTCAATCTGTTTGCTGAAAGGTTTTGTTGCCGATCAGGAATTGGAAAAAGGAGTTAAACCTGTTAAGCCCGCTAAAAAATCTAATAAAAAAGTGGCAATCATCGGTGCTGGTCCAGCAGGATTGGCTGCTGCTTATTACCTAAACCTGCAAGGTCATCAGGTTACCATCTATGAAAAAAATGAAAAAGCCGGTGGTGAATTACTTCAGATTAAAGAAGATATTTTACCCGTTTCGGTTTTAGAGGCTGAAATCAACTCGATACTGAATAGTGACATTTCAGTTCAATATGGAACTTCAGTTGATCTTGAATTATTCAAAAAGTTACAGGCCGAAAATAATGCCCTTATTTTGGCTGCCGGAGCTGGAAATGATCAGTTTGCAGACTGGGGATTAAAACTGTCAAAAACAGGGGTTGATATTGATAAAGCAACGTATCAAACGTCTATTGAAAATGTTTTTGCTATCGGTAATGCCCTGAGACCATCCAAACTAGCTGTTCGTTCTGTTGGTCAAGGAAAAGAGCTTGCTTTCATCCTTGATAATTATTTTGAGAATCAAAAGGTTGAAGCTTATCCTTCCCGCTTTAATTCCAAATTTGGCAAGTTGGTTATTCCCGAATATGCTGAATATTTGAAAGAATCGGATAAAACAGAAAGGCGTGAAGCCATCCAGGGGAAAGCCAAAGGATTTAAATTTCTGGAAGCTGTTGAAGAGGCCAAACGCTGTTTGCACTGCGATTGCCGCAATCCGGAAAGCTGCAAATTACGTGATCTTTCTGACAAATTTGGTGCTGAACAAAAACGCTTCCAATACGACAACCGGATTAATGTAACCAAAGAAATTGTTCCCGGAAATATTGTATTTGAATCCTCTAAATGTATTAAATGTGGAATTTGTGTTCGACTGACACAGCAACATCAGGAAAAATTCGGCTTTTCATTTATTGGCAGGGGTTTTGATGTAAAAGTTGGTGTTCCGTTTAACGAAGAAGTAAAAATTGCTCTTGAGAAAACGGCTGAATTAGTTGCAGAAAATTGTCCAACAGG
This sequence comes from Prolixibacteraceae bacterium, assembly GCA_963676845.2. Lineage (GTDB taxonomy): Bacteria > Bacteroidota > Bacteroidia > Bacteroidales > Prolixibacteraceae. Next base: position 24,795 of record CAXXKK010000003.1, on the reverse strand, counting down.
AGCATTATCAAAAATTGAAACGGAAGAACAGTTATAAAATCCAAACAATTCATAGCTACCTCAGTTATTATTCAAAATAAATGAACATGAAGAAGCATACAGGACTTTTATTAATCATTTTACTACTAACAACTACTTTATCAGCTCAAAACGATTGGTCAATATTTCGGGGCAACCAGCAACTTACAGCTTCTGTAAACACAGATCTTTCCCTGCCAATGCAACTCGTTGCTTCCTTCCAAACCGATGATGAAGTAAAAGCTTCTCCAGTTATAAAAGATGGAATTATTTACTGTGGCTCTACCGATGGAAACATGTATGCCATAGATTTTGAGGGAAATGAGAAGTGGTCATTTACAGCTGACAATGTCATTGAAGCTCCTGCTCTTTTATTAGATGGCAAGGTTATTTTCGGTTCTATGTCAGGTACATTTTACTGTCTGAACCAATCTGACGGAAGCTTAATTTGGCAATACGAAACCGACAATCAAATCGTAGGTTCGGCAAACTGGACAACTGTAAATGGGAAAACAATTTTGGCAGTTGGAAGCTATGATTTCTTCTTACATGGAGTTGATCTTGAAACCGGAGAAGGTCTTTGGAAATACGAATCTTCAAACTACATAAACGGAGCACCTGCTCTCTACAAAAACGCTGTTGCTTTTGGTGGCTGCGATGGCTTCCTGCATCTTGTAAACCTTGAAACCGGAGAAGCAGACCAAATGATCGAACTATCAACTTACATGGCTGCATCACCTGCAATCGTAGATAATATTGTCTATGTCGGCGATTATGAAGGCGATCTTTTTGCTGTAAATCTTGATACCGGGAATCCGGTTTGGTATTATACTGATGAAGAAATGAATTTGCCTTTTATCGCATCTCCTGCTGTTTCTGAAGACTACATTGTTCTGGGTAATGATGGACGAAACCTATTCTGTTTTAACAGAGAAAATGGCACATTAGTCTGGAATAAAAGATTATCAAACAGAATAAATTCATCATCGGTAATAGCAAATGACAAAGTAATTACCCCAACAATGGATGGCATGCTTTTCGTTCATCAACTGGAAACCGGAGATGAACTGTGGAGTTATGAAGTAGGCAGTGAAATGGTTAGCTCTCCTGCTTTTTATGACGGAAAAGTTATTGTTGGAGCAAACGACGGCAGAATTTACATCTTTGGCAATAATTAGTTTCCATAAAAAACGCTCCCCATTTTCTTTTAATAAATGTTAACAGAAAAGCTGCGAATAAACAATTCCCCGCATTTTTTGGTTTACCTGTTTAAGAAAAAAGCCAAAAACATCAACTATGAAAGTAGCACACATCATCCCCGGATCTGGCGGTAGTTTTTACTGCGGAAACTGTCTTCGCGACAGCAAATACATGAAAGCTTTGCAGGATTTAGGCAAGGAAGTAATTAAAGTTCCTCTTTACCTTCCACTATTTGAAGATTCACGGGATTTGGATGAAGAGATTCCTGTTTTCTATGGTGCTGTTGATACTTATCTAAAACAACGATTCCCTGTATTCAGACACGTTCCCAAGTTTGTGGATAAAATGCTGAACTCAAAATCGGTATTGGAATTTGCGGCTCAGAATGCAGGTTCTACCAATGCCAAAGGATTAGAAGAAATGACAGTCTCCATGCTTTTAGGTGAAGAAGGTTTGCAAAAACAAGAACTGGAGCGTTTAGTTGAATGGTTAAAGAATGATGCCAAACCAGATGTAGTGCACTTATCAAATGGACTTCTACTTGGACTCGCACGACGAATTAAACAGGAAATGGATATTCCGGTAGTTTGTTCATTACAGGATGAAGATGTATGGGTAGATGTTATGAGTGACAAGCACCGTGATGAAGTTTGGCAAATCATGGAAGATCGCGGAAAAGAAGTTGATGCCTTCATCGCTGTTAGTAATTTTTATGCCGAAGAAATGTTTCGGAAGCTTCATATCAAAAAAGAGCAAATGCATGTCAATTATATTGGTGTTGATGCTGATGATTACCAAGTTAAAGATATTCGCAGCAAAGAGCCCATGATTGGCTATATCTCCAGGATGAACGAAGAAAACGGACTTTCCATTTTAGTGGATGCCTTTATTCTCTTAAAAGAAGATGAAGAATACAAGTCGGTAAAACTGAAGATTACAGGTGGAAAAACAAATGATGATAAAGCTTTCATCAAAGAGCAAAAAAGAAAAATTGAACAAGCCGGACTGGAACAAGATGTTCTGTGGGTTGATGAATACGAAGGGCCTGCCCGACAAGATTTCTTCGATTCGGTTGCCGTGCTTTCTGTTCCTGTATTAAATGGTGAAGCTTTTGGTTTGTATCAACTGGAAGCGTTAGCCTCGGGAATTCCACTTGTTCAACCGCAGTTAGGTGCTTTCCCTGAAATTTCCGAACTTTCTGAAGGTGGAATTATTTATCATCCAAACAGTCCGAAAAAACTGGCGAAAGCGCTTAAAAAAATTATACTCGACAAAGACAAACTTTCGGAACTAAGCACCAAAGGTTTAGCTGGCGTAAAAGAACATTTCGATGTCCACAAACAAGCCGAAAAGCTGGTTCAGATATATGAAAAAGTAGCGAATAAAGAGTCTTAAGTCACAAGTAATGTTCAGCAATGAATGATTACTTTTGATTATAAATAACGAAACACACAAAAGTTTCGAACAAAAAACTTGTATTTTGAAACCTGCCTGTCCTCCAAAATTAAAGGAGGAGGGAAACTTGAAACGACAAATATCATGCTTGAAGTAAAAGCACTATCCAAAAGTTATTTATCCGGTTCCGGAGAAAAAAGAATCATTTTAGATGAGTTGGAACTGAAAGTTGAAAATGGCAAAAGTGTTGCCATTGTTGGTCCTTCGGGATCAGGAAAAACAACCTTGCTTAATATGCTGGGAGCTTTGGACAAGCCCGATTCCGGAGATGTATTACTCGATGGAGAATCCATTTTCAGCAACACGGAAAAAGAAATGGCTGATTTTCGAAACCGCTCCATTGGCTTTGTGTTTCAGATGCACCATTTGCTGCCACAACTCAGTTTAATGGATAATGTGCTGCTTCCGGTTATTGCTCAACATGATAAAATAGAAGAAACATATCAAACCCGGGCCAATCAACTGATTGCCAAACTTGGGATAGAGAAGCTGAAAGATCAGAAACCCGGGCAGCTTTCCGGTGGTGAGTGCCAGCGTACAGCTGTAGCCCGATCCTTAATCAACAGTCCGAAAATACTTTTGGCCGATGAACCAACCGGAGCTTTAGACAAACACTCTTCGGATCAATTGGTTGACTTACTTCTTCAACTTAATAAAGAAGAAAATGTTAGCCTGATTGTTGTAACGCACTCGCTTGAACTGGCAGCCAAAATGGATAAAACTTATCAATTAATCGAAGGGAAACTTCAACTTACAAGCAAATGAATGTTTTTAGATACGCCATAAAATCACTTCTTCATTTTTGGAAATTAAACCTGACGGTAATCCTGGGAGTCGCCCTAAGCATGGCCATTCTGCTGGGTGCATTTATTGTTGGAGATACCGTTTACAACAGCCTTCAGCAAATTACGTTGCAACGTTTAGGAAACACCGATTTGGTGGTAACTGCCGGCGAACGGCTTTTCCGAAAAGAACTTTCAAGTGAGATTGAAGAAGATGATATTAATGCTACTCCCCTGCTCTTTTCGGGCGGAATGGCTGTTTATAATGGCGGACAGGCTCGTGCAAACCAATTGCAGGTTTGGGGTGTTGATACGGAATTCAACAGTTTTGCCGGAACAGACACCATATACAATCTTGGACGAAATGAAGCTGTTATCAATGAACAGTTGGCATCTGTTCTAGGTGTTCAGATTGGCGAAGAACTTTCGCTACGGGTGAATAAATTAAGCACGTTCCCAGCAAATACACCTTTTGTCTCTGCCGATGAAAGCACCATTTCTTTTCGGGTAACGATCAAAGCCTTTGCAAGTATTGAGCAAACAGGAAACCTGAATCTTCAGAACAATCAATCGGCTCCTAAAAATATTTTTATTTCGCTTGATTGGTTTAACGACCAGCTTGATCTGGATGAAAAAGCCAACGTATTACTGGTTAGCTCTTCAAACAAAACCGGTGAAGATATTGTCAACAGCATTTCTGCAAATTGGCAAACCGACGACATCAACCTTGAAATAAGAGAAAATGAAGACCTCAACTACACTGAAATAATTTCAGATCGAGTTTTTATTGAAAATACCGTTGAAGAAAATCTGCTCCAGAATGTTGCAGGAAGCCACGAGTTTTTAAGCTACTTTGTCAACTACTTTGAGTTGAATGAGCGCAAAACCCCTTATTCATTTATTACCGGAATTACGGATGAATACGGGCAAGTTGGTGATGATGAAATGATCATTAATGAATGGCTGGCTGATGATTTAAATGCATCCGTTGGCGATTCTGTTTTGGTGAATTATTACGAAGTAGGTCCATTACGTCAACTAGAAGAAAAAACAGCCTGGTTTACCATCTCCCAAATTGTTCCGCAGGAAGGAAAATGGAACGATGTAAACCTCATGCCAGATATACCCGGACTTTCGGATGCCGGACATTGCAGCGAATGGGAAACAGGAGTGCCTGTGAATTTATCGGACATACGGGATAAAGATGAAGAATACTGGAACGATTATAAAGGAACTCCCAAAGCTTATATCAGTTTAGCCAAAGCCAAAGAACTCTGGTCAAATCGTTTTGGAGAATCAACGTCCATTCGTATTGATGGATTACAGGAAAAAACTTTTCAAAATCAAATCTTGACAGGACTAAGTCCTGAAGACATGGGTTTTCAGGTTCAGGAAGCCAAACAAGACGGATTGAAAGCCGCCAATTCGGGAGTTGACTTTGGTGAATTATTTATAGGGCTTAGCTTCTTTGTTTTATTTGCAGCTCTTCTATTAGCTTATTTAATGTTCCAACTCTACCTGAATTTCCGAAAATTGGAAATCGGAACACTTCATGCCATGGGCTTTACGCCACAGAAGATCTCAAAACTCATCTTCTACGAAGCTATATTTATTGTATTCATCGGTATCATCATCGGACTGCCACTCGGGATTATCTACAACAACTTTGTCCTTGATGCCATCAATACCATATGGAGAGATATCGTCCGCACATCCATCTTGCATATTTACATTACACCGCAAGCCATCATTCAATCTATTGTAATCATTGCGGTTATTAGCCTGGTTACCATTTGGTTTATGCTGAGAAATTTATCCAAAGAGCAAATTACAGCAGTTCAACGCAACCAGGAAAGCAAAAAACAAGATGGCAAATGGTCACTTCGAATTGGAATCGGATTAATTGTCATTGCCCTTGCCCTTGTTGGAATGGAAGGAATTAGCAAAGAAATTAACTCGGACATTTTCTTCACCAGTGGTTTTGGATTACTTCCCGGTTTAATTTTGTTGCTGAATTACTGGTTTATTAAGCAACAGCAAAAAGTTGGATCCGGTTTGAACTTAAAGCGTTTCTCATTTTCATTATTACTTTCCGAACGCAAACGAAACATACTGGTCGTTAGCTTTCTGTCGGTTGGTGTTTTTCTGGTCATCTCAACCGGATTGTACCGCAAAGACCTGACACGAAATGCAGATCAGGCTTCGTCCGGAACCGGTGGATATGAATACTTCGCTGAAACCAGCTTCCCAGTTTTGTACGATCTAACAACCGAAGAAGGAAAAACTGAACTGGGAGTTGATGACCTAAATGTGGACTTTGTGCAGTTTCAGGCTTTGCCCGGCGATGATGCCAGTTGCTTAAACCTGAACCTGATCAGCCGCCCAAGAGTATTGGGATTCGATCCGGCTAAACTGGATGAAAGACAAGCCTTCACTTTTGCAACAACAACAGAAGAACTGGATGAAGAACATCCCTGGTTGTCGTTAATGCAACCTTTGGATAACGGACAAATACCTGCCATTGCAGACCAAACTGTAATCAGATGGGGATTGGGGAAAAATGTTGGAGATACTTTGGTTTACCAAAACGAAGCTGGAGATGAAGTTGTTCTCAAACTTATTGGAGGACTGGCAAACTCTATTTTCCAGGGAAATATTTTAATTGCAGACGATCTGTTCTATGACAATTTTCCTTCAGTTAGTGGATCACAGGTTTTCCTTATTCAGGCTTCGGAAGATGATCGGGAAGCCATTCAGTCCTCTTTCCGCAACTACGGAATGGAAATCAGCAAAACAACAGACCGTTTGTTGCTTTTCTATGAAATTGAAAATACCTACTTAAACATCTTCCTAATGCTGGGTGCATTGGGGTTATTGATTGGTACAATTGGACTGGCAATTATTATTTTCAGGAGCATTTTCGAGAAAAAAGCTCAATATGCTTTGCTGGAAGCAACCGGATTCCGGAAACATCAAGTCCGGAAAATCATTTTGCGCAGCCATATGACTATTGTTCTTATCTCATTATTCCTTGGGCTTATTCCATCAATTTTATCGGGTTTACCAAGTTTACTAAGTTCTCTTTATTCGAACTTGCTTTACTGGAGTTTAGGCATCTTTATTATTGTACTGCTCAGTGCCTGGCTGTGGGTATTTGTTGGTAACCGAATGGCTTTAAAAGGGAATTTATACGACGCTTTAAGAAATGAATAGATTATATTGATTTCTATTGGACACTTAATTTATATCAGGATTAAAACCGACACACCATTTTTAAATAATTATTATATTTGGTAAAGTGATTGTCAAATATAAATTATGAAAGTTACTTTCTCTGGAAACAATACAATTAAGATTAAAGATAAAATCCACCTCTACTATGGGTTAATAATTATTCTGGTTATTCTAAACATTCTTAACTCATACCTTTATCTTACCTCAGACAACTTAGATGATTTTCTTAAATATTTATGGATTATAATACTAATTGGGACTTTAGTTGGAGGAATCTACTTCTTATTGAGAAAAAGTATAAAGAAAACATATCGCCTATCTGAAATCATATTTGTTGAAGAAAAAGATATCCGATTCGGATATAATCGCATTGTTCTACAATTAGAAAATGGAAAATCCAGAGACTTGTTAGGCCTTGATAACGAAAAGCAATTAAGTGAAATCAAAGCTCAATTTGAAAAGGCTGGATTTCAGGTTAAAGTATGACAATTTTCTACTGCTATAAAATGCAGGTAAAACCCGACTCACAAACTCTAATGGAAAAACAAATATGCCATCAAAATAGACGCAATAATTCCTGCAAAATCGGCAATTAAACCACAAGCCAAGGCATGACGGGTTTTCTTAATTCCCACAGATCCAAAATAAACTGCAAGAATATAGAATGTAGTATCCGTTGCTCCCTGCACTGTACTGGCTACTCGCCCTACAAAAGAATCTGCTCCATAAGTTTGCATGGCATCCACCATCATTCCTCGAGCACCACTTCCACTTAGAGGTTTCATTAGAGCAGTTGGCAAAGCTTCAACAAAATCGGTATTCACTCCAACAGCCGACAAACACCAGGCAACACCATCAATTAGCCAATCCATCGCACCAGAGGTACGAAAAACCCCAATAGCAACCAATATCGCAACCAGGTAAGGAATAATCTTTATGGCGATCTTAAAACCATCTTTTGCACCATCTATAAAAGCTTCATAGATATTTACCTTCTTCCGAAGTCCTAGTAAAATAAAGGTAATAATGACACTAAAGAGAATGAGGTTACTTGTAATATTTGAAATCAGTGTAATCTGATCCTGATCAATGGTAGAAAAATACCAGATAATTCCGGCAATAATAGCTGTCAATCCTCCCAGATAAGAAAGGATTACCTTATCCAGCAAATTGATTTTTTGATAATAGGAAACAGCCAATAAACCAGCTAAAGTTGAAAAGAAGGTAGCCAGCAAAATAGGAATAAATATATCACTTGGGTTAACAGCTCCCATTTGGGCACGGTAAACCATAATACTAATCGGCAACAAAGTTAAACCCGAAGTATTCAACACAAGGAACATAATCTGAGCGTTGGAAGCTTCCTTCTTATTGGGATTGGTTGCCTGCATTTCTTCCATGGCTTTTAAGCCCATTGGAGTAGCTGCATTATCCAGGTTAAGCATGTTTGCTGCAATATTCATCATGATGGAAGCGTGAGCCGGATGGTTTTCACCCAACTCAGGAAACAGCTTTCTAAAGAAAGGTCCAATTACTTTTGAGAAAACACGAACAACTCCACCTTCTTCTCCAATTTTCATAATTCCCATCCAGAGTGTTAAAACCCCCGTCAAACCCAGCGAAATCTCAAATCCTGATTTTGCCATATCCATGGTGGAATTCATCATTGCAGTGAAAATCTCAGTATCTCCAAGAAAAATGAACTTGATTAAGCCCACAACAAAAGCAATAATAAAAAAGGAAATCCAGATGTAATTTAGAGCCATAGTACGAGATTCTGCTTATGGTATGTGAATCTACAAAAATATCATTCAAGTTTCAAGTTGATCAACCTGAAACTTATCTCATATCAATCACATAAACGTCAGGGTTAGCAGCTTCGTCAAAAGCGAATATGCTATCATCTGCTTCAATATTTGTCTTCAACTCTGTAATATTAAAAAGATAATTACTTCCACTGTCGCTAATCATTTCTGCTTTCTTAATCAGCATTGTACTTTTATCAATTAGAATGCGGATTTTTGAATACTCTATTTCAGCTGTAGTTGGAATCAAGTCAATTACATAAACGACTGTACCATCAACTGTTGTTTCTTCAACAAACTGATTATCGAAACCGTTCTCATAAATCGTAAATAAACCAGACAAATCTGTCATTTCACCTGAATTTTCTTCAATTGAAGAGATAGAAACTTCCATGGCGTCAACCATATAGCTCCAAACTGTTGAACCATCACAAAACATTTCAACTCCTAACGTTGGAAGTTTTAGCTGATATTTTTCACTATCGATAATAATAGTGCCTTCATTCACTTCGTATATATCTTCTGCCTTGTTTTCCAACACATATTCAAAAGATGCTTGTATTGGGAAATTAGATTTTGTTGTCTCTGTTACTTCATCTAAAATCGACTTTGCTTTTTGGTCTTGCTGGGCGAACGCCACGATCGTTGTTAATGCAAAAAATGCCAGCACTAAAGTTCTTTTCATCTGTTTATTCCGTTTCAATTTCTACAAACTATTCAATAATTGTTCCAAACTATATTCATCCTGAAGTAAAACCTGACGAGCCTTGCTTCCTTCACTTGGACCTACAATATTGGCTGCTTCCAATTGATCCATGATTCTACCTGCTCTATTATACCCTATGGAAAACTTCCGTTGAATCATGGATGTTGATCCCATTTGGTTCATCACTACAACCCGGGCAGCATCATCAAACAATTCATCACGGTCATTCAGATTCACTTCTCCCGGTGCAGCCTCAGCTTCTCCTTCATACTCTGGAAGCATAAAGGCACTCGGGTATCCCTGTTGCGCCGCAATATGATCACAAATACGTTCCACTTCCGGAGTATCCACAAATGCACACTGCAGACGAGTCATATTACTACCCATGGCAATGAGCATATCACCTTTACCAATTAACTGGTTAGCTCCGGCAGTATCCAAAATAGTTCGGGAGTCTACCATTGAAGCAACCTTAAAGGCAATTCGCGATGGGAAGTTCGCTTTAATAACACCAGTAATAATACTTACCGAAGGACGCTGAGTAGCAATAACCATATGTATTCCTACTGCCCTTGCCAACTGTGCTATACGTGCAATTGGCATTTCTATTTCCTTTCCGGCTGTCATAATAAGGTCTGCAAACTCATCAATAATTACAACAATATAAGGAAGGTATCGATGTCCTTTTTCAGGATTTAATCGTCTATTTATAAATTTCGTGTTATACTCTTTAATGTTACGTGCATGCGCTTTTTTCAGCAGATCATACCTGGTATCCATTTCCAGATTCAGCGAGTTCAGCGTATATTTTACTTTCTGAATATCAGTTATAATTGGCTCTTCATCATCTGGCAACTTAGCCAAAAAATGTTTTTCTATAGTTGAATATAAGCTCAATTCAACCTTTTTAGGGTCAATCATAACCAACTTCAACTGAGAAGGATGTTTCTTATAAAGCAATGAAGTAATCAATGCATTTAAACCAACCGACTTACCCTGTCCAGTCGCACCGGCAACCAAAATATGCGGAGCTTTTGCCAGGTCAATCAGGAAGGTTTCATTTGAAATAGTTTTACCCAAAACAACAGGAAGCTCAGCTGTACTTTCCTGAAACTTTTTGGAAGAAATAATTGATCGCATAGAAACAATCTCAGGATGCTGATTCGGAACCTCAATACCTACTGTTCCTCTTCCCGGTATAGGAGCAATAATGCGAATCCCCAATGCTGCAAGACTTAGAGCAATATCATCCTCCAAATTTTTTATTTTGGCAATACGAACTCCCGGAGCCGGAACAATCTCATACAAAGTAATAGTAGGACCTATCGTCGCACGTATTTTGGTAATCTCAATTTTATAATGACGTAGAGTTTCCACAATCTTATTCTTATTCGCCAACAACTCTTCATTGCTCACCTCAACTCCGGCAGACTGGTGGTCATCCAGTAAATCTATCGATGGAAATTTGTAGTTTGACAAGTCCAAAGTAGGGTCATAATCCTCCAACTTTTCACCGGCATCATAGCTCTCGTCTGTTTCTTCCTCACGTTTCTCAACAGTCATTTCCAGACCATCCTCACTCTCAGTTTTCGGCCCCTCATCACCCGCAATTTGTTTTTCCACATAATCACGAATGCTTGAACCATCCAATTTTTCATTCATTTCCAGTTCTTCATCACTATCCGGATCAAAAACAGTTTCTATCGTATCATTTTCATCAATTCTTTTTGAAAAACTTTCATCGGACTCTATATTCGGATTAAGCTCATCTTCAATTTCATCTCCTAAATCATCATCTTTCGATTTCTTTTCACTTTTGAAAATACCCTTTAGCCATGGAATAAAATTATCAGTTCCTGCAAGCAAAATCAAAAACATCGTACATAAAAGGATAAAGAAAGCTCCTATTCCACCAAACATGGAACCAAGCCACTTTGCAATTACCAAACCATTTTCTCCCCCTAGGTACAAATATCCCCCCATACTGAGATCCGGTAAGAGTAATCCAAGAAAAATGGAAATCCAAAACATCAATACAATTGAAAATAAAAAAGAGCGCCCATATTTTACCAATGGTCTGTTCCAAAGTTGAAAGGCTGTAATTATTAACAAGTAAATCAGAAAGAAAGATGAAATTCCAAATCCCTTATTGATGATCTTCTCGCTAAGGTAAGCTCCGGTTTTTCCAGCTCTGTTTGATACAGAAATCTCTGAATTGCTAATCAATTCGCGAAGAGCTAAATCCAGTTTACTGTGATCTGCATATCCTGAAATCAAGAATGAAACAAAGGCAATAAGTAGATATAAACCAAAAACAAACAGGAAAAATGCCAATGTATATTTTAGATTTTCACCTGTTAAAAATGATTTTAACTTTGAAAAAATGCCATTTTTAGACCGGGATTTTTTGCGTTTGGTTTTCTTAGCCATAGGTATTTTAGTTTCGATTGCAAAGTTAACGAATTTTACTCAGGATATCTTGCCTGTTGGGCAATCTAAAAAATGAAATTACTTAGTTTTTTGCTAAGTCAAAAGTTTAAAGAATAAAGAACAAAGAACATTTCAAGTTACGAGCAAAATGAGACTTCTAATTGATCAGATTTCAAACGATTAAATAAAAAACTCTCCTAATCATAGTCTCTCTTATTCCTGTGATGCAACCATAAACATGAAATCTGTAACTTGAAAATGTTTCCAAATTCCTTGAGTTTACTTACTTTTATATATACACGAAAAATATACAGCTATGATGTTTCAAGAGTTATCACAAAGACACTTTCTCACTTTATTGGATTTTAAAGTTGAAGAGATTGAATACTTGCTAAGCTTATCGGCTAAGTTGAAAACTCAAAAACACAATAATGCAGAACAAAAGTTCCTTCAGGGAAAGAACATTGCACTTATCTTTGAAAAAACATCAACCCGAACGCGTGCCGCATTTGAAGTTGCGGCTTACGATCAGGGAGCTCAGGTTACCTATCTTGATCCATCGGGCTCACAAATAGGGCATAAAGAATCCATGAAAGATACTGCCCGTGTTTTAGGTCGTTTTTTACGATGCCATTCTATATAGAGGATACGGCCAAGACGTGGTTGAAGAATTGGCTGAATATGCAGGGATTCCCGTGTGGAACGGACTTACGACAGAACTACACCCGACTCAATCCGTGGCCGATTTACTAACCATGAAGGAATTCTCCGACAAACCACTAAAGGATATTAAATTTTGTTATTTAGGTGATGCCCGAAATAATACGGGAAACTCACTAATGGTTGCTGCAGCTAAAATGGGAATGGACTTTCGTGCTGCTTGTCCAAATGACTTAAGACCATTGGAAGGCTTAACACAAATATGCATGGAACTCTCCCAGAAGACAGGAGCTAAAATTACACTTACAGAAGATCTTAAAAAGGCTGTAAAAGACTGCGATTTTATTTACACGGATGTTTGGGTATCAATGGGTGAACCCGATTCTGTATGTACAGAAAAAATCAACAAGCTTCTTCCCTACCAGGTTAACAGGAAAGTTCTGGAACTCACCGGAAATCCTGATGTGAAATTTATGCATTGCCTCCCAGCTTACCATAACCGGGAAACTCAAATTGGAGAAAAGATATACCAGAACTTTGGAATGGAAGCGATGGAAGTTACCAACGATGTGTTTGAAAGTCCTGCCTCAATTGTTTTTGAACAGGCAGAAAACAGGTTACATACAGTTAAGGCTATTATGGTAGCAACGCTATCGTAAGATTTTCATGCTGCAACTTTACTAACAGAAACACTATTGCTTAAATGTAATGATGCGGACCCTTATTTTTTGATAAGTATATTACCAATCTTTTTTAAACAGATTTTTCAAACTAGCAACCTCCTTTTTACCAAGGACTTTCTCTAATTCAAGTTCAAGCTTAATTTTTAATTGATTATTTTTTTGACAACATTCATTTCCACTTTTGGTTAAATATAAAAATTTATCTCTGCTATTTCCATTCTGATAAGAGGAAGTAATAAACCCCATATTTTCGAGCTTTTTTACGCTTTTCTGCATAGCTTGTCTAGATATACCCACAATTGCTGCAGCCTGAGAAATTGTGATACTTCTTTGTTCAACTTTCGATAGCAAATACCATTCTGTATGTGAAAAATGTATTTCAGATTGTTCTTCCCAGCGTCTTTCTAGCATTTTCCTTAATTGTGCATGCTTTTCACTAATCAAGTCAATCAATGTTAAATTGTCTATATCAAACTCCATATTGCTGCCAATTAATAATTGTCAACCAAGTTGACAATTATAGATTTTTCTTATCTTTGCCACCCTAAAAATATAAAATTAAGTATATCGCTATGGGAGAAACAAAATTTCAAAAGAAATTATTTACAGTATTGATGTGCATGGGAATGGTTCTTGGGATGACAACCTACAATATTATCCTTCACAATGGTTTCTCATCCGGATTTTTTAAACAATTACTGCAGGAAATTGGCTTGGTTTTTATTGTTGCTTTCATTTTGGATAATTTCATTGTTGGTCCTTTTGCAAAAAAACAAGTGTTTGCCAGGGTAAAACCAGAGACCAAACAACTTGTAGTTATTCTAAGTATTGCCTCAACAATGGTTGTTTCCATGGTTCTTTTAATGTCTGTTTTTGGTGCTGTTTTAATGGAAGGTTTTTCGTTAAATGCAGTAAAGATTTATCCTAAAACTGTTATGATGAACTTCATTTTTGCGTTACCTCTAAACCTGATTATTGTTTCTCCAATTGTAAGAACAGCCTTTGGTCTGATTTTTCCGAAAACAACAGGGAGCAACTAAAAAATAATCAAATGTTTATCTTGACATAAAAGTCCCGATTATAACTATCGCTTATCGGAATTAACTGCTCTTTAATCTTAATTCGGTTTCTTTCAATCTTTTCAATTTTATCAAGAGAAACGATATATGAGTTATGAACCCGACAAAAGCGATCTTGTGGTAACAAATTATTTAGTTCTTTTAAAGTTTGCAGTGTCATTATTTTTTTAGAGGTGGTAACAACTCTCCGGTAATCTCCCATCCCTTCAATGTATAATATATCAGCTGCATTAACTCCTTCCAGTCGATATTCTGTTTTAACAAATATTCGATCATTTTTAAGTTGACTTTTAGTCAAACTCAACTCTTCATTTACTTTGTCACATGCCTGAGTAAACCTTTCAAATGCTATGGGTTTTAGCAGGTAATCACTTACCTGCAAATCAAATCCCTTTATAGCATACTGTGCATAAGCAGTGGTAATTACAACTTTAGATTGAATTTTTACAGATTCGAGAAATTGCACCCCTGTTAAATCCTTCATTTCTATATCTAGAAAAATTAGATCAACCTTATTTGTTTTTAGATATTCAATCGCATTAGTGGCAGAATTAAAGCTACTTAACAATTTTAAATAAGGCAATTTTGAGATATAAATTTTCAATTTATCAATTGCCAGTGGTTCATCCTCAATAATAATACAGCTAATCATTAGGCAGGTTTATTTTTAAATGAACACGGTATTCATTATTTGTTTGATCAATATTCAATTCATGAGTTTTAGGATATAATAAATCTAGTCTTTTTTTAACTAAAGCAATACCTACTCCTTTTCTATCGTGATTTTGTTTCTTCTCATTAATTGAGTTTATGCAACGAAACAGCAATTCTTTTCCACGCAATGATATTGAAATGGCTAAATTCTGGTTCGGGAGGTTCAAATCGCTATGCTTATATCCATTTTCGATAAAAGGTAAAAACATCATAGGTGGAACAAATATTTCTTTTTCAACCGAGTGGTGAAACTCGACAGAATCAGGTCTGGATAATCTCATATTCTCTAAATCAATATACTGCAATATAATCTCAATTTCTTGAAAAATAGAGACCTTTTCGCTTTCTGTTTCATAAACAACATAGCGAAGTAAGTTCGACAATTTTGATAAAGCCAATGATGCTTTCTCCGGATTTATTTGAATCAAGGTATCAATATTATTCAAGGTATTGAAGAGTAAATGTGGATTCAATTTTGATTTCAAAACTTCCAATTCACTCTGAAGTTTAACATTTTCGAAATCCTTTCTTACCTGCAAATGATTGAACCAATCCATAGTAAACCTATACAGAGAGCCAAGTCCCCCACAAAAGATTGTCCCTCCAATACTACCTGCCCATGATGTTAGTCCTTTAATTGATATAGATTCGGATATACTTAATGGAGCAATATTAGTTGCATGAAATAGAATCAAGTTAATAGCAGGCATTAAAAATACCACAAACAGGATTGTATATAACCAGAACTTCTTGTTCTTACCTTTATCAAGGAAAGCTGGTATCAGGTATGAATAGAATGTATAAAAAGGAAGTAAAAACCAGATTGAGAAAGATATTGTCGAAAGAAAAATATAAGCTGAATTCCCTGCAGGCACATCGTCCGAGCTAAAAAAATAAGCGATCAACAGAGCAATTATCCATACCGGAATATGAAACAGACATAAAAATATTTTTTTATTCATTGCATTATGACTTAAATAGTAATACATGAATCAAAAATCGAGGGAATTAACTTCAAAATCAAAACTAATCTTTTGTTTATGTTTTTTCATCTGTTACTTCCCTAAATTTATCCTTAGACTAACAAAAAAAGCCTGCTTTTTGCAGGCTTTTTAATATGATATGTTTCAATTTTCTAATGTGCGAAATCAGCAAAGAAGTCATTTCCTTTGTCATCAACAATGATGAAAGCAGGGAAGTTTTCAACATAAATTTTACGTACGGCTTCCATTCCTAATTCCTCAAAGTCAACAATCTCTACTGACTTGATGCTTTCTTTAGCAAGAATCGCAGCAGGTCCACCAATTGATCCGAGATAGAAACCACCGTGTTTCTTACAAGCATCGGTTACCGCTTTTGAACGATTACCTTTAGCCAACATGATCATTGATCCGCCAATTGCCTGGAACTCGTCAACATAAGGATCCATACGTCCGGCAGTTGTTGGTCCGAAACTACCCGAAGCCATTCCTTTAGGAGTTTTTGCAGGTCCTGCATAGTACACAGGGTGTTTCTTGAAGTATTCCGGCATTGGCTTACCCGAATCAACAATTTTCTTAATCTGGGCATGAGCAATATCACGGGCGACAATCAGTGTACCTTTCAAATTCAAACGTGTTTTTACCGGATATTTTGTAAGCTCGGCCAACACTTCTTCCATTGGACGATCCAAATCAATTTCTACAGGATCTGCTAACTCTGGAGCTTTTTCGGGCAAGTACTGACGTGGGTTTTTCTCCAACTGCTCAAGGAAGATACCATCTTCTGTAATCTTACCTTTAATGTTACGGTCTGCACTACAGCTAACACCTAATCCTACCGGACAAGAAGCAGCGTGACGTGGCATACGGATAACACGTACATCGTGTACAAAATATTTCCCACCAAATTGAGCACCAATACCTTTTTCCTGACAGATTTTCAATACTTTTTCTTCCCATTCCAAATCACGGAAAGCCTGACCTCCATCGTTTCCTTCAGTTGGCAGATGATCGAAATATCCTGCAGACGCTTTTTTCACTGCAGCTAAAGTTGCTTCAGCTGAAGTTCCACCAATTACTAATGCCAGGTGGTAAGGAGGACAAGCTGAAGTTCCAAGATCCAAAATTTTATTTTCAACAAACTTCGTTAATGCTTCCTCTGTCAATAATGCTTTTGTTTCCTGGTATAAAAAAGTTTTATTTGCCGAACCTCCTCCTTTTGTTAAGAATAAGAATTCATATTTATCACCTTCTTCAGCATAAATATCAATCTGAGCAGGCAGGTTACTACCTGTATTTTTCTCATCAAGCATAGTTAACGGAACAACCTGTGAGTAACGAAGGTTACGATCTTTATAGGTATCATAAACTCCTTTTGACAAGTATAATGCATCATTTGCACCCGTGTAAACATTTTCACCTTTTTTACCAACGACAATTGCTGTACCTGTATCCTGACAAGTAGGAAGTTCACCTTCTGCTGCAACCACCTGGTTAATCAACATGGTGTGAGCCACGAAACGGTCGTTATCTGTAGCTTCTGGATCATCTAAAATACTACGTACTTTTTGTAAGTGAGCAGGACGCAAATAAAAAGAAACATCAGCAATAGCTTCTTTTGCAAGTAACTCTAAAGCTTCTGGTTGAACTTTCAATATTTTACGACCATCAACCTCTACAGTTGACACATAATCTTTGGTAAGCAACCGATATTCGGTTGTATCTTTTTTGATAGGAAATGGTTTTTGATAGATAAATTCTGCCATGACGAAAATTTATTCAGTTATTTTATTAAAACAGATTGCTTTTATATCTGGTTCTGAGGTTTTCAAAACCTAACAAATATAACCATATCTCATACAAAGGTTAAGCTTGAAGATAGATTTATTTCACAGCAAATAAATTCTTCACAAAGAGTTCACAAATTGAAAAAGGTTTAAGTTAGGATTATATAAGCTGTAACTAAAACGCAATCAAATAATTCTCAATGAACAAATCGTACTCCTTCATGAGTTTTCTTAACGCTGAATTTTCAACATCAAACTTGTAGCTATTTATAGTTGAAACCGGAAGTACTTTGGGGGATGTTCCTGTAAGAAAAACAGCATCGTATTCATTTAGAGAAGCTTCACTAACATTAACTTCTCGAAAAATGAAGCCAAGTTTTTCAATACATTCCAATACTTTCATTCGGGTAATTCCCAATAACACTTTTGAAGATAATGGCGTATGTATTTTTTCACCTTTGATAAAAAAGACGTTGGAGCGGCTCCCTTCCGCAATCATTCCCAACTGATCAACCAGTAATACTTCATAAAGTTTCTGCTGAGCAATCATTTCATTTGCTCGATCCCTTAATGTTGATTGAACAGCTTTAACATGTGGATTTTCACGTTCACCATGCAATACCCCAACAGGGATACCTTGAATATAATCGTTTTCTGATGGATATTTGTGTGGAATAAAAGCTAATTGCAATATATCTTTTTCACCTCCAATAAAAAGGTCAATTCGGATATTGCCAACTTGTCGATTATTGACAGTTATCAACTTTTGCAACTGGTCTTTAAATGATGAATCTGAAATGTGCCCATTCCATTCCAATAATGTAAGTGAATCAAGAAAACGTTGATAATGATCTTCCCAAAACAAAGGTTTTCCATCAATCACACGCAAAACTTCGTAGATCTGTTTTTTTATGTATGTTGGTTGTTGCAATTCCTCAACCGGAATTATCTTACCATCCTGTATTGCAAATTGGGGATTCACTGCTTATATACTAAAAACTTTCATTAAAACATCATTCTGAAAACTGACCTAAAATATTTGGTTTTAATGATATACGACAGAAGTAATTTTGAAGTGTCATTCTGAGCGAAGCGAAGAATCTCCTGCTTATATAGATAAAGATTCCTCCCTGCGGTCGGAATGACATAAAAAAGCAGTTACCAATTAAGGCAAATAGCTCAATAAAGTATCTCCTCTTAAACCTCGGCGAAGAGTTTCCAAAGCAATCACTTCATTGCTGGCAATATTTCCCAGGTTTACATTGGGACCAAGAAGTTTTATGAACCAAACCTGTTGACTTTTAATGGGTGCTTCCCACAAAATATGATCAACATCGATGTGGTTTTTAATATCCAAGATAAGATCGTCATTTGCAGAACCATCAGATTGATAAATGCCAATATTTCCACTTTCGCGGGCTTCAGCAATTACTTTCCATGCTCCAGCCTTTAATTCTGACTGCATCCAGCTTACCCACTCTTCATTAGTAATTTCTTTCCCTTTCAGTTTACTGCCAACTTCAGAAAGCACTGTAAAATCTTTAGCAAGAGTTTCAATGTATTCACACTTTTTATCATGCTCAATTGGCAAAACACCATCCGATACTTCAATCGTATTAACACCAGCCTCAGACACAAATTTCTGATAATCATCAAACATGTCTCTGGCAATAAAAGCTTCAAATAAGGTTCCTCCAAAGTATGGCTTTAAACCTGCATTCTGATATATTTTGATTTTCTCTTTTGTATTTGGGGTAAGCAACCCTGTTCCAAATCCCAGTTTAATTAGATCCGCGTATTCCGATGCTACTTCACAAAGATTTTCAGCTTCCTGTGTACTTAAACCTTTATCCATAACCATTGTTAAACCTGACTGTCTTGGTTGTTCAGGCCTTTCCGGGATTAATGGTAAATTGAATATCATTTCTTATAATTTGGGTTGATTGATATTTTTAATAACTTTTTTAATCGATTCATTTTGCATAGCTTCCGGGAAATAATCCAGCAGCTCACGATAACCGTTCGAATCGATTGCCAATGCTTTTTCGAGATAATCTTTAGCTGATAGCTCCTCGTTATTTTCCAGCAGGTAAGCGGTTAATCGATAGTTAATTCCATTATTATCATGGATATTTTCATAAGCATTTTTAAGGATGCTAATGGCTTGTTTTAAACTTCCACGGTTGTGCACCATTTCTGCATATGAAACCCAGGAATCCGCATTATCAGGATCAAGTGAAGTTGACTTCTTAAATGCACTTTCAGCCTGATCAAAAAACTCAAGTTCTGTGTTTACCTTTCCGTAAACCAACCAGAAATCAGGATTCTCATCATCCAGTTTTATTGCCTTTTTTATGTGCACCAATGATTCGGACAACTCACCTTCCATCCACATGATTAAGCCGGAACCATACCAGGCCATGGCATTGTTTTTATTCAGACGAATTGCTTTTTCTGTAGAATTTTAATGCATCATCATATTTATCAAGATTAAGATAGCACTCCCCCATATAGCAAAAAGCATCATCATTTTCTTTCTCAAACTCAATGTAATGCTCATAATTTTCGATGGCTTCTTCATACTGATTATTGTTTGACAAAGCATTGGCTTTATTGAAATATGCATGTTCAAAATCATCTACCAGAACAATAGAAAAATCATAAGCTTCAATAGCTTTTTCATAATTCCCCATTCGGTTATAGGTTATTCCCATATTGTACCAAACAGGACGAATTAAAAGGATCAATATCAAGATATTTATTGTAGAAATAGATGCTTTTCTCAAATTCCTGCACCTTATCGTAATAATAGCCTAATTCATACAGTACCAATTCATTTTGGGGATCAGTTTCGTAAGCTCTTTCCAGAAAGTGAATAGCATAATTAATCTCTCCAGCCTGACCAAGAGTCACACCAATATTGTAAAGAAGATCATCACTGTCCTCTTGTTCCTGGGAAATAGCCATCTCAAAAGCAACAATAGCTTCATCCACATCTCCCTGCATAATCAAAGCTGAACCTTTCACCAGATATACATCTGAGTTGGCACTTTCAATCTTTTCTGCAATTTGAATGATTTCTAAAGACTCTTCAGCATAGCCATTTATAAGCAACACCTGAGCTTTTTTAATTTGTAGAGCAATAGAATTTGGATGAATTTCTAATCCTGAAGTGACAGCTTTTTCGGCCAAATTAATCTTTCCAACTTCCAGAAAATAATCAACGATTCCCTCAACCTCATACACATCAAAATACTCGAAACTGTCATTTTTAACCATCGTTCTAAAACGATTTACAGCCTCAACGATTTCATCGTTATCAAAATAATCCCTGTCGTCCTCTTCCATAGAATAAAAATGAAAATGCAAATTTAATAATTGTTTCCAAATTCAATTATTCCGGCTGATGTTCCTGACGTAAAAGATCATTTACAGTTTTTACCGGATTAAAAGTAATGACTGGAACCTCTACGAAGATGGTATTCCAATCAGCCATAGCCCCATTCCACAAACCAGGAAGTTCCAGAGACTTCACATCTTTCCCATTCCTCGATTTTACAGAAATGAAACCCGTTGTAGCATCTCTGTATTTTAATAAATCATACTTTTCACCCTTATAGTTCTTAATAGCACAAACCAAATCAACAGGGTTTAAATGAGTTGAATTATTCAACATATCCAATTGCATTGGATCTTTCTTGTTTATCTGAGCTTCTTCAAGTA
The DNA here is from genome assembly GCA_963676845.2 of Prolixibacteraceae bacterium. GTDB lineage: Bacteria > Bacteroidota > Bacteroidia > Bacteroidales > Prolixibacteraceae. Next base: position 3,539 of record CAXXKK010000003.1, on the reverse strand, counting down.
TTTGAAGAGATACCGTATCATCGTTATTCTTCACCCAAAACGGACCTCCTCCAGGTTCACCTTCATTTTTTAACCATTCCACAAACTCTTAAAGGACGGTTAAACTTTGATTTCAAATAATGGTATATTTCTTCTTTTTCTGAATAATATTGGTCTGTAGGAGGTTTTGTTCTCAAAACATTTTCAAGAAAATTTACAGCTTCAGAAAAGAATTTGCTATCAAGGGCATAATAATGATATTCATCAAATATGTGTTGATAATAGAAAAGCTTTTCCTGAATTTTTAACAAATAACCACCTAATGCTTTTTTATACTTTATGGTTTCATCTTTTAAATGATCAGGAACTACATTATCAATATTTTTAATAAAAATAAGGTCTGCATCCAATTCATTTAAATTTTCAATCAATGCTCCATGTCCTCCAGGCCTGAAGAATAAACTACCATCAGCTGTTCGGAATGGCTCATTATCAAGATTTACCGCAATTGTATCTGTTGAAGATTTTTGTTGGCTAAAAGAAACTTCTGTTTTAACATCATATTCTTCCTCATAAACCTCTCTAAAATTCTGATAATGTTTTTCGAATAATTCCTGATGTTCCGGAGAAACAGTAAAATGCATTCTTACTGTTTTATTCTTATCCTGAGCATATGAAATTCCTTCTAAAAAATGTTCCTGAAAAGGAGTACGTGTATATTCTTTATACTCATGAAATTTCAAAAGGCCTTTGGGAAGGTTTCCATAGCTCAGTCCTTCTTCAACCAGAACCATATTAATAAGTTCAAGAAGAGGGTATTCATGGATGGGCTTATCAATTATCTTTTTCAGATTCCCCAGAAACGCAAAGTTCTTTATATTTTCCAGAAATTCTAAAACATCCTTATTTTCCAGAATTTGCTTTTCTGGTGCTCCTTTTTCAAGTTTCGACTTAGCTTCAAAAAGAGCTTTAAACATACGCGTTGCTGCACCTGAAGCCGGCACAAACTTCAATACCTTTTCCCCCTTTTCAATACTTTCGTCAAAGAAATTGATATAGGTTTTTAATTCGGATTTATCAAACTTATCAATTCCTCTTTCTATTGTTGCAGGCCCTACAATTTTAACAAATGGGAAGCCTGTCTTAAATTGATTAATTTGTTCTTCAATGGTAGATATATTAATTCCTTGTGCCTCAATAAATTCAATATCCCTGGGAGTAAGCATAAATATGTGTTTTGTGTTTTATAAAAGTAAGAATTCGATATCTCAAAAAGAACCCCTTTAAAAGCCGAATGGCTTAAAGTTTTCAACATTTGTTGATAAACCAGAAGTATATAAAAAGCATTAAAGTTCCTTTAAAATGCGATTAATTCGCACACTGTCAAATCGTTTTATACATTGGTAGCATTCATTATTTTTGTAGAATAATTTTCACATTGATGAGCAAAAAAAACTATTACTGGGGACATTCCAAAAGATATAATGATTTTCCAACGCATTTTAAGAAACTGTTTAACAAACGCGTTCAAAAAGTTTCTGTTGATGCTGGTTTTACCTGCCCCAACCGAGATGGGAAAATTGCCTTAAACGGATGTTCCTATTGCAATAATAAAACCTTTAAACCCGATTATTGTCGGATAGAAAAAAGTGTCACCAAACAAATTCAACAGGGTATAGATTTCTTCGCTAAGAAATATCCAGATATGAAGTACCTGGCTTATTTCCAATCGTACAGTAACACCTATGCTCCACTTGAAATTTTAAAAGAACGCTACGAAGAAGCACTTTCGCACCCACAAATAGTAGGTCTTGTTATTGGCACACGCCCCGACTGTGTCCCGCATGAAGTACTGGATTATCTGGAAGAATTATCCAAAAACTATTATGTAATGGTTGAATTTGGAGTAGAGTCTGTAAAAGACGCCACGCTCAAGCGAATTAACCGGGGGCATTTATTTAAAGAAGCCCAACAAGCATTGGAAGAAACCGCCAGGCGGGACATTCACAATTGTGCACACTTAATCCTTGGACTTCCGGGAGAAAATAGAGAGGACTTTTTGAATCAGGCCAAAATCATCTCTCAACTACCCGTTGAAAACCTGAAGTTACACCAGCTTCAAATCCATAAAGGCACGCGCATGGCTGTTGAGTACAAACAAAAGCCGGAAGATTTCAATCTTTTCTCTGCCAATGAATACATTGAGCTTGTTGTTGATTACCTGGAATTATTAAATCCGTCCATCATTATGGAACGCTTTGTAAGCCAATCGCCCAAAGATTTACTAATTGCTCCTAAATGGGGTTTGAAAAACTTTGAGTTTATTGATAAACTAAATAAGCGTCTGCAAGAACGAGATACCTGGCAGGGACGGTTGTATCGGCCGTAAGCTATAAGTCGATATTTTCATGTATTAAAGAATCTAAGTGCAATGAATATTACATCGATACATCTTGATACTTCATGGGGTTTCACCCCAAACCCCAATTCCTTTTTTCCTGCAGTTGAAAAAAGGAATCAAAAAAAACCGCCGCTGAAGATAAAAAGCTAAAAATGAACTGCGTTCCGTTAAATAAAAATAACTCGTCGTACCTCCTCTAACAGATTTTTATTTTTAATACTTCACTACGTTAATTTTTTAAACGCTTTTTCTCTTAGGCGGAACTCAAACAGCAAGCGCTTAGAGCAATTAATTATGACATTAAAAAACTTTTTAATCATATATCTTAATTCTAGCAGCTTGGTTCACATCTGTCATTGCATCATTATGCTCAAATATTTTTGAGTCAGCTCTTGCAATAACACTTTGATCTCAACAACACTCAAACTTTCAAACCCTCAAACATTCAAACAGAAAGTTTTTTCTACCTTTGCCGAGCAGACCGCTCTATCGCTCCGGTTTATTCCGGGGAGGAAAGTCCGGGCAACGCAGGGCAACATGCTTCCTAACGGGAAGATGGGCGAAAGTTCATAGTAGTGTAGCAGAAAATAACCACCTCACTTGCTGGGGAAAGGGTGAAAAGGTGGAGTAAGAGCCCACCGGTTTCGGGAGTGATTTCGAAAGCCGTACACCTCATGAGTTGCAAAGCCAAATATATCACGGATATCCGGCAATTGTCGGATTGCAGGGCTGCCCGTCCTGTTCCTGCCTGGCAGGTTTTCGTGAGGGGTAGGCTGCTAGATCGCACCAGCAATGTTGCGACCAGATAAATGATAGAGGTTTTCGCTTTGCGGAAATACAGAACCCGGCTTACAGGTCTGCATTTTTTCTTTCTTAGGTTACGGATGTATAAAGTCATTAACAATCAATTATCGTCATTCTTTGGCTGAAAATCCGGCAATCTGAAAACCTGAATATCAAATCAACTGCTTAAATTTATATTGATCTCCATTTTTCAGACCTCCATTCCTTTTGAAAATATTATCTTTGCCGTTCCAAAAAATATCAAATATGTCTATCGAACAAATCATTCAAGAAGAGGTTTCTAAAGCAATTTCAAGCTTGTATGGACAAGAAATTTCATCAGAAAGCGTACAAACTCAAAATACACGTAAAGACG
>CAXXKK010000002.1:0-39374 GCA_963676845.2 Prolixibacteraceae bacterium | reverse complement strand
GGTGCATCTGCACGTTCTCTAACTTTGTTAAAGTTTTTTACGGCATTTGGTGTATCACCATCAAGCAAATAAGCTTCAGCAGCCATAAGCAACACTTCTGCATATCTCAAGTGTGGCATATTCTGGTGTGTATAAATCCAACCGTATGCACCAAGATCGTTATATTGATCACTTTCCCAGTTTAGCAATTTAGTTTGAAACCAACCTTCATTAAAAAAGTGGTTTCGTGTTGCAGTTGCTCCATATGTATCGACTAGCTCATCCCATGAAATAAAATAGTTTTTAAAGCGTTTACCGTCCTCACCTTCTACACTTTTCACCAAATCGACAAATGATGCAGTTGGGTTACCAAATCCGAAACCACCAACAGTCTGAAATTTCCATGCATCAAGATTATCATGCAGTGTAATTGAGTTACTAAGTTTCCATGCAAAATAAAAACCGGAAAAACCGTTTACGGAAGTATAATTTGCAGGATCATCCAAGACTTCTGCTTCTGCAAGATACTCTTTACAATGATCTCCACCTGTATGACAAATAATACTTGGATCATCAACAAGATCATAGTTTTGGGAATCAATTACTTTTTGTAACATATCTGCTGCCTCAGAATATTTTTCCTGCCATAAATATGCTTTTCCTAAATATGCCTGAGCACATTCTTTTGTTATTCTACCAACAAAATCATCAACCCCTGCTTTAGAAGGAAGTTTACCTGAATTAATAGCATCATTTAAATCACTTTCAATACTAGTCCAGAACACTTCTGTAGATTCTGCATTTGGCAACTGGTATTCATCTGCACTTAATACATGATCAACAAAATATGGCGTTCCCCACAATGTTACCAACATAAAATTAGCATAAGCACGCATAAACTTAGCCTCTGCCTTTACCTGTAATTTAGCATCACTATCATCAGTATAATTCTCAAGAACCAGGTTTGCATTATAGATAAGCTCGTACAGTTTATTGAAATAAGAAGATATATTGGTATCCTCTGGTGTGTACCTAAATTCATTTTCTGCTTCAAATTGCGTATTGTCATTACGGATACCACCACCAGCATACCAGTCCGGAGTCATGTGATCAAAAAGAGGAAGACTTTTGAAAAGTTCTTCTTTCCATAATCGGTGAAGAGTAGCGCTACTAGCCAAAGCATCTTCATCTGTTTCGAAATATGCACTTTCAGCAAGCACACCTCTCTGTTCGATATCCAAGAGATTATCACTACAAGAGATAAATAATAATCCGAGAATAAAAGTTATTGAGATATATTGTGTTTTTTTCATATTATTCAAAATTTGATTTAAAATGTCACATTGATACCGAAAACTGTCTTTTTATAATTAGGATAAGTTCCATAATCAATACCTATTCCAGTTGAGCTATTTGCACTTGCTGAAGGATCCATACCTACATTTTTGTATGATGAAAAACAGAACCAGTCTTCAAGTGACATATAGAATTGTACATTATTCAATTTTATCTTTTTCAACAAAGATGAAGGAAGATCATATCCTAACCGAATCTGTTTGATTTTGAAATAATCTGCGTCAAACACAAATGCATCAGAAACTATATAGTAACCATAATTTCCACTATTCATTGGAGACATTGTTGCTGTTTGCGCTGTTGACTCGGTCCATGTTCTATCATAGAAATATTTAATTGTGTTCTGTTGATATGGACCTGTTGCCCTAAATATCTGGTTGCCACCAACTCCTTGTCCAAATACTGTCAAATGAAAGTTTCTATAATCAGCAGAAAGAGTGATACCATACTGGAAATCAGGAAGTCCACTACCAGCCTCAATCTTATCTTCAACATCAATAGAACCACTGCCATCTGTATCTGCAATAATTGCATTACCCGTTTCAGGATCAATTCCTTCACAATGATAAGTCCATAAATACCACACAGGATGACCTACTTCGAACGCAGTCAAATCACCATACGATTGTAGTGCATTGTCAGTATAACGAGTAACTGTAGAATTTATGGAAGTAACTTCATTGTGCAATGATGAGAAATTAGCATTAATACTATAATTTAAATCGCCAATATTATCTTTCCAACCTGACTCAAATTCCCAACCTCTATTTACAACGCTACCTCCATTCATAACAGGAGCCTCTGCTCCTGCGCTGGCAGGGACAGTAACCCCAGTTGTCAGAATCAAGTCTTTTGTTTTCTTATTAAACCAGTCCGCAGAAAAATTTAAACGACTATCAAAAAAACGAAGGTCGATACCTAAATCAATCTGTTCTGAAGTTTCCCATTTTAAATCATCATTGGAAAGTCCTGATGTTGTTGCAGAAACAGTATAAGATTGCCCATCAAAAGAATACCCCAAAGAATTTGTAGCTATAGTAGTTGCATACGCATAGTTACTTAAGTTGGAAGTACTTCCATTTTGTCCCCACGATCCACGAAACTTGACATAATCAATATTATATATTTCGGGAAACCAAGATTCATTACTTGCTTGCCAACCTCCTGAAACTGCGGGAAAATATCCCCAACGATTATCATTTGATAATATAGATAAATCAGCAGCATCAGCTCTCATAGTAAATTCCAAGGTATACCTGTTATCGTAGTTATAGTTTACACGACCATAATAAGATAATTTACGTTGCCAATCATGTGTTCCTACAACATCATCTTCCGAATCAGATGCAGCATATGCTAAATCCCAGAACAAAGGATTATTATTTACATCTTCACGAATCTTACTCTCTTCACCATACATATAATACATTGTATTTTGAGAATAAGACATACCCAGCATTGTAGTAAAATCGTGAACATCCCCCAATGTGAAATTATAATTCGCAAAGTTCTCCCACTGATAATAAATTGTTTGCATAAGGGATCTGTCTACACTGGCATTATTTGCATAATCACTTGGACCTCCATAATATTTAAGATCTACATTCCATCTTTGATTTTGATTTAATTTATAGCCCAAACGAGAAGTAAAAGTTAAATCATCCAGAGGGGTAATATTCGTATAAGCACTCCCTGAAAGCATGTAACTTGTATTCTCCTTTTGTGTTGATTTTAGAGTAACCCATGGATTACAAGGATTTGTCGAGATCAATTGAGATATACCATAATAGTCCCCTTGATCATCGGTAAGTAATTCTTTCCCTTCATCAATATAACTTTGCATATAAGTAGGGAGGTTGTCAAGAGAATAAGAAACCCTAACTGTCGGATCAAAATAATATACAGCACCAAAAAAGGAATTATTTAGCCCAGCACCACCTGCAACAGAAGTTGTACTGTTATGCATAAAATTAGTATTATTCCCTATCTCAAGCCAAGGCTTAAATTTATAACTTGCATTTAAGGTTGCATTTATACGTTTATAAGTGTCATAATCACTAACAACAATACCATCTTGGTCAGTATGCCCCAAAGAGATATAATAACTTCCTTTTTCATTTCCTCCCTGAAAACTTAAAGTATGGCGTGGAGCAAACCCTGTTTCAGTCATCTCATCCATCCAGTCTGTACTACTAACACCATCCCATAATCCAGCAGCAATTGTAGCATCAACATCATTTTGAGTATATTTCCCATTCACAATCAGCCAATCAACATACTCTTGGGCATCCAAAGCTTCAGGAGCCCTAACCATGCTATTAATCGTATATTGAAATTCATAACTAATTTTTGAAGTTCCACTTGTCCCCTTCTTTGTGGTAACCAAGATGACACCATTACCAGCTTCTGCACCATAAATAGCTGCAGATGCTGCATCTTTAAGAATTTCGATAGACTCAATTGTGTTGGGATCTATTCCGCTAATATCTCCTAATCTTAAACCATCAACAACATACAAAGGATTTGATGATTCATTTGAAGAATATCCACGAACCAACATGCTTCCTGTTTCACCAGGTGCACCTCCTGTTGAAACAATTGAGACCCCTGCCGTTTTCCCTGCCATGGCATCAACGACATTTGTCACTGAACGACTAGCCATATCTTCAGATTTAACAGATGATATGGCACCTGCAATATTACTCTTCTTCTGTACGCCATAACCAACTGCAACTACTTCCTCTATTCCAATGGTTTCTTCTTTCAAAACAACATCAATACGAGATTGAGTACCGATTACAATTTCCTGGCTTTGCATTCCAATGAATGTAAAACTTAACACATCATCTGATGTGATATTTTGCAATGAAAAGTTTCCTTCAAAATCAGTAATAGTTCCATTTGTAGTTCCTATAACTGCAACTGTAACACCGATAATAGGATTACCATCTTCACCAGAGACTTTACCTGTTATTTGTTTCTGTTGACTATCATTTTTAGAGATACGTTCCGTTTCTGCACCACTGTTTGTAAGTGCAATCTGCCGATTATTAATTTTATATGAAACATCTGTATTTTCAAATATTTCATCAAGAACCTCAGTGACAATTCTATCATTAACGTTAATACTTACAGTACGATCAACGTTAATTGTACTCGATTCAAACATAAAATAAAATTCAGACTGATCTTCTATCTTATTAAGAACTTCCTGTACGGACACATTTCTTAGATCAAGATCTAGTGTTGTTCGCTGTGAGTAGGATTCCAAAGCAAAAGCTTGGTTTAGAAACACCATGAGTAAAAATACTGTTGTTTTCATCATCCTAAAAAATTTTGATTTCCATAATGCTGAGCACATGGGAAAGAATCTAAATAGTTTTTTTTCCATAAATTTGTTTAGTTTTTGGATTTTACATTCATATTACTGTTGCCTCTTTTAATAGGATTTAAGAGGTGAAAAGATTAAGGGGATGTTAGCGCATCTCCTTTTTTAATTTTATTAAATCATAGGCTTAGTTTATTAATTTTGCATAATCAATTAAGTGACAGCGTAATCGTTGACGAAACATAAGGAGTTCTACTATAAATTATCTGATAAGTGATTCCACAAGAATATTTCATAAGTTCAAATAATTCCTCCATACTTTCATCCATTATTGTTGCATTAAATTTCATATCATAAATTCTCTCATCATTAATCTGTATATCAACATCATACCACTCCTCCAGCTTTTTAAATACAGTTTCCATAAGGTCATCCTTAAAAACCAATACACCATCTTTCCATGATGTATACTTATAACTATCAACCTTACTTATATTTATTTTTTCTAACTTTTTATTATACACTGCCCGTTCACCCGGTTTAAGAAAAGTATTATTAAAATGCTCACTCGTATTCATTAATTCAACTTTCCCCTCATCTAGAATAACTTCAAAATTAGTTTCATCAGGATCAAAATTCACATTGAATTTAGTACCATATACTTTTGTCCTAAAATCGTTACATGCTACAATAAATGGGGATATTTCATCCTTGTGAACTTCAAAATATGCTTCTCCAACCATTTCTACCTGACGATTCCGAACATAATAATCACTACTATATATTATTTTTGTATCTGAATTTAAATAAACAACAGTACTGTCAGGGAGAATAACTTTAGAAGTCTGTCCTCTCTCTGTCTGTACTATAGTATTCATTGTTGTTGAATAGGAATTTTCTTTCCCAGAATAAAGATATTGAGACATTACAGCGCCTAAACCGATCACAAAAATAAACACTGCAGCTATTTTCCAATACAGGATTACTCTTAACTTACTCTCCATCAAAGATCTACATATTAACAATTTCCACGCTACATCAACCTGATAGATATCTATTTCTTCTAATCTTGAGGCTAGTATTTTATCATCGCGGAGTTCATCAAAAACTTCTTGATTACCTGGATTTTCATCTATCCACACATCAATTTTTTCTCTGGCAGAATCAGGCTTACCTTTAGCCAGATATTTACCAATTAATCTGCCGTTTAAAATTGAATCCCGAATCTTTCTATTCATATTTCAGGATATTTCTTTAAGTTCATTCGACAGTAAAACGACAAACCTTTATTTTAGAACTACAAAATTGTAATATTTTTAACACCAATAATTTACAAGGCTAATTTTCAACGCATTACAACACCCTCTTGCGAGAAATATGAATTTATTAAAATAAATAACAGGATACTGTTGTTAAGCCTACCACGAAGTGCTTTATATGCTCTGGCTTTATGTGTTTTCACAGTATTTAACTTTATCCCCAAGACTTCAGATATCTCAGAATTTGAATATCCTTTTAAAGCATACAATAAAACTTTCTTTTCCATATCTGGCAACTTACGGATATTTAAATACAGGTAGTTATACGCCTCTTGCTTTAATACCTCATCAAGAAAAGATTCACAATTATTCAGATCATCAATTGCTCTTAATTGATACTTATGTTTTACCTGCTTATGTTTCAATAAATCCAAACAAGAATTCTTTATCGATTGATAAAACCATGATTTTAACGCATAAACATCATTAAATTCAACGTCATGCTGCCAAAGTGAAATAAAAACATTTTGCACTACATCCTCTGCTTCTTCTTTAATATGAATAAAACGTAATGCAAAAGAACAAAATGAAGGATAATCAGAATAATAAAAATCTTTCAGTAAAAGATTCATTCCATTAGCTAGCTTGATCTTGTAGGTAGTTAGTTGATTTCGCATCCATTTAAGTATAGGAATACAATAAATACAATTGCTTCCAAATTTACATTAAACCAAAATGCAACATTTTCGCAAATGATTAATACTGTTTTCTGGATGTTAAAAACAATGCCAAATTCATGTGCAAACAACAAAATCATCTACCAGATATTAAATTTATTCATTTTCCTTATCTATCCTTTAACTACGGTTGCAGTTTTTTCCGTGAGAAACAAAAATTAGAGGGTGTGACCTCTACCTTTCATACTTCGGAAAAGCTAGATAAAGGTCCTGAAACAAGTTCAGGATGACGGTGAGTATCGTATGTTTTGATGTTAAAATCATGGTGGACGGACACGGTGGCGTTTAAGTTTGATATTTGAAATGATGATGTCGGGCAGTTGGACTTGAACAGTGTCGTTCCAGATTACGAGCTGATGGGCGGAATCCGGATTGTACTTCTGCAGACCGTACAAAAAAGCTTCCGGTAATTCAGTATCCTGGAATTTGTGTTCACGGGTGATTAAACCACTGGTTTCTGCTGCTAATTTATACCTCGATATGGTTGAGGCATGTAAATTGAGAATCTTAGCCATGTATTCATTGGGCATTTCAAAAATTGGTTTTGACATGCTCTTCCTGGGACGTCCTTCTTTTCGCCCCGGCTGTCGTTGGTACCAATTCTTTTTGCGAATTGCCCAGCTGTATATAGCTGCGTAACAAAATGGCCTGAACTGTTGCAAATCCTTAATTTCAATCCAAACACCTGTATGGGTAATAATATCCAGTCTACAACAGAGCCGTGCAAAACTTTTCACACGTATTACCCTGTTTGTCGAGTTGTAGGCAACCCATTTGTTTTTGATGAGCCACATCAGGTTTCGTTTGAATGTTTTCGTGGATTTATAATTCAGAATTTTGCAGGTTTCCTCAACAAACTGATTATCCCATTTGAACGTGCCACTACATTGCATTTTAAGGCACAGGTAGAGCCTTAGCTGATTTACGACCTTATGTGTTAATGCATGGGCTATTAATGTAATGGGTAAGTTCAAAGGAATTATATTTGATGATTGGTGAATGAAGATTGAGATCCTTAAACAAGTTGAGGATAGATTAAGAAAGTTTGGGAAAGGGAGGCCAAAACCCTAAAGCCTCCCCTGGTATTCCCCCAACCACCTATCTATACCGATGGGTATAGATAAATTTTTTGAATTGATCCATCGGGAAAGCTGGTCCCGGATCTATTTTACCGGTTAAACTGATTTCGTTATGCCCAAGTATCCGGTCACATTTATAGGTTTTCATTAGAAGCTTACAGAGCTCTTTTAGCTTATAGAGTTGCTCCTGTGGAAAGATTTGCCAAAAACAGTTTTGTCGTGTCAAAGGGTGCATCATTTCAACAACCTCTTCTTCTGGTACTTCTTTATTGAAACAGGTTATATATTTCCCTTCATGTATGGTTAACGGCCCATAATTTTCCAGTTCTATTCCGATGGAATATCGGTTGAGGTGAAGCTTACTTTTGAACTGACTTCGTCCGGTATGCCATGCCTGGGTTCCAAAGTCAACCATTTGATAAATTTTACCGTCACGGGAAATAACAACATGGGCAGAAACATTTGTAGTGTCATTAGCCAGATATTTAGCTGAGCTTAACGCATCGTAACCTGCAGTATAATGTATTATAATATTATCATACCCTTCCATAGGTGTTTTGTTTTTTTTAGACCAGATATACTCTACATCAGCTCCAACCAGGTTTCCTTCATGAATATTCATATTTGAAGTATTAAAGGTTTAATCGTCTAAACTGATGTAATTACTCTCAAGCATTTTTTGAATGTCATCCCTTTTAAAATAGATTTTCCGGTTGAGCTGGGTATAAGGGATGATCAGCTCATCACGATATTTTTGAAGGGTTCTTTTTGAAACCTTTAACAACTTACATGTTTCTTCTGTGGTTAGCCAGTCGTTATTGCTGTCACCTGGACTAACTTCTTTTTTATCGTCCTTTATACGATTTGCTGTTTTGATTGAGTCAGTCAGCTCTTCAATATTCTTAAGTAGCTGTGAAAATGCTTTTGATTCAATAGTGATTACTTCCATGAGATTTGTGATTTTGTTTTGGAAGCAAGTTTAGGGACTGTGGAAAAAGCAAATTGGTTACTAGCGTGTTTTTCTCTAAAAAATATTTGCCCAACTATTCCAATCATCTAAATATCAATGTGTTTAGTTTGCACACATATAAATTGACGCTAAAAAATAGGTTAGTTGCATGCAAGTAACCAATCTATTTCAATTTTTTGGTTATGTAATCAGACATCTTCTCTTCTAACTGGTTGAGAAATCGTGTCGGGTTATCCCTGTTTGCAATTTTAGTTATTGTTGTTTCCCAGCTTCTCAAATCGACATTGAAAAAGCGTTCCATGTTTTCAAATAATTCCTTTTTGGTAAGTAAGCCATTTTGTTTTGTCACATTACCACTTTCATATAGAACATGTATTAGTTCAGTTAAATTAGTTTTGGACCCATTCCATTTTAACGAATACATATTATTTGGAGATTTGAATTTAAAACTGGATGAATTCTCGACATTAAATTTTGAAATGAAACTTTTAATACTTGAATATTGGATTTCAATAAAATGGCTAATTTTATTTTTAATTTCATCAGGCAAATCATCAAATTCAAGTAATTTTTTATCCTGGCTTTGAATTTTTAATCTTCTATGAATTGCATGTTCACTTGAGACGTTGAACTCTCTTGAAATAGAATGTAATTCATTTATTATTATTGCTTTCTGAATCTGAACATTTTGACCATTTGCTTTTATCATTTCCAATTGATCAAGTAATGCAAGATTACCTTGACTAAGCAGACGATTTTCATACTTATTTAAATTCTTAAACTTATTGTAAGAAACAAAATCAATTGTATTACCATACTTATTGACAAAGACATTGGCTTTCATGTGCATTTTAATAAATGCATGCCAGTTAGGATAATTCATAAACTTGGGGGTTTTGATTTAACTACCTGAGTTAACAAAATTATAAAACTACATTCTTTAAGTCAAGAGCATTTAGGCGCAATTTGATACCTTAAAAGTATATTTTGATAAATTTCTAGATATTTGTGATTAAATCGTTTGCTGCATCTAAAACATCATTTTCAAAAGAGTCGAGGTAGATCTGAGTGGTTCTTTCTGTTTCATGACCAAGTCCTTCAGAAATGACAGCTGTAGAAATCCCCTGGCGTTTGGCAATTGTTGCCCAGGAGTGACGGGCTACGTAAGTAGTAAGGGGAAAAGATAAGCCTACCATTTTCCCAAGTTCCTTCAACTTCTTATTGGTTAGACGCAAAGCGTTTAAGTATTTCTTATACTTATCCTCGTCTTTCTCTGCTATGATAGGGAAAATGTATGAATCAAGATTTTTAAGATCATTGTACTGTTTTATAATTTCAAACATCTGATCCGTCAAGCGTATTGAAAATTTTTGTTTGGTTTTATTTCGGGAATAATAAAGCCTATCTCCAACAATGTTTTTTACCTGAAGGTTTGCAATATCAATAAACGTTATCCCCCGGCAATAAAAACTAAAAAGAAAGATATTACGGGCATCAATTTGTGTTTGATCTGAAAGATCCAGGTTTTTAATTGCTGTGATATTTTCTTTTAATATTGCCCGTTTTGTTGTTTTTTCGTTCCGAATCTGGTAGTTTTTGAATGGATAGAATTCTTCTTTTACAACTTCCTCTTTTATCGCTCTATTGTAAACTGCTTTGAGCTTTCTCATGTAGGTGAAAACAGTGTTTACCTTACTTCCCCTTTTGAGTAAAAACTCTTCAAAATCAATGACCATTTTATAATTGAATTCCTCAAATGCCAGATCTTTTTCATCACGATACTTTTGAAACATATTTAAAGCCTGTCTGTAAACACTGGCATTCCCAAATTTACCCAAGTTCTCAAAACGATTAATAAGCTGCTCTGTATATTTAAAAAAGGAAATATTTGAGGAGATTGAGGCAGTTTTAGTAATGATCATATCAGTGGTATATTGAATACCCTTTTCATCAAGTTCTAAAATTCGTTGTTTGATCTCTTCTTTACGCTTAACTATAGTTCTATTCAACTTCTGTAAATAGATTTTATGCTCTCTTACTGGGCTCTTTTCAATAGCTAGTTCTGTCTTAGCATCCCATTCAGATTCAAAAATGTAATGCTTCAAAGAAATTACTTTTTTTTTGCGATTGTGTACGATTTGAATCAAAACCTGACGTTGTCCTAGTTTGTTTGTTTTATCATATCTAAGAACCACTTTTACAGAAGCCATAAATCAAAACATATCATTTAGGTGAAACATAGGTGAAACATAGGTGAAACATTTATAATATAAAATTACTATTTAATTCACTTAAATGCAACTCAAATGATTACAAAAACACCCTAATACACCTTTATTTATTGGTATTATATGCATATAAAAGAAAAATGATAAAACAATACAATATGTAAATTAATTCCTTTTAAGGATGGGGTCCTGGGTTCGAACCCCAGCTGAGTCACTCATAAAGAGAAGCAATTTTGCTTCTCTTTTTTATTTATATAATATCTGTATTCCTGCTTCTTATAACCTATATTCCTATAATATAGCGTTAAAATGAGAAAATATTATATGCCTCCTTGCTTGAACTTCAAGTTAGTAAATCGGTATTAAAATCCCAAAAACTGATTTATCAAAGAAAAAATAACCTAGAATTATATATTGAATATTTTCTTTTTGGAGTAATTATTATTTGACTTTAAAAACCGTACAAAATCAACAACATATTTCACAAAAGCAAAATAAATAGCAACAAGAAGAAGATTCAAGTAAACATTAAAAATCAGTTTAATAGCAAATATGAATATCAAAAAAATAAGAGGATATTTTATTAGTGAGGAAATCGAAGTAAGTAAATACCATATTATTCTATTTTTTTTGATTGATTTAATGAAATCAAAAAATGAGGTTAATCGTGATTTATTGACTTTTAATTTAGAGAAACTTAAAAATGGCTTTAATTCTGTTTTTAAATAATATGGAGATAAAATATGAATTGAAATAAAGAAGTACACTACAAAAAAAACAATGATCATCCATACCGAAATTACATTTACAGAATACTTCAAATTATAGTACGAATTTAGAATTATTAACAAGCCAGGAATCTTTCCTACAAATGTATTATGTTGATCAAATTCAGTTAAAGCACCAATAACTACAATTCTATCTTTTATCATTAAAGACAAATCATTACTTACTGTTAAGATATCACTCCCCAAATCAAAATAATTATTTATTTTATCCAAGTTATACTTAGAAAAATCTCTTATATAAAAATTAGGTACAATTGAATTAAATGCAAATCTATCATTATGAAAATACATAAAACCTTTTTTCTCAAAACTTCCTCCATCAAGCAATTCAAAAAGCTTTACCGGAATCGATTTTTCTTTATTTAATATGAATGGAAATTTAAAAAAATCACCACTTAGTATTGTTTTCACACCAGATACACCTCCTTGATTAATATTTGAATCAGAAAAGTTCACATTACTTGTCTTAGGAATATAGATATTCTTCGTTTGGCTCATAACATTTGCTAACAATGAATCACCCGGTAATTCTTCATCAAAATTTATATCTAGGAATATCATTTGATGTGTGCCAATACTATTCAACCTCTTTAAAAACTTTCGTAGCTTTTCCCTGTCAGTCACGGTATGTGTTCCAGCATCTAAACCAATATCATCTAAAACTGGAGTTAAAACTTGATCATTACCAATATTAATGAATGTTATACTATCAATATATGTTTGAGATGAATCATCTTTTATCAATAATTCTCTGAAATAATTAGCCCATGTTAAATGTTCTTCACCAGCATCGTAATCAAAAGCCTGATTAAGCCAAATATATGTAAGCAACATTGAAAGTAAAGAAAGGATTGTACTCATTAAAAACAATCTGTATCGATACAAAAACTTTAATGAAGCAACTATTTCATTAATAATGAAGTTAAATACCTGAACACACCCTTTATAAATTTTTAGAAGACATTTATTGATATTAGTTAACATATTGCTTTATAAAAGTATAATCAACGTAAAGTTTGGGAAATTCCAATTGAAGCCAATCAAAAACGGATTCAGATATTAGTTCATTGTTGATGTTTGATTCTCTTAGGTCGACAATAATTTGATTTAATATTTCCGGATTGATTTTATACACATAAAAATCTTCTGAAATAATAATTTCTTTTTGACTGGAAATATCTACAAGTGTTAAATAAATTGGACCTATAACTTGATCATACTTAACCTCATCAAAAATGGAATAATCTAGGTAAGCGTAGCTATTTTCATATCGTATTTTATCAACTACATAATTTCCTGTGTTTTGAAAATACAAATCAATATAGCTTCCTTTATTTGGATAATTTAAAGTAGATCCCGGAATGTTTATCTTACAATCACCAATTAATAAAAATGGTTTGTTATCAAAATAATTTTTTAGAATTGGTAATGTCAATAGATCGCTACTTCTGGAATTATACACTTTATAACTGAAAAGACTTTTCTTTTTTGACTTTTCAGCCAAATCGATTGTTTTTTCCAGAATAACTTTTTGTTTATTAATTTCATTAAACCAAATTTTAACATATCCACTATCATCACTTGTTGAAACTATTATACTATCAGTTAGACAAGTAGGATATACATCTCCAACTTTAATAGCTTTCCCTTGAATAGAAATTTCTCCTTTGAACTGTATGATTTTAAAAGTATCTTCTGTCTCCTTGCCACTGAAAAAAATTAAAAAGTATGAGAAAAATATTAGTGCATATAATTTGGAATAATTTAATTTTAACTTGCTCATATATAATATATTTAATTGATTTATTTCGAATGATTAAAAACTAAACTTATTCAATTTTATGAATATAAATTAAAGGGAAATCATTTCCTTTGTCTATATTATATGTGACTTTTTGATCATTATTACTAAGTTTTTTTACATTATTGGATGTGTAATCAATTAATTCCATGATACTAACCGTATGGTCATTATTTTTATCCGCATAACCGTCCATTCCTTTCAATAAAGCTTCGGTAAATATTCCATTCTCCCACTCACCTATCTCTTCAGATTTTTGTCCTTTTGTTGAAGAAAACACATAATATGCACCACTTTCAGTTGATTTTAATTCATTCAAGAAATTTTCTTGTGATACAGATCTCGTAGTATTAAAAGCACCAGAATAACAAGCATCAATAAAAACAATAGCCTTTGATGAGATTTCTAATATATTATCAGTTGTAGATCTAATTTCTGTGTCTGACAAACAACTTGCACGAATCATATTGGGTTTTGCATCATATGGAAGAAGATAGAATTTATTACGATTATCAATTTCCCCATGGCCAGCAAAATATATTATTGAAATATCATCTTGTCGACTCTCTCTCTCTAACCATGTTAGATTATTAATAATACTATCTCTATTTGCTTTGTCATTAACTAAAAGCTTATATTTGATTTTATCAAAGACACCTTCAGATGTTTTTTTTAGAGTATTAATAAAATCACTGGCATCTTTTGCTGCATAATTGAGATCATCAATATTATCATTCAAATAATTACTTATACCGATTGCAAGAACATTTAGGCTAGGCTTTGTTTCAATATTCCGATGTATTAATGATATTACATTTGATTCGATATACCCACCATTAGCTTTTAATCTGATTGATAAGTTACACGATCCTCTAGAATTTAAACGAACCCTAAAAGAGCCATTATTCCCATCAATATTAAAATCAGAAACATCATTCGATTTTACACCATTAACCACAACCTCTAGGTTTTCAATTGAAACAGAATTGCTATTTGTTACTTTAAAATCAATCTTTTGCAGCTGATCAACATATTCACTATCTGTTAAGGGTGATATTATTTCTATCTCAGGTAAAGTAACATTACTAGAAACTTGAGGGCTATTATATGTACCCCTATTATTTTGTAATACATTTTCTTGAGTATTTGTACTTTGAGAAATAAATGAATTGCCGATCAAAATATTTTGAATAGATTGGTTTTTCTTATGAGAATATCTTGAATCGCCAACGATATTATATTGCGTGTCAAAGTTAAAGGATGAAACTTCAGAAATATTTGATGGGACACTTTTAGCGATGAACTTAAAGTTTAAGGTTACACCCGAGGGCATAGTTTGATAAGCATTGTAATAATTACCTCCACAATCATCATTCCCCAACTCAATATAACTTATTTCATATACATCTCCTAAATTTGTATAGATACCAACAGCTTGTCCCGTTATCGATCTTCTATTAAGAATAAGAGTTAACGTTTTTGCTCCTGTATTCTTTACTTTTCCTGAAAATATTAGTTCATTGCCTTCTAATTCGCAACTTATAATATTAAAGACTAAATCATCATGTTTAAATATTATTGGATTTGTGGTAGATGCAATTACTTTATTTTCATTAGTAATAGACGAAATATCTGTAGATTTTGAATTATAACCAATAGAAATATTTTTAATATTATGATCTTTGCTTTTTGATGAATTATAAACGCCTACAATAGCATATCGAGTATCAAAACTAAAAGAAGATATTTCGTTAAAGTTTGATGAAATATTTTTAACAATAAACTTAAAGTTTAAGGATATGCCTGAAGGTATTGCTTGAGAAACCTCACGATAATTTCCTCCACAGGAATTACTCCCCAACTCAATATTACTTATGCCATAAACATCTCCTGTATTTGTATAAATAGCTCCCCCAGATCCAATTATTCTATTTCGAGTTAAAATAAGAGTCAATGTTTTATTACCTGTATTTTTAACTTTTCCTGAAATTATTAACTCTGTACCATCTAATTCGCAGCTTGTAATATTAAACGATAAGTCATCATGTTTAAATGTTATTGGGGTTTGTTCGGAAGAGACCAACGGTTTTGCTATGACATATTGAGATTGATACAAAAGAATTATGAACAGAATGAATATGGATTTCCCTAAATTATTGTATAAATTAACTAGCATATAAAATAACATTATAAATTTCTTAATAAATATAATACATTTATAGTATGTGGGATGCATTAAGATATAGTGCAGTGCATTTCTAAGTTACATTTAATGTGCAAGGAAACCGTGTAGTATTATATACTGGTTTTTATTAGTTTTGAGTCAGGTTTACCCTTTCAACTGAGGCTTTTTTATTTCAAGCAGCAAAATTTTGACTTAACCCAGATCAAATTGTAGGAAGATTAAAACAAATAATTCAAGCCCATATAAAGGCCGGAATTACCATCCCTTTTATCTGTTGCTTTTCCGTAATCAATTCGGACAATAAAATTTTCATTCATTGCAATGCGCAGCCCTGCCCCATAAGTGAAGTGTAATCTCTCTTTTCCTTTATCGAAATAATCATCCTCCGGAGACATAATCTTAGGTATTAAAAAATTAATTTTCTTTGTAACTCTACCAAAATCGGAGAAGCCTACCAATCCTATGTAAAAGTTGTTATTGATGAAGGTAAAATTCTCAGATTTCCATCTCAGTTCAAGGTTTCCCATAAAATACCCATCGCCAACAACCCGGTTACGAAGTACGCCACGCAGGGTGTTCGCACCTCCCAGCCCATCGGTAATCGAGGATTTCAGCACAGAGCTAATCACTTGGCTTTGGTAATAAAACGGGACATGTCCGGCAACTTTTGTTTGATAATTTAAGCGAAAGGCCAATGAAAGCCTTTCTGGTTTAAGCGTAAAATACTGACGATGGTAAATACTCATTCGGGCAAAAGTGCTTTTCCCTCCTAGAAACTCAGGGGAAGCTTCTACTGATACTTCCGACCAGATTCCTTTCATCGGGTTTGATTTGTTGTTTCGGGTATCGTAAACCAAGCCGGCCTTGAATGTTGGCACAAAGCCTCCATTTGCTTCTGTCTGCGGAATAATCCTCAAACCTACATATTGCTCGTATAAACCACCTACATCCGGCAGCAATTCATCTTCGGATTTTCCTTTGTTTAGTTTTTCAATATCAACAGATCCTATTTTAAAATTTAAAAGCTGAACTCCTGCCAGCCATTTAAGGTTTTTAAAAGCCAGATTTCCATTCAGGTCAACTTTGAAACGGAATAATTTATTATCGTATTTATAATACATCCGGGAGATATAATCCTCAGTATCTTCATCTGTCCAGCTTTCATTATAAACAGCATCATAACCGTTAAAACCGTAAAAATCATATGCCAAATCCGGCTGGTAGCTCAAATCTACCGATGTTTGAATACCATCCCAAAGCCTATCCGAATCGTAATTAAGTCGATAAACACCGCTCCCTTTCGTATAGCGTGAAACTTCCAGGTAAAGCGAATGATTATAATCCGGATACCTGCTCCCATCACCAAAATTGAAAAAGTTTATAATACCTCCATATTGGAAGCCCAGGTCACTATCGAAACTTACTGCAGGCAAAACCCCAAAGTTCCAACCCTTTTTTATTAATTCATCGGGACTTCCGGCAAAAACAGAAATAGACAAAACGATTAAGATTGAAGTTAATCCCCAAACCTTCATGGCAGGTGTGTTTATTTTTTTGTTTATAATTTTCCCAAAACCTAAAATAATATTCAGAAATGGGCTGAATGATATTTTTATCTTTGTGATATGGCTGAATTTCTAGACCAAGATATTAAGTTTTTACCCGGTGTAGGTCCCAAAAGAGCAGAACTTTTGAAGAAAGAACTCAATATTTTCTCTTTTCGAGATTTGCTCTATTATTTCCCCTATAAATACATCGACCGGACTAAATTTCATAAGGTCAGAGAAATCAATACAAATCAAAGTTATATTCAGATTAAAGGTAAAATTGAATCGTTCAATCTTGTGGGTGAGTCCAGAAAACAACGCTTAGTAGCCAATTTTTCGGATGAAACCGGAAGTTTAGATTTGATTTGGTTTTCAGGAATCAAATATATCCGTGAGAATTTAACTCCCGGACAAACCTATATTGCTTTCGGAAAACCATCCATGTTTAATGGCCGGATAAACATTATCCATCCGGAAATTGAAAGGCCTCAAAATACAAAAACTACATCTGGAATACTTCAGGCATTTTATAATACAACGGAAACCCTTAAAAAGCGTTTTCTGAATACAAAAGCAATTAACAAACTTCAATATTCGCTGGTAACTGCCGTAGAAGGGAAAATATACGAAACCCTTCCCCTTCACGTAATTGAAAAGCTTAAGCTACTATCATTAAGCCAATCCCTGAAACAAATACATTTTCCGGAAAATAATCAAATCTTACAAAAAGCTACTTTTCGCCTAAAATTTGAGGAGCTATTCTACATTCAACTTAAAATAATTGGATTAAAACATAAACGAGAAGAAGCTTTTAAAGGATTTATATTCAGTAATGTCGGATATAATTTCAATACATTTTACACTAACAATCTACCTTTTGAGCTAACCTATGCGCAAAAAAAGGTTATTCGTGAAATCCGAAAAGATTTAGGTAGTGGTAAGCAAATGAACCGATTACTACAAGGTGATGTTGGAAGTGGAAAAACCATGGTTGCTTTAATGGTTGCGCTTATTGCATTTGATAATGGTTTTCAAGCTTCGTTAATGGCTCCAACGGAGATTTTAGCGATTCAGCATTATAATACCATAAAAAGAATGCTTGATGGAATAGGTATAAAAGTTGCCTTGCTCACTGGTTCTACAAAAAAAGCAGATCGAAAAGTTATTCATCAGGGAATAGAATCGGGGGAAATTCAATTTTTAATTGGGACTCATGCCTTAATTGAAGATACGGTAAATTTCAACAACCTTGGCTTGGTCGTAATTGACGAGCAACATCGCTTTGGCGTTGCTCAACGAGCAAAACTCTGGAAAAAGAATTCTGCCATTCCTCCGCATGTTTTGGTGATGACAGCAACCCCTATTCCCCGAACACTTGCCATGACCTTGTATGGAGACCTGGATGTGTCAGTAATTGACGGACTTCCACCAGGTAGAAAAACCAATTGATACTCGTCATTTTTATGAAAACAGAAGAAAGGAAGTGTATCAGTTTATTATCCGTAATCAGGTAAATTCCGGAAGGCAGGTTTATATTGTTTACCCCTCGCTAATTTCCGAGTCGGAAAAAATTAGACCTAAAAAATTTGGAAGATGGATATGAACTTTTAAAAAGAAGTTTTTTCCACGCTTTCAGTTAAGCATGGTTCACGGGCGAATGAAACCTGCTGAAAAAGATCAGGAAATGCAATTGTTTAAGGAAGGTAAAACCCAGATAATGGTTGCAACAACTGTGATTGAAGTGGGTGTTGATGTTCCCAATGCCTCTGTGATGGTTATTGAAAGTGCCGAACGTTTTGGTTTGTCCCAGCTTCACCAGTTGCGAGGTCGTGTTGGACGGGGAGCTGATCAATCGTACTGCATTTTGATGTCATCTTATAAAATTAGTAATGAAAGTCGTAAAAGACTGGAAACCATGGTACGCACCAATGATGGTTTCGAAATTGCTGAAGTTGATCTTCAGCTCAGGGGGGCCCGGAGATATTGAAGGAACGCAACAAAGCGGACTTGGAGTTAATCTAAATATTGCAAATCTGGGAAAAGACGGAGAGATTTTGCGTATTGCCCGAAATATGGCAGAGGACGTTTTAGACGAAGATCCCAGGCTTGAAAAAGCAAGAAAATAAAATATTACGACACCAATTAAACCGCATGAAAACAACTGAATTTGATTGGGGTGTGATAAGTTAAGATATAAATACTCCATAAGATTAAACCTTGTAAAAAACGCTGATAATTAGCAAAATAGTTCTATTTTATACCTCAATTTCTTAAGTAATATAATCATTATTTAGAATGCATATAAATAACAACTTCTGTTTTATAAATAACCTTTTTCTGAGTTCAGATAAAACAAACATTATAGATTTGCACTTGAAAAAGATAGGAAGAAGAAAAACATATAATGGTGAAAGAAATTTCACATCAGGGGGTCGTAAAACAGCTTTCTGAAAAAAAAAATAACAGTAGGCATCATTAATCAATCTGCATGTGCCTCTTGTCATGCCAAAGGGGCTTGTTCAGCAGCAGATATGCAAGACAAAGAAGTAGAAATTACAGACTTTTCAGGCGATTTTCTACATAGGTCAGAATGTACTTGTAATAGGGAAAACGTCTCAAGGATTCAAAGCATTATTCTTTGGATACTTGTTACCTCTTATGCTCCTTTTAATTGCATTGATTGCCTCTATAACTATCACTAACAATGAAGGGTTAAGTGGTCTCATATCACTTTCAGTCCTCATTCCCTACTATGTAATCTTATTCCTTCTTAAAAACAAGATTAAAAAAAGCTTTGAGTTTACAATAAAGCCTTTATTATAGATAAAATGAGCATTACAATTGTTTATACAATCATTACTTTGAGCGCTATAGGTATAATGGCATCTGTTATCTTATATTTTGTTGCTCAGAAATTTAAAGTATATGAAGATCCACGGATCGATGATGTTGAAAATGCCCTTCCTGCTGCAAATTGTGGTGGATGTGGCTATGCCGGCTGTCATGCTTTTGCCGAAGCCTGTGTAAAAGCAGAAGATTTTTCGAGTTTATATTGTCCTGTTGGAGGTGATGGAAACCATGGGAAAAGTTGCAGGGATACTTGGTAAAGAAGCTGTTTTCTCAATCTCCCAAAGTTGCTGTAGTTCGTTGTAATGGGTACATGTGAGCACCGCCCAAAGGACAAATGTTTTTGATGGTGCATCATCGTGTGCAATTGCATCAATCACTTTATAGTGGCGATACGGGATGCCAATTTGGTTGCTTGGGACATGGAGACTGTGTTACTGCTTGTGACTTTGATGCCATCCACATGAATCCGGAAACAGGATTGCCGGAAGTTGATGATGAAAAATGTGTGGCATGTGGTGCCTGTGTTGATGCTTGTCCCAAAAACCTTAATTGAGCTTCGAAAGAAAGGTCCCTAAAGACAGAAAAGTATATGTTTCCTGCCGCAATGAAGACAAAGGTGGGAATTGCAAAGAAAATCTTGTGAAGTTGCCTGTATTGGCTGTGGAAAATGCGTTAAGGTATGTCCTTTTGATGCAATAACACTAAATAATAACCTGGCATTTATCGATGCTGACAAGTGCAGGCTTTGTCGTAAAATGTGTCAGCGAATGCCCCACAGGAGCTATAATTGAAGAAAAATTTTCCTCTCCCGGAAAATCAAAAAAGATGATTCTGCAGGAAATGACACACAAAACAGATAAAACAACCATCAACAACAGATAATTAACGAAGGAGGCCAATCGTGTTAAAAACATTTAAACTTGGAGGAATTCATCCGGCAGAGAACAAATTCTCTGCATCAGAAGCCATCAAGAAGATGGCTTTACCCCCAAAGCGTTTTTATTACCCATTGCCCAACATATTGGAGCACCAGCACAAGCCCTGGTTAAAAAAGGCGATCAAGTAAAAGTCGGACAGCTAATTGCTAAAGCTGGTGGATTTGTTTCAGCAAATATCCACTCTTTCCGTTTCCCGGCACAGTGAAAAAAATTGAAAAAAAAACGATTGATTCTTCTGGCTTTCAAAAAGAAGGTATTCTTATTGACGTAGAAGGCGATGAATGGGAAGACACAATAGACAAGTCAGAAGATATTATTGAAGAATATCCATCAGATCCAAAACAAATTATTGATAAAATTGGAAAGGCTGGTATCTGTCGGATTAGGTGGCGCAACTTTTTCCAAACCCATGTTAAACTCATGCCTCCACAAGGGATGAATAAAGCAGAAACACTTATAATTAATGGTGTTGAATGTGAGCCATACCTAACTGCTGATCATCGAATTATGCTTGAAAAAAGCAAAGAAATAATTATCGGTATTAGAATACTGATGACAGCTTTGGGGGTAAAAAAAAGCCTATATCGGTATTGAAAACAATAAACCTGATGCAATAAAAAGCATTAGAAAACATTAACCGAGAAAAGTCATTATATCCGTGTTTGTTCCTTTAAAAAGTAAAATATCCACAAGGAGGCGAAAAGCAACTTATAAAAGCGGTTACAGGACGAGAAGTAAAATCAGGTTCTCTACCAATTACTGTTGGAGCTGTAGTTGTTAACGTAGGAACTGTATAATGCCTGTTATGAAGCCGTTCAAAAGAATAAACCACTGGTTGAAACGCGTAGTAACAGTAACTGGCAAATCCATAAAATCACCGTCCAATTATCTTACACACGTATTGGAACCCCCTGTTAGCAATTTAATTGAGGGCTGCTGGTGGTCTTTCCTGAAGATACAGGTAAAATTATTAGTGGTGGCCCAATGATGGGAAAAGCAATAGCATCTATTGATGTCCCCCGTAACCAAGGGTACATCGGGTATTCTTGTTATTCCTGATGCGAAGTCGAAAAGAAATGAGATGCAGACTTGTATTCGCTGTGGACGATGCGTTAATTGTTTGCCCCGATGGGACTTGAGCCTTACTTGCTTATGACAATCTCCGAAAAGAAAATCTGGGAAAGTGCTGAAAACCAACCCGAGTAATGGATTGTATTGAATGTGGCTCATGTAGCTTTACATGTCCGGCAGATCGTCCATTATTGGATTATATCCGTATGGGGAAATCTACGGTTGGACAAATCATTCGAAATCGAAAAAAATAATTCATCAATTAAAGTAAAATTCAAACAACTGTTTACTAAGGATTTAAAAGATGAGTAAATTACTAACCATATCACCTTCACCGCATGTCCATACAAAAGACTCGGTGAATAAAATTATGTACCGGGTACTATTGGCCTTATTGCCGGCATTAGTCTGGTCTGTGTTTATGTTTGGACTTGATGCCGTTAGGGTGACGGTCATATCTGTAGTGGCTTGTATGGCATTTGAATATGTCATTCAGCGTTTCATTATGAAAGAGATACCCAGTATTACAGATGGTTCTGCTGCTTTAACAGGGATCTTGTTAGCATTTAATGTCCCTTCATCAATTCCAAGTTGGATATTAATTTCAGGGGCACTTGTTGCCATTGGAGTAGGTAAAATGTCTTTTGGCGGACTGGGAAACAATCCCTTCAACCCTGCTCTTGTAGGACGTGTATTTATGCTTATTTCTTTTCCGGTTCAAATGACAAGCTGGCCGATTAGCATTCATACACAAACAGATGCAGTGACAACAGCAACACCATTAGGTATTTTAAAAGAAGGTATAAAATCAGGGCAATCAATTACTGATTTATTACCCAACTTACCGGGTAATGTGGATTTGCTTTATGGGAACATGTCTGGTTCTTTAGGAGAAATTTCAGCAATAATGCTTCTTCTGGGTTTTGCATACATGCTTTGGAAAAAAGTAATTACCTGGCATATTCCTGTTTTTATTTTGGGAACTATATTCATCTTTCAAGGATCACTCTGGTTAATTAACCCAGAAAAATACATTCAACCTATATTTCACTTACTAACAGGTGGTGCAATGCTGGGAGCTATTTACATGGCAACAGACATGGTTACATCACCAATGACTCACCGCGGTCAATTTGTATATGCACTGGGTATAGGAATAATTACTGTTTTAATTCGAAATTTCGGAGCATATCCTGAGGGAATTTCATTCGCCATATTGATTATGAATGCTTTTACTCCTCTCCTTAATAAATTCATTAAACCTAAAAGATTTGGAGGGAATTAATCATGGCAAAAAAAGAATCTAATTTTACAAATATGGTGCTGACACTTTTTGTTGTGTCACTGGTTTCGGCTACAGTACTGGGATTTGTTCATGACCTGACAAAAGATGCTATTGAAGAAGCCAATATGAAAGCACAAAATGATGCAATCAAAAATATTCTTCCTGAGTTTGATAATTTAGGAGAAAGCTGGAAAGCTGATTTAGAAAACTCAACCGATAGTCTGGAGTTCTTTCCGGCATACAACTCTTCGGAAGAACTGGTTGCTGTTGCTATTAAAAGTTTCTCTAAAAATGGTTTTGGAGGACTCATAGAAATCATGGTTGGGCTAACCCCCGATGGAACAATTTGCGGCTACGAAGTTTTAGATCATGCAGAAACTCCAGGTCTTGGTTCTAAAATGGGCTTATGGTTTAAGGATGAAACAAAACCGAATCAGAATATTATTGGTAAAGATCCGGGAAATACTGATTTTACAGTTAGTAAGGATGGTGGAGATATTGATGCGATAACAGCTTCAACGATTACCTCTAGAGCGTTCCTTGAAGCTGTGCGAAGAGCTTATAATACCTACATGGGAGATGTGGATTCGGAAACATCAGCTACATCTGTTGAGACAGAACCAATGAGCATGATAGATTCAAGGACAAAAAATCGAATAAATAAAGAAAAAAGAGGAGGTGAATTATGAATCAATGGCAAAATTTCACCAAAGGATTTATAAAAGAAAATCCAATTTTCGTATTGCTTCTGGGAATGTGCCCTACACTTGGAGTGACATCTTCGGCAATAAATGGACTTGGAATGGGACTGGCAACTACGTTCGTATTATTAATGGCTAACATAGTTGTTTCCCTGATAAAAGATTTAATACCGGATAAAGTTCGCATCCCAAGTTTCATCGTAATTATTGCAGCCTTTGTTACTGTAGTTGAACTTTCCATGCAAGCCTACCTCCCCTCTCTATTTGAAAGCTTAGGTTTATTCATCCCGTTAATCGTGGTTAATTGTATTGTTTTAGGACGTGCTGAAGCTTTCGCTTCAAAACACAACGTACTTTCGTCTGCTATTGATGGTTTAAGTATGGGACTTGGCTTTTCTATGGCATTAACAATTCTTGGAGCAATCAGAGAGTTTTTAGGAAGTGGTAAAATATTTGATATCACCATCTTCCCGGAAGATTATGGCATGTTATTGTTTGTTCTTGCCCCCGGAGCTTTTATTGTTCTAGGCTATTTAATAGCAATTATTCGAAAAATTAATAAAGCATAACAGATATCATGGAATATATAATTATCATCATATCAGCGGTATTTGTAAACAACATTGTACTTACACAGGTTTCTAGGTATATGTCCGTTTCTGGGGGTTTCCAAAAGGATTTCCACAGCAGTGGGAATGACAGGAGCCGTAGCCTTTGTTATGGTACTGGCAACAATTGTTACCTATTTGATCCAATACTATATTTTGAATCCTTTAAGCATTACCTACCTTCAAACTATTTCATTTATTCTGGTTATTGCATCGTTGGTTCAACTTGTAGAAATTATATTGAAAAAAGTCAGCCCATCACTTTACCAGGCTCTTGGAGTATTTCTTCCATTGATTACAACAAACTGTGCTATTTTAGGTGTAGCTATTCTTACCATACAGAAAGAATTTACACTTCTGGAAGGTGTTGTTTATGCAATTAGTAATGCCGTAGGTTTTTGGACTTGCATTAATCATATTTGCAGGATTAAGAGAGCATCTGGATCTAATTAATGTGCCGAAAGCATTAAGAGGAACACCAATTGCTCTTATTGTTGCCGGAATATTAGCGATGGCTTTTATGGGTTTTAGCGGACTTGTTTAATCATCAATTCAACTATATAATCAAGAAAGGCATCCTTTATCGGGATGCCTTTTGTATTTTGAAAAAAGATGTTTGCCTAAACAAGAAAGCCGTATCGTTTGGAGTAAGACAACATTTGTTCTGTATAATCAGATGAATAATCAACAGAGACATCACAAACCTCTCCCTTTTCGTTTCTCACAAGTTCCAGTTCCGGATTCACAAATCCTGCATAAGGAGCGATATTTAGCTTTTTAAAGCGGCTTAAAACTTCGTCATGAAGCTCATGATCCACTTTTACACCATAATTTTCAACCAATGCTTTTGCAGCTTCAAAATCCCCTTCAGATTTTATCCGTTGAACTTCTTTTAATAGCTGACCAAAAAGATTTCTCAACGCTTCATAATCGTTTACTTTCACAAAAGTTTTTCCATCAACTTTTAGAAACTCGATGATATTATCTTGCTTTCCGTTTTCGTAAGTCCATCCAGCTATAAGTTGACGATTCCGCATATGGGATTCTTCAATGTCTTTCCCGGGCTCTATGCGTGTTAATTGGGTAATCAATCCATTTCGGATATATGAATCATATTCAGCTTTACCAGTTTCTACCGATGGCACAATTTCCAACTGACGAAGCTTTTCATCGGTGATATAATACAAAGCAAATAAGTCTGCCCGGGTTTCTTCAATCGTAGAATAGTAGTTTTTCAGATCTTCCGGCTTTACACCATTCAACATTTTTCCCGATCCGTGTCCCAGGCATTCATGCAAATCTGTATGAAGATTGCCTCCTAGATATCCAAATTCCCGTGCTCTTTTAATTTCTTCTGGTGTAGCTGCGAATTCTTCCAGCATTCCATTATTCAGAGAATCCAGGAAATAAGAATGTGTGATATTCTCAATAGTGACAGATTTGGAGCCATACTGTTCTCGTATCCATTCAGAGTTTGGTAAATTAATTCCTATTGGCGTGTGTGGATAACAATCCCCTCCCAACATAGCCACATTGATCACTTTTGCAGTAACCCCTTTCACTTTATCTTTTTTGTATTCATTCGCTACAGGAGAGTTCTTTTCAAACCAACCGGCATTTTCGGAAAGTATTTGTGCTCTTTTACTTCCCTCTTTGTCTTTATAATTCACAATTGATTCCCAACTTCCTTTTATACCCAGGGGATCGCCGTAAATTTCAATAAAACCATTAATAAAATCAACATCACCCTGATTTTCTTTCACCCACAAAATGCTGTAATCGTCAAAGGTTTTTAAGTCGCCGGTTTTGTAATAATTGATAAGCGATCGTATCATTTCCTGTTGAAGGTTGTTTTCTGCAAATAGAACTGCTTTTTCAAGCCAGCGAATAACCTTTGTTATAGCTTTCCCATATTTCCCACCAGCTTTCCAAACAAGCTCTTTAAGCTCCTCTCCTTCTTTTATAAGTTGAGAATTTAAGCCAAAAGACGGAGCCTGCTTTCCTGCCTTTTTTCGTTGAGTTTCATAAAAAAGCTCAGCTTCTTCCTGTTTCACATTCTGATAATAATTCATCGACGAACTTTCAAGCAAATCGGAATTACTATCCAGGCTTACACGTTTAACTTCACGCTTTGGATTAGTGATTACATCTAACAAATCATCCAATTCCTCTTTAAACCTGAAAGAATTTATAGCTGATTTGGAAATTAGCTCCTTCAAATCCGATTTATCAAAATCAGGTTGAAATTTATCCATTGAATAATGGTGATGAAGTCCGTTTGCAAACCAAATCCGCTTCAAATAAGTATGAAATGAGCCAAATAAAGCAGATTTTCTGTCACCAGTATAAGTTTCATAAATCAACTCAAGCAGGCTTCTTATTTTCAAGTTATATGAGTTATTTTGATCCCATAAGATATCACGCCCGCATTTAGCAGCTTCACTGAGGTAATAGATATACTGTTTTTGCTTTAGACTTAACTTATCAAAATTGGTAAGCTCAAACCTTAAAATCTTTATGTCGTTAAATTTTTCTACGAAAACTTTCATTTTTACTTTCCTTACTTTTGTTTTTCCCTGAATTCTTTCTCTATTAAATCTGAACTTTTTATTGACCTTCTTAGCCATGCCAGTTTTACAGCCAACTTTTCTTCTTCTGTTAATTGCCAGTTAATATCTGAATCATGTCTCATTCTATGTGTTAAATGGTGAAGGATAATGGCTGCTGAAACCGAAATATTAAAACTCTCGGTAAACCCATACATGGGGATTTTCATAAACTCATCTGCCTCTTCTTTTACAACATCCGATATCCCCGTTAGTTCTGTTCCGAAGAACAAGGCAATTTTTCCCGGTTTAAGATCAAAATCTTCCAGGTTTACATCTCCGTCATGAGGAGTTGTTGCGACAATCCTATAACCTGCTTTTCTTAAATTCTGAATAGCATCAAGGCTATTATTTTCTTTTTCAGTATATTTTTTGAGATTTATCCATTTTGAAGATCCCATAGAAACTTCGCGGTCAACTTCAAATTCATTGCGATTTTCAACAACGTGTACATCCTGAATACCGAAACAATCTGCCGATCGCAAAACAGCACTTGCGTTTTGTGGTTGATAAATGTCTTCAAGAGCGATGGTTATATACCGGGTTCGCTGTTCCAGTACTTTATTGTATAATTGAACTCTTTCTTCTGTTTGAAATCTGGCTAAATAATCGACTAAGTCTTTGTTCATTGGTATTCTTTCCTTGTAAGAAACAAAAATAAAAAAGGGAAGCTAAACAGCCTCCCTCTTTTATATTTTCTTTAACCGGAGATTAAATTGCATCAGACAATTCAGCACCTGGTTTAAATTTAACAACTTTTTTCTCAGGGATTTGAATAGGAGCTCCTGATTGAGGATTTCTACCAGTTCTTGCACTACGAGTTGAAACTGCAAAAGAACCGAAACCGATTAATGCAACACGGTCACCATTTTTAAGAGCATCAGTTGTTGATTCTACGAATGCATCTAAAGCTTTTTTTGCGTCAGCTTTAGTAAGGCCAGCCTTTTCAGAGATGGCGTCAATTAATTGAGCTTTGTTCATATGAAAACATGTTAAGGGTTAAAAATATACTGATTATATTATATAATACAATTCAGGATGCCGTCATTAACTTAAAAAAAATAATAACTAAAATCTTAAAA
Organism: Prolixibacteraceae bacterium; assembly: GCA_963676845.2. GTDB lineage: Bacteria > Bacteroidota > Bacteroidia > Bacteroidales > Prolixibacteraceae. The sequence continues at coordinate 10,976 of CAXXKK010000002.1, read as the reverse complement.
CACCAATAAAATCAATACTTCCCGCTAGCTCTTTTTTTAAGTTTTATAAAATTCTAAAATATGATTTAAATATGCAACCTTAATCGTACTTTTTTTTAGAAATAAACTGAAGTTTTTTTTTGCAATTATTTTTGCGGTTTAAAAAAAACCTCTACTTTTGCCGCCACATGAGAGGGAGAGATGGCAGAGTGGTCGAATGCGGCGGTCTTGAAAACCGTTGATCTTCACGGATCCGGGGGTTCGAATCCCTCTCTCTCCGCAAAAAGTTGTCAGTGCAAACTGACAACTTTTTTATTTTTCATCAATTAATCTTATTAAAACTCCTCTTAATCTTTAAAAGGTAAACTTCAGCTTTTGTAATTAATTCGATTTGTTATTTTTGTGACTCAAATTTTAAGAAAATGAAAGAACCGAAATCTTGTAACACGATTGAAGAAGTTAGAAATGAAATAGACTCGATTGATCGTAAAATAATGGAATTACTGGCTGATCGTCAGGAATATGTGCATGAAGTGGTTCGTTTTAAAACAGAAGACGAGGAAAGTGTTATTGCTGAATCAAGACAAAATCAGCTTTACAAACAACGCCGTGAATGGGCTAAGGAATTAGGTTTATCTCCGGATATGATTGAAGAAGTATATCGCTCAATGATTCGCCATAACATTCAAAGAGAGTTTGAAATTCAAAAGAAAAACAAAAAATAGCCAATTTGAGAACAGACTTCCAGGCACAAAGAGAAACTTTAATTTTTTATTCCTTCATATTTCTGGAATTGCACAAGCATTTTTCTTAGCTTTTCATTGTTGTCTTTAATTATTCTTGCTCTCCATTCATTTGAACTTGGATAATACATTTCCAGAAAATCATCCTTAACTTTTGCTTCCGACTTTTGATCTTTATATCCAAAATGGGCTCCCTGGTTTTCACTAATCATGATTTGAATAGATTTTAAGGCTCCCAGAGTAGTGTTAGAATCCATTGTACCAACTTCAAAACACATAGGAATACAAAGTTTATCTCTAACTACATTATTTATCAAATTGACATATTCTCCATTGATCGTATAAAAATCCTTAGAATTTCCCCAGTCAATTTCTTCGTCTTTAAAAATATAATTTAGTCCATCCAACACAGTCTTATTACCAATCGGATTTATAAATAAATGGGTTATTCCTCGTTCTCCATATCCTGTATGCAAGTCAACATTAAGAATGATGTCATATTTATTAGCTATTTCTTTTAAAAGCGAACTTATAGCTTTAATTTGAGGTTCATACTGTCTTCCTCCATAATAAATTCCTTTTTCAAATTCGTATTGTCCCTGCAATGCTGCCTGACGAAGAACAGGAAGCGATTCTTTTATGATTTTATAGATAGCATTTAGCTGGAAAAAACGATATTGAAGTTTGTCAATAGAGACCTCTCCTTCCGGATTTAAAAAATTCACAATCTTTTGATATCCTGAATTTTCACTTCCAAAAACTTCTTTGTTATTGGCACAATTCCGATTTAAATCAACGTTATATTCTGTTACTTTACGGTGATATTTGAAACCATATGGATTTGCACCATGAATCAATAAAATCCCCAGTTTTTCCAATAACTCATTTTTGAGAACATCTTTAATAAAAGCTAATTGAATAGCACTTCCGGTATAACCTTCAATTCCATGAATTCCTGAAGTTAAAACAAGTAACTTTTCGGGTGTTTTTTGCGCTGGAATATAACACCAGTCAACCGTCAAATCAGGATCTACGTTACTTTCTACTTCAATTTTACCAAGCTGTACACTATTGTATTTTGATTTTAACTCTTTAGCAGCAATTCTAAAACTATCCCGACATTCCTCATAGGTCTCAAAAAAATACTCCATAGCCTTCATTTTTTCTGTCCTTCAATTTAATGAAAAGAACAAAGAGATGTGTTAGAAAACGGATACTTTTCTGAAAAATGTTTATAGGAATATAGCTGGTATAAGATAAAAAAGAAGCAGAATAATCAAATTATTGGATTATTCTGCTTTATGAATTTTATTCTGTATGATTTATACCAAATGAATATTGTTGGCTTTACATTTTTCAATCATTTCATCAGGCCATAAGCTGGATTGAATCTCTCCAATATGTGCTTTTTGCAAGAAATACATACAAATCCGTGATTGACCAATTCCTCCTCCAATTGACAATGGAAATTCACCATTAATTAGTCGTTTATGCCAGTACATATTTTTACGCTCATCTTTATTTGCGATTGAAAGTTGTGTTAATAGGGCATCTTTATCGACACGAATACCCATCGATGAAAGCTCAAATGCACTTTGAAGCACAGGATTCCAAACAACGATATCTCCGTTTAACCCTTTGTATCCATTAACCGTTTCGGTTGTCCAGTCGTCATAATCCGGAGCACGTCCGTCATGCACTTCGCCATTTAGCATTTCACCGCCTATACCAATAATAAATACAGCCCTATATTTCCGGGCAGCTTCAGTTTCTCGTTCTTTCGGACTTAAATTAGGATATATCTCAGCCAGTTCTTCAGTATGTAAAAATGTAATTTCTTCAGGAAGACAAGGCTTTATTTGAGGATAATGTTCGTAAACGAAAAACTCTGTTCGGAGCAAAACTGAATATATTTTACGCACAATCTTTTTTAAGAAATCGAGACTTCTCTCTTCTTTGCTAATTACTTTTTCCCAATCCCATTGATCTACATAAATTGAATGAATATTATCCAGCTCTTCATCTGGACGAAGAGCGTTCATATCAGTATACAATCCGTAATTATACTCAAAATCAAGATCAGCCAAAGCCATTCTTTTCCACTTTGCCAATGAATGAACAACCTCTGCTACCTGATCATTTAATTCTTTCACGGGAAATCCTACGGGGCGCTCAATACCATTTAAATCATCATTAATTCCAGTTCCTTTAAGAACAAATAATGGAGCTGTTACCCTACTTAATTTCAATTCTGATGATAAATCCTGTTGAAAAAAATCTTTGACTAGTTTTATTGCCTTCTCTGTCTGTTTTAAGTCCAGATGTGACTTGTAATTTTCTGGGAAATACAATTTCATTTTAGTACATGTTTATGCCTATTGGCAAATTTTCTACAATTAATAATTTCTTCAATCCAAAATTAGGAAGATTCTTGTATGATGATTAAAATCTTCTGGTTTTATAGAGCAGCTATTTTTACATAAAACATAGCTCTTTAAGAAGAGAATTGACCCTCTTTTTTCTTCTTATCCCTTCTACATGCTAAACTATTTAGTGATTATCTCGTTTTATTTACTTTTGCGATCGTATGAGCAGAACTCTCAAAAGAAATCTTATCAACCTTTATTTAATCAAGTTTTCGAAGTGGTTTAACCTGGTTATGCCTGTTGTTGTTCTTTTTTATCAGGATAATGATTTGAGCATGCAGGATATCTTTTGGTTGAAATCTATTTATTCTGTTGCGATTGTTGTTATGGAGATACCATCAGGCTATATGGCGGATGTGTGGGGAAGAAAGAAAACTTTGATTTTAGGAGCCATACTTGGATCTGCAGGTTTTGCCCTTTATAGTTTCTCTTATGGATTTTGGGCCTTTGCCATTGCTGAAATAGTCTTGGGTATTGGTCATAGTTTTACTTCAGGAGCAGATGCTGCGATGCTTTATGATTCCTTAAAAGCTGATTCAAAAGAAAAGGAATACATTAAACAGGAAGGCTGGATAACATCATCTGGGAATTTTGCCGAAGCTTTAGCCGGCATTGGTGGTGGATTACTAGCTACAATAAGCCTGCGAATGCCTTTCTATTTCCAGTTTGCTGTTGCTTCGATAGCTATTCCTGCAGCTTTTATATTGAAAGAACCACAAGTGCAAACCGACAAACTGGAGAAAAGTTTTAAACGTATTCTGGAAACTGTAAAGCAAACATTTCAACATAAATTACTAAGATCAGCCTTATTGGTTTCTTCCTTTACAGGAACGGCATCACTTACTTTTGCCTGGTTTGTTCAGCCTTACTTTGAAAAAGCAGGACTTCCAATCGCTCTTTTTGGAATCATGTGGACACTGTTAAACCTCTCTGTTGGCGTGTCATCCATGTTTTCCTATAAAGTTGAGCACAAATTAGGACAACGCTATTCATTGCTATTGATCATTTTGGGACTAACTGTTGGATATCTTCTTTCAGCCTGGGAAATAAGTTTGTTTGGGATTGTGTTTCTTTTCTTTTTCTATCTCATCCGGGGAATTGCACATCCTATTTTAAAAGATTATATCAATCAATATACAGAGTCTGATGTGCGTGCAACAATCCTTTCTATCAGAAACTTTGTTATTCGCATTAACTTTGCCATAATAGGACCAGCACTGGGATATTTTACTGACAATTTCAGTCTTGGTGTTGCCCTGGCAATTACAGGAGCCGGATATTTAATAAGCGCTTTATTAAGTATGATTCCACTTTGGAAGAAGGGAATTTAACACGAAAGTTCCAGCCCATCGTAAGCTAAAAATACATTGTCTGGCAGGATTTGCTGAATCTCATCATGCCTTCCCAAAAGATGAGATAAATGTGTCAGGTATGCTGTTTTAGGTTTAACTTCATTAATCAAATTCAATGCTTCTTCAAGATTGAAATGTGATATATGTTTTTCTATTCTTAGGGCATTAACAATTAATATATCCAGCCCGGCTAACTTTTGTTTTTCACTTTCGTCAATCGAATTTATATCTGTCAGATAAGCCATATTCCCTACTCTGTAGCCATATACCGGTAGTTTATAGTGGTATGCACGTATCGGAGTAACTTCTACATTATTTATTATAAAAGGAGCATTTTCAACTGTATGTAAATTCATTTGAGGAATTCCCGGATATTTAAATTTTGCAAACACATAGTGAAATACACGCTTTATTGCTTGCTGGACACGCTCTTCTGCATAAATATCGGTAGGATGTTTTTGTACCCAGTTAAATGCCCGAATATCATCCAATCCAAAGATATGATCGGTATGTTCGTGGGTCAATAAAATGGCATCGAGCTTTTGCAGATTAATACGAAGCATTTGTTGCCTGAAGTCAGGGCCTGCATCAATAACGATTCTTGTACCGTTAATACTAATTAAAATTGAAGATCTTAACCTTTTATCTTTGGAATTCTCTGATTTACAAACATGGCAGTTACATGCAATCACCGGAACGCCCTGAGAAGTTCCTGTTCCTAAAAACTGTATTTTAATATTTTCCGAATTACTCATAAAGTCCACCAAAACTACAAAAAATGAATTTTTCGTTGTAACGGTTTAAATTAATTATTTTTGAAAAAAAATCGACAAATGGCAAATTTATACCTGATCCCAATCACTTTGGGTGAAAGCGAACTCAATACAGTTATTCCTGATCACCACAAGGAAATCATCCATTCTATTTCTCATTTTATTGTTGAAAATATACGAACTGCCCGACGTTTTTTGAAGAAAGTAGACCGGGATGTTGATATTGATTCTCTTCACTTTTCAGAACTGAACAAGCATACCGATATTAAGCAAATCAGCAATTACCTTGATCCAATAAAGAAAGGTTTTCACATTGGGATTATGTCAGAAGCCGGATGCCCCGGTGTTGCTGATCCTGGAGCCGATGTAGTGCGAATAGCACATGAAAAGGGAATTCGGGTTGTTCCACTTGTTGGTCCTTCATCCATTCTACTGTCTATGATGGCATCTGGAATGAATGGTCAAAACTTTGCTTTTAATGGCTACCTTCCTATTAAAAAGAACGAAAAAGCTCAAACAATAAAGTCTCTTGAAAAACGAATTTATTCTGAAAATCAGAGTCAGCTTTTCATTGAAGCGCCTTACCGCAATCTGCAACTTTTGGATGACCTTTTGGCAAATTGCCAGCCACATACAAAACTTTGTATCGCTTGTGACATTACGCTTGAAAGTGAATTCATAAAGACAAAAAGCATTAAAGACTGGAAAAACCAAAAGCCGGATATTCAAAAACGCCCAACAATTTTTGTACTCGGAAAATGAGTTTGAGATATAAGTCTTGAAACTTAAGCATATCAGTCAAGCTTTTGTTAAAAGTCAATAACCATAACCTTTTCAATTTAAAAATTCATCTTTTAAAATTTACCTTTGCGGTTCAAATTCTGTATTATGAACGTTAAAACACCTCTTTCCGAACTAAAATCAAGAATGGAAAACTTTTGTCAACTTATGGATTTCCAGAATCCGGATTGGCAAATGGCAATGATCTTCAGTAAAATAAACTTGTTCTATTTCACAGGAACCATGTCTGAAGGCATGTTGGTTATTGAAAGAGGCAACGGATCAACTTTTTGGGTTCGAAAAAGCTACGAACGTGCCCTGTCGGAATCGGAATTTGAGAATATTAAACCAATGGGTAGTTACAGGGATGCAGCTCAAAACTACTCAACGATCCCTACTACAGTTTACCTGGAAACTGAGTTTGTTCCTTTGGCAATGTTTAAACGGGTTCAGAAACATTTCCCTTTCGAATCGTTTAAGTCGCTGGACTTTCAGGTTTCTATGACACGAGCTGTAAAAAGTCAGTGGGAGCTAAATTTCATAGAGAAAGCCGGAGAAATACATCGACGTATTTTGGAAGAAAGAGTACCAGAGATTTTACGTGAAGGGATGAACGAAGCAGAATTAGCGGCAGAGCTTTACGAAGTGATGGTGAAGGAAGGACACCAGGGAACAGCTCGTTTTGCCATGCACGACACCGAAATAGTGGTCGCCCAGTTGGGTTTCGGTACAAGTTCATTAATCCCTACAAATTTCGATGGCCCTGGTGGTAACAGGGGATTAAGCTCAGCTGTCCCAAGCCTGGGAAGTCGTGAAAGAAAGCTAAAAAGAGGTGATTTGGTTTTTGTGGATATGGGCTTAGGTGTTAATGGTTATCATTCGGATAAAACCCTGACTTACATGTTTGGAGAATCCTTACCTGAAGATGTACAACAAATCCACAAACAATGTGTCGATATTCAAAACAGGGTTGCAGAAATGCTTATTCCGGGGAATACACCTGAATATATTTATGAAACTGTAATGGCTGATTTAAGTACGGAATTTCAAAAGAACTTCATGGGATTTGGCAATCGCCAGGTTAAATTTCTGGGACATGGCATTGGCTTAACTGTTGATGAATTGCCAGTTATTGCTTCAGGCTTTAAAATGCCAATTCAGGAAAATATGGTTTTTGCCGTTGAGCCCAAAAAAGGAATTGAAGGTATCGGTATGGTTGGTATTGAGAATAGTTTTGTTGTGACTTCTGAAGGAGGGAGATGCATTACCGGAACAAATCCTGGTTTAATTTTAGTTGAGTAGCTTCAGTTAAACAGGCAGAAATTCAAATACTTGTCATCGGTTACTTTACTATATTGACTTTTTAACTCAGCAGCTCTTTAAACTCGTGCTCAAAATTTGGAGTAAAAACTCCTTTCCCTATGTTATTTTTAACTTCTGATGTACTCCAGAATTTTCCCTTTTCTACTTCATCAGAATGGATATTAATTCCTTTATAATCGTTGGTGATAAATACATAAACCAGTTCCTTTTCTATCTTGCTTTCCCATACGTAACTCTTCAGTAATTTTGCAGAAAAATTAACTAAGCCAATCTCTTCCTGTGCTTCTCTTCTCAGTGAAAGTTGAACATCTTCACCGTATGCGATGTGCCCGCCAACTGCGGTATCCCACTTGTCAGGCTGTACTAGTTTATTCATCGGGCGCTTCTGCAAATAGATGTCATTATTCTCATTTAAAACATGCAAATGCACAACCGGATGAAGCAATTTTTCGCCATTATGACAAACCGACCTTGGGGCTTTCCCAATAACTTTTCCTTGCTCATCAACCAAAGGGAGCTGCTCTTCTTTCATCACCTTTTTGTAATTCATTTTTTGTGAAATATACTGGACTATAAAAATGATACCAAATAAGATATAAAACAAGCCTCCACTAATAAAAGCCCATGCTGCATCAGACATGTAGAAAGCAGAATATGCAACAAGAACAGTGTGAACAAGAAAAACATAGAACATCAGTTTTATGCTTTTTTTCATCTGCTTTAACTGAGCATTATTTAGCGTTACATCTTTCATGTAACGCTGGCTCATTAAGGCAACGATGTTCACTTTTGAAAAAGCCGAGAAAGCAAGTATCGCACAAAGAATAAGCTCGATTAGAGCTGGCTTTATCTTGAAGAAAATATCATTATCGAGTATAATTGATATTCCTCCTAAAACAACCAATAATGTGGTATCTAAAAGAACAAACTTATCAAATCGTTTTTCCCGGATACCAATCCACCCTAGCTCTCCTACTCCTATTATCAATGCAGCTATTAATCCGGCACGTGTACCCCAGATCTCATCGATTAGGATAAAAACAAAAATTGGGATAAAGCCTGGCAATAGCTTTTTAAATAACTGTGTCTGTTCTTTATTCATAAAAGAAAACCTGCTTCATTGCAGGCTTAATTAATTCTTATTGCTTTGTTTTTTCAAGCTCTTCGGCATAATCAGACAATAGATTTCTAAATTTTGCAAGTGCCTTCTCTAAACTCAGTTCTGTTTGTCCTCCTGCAGCATTTCGGTGACCACCTCCATTAAAATGTGCCGATGAAAACTCATTTACTGCAAACTCTCCTTTCGACCGGAAAGAAGTTTTTACATGATCTTCTTTTTCTGTAAACAAGGCACTAAAATGAATTCCTTTTATTGATAGTGGATAATTTACAAACCCTTCGCTATCACCGGGAACAAAATTGAATTTCTTTTGAATTTCTTTGGAAAGATACATTATAGCTGTATGTTTTTCCGGGAAAACCTCCATGCATTCGCTTAAACAATAGCCCAGCAATTTCATCCTGTCTGCCGAGTAATTGTCAAAAACCTTTCCATGAATTTCTACCGGATCAACTCCATATGTCAATAATTCACTTACCGTTTGAAACGTCTGTGGATCTGATACATTATGGTTAAAACCTCCGGTATCTGTCATAATGCCGCAGAAAAAACATTCTCCTCCACTTTGATCAATATATTTTTCATAGCCTATGCTTTTTATTACATGAAAAGCCAATTCCGCAGTGGAAGAATACTCCGGATGTGAAATCATGAAATCAGTAAAATCAGTTGGATATGGATGGTGGTCTATTAACACAATGGTTCCTCTAAATTTTTCAACTGTTTCCTTCATATCACCAGTTCGTGCCGGATCGTTGAAATCCAGACAAAAAAGCATTTCTGCATGCTGTAGCTCAAACTCCGCTTGTTTCTTATTTGACGATGAAAAAACAAGAACATCCTCACTTCCTGTCAGCCAATTATAAAAATCAGGGAATGGACTGGGAACAATAACCTTTACCTTTTTCCCTGCATTTTTTAATACACGGGCCAAACCCAGTGAAGAGCCCATAGCATCTCCATCCGGATTAACATGAGGAATAATTACAACTTGCGATTTTAGATCATCAATATGCTTCTTTAAGCCCGAAATTACTTCACTATCAAATGGTTTCAATTTTTGTCAACTTTAAAATGAGTTACAAATATAAAATAAAGCCCCCCAACTTCTAATAGTCAGAACTATTTTTTAATTTAGATGCTCTTGAAATAAAACATAAAATTACCTAACATGTCAGGAAAACAAACATTCACACTAATTAAACCAAGAGCCGTTGAGCAAAATCTGACAGGCCCCATTTTAGCAAAAATAAATGAAGCCGGATTTGTTATAAAAGCACTGAAATATACCAAATTAAAAAAGGAACAAGCTGAAGAATTTTATGCAGTCCATAAAGGACAGGACTTTTTTGAACCACTAGTTGATTTTATGAGCTCTGCTCCTATTGTTGCTGCCATTTTGGAAAAAGAAAATGCAGTAGAAGATTTCCGAAAACTGATTGGTTCTACTGATCCTGCAAAAGCGGAAGATGGAACGATCCGTAAGTTATATGCTGAATCTACGAGGCACAATGCTGTTCACGGTTCCGACAGCGATGAAAATGCAATTAAAGAAGCCGATTTCTTTTTTTCAAGGGTTGAGAGATTTTAATTAATTATTGATTAATTGCTTTGCTAATATGAATCTTAAATTCGTGCTTTATTTTTATAAATAAAAAATGCAATAAAGTTGAGTTGAATGAAATTGCTTTATTATTTCATCTACGCCAACGTCGTTCAATATAATGCCCAAATAATGAAAGAAGTTTTCTATCCTATTTTAGATTTACAAAATAACTTGATTAAAGATGGGGCGACAATAACTTTAGAGACTAATATATATCAACTTATTTTGAATAAAGATAAATCAGAAGATGATATAAAAAAGGCTCTTTTTAAATTGGTAATGAATAATTATAAGGATATATTTTCTGAATATTACTCTATAAAAAAACCTTATTATAAAAGAATCGATAATTGCCATTATGATTTAAGATTTTGCAAGCATGAAGACTTGTCATATAAAAGTAGAAATATAATGTTTAATGACGTTGTATCTAGCACTTATGATTTAAGGAATGTTGTGTTTGTGAATTTAGAAAAAGGTGATGTTGCTATTTTCTTTAGTAATCCAGAAATATCACAAATAATGAACAATCTTGAAAGTTTAAGAGTAAAGTATTTTAGGTCAATAAAAAAAACAAATCCCTATATATTGGCTGCTATAATATTAGCAGTAGGACTGATTGTTGCCGCATATTTTATTGCATTATCAAATAGATATGAAGTAGACAATTGGCAAAGATTCGACAAATGGACAGGTACTTATGAACAATTTCACTCAATAGAATAGTACTCATTTTTAGTATACTATTTATAAGCTTTACATAAAAGACAATTAATCGTTTCTATGTCTGACTGGTTTTCAAAGGCTGTCAGATCTAAAGGCAAATTCAAAGCCCCGTAAACCGTACAAACCCGCCGATTTAACACGAGAAATT
>CAXXKK010000001.1:0-56934 GCA_963676845.2 Prolixibacteraceae bacterium | reverse complement strand
ATTTAGCGTATTCGATATAATCCTCGCCAATGTTGTTTTCCCAACTCCCGGTGGTCCCCATAAAATAATGGATGAAATTTTACCAGACTCAATCATTTGTCTTAAGACAGCATTCTTTCCAACCAGATGCTCCTGTCCAATATAATCATCAAGCGTCTTCGGACGCATTCGTTCTGCCAAAGGAAAATTACTCATGACGAAAGTTTAAATCATTATTACAAAACTAGCAAATATTGATTCTTTATCTTTCGATCTTAGACACGAACCTGTGTTCTACAAAACATTTAAATGGCTACAACGTTTCTTTCTTTCTTTTTTATTAAAAGAATGTATCCAATACCGAAAGACTTATCTCCTTCTCTTTTCCCGCAACAAATCTCATCAACGAAAAACAAGTCGCACAACTACGCTGGAAGTATAAAAGTTAATTACTCTTATAAAGAAACTTTAAGAAATATTTCTTTCTCAGTTCCTTGCCAATAGTCCTATTTTTATTATTTTTGGTTCCTTATCGTTAAAAATAGATCTCATAAATCAATTTCAAATAAGTAAAAAGTAATAAAAACTAAACTTAAAACTATGACTGAGAACAAAAAAAGTGGCTTAAGTCGCCGTAATTTCTTAGGCTTGTCTGCTTTAGGTTTGACAGGTTTAACAATTCTCCCCAGTTATACGATTGGTGGTACTCGCATTGCACCTAGTGATAGAGTTGTGATGGGATTCATTGGACTTGGGCAACAAGGGATGAATGACTTTGCAAGTTTTGCACCAGTTAAAGGTCTTCAGGTTGCAGCATGTTGTGATGTTCACGCTTTAAAAACTGAACGTTTTAAAAGACGTGTTGAATCATGGCAAGAATCTTTAGGCGTAGCTGCTCGTTGTGATAAATACGAACAATATGAGCAATTATTAGAACGTAAAGATATCGATGCAGTTGAGGTTTGTACTCCTGACCACTGGCACGCATTAATGACAATTCATGCATGTCAAGCAGATAAAGATGTTTACGTTCAAAAACCGCTTTCTTTCACTATTCAGGAAGCTATTAAAATTCAAGAAACAGTACGTGCAACAAACAGAGTAGTTCAAGTTGGTAGTCAACAACGTTCTGGTGAAACTTTCATCAAAGCAATTGAACTAGTACAAGCAGGTGCTATTGGTCATATTGACAAAGTATATGCAAAAGTTGGAGATCCCCCAACACCACTTAACTTACCAGAACAAAAAGTTCCTGAATACTTGAACTGGAACCTTTGGTTAGGTCCATTGAATGATGGAAATATCAAATACAATTCAGACTTGTGTCCAGAAATTGGTCTTGACCCTGATGTAAAAGAAAGCCTTTGGGGTGCTTGGAGATGGTATCGCGAAACTGGTAACGGTTATACTGCTGACTGGGGTGCTCACATGTTTGACATTGCACAAGCAGCTATCGGCATGGATGGATCAGGTCCTTCTGAAATTATCCCTAAAGGATATAACGGAACTGAATACATGACTTTCAAATACCAAACAGGTGTTGTAATGACTGAACAACCATATCTTGAAGATATGCCAACTTCTCAAGGTATTAAATTCATTGGTGATGACGGTTGGATCGAAGTATCTCGTCAACACATTGCATGTTCTGATCAATCATTAATTCCTGACGAAATTGCAGGTAATCGTCCACACCAAATGACTGCTGAAGAGCGTCAGGCTATGTTCGAAAGAATGCAACAACAATCCCAAGGTGGAAACGGCGGAGGCGGTGGAGCTTACGAAATCAGTTCTCCACACATGGAAAACTTTATTGACTGTGTACGTTCTCGTCAAAAACCTGTTGCTGCTGTTGAAAAAGGTGCCAGTACAGCTATTACTTGCTGCTTAGGTAACATGGCTACTGAACTTCAACGCCCTGTAAAATGGGATCCAGCTACATTAAGCTTTGGAACTGACAAAGAAGCTGAAGGTCACAGATTGAACCAATACGAATACAGAAATCCTTATAAATTATAAGAATTAAGTATAAAACATATGGGAAGGGTGATTTATTCACCCTTTCTATTTTTTAAAACCTAGTATTAACTAATACATACTCAATAATGGAAACAAAAAGAGAGTTTTTAAAGAAATTATCACTCCTTACAGCAGGTGGTGTGATGGCAGGAAGCGCTTCTTCAGTGATGGCTGCAAACTCTATGTCAAACCTTTCTGCACCTAAAAATGGTGTAGGTCTTCAAATTTATTCTTTAGGTGGGGAGTTAACAGATGACGTTCCTGCAGGAATGAAAAAATTAAAGATATTGGTTATTCTTACCTAGAATTAGCAGGTTACCGCGACAGAATGATGGGTGAATATAACATGAAAGATTACCGCAAAGTTGTTGAAGACGCTGGCTTGAACATTACAAGTTCACATGTTAGCTATTCAACCAGAGAACCATACAACAAAGGCATGTTATCTGATGTTGCTGATTTCTGGAAACAAACTGTTGAAGACCATGTTACTTTAGGTTGTGAAACTTTGGTTCAACCTTCAATGCCAACTATGGAAAACTTAGAACAGGTTGGTTATGTATGTGAAGCATTTAACACTGCAGGTGAAATTTGTAAAGATGCAGGTCTTCGTTGGGGATATCACAACCACAACAGAGAATTTGAAACACGCATCTCTGAAAATGGCGTTGTAACCCAAACGAGTCAATTCCGCGCTCCAGAAGGAGAACCAGTTTATGACTTGTTACTTAAAGGGACAGATCCTGATCTAGTACTTTTTGAAATGGATGTTTACTGGTGTGTACAGGGAAATAACGACCCATTAGACTATTTTGAAAGATATGCCGGCAGATTCCCTATTCTTCATATTAAAGACCGTTTTGTTATTGGTGCTTCTGGTCTAATGAATTTTGAAAACATTTTCACAAAAGCTCAGGAAAATGGATTGGAAAGATTCTATGTTGAATTAGAAAGATCATATGCTAATGGTCGTACTCAATTCGAAGGAGTAAAAGATAGTTTTAAATACTTGAACAATGCTTCATTTATTAAATAACGATCTCACTTAGATAAAATTAAGATAAAAAAAGGGTGATTTAAATCATCCTTTTTTTATTTTTATGAAACTATCTAAATTATAAACTAATCTACAATGGAAACAAAAAGAGATTTCTTAAAAAAATTATCACTCCTCACTGCAGGTGGTCTAATGGCAGGAAGTATTGCTCCTGCATGTTCTTCTGAAAGTACAAATGGTGCTGCAGCTACAGCCAGTACAACAAAAAAAGCAGCTGGTCTTCAAATATATTCATTAGGACAAGAATTGACTGCAGACGTTCCTGCTGGAATGAAAAAAATTAAAGACATTGGTTATTCATATATCGAATTAGCTGGATATGGTAACAGAAAAATGGGAGACTATGATCTTCCGGAATACCGCAAAATTGTAGAAGATGCCGGATTAAAAATCACCAGCTCTCACGTTAGCTTCCCTGCAAGAGAAAAATACACAAAAGCAATGCTTCCTGAAATTGCTGATTTCTGGAAACAAACGGTTGAAGATCATGTAACTCTGGGTTGTGAAACTTTGGTTCAACCGATGATGCCTACCTTCGAAACTCCTGATGATGTAAAAATAGGATGTGAAGCATTTAATGAAGCTGGGCGTATTGCAAAAGATGCAGGAATCCGTTGGGGCTACCACAACCACAATATGGAGTTTGGACGTGTTCTTACTGAAGAAGAAAAACAACTTCCACAAAACAGATGGAATCCTGTAGGTACTGTTATTTATGACATGTTATTGGAAAATACGGACCCTGAATTGGTTCTTTTTGAAATGGATGTTTACTGGTGTGTAATGGGACAAAATGATCCTCTTGCTTATTTCGAAAAGTATGCTGGCAGATTCCCAATCCTACATATTAAAGATCGTTTCATACTTGGTGGTTCCGGAATGATGAATTTCGAGAACATTTTCACAAAAGCTCAAGCAAATGGATTGGAGAGATTCTATGTGGAACTTGAAAGTGCTTATGCTAATGGCAAAACACAATTTGAAGGTGTTGAGGCTAGTTATAATTTCCTAAACAACTCTTCTTTCGTTAAATAAGAAATAAATGCAACGAAATAAAAAAGGCATCTCATATGAGATGCCTTTTTTATTGCCAAATATGATTTGAATTTAATGCTTGCTGATATTTTTGAGCATTTCGGTTATGCTCACTCAATGTTGATGCAAAGTTGTGATAGCCTGAGAAATCTTCACGGGCACACATATAAATGTATTTATTATCATCGGCAGAAAGAACTGCATCAATACTTGATATTTCCGGAAAGTTAATAGGCCCCGGAGGAAGACCTGCATATTTGTAAGTATTATATGGCGAATCAATTTCCAGGTGCTTATTTAATACCCGTTGAATAGAGAAATCGCCAACCGCAAATTTAACTGTCGGATCAGCCTGTAAAAGCATTCCTCTTTCAATACGATTTAAGTACAACCCAGCAACAATTGGTTTTTCTTCCGGCTTTATTGTCTCTTCCTGAACAATAGAAGCAACCGTTATTACTTCTGTCGGATCTAAACCAATTGAGTCTGCTTTCGACTTCCTTTCACTATTCCAGAACCGATCATATTCAGCCTTCATACGCTCTACAAATTGTTTGGGAGTAGTTGTCCAGTACATTTCGTAAGTATTCGGAATAAACATAGCATGAAAGGTGTACTCGTTAAATCCCATTTGCTGAATAACGTTTGGATCTCTTAGATAAGTAATCAGCTCCAAAGAATCGGGTTCGATATACTGAGCAACTTTACCGGCCAGTTCTTCCATAAATCTCAGGTTATTAAAAGTGATACTAACCGGTTTCTGGTTGCCCGCCTTCAACATGTTAACCATGGTATTGTTATTCATGCCCAAATCGAAAACATAAACGCCCGGCTTTATCAAATCCGGGTAATCCTTCTTTTTGGCAACCCAGATAAATCCCTTTTCCTTAATCAAAATATCCTGAGCTCTCAAAGAATCAAGAACCTGGTCAAAAGAAGCGTCTGTTGGAATTGTTATTGATCCCGGAGTTTTCACATTCTCTTCAAAAACGTATTGAAAAAGCTGGTATCCTTTGAATCCGACTGCTATAAATGCAGCGGCAAAAAAGATAATCAAAGCCTTTGTTAAACGCGGAAACAATATTACTCTGTTTTTTGTCTTAATACTCATATTTCTAGTTTTAGCACATGCAAAAATAATCTTTTTCTTTTATTCATTTTCGGTTAAGTTTTCCCTTAATTCGAACTAAATTAGAGTGTCAAAAACATAGATTAAATCTAAATTACCTATTTTCGTCCTTCAGAAAATAATATAAAAACAAAAAATATGCACCAGGTAAAACTTGCCGACAATATCTATTATTTAGGTTTTAACGACAGAAGAACTCATTTATTTGAGAATATTTGGCCTATACCCAATGGAGTTTCCTATAACTCATACTTAATTGATGACGAAAAGATTGCTCTTGTTGACACTGTTGATCGACAATATATCGATGATTATCTGGATCAGATTGAATCAATCATTGGAGATCGAAAAATCGATTACCTGATCATAAATCACATGGAGCCGGATCACTCCGGAGCTTTAAAGTCTATTGTTGCCCGCTATCCGGACATCACCCTTGTGGGAAATAAGAAAACTTTTGGTTTCGTTGAAAGCTTCTACATGAAACCTGTTAATACATTGGAAGTACACGACAATTCAAAACTGGAATTGGGGAAAAATGTTATTCAATTTCAAACCGTGCCAATGGTTCACTGGCCTGAAACAATGGTTAGCTACGAAGAAACAAATAAAATCCTTTTCTCTGGCGATGCTTTTGGTAGCTTTGGGACTTTGGATGGTGGTGTTTTTGATAATGAAATCAACCTTGAATTTTACAAAGAAGACATCATGCGCTACTTTACCAATATTGTTGGTAAATATTGCCCTCATACCCAACGTGCCATAAAAAAATTAGCAGGACTTGAAATTAAAATGATTGCTGCAACCCATGGCCCAATATGGAGAACTAACTTAGACTGGGTTTTGAGCCGTTACAATAAATGGAGCACCTACACAACCGAAAAAGGCGTTGTGGTGGTTTACGGATCGATGTATGGAAATACAAAAAAGATGGCTGAAGTTATTGCACGCCAGTTATCCGAAAGAGGAATCAAAAACATTCGTGTTTACGATGCTTCAAAAACGCACAAATCATACATCATCAACGATATTTTTAAATTCAAAGGTTTCATTGTTGGAAGCTGTGCCTACAACAATGCCATGTTCCCCAATGTTGAAAACCTGCTAACTACCGTTGACCACATGGGTGTGAAAGACCACTTACTTGGTGTATTTGGTAACTTCTCGTGGAATGGCGGAGGTGTAAAAAACCTGATGAAATTTGCAGAAAAGAATAGTTGCAATTTTGAACTGGTTAATGATCCAATTGAAGAAAAAGGAGCTTTAAAGAAAGACAAATTTGAAATGTGTATTGAATTAGCCAATGCCATGGCTGACAAGTTGGAAGCTTAATCATTTGCAAGCATAAATTCAAAAGCTGATCTCCCAAGGATCAGCTTTTTTGATAATATGAAATTGCTTATTTTAAAAGTCCGAATCAAAATCCGGTACTTTCATGGAAGAAAAAATATTCAGCTATCTCGAAAAAGAACTTTCCTCTCAACTGGGAAATGATTTTAAAATCACAGGGGAACAATACGTTGGAGGAGGCTGTATCAGCAGTGCTGTAAAGCTGAAAACTACGAAAGGTGATTTATTTTTAAAATGGAATTCATCTTGTGAAAAGGATATGTTCCTGCGAGAAGCCGAAGGATTAAAAGAACTGAAAAAACATGCCCAAGGTACACTGGCAATTCCAGAAATTTATTTTTCAAAAGCAATAGACTCACTCCCCGGGATGATCGTTATGGAGTTCCTGCCTTCTGGAAGTACAACAAATCAGGATGAAAAATTAGGACAAGGATTGGCTACGCTTCACCAATACTCCGGCAATCAATTTGGCTTTGATCATGACAATTACTGTGGGTCAACCATTCAGCCCAATGACTGGAGTAAAAACTGGATTGAATTCTTTACCAATAAACGAATAAAACACCTTCTTAAATTGATAGGTCATGGTTATACTAATTCTGAATATGAAGTTTTTGAACGTTTGCTGCAACGCTTACCCGATCTACTTTTAACTGATTCTCAACCCTCTTTAATTCATGGGGACCTGTGGTCCGGGAATTATATGTACACAAGCTTTGGCCCATCCATAATCGACCCGGCAGCCTACTATGCCGACCGCGAAATGGAGCTTTCCATGATGCAAATGTTTGGTGGATTTTCGCCCAGAGTTTGGAGTGCTTACCAGGAAGCTTTCCCCCTGGAACAAGGCTGGGAAGACCGGGTTCAAATTTATCAGCTTTGGCACATTTTAAACCACTATTACTTATTTGGCGGACATTATGGGAATCAGGCATTAGCAGTCGCAAAGAGATATGTCAAAGAATAAGCTTAATGTCATTCATGATTCTGTCATTCGTTGAGAAAAAACGATGATTTTGTATTCCTTATGGACGACGAGCTGTTCCTTAACACAAATATTGCATCTCTTCAGGGCGATCATGCACTTCTTCGCACCATTCCTTGACTTCTTCCAGTCACTTTTCTGCTCCTTAACATACTTCTTCTATTTCTTCGGGACATTCTTCAACTGCTTCGGACTGATTTTCAACTCCCTACAAAATAAACATATCGGGCTAACGCAACACACAATATTTTCAGGAAGGAAGTGTATGAAAATGAGATAAAGCTTCTACTTGCTTAATGCTCAAACGTTCAAACCATCAAACTCTCAAACTCTCAAACAACTTATCAATTGAGCTAACTTGAAACTTATAACCTGGAACCTGCAACTACAATTCTACCAACTCATTTTTAATAGCATACATAACAAGCTGAGCTGTGTTTTTACATTCGCTTTTTTCAAGGATATTTGCCCGGTGCTTATCAACCGTTCTTTTTGAGATAAACAGCTTATCTGCTATTTCCTGATTTGAAAGTCCCTGGCAAATCAAAATAAGGATTTCTGTTTCCCTTTCAGATAATAAAGCCTGAGGTTCTTTTGTTTTGGAGCTGGAACGTAAACTATTTACAAGCGTTTGAAGCAATTCTGAAGAAAAATAGTTTCCTCCGTTATAAACCGTATTCAAAGCCTCTTTCATCTCGTTCATATCCGAATTTTTCAAGAGGAATCCTTTTACTCCGGCATCAACCATTTTATAATAATAATCCTCTTCACCATACATGGAAAGCGTTATTATCTTCAAATCCGGATATTTCTGCAATGCAAGTTTTGTAGCTTCCTCTCCATCCATTACGGGCATATCAATATCTAACAAAACAAGGTCGACTTCAATTTGATCAAGCACTTCAATAAAAGATTTGCCATCTTCGGCTTCGGCAACAACCTCGTATTCCTCAAGATTATTCAACAAAATACGCAAGCCATTTCTGAACAGAGTATGGTCATCAACAATTATTATTTTCCGAACCGGCTTATTCATTGTTAGTTTTTACTTTAATCTTTACTGTTGTGCCCTTGCCAGATTCACTGTCAACCGAAATATCTCCTTTTAAAGAATTTATCCGGGAAAAAATATTGGAAAAGCCCATTCCCCTGTTTCCGGGTTTTTCCTCAAGTATTTCTTTATTGAATCCTTTTCCGTTATCGTGGTATACAATGGTAATGCTTTTTTGATATTTGATCAAACTGATTTCTACATTTTTTGCATCGGCGTGTTTAATTGTATTATTAATTAGCTCACAAACCACACGATATAGAATTACCTCAATATTACTTTCAAAACGTTCATCTTCCAAATTAGAATCAAGCTTGATATGAATAGCTTTTGTGACATTAATTTTATTTATAAAGTTCCGCAAGGCCCTCAATAAACCAAAGTTATTCAGTACATGTGGGCTCAGGTTATCCGAAATTTCTTTTAACGACTTAATGGCTTCATTGATTACCATCTCTGTGTTTTTAACAATCTCAAAAGCAGCTTTATCATGTTCTAACTGTGCCAATGAAGAAACGGACATTTTTACGGTTGAGAGTAAGGGACCCAATCCATCGTGCAAATCTTTGGCAAAGCGTTTTCTTTCTCTTTCCTCCGTTTGAATAATCGTATTCAGGAACATTTTCTCGGTTAGCCGGCGGGAGTCCTCTACCCTTTTCATGTATTTAAATATACGTTGAATGAAAAATACACCAATAGCGAAAGCAAGTGATATAACCACACCCGACCAAACCATAATTTCCCCCAAATCCGGATCTTCAAAATCACTTATATAAGGCAGAAACTCAATCAAGCGCTGCACTGCCAGCAATATAAAACCAACAGTAAGGAGCATCCACGAAGAATTAAACTTGGTAACCTTTGTCAGTTTTACAGCAATCCCCACCGCAAAAAGCTGAAGAATAATAGATATAAAAAGGAGTATCTGTAATATCATTTTGTTGAATTTTAACGTCCTACAAATGTACAAAGCCAAATGGGGTTTTCATACAAAATAGTATCGCTTACTTTTCTTCCACCTGCCAACAAAATTGTACTTTTAACAAAAACAAAGACATGTCCCAACTCAAAATATATAAAGCCTCTGCCGGTTCCGGAAAAACATTCAGACTCGCTATTGAATATCTAAAAATTGCCTTGTCTGCTGAGTGGAATTACAAGCATATTCTTGCAGTAACATTCACAAATAAAGCAACCAATGAGATGAAACAAAGGGTAGTTGAAGAACTTCATCAACTGGCGTCCGGCAATCAAACAACCTATATGGAGGTCTTAAAAAATGAAATGGGACTAAATGAAATAGAAATCTCAAACAGGGCTGCTTCCTGCCTGAAACACATTCTACACGATTATTCCCGTTTTTCGATTAGCACCATCGACAGCTTTTTTCAGCGTGTGATAAAAGCCTTCAACCGGGAACTGGGGATCAACACAGCCTACCAGGTCGATCTGGATGACAACCAGATTCTGGATGAAGCGGTCGATGAATTGTTGCTTTCCATTGATGAAAATGAAGACATTAAAAAATGGCTGATGCAGTTTGCCCGCGACAAAATCATGGAAGGTGGCGGCTGGAACCTCAAGAATGACATTTCAAAACTGGGCAGGCAAATCTACAATGAAACGTTTAAAGAACTGAATCAAACTCTATACGAAAAGCTGAACAATAAATCCTTCATTAAAGATTACCGAAAGCAATTGATGCAAATCATCAATCAGTTTGAAACAAAATTGAAAGAATTAGGGAAAGCAGGAGTCAGCATTATTGAAAATTCAGGACTGAGCGTTACCGATTTTAAATACGGGAAAAATGGTGTAGCCAACACTTTTCACAAATTGCTTAATGCAGAACTTACGATTGGCAAACGCCTTGAAGCCGCGGTGGCAGATGTTTCAACAATACACAAAGCTTCCGATTCTGAGGAGATAAAACAGGCAGCACAAAAACTACATCCAATATTAGTTGAAGCAGTTCAATTCTATCAGAATAATATAAAAAACTACAACACTGCAAAGTTGATTGTCAGTCAGCTTTATACGTTGGGAATCCTGGTTGACCTTCAGGAGATGGTACGAAAAGTTTCCCGGGAAAAGGGAGTCATCCTCCTTTCCGAATCGGGAACTTTACTGAAGCAAATTATTGCCGACTCCGAAACGCCTTTCATCTATGAAAAAACAGGCGTTTACTTTCAGCATTTCATGATTGATGAGTTCCAGGATACCTCTGGTCAGCAATGGAGTAACTTTAAACCCTTAATCGGGAATTCCCTTTCGGAGAATAACCTGGGCATGCTGGTTGGTGATGTGAAACAAGCCATTTACAGATGGCGAAATGGCGATTGGAACTTGCTGGCATCGGAAGTTCCCAATGCATTTCCGGCTAATGGCGCAATGGAAGAAAACCTGGTTAACAACTGGAGAAGTTCCGGAAAGATTATCCGTTTTAATAACCGTATTTTTCAGCTCACACCTCAACTGCTTCAAAACCATTTGGATGAAGAAATTGAGGAAACCAATGAAAAACTGAATTTAAAAAATCACATCCAGGATCTTTATCAGGAAGGGCTTCAACATGTTGGTCAAAAGACCATAAACAATGATGGCTACATACGCATGCGTTTCCTTAAAAAGCCCAAAACGGATGACGACACCGAAGAACAAATACTGAACGACCTGATTGAACAAATCAAACACGTTCAGGAGCACGGAGCAAAAGCCAATGAAATTGCTATTCTGGTACGAAAAAAAGATCATGCAAAACTTGTTGCCGATCATTTATTAGCAGAAAAAGCAAAAGGTGAAAGCCCTTATAATTTCAATGTTTTATCGAGCGAATCGCTCTATGTCAATAATGCATCTTCGGTATCTTTTGTCCTTTCCCTGCTTTCGTTGCTGGTTTTCCCGGAAGACAAGCTTTCGCTGGCCCTGGTCAATCATCTTTACTACGAGAAAATTGAACCAATGCTTGACGAGCTGCAGTTAAAAGTTCAGTTCAATCAATTTGAAGAAAAAGAACAGTTTAGCCTTGATTTTTCAGAACCTTTTCAGCCCGATCTTTCCAAGCAGTTTGAATCGATTAATAATGACAAAAATCAATTATTCTCTTTCTTGAAGAGCAATTTTTTCAACAACCAGCTGATTAACCGAAATTTGCAGGAGATTATTTTAAAGCTTTGCGAAGTTTTTCATTTGTTTAAAATCAATAAAGAACTGGCTTACCTGCAAGCATTTATTGACCAGGCAAATTCATTCATGCAAAACAGGACAACTGATATCTCAGGCTTTCTGTCCTGGTGGGAAGATGAAGGGAAAAAGAAAACGGTTTCTGTTTCAGAAGACCTGGATGCCATACGGATTCAAACCATACACAAAGCCAAAGGACTGGAATACAACTATGTTTTCATTCCATTTTGCAACTGGGATCTGGATGTCACATCACCTCAACATGCACCCATAATTTGGTGTAAGCCACTAAAACAACCCTTCGATAATTTGGAATTAGTTCCTGTGAAATATTCCAAGAAAATGGGGGAATCGTTATTTCATAAGGAATATTTTAACGAAAAAATGAGCAATTATATTGACAACCTCAACTTGCTGTATGTTGCTTTTACCCGTGCAAAAATGGCCTTGTTTACCTGGTCTGTTTACACCGAAAAACTATCCAATGTGGGCGATCTTCTTCTTAATTCAGTTGAGAAGAATGAAAACTTCCCGGCTCCCGATAAGGATTTGGTTGAAAACCTGACCGATTTTTACGATGAAGAAAATAAGTTACTTGAGATCGGTGAGTTGAAAACGTTTTCAGAAGAAAATAAATCGACCGACCAACCCTTATCGATTAATAAATTCCAGTTTGCTGATTTTGGAAAATTCCTTCAACTTAGAAATAACCACGAACATTTTTTTGAAGAAGCTGACAGTTATGAAAAGCGCATAAATAAAGGGCGATTAATTCATGAAGTATTAGCAAACACAATTACATCAAAAGATTTGGATAAGTCAATAAACGAATTGTTGTTTAAAGGAATGGTTACTACACCAGAAGCTGATGAAATAAAGAAACAAGTAGAGACAATGCTTTCTGATCCTGAAATAAAGAGTTGGTTTAATGGGTCGTTCCGGGTTGTTAACGAACGCAATATCCTGAATAAAAACAAAACCATGAAACGCCCTGACCGAATCATGCTTAATAAGAACGAAACCATTGTTGTGGATTATAAATCAGGGGAGCAGGAAATTGAAAAACACAGCAGGCAGGTTAAAAACTACATGAATGAACTTAAGGCTTGCGGATACCCCAACGTTTCTGGCTTTATTTGGTACACCCGGGAAAATAAACGAGTTCCCGTTAAACAATAGAATACCTAACCTAAAAATCCTATATCTGTATTTTTATATTCAAATTTCAACGTTAATATTCGTCGTTATATATCAATTTGGTTACAGCCAGGTTTTTATTTCCTCCATTAAAAACAATCTGCCACCCTCGTTTTTTCAGCTCCCTGCGCATATCCGAAATTAATAGACCGTGCGCGACCAATATTAATTCCTTATTTTCACGGGCAAGTTCAATCAGCAAATCTGTAGCTTCGAGCATCCGTTGTTTCTCAACCAACCGATCCCCCTTCTTATTCAAATTTAAATACCAGTTAACCCGAGACACAGCCGTCCAAAATTTATACGGCATTATCAATAGCGGGACAGAAACCATTGGCAGATCATACTCATTAAACAAATAAGAAGCCCTTATTGTGTCAGCTTCAGGGAAAAGCATTAACGCTGACTCAATAGACCGGGGCAACATACTCGTATATACGTTGAAATCCTCAACATCAATCTGATTCTGCACTCTGGTTACATCAAAGTCGAAAATTGGACTCTTGTCATATTGTTCATTTACTTTTTCGGCTTTAGCTGAAGAACAAAAAACAGGCATCTCCATATCAACCTTTGCATGGCGGATCAAATATATTACACGCTGCTCCGGGTCTCCGGACTGTGCATACAATACACCTGTCAGCAAAAAAAAGAAGATAAATAAACCCGGTTTCTTCAAAATTGAAAATTTAAATTTAGTTGAATCATTTCGTCTTCATTACTCCAGTTATATGTCGCTGTAAAAATAGTCATTCTAAAAGGAGACAACCATAAGCCTGCTCCGTATCCCTTATGCCATTCTCCTGAATTATCTTCTCCTTCCATCCAAACTTTCCCGGAATCATAAAACCCTAAAAATCCAAGTTCCCCACTTAATATGTATGAAGAATAATCAAATAACTTATATCTAATTTCTGTATTTTGATAAATTGATTGATCCCCATAAAACCGATCTCGCAAATAACCACGAAGATTTGTTTTTCCTCCTAAACGTGCTGCTTCCTGAAAAGCAAAATCGCCAAAAATCCGACTACCTCCCAACCGAAAAGCAAGAACGGTTCTCGGATCTTTTGTGAAACTTAGATAAGCATTCAAATCTGCATTAAGTTTTAAAAAACTATTTTTCTCATTTAGCTGCATGTATTGCTTTCCTTCCACATATAGTTTTACGCCCCGTTTAGGGTCATTTTCATCGTCCAGATAAGCATACTTATAACCTATAGACAAACCCGAAAAGAACTGTTTTTCGAGATCTTCCGATTTTAAACCATTATTCTCCAGATCAGCGATAAAACGTTGCTTCCCATCTACTGTTTCATCTTCCACATTCGAACTTTTAAAAAACACCCCCCAGCGCAATTCGCTTTCATTGATAGAACCATCTACCGAATTGTCAAATGCAGTCTCACCAAAACGTTGTCCCATTTTATATTCCAAGACATGCTGATTTACCCTCACACGATAATAACTGTCATCATACAAATCATTTTTAATACTTGCGTTTCCCTTGCCAAAATAATTTATCGCATAATCAGGAGCCTTTAGCTGGTATGAAAAATGATGATCCAGACCATTTACCTCCGCTTCAGAATCAAAACTATAATCAACATTAAAAGCATTAGTTCTTGTTGCAAAGTTTGCCTTTATTGTGTGAGTTATATCTCGACGAAAATGCTGAGAATAAAACTCCGGGCCACCACCGATAAATATTCCATCATCAGGACTATAACCAGTAAAGACAGCAGGTTTCACAACATCAAAAGTAAAATCTGTCCGGTCATAATGGTTTACACGTTTATTGTTTGACAAATTATTTTTTGTATCGGAGGTTCCTTCTATTGTTGTATTTTTTTTAAGATCGTAAACCAGAGTTTGTTTTCCCCATTTCTTTACCTGAGAACTATTTTGAATCGTATCTTTCCCTTTACCTCCAACAACACGGACAATTGGTCCATTTTCAACTACACCTTCAAATTCAAAAAGATCATCTTTCCCCAATCCATACAAGTTAATTTCTTTTGTTTCACTTGTTTTAAAGGTACGTTGATAATATTGCTGTTTAATTTCATGTTCTTTTGAAATCTCAAAAACCGTTAACTCGGTGTTTTCATTATCGATACGGGATAGCCGAAAAAGATCTTCCTCATCCGTTCCAATAACATCTACACTTTTTGCCAACGACAAATAATGCTGACGAGCCATTGTCTCAAGATTATTACGCCTGGCTTTCAGGATTTGTGCAGTTTTCCCGGCAATCAACGGCTGAACTTCTTCAGGGAAAGCATTCATCGCCTGGTCAATCTTATCATCAGTCAGCAACTGTTGTAAGCTATCTACTGTTAATTTCCATTCATTCCAGTCCAATCCAGTCAAAAAAGTCCTGTCGAAATAGCGCGCATTAAATGCCAAACCATCCATGTTTGAAGTAATCGTATCAAAACCCTGAAGTTTGGGAAGCAACCATTTTCGTGAAGCAATCCAGGGCAAAATACCTTCGTTTAAATAAAAAGCCTGATCTCTGTCTCGGGGAATAGGTTTGAAAACTGTATTTTCCCCATTTTTAAATGAAGCCCAGCGCCACTGATCGTCATGTCTGTCCCAGTCATTAATAAACGTATCAAATAACCTGGATCTCAACACAAACTGCTGATCAACCCTATTGGTAGGATCCTCTTCTATTTCAGACAATACATCATCTGTTCCAATAATATCAGGAGAAAAACCGAAACTTGCTTGCGTTGACCAATCTCCATTTGGACGCTCCTCAAACAAAAACAGGTTTCCGGCAACATCCTTGTTGTATTCTGCTAACCATTTGTCATCAGGCATATATACCACCTTCGGGTTGGTATGGTAAACTCCGGCAACTTCAGCCAACTTTGCTACAGCCAATGATGCATATGGGTTGGACGCAGAAATATTGTCTTGCGCAATATCAACAGCTATTGTATTGTCCAGGTCATTAGGAAGAGCCCCTTCCACAAATTTTTCGAGGGAACGCAAAACATACTGATGCCCATCTTCAGCCTGTAACCGAAGCGAATGAGTTTGTTGTCCTCCTCCCCTTTTTATGACTTCAAGCCCACCGTATTCTGTCCGAATATTAAAAACCGGCACTTTTATATCCGTAGCCCATACGTCACGATAGTTTTTTCCCATCCATTTATATGATCTTTCCAAGTTCTCATATTGATGACTCGCTGCATGTAAAATCGTATCAGGTAACGATTGTAAAGGATATTCGGCAGTGTTAATTCTGTTTTCGCCTTTTTGATAGACATACAGCAATTCTGTACATGCCGGAGAATTCAGATTTTCCCCGGAGAAAAATGACAAGACAACCTTTCCATCCTTATAAAAATCAAGTTTTGAAAACCCTACATCTTCACTCCCCGACACAACTTTCTTTTCATTAACATATCCACCTCCATTAAGCGAACCACCAATCACATAATGCACTTCATTTTGATGAAAATACTGGAAATTTTGCTCATGAGATGATGCATATATAACATTCGGAAATTCTTCTAAAATATTCTTCAACTCCTCACTAAATAATTTATATGCAGGATGAGCCAAATCAAGACGAGTCCCCAAATACTTTCGGTATGCAGCGACAGGAAGCGTTAACAATGACTCTATTGTTGAAAAATTTCCACCATATTCTCCATGTGAGATTACCGGATGATACCCGGCAACAACAATTTCCTTATCTTGGTTTCTCCTCAGTGCATCCTCCAAGCTAACCCAAAAATCATCTTTATTATCAAGATCACATTTTCCCATTCGGGTATCATATGGGTGGAGCAACCACTGGGTATCCATCAGGATAATTGTTAATGAATCATTGACATTTATCTCAACAGGCCCGGGGCATCCCCAATCGATCATGTATATCTCGGAATCTTCAAGTCTCTTTTCTACGGTTTTATATTCCCATTTTATCATATCTTTTCCCGAAGCAGAGCCCAAAGCCCAATCGGTGAGTCCCGGGACAAAAGCTATTGGCCCATCAAACTGTTCCAGCAGATCAAATTGGGAGTCACTCACCAGTTCATCAAAATCTTCAGATAAAATGTCATGTAAGCCGGGGTATACATTATTGCCCAAAAACAGAAGTCCTTTCTCATTTTCATTATAATCAAAAATCTTCCTGATTAATTGGACATTCATCGAATCATTTTGATCAAAGTTGCCAACATGTCCAATCATAAAAAGACTAAAATCAATATCTTCTTCGATTTGAGCCGCACAATTTGAAACAATTAAAAGATATATTAGTAAATTGAGTATCTTTTTCATGAGGAACTAATAAATAACCAAAATACGCAATTATGACCATTATTGATAATGCAAAGCTTTTTGTTATTGATTTTTTTAAAAATAATGAAGATCCCAAATGCACTTATCACACATTTAAGCACACATTTTATGTTGCCAATAAAGTTGAATTTATTGGAAAACAAGAAGCTTTAAGTGAAAAGGAAATTGAAACGCTCATAATCGCGGCCTGGTTTCACGACACAGGACACCTTGTTCAAAAAGAAGATCACGAAAATGCAAGCATTGAGATTTTCCACACCTTCTGCAAAAAGCATGAAATAGATGACACTGATTTCATAAAGAGTGTTGAGTCATGCATACTTACAACGAACAGGAAAAATGCTCCGAAAAACACTTTAGAAAAGGTCATAATGGATGCCGATGTATCACACATTGGAGATGAAAATTTTATTGAAATTTCAAAAAGATTAAAAAAGGAACTCGAGAATTTTTCGACAAAACCAATTGCGACAAATGAGTATTGGCTTAAAACTTTAAAATTCCTTGAAACACAACAATTTTATACTCCAACAGCTCAACGCATATTCAATGAAATAAAAGCCCAGAATATTAAAAAAGTAAACGATATTATAAATAAAAAATCAAACTCGGAGACCAACAAGGCAAAAAAGAAATCACCTTCCCGGGGCATTGAATCGATGTTTCGGTTAACGGCAAACAATCAAATGCGACTGACCAGCATTGCAGACAAAAAAGCAAACATACTGATATCCATCAACTCCATCTTAATTTCAGTGTCAGCAGCGATTGCTTCAACCCAGCTAATAACACCTCTTAACAAGATAATGCCTGCAACAGTTGTACTCTTTTTATCCAGTTTGTTTTCATTAATATTTGCTATCCTATCTTGCCGCCCACAGTTAAGTTCCTGGAAATATTCCAAAGATGACATTAAGAAAAGAAAGGTTAACTTATTATTTTTTGGAAATTTTCACAAAATCCCTTACCAAGAATATGAAGACTCAGTAAAAGAGATGATGGAGGATTATGACTTTCTCTATTCAAGCCTGATCAAAGACCAACATTCACTCGGTTTGTCATTAAACAGGAAATATAAGTTATTACGATCAGCCTACAGCATTTTCATGTATGGTTTTATATTAGCAGCCATAACTTTTGTTGTTTCATACTTCTTAAGTATATAACAAACGACAATGAAGGTTAACTAAAGACCTACACTGAAGTTATAGCATATATATCAACTTTTCGTTTCTTTCCAACAAGTGGATCATTTGTCATCCATTCAATTTTATAGTTATGCTCTAATAACGAAAATAGTTTTACAAAATTTCCTGTCACCAATAACTCCCGATTTAGATTCTTGCATTGTTTTTGTATGCGAGCGGCAGTATTTAGAACATCTCCATGATAAGCGATCTCACTTTTTAATGTTCCCACTTCGGCAACCATAATTTTACCAGAATTAATCGACGCATAAAATTCTGGGAGAACCCCATATTTCCTCATAAAGATATCAGATTGACTTGCGAGTATTGCTTTAAATTCAAAAAAGAAATCTACCACATTTTGCACATTTTTAGGATTTTTATTAGACCAGCTAAGAACAACTTCATCTCCTACAAATTGATACAAGCTTGCCCTATATTTCATCTCAAGCACACCTAGTTCTTTAAAGCAATCCTGAAGGAATGAACTGTATTTTTGATGACCTAAAAGCTCCGCAAATTTTGTAGATGAAACAAGGTCGATAAAAATAAAGATTCGATCCTCTTCTTTCGGTGATCTATAATAACCCAAGATCTTCTTATAAAAGTTTTCAGTTCCAACTTTGCGTAAAATCATTTTAAAAAGGTTTATAAAAGCTGAAATGAAAGTACCCATTAGAAAAAAATACAAAGCTGTAGTATTAAACAAGAATGAATTTAAAAGCGTAAAATACTCTGACACACCACTAATACCCGTTGGATAATAATGATAAAAAGAAACCAAAAAAAACAAAACAATGAAAAAGGAAACGGCAAATAATATCCTTAGAACAAAATATCTTCCCAATGATTTTTTAGATAAATATTCATAGAAAAGAACATCTTCAAACATCCATGTGAAAAAAGCAATAATCAAGGCTACCGCAAAAGACCACCATTCATTATCGTACATTAACTGCACTGCTTTTGAACCTTCATTAACAATATCAGGATAAATAAGGTAATTTAAAAGCACAAACAAATAGAGTAAAATCGTCCAAAGTATAATATTTATAAGAAGTGCATATATTATATATTTTATCCTTACTAATGCATTCTGGCGTTTATATCTTTCATTCTTTTGCATTCCCTAAAATTAAATTCTTTAAGATAACAAATACATATTTACATATTAATCAGATGCGATAGTAACTAATTTATGCATATAAAATAACAAAAGAGTAATTCAGATTTCAATTTAATGTTTTTTCATAACGGCTCTTGCCCTTCTTGTCCAAAAATGTAATTTTGTCACAAAAATATTTAAAGATGATACAACGCATACAAACAGTTTATATACTTATTTCAGCAATTCTAATTGGTCTTTTATTTGCTTTGCCATTTGCGGAAATGGCCTTAAATAACCAGGTTTTTCTTTTCGATTATCGAGGAATTACCAGCAATGGTGAAATTCAGGAAAGTGGAGTTGCCATTGCAACTTTTATCGGAATAATTTTAGCACTTCATATTTTTATACTCATATCCTATAAGAAAAGAATCCGCCAGATTCGCTTACTGGTTTTTAGTATTATTCTACTCCTTGGTTTATTTGGAATGTTTTACTTCTTTACCTATTATTCATTTAAAGATGCAAGTGTAAGCTTTAAAATACCTGTTGCATTTCCTCTTGTAGCTCTCATTTTAGATTACCTGGCTATTAGAGCAATCGGTAAAGATGAAGCTTTAATACGTTCCATCGACCGAATCCGATAAACTCTGGATACTAGATTTAGCTCTCGGTTCTTGATTCCTGGATTTTGGATCTTATTAATTACAGTATCTTTTTATGATATTATAAGCATTTTCAATACCCAGCTCACCCGCTTTACTTAGGTCTAGCGCACCTCCATCAATATCATCCAGATAGACTTTGGTTAAGCCTCTGTTAAAATAAGCTTCTGCAAAATTATCTTGTTTTTCAATCGCGATATTCAACTTCTGCAGAGCCTCTTCGTATCGATCTAGTTTACAAAGCACATATGCTTCATTGAAATATACAAATGGAAAATCAGGTTCATTACGGACTGCATTTTCATAGTCTTCCAGAATATAATTATAATCCGTTAACACCTCATTTGTAGTTGAACTATTCGTGTTTCCCCCATTTAAAGATATTGTCAGGTTCTCAGAATAATCAGGAAGAGACTCAATAACCTCAACCATTTTCAATCGTGTATTTGCCCGGCTAAAATAAGCAAGAGAATTTTTTGAATCTTCCTCTAAAGCTGCATCAAGATCATTCAATGCGGAATTATAATCATCCACCATCATTTTTAGAGCACCTCGTATCAGGAAGTTCTCTGTACTTTTATTCGTTTCAATTCTTCCATCAAAATCCTGAATGATTCCCATCAAAGTACTTTTGGGTTCACTGATTTCCCGATTTGTAACATTTAATTGAGGTGAATAATTAACCGATGCATTTAAATCCTCAATAACAGTATTGTAATAGCCAATGCGTTCAAACTCATCCGTGACAACATCTCCAGTTGTAAGCACAAATATCTCCTCAAGTTCAATAATTACATTACGGTTTTGAATAAAACCATAACCTGGGTCTTCTTCTTCAGTTGGAAGGTTTCGTGTATCTGCCAATGACAACGCAAATCTACGACGTTGGCGTTCCTCTTCTGAATTTTCTTGTTGATCTGAACTTGTTTCCTGTTGATTATCCTGAGAATCATCCTGTTGTTGGACATTCGGTTGCTGTTGGTTTTGTGCCGTTTGCTGGCCTTGCAGTTTCTGGTTTTGATACTGTTGCTGAGCCTGTTGGGCAAATTCTTCATAAGAACTGCGAATCTTACTCATATCCAGTTTCGGATCTAAGCGGGCAGCAGTCATATAATCCTCTTCAGCTCCCGGCCTTCCCAAAACCTCTTTCGCAATTCCCCGGTTGTAATAAGCATTTGCCATTGTTGGATTAAACTGAAGGGCTAAATTATAATCCATAATTGCTCCTTCGTAATCTTCGAGTTCTTGTTTTACAATCCCCCGGTTATTGTATGCGTAAGCATTCTCCGGATCTAGTTTTATTGTTTGATCAAAATCCCGCAATGCAGAAGCATAATCATCCAGTTCAAAACGAGCCAAAGCACGTAACAAATAAGCATTTGAATAGTGAGGACGCATTATAATTGTCCTGTTTATATCCCTGATTGCATTTTCAATTTCACCTTTTGCGATATAGGCATTACTTCTATTTATGTATGCATTTACTGAGTTAGGATCAAGCTCCAGAGCAGTATTGTAGTCTTCAATTGCTCCATCATAATCCTTCATTGACATTTTTGCAATTCCCCGGTTATTGTAGATGCCGGCATCTCGAGGAGATAGCTCCAGGGCTTTGTTATAATCTGCAATCGTCGCTTCATAATTACGTAGCTCCAGATACGCAAGAGCCCTATTCATATAAGCACTCGGATAGTAAGGTTTTATAGTAATAGCCTGTGTATAATCTTCAATTGCCCCCCTGAAATCTTCCAACTGATGTTTGGCCAAAGCCCTATAAAAATAAGGTTCAGGAAGCCTTGGCCTAAATTTTATAATAATATTAAAATTCTCAATTGCACCCAGATAATTTTCAGATTGAATTTTAGCTTGCCCTGAAATTATATAGTTATTGATATTGATCTGTGCCGATGCAATACTTGTTATAAAAGTGAGTATAATTAATAGCTTCAATTTCATAGCTGGAAAATTACAAATACTAAAAGTAATATTTAAACCTGATTAAGTTTGTTTTTGATACTTTTATAAAGATTTCGATTTATTAACAAATTCCAATCTCATGAAAACCCGTTGTAACTGGTGCTTAAAAGACGACTTATATATAAAATATCACGATGAAGAATGGGGTGTTCCAATTCATGATGATCAAAAATTATTTGAATTTTTATTACTGGAAGGAGTGCAGGCAGGCCTTAGCTGGTTAACTGTTTTACGAAAACGTGAAAACTACCGGATTGCCTATGATAACTTTAATCCTGAAATAATTGCAACTTATGATGAACGCAAAATGAATGAGCTCATTCAAAATCCGGGGATTATCAGAAATAAGCTAAAGATTGCAGCAAGTGTCAACAATGCAAAATGCTTTCTTGAGGTTCAAAAAGAATTTGGAAGCTTTGACAAATACATTTGGAGTTTTGTTGATTTCAAACCTATCATTAATCATTTTCAAAAGGTTGAAGAATTGCCAGCTACATCAACTATCTCAGATCAACTTAGTAAGGACTTAAAATCACGGGGATTTAAATTTGTGGGATCAACAATCATTTATGCACACATGCAAGCTACAGGTATGGTGAATGATCATTTAACTTCCTGCTTTAGACACAAAGAACTTTTATAGGTAAGCAAAGTTTAGAGCAAAAAAAGAGTAGATCTCTATCTACCCTTTTCTAAACCTAACTAAACCAATAAAACTAATCAAACCTAAACTTTTGAAATAAAATCTACGACAAAGATATGCTGTAAAACACAAAAACAGGTTAAGCGAATGTTAAAAAACATGTTTTGCAGCATTTTTTTATATCCAATGCCCCAAATTGATGATTTTGAAGGGAATATAAATTGTACCGAAAAACTTCAAAAACAAGCATAAAAAAATTTCCATTAGAATTGCTACTTAAACGTAGTTTCTAATGGAAATCAGTATGAAAGTTCAAAAAATGATTATAGCCTTTAATACAATAACTACTATAATTCCCGAATCCAGATATTCCTGTAACTAACAGGATTACCATGATCCTGAAGTGCAATTGGTCCATCTCCATGAGGTTCCACAAAATACTCTGGAATTCCAATATATTCCGTTGGTCCACGCACTTCAACATTATTCTGCACCAACACTCCATTATGAATGACTGTCACACGAGGCTTCGTAAAATAAGTACCATCATCATTAAAACGGGGAGCAGTATATATTATATCATAGGTTTGCCACTCTCCCGGTGCTTTACTCGCATTTACCAATGGAGCATGTTGTTTATAAACACTACCTGCCTGACCATTTTTATAGGTTCGGTTATTGTAGCTATCGAGAACTTGTACTTCATAAATTCCCTGAAGGAAAACTCCGCTATTACCACGCATCTGGCTTTCACCAATCACTTCTTCCGGAGACCTCCATTCAACGTGTAATTGAAAATCACCAAACTGGCGTTTTGTTTGAATTATTCCGGCACCACCTTTTACCGTAGCTACTCCGTTTTCAAAATCCCATTCAGGATCTCCACCGTCTGCATTAGTCCATTCATAACCAAACTCTTTATTCTCCCCAAGAAGAATTATAGCATCAGAAGGTGCATCAACAGGAGACATGCCAGGTTCGACAACTTCAACTTCGGGATCCCAAATTTCTGTCATTTCGGGAACCATTTCAGGCATTTCAACTGGTGCTTGTCCAAAAGCAGAAATATTAACAATTACAAGTAATAATAAAATTAGTTTTTTCATAGATAGGTTTTATTTAGGTTTACAAATCAAGTTCCTGCATAATTGACTCTATTTTTTGCTCAGCTAATTCCTCTACCTCTTCAAATTTAGACCTGTCTTTAAATTCAGCTGCTACTTCAAAATAAAATTTAATTTTAGGTTCAGTACCTGAAGGTCGAACCGATATTTTTGTTCCATCTTTAGTAAAAAACTGAAGCACATTCAGGTTTATCTTTTTATCAATTGTCTTTACTTCTCCTGACACCAGGTTTTTCTCAGTTAGGGCTGCATAATCTTTGACAACTACTAATGAGCTTCCTCCTAACTGTTTTGGCGGATTGTTACGGAAATTCACCATCATTTGCTGAATTTCATCAGCACCTGTTTTCCCTGGTCGAACGATATATTTCATTTTTTCACGAGAATAACCATATTCCAGATAAATATCCTTAAGTAATTCATACAAAGACTTTCCTTTTTCTTTAGCCCAGGCCGTAATTTCAGCCATCATAGCACATGAAGAAACGGCATCTTTATCGCGAACAAAATCGGCAGGCATAAATCCGAAACTTTCTTCTCCTCCACCAATAAATTTCATTTTACCTTCCATCTCACGAATGATTTCTGCAATGTATTTAAATCCGGTAAAGACATCGAAATATGCAATATTGTTTTGCTTGGCTATATCTGCAATTTTCTCAGTAGTAACAATTGTTTTTACAATAAACTCATCACCCTTAAATGCATTGTTTTCCTTCATCTTTGTAATGATATAGTAGATGAAGATTAATGCTGTTTGGTTACCATTGATGATCTGAAATTCACCTTTATCATTTTTCACAGCAACACCTATACGATCTGAATCCGGATCAGAAGCCATTACCACATCAGCATCGACCTCAAGTCCTTTTTTCATGGCCATTTCCATTGCGGCAGGTTCTTCCGGATTAGGTGAAACTACTGTTGGGAAATCACCACTCACAACATCCTGCTCTGGCACATTGATTACATTTTCAAAACCAAAAACCCTCAAACCGGCAGGGATTAATTTCACCCCGGTTCCGTGAATTGGTGTATAAACAACTTTTAAATTCTTATGCTTTTTCACTATTTCAGGAGCAAGTGAGACTGTTTTCACCTGTTCAAGAAAACGCTGATCCATGTCATCTCCAATCATTTCAATCAGGTTTTCATCTCCTTCAAATTTGATATCTTCAGCCTTTACCTTATTTACTTCCGCAATAATATTTTTATCGTGAGGAGCTACAATCTGTGAACCGTCTTCCCAATATACCTTGTAGCCATTGTATTCTTTAGGATTGTGTGAAGCTGTTAAAATAATACCACTTTGACAGCCCAATTCCCGGATAGCAAAAGAAAGTTCAGGGGTCGGTTTTAGCTCATCAAACAAATAAACTTTGATTCCATTAGCCGCAAAAATCTCAGCACATTTTCTCGAGAACAACTCACTGTTATTTCTACAATCGTAACCAATAGCTACTTTGATTTGCTCCAAATCGGCAAATTCCTTATTCAGGTAATTACACAGCCCCTGAGTTGCAGCACCGACAGTATAAATGTTCATCCGGTTTGTTCCAACTCCCATGATACCACGCAAACCACCTGTACCGAATTCCAGATCTCTGTAGAAAGAATCAATTAAATCAGTTTTATCTTCCTGATCCAACATTTTCTGGACTTCACTACGGGTTTCCTTATCATAGACATCAGTTAACCATGATTTTGCTTTTTCAGTTACCAATTCTAAAATACCTTTGTCCTCTGTCATGTCAATTTTTATTTTTAAGTTCTTCAATACAAACCTTTAAACTATCTCTCCAATAAGGAATTGAATAATTCTGATATTTTTTAATTTTAGATTTATCTAAGACGCTATACAATGGTCTTTTGGTAGGGGTCGGATATTCTGCAGTTGGAATTGGATTAACATTACAATCAACTCCTGCAATTTCATGAATTGCATTGGCAAAATCATACCAACTACAAACTCCTTCATTTGAAAAATGATAGATTCCTGGCTTCCATGGAATGATAGCTTTGTTGTCATTTTCAATAATTTGGATAATTATTTTTGCCAGATCTGCAGCATATGTAGGTGTTCCTATCTGGTCACAAACAACCTTCAATGTTTCCCGTTCCTGTCCGAGACGGATCATTGTTTTCACAAAATTTTTTCCAAAAGATGAATACAACCAGGAAGTCCTAATAATGATAGCTTCCGGATTTTCCTTTAATAAAGCAATTTCTCCATTAAGTTTCGTTTTTCCATAAACTGTTTCCGGACTTACCAGATCATCTTCCGTATAAGGAATGTGGTTTGTTCCATCGAAAACATAATCTGTTGAAACGTGAACAATACGACAACCGGCACTAAATGTTATTTGCCCTAACTCAGCAGGAACCTTTGTATTAATTAAAGCCGCTAAATCACGATCTTCCTCAGCAATATCAACAGCAGTATATGCTGCACAATTAATCAAAACATCAGGTTTTTCATTGGCAAAAAATGTACTGACTGCATTAAAGTTGGACAAATCCAACTCGTCGATATCTTTAAAGATAAATTCAAAATCCGGGAAATTCCCTGATATTTTTCTAACCTCTGATCCTAGTTGACCGTTTGACCCGGTTACTAATATTTTCATAATGAACTAAAAATTATAGTCTGCCTCACTAAATAATTTATTATTCTGATCTTTTTCTGAAATAATCATTTCAGATTCAGAAATTTTCCAATCAATATTCAAAAACGGGTCATTACAACGAATTCCCCGTTCCGATTCAGGATTATAGTAATTGTCACATTTGTAGCTAAAGATTGCTGTTTCGCTTAACACCGAAAAACCATGAGCAAATCCTCGGGGAATGTAAAATTGAGTTTTATTTTCTGCCGATAACTCAACGCCAAACCATTTCCCAAAAGTTGGAGAATCTTTCCTCAAATCCACAGCCACATCAAATACTGCTCCTTCAATAACCCGAACCAGTTTAGACTGAGAATAAGGATTTAACTGGTAATGAAGTCCTCTTACTACCCCTTTTATCGATTTAGATTCATTTTCCTGAACAAATCCGGCATTTATTCCTTCTTTTTTGAAATATTCTTCACGATAACTTTCAAAAAAATAACCCCTCTCATCTTTAAATATTTTTGGTTGAAAAACCAATAATCCCTCAATTGGAGTTTTCTCTATTTCCATAAAAAAATCACGTTATAACACTTAATAACTGTTTCTACTCAAGAATAATTTTCCTTTAACCTTCCATCTTTCAAAGATTATTCTCTTGCCAACCAAAAGTAGAAAATAAATCTTGAATGAAACAATAAAACGAATGGTTGATCGCAGACTTTAAGAACATAAAAAATACGAAGTTTTTCGACACAAATATTTAACGTATAGAACACACAAAAAAACACTGAAAATCTTTGATTTACCACACATTAATTCTATTTTTGCGGCGCATTTAGAAAATATAAAGTCTAACTCATTAATTATTTGACTATTAAAATGGTAGAAAACAAACAAGAGGATCTTCCACAAAACGAAGAACTCGAACAACAAGCAGAAGTTGCAGCAAGCTCCGATGCGGAAGAATTTGACTGGGACGCTCTGGAATCGGAGGACGAAGGTTTTTCCGGACAAGATCAAAGTGAAATCGAAAAACTTTACGACAACACATTGAATACTGTTCAGGAAAAAGAAGTTCTTGAAGGCACAGTAATTTCAATGAACAAACGTGAGGTTGTTGTTGACATCGGCTACAAATCTGATGGTATCGTAAGCTTAAACGAATTCCGTTACAACCCTGAAATGAAAGTTGGCGATTCTGTTGAGGTTTACATCGAAAGTCTTGAAGACAAAAAAGGACAAATGATCCTTTCTCACAAAAAAGCACGCGCAATGCGCTCTTGGGATCGTGTGAATGCTGCACTTGACAATGACGAAATCATCAAGGGATACATCAAATGCCGCACTAAAGGTGGTATGATCGTTGATGTTTTTGGAATTGAAGCTTTCCTTCCTGGATCTCAGATTGACGTTAAACCAATTCGCGACTACGATATTTACGTAGGTAAAACAATGGAATTCAAAGTGGTTAAAATCAACCAGGAATTCCGCAACGTAGTTGTGTCACATAAAGCTCTTATTGAAGCTGAACTTGAACAGCAGAAAAAAGAGATTATCTCTAAACTTGAAAAAGGACAAGTTCTTGAAGGAACTGTTAAAAATATTACTTCATACGGTGTGTTCATCGACCTTGGTGGTGTTGACGGATTAATTCACATCACTGACCTAAGCTGGGGACGTATCTCACATCCAAATGAAATCGTTGAATTAGACCAAAAATTGAACGTTGTTATCCTTGACTTTGATGATGACAAAAAACGTATCGCACTTGGTCTTAAACAATTAAGCCCACACCCATGGGATAAACTTGATGAAGAACTAAAAGTTGGCGACAGCGTGAAAGGTAAAGTTGTTGTTATGGCTGACTACGGTGCATTCGTTGAGATTGCTCCTGGTGTTGAAGGTCTTATCCACGTTTCTGAAATGAGCTGGTCACAACACTTACGTAGTGCACAAGACTTCTTGAAAGTTGGTGACGAAATCGAAGCTCAAATCCTTACATTGGATCGCGACGAAAGAAAAATGTCATTGGGTATCAAGCAATTGAAACAAGATCCATGGCAAGAAATTGACTCTAAATACGGTGTTGGTTCTAAACACACTGCAAGCGTTCGTAACTTCACAAACTTCGGTGTATTTGTTGAAATCGAAGAAGGTGTTGACGGATTGATCCACATTTCAGACTTAAGCTGGACGAAAAAAATCAAGCACCCATCAGAATTCACTTCAATTGGGGCTGATATCGAAGTTGTTGTTCTTGACATCGACAAAGAAAACCGTCGCTTAAGCCTTGGACACAAACAATTGGAAGAAAATCCATGGGATGTATTCGAAACAATCTTCTCTGTTGATTCAATCCACGAAGGAACTGTTGTTGAAGTATTCGACAAAGGTGCTACTATTGCTCTTCCTTACGGTGTTGAAGGATTTGCTACTCCACGTCACTTAGTAAAAGAAGATGGTTCTCAAGCTCAGTTAGAAGAAAAACTTGATTTCAAAGTTATCGAGTTCTCTAAATCAGCTAAACGTATCATCCTTTCTCACTCAAGAGTTTTCGAAGATGTGAAAAAAGCTGAAGAAACTGCAACGAAAAAGGTTCAGGAAAAACAAACAAAAAAAGCAGTGAAATCAGTTAAAGACAACCTTGAAAAAACAACTCTTGGTGACATTAGCGAGTTAGCTGCTCTGAAATCTCAAATGGAAGCTGAAGAAAATAAAGACAAAAAATAGATTTAATTCATTTTTTGTTATTTGAGAATTTCTTAAATTTCCATTATGGATTTTGAAGTAATTAAAAAAGAAGGACATTCGATAATAAAAGTATTAAGTGAGAAACTTGATACAAACAATGCTCCCGACTTAAAATCTGAGTTGGTAGTTTTGGGAAACGAGAATGAAAAGAATATCATTCTAGATGTTAGTCAGTGTAACTATGTTGACTCATCTGGATTAAGTTCGATCTTGGTTGCCAACCGTTTGTGTGAAGATGCCATAGGTACTTTCATCTTATCGGGACTTCAACCGGAGGTTGAACATCTAATTAAAATTTCAATGCTTCATACTGTGTTAATCATCTCAAAAGATGCTGACGAGGCAGAAGAAATTTTGAAGAAAAAAGAGAATTTATAATCCTCTTCGATGTCACTTCCATTTCAACTAACAATATTGGGAAGTAGTTCAGCAATGCCTACTTCTTCAAGATATCCAACCGCTCAAGTGCTCAATGTGCTTGAGCGGTTTTTTTTAATTGATTGTGGAGAAGGCACCCAACACCAACTTCGAAAAAACAGGATCGGGTTTGGGAAACTAAATCATATCCTAATTTCTCATCTTCATGGAGACCATTTCTTTGGTCTTATTGGACTAATATCAACCTTAAACTTACTCGGCAGACAAAATGATCTTCATATATACGCCCACTCGGAGTTACAACGCTATATCAATTTCCAGCTTGAATTTTTAGGGATTACCGAAACAGGATTCAGAATTATTTATCATCCACTAAACTTTAAACGCCCTCAAATTATTTTCGATGATGAAAAACTTACCATAACGTCTTTCCCTCTTCGCCACAGAATTCAATGCTGTGGTTTTCGCTTTGACGAAAAGCCCAAAGCACCCAACATCATTAAAGAAAAAATTAAAGAATATGATATTCTAATCAAGGATATAAAACTTATAAAAGCGGGAAATAATTACACACTAAATGACGGTACAATTATCCCTAATAACGAACTTGTTATCCCTCCACGAAAACCCCGCTCATTTGCCTATTGCTCAGACACGGCCTACTTTGAGAATATTATTGATACGATTAAAGATGTAGATTTACTCTATCATGAAGCCACTTTCTCCGAAAGCGAAAATAAATTTGCGCGAGAAACTTTCCACTCTACAGGAACACAAGCTGCTAAGATTGCACTCCAGGCTGGTGTCCAAAAATTAATCATCGGTCATTTTTCATCGCGTTATAAATCACCGGAGAAAATACTGAATGAAGCACGTTCTGTTTTCCCCGAAACATACATGGTCAACGACAACGATTTATTTAAAGTAGACTAGACTTTCCAAATTAATTCACGTCAACCTGTAATAAGTTATGTAATTTGTCAACTAATCTGTTCAGATAATTAATTCAAAAAAGAACAGTATGAAAAATTATTACTTGCTTATTCTTATGCTTTCCATTACCATTAGTGCATTAGGACAACAAAAAGATAAAGCCGGAATCATTGAAGTTGAAGGTGGAACTGGCTTTTATTACGAGACAATCTTAAAAGATGCTCAACATGTAAATGAAATGATGACTCAGGAAGAACCAAGAGTCACAGTAACAATGGATCAGAGCATTTATGATTTACCGAACAAGGTTGATCTTTACGAACGTGTTTGGACAAATCCGGTCATCTCACAAGGAAACGCAGGAACATGCTGGGATTTTTCTACGATTTCTTTTTACGAGTCTGAAATTTACAGAATGACAGGCAAGCAAGTAAAGCTTTCTGAGATTTTCATCGCTTACAACGAGTACATTGAAAAAGCACGACGCTTTGTTCAGGAAAGAGGAAACTCTCTTTTCAGCGAAGGATCGGAAGGAAATGCTGTAGCCCGCATGGCTATTATGTACGGACTGATGCCGGAATCGGCTTACACCGGTTTAATAAATGGACGCAAATATCACGACCACGAACCTATGGTTGCAGAAATGAGCGCCTACTTAAATTCCTTAAAGGAAAGCAATGCCTGGAATGAAGAACTGGTTCTTGAAACAATCAAAAAAATCATGAACCATCACCTTGGAACTCCTCCTGAAACATTCACCGTTGAAGGGAAAGAATATACCCCAATGGAGTACATGAACGATTACCTTAAACTTGATCCTTCGGAATTCGTTGAAATACTTTCATTCAAACAAAAACCTTACTGGGAGCAGGTTGAATATACTGTACCAGATAATTGGTGGCACAGTGATGACTATTACAACATTCCACTGGATGACTATATGGATGCCTTAAAAGAAGCAATCAAAAATGGTTACTCCGTAAGTATTGGCGGCGACGTTTCTGAAGCAGGCTTCCTAAGAGAAACACAATGTGCGATGATTCCTGATTTTGACATTCCTTCAGAATACATTACTGAAGATGCAAGGGCTTTCCGCTTTGACAATCAAACAACAACGGACGACCACGGAATGCACTTGGTTGGCTACCTTGAAAACTATAAAGGTGACGGTAAAGACTGGTACTTAATTAAAGACTCCGGATCAGGATCGAGAAACAATGGCGAGGATAAACCTGAATTTGGCTACTATTTCTTTCACGAAGATTACATCAAATTAAAAATGATGGGATTCACCGTTCATAAAGATGCCGTGAAGGATATACTTAAGAAGTTTAAATAACTCAATATTTGCTAGTCATTCCGAAGTAATTTCGGAATGACTACTTTTTACATTTCATCTCCAAAAAACTCCTTGTTAAAATTCACCAGGTATAATTCTTTTACCGGACGGGTAAATGCAGTGTAGAGCCAACGAAGGTATTCTTTATTAATCATCTCTTCAGTCAGGTATCCCTGATCCACAAAAACAGCATCCCATTGACCACCCTGAGCTTTATGACAAGTCACAGCATAAGCATGTTTTACCTGTAAAGCATTGAAATATTCATTCTCCCGGATTTTCTCCCACCTTTTCTTCTTGGTTCGAACATCCGAATAATCCTCGGCTACTGCCTGAAAAAGCTTTTGGTTCTCTTCCGATGACATACTTGCCGTTTCAATGGACAAAGTATCCAGAAAAATCTTACAATCTATTTCAAAATCATCGTAATCAATAAAACGAAGGCTAACATTGGCAAAGCGAAAACCATAAAGCTCTTCATATCCCCGGATTGCCATAATTTCGACAATATCGCCATTCGCAATGAAATCAATCTTCTCGTCCTCACTCAACCAATAGTAATTATTTTTGACCACCATTAACAAATCGCCAACGGAGATTTCTGACTCCTTATATAATATAGTAGAACGAATTCCCTGGTTGAATTTATTAGCACGTTTATTCGACCGGGTAACAATCATTGTTTGCTGTTCTCCAAAACGGTCATAACAATTTGATATCTGCTCTATCAAATCCTCACCACTTAATCGAACAATATCCTGAAAACTTTCTGTATCAATTGGAAAATAAGATGGATACCCCCAGTCCTCAAATAAAAGGTTTCTTAATTCTGTGGCATTATATAATATCCCCGAATCACTCTCCTGCCTTACAACTTCTGTTAGTTCATGTTCAATCACCTCTAATCCATACATTTCCAGCTCACCACTATTCAATGCTGGACTAATCTCCATACCTACAGGAGGCAACTGCGCAGTATCCCCAACCAAAATTAGTTTACAATTATTTCCAGTATATACATATTCATATAAATCATCCAGTAACCTTCCCGAACCAAATAATGAACCTTCATAA
Source organism: Prolixibacteraceae bacterium (assembly GCA_963676845.2). Taxonomy (GTDB): domain Bacteria; phylum Bacteroidota; class Bacteroidia; order Bacteroidales; family Prolixibacteraceae. The sequence continues at coordinate 23,838 of CAXXKK010000001.1, read as the reverse complement.
GAATCATTAGAAATCATTGAAGCCTCATCAACTATAAAAAAGCAATTCTTCATGAGATTCCTATCAAGAACAAATTTTCCCATGCCGTCAGTTGTTGACTTTTGCCTGTAAATCCTTTTGTGAATGGTATATGCATTCTTCCCTGTATAAGTAGCTAAAACCTTAGCAGCCCTACCTGTTGGAGCCAATAATACAACTGGAATTTTAAAAATTGAAAATGTTTTAACAAGGGCATTCATAAAACTTGTTTTTCCAGTTCCGGCATAGCCTTTCAACAAAAAAACTTCATCAAGCTCATTGTCAGTTATAAACGATGCAAGTTTCTCGGATAACACTAGTTGTCCCTGTGTTGGTGAAAAACCTAAATTTTGGAGTATCTTATCCTGAATGTGTTTTTTTAGCATTGGGACTAAATTAAAAGTATTCCAAAGATTTTCTTTTAATTTTTTTTTTAAATTTGCATGCAAACAAAAACTAATCTAAAAAATCAATGATGAAGATAGTAGTACAAATCGCCTTAATAATTATAGCAATAGGCCTGGGATATCAAATCGTGGTTAGTGTACAAAGACCAATTCAGTTTGATAAAGAAAAAGAAGCCAGGTATGACGTTACCGTTGAGCGTTTAAAGGATATTCGTACAGCGCAGGTTGCATATAAAGACATTTATGGAAAGTACACAGCGAGTTGGGATACATTAATCAACTTTGTAAAAAGTGATTCTCTACGTTTAGTGAGAAAAATTGGTATGCTTACTGATAGTATGGTTGATGCAGGATTAACTGAAGCCGATGCTCTAAAAAAGGGGTTAATCATTCGTGATACTGTAAAAGTAGCTGCTTTAGACTCGCTATTTGGTCATTCATACGATATTGATGACATCAAATATGTACCTGTTCCTGACACAACTGCTGAATTTCATTTAGGAGCAACAATCATTACAACAGGATCAGGAATTAAAGTACCTGTGTTTATGGCATCAGTTCATAACAACACCATTCTTAATAAAATGGATCGCCAGTTGGTAATTAACCTTAACGATGAAGCTCGGACAAATGGTAAATACCCTGGATTAAAGGTTGGGTCATTAGACGAAGCAATCAACAACGCTGGTAACTGGGAATAATTCTCCTATGCAAAATTTGTCGCTTGTTGACGAAACATTTGATTTAAGTTTTACACCAGAATATATATTATCCATCCTGGTAAGCCAGGATGGATTTTCTTTTTCCATACTAGACAGGACACAAAATAAGGTTGTTTACCTGTCACACCACGATACTTATACAAACGAAGCTGAATTTCAACACAAAAAGATTATCGATATTTATAACGAATCGGATCTTTTACACCGCCCCTTCAGCAAAACCTACATTCACTTTTCCACACCTGGAAATATTTCTTTTATTCCAGCAAAGCTTTTTAATAAAGAAAAGAAGAAAGATTTATATACATCAGTCTTTGAATTAGACCAAAAACTACAGATTTTAAGTTCGTTTTATCCTGAAATAAATCAATATGCACTTTACGGAATCAATACTGAAATTCTTCAAACAATTCAAAAAAAACATCCGGGTATAGCAATTGAAAATGAAATAAATATCTCTATAAAAAGGTTCCGATCAAATGAAAAAACGATGGTCGTTCAACTTTTTAGAAAATACTTAAATATCATATTCTTTTCTCCGGAACTTACTTTTGCTAATAGTTTTCTTTATGAAGGTGAAAATGATCTGCTTTATTACATCTTAGGAACCTGCAAAACAACAGGGCAAGAGCCAGCAACACTTTACCTTGAAGGAATGGTCAATAAGCACGCCGAAATTTATCATCGCCTCAGGCAATATTTTGAAAACGTCCGAATTGCAGAAAACAATCCAAACATCCACTACAGCTATTTACTTGACAAGCTCCCTGATGCCAGGTTTGTTTCTTTATTTAATAGTTTTTAATGAGAATCGTAGGTGGAAAATATAAAGGGAGGCACTTCTCTCCAGGAAAAAGCTTTAAGGCCAGACCAACAACTGATATGGCTAAAGAAAGCCTTTTCAACATTCTCCAGAATAAAATCAACTTTGAAGATATTAGAGTTCTTGATCTTTTTTCAGGAACAGGAAGTATCTCTTTTGAATTTGCATCAAGAGGTTGCACTGATATCACTTCAGTAGAAATTAACTACAAACATTTCAGATTTATTCAAGACACGATTGCAAAATTAGATGAGAAAAGTATAAAAGCAATAAAAGGAAATGCATTCCAATTTGTGGGAAAAAACACTCAAAAATATGATCTTGTCTTCGCTGATCCTCCATACGATCACCCCAAATTTGCAGAGGTTCCCAAAACCGTTTTTTCTTCAGGTATTTTAAATGAAGGTGGAATATTTATTTTAGAACATTCAAAAGAATACGATTTTTCAAACTACCCTGAGTTCAAAGAGGTAAGATCGTATGGAAGCGTACATTTCTCTTTCTTCAATATCCTATAAACCATACACACTCTCTTTATAAGTGGATTCTTTTTCATCATTTCCAGAATAAAAGCGCCACTACCGTCCCAAACATATACATATTTAAATGTGTTGTGCATTTTTTTTATATCTTAATATCAATATTTGAAACCTTTAGCCCTCGTTTTTGTTAAGAATATTGGAATTAAAGATTAAACACAATCGATAAAAAAACCACACATATGTTTGATTTAGATTTAATAAAGAAAACCTACGGTGACTTTGGTAACCGTATAGAAAAAGCCAGAGAAATTTTAAAAAAACCTCTAAGTCTTTCCGAAAAAATTTTATACGCTCATTTATTTGATGCAGAGAAAGTTGAAGAATTTAAGAGAGGTGTTGATTATGTCGATTTTGCACCTGATCGTGTTGCAATGCAAGATGCCACTGCACAAATGGCATTACTCCAGTTTATGAATGCAGGAAAAGCCAAGACTGCTGTTCCTTCAACAGTGCATTGCGACCACTTGATTCAGGCAAGCGTGAGCGGAAGAACAGACCTTCAGTTTGCCCTTCAAAACAACAAAGAAGTTTTCGACTTTTTAGAGTCTGTATCTAATAAATATGGAATTGGCTTCTGGAAACCAGGTGCTGGAATTATTCATCAGGTAGTTCTTGAAAATTATGCTTTCCCTGGTGGAATGATGATCGGAACAGATTCACACACAGTAAACGCTGGGGGCCTGGGTATGATTGCCATTGGTGTTGGTGGTGCCGATGCTGTTGATGTAATGGCCGGAATGCCATGGGAACTTAAATTCCCAAAACTGATTGGTGTTAAACTTACAGGAAAACTTAATGGCTGGACAGCTCCTAAAGATATCATATTAAAAGTGGCCGGACTTCTGACCGTAAAAGGAGGAACCGGTCGCATCATTGAATATTTTGGTGATGGAGCCCAATCTCTTTCTGCTACAGGAAAAGGTACCATTTGCAACATGGGTGCTGAAGTGGGAGCTACGACTTCAACTTTTGGGTACGATGAATCAATGGAACGCTACCTGCGGGCAACCGATCGTGCAGAAGTTGCTGATCTAGCAAATGGAATTAAAAATCACCTTACTGCAGACGAAGAAGTTTATGCTTCTCCTGAAAAATATTTTGACCAAGTCATTGAAATCAATTTAGATGAACTGGAACCTCATTTGAATGGGCCATTTACTCCTGATTTGGCAACTCCAATTTCTGAAGTTGCTGCAAAAGCAAAAGAAAATGGATGGCCAACAAAAATTGAAGTTGGATTAATCGGTTCATGTACCAACTCATCCTATGAAGACATTTCCAGAGCTGCTTCTCTCGCAAAACAGGCAGTTGATAAAAAGCTAAAAACAAAGGCAAAATTTACTATTACACCTGGTTCAGAGCAAGTTCGTTATACCATTGAACGTGATGGGTTTATCGATATTTTTAATAAAATGGGCGCCAGCGTTTTTGCCAATGCATGTGGTCCATGTATTGGACAGTGGAATCGTGAAGGAGCTGAAAAAGAAGAAAAAAACACGATTGTTCATTCATTCAACCGGAACTTCTCTAAACGAGCTGATGGTAACCCAAATACTCATGCTTTTGTTGCATCACCTGAACTGGTGACAGCTTTGGCTATCGCTGGAGATTTAACATTCAATCCCCTCACTGATAAATTGACAAATGAAGATGGAGAAGAAGTTATGCTTGCTCCTCCAACAGGAGAAGAACTTCCGGAAAAAGGATTTGCAGTAGAAGATGCAGGTTATCAGGCTCCGGCAAAAGACGGTTCGTCGGTTAACGTTGTTGTTGCCAATGACTCAAAAAGGCTTCAACTCCTTTATGCTTTCCCTGCATGGGACGGGAAAAATATCACTGGTGCTAAGTTGTTAATCAAAGCTGAAGGGAAGTGTACTACAGACCATATTTCTATGGCTGGCCCGTGGTTACGTTTCCGTGGTCACCTGGATAATATTTCAAATAACATGCTTATTGGTGCAGTAAATAAATTTAACGGAGAAACCAATAACGTAAAAAATCAGCTTACCGGAGAATACAATGAAGTTCCCAAAGTACAACGGGCTTATAAAGCCGAAGGCATTCCAACAGTTGTTGTCGGGGATCACAACTATGGTGAAGGATCATCTCGCGAGCATGCTGCCATGGAACCACGTCACCTGGGTGTAAAAGCAGTAATTGTTAAATCATTTGCGCGTATCCACGAAACCAATCTGAAGAAACAGGGAATGCTTGCTCTTACGTTTGCCAATGAAGCTGATTACGATAAAGTTGAGGAAGATGATGTATTTAACTTTATCGATTTAAAAGACTTTGCACCAAACAAATCTTTACAAGTTGAAATAGAACACAAAGACGGTAGTAAAGATGTTATTGAAGTAAATCACACTTATAATGATCCGCAAATTAGTTGGTTCAAAGCAGGATCCGCTCTTAACCTTATTAAAGAACAAAACAAATAGATAAAAACACCCGAATAATGAAAAAAATCAAAGTAGCAAATCCGGTTGTAGAACTGGACGGCGACGAAATGACCCGGGTTATTTGGTCATTCATCAAAGACAAACTTATTCATCCCTACCTTGATCTTGACATTAAGTACTATGATTTAGGAATGGAATACCGTGACGAAACCAACGATCAGGTTACGGTTGATGCAGCACATGCCATTCAAAAATATGGTGTAGGAATAAAATGTGCTACCATTACTCCGGATGAAGCCCGGGTTGAAGAATTCAAACTTAAAAAAATGTGGAGATCTCCAAACGGTACCATCCGGAATATTCTTGGTGGAACCGTATTCAGAGAACCCATCATTATAAATAATATCCCTCGCCTTGTCCCTGGTTGGAAAAAACCAATTTGCATCGGACGTCATGCTTTTGGAGATCAATACAAAGCAACTGACTTCCTTACAAAAGGAAAAGGGAAACTAACCATCACATTTACTCCGGACGATGGAAGCGAAGCCCAAACATATAATGTGTACGACTTCGATGGTGATGGAGTAGCAATGGCTATGTACAATACTGACGAATCCATTTACGGATTTGCTCGTGCCTGCATGAATCAGGCGTTGGATAAAAAATGGCCATTATACATGTCTACGAAAAACACCATCCTGAAAAAATACGATGGTCGTTTTAAAGATATCTTTCAGGATGTGTATGAAAAAGAATTCAAAGACCAGTTTGAAGCAGCCGGAATTACTTACGAACATCGCTTAATTGACGATATGGTTGCCGCAGCAATGAAGTGGGAAGGCGGTTTTGTTTGGGCATGTAAAAACTACGATGGAGATGTGCAATCAGATACTGTTGCCCAGGGATTTGGGTCTTTGGGATTAATGACGTCAACACTGGTAACTCCAGATGGCAAGACGATGGAAGCTGAGGCTGCACATGGAACTGTAACTCGTCATTTCCGTCAGCATCAGAAAGGGAATCCAACATCTACAAATCCAATTGCATCCATTTTTGCATGGACACGAGGACTTGCATTCCGAGGGAAACTTGATGAAAATCAAGAACTCATTGGCTTTGCACACATCCTTGAACAAGTATGTATTAGCACCGTAGAAAATGGACAAATGACAAAAGACCTGGCTCTTATCATCCATGGGAAAGAACTGAAAGAAGAACACTATCTGACAACAGAAGAATTCCTTTCTGCAATTGATGAGAACCTGAAAAACAAGATTTCAAAGAATTAAAATGGGTAAGAAAATTTCAATACAAAACAGCAAAGTAATCGTTCCTGATAATCCGATTATTCCGTTTATTGAGGGAGATGGTATCGGAAAAGATATAAGTATTCCCAGCCAGAAAGTGTTGGATGCTGCTGTTGAAAAATCGTACGGCGGAAAAAGAAAAATTGAATGGAAAGAAGTTCTTGCCGGGAAAAAAGCATTCGAACAAACCGGAAGTTATTTGCCTGATGAAACGCTAAAAGCTTTTCAGGAATATCTTGTAGGGATTAAAGGCCCCTTAGAAACCCCAGTTGGAGGCGGAATTCGCTCCTTAAATGTTGCCTTGCGCCAAACCCTTGATCTTTATGTATGCCTTCGTCCGATTCGCTGGTTTAAAGGAGTTCCCTCTCCTATCCGCTACCCATCTATGGTCGACATGCACATTTTCCGTGAGAATACAGAAGACATTTATGCGGGAATCGAATTTATGGCAGGTGAAGAGAATACGAAAAAATTCTATGAATTCCTTCAAAATGAAATGGGAATTAAAACTCAGGTTCGTTTCCCGGAAAGTTCTTCTTTTGGAGTAAAACCAGTCTCCCAAGATGGCTCTGAACGCCTAATACGATCTGCTATAGAATATGCGATTAAACGTAAACTTCCATCTGTTACACTTGTTCATAAAGGTAACATTATGAAATTTACAGAAGGTTCATTTAAAAACTGGGGATATGATCTGGCAGAAACAGAGTTCGCCAACGAAACATTTACCTGGAGGCAATATCAGGATATTCAGAAAGAGAAAGGCCAGATAGATGCACAAAAAGCATTGGATAAAGCTAAAGTATCTGGAAAAGTAATCATCAAAGATGTAATTATGGATGCTTTCTTGCAGGAAAGTTTGCTACATCCATTTGATCACTCAGTAATTGCAACCATGAATCTAAATGGCGATTATGCATCGGATCAACTAGCTGCAATGGTTGGAGGAATTGGAATTTCTCCCGGAGCAAATATCAATTACCAAAATGGATACGCCATCTTTGAAGCTACACATGGAACTGCTCCAAACATTGCAGGAACGGGTAAAGCCAACCCTAGTTCATTGATCCTTTCTGGTGTTATGATGTTGGAATATATGGGATGGAATGAAGCAGCAGAGCATGTTCGCGACGCAATGGAACATGCCTTTTCGAAAAGACATGTTACTTCTGATCTTTATGCAATGATGGAAGGTGCAACCCTCCTTTCAACCAATGAGTTTGCAGATGAGATCATTAAAAATATTCATTAGTATATGAAATATTAAATAATAAAAACACCATAAAATGGAATACATAAAGAATAAATTCTACACCAAAGCCAGCAAGTGTATCGAAGAATACCAAAAGCTGAAAGCCGAGCACGGAGATAAAGTTATTGCCAATGTGACTATCGGACAAGTAATGACCGGAATGAAAGGTGTCCCAAGTTTAATTACAGACACCTCAAAACTCGACCCGAATAACGGTATCCGTTTTAAAGGGTATTCCCTTCAAGATCTGAGAGATAAACTTCCACGAATAAATCCGGAAGGAGAACCTCTGCCTGAAGGTTTATTCTATCTGATGCTTATTGGTGAAATCCCAGAAAAAGAAGATGTACTGAACATCTCCAAAGACTGGGCAACAAGAGCTCATGTCCCTCAGCATGTATTTGACACGATTGATGCACTTCCTAAGAATGCGAAGCCAATGACCGAATTTAGTGCAGCTATTGTTGCAATGGCTACTGAATCTGTCTTTCAAAAGGCCTATCGTTCCGGTGTAAACAAAAAATATTACTGGGACTTTATGTATGACGATGTTATGAACCTGATCGCACGCTTACCACGTGTTGCCGCTTACATCTACCGAAAAAATTTCTACAATGATGACCATATTGCCCCTGACCCAAGATTAGACTGGGCAGGTAACCTGGCTCACATGATGGGACATGATTCAGAAGAGGTAAAACGACTGATGAGACTATACATGGTAATCCATGCAGACCATGAAGGTGGTAATGTATCAGCACATACAACTCACCTTGTAGGATCTGCATTAAGCAATCCATACTATGCACTTGGAGCAGGTATGTTGGGATTAGCAGGTCCACTTCACGGCTATGCAAATCAGGACGTTATTAACTGGATTTTTGAATTAAGAGATGAAATAGGATCAGAAGAGCCAACTAAAGAACAATTAGAAGAGTATGTGAAAAAGACTTTAGCCGCAGGTAGAGTTGTTCCTGGATATGGACATGCTGTCCTTCGTGTAACAGATCCTCGTTTTACTGCTCAAAAAGATTTTGCAGACAGATACATCACAAACGATAAATTAATCAATACTGTAAATAATTTATATGAAGTGGTTCCTCCTATTTTAGGAAGTATAGGTAAAATCAGTAACCCATGGCCAAATGTTGATGCATATTCAGGTTCTTTATTATACCACTATGGAATAAAAGAGTATTCATTCTATACTGTACTCTTTGGAGTTTCGAGAGCACTTGGAGTATTGGCATCATTAATCATGGATAGACTTTACGGACTTCCTATTGAGAGACCTTCTTCCTTCCCATTAAAATGGTACAGAGAAAAAGCTTCTGAAGAAGGAAAAGCTTCATGCTAAATTAGTCTTCTGAATAAAGTGATATAAATGCTCCATAACAGTGGAGCATTTTTTGTTATTGTGTTAATAACCAACAAGAAAGAGGTCATAAAAAACCCTCAACAGCTTATCAAATGCTAACTTCATGAGTTATAAACATTTGTGAATAAGACTGGTGAATTCATTGTGCATTTAAACTATTGATTTTTATTGACTTGCATATACTCAATGTCGTAATTTTGATAATATCAGGTGAGCGATAAAAGGCTGCCCAAAATGATGCGGAGGAGATAAAGGTACTTAATTGAGCCGGAGTCAAATCACTCAGGTTTCCCGCCTGCCATCATAAGGGCCACAGGTTTAGCAATAGTGTTTCACACTTAGCTTAACAAAAAATGATCGCATGACGTTCAATAAATTTTGGATCAGGGGCAAATTTGGATTCATATCCAAAGGAGCAAAAGTTATAGAAGAAATTCCATAGCAAAAAAACGAGATTAGGGAATCGAAAGATAAAACTAACTCAACACCCTGGAAACCTGGTCCGGGAAGAAACCGAAAGGATTTCAAATGGACACCTCAAGGTTGAAACCATAACAGGAATTGACCAAAAAGGAAAGGGTAAATGCAAAGGATTAAAACCAATTTGCATAAGCCAGCCAAAATAACAGTAGCCTGACACATGCAGGTTTTCCTGTAGTGAATGGGAGCTATTCAGGCCGAGTGGTTCCCATTTTTGTTTGCCTTCCTATTCTATGCATCTGAATTGATCGGACAACTCCTATTGTCCGATCAATTTATTTTTACTATTCACAATAATAAAGAATCATCTCTTCAATAGCTCTCTGACAAACCGGGCAAAAAGATTCAACTTGAATAGATTTCATCCGACAATTCGTCATTGGACTATAAATTCCTTTAGCAACATAACCACCTCCTTCAAACACACCAACATCCTTTGAATATTTATTCCCTCTTGGCGTAGGTATTGGAGTATCCAGATCAATCATATCTTTCCATTTACTATCAAAATCAACCAAAGTTGTAATATTTGGCTCCCAAGGCTCAACTTCCAAATTATAATATTCCTCATAAGCCACCTCAGAATCATAATACTCATCAGCAAGCCCGGCAAAGGCATGACCAAATTCATGCACAAACACCTCCTCCGATCTTACATGATCTACAGATGTTAGCGACAAATAATTATAAAAACCACCGCCTCCATAACGATCTGTATTTGTCAAAACAAGAATCTGGTCATATGGAACCAAAGCTGCAGCATCATGCACCGACTTCATATCCGTAGTAGTGAGATACCGAGGAACATCAAAAGTATAGAACGATGAATTAAAAGCTGTATTCCGATATACTCCATCCCCAGGCATATCTGTACCAGACTCCATCGAAGGAACCTTAACGGCATAAATATTAAAATCATCTTTATGCATGTCAAACGGCTCAACCTCAAACATAGCATCAACCATACGCTTTACATCATCAACATACTTATTCATCTCAAATTTAGTATAACCTTCCGACAGAAAAACAAGATCAACCTTATTTTCTGGTTTGCCACTTAACTGTATTTGTTCAATCTCATAATCAGGCAATCGTTCCTCCCTGATAAAGTAATCCTTCGGATTTATATTCACTGAAAATAACTCCCGGAACTCACCACTCCAATCCTGATATTCAATAGTAAAAACAACTTCATCCTTAGGAAAAGGAATAACCGCCACCTGGTAGAAACTTTTTTTCAACTCCTTAGCTTCAGCTGTTGCCTGCCACTCCTGAAACAAAGGACAAAAACCTTTAGAATAAATCAATTCACCTTTCTTCAGATCATAAACCCGATAACGATATGTGCCATAGTTTTCAAAACTTACAAGATTGTTTTTTGACCCACCAAAATAAGGCTCCTTCTTCATCTCTCCCAGGTAAACCTCAGCGGCACTATCTGATCCCGCCAGGTAATAATCAATACGAAGAGCAGAATCTTTAAAATAATTCGAGTATTTAAGCTGAGCAATTAAAGTTACTGGTACAAGTGTAAACAATATTATTATCACAAATTGACGCTTCATAATCTTGTGAATTTGTTATTTTTAAAATATAAAAGTAATCAGAAAAGATCAAAGACGTTAACTAAGTTATGAAGCATTTAAATCAACTGTATATTAATCTACTTGAAAGCCTACACCTTTCAGGACAAATGGCAACAATTCTTGGAATTACATTATCAATTATAAGCATAATCATTATTGCAGTTTGCGCACAGTTAATTACTCGCTTAATCATTACCCGTATTGTCCATCATTTTGTAAAAAAAACAAAAACAGAATGGGATGATTACCTTTTAAAAAGAAAAGTCTTTAGCGCCTTAGCACATATTCCTTCTGCTTTAATCATTTATTCCGTCAGTTCTTTTTCCGATCTTGACACAATTACACTTTTACTAAAAGGCTTTGCTCAAATTTATTTTGTTGTCATTTTTTCTCTCATTTTTATTCGCTTTGCAAACTCAGTAAATGATATTTATCAAACTACATCATACGCTTCAACCCGCCCCATAAAAGGTTACGTACAACTTCTACAGATTCTTATTATTTGCATTTCATTAATCTATGTTATTGCTATTCTTATAGGCAAATCACCAATGACTTTATTTGCCGGACTTAGCGCGATGGCAGCAGTACTCATTTTGGTTTTCAAAGACACAATTTTAGGATTCGTTGCCAGTATTCAACTTTCTGCAAACAAAATGCTAAAACCCGGAGACTGGATTGAAATGCCTAGTCATAATGCCGACGGAACTGTAATTGACATCACATTAAATACAGTAAAGGTCCAAAACTGGGATAAAACAATTACGACAATTCCAACTTATGCACTGGTTTCAGAATCATTCAACAACTGGGCTGGCATGGAAGAGTCAGGCGGTAGAAGAATCAAAAGATCCATCAATATTGACATGAGATCTATTCGCTTTTGTGACGACGAACTAATGGAAAGACTAAGTCATTTTTATCTTTTAAAAGACTATTTAAGAGATAAACAAGAAGAAATTGACACGCACAACAAAAAATTAAAACTTGAAGATAAGGATGTCTTCAACGGAAGAAAGCAAACCAACCTGGGAATTTTTAGACAATATTTAAAAGCTTATCTCCAACAAAACCCCAACATCCACCAGAATATGACTTTTCTGGTCAGACATCTCCAACCTACAGAAAAAGGATTACCCATAGAAATCTATGTTTTCAGTAAAGATCAACGCTGGGCTTATTACGAAAGCATTCAGGCTGATATATTTGACCACATTATAGCCATGCTTCCTCAATTTGACTTAAAAGTATTTCAGAGTCCAAGTGGTTATGATCTGACTGAATTTATATCAAATAATATCAAATCATAAGTAAATATTTAATTTTCCGAACAATTTTTAAACCACTCAACAAATTATTGTTGACATTTTAGGAAAATAACCTAGATTTGCTGCCCGAACAATGACTGGCATTGACAAATTAAAGTAAATGGCACTCAAATTATTACAAAAAGAATGACAATTGTCATACTTCATTGATAATTGTTATTTTTTCGTACATTTATATATCAAATTACCAGCGGGAAACAATTAATATAATGAATAAAGATTTTATTGAACCACTTCCTCACATTGATGAGCTTGATGAGAAAATCCTTAGGATGATCACGAAAAATGCGAGGATTCCATTTTTGGAAGTGGCACGAGAATGTAAAGTATCAGGAGCTGCTATCCATCAACGTGTACAAAGACTATTAAACCTGGGCATTATTACAGGAAGCGAATTTATTGTAGATCCAACGAAACTAGGATACGATACCTGTGCATACATGGGCATCTATCTGGAAAAAGCGAATCACCACAATAAAGTTGCCGAAGCATTAAAGAATATTCCAGAAATTATTGAATGTCATTATACGACAGGACAATATGCGATTTTTATCAAGATTCAGACAAAAAACAATAAACATCTGAAAAAATTAATTGATGTGGATTTGCAAGAAATTGAAGGAATAGCCAGAACTGAAACGTTTATTTCACTGGAACAAGACTTTAAAAGGCAAATTCCAATAAGGTAAGAAAGAACAAAATACTCCTCCATAAAGAAACCGACCGTAACTCATACGGTCGGTTTTTATTTTAGATGAAATTTGATCAAATAAAAAAACTCCCTTGGAGAAAGGGAGTTTCGAGCATATAAAAGAGCGACCACGTTAAAGCTATTCGTCGCTTTTATATTCAAAATTATAAGATTCATTATGCTGGCTAATATCCAGACCTATTTTCTCAGAATCCGGAGACACGCGCAACGGAACAATCATATCAGTTATTTTATACATCAACATTGAACCTCCAAATGTGAATATGCCTACAATTACTAAAGCTAACAAGTGATACAAGAATGTTGTTACCTCTCCATGAATAAGACCAACATCTTCAGCAAAAACAGATGTAAGAATCATTCCAACAATACCACCCATCCCGTGTGCAGGGAAAACATCTAATGTATCATCCAATCTTGTTTTAGAACGTAACTCAATTGCAATATTACTTACCATTGCTGCAGCAACACCAATAAACACACTTGCTCCAACACTTACAAAACCTGCACCAGGAGTAATTGCAACTAAACCTACAACTAATCCAATTGCAGCACCCATACCTGTAGGTTTTTTACCTTTAGCCATATCATAGAACACATAAGCTAACATAGCTGCAGCCGAAGCTGTATTTGTATTCATTAAAGCTAAAGCTGCAGTAGAATTCGCACCAAGGGCAGATCCGGCATTAAAACCAAACCAACCAAACCAAAGCATACCCGCACCCAATAAAACAAATGGGATATTTGCTGGCTTAAATTCTTTGCCATAATCTTTACGTTTCCCTAAGAAAATAGCACCCGCCAAGGCTGCAAAACCAGCTGACATATGTACTACTGTACCTCCAGCAAAGTCCAGAACTCCCCAATTACGTAAAAATCCGTTTGGATGCCAAGTCCAATGACAAAGAGGAGCATATATAAATAGGATAAACAGGATCATAAATAACATATACGAACGAAACCTAACCCTTCCGGCAAAAGACCCCGTAATCAACGCAGGAGTAATAATTGCGAATTTTAATTGAAACATAGCAAATAGTGCCAATGGAATTGTTGGACTTAAATCAGGATTTGTATGTCCGGTTACATTATGAAAAAAAGCAAATGTTGCCGGATTTCCAAACAAACCGAAACCTTCCGGACCAATACTATCTCCAAAAGCCAAACTAAAACCAACTACAACCCAAAGCACACTCACCAAACCCATTGCAATAAAACTTTGCAACATGGTAGATAAAATATTTTTAGGTTGAATCATACCCCCATAGAAAAAAGCAAGACCGGGAGTCATTAATAAAACAAGAGCAGTAGCAGTTAACATCCATGCAACATCTCCCATGACAATGTTTGGATCATCTAATCCACCAAAACCTCCTCCAGGGAAGAACAGAGCAACAATACTCACCACTATTAATAGCAAAAGCAAAATCTGCCAACTTAACTTAGCATTTTTCATAATGTCAATATTTAATTTTCACCTACAATTCTAATCCCGCGTCAAATAGATAATCTTCAGCCAGTATCAATTTGACATTAATTCAAGGGCAAAAATAGCATTTTAAAATAAATACGAAAATTTTAATTGCTTTTTGTTATTAAGCTTTAAAAAATCACTATAAATCCTTAACAAAAAAACAAAAAACATACGACACAACACCCTGATTAACTGGATCATAACAAATCATCACAAATCGATAGATTTCCAAAAGCACTCCTTTTTAGCTAATGATTAAGATAAAAAATGCTATTTTTGAAGTTGACTAAAGGTAAAAAGGATGACAATAAAACACAACTTAGACGAAACAGATTTACATATTCTGGATATTATTATTAGAAATGCAAGAATCCCTTTTAAAGATGTTGCAGCTGAAGTAGGTGTATCCAGAGCTGCTGTTCACCAACGCGTAAACAGAATGATGGAAATGAACGTGATAACTGGTTCCGGATATCATATCGACGCAAAAAAAGTTGGGTTTAGAACCTGTACATACATTGGTGTTTTCCTTGAAAAAGGAGGGCTTTATGAGGAAGCAGTTGCAAAAATCAATGAAATACCGGAAATTACAGAATGTCATTACACAACAGGTGAATATGCCATCTTTGTTAAAGTATACGCACGAGACAATGAACATCTAAAAGAAGTCCTTAGTGATAAAGTTCAAAAAATTAAAGGAGTTACCAGTACTCAAACATTTATGTCTCTTGAAGAAACTTTTAGAAGAGAATTACCTATTAAAACTGCTCTAAAAGACCAATAATCACAAACAAAAATTTCCTTCTTATTTAAAATTTAAAAGTTCTTTTTTCTTCTAAGAGAACTTAATTGACATTCCCTATCATACATCAATATTTGTTATTAAGATTTTAAGGTCTTTTTTTCGTATTTTGATTTATGACTATTATATTTGTATAAAAGAAATACAAAAAATCCAGAAACATTAAAAACAAAGAAAGGAAACATATTATGTCATTTGAATTACCAAAATTATCATACGATTACAATGCTTTAGAGCCATTTATCGATGCTCGTACCATGGAAATACATCACAGTAAACACCATGCCGGGTATACAAACAATTTGAACAATGCTGTTCAGGGAACAGATTTAGAAACAAAAACAATTGAAGAAATCCTTTCAGGTGTATCGGCACATTCAGTAGCTGTTCGGAACAATGGAGGTGGTTTTTACAACCACAGTCTTTATTGGGAAGTAATGGCGCCAGGTGGAGCCAAAGAACCTGAAGGTGATTTACTAAAAGCGATTAACGAATCATTTGGATCATATAATGAATTTAAAGATGCGTTTACCAAAGCTGCAGCAACCCGTTTCGGTTCGGGTTGGGCTTGGCTGGTAAAACAGGGTGATCGTTTGGTCGTTTCATCTACACCGAATCAGGACAATCCGTTGATGGATGTAGCAGATGTAAAAGGAGATCCAATCCTTGGAATCGACGTGTGGGAACATGCGTACTACTTAAAGTACCAGAACAAACGTCCTGAATATATTGATGCATTCATGAATGTTGTCAATTGGGATGAGGTCGCTAAACGTTATAAAGGTTAGTTGATTTTTGGTTTTTTTCCCCGAAGCAGAGGCTTCGGGGTTTTTCTTGCCTTCACCATCCAAATTATGATTAATTTACACAAGTCCTTCTCTCCTACTCATACTCCTCCAGTTCAAGAATTTCAGTTTTTAATTTCTCCAAACTATTTAAATTCATTTTTACTTTTCTTTTTGTCCAGACAATTAGAACAAAGACAAGAACGACTAAGAAACTTATTGTCTTTGTATCAAAATAGATATCATCCCAAATAATGACAAGTAAACCCAAAAACAATATACCCGACAAAAAATATTGATAATTCAGGTTCTCGAACAATATGGATCTGAATACATTTATCTTCTTCACCGAGTCGATTACCGGATCATTAAGCAAATCAACTTTTCGCAATGACAGATATCCTTTATAGTAAGTAACAACCAGACTTACTACCACAAATAAAATTAGCAGGCAACCCAGGAAAAACCATACATCCAGGTTTCCGTCCCTGATAAATGGAGATAAAACAACGCCTATAACCACAGGGCCTACTAACATGCCATAAATACTTCGGAACAACCATCGGTTAATTCGTTTCTGAGGTTTTCGGGCTAAGGTCTCAACCAATAACTTCCGATTCAGTTTTTCCAGCTTGTCCAGCTTTTTATCGTATGCTCCCCAAAGTGCTTGTAATTCTTCGTATTCCATGCTTTTTGATTTAATTGTTTGAAAAATGGTCTTTCAATTTTCGCTTAATCCGATTAAGCTTTGTAGCAACATTTGTCTTCGACAGACCAATAATCTTCGCAATCTCGTCATAAGAATAACCTTCAAGCTGTAACATAACCAAAGCCCGATCAAGCTTGCTCAAATAGGAAATCGCATTATAAAGCCGCTCCTGCAAATCATTCAGATCGGTGTCATCCTCCAATTGGGGTATAACACTCCGATACTCTATCCACTGATTATTTTTGCTATTTATGCGCACCCACGAAACTGCAGTATTAATGGAAATCCTGTAAACCCAGGTACTTACTTTCGAATTTCCTTTAAAATCAGGATACGCCTTCCATAAATTGACAATAATTTCCTGAAAGAGATCTCCCTTATCAGTGCAATCTTCACAAAACAGGTGTGTGACCTTATAGATCAGTTTTTTATTTTCTTCGACAAGTTCCAAAAATTGATCTGACAAATCCTTATTAATCATTTCATAATTTATTTGCTTCTAACCTATAAGTCGAAAAAAGTCCACAAAAAATCACAATAAGTTTATTATTCAGAAGTTCTCATACTTCAACGCGAAACCTTATTCTTGATAAACCTCCTCATCCTCAACTCTCCACGCAGGATCAACTATGCATAAGAAAACCAAATCTTCTTCACCTGTACTTGTTATAAACTGCGTTGCATGCGGTGGAATATAAATCGCCTGACCGGGGAAAACGTCCTGCGCTTCATCATCAATATGCATTATCCCCTTACCTTGCAATATGTAATAAACTTCGGATGTTTTCAGAGAATGCTGATAAGAACTCAATCCTGGCTTTACAACAGCATGAGCCAAACTGTATCTCAACTGCAAATCGGCTTTGTCCGGATGCAAAAGTTCTCTTAGTATCGTATTATCCCCTGCAATAAATTCATCGCAGTCCTTTAGGTCTTTTATAAACATGATTTGTATTTTGGTTTAAACAAAGATATACAGACTAAAAATACATGTTAATCAAAATCTATATCTAAAATCTTCAATCACATTAACAAATAAACACTACTTCCCATTGAAAGCCTGTCTTAAAACCACTATTTTTGCTGTTTGAATTTAAGGTCAATCACTATGAATAAGATATTTTCCCGATTATCATTCATCCTTCTGTTAATTATTGCATTAATGGGAGGATGGTATATATTTGAATCATCAACCTTACTAACACAACACACAGAACAGTCCGGCAACCAGTTTTACTACCGTTCAATTGAATTACCTGACAGCTTAACTTTTGCTGGAGAAAAAGTTCCACTTGATTATTTTGATGTTCTAGAAAGCCTTGATCGCGAAATTCTTGTAAATGGCTATTTTCATTCGCAAACCATCCGGTACATAAAAATGGCACCCCGGTACTTTTCAATTATTGAACCCATTTTAAAAGCGGATACAATTCCCGATGATTTCAAATACCTGGCACTGGCTGAAAGTGGTTTCGACCCTAAAGTAGTTTCCCCTGCAGGAGCTGTCGGTTTCTGGCAATTTCTAAAAGGTACCGGAAGAGACTATGGACTTGAAATTAATAATGAAGTAGATGAACGTTACAGTATCATTGAATCAACCAAAGCTGCTTGTAAATATTTAAAAGATTCCTATAAAAAATTTGGGAACTGGACGATGGTTGCTGCATCCTATAATGCTGGTCGTAACGGAATTGACAATCAAATAGAAAGACAGGATGAATCGGATTACTATGATCTTCTTTTAAATGACGAAACCAGCCGTTATGTATTCCGGATTTTATCTTTCAAATTAATACTGGAAAATCCTGTGAAATATGGATTCGACATAAAGGAAGAAGAAAAATACTTGCCATGGAAAACAAAAACAGTTGAGTTAAATACAGACGTTAAAGATTTTGCAGCTTTTTCCAAAGAACATGGAACAAACTACAAAATATTAAAAATGCTAAATCCCTGGCTAAGACAAACCTACCTAAACAACTCAAGAGGAAAAACATATAGTATTATTTTACCGGATGAAGGATTCCGCACCAATACAAATTAAGAAAGATGCAGGAAACAGAAGTGATTGAGATTGACAACGAACTGATTGATCAAGACGAAAAGATTATTGTAGAAGGAGCACGCGTACACAACCTTCAAAATATAAATGTTGAAATCCCCAGGAATGAGCTTACTGTCATTACAGGATTAAGTGGAAGCGGTAAATCATCACTGGCTTTCGACACTATCTATGCTGAAGGACAAAGACGCTATATTGAAACTTTTTCAGCTTACGCCCGCTCTTTCCTGGGAAATATGGAGCGCCCCGATGTAGATAAAATTACCGGACTGAGCCCTGTTATTTCCATTGAGCAAAAAACAACGAATAAAAATCCGCGATCAACAGTCGGAACAGTCACCGAAATTTATGACTTTCTACGTTTGCTTTATGCTCGTGCCGGAGAAGCATTCTCTTACAAAACGGGTGAAAAAATGGTCAAATATACCGATGACCAAATACTAAAACTCATAAAGGACAAATACGAAGGGAAGCGGATATTAGTTCTTGCTCCACTGGTTCGGGGGAGAAAAGGACACTACCGTGAATTGTTTGAAAATACCCGTAAAAAAGGATTTTTGTATGCCCGAATTGATGGTGAAGTTCAGGAGTTAAAACCCAACATGCGGGTTGATCGTTACAAAAATCACTTTATAGAAATTGTAATTGACAGACTCCAGATTGAAGACGCCAGCACAAAACGCCTGAAAGATTCCATGCAAAACAGCCATGAAACAAGGACATGGTGTATGTCTGATCATGGATTTTGAATCCGAAGATGTTAACTTTTTCAGCAGGCAACTGATGTGTCCCTCAACCGGAATTTCCTATAGCGAACCTGCCCCTCACAATTTTTCCTTCAACTCGCCACAGGGAGCTTGTCCAAATGTAACGGACTAGGGCAAGTTGCAGAAATAGATATTGAAAAAATTATTCCCGATCCATCGATAAGCATTGAGAAGGGAGGAATTGCTCCTCTGGGAAAACACAAAAACTCGCTGATTTTCTGGCAAATTGAAGCACTCGGTGATAAATACGGATTCACATTAAAGACACCGATAAAGAATATTTCAGAGGAAGGACTTGAAGTTGTCTTGCATGGGACCAGTGAACGGGTAACATTAAAAAACTCGCCTCTGGAAGTTCTGTCAATTACATGATGAGCTACGAGGGAATCATTAAATACATCAAGGCACAACGGACGAGAATACATCCAAGACAGCCAAGAAATGGGCAAACAGTTTATAAAAGAAAAAACCTGTCCCGAATGTAACGGGCATCGGTTAAAAAAAGAGTCCCTCTTTTTTAAAATTGACCATAAAAATATCTCAGAACTGGCTCAACTCGATATTGCCGAACTCAACAATTGGTTTGATGGATTAGAAACCCGTATTTCAGAAAGGCAACAAAAAATCGGAACGGAAGTAATCAAGGAGATCCGTACCCGATTAAGCTTTTTACTTGATGTTGGGTTGGAATATCTATCACTTGACCGGACTTCGGCAACACTCTCAGGTGGAGGAATCGCAACGAATTCGCTTAGCTACTCAAATCGGTTCTCAACTGGTAAATGTGCTCTATATTTTGGATGAGCCCAGCATCGGCCTGCATCACAGAGATAATCTCCGCTTAATTCATTCTCTTCAAAATTAAGGGATACCGGGAACTCCGTTATTGTTGTGGAACACGATAAAGATATGATGCTTGCAGCCGATTATTTAGTAGACATGGGACCTTTTGCAGGAAGACACGGAGGAGAAGTTGTTGCCGCAGGAAAACCACAGGAAGTGCTGGCAGCAGACACGCTAACATCAAAATACTTAACAGGTGAAGCTCAAATAAAAGTACCGGAAACTCGACGCAAAGGAAATGGCAAAAACCTTAAGCTTATTGGCTGCACAGGTCATAACCTTAAAAATGTGATGCTTCGTTCCCCCCTGGGAAAATTAATTTGCATAACCGGTGTTTCCGGAAGTGGAAAATCAAGCTTGATAAATGGGACTCTTCAACCTGTACTAAGTCAACATTTCTATAAATCGCTAAAAGAACCGCTTCCATTCGAAAAGATCTCCGGATTAAAAAATATCGATAAAATTGTTCAGGTTGACCAATCACCTTTAGGACGGACTCCTCGATCAAATCCGGTTACTTACACCGGTGTTTTTTCTGACATCCGTTCATTGTTTGCCCAGTTACCCGAAGCCAAAATACGTGGTTACAAGCCTGGTCGCTTCTCCTTCAATGTAAAGGGAGGTCGCTGTGAAGAATGCCAGGGCGGTGGGTTAAAACTTATTGAAATGAACTTCTTGCCCGACGTATATGTACATTGCGACAAATGCAATGGCAAACGCTACAATCGTGAAACCCCTGGAAGTACGCTACAAAGGGAAATCGATTAGTGATGTACTTAATATGACCATCAACCAGGGAGTTGAGTTTTTTGAACATCTTCCTTCAATTGCTCATAAATTGAAAACTATACAAGAAGTTGGTTTGGGGTACATCACTCTGGACAGTCCTCGACAACGCTTTCAGGGGGTGAATCGCAACGGGTTAAGTTAGCTACTGAACTGGCAAAAAAAGACACCGACAAACACTTTACGTACTGGATGAACCCACAACCGGACTTCATTTTGAAGATATCCGCGTACTGCTTGATGTTCTTAATAAGTTGGTTGATCGTGGCAACACAGTCATCGTTATTGAACACAACATGGATGTAATTAAAGTTGCCGACCATATTATTGATCTGGGGCTGAAGGAGGACGTGGCGGAGGAGAAATTATTTGCACCGGAACACCCGAAGAAATTATTAAAAACACACGATCATATACTGCGAAGTATCTTAAAAAAGAGTTAGATTTATAAGGTATTTCAGAAACAATTTTATGAAAACCATTGAAATCTACTGTGAAAACAATAATTCGGTAACCTCTTATCCAGTTGGTATAACATTGGAAGAGATTAGTAAAAGATCTTAATATTGAACTCGAAAATCCGGTTTGCGGAGCTATTGTAAATCATAAGTCAAAGAGCTTTCTTTCTCTGTTGTAAAACCAAAGCAAATTCGCTTTATCGATTATTCCCATGTAGATGGAAGACGATTATATGTAAGATCGCTTTTATTCCTATTATATGTGGCAGTTCGTGAAACCTTTCCTCAGGTTAAATTAAGAATACTACATGGAATCAGCCAAGGCTATTACTGCGAGCTACATGGCCTAGGACGTCCAATAACTGATTCTGATATTCTGGAAATAAAAAGCGAAATGCAAGACTGGATTCACAGGGATATACCATTATAAAAAAGGAATCCCAACACCTTTTGCGGTTGACATGCTCGTTAAACAAGGACTGGAAGAAAAAGCCGAACTTTTTGAGCAACAAGGTTGCCTATTCTCATTTTTATATCATTTAGAAGATTATGCCAACTATTTTTTCGGTCATCATGTACCTTCGACTGGCTATCTAACCACATTTAACATCTCACCATACTATGACGGAATCCTGCTGCAAGTCCCAAAACCTAAGCAATTCAATGAAGTTCATGAAATAAAAAAACAGGATAAGCTATTCGGTATTTTTAAGGAACATAAAAAACGAGTTGATATTTTAGACATTCCGACACTTAGTAACTTAAACTACTATGTATCAAAAGGAAAAGCGGAGATATAATTAAAGTATCGGAAGCCCTACATGAAAAAAAGGTTGCAGAGATTGCAAACATGATTGATGAACGACGCGACGATGTTCGTATTATTCTTATCGCAGGTCCTTCGGCTTCAGGAAAAACTACGTTTTGTAAACGACTATCTGTTCAACTTGCAGTAAATGGCATTATGCCTCACATGATTTCCCTGGATGACTATTTGTTGATCGGGAAAGAACACCGTTGGATGAATATGGCCATTATGATTTTGAATCACTACAGGCAATTAACATTGAGTTTTTCAACGAACAGCTCCAGCAACTCTTTGATGGCAAAGAAGTAGAGCTACCTCGTTTTAACTTTACTATTGGAAAAAGCGAACCTTCAGGAAGAAAGCTTCGATTAGGTGACGGACACGTCCTTCTTGTTGAAGGCATACATGGAATGAACCCGGACTGATACCTCACGAAACAAATGCAGAAGTTTCGAATCTTTCTTTCAGCATTAACTCAAATATCATTGGATGACCACAATTATATTTCCACAACAGATAATCGTTTGATAAGAAGAATTATTAGAGACCACAGTTACAGAAGTTATTCAGCAACTGACACCATAAAACGCTGGCCAAGCGTCAAAGCAGGTGAAGAAAAAAAATATATTTCCATACCAGGAAAATGCTGATGTCATGTTTAATTCTGCCTTGATTTATGAATTATCGGTTTTAAAGAAATATGTTGAGCCATTATTAAAGTCCGTGCCCGAAATCAATGAGGAATATAGTGAGGCCACCCGCCTTCTTAAATTCCTGAGTTTCTTCAAACATATTGACGACCACGAGATTCCACCTACTTCTGTTCTCCGTGAATTTTTAGGAGGAAGTAGTTTTGAGTATTAAATGAGTTACGAGTTCTGAGTCTTGAGTCTTGAGTAAACGAAATAACTTACACTAAGATTTAAACGTTTTTCGTAAAACCTTCGGAAATAAAATCGTTTGGAAGATTCCACGTCCCAGCATAAACATCATCATAGCCAGCCAAATGGCATGATTACCGAGTAGTCCCTGAAGGAAATAAAAGATCGGGGCAAAAAGCAGCAAAGTTGAAGCCAGCATAGAATTTCGCATCTCCCTAGATGCTGTAGCTCCAATATAAATACCATCCCAGATAAAAGAAGAGAAAGTAAATAAAGGCGTAAAACAACCCAAAATAAATACTCTTCCGACATTTTAATAATCTCTTCCTGACTAGTCAGTATTCTTAAGATAAGCTGATTTCCAAATAAGAAAAGAACTCCAAAAACAATCGCCAATCCACCTCCCCAGTAAAACAATCTTTTTGTGAGTCCCAGAAACTTCTCTTTTTTCTTCTCTCCTACATAGCGTCCAGCCATCGCTTCTCCGGCAAAAGCAAACCCATCAA